>DGHR01000003.1:0-278962 GCA_002392745.1 Bacteroidales bacterium UBA3843 | reverse complement strand
TGCTGGGCAACTGGTCGTTCGGCGATTATTTCAAACAAGACGCCATTGATTTTGCATGGGAGTATATCGTAGATGTGCTGAAGATAGACCCTGCCAACCTCTATGCGACTGTGTTTGAGGGTTCGAAAGAAGAGGGTTTGGCGCGTGATGACGAGGCAGCCGCTATCTGGGCGAAACATCTGCCGGCCGACCACATACTGAACGGTAACAAGCATGACAACTTCTGGGAAATGGGTGAGACAGGCCCCTGCGGCCCCTGCTCGGAGATTCACGTGGACAGCCGTTCGGAGGAAGAGAAAGCCAAAGTGCCCGGTCGCGAGCTGGTGAACAAAGACCATCCGCAGGTTATCGAGATTTGGAACATCGTGTTCATGCAGTTCAACCGCAAAGCCGACGGTTCGCTGGAGCCGCTGGCAAAGAAAGTAATCGACACCGGTATGGGCTTCGAGCGTTTGGTACGTACTATTCAAGGCAAGACATCCAACTACGACACCGATGTGTTCCAGCCGATGCTGAAGAAAATAGGCGAGATATGCCACTGTGAATACGGCGCAAATGAGAAGACTGACGTCGCCATGCGTGTGATAGCAGACCATATCCGCACGATAGCGTTTGCCATTACCGACGGACAGTTGCCGAGCAACGAGAAAGCGGGTTATGTCATCCGCCGTATTCTCCGTCGTGCGGTACGCTACGGCTATACATTCCTCGGCATGCGCGAGGCGTTCCTCTACCAACTGGTGCCGCAACTGATAGCAGACATGGGCGAGGCGTACCCCGAACTCATCAAACAGCAAGCCCAAATCGTGCCGGTTATCAAGAGCGAGGAAGAGGCCTTCCTCCGCACGCTGGACAAAGGAATCGGTCTGCTGGACAAACTGATGGCCGAGGCAAGAAAAGCCGGCAAGACAGAAATCAGCGGTGTGGATGTGTTCACGCTGAAAGATACCTATGGTTTCCCGCTTGATTTGACAGAACTGATTCTCCGTGAGAACGGGTTCACCACCAACGAGGAGGAATACAACAAGGCGCTGGAGCACCAGAAAAACATGGGACGCGAGGCGAACAAACAGGACCTGGGCGACTGGACCGTGCTGGCGGAAGGCGAGACGGAGTTTGTGGGATATGATGAACTGAACTGCGAGACGAAGATTCTCCGATATCGCCAAGTGAGCCAGAAGGGCAAGAGTTATTTCCAAGTAGTGATCACTCCTTCGCCTTTCTATGCCGAGATGGGAGGAGAGATTGGCGACACAGGAAATCTCTCTCTGACTCTCGCAGGAGGAAAAAAACAAGCATTCAAAGTTCTGGACACCAAGCGCGAGAATGGTCTGCCCGTACTGATTATGAACGAGGTGCCTTTCGTCACTGGCGGAGTGGCAGGTGAGAGCGGTATACTCTATGCAGAGGTGGATGTAGAGAAACGACAGGCCATCATGTGCAACCACACGGCCACACATATCCTGCACTACGCACTTCGCCAAGTGCTCGGTGCGCATGTGGAGCAAAAAGGTAGTTTGGTGACGGCAGACAGTCTGCGTTTTGATTTCAGCCATTTCCAAAAAGTAAGTCCCGAAGAACTGCGCGAAGTAGAACGCCTTGCCAATAAACTTATCCGCGACGATATGCCGCTGGAGGAGAGCCGCCATACGCCGATAGCAGAAGCAAAGGCAATGGGAGCTATGGCACTCTTCGGCGAGAAATACGGCGATGACGTGCGTGTCATCAAGTACGGTCCGTCGATAGAACTATGCGGCGGTTGCCACGTGCCCTCTACCGGCAAGATAGGTTCCGTACGTATCGTGATGGAGACCAGTGTGGCCGCCGGCGTACGTCGTATAGAGGCCGTAACCGCCGCTAAAGCCGATGAACTATATTACGCCCAGCAGGATATGCTCGTCAATCTCCGCGCGCTCTTTAACAACGCGCCGGATCTGGCAGGCGCTATCCATCGTTCGATAGAGGAGAATGCCGGGCTCAAGAAGCAGATAGAGGAGTTCATGGCAGAGAAGATTGCCCGTTTCCGCGACGAACTCGTCAACCGTGCGGAGAACTGCGGCGACATCAAACTGGTGCGCATGCAAGGCGAAGCGGACCCGAATATGATTCGCGGCGTGATGCCGCTCCTGCGCGGCAAGTTCACCGATGTGAAATTCGCTGTAGTGGGCGCAACCGAATGGGAAGGCAAACCGACGATTTCCGTCTTCCTCTCCCAACCGCTTGTCGAGGCCGGCAAGAACGCAGGCGCAATGATCAAGTCTGCCGCCAAGCTTATCCAAGGCGGCGGAGGCGGACAGCCGTGGATGGCTACTGCCGGAGGACGCGACGCCAACGGACTGAATGCGGCCATGGAGCAACTGCTTAAAGACCTAACCGATTAGTCCGACAGCTAACAGGAACAACAATGAAACTTCCCTCCTCCTATCTACCGCGCAAGGTGCGTAGTGCCGTCCGTTTTACCATCATCGGTACTACAGGAATGTTCATCCAGACATGGGCATTCATGGGAGCGCTATATTGCATGGCGGAGCCGGAAAAAGGAACGGCAGCGTATTATATCGCGTTCGGTATCGGCTATATCATAGAGATGATTCCTAATTATTTCATCTCCAACTGGTACACCTTCAATACCCGTCCGAACAAGAAGAATGCGAGCGGTTTCCTTTTTGCCCGTGCCATCAATCTGGTAATCCAGTTTGGTTTGCTGCCTGTGGCATTGGCGCTTTTCTCCAACTGGAGAGACGACCTCATCAGTTTCCTTGTCATCTTTATCGGAGGGTGCATCAACTACCTGATTTGTCTGCTGTTCTTCAAGAGACAGGAATAGACAGGGATACGAACAGGCAATCCGGAAAACGCCGAACAAAGACGTAACAGGCAATCCTAAAAAAAACAAACAATAATGAACCACACCGATACGGGCTATACAGAGGCTTCGATTCGTGAAATAGTAGAGGCGCAGCGCCGCTTTTTCCGAACCGGCACAACGCTGCCTGTCCGTTGGCGCAAGCAGCAGCTCAAACGCCTGAAGGCAGCCGTTCTGGCGCATGAGACGGAGTTCGAAGAGGCTCTTGCCGCCGATTTGGGCCGAAGTCCGCTGGAGGCTTATCTATGTGACATAGGTCCCATTATCACCGAGGTGAACGAGATGTTGTCCGGTCTGCGCCGCTGGGCGCGTCCGGAACGCCATTTCAGCGGGCTGATGTGTTTCCCCAGTACTCTCACCAAGGTATATAAGATGCCCTACGGCGTATCGCTGGTCATCAGTCCGTTTAATTTCCCTATACTGCTTACCATCGGAGTAGTGGCTGCTGCCATGGCCGGCGGCAATACCGTAGTGGTCAAATCCAGTTCCAAGTCCGCAGCCTGCACCGCTGCCCTCAAGCGTTTCTTTGCCGAGGTCTTTCCTCCTGAGTACGTCACTCTCATCGACGGCGGTCACGATGTAGCGGACATGTGTCTGGCGCAGCGCTTTGACAAGATTTTCTATACCGGTTCGCCGGCCGTAGGCAAGCATGTATTGGCAGAGGCGGCCAAGAACCTGACTCCTGTAGCGCTCGAACTGGGCGGAGAAGCCGGCAACTGGTGTGTGATACGCGCCGATGCCGACCTGAAAGATGCAGCACGGAAGATTGCTTTTTTCAAGCTGACCAATGCAGGCCAGATATGTATAAATATCAACCAGATTGCGGTGGCGGAAGAGGTGGCAGGAGCGTTTCTGGAGGAACTGAAACGCGCTTTCATCGCCCAGATAGGCGAGCATGCCGAGGACAATCCCGAGTATCCCAAACTGATTACAGAGGCGGCTTATGACAAGTGTGCAAAACTGGCTGACGAATACCGCGGACGAATCGTTTTCGGCGGCACCGGCAACCGCACCGAGCGCAAATATGCCCCTACAATCATCTATCCCGTGGACCGCAACGAACCCATCGTACAGCATGAGCTGTTCTGTCCGTTGCTGCCGGTAGTTCCCTTTCCCGATGCGGAGGTTGACCGGATGATGGAAACCATTGCCGACCGCGAACATCCGCTAGCCATGTATCTCTTTACGCGTGACCTGAAATGGGCCAACCGGACCATGCAAACCATGCAATACGGCGGAGGATGTATCAACGAGGTATGCATCCACATGATGGTCAAGGGAGTTCCCTTCAACGGCACCGGTCATTCCGGTATGGGCGCCTATCACGGCGAATGGGGCTTCCGCGAGTTCACACACCCCCAGACCGTCCTCACGGGCCGCACGTTTCTGAATCTCCCCTTGCGCGAACATCCCTACGGCGGAGAGGCAGGGAAGAAAAAGATGTGGCTGTTGCGGCTGTTCGAACGATAACCTTTGATTACTAAACATCACAACACATTATTCATTATGAAAATCTATAGAGCAAATATCTTGTTTACTCCCACACCGAAGGAACTGAAAATCATTCCCCATGGATATATTGTAGTTCGTTCCAACGGGTTGATAGAAGGGATTTACACCGAGCTGCCGGAGAATATGGATTGGCGCCGCCAGGTAATGGATTTCGGAGACAAACTGCTGATTCCGGCATTCAACGATCTGCACGTACATGCACCCCAATACCGCAACATGGGCCTGGCTTTGGATTTGGAGCTACTGCCGTGGCTCAATACCTATACGTTCCCCGAGGAGACCAAATATGCCGACCCGGAGTATGCCCGCCGGCTGTACCGCCGTTTTGTACATGAACTATGGATGCAGGGCACCATGCGTTCCGCCGTTTTCGGTACTATTCATCCCGAGTCAACCCGCATCCTGGCCGACCTGTTTGTCCAGGCCGGAATGGGCGCTTATGTCGGATTGGTGGGAATGAACCGCAACAGCCCCGACACCCTGCAGAACACCACTGAACAGCTGCTGGCAGGCATGCAGATGCTCAAAGCGCATCTGGACGAACACGGCAACAACGGGCTGGTGCAACCGATAATCACTCCGCGTTTTGTGCCCTCCTGTTCCGACAAGATGCTTCGTGCGCTCGGCGAGTATGCCGCCCAGACCGGTCTGCCCGTCCAATCCCACCTCTCGGAGAACCGCTCCGAGATTGACTGGGTCAAAGAGCTGGAGCCGGATTCAACGTGCTATGGCGATGCATACGACCGATACGGACTGTTCGGCCAGACCCCTACACTGATGGCGCATTGCTGCTATACCGACGGCGAGGAGATGGAACTCATGCGCCGGAACGGTGTATATGTGGTGCACTGCCCGATGTCGAATAGCAATCTCTCGTCGGGAATGGCGCCTATTCGCAAGTTCCTGAACGCAGGTATCAATGTAGCGCTCGGCACGGATGTGTCGGCCGGACACCATATGTCCATGCTGCGTGTGATGCAGTACGCTATCCAGGTAAGCAAACTCAATTATGCGCAGACGCGGGGCGAGATGCAGTTCCTCAGTCTCAGCGAGGTCTTCTATCTGGCTACCAAAGCCGGCGGTTCATTCTTCGGCAAGGTGGGGTCTTTCGAGCCCGGATACGAGTTTGACGCCCTGCTGATAGACGACTCATATCTCAATTATGACAACTACACCCTTCCGCAGCGGCTGGAGCGTTACCTCTATCTCGGCGACGACCGTGATATCAAACGCCGTTTCTGCCGCGGTCAGGAACTGTCGGAACCGGTATTCTAAATGAAGATCCAACGGGTACAGGAGGGGTTGCCGCTGGAGGAGTATCTCCGACTGGAGGCCGAACTGGTGAAGAACGTCACGGAGTTGACGTTCTTCACTTGGATTGTCTCTCCGACAGTTATCTACGGGCGTCACCAGATTCGCGAGCAAGAGATCAACGAACCATACTGCGCCGCTCACAACGTACGCATAGTGCAGCGTCAGAGCGGGGGAGGATGCGTCTATGCGGACCGCGGAAACCTGATGCTCTCCTATATCTCGCCGTCCAGCCATTCCCAGGAGGTCTTTGACGAGTTCCTTCGGTTATTAGCCGGCGCCCTGCAGCGGCTGGGATACCCCGCAGTGACCACCGCTCACAACGATGTGCTGGTGGAGGAACGCAAAGTGGCCGGTACAGCCTGCTATACCACACCAACAGGCACTGTCGTACACGCATGCATGATGTACGATGTGGACGTGGAAGCTTTGCAACAGGCAATCACCCCCTCCGCCGCCAAACTGCAGAAACACGCTGTCCGGTCCGTGCGTCAGCGTGTACGCAACCTGCGCGAGATACAGGACCTCGGCGATATAGAGACATTCAGAGCGTTATTAGAAAAGCAAATTTCAATCAATGAATAAGATTATTATCTTCGACCTGGACGGCACTCTTCTCAATACGATAGACGACCTCGGCCATGCCTGCAACCATGCACTCTCGGCCTGTGGTTATCCCGTTCATCCGATAGAGGACTATCCACGGCTGGTCGGCAACGGCGTACGCAAGCTGATTGAGCGTGCGCTGGCGGCGGACGGTGTAAAACCCGAAGAAGAGGTCGTCAACAGGCTCATGGGGGATTTTGTACCTTATTACAATGCGCATAACTGCGATTATACGCGTCCGTACGAGGGTATTCCCGAATTGCTGGCCGAACTCAAATCACGCGGCTGCCGACTCGCGGTTGCCAGCAACAAATACCAGGCGGCAACGGAGCGTATAGTAGCGCATTTTTTCCCCGGAGTCTTCGATGCGGTTTATGGCGAACGGGAGGGGATTCCCCGTAAACCCGATCCGCAGATTGTGAAGGATATCATGGCTCAATTAAATGAACCGATGGTCAATGACCGGATGGTACTTTATCTTGGCGACAGCCTGGTGGACCGGGATACAGCAGCCAATGCCGGTTGGCCGTTCGTCGCCTGCTCATGGGGCTTTGTGCCGCGCCGGACACTCGTCGACGCCGGATGCAGGCATATCATTGACCAGCCCGGCGAATTGCTCCATTTGGTATAAATCCATGTCTTTTCCGGCCGTTCATTTGGGATATTTTCCGAATGAACGTTTTTTTTTATTTGCATATTTGAAAAAAATGTAGTATCTTTGCGCCCGTAATTTGTTATTCACCCTATATGGCACAAAAAATCATTGTAACAATCGGTCGCGAGTTCGGCACCGGAGGAAGACGTGTGGCAGTGGAACTGGCGGAGATGCTGAATATCAAGCTTTATGACCGTACACTGCTCAAGCAGTTTGAGGAACGCTATCACCTCACGTCCGAGGAGATAGACCGTATCAAGGCTCAGAAGAAAAGCTGGTGGACGGATTTCAATCTCTTCTACAGCCAGCGGCACGTGTGGAAAGAGAGTCCCGCCGGTGTGTCAGAAGAAACGATTACATCGGAGCGCTTGTATCAGGACGAGGAGTTTCTGCTGCGCACGCTTGCCGAGCAGGAGTCCTGCGTGATACTCGGCCGTACCGGTTTTCATATCTTCCGCGATATGCCGAATGCGTTCAAGGTTTTTCTGGTAGCAGACAAGGCCACCCGTCGCGACCGTGTCGCCCGCCGGCTGAATATCAACGAGGGCTCTGCTGACGCACTCATCAACAAGGTGGACGAGGCGCGCGAGAACTTCACCAAGACCTTCAGCGGCAAGAGCCGTTATGATGTGCGCAACTATGACCTGGTGCTCAATGTGCGCGACCTGGAACCCAAAGATGTGGCGCGTTTCATCGCTGATTGTATCCGCCAAAGACAACAATAATCATTTGTTATGAAGCTCCAGAACAAGAAACTCCGTTCCCGTACCGGTTTTTGGCTGCTGATAGTGGCCGCCGTTGCCTTGGAGTCAATCGCTTGTCTTCAGTATTTTTACAGCCGTGCGGCCATCAAGGAAGAAGCAGTCCACCGCGCCCAAGCGGAGTTGCGTGCTGCCGAGCTGGAAATCAATGTGGCGACAGCGAAATTGGAGGCTGCTGCCAACGTCCTCTCCAAGATGGCAGAGTCCGGCCTGGACAATCCGCAATCCGCCTATACCAGCACCCGCAAGCTGCTTGAGATGCTGGACAATGTGGAAAGTGCCGGTGTGGCATTTGTGGCGGACTATTATCCCGAATACGGCAGATGGTACGAGGTATGCAGCAGCCGTACCGGTTTGGAGGGCGAGGCCGCTATCTACACCCGCCAGATAGGCAGCGCCGAGCATGATTATTTGCAGGCGGAATGGTTCCACAACGGGCTTACCATAGACAGCGCCTGGTGGTCCGAACCCTATTTAGACGATTCCGGCGCGCAGACCATGGTGGTCAGCTGTTCATGTCCGATCAAGGACAAACAGGGAAAGGTGGTTGCTGTGGCGTGCATCGATATGTCGCTTAAATACCTGAAGAATGTTTCCGAGTATCTGCAGGTATACAAGGACAGTTATTATTCCATACGTTCCTCCCAAGGCATAGATATCGTAGCCCGGCCGGATACAACACCCGGCAGGAAGTACATGATTTTCAATGAAGAGATAGATGCCACGGGTTGGCATTTGTCCATCATTATCCCGGAGGACGTACTATTCGCCGACCTCAACCGTGTGGGGTTGCTGGTTTCTCTCTTGATGCTGCTGAGTCTGGCTTTGCTGGTCTTCATCATGTATCGCAGCGCAGTCAATCTGCACAGTCTCATATCCGTCAACAACCAGAAGGAGCGCATGGAGGGCGAGCTGGAAATAGCCCGTACTATCCAAAACGCCATGTTGCCCAAGGTGTTCCCGCCTTTTGCCGACCGATTGGATCTGAATGTCTACGGTATGGTTCTGCCGGCCAAGGAGATAGGCGGCGACTTGTACGATTTCTATGTCCGGCACGACAAACTCTTCTTCTGTGTCGGGGATGTGAGCGGCAAGGGCGTGCCGGCTTCGCTGGTGATGGCAACTATCCGCTCTCTTTTCCGCAGCACTACGGCTCATGCCGAGGACCCTGCTGTCATAACGGGCGAGATGAACAACACGCTGGCCGACCAGAACGAGCAGAACATGTTCGTTACACTCTTTGTCGGCGTGCTGGATTTGGAGAGCGGTATGCTGGAATATTGCAACGCCGGTCACAACGCTCCGGTGCTTGGCAACCGTATGATAGATGTGCTGCCCAACCTGCCTATCGGAGTGCTCAGCGGCTTTGAATATACGAAACAGTGCATCCAGATGCACTACGGCGAGACGCTCTTCCTCTATACCGACGGACTGACCGAGGCGGAGAACGGCGTACACGAGCAATACGGCGAGCAGCGGATGCTGGATATACTGTCTGCGTCTGCTATCAGGCGTCCGCGTGAGATAGTGGAGGCGATGACGGCGGGTGTCAAAGCGTTTGTGGGTGACGCGCCGCAGAGCGACGACCTCACGATGCTGGCTATCCGCTACCAGCAACCCGCCATCCTCATGCGGAATGACATACAGCAGATACCTACGCTGGCCGAGTGGGTGGAGTGGCTCCAACTGCCGGCAGAACTGAGCATGAGCGTCAATCTGGCGCTCGAGGAGGCGGTGGTGAACGTGATGGAATACGCCTATCCCGGACGCAATGACGGGAAGGTCTTTGTGGAGTATGTCAAGGTGAACGAAGAGGACGGTCAGCGGCTGGTGTTCACTATCTCGGACTCCGGCGTGCCTTTCGACCCCACCAAACGCGCAGATGCGGACATCACTCTCTCGGCCGAAGACCGGCCTATCGGAGGACTGGGGATTTTCCTCGTCAAACAACTGATGGACGAAGTGCGCTACGAGCGATGCGAGGAGGAGAATATCCTGACCCTGGTCAAAAAAATAGAATGACAAATCGTAAATCATAAATCATAATGACAACAACTATTCAAGAAAACGGCAATCAGCTGGTGGCTTATTTCGAAGGCCGTATGGACACTGCTGCTGCAGTAACCACCGCCGAGGCGGTCAAACCCTTGCTGGAGGCGGAGAACAAAGAGATTGTCCTGGATTGCTCCAAACTGGAGTATATCTCTTCCAGCGGTCTGCGTATCTTTCTCTCGATCCGCAAAGAGGCCGCAACGCACGCATCGAAAGTCATCGTACGTGCCATCAACGACGACATCCGTCAGGTATTCATGATGACCGGTTTTATCAGCCTGTTTGATATCCAATAATGGAAGCGCTTGACCTGCATTGCCGGATGATACTCGACGAGTATCGGGAATCGGTGCCTACGCTGGAACGGATGAAAGACCAGGCGTTGGCCATGCTGCACGACGCGCTGGACAACAGCGGTCTGATAGTGACGGCCGTAGAGGCACGCGTGAAAACGGAGTCTTCGCTGGCCGGCAAACTGGCGCTCAAGGGTGCCAAGTATGCCATGCTGTCGGATATCACGGATCTCGTCGGCCTGCGTATCATCACGTTCTATACCGACGATGTGGACCGTATCGCATCCATGGCGGAGAAACTGTTTGAGATAGACTGGCACAACTCGGTGGACAAACGCCGGCTGCACCAACTCGACAGTTTCGGCTATAATTCGCTGCATTATATCTGCCGTATGCCGGGTTATGACTTCCGTTTTGAGTTGCAGTTGCGCACCACGCTCCAACATGCCTGGGCGGCCATCAACCACGATACGGGATACAAATCCGGTATTGAGATTCCGCGCGACTACATGCGTCGCATGAACCGTCTGGCGGGTATGCTGGAGATGGCGGACGATGAGTTCAGCCGTATCCGTACGGAGCTGGCGGACTATCGCCGGAGGGTGCAGACGCTTGTGCAAAACGGCCAGTTGGACGATGTGTCGCTGGACGGCGATACCTTCCGCAGTTACCTGCAGGCCAAGCCGCTTGACCGGCTCAACAAACGTATCGCGGCTATCAACCAGGCGGAGATACAGGACGCCCCCTTCGATCACTACCTGCGTGTGCTCAAAGCCCTGAAATGCACTACGCTCGGCGATGTGGACCGGCTGATCAAACGCTACGAGGAAGACGCATACCTGCTGGCGCGCCACCAGTTGGGCAACACCGACCTGGATATCATCTCTTCCGCTATCGGATTGCAGAATATCTGCGTTGTGTGCATTCTCTCGACCGGAGGCGGCAAGATAGGTCTGGAGCGGCTGTTTGATGTGCTCAACGGCCATAACTCCCAGAATACGGCGCTGGCCGAAATGACCTACAACCAGGCTTCCTCTCTGCCCTTTATGAACCACTAATAACTCACTAATAAAACCACGATTCCATGACCCCAGTATTAATCAATATGGATGACTACATCCGTACCGGCGAAGGCGCCAACGGCGCGAGTTTTAACCACAAACATGACCCCAATATCATGCTTAAACTCTATTTCCGCAATTTCGAGGCGGCGGAGAAGGAGCTGGAACTGGCGCAGAAAGTGTACCGGATGGGTATTCCTACGCCGGAGCCGGGGGACCTGGTGACTGACGGCAAGCAGATAGGTATCCGTTTCCGCCGTCTGGATGGCAAACGCTCCTATTCGCGTGCCTGCGGCGATGAGCCGGAACGCACAGAGGAGTATGCGCGTGAGTTTGCGCGTCTGTGTCTCAAACTGCACGCCATCCATATGCCCACGGACCAGTTCGAGTCGGTCAAGGAGCGTCTCTACCATATGCTGGAGGCTAATCCGGACTTCACACCGGTCCAGAAACAGAAAATACATGATTTTATCGCCGCGGCACCGGAGGCGGACACCGCTGTCCATGGCGACCTGCAGTTCAGCAACGGTATTTTCACCGAAGAGAACGGCGTACGCACGCCCTATTTCATCGACCTCGGTGATTTCTGCTACGGCTATCCGATGTTTGACCTCGGCATGGTCTATCTCTGCTGCTGTCTGAACGACGAGTCATGGACCCTGGAGCAATACCATATGTCCAACGCCACGGCTGCCCGTTTCTGGGATGCTTTTGCCGACGAATATTTCCGTTCGCCCGACTGTCCGGTACCGGGTTGCGGACCTAAGGCCGATATGGACGAAGTGATGAAGCAGGTGAAGATTTACGCCGGCCTCAAGACCCTGATAGTAGAACGCGACACCCATTGTCCGATGCCGCAGTTCCGCGCAATGCTGGAAGGCACGATATACTGATATGGCAAACAAATATTTAGATACCGGGTTGCTCGACCGCGCCATCGTCTTTGCGGTAGAAGCACACCATGACACGGAGCGCCGCGGAAAGGGCTTTCCGTATATCGTCCATCCCATGGAGGCGGTGGAGATAGTGGCTACCATCACTTCCGACCAGGAACTGCTGGCGGCGGCAGCCCTTCACGACACGATAGAGGACACGGATGTGACCTACGAGCAGCTGCGCGAGGCGTTCGGCGAACGTATCGCCGGCTTGGTACGGGCGGAAAGCGACCAGATGACCGAGGGCGTGAGCGAAGCCGACAGCTGGCACGGACGCAAGCAGGCGGCTATCGACCGGCTGGCAGCCGCGCCGCATGACGCCAAGATAGTAGCGATGGGGGACAAACTGAGCAACATGCGCGCCATCTGGCGTGATTACCAGCTCCGCGGAGACGAACTATGGTCTATCTTCCATGTCACGGACAAGGCCTCCCACGAATGGCACTACCGCGGTCTGGCTGCCTCGCTGGCGGAACTATCCGACACGTTTGCCTATCGCGAGTTTGTCCGCCTCATAGACGAAGTTTTTGCTTAATTCGTAATTACTCTTGGAAGTTCTATTTGATAATATTGTCAATGCCCGGGATTTGGGCGGAATGACCGGTGCGGGCGGCAGGAGAGTCGTGCCTCACCGGCTGCTGCGCAGTGCGCACCTGCATGATGCCACCACCTCTGATGTGCGGCGTCTGCGAACCGAGTACAACCTGGCCCGCGTGTTTGATTTCCGTTCGATGGGAGAAGCAGAGGCACTGCCCGACCAGGTGGTATTGGGCAGCACCCACCATCTGCTCCCGACTATCGACATGTCGGCGGAGAAACTGACCGGTCAGGCTATCCCGCAGGAGGCTTTTCTGGATCTGGAGAACCATATTGTCAACTATTCGTTCTATCCGGAGGTGCAGACGATGGCTGCCAGGATGTATCCGTCGCTCATCCGGAGCGAATATTCGCAGTTGCAGTATGCCGCTTTTCTCCGTCTGATTATCGAGGCGCCCGAAGACGGCGGAATACTATGGCATTGTTTCCAGGGCAAGGACCGCACAGGGTGGGGGGCTGCATTTATCCTCTCTGCGCTGGGCGTGGAGCGCGAAGCTATCATCGAGGATTTCGACCTCAGCAATACCGCTTACCGGGAGCTGGTCGCCAATCTGAACGCAGAGGTGGATGCCCGCGGAGGCGGCGATGCGGAGAAAGAAGTGATACTGGCTTTCATGGGGGTGAGCACGCCGAATTTCATACGCACGCTCGACCTGATTGACCGTGAGTACGGAGGCATAATGAATTATCTCCATGAGCAGCTTTTCCTCACTCACGAAGATATCCAAACGCTCCGGAAAAGATTCTTAGAGCAATAGAGATACCGGAAAAAAACAATGCCGCGGTTGTCTATTGGCGGTAGCGGCGGCGGAATTCCTTGGAGCTCATTCCCAACTCACGCTTGACGTATTTGCAGAAGAAACTGGGGGTGATAAACTCCAGCTGGTCGCAAATCTCCTTGGTGGAGAGGTCGGTATGCAGCAGCAGCTGTTTGAGCTCCTGCACGGTAGCGTTGTTCAGCATTTCGCCTGCCGATCTGCCGCTAATCTGATGGCAAACCGTTGTCAGATATTTTGGGGTGATAGCCAATTGCTCGGCATACCATTTGACGTCGCGTTTCTTGCCGTTCTGGCTTTGCATCAGTTCCACAAACCGTTTGAAGATGATATCTACGCGGCTTCTCTTGCGAGCATCGATTTGCGCGGGCATAACGGCGTTGACCCAGCTCAGTGCTTCCAGCACACCCGAACTGATGATGTTCTTTACGACGCGTTCGTCCGAATCGTGGTAGGCGGGGTCGGCATACAGCTCATAGAAATGTTCGTAGGTCTCCGACTTGTGAATCTGCCGCGTCTGCATGTTCAGTATGGGGTTCTGTCTCAGATACTCGAATTTCTCCCACCAGAGGTTGTCTTCGCGCATGCAGAGATGGCTAATCTCGTTCATTATCTCTCCGCCGACCGCCAGTATGCGGCATTTGAAATCGCGCGAATAAGCGTATTCGTTCACATGGGTGCCTGTCAACAGGAAGCACATCTGTCCTTCATGCACCAGCACCGTCGTGTTGTCTTTCTTCAGGTGGATTTTGCCGTTCAGGCACCGCATCACTACCACGCGGTCCAATGCACCGGCAGGCAGGATGCTGAATATTTCGTCCACTGACTCAGAATAAGTGATCTCGTGAGGAAGCATAATAATACCGCCATGTGCTCTTTTAGTCCGCTTGTGGCACATGACGGTACAAAATTACTGCTTTTTTTTCATTTCCGCAACAATCGTATATAAAAAAAATAGAAAACCGTTCAAAAAGTCAGCAATGGTGCATGTTTGTGGATGAAAAGGAAATTTTATTTTTCCGTTATCTGTGCACCTGTGGCGTTGTAGAGCCGTCCGCCACGGCGGATGAGCAGTTGCCCGTCGCGCAGCATCTTCTCTCCCTGCGTATCGGCCGGAGTAGAGTAGAGTCCTGTCGTCGAAGCCGGCAGGAAATTCTTCATGTAATACGGCGCACATACGTCAGCAGCCGTCTTTCCGGCGGTCACAGTGCCTGTCTTGTTGATGTTATGACCGGTTTGGGATATGTTCTCATCCCAAAATCCGCGGTTTTGCCATGAGGCGATAACTGTCCCCTTGCTTGTATTCCAGTTGGTGTCATCTCCGTTGCCGGCTTCCTCGGGAAAC
Source organism: Bacteroidales bacterium UBA3843 (assembly GCA_002392745.1). Taxonomy (GTDB): domain Bacteria; phylum Bacteroidota; class Bacteroidia; order Bacteroidales; family Paludibacteraceae; genus Colicola. Next base: position 264,192 of record DGHR01000003.1, on the reverse strand, counting down.
CAGTAGCTGATACCGTCCACGTTCTCCAGCGGCTTGAGTGCGTCCACCAGGTCCTTGACGAATTGGTATTGTCCGGCTACGTCGCAGGTCCATATATCGCGTGTGTCGGTGTTGACGCCTTTGGACGGCCAGTACTGGAAATTATAGGCACATTCCACGATATGCACGCGTTTGTCGGGGAACTGGGATTTCAGGGTGTTGATGGCGTTGACCAGATAATCCGCATTGCCTTTTCCGGTCACTTGCTCCAAGGTCAGATACCCGTGCCAGAAGGGGTAGTAGCTCAATCCGATGATATCGAAATCCACGCCGCCCTGGACCAGACGGTTGTAGTAATAGTAGTTGTACTGCCGGTTGTTGGGGCGGTCGGTATGTATGATGATTTGCGCGTCCGGGCATTGTTCGCGCACGGCGTTGCAGCCGGCTTTGAGCAAGCCGAGATAGCCGTCCCAGTTGCTGGACGCATCGTCATAGGGTTTTACCTTGATATCGCAAAGACCGTACATGATTTCGTTGCCCACTTGCACCAGATCCGGAGTTGCGCCGGCTTCGTTGAGTGCGGAGAGCACGCGTGTGGTGTAGGCGGCTACACTGTCCGCCATGGTTTTGTCGTCCTTGCCTTTCCATGCCGCAGGTGCCTGAATATGCGTGGCATCGACCCATGTGTCGGAATAATGGAAATCCAGCATGAAATACGCGCCTGCCTGTTTGATGCGTTTGCCCAGTGCGGTCACGTATGCCAGGTCCTGGCAAACCGATGGGTTGGCAGCGCCGTCCTGGTCCTTTTTGCCGGGATTGACAAAGATACGCACGCGGAAGGTGTTCCACCCGCAGTCGGAGACGAACCATGTGATGAGGTCGTTGATTTTCTTGTTGTTCACGTCCTTGTAGGCGGAGTTGTGCTGTTCGTAGAGGGGTAGGGCGGAGATGTCGCCTCCTACGTATTTCTCAGCGCGCGTAATAGATAGGAACGCGCACGCGCATAGTGCGAGAAGAAAGTGTCTTTTCATTGGTGTATATCCAGTTTCTGGCTACAAAGGTACGACAAAAATTGCACATACGCAAATTTTTGTCGTATAAAAATGAAGCAAATAGAATAATTATTCTATGTTATAGGGATATTTGAGGGGCGTGGATGCGTGCATACAAAGGCCCTCGGATAGCCCTATAACAAAGGGACTTGTCCCTGCTTCATTTTTATAGGACACGTCTTGCGTATGGTCTGCAAGACGCGAAAGTAGCTACGGAGGGTCCCACCCCGAAGGGGAAGGGGAGGGGCCGAAGGTACGACACTGCCCATGGGCAGAAAAAAAACATGTGTGAGGGCTGTGACGAAAAATTGCACATACGCAAATTTTGTGACAAAAATGCGTGCAAAAATTTGCATATATCAAAAAAATGTTCTATATTTGCAAGAGATTTCGGCAGGTATAAGAGAGCCGTTCAAATCGTTCCATTTTTATTCCGTATAACTTATTGATTATCAGTAGTAGAAGCTCACGAGGTTCCTATAAGGTTCCTATAAAGTTCCTATAAGGTTTATAGTTACCTACTTGGCGGGCATTAGTAAACCTAAGGTTTTGTGCAATATTGCCTGTTTTGAACCTGTTTTTTCGCCAAAAGGACATCTGTTTTCCATAAAAGGAAATGATAGGTAGCATTTTGAGCAATAATTGCCAAGTTTGCTTACCAAATGAAAGTAAATTGTGTGATTTGTATGTCTTTTTGCGTGCTATTTGATAAAAAAGTTGTACTTTTGCGCTGTTAATCGTTTATGCAAAGCAATATTTGCTATTATAATCACATTTATTTATTAACCCAAAACCAATTTTAAGGTATGAAGAAATTTTTCTCCCTTATTTGCGCTCTGGCTATTGTATTGAGCGCAAGCGCAGCTCCGCTGCAGCAGTTCTCAAAGTCCGGTCAGGTACAGAAGACCCCGAAGATGCTGCTGAAGAATGGCGGCAATCAGGCCGCAGTAAAGGCCGTTAAATTTGCCAAACCGGCCAAGAGCGAAGTAGTGAAACTCGCAGAGCCTGTAGTTCCGGCAAAAGCAGCCAAAGCCAAAAAGGCAACGAACAACGTAACTATCAACAAAGCTCTGTCGCAAAATTATGGCGGAGGTAACATCTATTATGCGCTGTATAGCGAGGATGGTACATATCGTTTCGATTTCGACTTCTATCTGAGCGATACAGAAGCCACTGATCTGACTCCGGGTACCACCTACACGGAGGCTGACATGGCAGATATGGCATACTCGTATATAACCAACCTGACTGCCGGCACTTACATTGATTATTCAACCGTATCTTTTGTCAAGACAGTTTCCGAGGAAAAGACGTTGATTGATGTTAACATCACTGACGCCAATGGTGACCAGTGGGTATTGAGCTATGATTCGTCCAAAGCACCTCAGGCTCCGGCCGGTGGTACTTATGTGGCGGATGCAGTTACGGCTAAATACTACTCATCTTCCAGCGATATCCAGTACATTCTGACCTTTACCGAGGCTAAACTGCAGTTCGCTTTTGATATCTTGTTGCCCGAGGGCGTGCAGGACGTTAAATCTGACTCGACATATACGTTGGATGGCATGGATACACAATATACTTATGGTGTTTTTGACAAATCTGTCGAAATCAATCTGGCATCTGTATCGTTTGTAAAGAAAGTAGCTGCTGATGCTTCCTATACCATCACTATAGTTGCTCAGGACGACAAAGGCAACACTTGGAATCTGTCTTACGCACAAGCAGCTCCGACCATCCGCAACATCGACCTGACGCTCACCGGCTTTGCTGAGCCCGGTTCCAGCATGTCTCAAATTGAGGCTGCGAATGCAGATTCTACACAACTCGTAAGTCTCATTATACTCAAGAGCGAACTGGCGGGCAATTTCACTGAGGAGGATCTCTTTACCGCATGGAGCCTGAGCTACGTTTTGTACGAGGGTGTAGAATATGATATAGAGAAGGCCGCTCTGTCCATAACTTATGACGAGCCCACCCATACCTATACCGTTACCGGCACGCTCAATTGTATCAACCCTGATGATGCAACGGATATCGTCATCTTCAATCTCAACCTGGCAGCAGTTGGTCCGGAGCCGGTGGTACCGACCGACGAAAAGGAAATCACGCTGACAGACGGTGTTCTCACCTCGCTTGACGGTGCATGGCAACTCGTTGCGTTCAACGCAGATTCAACGCAGATGATCTCCATTGCCGCTTATGCAGATTCAATACCCGGTGCATACAAAGGCAGTGCATTGGCAGCTAATTATAGCTATGTCGGATACTTCACCGCTTCGGATACCGTATGGTATGATATGGCTGATGCTGATTTGTTGGTAGCAGTCGAGGGTACCAACGCTACTATTACCGGTACGATGACAGGCGTAAACGCAGATGACGAGACAGATGCAGTGCTCTTCATACTCAACATCAAGGCTACTATCGAGGCTCCTACGGGTCTTCAGTATGACACAGAGAACGGTGCTTTCGAGGCAACCTTCGATGGTTATACACTGGATACCGACTATCTGCAGTACGGCGTTATATATGTTGATGCTACCAACGCACAGAACCAGGCGATTGCTTTGGAGGTCTGGGCAACTGAACTGGCAGCCGGCACATATGAGATTAGCAGTACTCAAGAGGCAGGTACTGTCAGCGCAAGTACAGGACTCAGCTCCGAGGGCTACTTGACATACTCTCTTGCAGGTAATGTCAATGCCTCAGGCCAATACACCAAGATATGGTTCATGGTTTCCGGAACAGTAGAAATTGCTGCAGACGGAACAATTACCGTGGATGCTCTGAACTCTTACGACCAGCCGATTAAAGCTACTATCAGCAAAGCCCAGGCTATTGACAATGTAGCTACCCAGGCTGCTGCTACCAAGCGCGTAATTGATGGTACGCTCCTCATCGAGAAGAACGGCGTTCTCTACAACGCACAGGGTGCAGTTGTTAAGTAATGACCGCCTACGGCTGTAAGACCATTACATTGTAAGACCATTACATTGTAAGACCGGCTTACGCCTGCAAGACAGCAGCTCCGCAGAAATGCGGGGCTGTTTTTTGTTAGACCGCTGCGCTGACAGAATACAGAGTACAGAGTACAGAGTACAGAATACAGAGTACAGAGTACAGAATACAGAGTACAGAGTACAGAGTACAGAATACAGAGTACAGACCGATAATGATTGGTTGTTGATTCAGGAGTCAGGAATAAGGAGTAAAGACAAAAATGTGTCGTCTATAGTAACTTGTCCGGACTCTTGACTCTTGATTCCAATTCGGATTCAGGAGTCAGGAATAAGGAGTAAAGACTAAAATGTGTCGTCTATAGTCTTGTCCGGACTCTTGACTCTTGATTCCAATTCGGATTCAGGAGTCAGGAACAAGGAGTAAAGACTAAAATGTGTCGTCTATAGTAACTTGTCCTGACTCTAACCAATCACCAATAACCAATAACCAATCACCAATAACCTATAACCTTTACCAAATTCTTCTAATTTTTATTAAAATGTTATATTTTTCTACAAAAAAATGCTTTTTGCTTGCATATATCAAAAAAAAGTTGTACTTTTGCGCTCAAATTGTTTCTTTAGACGAACAGATACACATTTTATACAACTTATTTATTAACCAAAATTCATTGTATTATGAAGAAAATCTTTACACTTTGCATGGGCGCTATGATTGCCCTGAGTGTTACCGGAGCAGAGTTGGTTTCCGGTACGTATTACACTTCCGGCGGTTCATTTTTCGTTGGAACAGAAAGCGGATGGAAGGAGATGACGTCCCTTATTCCGTCGGTGGAAGTAACGGTAAACGAAAGCGAAGTATCCATTGTCGGTCTTTCTTATTTTGCCCCGACAGCGGCAATTAAGGGAACGATAAAGGAGGACACCATTACCTTCGCCAATGCCCAGTCGTTGGGAACTGTTCAAGAAACGGCTATCTATCTGGTTGGTTCGGATGATGTCGAGACCTTGAGCGAAAGTATCGTATTTGTATGGGACGGCGAAGCCGGTACATTGAGTGCTGAAACCGAATATATTGCCGAAAGTGTATCCGCTACAGCTGTATCTCCGGCTACTTATTGGAAAGGAGCAGTCTTCAGTGCACAAGAGCCGGAGAAACCCGAAGCAGCTGTATTGCCTGAAGGCATTGAACTCAAAGAGTACGCTATGTCTTACACAGACTACTACGAGGAAGCCGCCAGCGGAACTGCATACATAGGTTTTGACGAAGATACTGTATATTTAGTAGGTTTCAGTACTTATTTCCCCAATGTGCCTATCGTAGGACTCAAGGAAGGCACAACCATTACTTTCCCGGCTAATCAGTATCTGGGCACTTTGCAAGGACTTGAAGGTTACTTTGTTACCGGTGCTACCTTCACCTATGATGCGGCTACCGATACCTATACGGCAGAAGGAGATGTTTATTCGTTGCTTGGCTCTAAATACATTGATGTCTATGCTACCAATCCGGTGCTGAAAGGTGTGGTTGAGAAGGCTGCAATGCCGGCTAACCCTGCAATCACCGGTTTCGAGAATAGCAAGTACGGTTACTATGTTTCATTCAATGTACCGAATGTAGATACCAACGGTGACGGTCTGGTGGCCAGCAAACTGTTCTATCAGTTCTATGTAGATGTAGCAGGTGAAGTTAGCGCGCTGACCTTTACTACGGCTACACACTCCAAACTGACGACGGATCTGACTATGATTCCCTATGGATTCTCGGAGAACTATGATTTCTATAGCGATCAGATTTATCTGAACGGACTCTATTCGGCAGAGTGGACCAAGATTGGTATCCAGTCGATATACTATGGTGGTGACGTGGAGAACAAGACCGAGATCCAGTGGTATGAGATTCCTTCTACAGAGGCTATCGACAATGTAGAAGCAGCTCAGAAGGCTGTTAAGCGTATCGAGAACGGTCAGCTCGTTATCGAGAAGAACGGCCGCACCTATAACGCACAAGGCGCAGTGATAAAGTAATGACCGCCTACGGCTGTAAGACCGTTGCACTGTAAGACCATTACATTGTAAGACCGGCTTACGCCTGTTAGACAACAGCTCCGCAGCAATGCGGGGCTGTTTTTTGTATGTGAAAAAACTCTCCCCCGTAGTGAGGGCTAACTGACTAGATGACTAGCTGACTAGCCGACTAGTAAACCGGAAGCCTCTACTTTCTGCACAAAAAAAGCACTTGCTCTTGCGGATGTCGTTTTTTTTGTGTACCTTTGTAGAGTTTTTTCAATCACTACCTTATTTGATATGAAAAAGTACTATCTACATTCTCTTATGTCGCGCGGCGTTTTGGGGCTGAGTGCCCTGTTCATGCTGCTGGGTTTCGCTGCGTGCAACAGCCGTTCCGAGGCGGAGTATGCGCCTTTTGCTATTACCATCGCGGATACTACCTCCACCTCCGCGCGTATCCTGATTCACCCGGCGGACACCACCGCTGCGTATTACTGGAACCTCTTCGTGTCGGGCAAGGTGCAGGGCATGTCGGACGACTCGCTCCGAATGGTGCTCGCCGCTGACCTGCAGGACTGGCTGTCGTCCATCGTGTGGGGTAGCAATCCCGACTGCACTGTTGCCGATCTGTTGTCGCGCGGCACGACCGACGAGGTCTATCCCGACCTGACCGCCAATACCGCCTATACCGCGCTGGTGGTGAAGATGAACGAGGAGGGACAACCCGACGGAAAGGTAGCCCGGGCATCCTTCCGCACGCTGCCGGTGCAGGCAGATTCTGTGGTCACGCTCGAACCGGCGAAAGCCACGCTCCAGGACCTCCGCACCCAGGACGGCACTTTCCTCATCATCGCCAATTACAAAGTGCCGGACTTGGAGATACGTATCTGTATGGACACGCAGTCGCCGGAGGGGCAGTTTGGTATTGACGACCTTGACCCTGCAGCGTCCTATATTACCGACTGGACGGCATACAAATCCTATAATATCATCGATGCAGCCTTCTCCGGCACACGCGATGGAGACACCATCGTTTATGCCGGATGGTTCATCACCCAAAACCGCATCAAATACCTGTTCCGCTTCACCGTCCAATGTTGATAAGTTACCGGTTATTAACAATGTGTGTTTGTTAATAACTTTTTATTTTGGAAAACTTTTTGGAGTTCTGAAAAATGCAATTCGCTGAAAACAAGCGAGTTGTATTTTCGTTTTGGATAACTTTTGCAAAATGTTGATAAATTTTCTTGTCAAAAAGTTTGCACATTCCAAATAAATGTTGTACCTTTGCACTCGAATTCGCGCCGTGTTAGCGCCCGTCGGGGATCCCGAAAAAAAAGAGGAAAGCACCCTCGGAGATTGACTGCCGCTTGGCGGCATCGGCTTCTTGGGGTTTTACGGATGATAATCGGAGGCAATTCGGAGGCGATTTGTAGGCGATGCGCGGGCGATTATCCGTCAATATGCATTCGGCCTTCTGTCTTTGACTTGTTGGTAAATAAAGTAGATATTTTATTTACTTCCAAACCAAGAAAAAACATTTTTTTATTCACTATATTATGGAAACATACATTATCAAACGTGATGGCAAGAAGGAGCTCTTCACCATCGACAAAATCAAAAACGCTATCTCCAAGGCATTCTTGGCAGTAGGAGCGTTCGCTACAGACGAGGCGCTGAACGCCATTCTCTCGCGTCTCCGTGTTTATAACAACGCAACCGTTGAGGAGATTCAGAACCAGGTGGAAGTGGCGTTGATGGCTGAGGGATATTACCAGGTGGCCAAGGCCTATATGCTCTATCGTCACCAGCATACCGAGGACCGCGACACGCAGCGCCGTCTGGACTTCATGATGAACTATGTCCAGGCCTCCAACGCCGCCGAGGGTTCCAAGTTCGACGCCAACGCCAACGTGGAGCACAAGAACATCGCCACCCTCATCGGCGAGCTGCCTAAACAGGGCTTCATCCGTCTCAACCGCCGTCTGCTCACCGAGCGTATCAAACAGATGTACGGCAAGGAGCTGAGCGACCGCTATATGTCGCTCCTCAACCAGCATTTCATCTACAAGAACGACGAGACCAACCTCGCCAACTACTGTGCATCCATCACGATGTACCCGTGGCTCATCGGCGGCACCAAGTCCATCGGCGGCAACGCCACGCCTCCTCACAACCTGAAATCCTTCTGCGGCGGGTTCATCAACATGGTCTTCATGGTCAGTTCCATGCTCTCCGGCGCGTGCGCTACGCCCGAGTTCCTGATGTATATGAACTATTTCATCGAGCAGGAGTACGGCGAGGACTACTATAAACGTGCCGACGAGGTGGTGGACCTCAGTACACGCCGCCGCACGATTGACCGCATCATCTGCGACTGCTTCCAGCAGGTCGTTTACAGCCTCAACCAGCCCTCCGGCGCACGCAATTTCCAGTCCGTATTCTGGAATATCAGTTACTACGACCGCTATTATTTCCAGTCGCTGTTCGAGAACTTCCGTTTCCCCAACGGCGAAGCGCCCCACTGGGACAGCCTGAACTGGTTGCAGAAGCGCTTCATGAACTGGTTCAACGAGGAGCGTACGCGCACTGTCCTCACCTTCCCGGTAGAGACCATGGCGCTGCTCGCCGAGAACGGCGACGTCAAGGACAAGGAGTACGGCGATTTCACGGCAGAGATGTACGCCAAGGGCCACTCGTTCTTCACCTATATCTCCGACAACGCTGACTCGCTCTCCAGCTGCTGCCGTCTGCGCAACGAGATCACCGACAACGGCTTCAGCTACACACTCGGTGCCGGAGGTGTGTCCACGGGCTCGAAATCCGTGCTCACCATCAACCTCAACCGCGCTATCCAGTACGCCGTGCGCAACAATATCCCTTACCAGGCGTATATCGAGGAGATAGTGGACCTGATGCACAAGGTGCAGCTCGCCTACAACGAGAACCTCAAGCAGCTCCAGGAGAAGGGCATGCTCCCGCTCTTCGACGCCGGATACATCAATATCGGCCGCCAGTATCTCACGATTGGTGTGAACGGTCTGGTCGAGGCTGCGGAGTTCCTCGGACTCGAGATCAAGGACACACCCGAATATGCCCACTTCGTGCAGGAAGTACTGGGTATCATCGAGAAACTGAACAAGCAGTACCGCTCCAAGGATGTGATGTTCAACTGCGAGATGATTCCCGCCGAGAACGTGGGTGTCAAGCACGCCAAATGGGACCGCGAGGATGGGTATGTCGTACCGCGTGACTGCTACAACAGCTATTTCTATATCGTAGAGGATCCGGAAACCAATGTGTTGGACCGTTTCCGTCTGCACGGCAGGAAATATATCGAGCACCTCACCGGCGGTTCGGCGCTCCACTGCAACCTGGAGGAACATCTCTCGCAGGAGCAGTACCGTCAGCTGCTGCGCGTGGCTGCCGTTGAGGGATGCAACTATTTCACGTTCAATATCCCCAACACCGTCTGCAACGACTGCGGCCATATCGACAAACGCTACCTCAAGGAGTGTCCTTGCTGCCACTCCAAGAACGTGGACTACCTCACCCGTGTCATCGGCTATATGAAGCGCGTCAGCAACTTCTCCGAGGCACGCCAGAAAGAGGCTGCCAAGCGTTTCTATGCCCGCATGCGCTCCGAAGTGAAGGTAAATGATTAAAGTCGCATCGTACGATATTGTTTTTCAGGAGATTCCCGGAGAGGTAACATTGGCACTCAACCTCTCCGGGTGTCCTTGTCATTGCCGGGGATGCCATAGTCCGCATCTCTGGGAGGACACGGGCGAACCCCTGACAACGGAGCTGCTGGATTTTCTGACGGACAAATACCGCGGGCTCATCACCTGCGTCGCCTTTATGGGCGGTGACCAAGACCCCGAAGAAGTCGCCCGTCTCGCCGCATACATCACCAATCACCAATCCTCTCTCCGCACCGCCTGGTATTCCGGCAGACCTTATCATCCGGAGACGTTCAACGCGGATACTTCTTTCAATTTTCAACTTTCAATTTTCAACTTCGTAAAGCTGGGTCCTTACGTCGAGGCACTGGGCGGACTCAAATCGCCCAAGACCAACCAGCGTCTCTACAAACGCGTGGGGGAGGGTACACCCGAATCGCCCTTCGAATGGCAGGATATCACATCTTCCTTCTGGAAAAATGCCTTCGAATCCAATTAAAAAGGAGAAAACGACTATTTTTGGTTCGAAAAATACGACATTGTATGTCGCATATAAAACCGAAAGGTGGAAAATGCAATGTGTGTTTTCCACTTTTTTGTTTTTTACCCGTTTGTTAGACAATTTTTTGCAAATGCGGAAAAAATTATGTATTTTTGCACAATTTTTAACAAAAAGTACATAAATATCGTAAAATAATACTCACGATCAATAAGTAATTTATCACAACAATCATCACAATGAAGGTACAATTTAATAATCTGTTTGTCCGCTCTGCGGTTGCTTTGTTCGTATTGTCTCTTTTCTGCGTACGCGCGCATGCTGCGGACGGAGGTGCAAAGGCGCCGATGGGCGGTAGTGGAATGTATGTCAACGACCCGGATGCCGTGATGAAGACCGGTTCGTACCTTACATTCTCCACCCTCTATGACGGCAAGCGTTATTACCTTGGCGTGGATACCACTCGTGCCAAAGCGGGAAAGGACACCTTGGCTTGGTACCAGACGCCGAACTACGCGACTATGTGGATTCTCGGTGGTACGTTCAATCCCGCTGCTACCAGCGTGAATGATGTGCTGGCTGACCAGAACTATCTCCGTACCCTCAAAAACGTTTGGATTGGCGAGAAATGCTCCCGCAGCCGTTATTTGGCATTGGGAGAGGACCGCGGTTCGTACAGCGAGCTGACGCTCCGTGATTCCGCCAGCTCGACGATGTGGTACACCGAGAAGGATGCACGTGAGGCGGGAAAATACATCCAGGGTTACCTCTATTACTACAACAATAGTACCGGAACCGATGTCTATCGTTATCTGACTTTCAACTCCTTGCACGGTTTCAGCCGTGCTTATTCCGCCAAACCCGCTGCTTCGCAGCGTATCTCTGTCTGGGACCGAAAGACGGGCTCGGATTTGGTGTTTGATGTGCACCCAAAGACACTGACGATGGGGTGGGAAACGCATAATAACACCACAACGGAATATTCCATTACCTCCCAAGTGGTTTATTATGAGAATGTGGACCGTTTCCGTAGCCGTTATGACCAGATTGACGTCTATGCCGCGCGTACGGAGCCGATTACCAACCAAAACACCTTGATGAATCCGCCGTATAACATGTCCGGCTATTACGAATGGAAATCCAACCAGACCGTAGATCCGGCGAACGTGAACGCCTATGACGGCAAATCGTTTATGAAGGTGTATACAATCACGGACTATAATGACAACGGTGAACCGGAGAACCCCGAGGCATGGACGCCCGTTTGGGGATGGAAGGACACTACGATGTGCCGGGTGCGCGAGGACGGATTTACGCTGAAAGAAAACGTCTGGTACGATACCATCTATGCTGTGGGGCGTGCGCCTATTGACAGAGCGAGCGTGCGCTTCTTGCGCAAACCAGCCGGAGGGGGTGCGCCTACCGAAGGCAGCTGGGCCAACCACAACGATATTTTGTATATCAAATTTACCTGCAAGGGAAAACAGTATGTCGATTCTATGTCCGTGTCGCGCCATACCTTCCACGAGAAGTATTATGCGGATCTGAACATGTCCCACACGCCGAATGACCATACTTTCCCTTATACGTATGATAACAAATATGCGGACGGCACACTGATTACTATGGAAACCGATACGGCTTTCACGTTTACCGTCTCGGCGGATTACACGGCAGGTAGTACCACCTTCAATGCCGTAAACGCCAAAGTGGAGAACTATGTAGGAGAGAGCACTACGCTGAATCTGTTGGGGAGAGACGGGCATGAAGAAGACGGGGTGCTCTACGACTCGCTGGTGGTGCAGGCCTTTGCGGCGGACGGTGTTACTCCCAGCGACTGGATTGAGTCGGTTCGTCTGACAGCCAGAAACCAGATTCGCGTGAAGGTAAAGCAGTCCGACCCGTCGGTTCTGGCCAATAGGGTAGCGCAACTACGCTACACCTATCGCTATTGGCACTCCAGCGCCGAGGGCGACCAGGCTACGGCTACCCGTACTATATGGTTGGTACAGCAATGGGAAGGTGCCTTGAATGACCAGTTGTACTCTTTCTTCCATAAAAACGCAGGTGAGAGCGGACTGCAGGATGTGCATGAGAAGAAAGTAACGATGTACGCTATCCCCGAGGAAACACAGAATCTGCCGTTGCATCGTGACCTATGGGGCTATTACCGTTGGTTTGTATATGACGGAGCCGCCAAAGACCGCGATGTGGAGAACGACGGCAGTTGGGGCTATAAAACAAAGCCTACAAATAATTTAGGTGAAGAGTTTATGCCTATCAACATCGCTACTTCTGTTACTTCTCGCGGACGTTGGGATATAGCAATCGGTAATCCCAGCCGATTTAAGATGAATACTCCAACCCATACTCCCGCTATTGAGAATAAGGTTCCCGCGAGTAATAGTATTCAGGTGGCGTGCGACGTGAGTGCATACAAGGATATTGAGTATGAAGGTACGTTAGGCGGCGTCCTGACTTCGGTAACCGAACCGACACTCTCATACCGTCAAGTCTTTGATATCCAGCCGGCAGCAACGCAAGCAGACAAGATGGCTGGTTGTCGTACGGGAGGCAACTGGATGGAGCGACATATAGTGGTGGCCCCGGCAGGGCGTGCATTGGCATTGTCTCCACAATACCCGATTGCCGCCAATGTATCTACTGCTACCGAACCGGCTTATGACGAGGATGAACTGCAGTATATCTACTGGTTCAACCCGGATGCTGTAGGAACTGAAGATAATAATATGGGTAAAAAAGATGGTTTGGATATCACCAAAGCATCCTCATATGCGCGTATTGGAAAGACATACACTGCCGGAATAACCAAAAGACGGGCTAGATTATTAACGGCTGAGGAGGTGATGAATGTAACGGAAAGTGGAAAAAAAGTAGTTGTTGTGAATGCCATAAATGGTGGAAAAGGATTTGTGTTAGGAAAAAAGGAGGACGGTTTTGATACAAAAGAAATAGGAAACAGAACCGATACGGCAACTATTCGGGAATGGATAGAGACATATGTACTAAATCCTCAGCAAAATGCTTATATCCTTTCTATACAGAAGACAGGTGATAATACTTTCGCCATTTCGCATGTAGAAAGTAAAGCAAGAATCACACTATCTGGGACAGTATTTGGCGTAAATGGCTTTGGATGGGCAGATCAGTATTGGTTGGGGGGGCAGACAACAGATATTACGCTCTCTGCATACTCGGATGCGGCATCTACTGCTGTTAATAGTAAATTTTCCGCAAATCTTGTCCGCATGCATATATACCTAAGGTATAAGATAATAGCATATCATACGAAACAGGGATACATAACAGGTTCCACAGAAAGCAATTCTAGTTATAATAATAGTGTACATTATTCGGAAGATCCAGTCGGGAAAGCATCTAATCAAGCATGGTTGTTTTACGAGATTATAGAACCTGTAGTACCGGAACACCGTGAGACTCCGAAATGGGAGATGAGTACCGATGATGGAGATAACTGGACGGAAGTGGCTCATTGGGACTATGCGAGAGGCTCGAGCGTAAACGTTTCCGGTTACAACATGCGGCCCGATGGTTCATTGGAGATAGCCAGCACCGTTTATAACAAAAATGATGTTGACAAGACCATACTATACCGCCTGCGTACCGAGCATTTCCAATTGGTGCAGATGACGCTCGTATTGCGTGACCCGGATAAGGAAGGACCGAAAGAGGGCTCGCCTATTATCTCGGAAGAAGAAATCGAGGCGAACTACACCGTCCTGTTCGATTTGGGCATGGAGAATTGGCCGAAACCGGGTACAGGAAGCGTAACGCCACACTATCACCCGCAACCATGGGATTTCACGGAACTGAGTTATCACTATCCGATGTCCGAGATCAGCGAACGCGATTCCGTTACCGAAATGCCGTTGAAGGGTGAGTATGCCTTCCTCAACAAGTTCGTTGTGCCTGTCGGCGGTAAGAACACCGCTAACGAGGGATACGAATATGAGTCAAGAGCCGGTGCTGCCAACGGATATATGATGGTGGTTAATGCGGATACCAAACGCACCACTATCATGCGTTTCGACTTCCCGCAACTGACTTGCTCCAACCAGCAGATTTACCTGGTGGGAGACTATTGCAACCCCGTCAAGAACTCCTTTGAACCGCAGGTAACAGCGGACCTGGAGGGAAGCAACGATGGTATTCATTGGAGGAAGATTTACCGCTTCAAGACAGGTAAGATTCCATATAACGAGACCAACCCGTGGTACCAGGTGGCGCTGCCTATCGCCCGCGATAGTCTGATGAAATACAAGACATTCCGCTGCTCGGCTATGCTGGATGGTGCCACCAACAAGAATGCGCACCTGCTCATCGACCGTCTGCGTTTCATCGAACGCACGCGTCCCTTCTCTGTATTCCAAAGCAGGGCAACCTGCGTCAAGGACGATAGTGTCTCCGTGCTCATCCGTATTGACTACCAGTCCGACCCGGACCTGTATCAACCCGGAAAACTCGTGGCATACCAGCTCCAGAAATGGGACGACACCGTCAATGAAGGTAAAGGAGGATATGTTCCGATGTCAGCCAGCCGTGATAATGGCAACGGTACCTATACCGCTCTCACCAACGAAACAGGCTTGGAGGTATACCCCGGATACGTCAAGGATGCCTTCACGGCAACCGAGTCCGTAGAGAAACCATTCCTGAAATCATTGGCAGGCAACGACTACGGCTATGTGATGATTCCGGAGCGCGACTACGACCCGAGCCATAGTGATAACCCTGCAAAACAATCCGCCAAACGTTCGGCGTTGGTAGAGCAGGCGATTACAAAACTGGGCTTGACCGGCGATGCCGCAGAGGCGCGACGCGCGTTCAAAAACGAAAAAAACAACGTGCGTGAGTTTGAGGATGTGGTAAGCCACGACAACCTCTCCTTCGGCGCCACCAAGACTCCGCATATCAAATCCTATGTCAAGGAGGAAGACGAGTGGGTGATTTATATCACATGCCGCCTGCCGGTATCGGCGACGCAGAACAATACCTTCCGTATAGGTATGACGGTGATGAACGGCTTGGACGATACGCCTACTTTCACCGAGGAGTCTTGCGCGAGCTTCCGTGTGCTGAATATCAAGCAAACGGTAAGCTTCCTGGTCGACGGAGAACCATGGGGCAACCATCCGCGTGCATGGTACGACGACTCGGACGAGGAGCATAAACTGCTGCCCGCCAACGAGACCTACCGCACATCTATCAAACTGACAGTTGCACCAACGGTGGGAAGCAAACCGACCAAGAACCCGCGTTGTAAGTTCGACCTGCTGCACGCTTCGCTGGATGTGCGCGACAGCGATGACGACTTCCGTGCTAAGTACGGATGCACACGTACCGAGTTCGTGGATGCCATGGATGCCTTCCGTGTCAATGACGACCGAAACGTCATGCGTGATATTACAGACTGGAGTCTCGTTACCCCCGCTGATTTTACCCGTACCGGACGTCCGATTGAAATAGCAACCGCTATCTACAACCGTCTGAACCACCTGGTAGAGGCCGGATTGCTGGAGATTGGACTCGACTACCGAGATATATACATGGGTGACCGTGCAGACAGCTATTTCTACCTGCTGCCGGTACCGGCAACGGGTCTTTTCGATGTCACCCACGGCAACGCCGCAGGTACTGCCGACACCACGTTGCATGCTTCCGTTTGCAACGACACGCTGTGGTTGGAACTCCACTCTCAGGAGCCGGAATATAAACTCCGCTACGGGTATGACAGCCGCGTGGGCGATACCTATATCGTTCCTGTCATCCGCGCTACGCGCAGCGAGGCAAACGGTGAGAACGGCAAGAAACTCAACGTCCGCATAGCATATATCGACGACGAGAACGATAAATCCACCGTGCTCGGATGGCAACAAACCAAACTGGTTGAGACCAGCGATACCGCATGGCACGAGGCTATTCCAGCGCAAGCGTTCTATTACGAGCAGGACAAGAAGGTTACCGGTAGCGCTTTGGGCGAGTATTACCATATCGGCGATACCGTGCGCTTCGCGCCGAAGGCGGGCACTACATTCCGTCTCAAAGCCGGACACTGGTATCGATTCAAGACCGCCTTCTTCGGTACAACCGCACGCGATAGTTATACCGTAGATGAGAGCGAAGAAGACAACATAAAGGGTCACTCGTCCTTCATCCTCGCTATAGCGCCGGATACCGTGCGTTGGAACCCCTCGCACCCCGACGACGCCAACTATTGGAACGACGACGCCAACTGGATGCCTGTGGTGAATAATAAAGACTATCCCGACGCCTTGGCAAAAGTGCCGATGGGAGACAGCCGCGTTATCATTGGCAAGACCGCAGACGAGAGCCTGTTGCCGATTGTGACGGAGAGCGTGGTGAACCAAAAAGATACACTCCATTTCGGCTATGCCAAGAATACCTGCCGCGAGATACTGTTCAAGCCGCAGTCGCAGATACTCGGCCAGGAGAAGCTGAACTATACCAAGGCGTTTGTGGACGTTGTGTTCAAATCTGCCCAATGGCAGACCTTCAGCCCTGCGCTCGACCATATCTATTCCGGCGATATCTACGTACCGAAGGAGGCCGGCGCAGGCAACGACCCGGACTTTGCACCCGCTACGTTCGAGAACAACGATTTCGGCGCTTCGCACAACCGCACCTTCCCGTACGCCTTCTATCAGGCATACTACAACTCGACCGTGCCCTACGCCTTCCAGAATACCGATGAGGAGGGATCTCCGCTTGCTACGGAGACACGTTCGCCGAAGAACTCCGCCGATTGGGTGAAGACCAATGTGCTCGATCAGGAACTCAAGCCCGGCAATGCCGTTGCGCTGCTTGGATTCGGTCCGACCGACGTCGAGGACAGCTCGCTCATCGTCCGTCTGCCGAAACAGGAGAACAGCTACCACTATATCGGAACCAAGAAACAAGGGTATCCGGTAGGCACGGAAGTATCGCTCACGCGTTCGGCATTCAGCGACCTGACAGGCAACCTGGCTTACGACAAAACAGCACTGACAACCGCAGGAGGAGAGGGGATTACCTATCACCTCACCAACGAGCAGGCATCCAAAGTGTTCTTCTTCGGCAACCCGACCATGTCGCTGGTTGATGTGTACAAACTATGCGAAGACAACGTAGGTAATTTGGAGCATGCGGGAGCGAACAAATACAAGTTCACTACCTACCTGATGCGCGAAGGTTCCACCTATTCCACGGAAGTGGTGGACGGCCCGGGCAAGTACTTCATCGCTCCGCAGCGCGCTGTGGGTCTGATTGCCGCCGCTGAAGCCACTGAGCTCGACATCGTACTCAAACCCGGTGCGATGGTAGCAATGACCGGTAGCGGTACTCCGGTGCATGAGGCTGCGGGCGCTCCCCAACGCCGTATGCCGGCTGCTGACGAACAGACTGCCGCAGAGAGACGTCTCTATATATCCGCATCCAACGAGACCAACCAGGGACTCTACCGAGCTTATCTCACCATCGGTGAGGCTTCCGATGCCGAACGCGGGTTCCGTCCAGGAGAGGATGCTCTCTGTCTGGCTTCAGGTCTGAACTATTTCGACCAGGGCTCGTTCGCTACCCCGCTCAGCATGTACACCATCGCGGATAACCGCGCACTCATGTTCGATATGCGCGACTCTATCAACGCCGTGCCGCTGGTATTTGCTACGCTCGAGGACAAACTGACATCCAAAGGCAATCAGGTTTACACCTATTCCGACATCACCAGACTGTCCTTCGCCCTTAGTGGAAACTGGAACGAACCGCTCTATCTATTCGACGCGGTTTCCGGAGATAGTATCATGATTGTCAATGGTTTGCAGATAGGTGTACCCACGCCGCAATCCGACCAGCTCCGTTATTATATCAACGGACACCGCAAGGCCGCTGCAAGCGACGAACCGGGAGTAGCTACCGGCATTGAGAATATCAATACCGAAGAGAATACCGCAAACGCGGGACCGCAGAACACGATTGTCTATGATATGCTCGGACATCGCATCGCTGTTCTCGGAGAATATGATTTGTTGACCACGCTCCGTCTGCCGCTCGGCGTTTATCTGCTGCAGCGCGGAAATAGGGTAGAGCGCATTGTTGTGAAATAATGAATAGGAGGTATTAGTACTGATGAAAAGATCTGTTTATTATATATTGTTATGCCTGCTGACGCTGATGGCATCGGTCGATGCCACGGCTGTCACGATGACCTCGAAAGCACAGGTCATCAGTGTAGGGGCCGCTCCGTCGGAGAATATGGGCTTCGTCTCCGTTTCCACGGGGACTATGCCCTCCTCGTCGCCCGTGAATGCGACTACACCCGCTGTAGCACGCCCGCAATCATTCAGCGCCATCTCGGCCTCTAACTTCAGGCAACTCAATCAGCCCGGCGGCGCATGTTATATGCCCTCTGCTACCTCCAATGGTCCGCGCAGAGTATCTCGCCCGGGTTCAGACGGTGACGAAGACGATGAGGAGAACTTGGCTATCGGTGAGGCCGTTTGGCGTTCACCCGTAGGAGATACTCCTTGGCTGTTTGTTCTGATCCTTGCCACGGCTTTTGCCTGCCTGCGCTTCCTGCGCAGCAGGCAGAGAGCGTGACCTCGCTCGTCATCTGCTTGCTACGACCTACGCTACAATGTAGCTTTTAGGTAGCCGCAGTGACTCGCTCTCCCCAAGAATTAAAATTCTCGGGGACCCCGATAAGATGGGTCCGAGCCTAAACACATTCACAAAACAAAATCAGCAACCATAAAGGCTGCTGATTTATGTTTTTGGGTGGAATGTGGGGCTCGAACCCACGACACTCGGAACCACAATCCGATGCTCTACCAACTGAGCTAAGACCACCATAAGCGAGCGACCTCAAAGGTCGCGACGCGCATTTACGATTTGACGATATACGAAGTACGATTTATCGTCATTTCCTAAAAGCGGGTGCAAAGGTACTGCTTTTTTCTGACATATGCAAATATTTCTGCATTTTTTTGCAAATAATCCGCTAATGGGCGGCAATCAGGCTCAAAAGAGGAGTGTTGTCTCCCCCCCAAAAAAGGCTCAACAGGCTGTTGCGGCGTTCATAATGCGAACGAGATGCGAACGAGATGTGAATGAGATGCGTTTGAGAATGATTGCAAAATGACTGCAAAATGACAGCAACAAGGCAGCAAAATGACTGCAAAATGGCTGCAACAAGGCAGCGGTATTAACGCCGCCGTTATTTCTTCTCGCTCAGAATCATGAAGAGCACAGCGGCAATACAGATGGCAATGCCGGCGATGATGTTCACCGTCAGCGGTTCGCCAAACACCAGCGTGCCGACCATGATAGCCGTCACGGGTTCAAAAGCCCCCAGGACAGATGTCTTGGTAGGTCCGATGAGACGGGTAGAGAGCGCTATCGTCAGCATCGCAATCATAGTGGGAAAGACCGCCAGTCCGATGAGGTTCAGCACTTCGGAGGCGGTATCTATGCCTTGCAGCACCGGCGTGCCGTCAATGAGCAGGTATGCCAGGAAAGCGACGGCGCCTACCACCAGGCCGTAGAACGTCAGCAGATGTTCGGAGATATGTCTGATGCGCTGCGAGCGATTGACAATCACCAGATAAATGGCATAACTCAAGGCAGACATGGCCGCCAGGACAATACCTATCCAATGAATCTCTACGCCGGCAGCCGGCCAACTGAGCAGGACCACTCCCGCGAGCGTGGCGGCTATACACAGCCATACCTGCCATTTGGGATAGACATGCAGCCCGACCATGATGAGCGCCACGAACACAGGATAGAGATAAACGAACGTCGTTGCCAGTCCGGAAGGGATGAAACGATACGATTCGAAGAGAAAAACGCTGCTGGCGGCAAAGAGACAGCCGAGCACAAGCAACAGCCGCATCTCGCGTCCGTTGACGCGGAAAGACTCATGCCTGCACGCCATCCACAGACCCAGTATGACCACCGAGATGGCATAGCGGAAAAACAGCATTGACAACACCGGCACACCGCCGCTCAAAAGCGGTTTGCCAAACAGCGGGTTCAGGCCATACGAGATACCCGCTGCCGCTCCGGCCATAAAACCGATGAATGATTTTTGTCGATTAGTCATATCAGTTGCCCTCCACCTCATTGCCGTCCGCGAGGGGCGCTTCTGTACAAGGCAGGATTTCCGCGAGAGGGATGCGGACAAAATCCCGCTGTTGCCAGATCGGGTGGGGGAGGGAGAGCAACGGGACGTTGCTTATTTCTGATTGTTGATTGGTTATTTGTAGTATGATTTCCTTTCCCTCGTCGTCGAACGCACGTATGAGGTCGATATCTATCGTGCGGTCGTGATATTCGCCGTTCACAGATTTCTCTGTTCGTCCCAGCTGTAGCTCTATGGATTGCGTTGCGCGCAACATCTCGATTGGCTCAAGCGTCGTCTCTACCGCGCAACAGAGATTGCAGAAGGCATGTTCGCTCCGAAACCCCCATGGCTCGGAATAGTAAAACGAAGAGCAGCGGAGGATTGTTCCCCCCTGCTGCTCTATCCGCTCCAGGGCTTGACGGATGGTTTGTTCGCGTTCGCCCAGATTGGCTCCCAAAGAAAGATAATATATCATCCTTACTATAACACTAAATAATGCTAAGGCAGTGGTACCGTTTAAACCTCGAAAAAACCTCGAGAAAACCTCGAGAAAACCCCGATAAAGATTTTATGACATCGAAAGCAGGGTAGTCCCGGCGTTTTTTGTCAGTTCCGGTTCTCTATATAATGCGTGGCTTTGAGCATCTGCGGATAGACCACTGATGTCTTGACTACGGGCGACTGGTCCAGCCAATGGAAGCTCTCGTTGGTTTTATCCATTACAAAGACCACCACCAGCACCAGGATGCCATATTTCGCCATCCCGAAGAGCCCTCCCGCCAGGCGGTTGGCCCATCCGAGATGAATAGCCCGCATGAACTTGGTCAGTCCGCGTGCGAAGATAGACAGCATCACGGCAATAGCGAGAAACAGCAACACGTATGCGACGACATCGCATACGCCTTGCGGCCATGCCCATTGTCGTAAGAGCCATGCGGAGAAGGGCGGCGCCCAGCATCTGGAACCGAGCACTCCGAAAATCACCACCGCAATGGCGATGATCTCGGAGACAAGCCCGCGCATCAGCCCGCGTACCAGGCCGACCAGAAGCGGCAGTAACAAGAGGATATCAAGCCAGTTCACCTACCGCAACAGATTAATGGTTATAGTCCTTCGGGTCAAACTCTTTAGGAGTCCATTCACCCATTTCCGGATCCCCCTGGTAGTACATCTTGATATCGGCGATACCGATGCCCGGAATGCCACGCGGAGTTACCGACCATTTCTTCCAAGCTTCGGTAGATTTACTATCGTTTTCAATATGTATCTCATTCTTCAGGTCTTTCAACTCACTTGCTTTATCTTCATAGAAGCCCAAAATACCGGTTACGGTACCCTCCCAGTCCTGGCAGTGTGAAACACCGTTTTTGTCTGCACCGGGGAGGTAGTAATAAGCGAACTTGGCATACTCCGAGCTGGAGCACATCAATGCTTTTCCGCTTCCGTCCGTAATAATACGTCCTTGCGGATATCCGATATTATTGCTGGTCGGCGCGAATACATTTGCGCTATTGGCGGAATCAGGGTGAATGACTTCGCATTCTTTGACGGTTCCCTGGTCATCGAATTGACCCGTGAAATGCACGCCTTTGATAATAACGAGCCGTCCGTCCTGTTTGCGGATTTCATCCATACACTCCTTGGTGTTGCTGAAAGCATTGATTTTAGCGCTTGAATACAAGTCGTTCAGCGTCAGTTCATCGTATTTCAGTTTGGATACGTCGGGTGTACCAATCATACGTGTAACTCTGCGGAAGACGGAGCCCTGGATACGTCCGGGAGCCCATCCGACCTTCTGCGAAGCGTTCATCGCATAGATATTGTTGTTGTACGACGGGATGCATAGTTGCGGCTGGTTGGCATATCGTCCGACTGCCAGTCCGTTGCAACGGATGAGAATCTCCTGGCCGATTTGGTACATACCACCGCTTGAACCCAGGTCGACAGAGATACGCAAGTTCTGCTGCTCACCGGCAACAACCTGCTGAATAACCATGGATTTATAGAAGTTGCCGGACCAGTCATCGGTTGTAACGCGTCCGCGGATATAGATTCCCTTGCCATTGGTAGGGAGCGTGTCCACCGAGTACATAAAGATAACATTATCCGCAGTAGAACGGTCACGATAGCGGCTGGTGTCGCTCCAGAAATTACCCTGCTCGGTCATGTAGGTATCCAGAAACTGGTTGAGAGTGTATATCTCGTAGCCCTCCGGGTTCTCGGCTGCCAGTTCGTCTGCCAGCGTCGTCTCGTCGGTGAAGACATCTTCCAGTGTCAGGGCTTTCGGTTCGCAGGATGCCAAAGAAAGTACTAATGGACTAAGTACAAAGTACAAAAGATATTTGTTCGTCTTCATATTGCTTAGAATTTATAGGTTACTGTTAGGAAGAAGTTGGCACCCCACGCGTAGTAATACTTAGACGGGTATTTCCAGGCGTTGGCGGTGATAGCCGAGTTCTGGTAGTCTTTCTCTCCCTGGCGCACGGCACGCGGCAGACGGGCTTGCTGGTAACCGCCGGTCTTGAAATGCGTGTTGTTGGTCAGGTTGGTCACACTGAGGTTGATAGAGATTGACTGGCGGTTCTTGAGGTAAATCAGTTTACCGACCGAAGCATCGATGATGAAGCGGTTGAGCGGGTTGGTGGCCGCCAGACTCTCCTGCATCGTCATGATGTTGTACGGATATTTCAGCACGGGAACACCATTGGCGTCCAGCACCGCGTTTTCGTACACCGCATTGCCGTTATCGTCCACACTGACGCGCAGCTCCTGATTGTCCGTGGTCTGAACAGCGTTGGCATAGGTGTCGCCATACCAACCGTTGACCGCCGTACCGTCGGTGCGGATACCGGTATAGAGCCCCTGCATACGGCGGCTCGGAGCCACAGACAGATAGTTCCAGTCATGATAGTTCACCGTGATGTCGGCAAACCACATCTTCGGGTGGAAGAACGACAGTTTGAGGCTGGCGTTGACCTGCGGGCCGGTAGAGAGTTTGAGCCCCTTCAGCAGCACTTTGTCTCTGGTCTCAAAGATCAGTTCCTTGGTAGAGAGGTCCTGGGTCATCGGCATTCCGTTTTCAGCGGAAGTGACGGAGTTGGCGTCGCTGGTGTAGCGGTAGTCGCCCACGCTGGCAGCACCCGTCAATGTGAAGTAGGTACCCATTTTGACAGCAGCGGCTGCCTCGATACCCATATAGCGTTTGTCGATACCGGTCATAGCCTGGTTGACAAACGTGCGTGCCTCGTCGTCATAATAGCCGTTCAGCTCCGTGCCGTTCCAAGTCTGGGTGAAGAAACCGGTAACACGACCGCGGACGATGGGGTAGTTGAACTCATAGGTCAGGTCGGCGGATGCCACTTTCTGGCTGGCTGCATAGAAATCACCCAGCGATTTGGCCTTGTCGTGTGTGTAGATATTCTCCACCACGCGGTCGTGTACACGCTGCGAGATATATGCATCGCGCGCGAGCGGTGCTTCCGTCTTGACCAACGCATTCAGTTTCAAACGGTTACGTCCGTTGATCTTGTAGGTGGCACCCAGTTTGAAAGCAGGATCCAGGAAGTGGTGAGCGTCACCCATGATACGGCTGCCCGATTTGAGAGTGCCGTCCGCCTCTGCGGCCTTGACAGCATCGTAGGAAGCCTTGCCATAGTATTTCCAAGCCTCGCTGCCCGTTTTCTCTTCCGCCACCTTGGTCAGATACCATGCGCGTCCGTTGAGCATGTTCGTATAGCGCTGCATCGAGGTGTAATTGAAGGCGAGTGCGTAGTAGAGGTCCACTTCGTTGAATGACCATTCGTTCTGGAACCAGGCCTTGGCGTTGCCCATGTTGATGCGGTAGTCGTATCCGAAGCGGCGGCCGTCTGCATGGATAATATCGCTGTAGCCGGTACGCACCTCGTTCATACGCACGAGTTGGATGTCCTCCTGGGTGAAACCGCTGTTGGAAGCCAGTTCCTTGATATCACGGTCGGCAAACGCATCCACGTCAATCCATTGGTTGGCGCCCAGCAGGTCATCAATCGTCTTATAGTGAATACCCTGGGAGAACTTGCCCTCCACTCCGACAGTCATCTTCAGGTGGTTGAACTGGGTGTTGACATAGTTGACGGATGCAGACGCCTCCTGAATATCATTGTGGCGGCGCTCCAGAATATAGCGTGCCGAACCGTCCGGATTGTTGACATTGTTGGCAAAGTTGGACGCATAGATGTTTTCCCAATCAATCTGCGTGGTTTTGTTGTCACGGTTCTTCCACAGGTTCACCAGCGCGTTGTACTGGTCTCTGTTGACCGACGGACCTACGAGGTTGCCATCATCGGCAACAAATCCCGAGCCCAGACTGCGGCCGTTCATGTCCTCGCCGATGAACATACCCCACGGATAGTGCTTACCGGCATCGTCGAACAGTTGCGTACCGGATGTCTCATAATAGGGGTTGGCGATCTGGCCGTCCCACATAGCGGAAGGCAGGTTGCGGTAGTAATCCGGACGCGGGTCCGGAGCGTTGTAGAAATTGAGTGCGGAGTTGGAATACCATGAATAGTGGTATCCGGCAGCGACTTTCAGTTTCTGCTGTTCGTCCAGGTTGATCTCATAAGCAGCAACCACCGTCGGGTCGAACGATTTCACGATACGCGAGTTGCGCACCTTGCCGTTCTGGTAGCCCCAATAGGGGTTGTAGTAGATAGAGCCGGTCAGGTCGTACACCTCCTGGGTGACCGCTGCGTTCTGACCGCGTTCGGTAGGTGCACCGAAGGTAATCAGTTTCAGACGGCTGTTGTCCCAGATCTTCTCTGCAGCCAGGAAATAGCCCAGGGAATAGTACTTGATACCCTCGCCGATGATACCCTTGTTGTCAATGTAGGGCGAGAATCTGTACGCCAACTGTGCGATAACCGCCCATCCGCTCGGCATCACGCCGCTGGCGTACGTAGCGTTCACACGCGCCTTGTAGTTACGGTTGGTACCCGCAACGCCCACTTTCCATCCTTGTGCATAGCGGGTGGCTCCCATCATGTAGTTGGTAGCCTGGCCGAGTCCGCCGAAGGTGAATGCGTTGGCTTCGATAGGGTTGATTACATCCTTGTAGCGGCTGGCATCGTTGAGACCACCCATTGCGGAATAGTTGAACTGGCCGCGCTCCTGAGAATTGAAATTCAGGCCTTCGATGTAATAACTCTCTGCTTTCGACTCATAGCCACGATTGCGGTAACGCGCTGTGGACCAGGCAAATGAGACGGTCGAATTGAACACATCGGTAGAAGCGGACGAGGACGAAGCCTGGGCTTGCGACCGTCCTTCATCATCGCTCATCTCCTCTTCCGTCAGGTTCAGCAGGATCTCGTCCTGTGTCTGCGAGACGATGTCCTGTTGCAGCTCCACTGTCTTCATCTCGTTTGTCACGTTCTGCTGCAACTGGATCAGTTCGATAGCGGCAATGTAGCCTTCTGCCTCAATGATGACCTCTTCGTCCGTCGCGTTCAGGTAGAGTAGAGAGAACTCGCCTGATGCATTTGTCATCGTAGCAATGTTTTGATTGGCCAATGTGACCTTAGCGCCTACCACAGGGGTCTGGGTAGACTGGTCAACAACGCGGCCTCTGAGAGATGTCTGCGCCATAGCGGCATAGGCTACGGCCAAGGCAAACACCAGAGAAATGATTTTTTTCATACGATTGTTTGTTAGTGTTTTTATGGTTAATTATAATAGCGTGATTAAAATTCTGCCGTTTTCGGTGTACGCGGGAAGGGGATGACGTCCCTGATATTCTGCATACCGGTGACAAACAGCATGAGTCGCTCGAATCCGAGTCCGAATCCGGCATGCGGAGCCGCGCCGAAACGGCGTGTATCCAGATACCACCACATGTCCTTCATCGGAATATGGCGCCGTTCGATTTCGTCGTTCAGTTTGTCCAGATTCTCCTCGCGGACAGAGCCGCCGATGATTTCTCCGATTTGCGGGAACAGCACATCCGTACCCTGTACGGTCTTGCCGTCGGCGTTCATTTTCATATAGAACGCCTTGATGTCTTTCGGATAGTCCGTCATGATAACCGGTTTTCCGAAGTGTTCCTCTACGAGGAAACGCTCGTGCTCGGAGCTGAGGTCATCGCCCCAGTTGCACGGGAACTCGAATTTCTTGCCGTTCTTCACGGCCTCCTGGAGAATGCGAATACCCTCTGTATATTCCAGCCGCACGAATTCGGTATCGATGACGGATTTGAGACGGTCAATCAGGCCTTTGTCTACATATTGGTTCAGGAATTCCAAATCGTCCTGGCAATGCTCCAACGCCCAGCGGACGCAGTATTTGATGAAATCCTCCTCCAGGTCCATCAGTTCGTCCTTCTGGATAAACGCTATTTCCGGTTCAATCATCCAGAATTCCGCCAAGTGCCGCGGTGTATTGCTGTTCTCGGCCCGGAACGTGGGACCGAATGTATAAATCTTGCCCAACGCCATGGCTCCCAGCTCGCCTTCCAGCTGTCCGCTCACCGTCAATGCGGTCATCTTGCCGAAGAAATCGTCGCTGTAGTCAATCTGTCCGTCCTCGGTCTTTTTCAGATTATAGAGGTTTTTGGTCGTGACCTGGAACATCTGTCCGGCTCCCTCGCAGTCGCTGGCTGTGATAAGCGGTGTATGGAAATAGAAATATCCGTGCTCATGGAAATAGGTATGGATAGCCATAGCCATGTTGTGACGGATGCGGAATACGGCTCCGAAGGTGTTGGTACGCGGTCTCAAGTGCGCGATGGTCCGCAGGTATTCCATGGACAAGCCTTTTTTCTGCAGGGGATATTTCTCCGGATCGGCAGTGCCGTACACTTCCAATTCGCGCAGCTGTATCTCTACGGCTTGTCCGGCTCCCTGGCTCTCTACGAGTATGCCTGTAGCAGAGATGCAGGCTCCGGTGGTAACGGGTTTCAGTTGCTCTTCGCTGAATTTATCGAGGTCCGCAACAATCTGAATATTGCGAATGGTGGAGCCGTCGTTGAGTGCAATAAAGGAAATCTGCTTGTTTCCCCGTCGGCTACGCACCCAGCCTCTCACGTTGATTTCGCTACCGAAATCCGTGCGTTTAAGAGCGTCTATGATTACTGTTCTTTGCATATAATAGAAATGATTGTTTTATTGATTGCGTTGGTGTTAGAAGGGCTGTACGAGACTCTCTCCCATCGAGTTGTTCATGCTGGACGGGATAGAGACGCTGTTCTCCATGGGAGCGGCAGCCAGTGAGTTGTATTCATCGGGATCGTAGCCCTCGTCTTCGTTTTGGAATTTTGCATATTTTCCGCGGAATCTGAGCCAGATAGAGTCGGTAGCACCGTTACGATGCTTTGCCACAATGATTTGCGCCAGTCCCCGCAGGTCTTTTCCGGTCTTGTCGTCGTTGTACAGATGGTAGTATTCCGGTCTGTGGATAAAGCATACCATATCTGCGTCCTGTTCAATGGCTCCGGATTCGCGCAAGTCGCTCAACTGCGGTGTCTTGCCCTCGATACCCTGGCGGCTCTCCACGCCGCGGTTCAGCTGGGAAAGCGCAATGATAGGTATATCCAGTTCCTTGGCCAATGCTTTCAGACTGCGTGATATGATTGACACCTCTTGCTCGCGGCTGCCGAAGCTGGAGCCCTGTGCGTTCATCAGCTGGAGGTAGTCGATGATGATGAGCCGGATACCATGCTCCCGCACCAGTTTGCGGGCCTTCGAGCGCAGTTCGAAGATGGAGAGGGAAGGGGTGTCGTCCATGTACAGCGGCGCTCCCTTCATCACATTCACCTTGATATTCATCTGTTTGCGCTCGTCCGGTTTCATCTTGCCCGTCTTGATCTTGTCACCCTCTATCTCGCATACGTTCATGAACAGACGGTTCATCAGCTGCACGTTGGACATCTCCAGCGAGAAGATGGCAACGGGTATGCGCTGGTCGATTGCCATGTTTTTCGCCATTGACAGCACGAAGGCTGTTTTACCCATCGCCGGACGCGCGGCAATGATAATCAGGTCGGGCGACTGCCATCCGGATGTAATCTTGTCCAATGCGGTAAATCCGGACGCGATACCGGAAATAGAGCCGTCGTTTTTCGCCGCCTTGTCCATGCGCGCGAAAGCCTCCTCTATCACCGGGTCTATTTGTGTCACGTCGCGTTTCTGCGAGCGTTGGGAAATTTCGAAGATACCGGCTTCCGCCTCCTGCATCAGTTCCTCTACATCCTGGGTCTCGTCGAAGCCTTTCTCCTCGATTTGCGCCGCCAAGGCAATCAGGTCCCGCGCGGTAGCTTTCTGGGCGATGATTTGCGCGTGATAGCGCAGGTGTGCCGTGGAGGCGACACGCCGCGTCAGGTCCGCCACGTAGGTAGCACCTCCCGCCTGAGCGAGGGTACCCATACTGCGCAGTTTCTCGCACACAGTGATGGTATCAATCGGTTCCTCCTTGCTCGCCAAGGCGCGGATAGCCTCGAAGATCACGCGGTTCTGGTCCTTGTAGAAGACCTCCGGGCGCAACAAATCCGCTACGCTTCCGTAGGCCTCTTTCTCTATCATGAGCGCTCCCAATACGGAGTCTTCCAATTCCGGAGCCTGCGGCGGCAGTTTGCCCATCTCGTTGGCTCCCACCTTGATGATAGTGGGCGCAACTGCGCGTTTACGGGAATTATTTTTGCTGTTTTCGGCCATATTCTGTCAATAGGTTGTGTGCTGCCACAAAACTGCTTATCTCGTTGTTCAGCACTTGTCGTTCGGCTACTTCTATCCGGTGTTCCATCGTCTCGTTTTTGTAGAATCCGTCCAGGAGTGCCTGGTTGATAGTCTCGTACATCCAGTACTTGGCTTGTTCGGTACGGTGCCGCTCGAAATAACCGTTCTTTTTGGTGAACTCGATGTATTCCTCCACGTTTTTCCATACCTCCATCACGCCGCTATGGTCAATAGACGAGCAGCATATAGCGTCCGGTTTCCATCCTGACTGTGGAGGCGGGAAGAGCGCGAGGGCGTTCTTGAAACTCACACGCGCGGCGCGCGCACGTTCAATATTATTTCCGTCGCATTTGTTGATTGCGATACCGTCCGCCATCTCCATGATGCCGCGTTTGATGCCCTGCAGTTCGTCTCCTGTTCCGGTCACCTGCAGCAGCAGGAAATAGTCCACCATCGAGTGGGCGGCTGTCTCGGACTGACCAACACCGACTGTCTCCAGCAGAATCGTGTCAAAACCGGCTGCCTCGCACAGCACAATCGTCTCACGGGTCTTGCGTGCCACACCTCCCAGGCTGCCGGCAGACGGGCTGGGGCGGATGAATGCGTTCGACTTGACGGATAGCTCGTTCATACGGGTCTTGTCTCCCAGGATCGAACCTTTGCTGCGTTCCGAAGAGGGGTCGATGGCGAGGACGGCGAGTTTCTTGCCGTGGTCGCAGAGTTCGCTTCCCAATGCCTCGATGAAAGTCGATTTGCCGGCTCCCGGGACACCCGTGATACCCACGCGGATGGATTGTCCCGCGTAGGGCAGGCACATCTCTATCACTTTCTGGGCAATGGCCTGGTCCGCCATCAGGTTGCTTTCCACCAGTGTGACCGCCTGGCTCAAGACCGTCATATCGCCGCGCCGAATCCCCTGGAAATACTCCTCGGGACTCAGCACGGTTTTCTTGCGTCGGAACGTAGCATACGGGTTAACACTCGGCAGGTTCTGAACGCCGGCATTGACGGTCAACCCTTTGTATTCGGCACTATTTTCCGGATGGTCTATCATTACTCAACAACAAAGTTGATCTTCACACGTTTAACAGGGTTGGCATAGTCATTGGTGATGACCGTAATCTCGCGGCTGTAGTTGCCGGGTTGCAGTCCCTTGGTGTTGATCTCTACGGTGATGGCACCTTTCTTGCCGGACTTGACGGCTTTCGGCTGTTTTACGTAGAGTGCTTTGTCGGCTGCATAAGCGCGGCGTACCTCTAGAGGATTAACACCGCTGTTCTTGATTGGGAAGGAGAACTTCAGGGTCTTGCCGCTGACTACTTTTCCTGCGTTGAACTCTGCCGGCAACTCCATGATAGGCGATAGTTGTTTCTGCTCGGTAGTCAGGCTGCTGAAGTCCTCTACGATATTGGCTTTGATGGTCAGTTTGTAGGCTTCGCTGATATCTTTCTTGCCGTCCACTACTACATAAGCGTAAGCCTCTACCGGGCCGTACAGTTTGGTGTTTTTCGTATCAATGGCAAACACAAACTTGCCGACTTCGTTGGCTTTCGGTTTTTCCAGTGTGACGGTGTTTATGAGATAAGCGTCCGCGCTGTTTACCGCCAGTTCCACCTGGTGCTCCTCAGCAGTCTGGTTGGCATATTCCAGTTCGCCGCTTCTGGTCTCGCCTTTCTTCAGTTCGCCCAGATCCAGTGTCTTGCTCTTCATATTGAGCGCGCCCACGCTGATGGTGTAGCGGTTGACCGGCTTGGCTTGCTTCGGGATAACTTCTCCCTTGATATATACCCGTTTGGTTGCCTCGGTTGCGTTGGAGGTGATGGTAACTGTCTTTTGGAAACGTCCGGGACGGCCGTTCGGATTATATGTAACGGTGATACTTCCCGTCTGGCCCGGCTCAACCGGCTCTTTGGTCCAGGTCGGGGTGGTGCATCCGCAGCTGGCGCGCACATTACTCAGTACCAATGGCGCCATTCCTTCGTTCTTGAACGTGAAGACGGTCGATACACGGCCATCTGCCTCGTTGATCTTGCCGAAATCATGCTCCGTCTTCTCAAATGTGATTACTGCCTGTTGGCCCATCATGGCTACTGCCATCAGAGCCATGCAGAGAGTGCTAAAAATCTTTTTCATCGTCATATATAGTTTGTTTTTAGTATGTTGCAAATTCCGAATCACGGATTGCCGTCTGCCGGTCACATGTCACTGATACGCCGGACCTCTTTGATATCCTCGATCTTGCGAATCGCCTTCAACAGTTCGTCCAGTTCCGTGCGGTCGTACACGTAAATCTCCATCGTACCCTTGAAAATCCCGTCGTCGCTGCTGACATTGATGGAGCGCATGTTGATGTGGAAATCCGTAGTGATAGTCTGCAGCACCTGGATAAACACACCGAATTTGTCGATTCCCTTCAGCTCTATTGTCTCGACGAACGACTGGACACGGTGGGTGTTCCATGTAGCGGAATAGATGCGTTTGCCGTAGCTCGCTTTGAGCAGGTTGGCCTCCGGACAGTCAATCTTATGGATGTGCATTTTCCCGCTTTCGTCCTGATATCCCAGCACTTCGTCTCCCGGAATAGGGTGGCAGCAATGGCTCAGCAGGTATTCTCTGCCCAGGTTCTCGTCCGTCAGTACGATAGCCTTTTCTTTTTTCTTCCCCTTGTTTTTCTCGTTTTTCTCGTTTTTCGCCTCTTCTGGGAGAGTGCTGCCGGCAGTCTGTGTATCGTTCTTTTCGCTTTTTCCGCCGATAAACGGCAGACGCGACAGCAGGCTTCGTCTCGGGAAAACGATATCGTGCAGGTTGTCGAGCCGGATGATGCCTTGCCCCACCTGTGCGTACAGTTCGCCCGGTTGGCTGATACCATAGTGGTTCAACAATCGTGCCAAAGCCATATCCGCGTTTTCCGCCAGGTCTTTGTCCATGGCAATAGCGTCGTGTACCAGACGCTCGCCGTGGCGGGTATATTTGCGTTCTTCCCTGCGGAAATATTGAATCAGGCCGTTCTTCGCTTTAGCCGTAGTGACCATATCCAGCCATTCCGGCTGCGGGTGCTGGCTGTTTGAGGTCAGCACTTCCACCTGGTCACCGCCTTTCAGTTTGTAGGACAGGGGCACCAGCGAGTGGTTGACTTTCGCCCCGATGCAGTGTTCGCCCAGCTCCGAATGGAGCAAGAACGCAAAATCCAGCGCCGTGGAACCCAGCGGCATCGTTTTGATTTCTCCCTTCGGGGTAAAGACGAACACCTCTTGCGCGAAGAGGTTCAGTTTGAAGGTGCCCAGAAATTCCATGGCGTCCTTCTCCGGGTGGGACAGTATCTCTTTGATTTCACGGAGCCATTTGTCCAATTCGGAATCGTCGTTTTCACCGGTCTTGTATTTCCAGTGCGCCGCGAGTCCGCGTTCCGCTATCTCGTTCATCCTGTCCGTACGGATCTGGACCTCCACCCATTCGCCGTTGGTCCCCATGACGGTCACATGCAGCGCTTCGTATCCGTTGGCTTTCGGCGTGGAAATCCAGTCCCGGATACGTTCGGGGTGGGGGCGGTAGATTTCAGTGATGGCCGAATAAATCATCCAGCACTGGTCCTTCTCGCTCATCGATTCGTTCGGCGTGAACACAATACGTACCGCCAGCAGGTCGTACACATCTTCAAATGCCACCTGCTGTTTGACCATCTTCTTCCAAATCGAGTAGACCGATTTGATGCGCGCTTTCAGCGTGAAATTGTATCCCATGCTTTCCAGACGCGCGCGTATAGGTTTGGCGAATGATTCGAAACTCTCCAACTGCCGTCCGCGGACCAGCTCCAGTTTGTCGTGGATTTCCTGCCACTGTTCGGGATGTTCGTATTTGAAACTCAGATCCTCCAGCTCCGTCTTGATGGGGAACAGACCCAGGCGGTGGGCCAGAGGCGCATAGATATACTGTGTCTCGCCGGCAATCTTATATTGTTTGTCTTTCGGCTGCGCGCCGAGCGTGCGCATATTATGCAGTCGGTCCGCAATCTTGATTAACACCACGCGGATATCGTCGCTGATGGTGAGCAGCAGTTTCCGGAAGTTCTCCGCCTGCTCGCTGGCCTGGTCTCCGAACACGCCTCCGCTAATCTTGGTCAGCCCGCTCACTATCTGGGCAATCTTGTCTCCGAACAGCCCGGCGATATCTTCTACCGTATAGTCGGTGTCTTCCACCACATCATGCAGCAATGCGGAGCAGATGCTGGTGCTGCCGAGACCGATTTCCCTCACGCATATACGTGCCACCGCAATGGGGTGCAATATGTACGGCTCGCCGCTCAGGCGCCGGACTCCGTAATGGGCTTTGTTGGCGAAATTGAAGGCATGGGTAATCAGCTCCACTTTCTGACGATGCGGGGTCGCCGCATAATCAGCCAGCAACGCGTCAAACTCGCGCTGAATCATCGCTTCTTCTTCCGGTGTAAACTCACTCTTCTGCATAATTCATCCCCGTGCATTTATGCGCACGTGCGTTTCAGGCCACAAAATTACTACTTTTTTCTTACATACGCAAATCTTTTTGCTAATTTTTGTAAAAATCCTTTCCGCGGCAGTCAATATCGCCGTTGGCATAAAAATTGTTCGGATAAATTTGTATATGTCAAAAAAAAAGCGTACCTTTGCAGGCGCAAAGGTGACCAAATCACTCACTAACCAACTGAAAACCTACAATGCGAAGATTCTGTCTGACAGTCGTTGCCGCGTTTGCGGCCCTATCGTTTGC
Source organism: Bacteroidales bacterium UBA3843 (assembly GCA_002392745.1). Taxonomy (GTDB): domain Bacteria; phylum Bacteroidota; class Bacteroidia; order Bacteroidales; family Paludibacteraceae; genus Colicola. The sequence continues at coordinate 230,396 of DGHR01000003.1, read as the reverse complement.
CATAGCGGCTGACCATAACTATACCATCGTAATCGACCCCGGACACGGAGGCAAGGACCCGGGAGCCATCGGCAGGATATCCCGGGAGAAGGACCTCAACCTCACGCTCGCGCTGCGTGTGGGCGAATTGCTCAATCAGCAATATCCGGATGTCAAGGTGATATACACGCGTTCCACCGACGTGTTTATCCCCCTACAGACCCGTGCCGACATTGCCAACAGGAACAATGCCGACCTATTCATGTCCATCCATACCAACTCCGCGGAGTCGAAAGCGGCTTCGGGAGTAGAGACATTCATCCTGGGGACCGAGAAAATGGAGAAGAACCTGGATGTCGCCATGCGCGAGAACGCCGTGATGAAGCTGGAGGCGGATTACAAGACCACCTACCAGGGGTTTGACCCCAATTCCATTGATTCCTATATCATGTTCGAACTCATGCAGAACGCGTATATGGACCAGTCTCTCCAGTTCGCCACGCATGTGCAGAACCATTTCGTGGGACGTCTCAACCGGGCTGACCGCGGTGTACGCCAGGCCGCCTTCTGGGTGCTCCTGAAGACAGCCTGCCCGTCTATCCTTTTCGAGATGGGCTTTATCTCCAATCCGGAGGAAGAGGAGTTTCTCAACCGCGATACCGCCATGGACGGAATGGCGCAGGCGCTCGTAGACGCTTTCGCAGCCTACACACATCGCCAGTCCGCTAAAAAAGAGGCGCTGACGACGGAACCGGAGCCGCAAGCGGAACAGGCGGCCGGCAGCCGGACGGAGGAGACGACACCGGCGCAGGAGGCGGCTCCGCGCGAAAAGCAGAAATACTACGCCATCCAGATATGCGCATCCAAAGAGCCCTTGCAACCGACTGACCCGCAGCTGAAAGGTTTCGCATGCGATACCATTCATGCAGGCCGGTGGATCAAATACTACACAGCGGCCGATACCGACCGTGCCAAAGTGGCAGAGCGGTTGCCCGAACTCAGAAAGTCGTTTCCGGACTGCTGGATCATCAAATTCGAAAAATAACAATACATAAAATTAACCCCAATAAACAGTCGTTCGCCAATCAGTATGAAATATTCCCGCGAAATCAAGGTAGGTCTGCTGGCCACACTATGTCTCTTTTTGCTCTTCTTCGGATTTAACTTCCTCAAGGGAGTGAATATCTTCTCTCCCACCAACAGTTATCATGGTATATATTCCCACCTGCACGGTCTGGAGGAACAGGCCGCAGTCTATATCCGCGGGCACAAAGTGGGGCAGGTGGATGCTATTCATTATGATTTCACGCGCGACAGCGCATTTCTGGTTGATATCTCTATCCGGAAGGATATTGCTCTGCCGCAAGGTACACAGATGGCGCTGATAGCAGACGGACTGCTCGGCGGAATGGCCATTGAGTTGCAAATACCGTTGCTGCAGAACGGAACGGACTCTACAGGAAACGCCGTTTCTACAGAGGAACTGCGCGAGCCGATAGCCAAAGGCGCTTATCTCCCTACGACCTATGTGCCGGGGCTGATGGAGAGCCTGCAGGGCGAATTGCTGGCACACGTGGACGCAACGGTGCAGGATGTGGACTCGCTGGTGGCCGGACTGAGAGGCCAGCTGGCGGGCAATCATATACAGACGACGCTGGAGAACGTAGACCGTATCTCCGGTGATCTGACCGGCGTATCCGCCAACCTCCGCAAGATGATGAACACCCAGGTGCCGACTATTGTCAACAATGCGGATACCGCTATCGCGAACCTCAATACGATAGTGGCGGATATCAACAAGGCCAATCTGGGCGCCACCGTAGCGCGTGTGGACAAAGCTGTGGACGGCGTGAACGCCGTGATCTCCGATGTCCGCTCTCAAAACGGCACACTCGGCCAACTCATCTACAACAAGTCGCTCTACGACCATATCGACGCGACTGTCATATCGGCCGATTCCCTGCTGACCGACCTCAAGGCACACCCGAAACGGTACGTCCATTTCTCGGTCTTCGGAAGCAAGCAGAAATGACCGGAAGAATAGAACATTTTGTGTCGAAAACTTCCACAAACCAATTTCCTTGCTGTTTGTATATTTTCTAAATTACAAATATTTTCAACAGCCTGCAAACGCCGCTAAATCTGCGTATTGCAGGTTTTTTTTACATAAAAATAGTCCGAACTATTGCATATTTCAAACTACCTATAAATCAATGCGTTACGTGTTGATAACTTTGTTAGAGCCTTGATAATCAGGTATTTGTGTGTAAGTGCCTAAAAATGCGGCAGTTACGCTACTGCACTAATATTGTCAATATAGACATAATTTTGCCAATTCAAAAAATTGTAGTACCTTTGCAGTCGATTTCGCCCTACCAGACAGGTATAGTCGGAGTCGGAGACGGACACTCCTTATTAAATATATACTCAAAAACTAACAGAAAATGCAGACATTGCAGCAACAATGGGCACAATGTCAGACCATATTGGCTGACAACCTGACGACCACCGCCTACCAGACGTGGTTCGCTCCCATCGTACCGTTGCAGTTTGCAGAGGGTATTCTGGTGCTGCAGGTGAAATCACAATTTGTAGCCGAGTATATAGAGGAGAACTATATCCCCCTGCTGTCCGCAGCAATCATCCGTGTGTTCGGCCAGGGCACGCGTCTGGAGTACCGGGTGCTGATAGACTCGGCTTCCGGCGCAGGCACAATGCTGCCTTCTGCCGGTCCGCAGAACGCAAGCGTCTCGCAATGGCCGGCTCCGGCGTCGCAACAACAGGCTTCGGCTTTTGACGCGCAGCTCAACCAGTTGTACACGTTTGATTCCTATGTGGGAGGCGAACCGAACAAGTTGGCCCGTACGGCGGGTATCACGATCGCCAAACAGCCCGGATACAACACTTTCAACCCCCTGTTTATCTACGGCGGGAGCGGAGTAGGAAAGACCCACCTTGCCAACGCTATCGGCAATCAGGTACTGGCGTTCAATCCTGCCGCGCGCGTGCTGTACGTGAGCGCCAACACCTTCAAACTGCAATACCAGGATGCGCGCAACTCGAACCGTATACCCGATTTCCTCAATTTCTATCACTCGATAGATGTGCTCATCGTGGATGATATCCAGTATTTCGCGGGGCTCAAGGGTACACAGGACACGTTCTTCCATATCTTCAATTATCTCCAGCAGAGCCGCAAGCAGCTGGTTTTCACCTGCGACCGTGCGCCCGTGGAACTGAAAGATATCGAGGAGCGGCTGCTCACCCGCTTCAAATACGGCCTTACCGCAGAGATAACCAAGCCGGATTACCAGCTGCGCAAGAATATCCTGCTGAGCAAGATGCGCCGCGACGGTATCGTACTGAGCGACGAGGTGGTGGACTATATCGCCCAGAACGTACGCGACTCCGTACGCGATCTGGAGGGCGTTCTGGCATCGCTGCTGGCTCACTCTACGCTCACCGACCGAGAGATTGATATCCAGCTCGCAGAACAGGTGGTCAGCAAGATTGTCGCTATCCAGCCGCGTCAGACTTCCATCGAAGATGTCATCGGCGCCGTATCCGAGCATTTCAATATCCCGGAGAAGGCCATCAAGGCCCAGAACCGCAGCAAGGATATCAGTCTGGCGCGCCACGTGGCGGTCTTCCTGAGCAAACAACTGACAGGATGCTCGCTGGCAGAGATTGGATTCTACATGGGCCGGCGCACGCATGCCACCGTGCTGCACTCCATTGCTTTTGTGCGTGACCAGATGGAGTTTGACCCGGTTTTGCGCCAGCATATCGCACAGTTGCAGTCAGTACTGAAAAGTTGATAAATTTCTTGTTCATATAAAAGAGAAACGGCCTTCGGTTTTCGAAGGTCGTTTCTCTTTTCCGTCGGTCAGCGCTGAACGGGTTGGTTTCCGCATCCCGTTTGCCGAACGCGATTACATCATTCCGCCCATGCCTCCGGCAGGCATTGCAGGTGCGGGATGCTCCTCGGGATGGTCCACGATGACGCACTCGGTAGTGAGGAACATACCGGCTACGGAAGCGGCGTTCTCCAGTGCTACACGCGTTACCTTGGCGGGATCCACCACTCCTGCTTCGAAGAGGTTCTCGTATACGTCCTTGCGTGCGTTGTAGCCGAAGTCGGCTTTTCCTGCGCGCACTTTGTCCACTACGACAGCGCCTTCCTTGCCGGCGTTGGCTACAATCTGGCGGAGCGGTTCCTCAATGGCACGGCGTACAATCTCGATACCGGTCTGCTCGTCCTCGTTCTCGCCTTTGAGACCCTCCAGGGCTTTCTGTGCACGGATATACATCACGCCTCCGCCGGGAACAACACCTTCTTCGATAGCCGCACGTGTTGCGCTCAACGCGTCGTCCACGCGGTCTTTCTTCTCTTTCATCTCCACCTCGCTGGCAGCACCTACATTCAGTTGGGCAACGCCTCCGGCGAGTTTGGCCAGACGCTCCTGCAGTTTCTCTTTGTCATAGGTCGACTTGGTGGCGGTGATTTGCGCCTTGATCTGTGCTACGCGGGCTGCGATAGCCTCTTTGTTGCCGGCGCCGTTGACGATAGTGGTGTTGTCCTTGCTGACAGTGATGGTCTCTGCGGTACCGAGCATGTCAAGCGTGGCCTGCTCCAGTTTGATACCTTTCTCCTCGCTGATGACAGTACCTCCGGTCAGGATGGCGATATCCTCGAGCATCTCTTTGCGGCGGTCGCCGAAGCCCGGAGCCTTCACGGCGCAGATTTTCAGTTGTGCACGCAGACGGTTGACCACCAGTGCGGTCAGCGCTTCGCTGTCCACATCCTCGGCGATAATCAGCAACGGACGTCCGCTCTGTACGGCCGGTTCGAGAACAGGCAGCAACTCCTTGAGGTTCGAAATCTTCTTGTCGTAGATCAGGATGTACGGTTTGTCCATCTCCACCTGCATGGTCTCGGTGTTCGTTACGAAATACGGGCTGATATAGCCGCGGTCGAACTGCATACCTTGTACCACGTCGATAGTGGTGTCCATTCCCTTGGCCTCGCCGATGGTGATGACACCGTCTTTGCTGACCTTGCGCATAGCGTCGGCAATCAGTTTGCCGATTTCAGCATCGTTGTTGGCGGAAACGGTAGCTACCTGCTCAATCTTGTCGAAGTCGTTGCCTACGACCACGGCGTTCTTCTTAATCTCGGCTACTACGGCAGCTACGGCTTTGTCAATACCGCGTTTCAAGTCCAGCGGGTTGGCGCCTGCGGTCACGTTCTTCAGACCCACGCCTATGATGGCTTGTGCCAGCACAGTAGCGGTCGTTGTACCGTCACCGGCCTGGTCGCCGGTCTTCGATGCCACTTCCTTGACGAGCTGTGCACCCAGGTTCTCGGCTGCATCCTGCAGTTCCACTTCTTTGGCTACCGTCACTCCGTCTTTGGTGATATGCGGAGCTCCGTATTTCTTATCGATGATGACATTGCGGCCTTTCGGACCGAGCGTCACTTTCACTGCGTCGGCCAGTTGGTCAACGCCACGCTTCAGCGCCTCGCGCGCCTCTACATTATACGTAATATCTTTTGCCATAGTTTTGATTAAAGATTAAAGACCGTTCACTTCGTTCACTGAAGGACAATGGACTTGTTACTATCGGTCGATTCATATTTGTCTTTTGTATTTATTCCTTTAACGAAGCGGTCTTTATTCCACTTTTGCTAATACGTCGCTCTGGCGCATAATCAGGTATTTTTCGCCGTCGAGTTCCAGTTCTGTACCTGCGTATTTGCCGTAGAGCACCTGGTCTCCGGCTTTGAGTACCATTGCTTCGTCTTTGGTTCCTTCGCCTACGGCGAGTACTTCTCCGTGGAGCGGTTTCTCTTTGGCACTGTCGGGGATGATGATGCCGCCGACTGTTTTTTCTTCTGCAGCTGCGGGCTTAATCAGCACGCGGTCTGCTAATGGTTGAATCTTACTCATAATATATAATGTTTTTAAAATAGTTCTTAATCTTCTAACAGGCGCTTGCGTTGGGCCTACAGCGTAGCGGCCTTACTGCCCCGCAGGGCAGTCACATAGTGTATCTCAACTTCCGTACCAAGTTGTACAATACTGCCAAAATGGCAGAAAAGAACATCCGGATTACCAGAAACGCCTGGCTTCCGGGCTGTATGTGTACCCTGCGTTTTGCAGGTTTTGGCATAGTTCGTCGATGTTGAGGTCCAGATTGTCACACAGCTCTTCGAGCGAGCTGTATTCGTCGCGCAGCTTCATGTTGACGAAACTGACCAGCATATCGGGATTGGAAGGTATATTCATATCTGCTCCTGTTTCTATTTGCTTTCGGCATGTATCGGAATGTCCGAAACTGCTTTTCGGCTATTTACGCTGCAAAGATACCACTTTTTTCTGAATCATGCAAGTTCTCCGGCTTTTTTGCAGGAATCCTGTTTGGTTCCCTTCCGCTGTTTTGGGGCGGGCATCCAACTCCCGCCCTTCGTTTTTTTTAGCTCTTCTTTGCCCCTTTTTAGCTCTTCTTTGTTTCTTCTTTACCAAACGTCGCCCATTTCTGTATGCGCCAAGTAGGTAACTATAAACCTTATAGGAAGTTCATAGGAACCTTATAGGAACCTCGTGAGCTCCTATGTCTGATAATCAGCAACTTACGGGAAACAAAAAATAGAAGAATTTTGCAGGTATAGCCGTATTTGATTCCATCCTCCAAAATCTTCTGCAAATATACAACAAAAATTTCATATATCCAAATTTTTTGTATTAAAAAATAGACTAAATTTGCATAAATGCAAAAATTGTTGTACATTTGCCGGCGAAATCTTCAAAACAATATAAACTCACTTAGTATGAAAAAGTTTTATTCCTTATTTATTGCAGCAGTTCTCTGTTTGCAGGCAAGTGCAGTAGGTGTCTTTGAAATCCCTTCTGGCAGTAAGATTGTTTTTGCTCCCGGCAATCTGCAGTATCAAGCCGGTACGGACACGTGGCGTTTTGCAGAACACCAATATGACATGATCGGAGCCGGCAATGCCCACATCGCAGCCGATTACAACGGCTGGATAGACCTGTTCGGCTGGGGCACTGGTGTCAACCCGACTGCCGCAAGCCAATCAAACGACGATTACACAGCCTTCAGCGACTGGGGCGCTAACGCTATTAGCAATGGCGGTAATGAAGCCAACCTTTGGCGTACGCCGACCAAGGAAGAGTGGAATTACCTGGTGTACAGCCGGAGCGGAGACAGCCGAGGCAGTGCTACAGTCAACGGCGTACACGGGTATATTTTTCTCCCGGACGATTGGACGCTGCCAGACGGGGTGAGCTTCAATCCCTCGCCGGACAAATGGGAGGTGAATATGTACTCGGAGGCCGAGTGGAATATCATGGAGCAAGCGGGAGCTGTGTTCTTTCCTGCTGCGGGTGTCCGTGACGGAAAAGATGTGAAGGAGGTGGATAACCAAGGAGACTATTGGTCGGCCACTCCGAGTTATTCGGCATTCGCACTCAGAATGGAGTTCGTTCAGGGGAGTACCAACACCGGTGTTTATGACCGCTACATCGGCCGCTCGGTCCGATTGGTGAGAGACTACGACGGGACAGAGGCCATAGGCGAAGTTCCAAGTGACCAAGTACAATGTACCAAAATGCTTCGCGACGGACAGCTTCTCATCCTCCGAAACGACAAAACATATACTGCGCAAGGGGCGGTTGTGAAATGAATTTTGGATTTCCTGTAACAAAAAATCGGCATATGTTTGTGTATGTCGATTTTTTTTAGTACCTTTGTGCCGGAAATAAAAAAGGAAATAGGCATGATGAGACGTATCGGTCATATTCTCTGTCTGGTGTTCTGCTGCGTGTGCCTGTCCGCCCAAGACCATGCGCGTGCGCAAGAGAGGACGCTGGAACAGGACATGCTCGCATGGCCTATATTGGACGGCCCGGCTGAATATATCGGAGGTACGAGGGCCTTATGGCAGTTCCTGCACGACAGTATCACTTATCCGCAAGATGCCAAAGAAAAACATCTGGAAGGCCGTGTGGTAGTGCGCTTCAGAGTGGCCAAAGACGGGCATGTGGACAGTGTACGCGTTCATCAGTCCAGCGGCTACGAACCGTTTGACGCAGAGGCAGTGCGCGTAATCAGCATGCTGCCACCATGGAAACCGGCATGGCGCTATTCCCCGCAAGGAAGAATATATATGGCCTCCACATATACCGTGCCGATACATTTCAAGTACCCCGAAACCGCAACTCCTAACCCGTAGATGGAGAATGAGAAGCAACATATAGGCTCGCTGTTCGACCGTATTGCAGCAACATACGACGGTCTGAACCATGGTCTGTCGCTGAATATCGACAGGCGTTGGCGTCGGAAAACGGCAGCCGCCATGGCGCCTGCCAAGCATGTGCTGGATGTGGCTGTCGGCACTGCCGACCTGACCATCGAAATGCTCCGCCGCGGCAAAGCGGAACAGGTGACGGGAATAGACCTCTCGACAGAGATGATGCGCATCGGCGAAGAGAAGATAAACCGTTTTTTCCGTACCGATGACTGCTCTTCGGTGGAACTGATATACGGCAATGCACAGCAGATGCCTTTTGCCGATAACAGTTACGACGGAGTGACCTGTGCTTTCGGATGCCGTAATTTCAGCGATTTGGATGCCGGTATGCGCGAGATGTACAGGGTGCTCAAACCCGGCGGACAGGTCACGATTCTGGAGTTCTCTTATCCCTCCAACCGCATTATACGCTGGATTTACGACCTGTATTTCACGCATATACTGCCGTTTATCGGCCGTCTGGTCAGCCGCGACAAAACGGCATATACCTATCTCAACCGTTCGGTCAAATCGTTCTGCTGGGGCGAGAGTTTTGCCCAGCACCTGCACGATGCGGGATTCTCGGACGAGCACTTCACACCGCTCACATTCGGCATAGCCACTATCTATACTGCTATCAAACATTAACACTCATGCGTCGCGTTATAGGCATAGGAGAAACAGTGCTGGATATCCTCTTCAAGAACGACCAGCCACAGAAAGCCGTTCCCGGCGGCTCGACGTTCAATAGCATGGTATCTCTCGGCCGCGCCGGCGTACCCTGCGCTATAGTGACCGAAGCCGGAGACGACCATATAGGGGATATCATATGCCGTTTCCTGCGTGACAATGGTGTGAGTGATGATTTTGTCTGCCGCCACGCAAATACCAAATCGCATATCTCGCTGGCTTTTCTGGACGATAACAACGATGCGCAATACACGTTCTACAAGGACCATGCGTCTGTCTCGCTCGACGGCCGATTACCCGTCCTTACGGCAGAGGATGTGGTGCTCTTCGGCTCGTTTTTTGCCATCAATCCCGCTATCCGTCCGGTGGTGGGACCGTTGTTGCGTCAGGCGCGCGAAGCCGGTGCGTGGCTTTATTACGACATCAATTTCCGCAAACCCCATATCGCAGACCTGCCGCAAGTGCTGCCGAATATAGAGGAGAACATGCGCCTCTCAACTATCGTACGCGGTTCGACCGAGGATTTTACCTATCTGTACGGCCTTTCCGACGGCGAGGCGGTTTATCAGAAAGTCCGGCCGTTGTGTCCGCGGCTGATTCTGACCGACGGAGCACGCGCCATACGGGTCTATACGCCGGATGGATGCAGCGAGTATCCCGTAGCGCCGATTGATACGGTCAGCACGGTTGGGGCAGGAGATAATTTCAATGCAGGATATATCTACGCCCTGCTGAAGGGCACCGGCGACGAGGCTTCCCGCATCGCTATGGCGCAGCGCTGGAGCCAGGATGTATGCCGCCAGCTGGGGAATAACATCAGCGACCGGCTCGTGAATGAACTGATTTCCGAAAATACCTACAGCAAATAAATATACCGAATAGCGTAAAACAAAGAAACAAGAACATAGTTTTTTATGGTAAAACACATCATTCTATGGCGTCTGCGCGCTGAGTTGAGCGCAGAGGACAAACGGGCGAAAGCGCTCGCTATCAAACAGGGTTTGGAGAGTCTGAAAGGCCGCGTGCCGGGGCTGGTAGATATCCATGTGCAGATAGACGGCAGGCTGGACAGCAGCAACGCGGATATCATGCTGGACTCTACGCTCGAATCGCCCGAAGCACTTCGCGGATATGCGGTCCATCCGGCGCATGTGGCTGTCGCTGACGGCGTAGTGCGCCCCAATACCGAATTGCGAACATGTATCGATTACGAGTATTAAGACGATGAGAAGAATCCACCTTATAGCGTTGCTGCTACTGACAGCCACGGCCGTATTGGCGCGTCCGCAAAAACGAGAAGTGGTCATTGACACCGTTTGCAATGCACCGTTGCAGAAGATGCTGCAGGTTGCCAACCGTTTCTGCTATCAGTTCCAGGCATGCCCCGATTCGCTCTTCGAATGGGCATATCTCGGTTTGGGCGAAAAGGAAATAGCCGATGCCAAAACCAAGGAAAGCCGCGATGCCATCCAGCTCAGATACAAAGACCGGGCTTATGATCCGGAGAACAAGACGGGTGACGTGGCGATTGATATCTATGTGTTAGGAGTCCGTTGGTGGAAGAACCAGCACCTCGGAACCAAGTACCGCTTGACCCGTCCGGCCAATGCCCGCTATCCGCTGACTGCCCATATGACTGCCACCTATAGCGGTTCGATACTGGAGGGCGGGGATTTTGTGCTGCGCATGGAGCCTGTCTCTGAAAACCAGACACGTGTGCATTACGAGTTCAGCCTGGTGTTCGGCAAAGTGCTCTCCGCTTTCATCTCGGACAAGACATGGAACAACGCCATCCGCTGGCGATTTGCAACCATCCTGGACAATCTGGTCGAATGTGCAGAGACGGGCACCGTGAAGCCTAAAGAGCCCACGGAAAAATAATCCGCCGGGTAGGTAAACGACAACGGCGCGCATGTACGTACATGCGCGCCGTGATATTTTATAGAGTAGGTCTTCGAATAAAAGAGTAGGGGCTTGATACCGCGATTGTTTATCTGCGGCGGCCTCTTACGTTCGAGTAGTTGTTCAGGATGCGGCAGTGCTCGCAGTTGCGCCAGCGGTACGAAATGGTAATACCCAGTTGGAACCATCCGTCGTTCCAGTGGATATGCTTCTTGCCTTCTTCATCCACCCATGTTCCGAAACTATTACCCAAAGCGATATTCTTGTTGTTCTGCGAACCGGCCAGAGGCCAAGCGTCCAGGTTCATGTAGTGGGTATCTATCAGACCCTCTTGTATCATGAACTCCAGGCTGAGGTTCCATGATTGTGACAGACGGAAACTGTATCCCAAACCCAACTGAATCATCGGCAGGAAACCGAACGTCTTGCCGGACAGAGGTTCGTCTGCCCGAACACGGCCTTGCGGGGCGCTGTAATAATAATAGAACTCATAGTTGGTGATGATACTTGCGGTCAGGGCTATACCTCCGTACAGATAGAATCCGGCATTGCTGAAGGGGTAGTATTCTACGCCGACAGCCGGCTGAATAATCACCGACTGGAACTTACGGTAGTCATCGCGCGGTTTGGTCAGTTTGTCAAATTTCTCCTTGTTGTTACCGCGAAGCGTTCCTCCCATCAGGGTGTAACGCATGTTACAATGGTTACCGACCGGCATCAGGTAGCCGAAAACGAACGAACCGCCGTAGCTTACGTTCTCTTTGTTAAAACCGCCGTTGAAAGCCACGCCCATATTATCTACGTCGCCGAAATAATACATGGCGTTAAAACTCAAGCTTACACCGTTGGTTACAAAGTAGTTTTTCGTGGTGTACAAACCGGTCTTTTTGCTCTGCCTCTCGGACCAAACAATGCGATCGCCCTGTACCTTAGCCATCATCGCCGGAGAGAAAATCAGCAGTCCGCCCAGCAAAGCCAATGTGATATACTTAAATTTTTTCATGGAGAAAAATAATCGTTCGCGCGTAAAAATCCTTACAGCGTGCAAAGATACAAATAATTTTCCATCCACGCAAATATTTTTACTTTTTTTTCGAAAAAAAGATTGTATTTGTGCAAAATCAGTCAGTTACTCTCCAATATCAATGTTGTATAAGTCGCAAATCAACAATAATAGGAGACATCTCAGCATTCCTGAAAACACAAAAGTACCTTGAACGCTCTTTTCTCTGGTTTGGTGCAACCCGAGACTCGAAAAATACAGTTAATCTGTATTAATCGTGCCCCAAAGGGGCTAAGAACCCCCGGATTCGAGCCGTGTAGCACAAAAAAAGAACCCGAAGGCTCTTTTTTTTCAGTAGTGCTACCCGAGACTCGAAAAATACAGTTAATCTGTATTAATCGTGCCCCAAAGAGGCTAAGAACCCCCGGATTCGAGCCGTGTAGCACAAAAAAAGAACCCGAAGGTTCTTTTTTTCAGTAGTGCTACCCGGACTCGAACCGGGGTTTACGGCGTGAGAGGCCGTTGTCCTAGGCCACTAGACGATAGCACCCAGCTGCTTTTCGAACGAAAGCGAGTGCAAAGGTACTGCTTTTTTTTGATATGACCAAATATTTTGAGAAAAAAAATGATATTTTTGTGTATTTTCTTTCTCTTGAGTGGCGGAAAATGCGCAAAAATGCGTAAATAAGCAGATTTTATTTGTGTATGTCTGCCTTTTTTTGTAAATTTGCACACAAATTATTTATTTGGAATAATATGGACACTAATTTTGGATTTGTGCGTGTGGCGGCAGCAGTGCCCACCATGCGTGTGGCGGATTGTAAATACAACGCCGAACAAATCAGACGCCAGATAGACGAAGCAATCGCCGAAGGCGTGGAGGTAATCTGTTTTCCCGAACTGAGTCTGACGGGATATACCTGTGCAGACTTGTTCTTCACCCAACAGCTCCAGCAGACTTGTATGCGCGAGTTGGAAGACCTGTGTGATTATACGCGCGGCAAAGCGATTGTTGTGCTGGTAGGGGCGCCGCTTCAGGTGGACAATGACATGTTCAACTGTGCATTTGTGATGACCGACGGCGAGGTGATGGGTGTTGTGCCCAAGGTCAACCTGCCCAATACCGGCGAGTTCTATGAGAAACGGTGGTTCACCAGCGGACGCGCTGCACGCGAGTTTACGCCGGGAGGCATTGCGCCGCGTATTCCCAAGATTGAGATATGGAGCGGGGAAGTGCCGTTTGGTACAGACCTGTTGTTCACCACCCGCAACTATACATTCGGTATAGAGATTTGCGAAGACCTTTGGTCTCCGCTGCCGCCCTCGACCCAGTTGTCCATACAAGGTGCGGAGTTGATATTCAACCTGTCGAGCAGCAACTGCCTTGTGGGCAAGCATGCTTTCCGCCGCCAGATGATTACCCAGCAGTCGGCGCGCGTGCACTGCGGTTATATCTATACCTCGTCCGGCGTCGGCGAATCGACAACGGATGTCGTCTTTTCCGGCAGTACGTATATCGCCGAGAACGGCGTTATGCTGGAGGAAGGCGAACGGTTCCAGCGCGCGAACACGATGGTAATCCAGGAGATAGACATCGAGCGTCTGCGCACTGACAGACAGCGCAACACCAATTTTACGAAGGATAAGGCCGGACATTACCGCCATATCAACGTGGCGCCGATAGAGCGTGAAGAAGAGTATACGGAACCGCTCCACCGCCATTTCTCCACTTCGCCGTTCCTCCCAAAGAAAGGCGACGAGGATAACTACTGCATGGACGTGTTCTCCATCCAGACGAGCGGACTGATGCGCCGTTGGGAGCACACCCGCTCCGAGACACTCGTTATCGGTATATCCGGCGGTTTGGACAGTACGCTGGCATTGCTGGTGTCTGTGATGGCTGCTGACCAGCTCGGCTATGACCGCAGCCGCGTAGTGGGAGTCACTATGCCGGGGTTCGGTACCAGCGACCGTACTTACCAGAATGCGCTTGACCTCATGAGTTTGCTGGGAATCACCCACCGCGAGATACCTATCCGCGAAATGGCGGTACAGCATCTCACTGATATCGGCCACGACCTGGAGACGCATGACATTACTTATGAGAACGCGCAGGCACGCGTGCGTACGCTCATTCTGATGGATCTGGCCAACCAACTGAACGGTATAGTGGTCGGAACGGGTGACCTGAGCGAACTGGCATTGGGGTGGTGCACCTACAGCGGCGACCAGATGTCCATGTACGGCGTGAATGCCGGAATCCCCAAGACGCTTGTCCGCTATCTGGTGAAATACGCCGCGGAGAATCTCTTTGGCGAAGACTTGCGCAAGGTGCTGCTCGATGTTGTTGACACGCCGGTTTCACCCGAATTGCTGCCGACGGACGAACAGGGCGGTATTGCGCAAAAGACCGAAGACAAAGTGGGACCGTACGAACTGCACGATTTCTTCATCTTCTATTTCCTGCGTTATGGATTCACACGCGAGAAAATCCGGTACATGGCTATTCAGGCGTTTGAGGACAAATACGACGAGGCTACTATCGACAAATGGCTGAGTGTTTTCATGCGCCGGTTCTGCACGCAGCAGTTCAAGCGCTCGTGTATGCCGGACGGCCCCAAAGTAGTAAGCGTTTCGCTATCTCCGCGTGGCGACTGGCGAATGCCGAGTGACGCCTCTTGCATCTGAACAACCTCACACCGGCCCTCTCCTCAAGAGAGGGAGAAAGGGAATGGTGATTGAGAAATTAAGAATTAAAAATGACCATAAAAGAGAATATATCGTTATTGCCGTTCAACACGTTCCGAATGGATGTGAAGGCAAAGATTTTTGCCGAGTATAGTTCGGTGGAAGAATTGCGCCAGCTGCTGGATATGTACCGCGGCGGGAAGATTCTGCATATCGGTTCGGGCAGTAACCTGCTGTTTACCAAGGACTACGACGGCGTAGTACTGCACTCCGCCATGCGCCGCGCACGCTGTACGAACGAGGATAGCGACCATGTGTGGATAGAGGCGGACAACGGACTGGTGATGGACGAGCTCATTGAGCAGTTGTGCGACATGGGCATTTCCGGTATGGAGAATCTGAGCCATATCCCGGGCGAAGTAGGCGCATCCGCTGTGCAGAACGTCGGGGCGTACGGCGTAGAGGCGAAAGATGTGATTGAGTCGGTCCGTGCTGTTTCTTTGGAGAACGGCGAGGAACGTGTATTTACCAACGCCGAGTGCCGCTACGGCTACAGGGACAGTGTTTTCAAGAACGAACTGCGCGGGCAATATATCATAACGCATGTTGTTTACAGGCTCAACAAACATTTCGAGCCGAAGTTGGAATACGGCAATTTGCAGTGCGAAGTCGGAGACAAACCGACACCGATGTCTGTTCGCGAGGCGGTTGTCCGCATCCGCAGACAGAAACTCCCGGAGGTAAGCGAGTTGGGTTCGGCGGGTTCGTTCTTCAAGAATCCGATAGTGCCGCGCGAAGTATATGAGGCAATTGCAGCGCAGTACGAGAGGGTACCGCATTTCGAGCAGGACGGCGGAGTGAAGATTCCCGCGGCATGGCTGATAGAGCAATGCGGATGGAAAGGCAAGATGCTGGGCGGCGCACAATGCTACGAGAAACAGCCTCTGGTGCTTGTCAACCGCAACAACGCCGCGCCGGAAGACATCGTCAATCTGGCAGCGGCAATCTGCAAGGGCGTGAAAGAGAAATTCGGCATAGAAATATCACCCGAAGTGAATTATATATAAATCGTACATCGTACATCGCTAAATCGTAAATAAAATGGCTACATTTGTAATCGAAGGCGGACATAAACTGCACGGAACAATCACTCCGCAAGGCGCAAAAAACGAGGCACTGCAAGTGCTTTGCGCCGTATTGCTGACCAAAGAGACAGTCGTAATTGACAATCTGCCGAATATATTGGACGTGAATAACCTCATCGACCTGCTCGCCTCTATCGGCGTGACGGTGGAGAAACTGGCGAAAGGCAAGTTCGCTTTTACGGCAGCCAACCTCGACACAGCGTACCTGCGGAGTGCGGATTTCCTGAAGAAATGCAACAAACTGCGCGGTTCGGTGATGCTGATTGGTCCGCTATTGGCGCGTCTGGGCGAAGTGACCTACGCCAAACCCGGCGGAGACAAGATTGGCCGCCGTCGTCTGGACACCCATTTCCAAGGAATGGTGAATCTCGGTGCCACGTTTGAGTACGACCAGGAGTTGTTAGCCTACCGTTTCAACGGCAAGCACCTCAAAGGTACGTATATGCTGCTCGACGAGGCGTCTGTGACCGGTACAGCGAATATCATCATGGCTTCTGTCCTCGCGAAAGGAACGACCACGATTTACAATGCCGCCTGCGAACCGTACGTGCAGCAACTATGCCGGCTGCTCAATGCGATGGGTGCAAAGATCAGCGGAGTGGGGTCTAACCTGCTGACGATAGAGGGTGTCAAATCCCTCCATGGCGCACAGCACAGACTCCTGCCCGATATGATTGAGGTGGGCTCGTTCATCGGCATGGCGGCTATCACGGGCTCGGAACTCCGCATCAAGAATGCCGGTATCAAGGACTTGGGAATCATTCCTGACGCCTTCCGCAGATTGGGAATACGCATTGACGAAGAGGGCGACGATCTCCTTATTCCGGCGCAGGAACACTACCAGATAGAGTCGTTTCTCGATGGCTCTATCCTCACGGTTGCCGATGCCCCGTGGCCCGGTCTCACGCCGGATTTGCTCTCCGTGCTCTTGGTGGTGGCAACGCAGGCGAAAGGGTCCGTGCTGATTCACCAGAAGATGTTCGAATCCCGTCTGTTCTTTGTGGACAAACTGATTGATATGGGCGCCCAGATTATCCTCTGCGACCCGCACAGAGCGGTTGTAATCGGTCATGACCACACGCGCCAATTGAAACGCAACAACATGACGAGCCCGGATATACGTGCCGGTATTGCTATGCTGATTGCCGCCATGAGCGCCGAAGGCACAAGCAAGATTGACCATATCGACCAGATTGACCGCGGCTACGAAGACATCGAACACCGCCTCAACGCTATCGGCGCTTGTATCAAACGGGAAGATTGATAGCGAAGGGTCTGCATCCGGGTACGTGCCGGTTATGAGATACCCTCGACAACCACTAAGTATCACTAAGAATCACTAAGAACAACTAACGTTTTATTTTCGAACAGGGCGTTCGAAAAAATGGTTTATTTGTAGTGGCAAAAGTGGCAAAAACAGATAGAGCATATTGCCAGTTTTGCCACTTTTGCCATGTTAAAAATTATAAAATGCATTTTTTATTTGCACATTTGAAAAATATATACTACCTTTGCAGCGTCATTTGAGAATGACCGCTGGTTCCGACAGCGTAAAAAAACGGTAACATATTAGTTTTTTCGCGTTTGCGATTTATTGGTTGTCCCAGAATGTAGGAAGTTCAACAGATACACCAAAATAAGTCGTTAAGCGTCCATAGCATATATGGGCGTGACTTATCGGTGTATAGGCATTTCCTACAGCCTTGGGACAGATAGGAACGCCCATATTTTTTTGTATATATGGTTTGTAAACTTTAATTTAATCATTTTAAACCCGATGCTCGATGGGATATAAATGAGCAAAAGAAACAATGAAAAAGTTTTTTATGTGTCTTGCAGTAGTTTTATTTGCAGGTTTGACGTTCACAAGTTGTGAGAAAAAAAGCGACGCAGATCTTCTTTTGGGAAAATGGAGTGTTACTTCTGTGACCACTACGATTGATGGCGTGGCGGTAGAAAAAAAAATTGAAAGTGGTGAGTACATGTACTATACCTTCGCAAGTGATGGTAAATACATCACGGATGTGAATGCAGCTGGAGAAAAATTGACAGAGGATGGTACTTATGAATTAAACGGAAAAACCTTGATTTTGGACAAAGGAACAGTAGATGAGAATGTTTTCACCATACAAGAACTTACCAACTCAAGCCTTGTAATGAAAAATAAAATAGGTACTTTGAACATGACCAAAGTAAAATAATATTCTAATGAACTTCCAACTACACTTGCCCGAGCTAACTACTCGGGCTTTTTTATGCCTGCAAACACACACATTTTTTTGCTAAAAATCCGTCCGCTTTTGCATATCTCAAAAAAAAGTTGTACCTTTGCACTCGCAAAGGTGACTCATATGAAACGAATACTGACAATACTATTGGCATTCTTGCCGCTAATGGTGGCGGCGCAGATGGTGCAGCCCGTCAAATGGAGCGGAGAAGATATAGGCGACAGCGTGCGGCTGAAAGCCGCGATTGACAAAGGATGGCACATGACGATTATCGAGTTCGGCGAGCGAGAGTACGAACAGGAGTTCACAGACTCGTTTGTGGTCACTCTGGCGAAAACGGACTTGTGCCCGATACGCTTCAATGCCTGCGACGACAAGATGTGTACCGCGCCGGAGGTGTGGTCTTTCGAGAGTATAGACCGCTCCGCTGACAGAGTACAGAATACAGACCAAATTACAAATGAAGGGAGGTCGTTGTGGGTAATATTTCTGCTTGGTTTGCTCGGTGGACTTCTCGCCATCTTCACGCCTTGCGTGTGGCCGATTATTCCGATGACCGTTTCGTTCTTCTTGAAGAAAGGCGGCGGACTGCGAGACGCTGTTCTCTACGGATTGAGTATCGTCATTCTGTATGTCGGTTTGGGCTTGTTGGTAACGGTTCTTTTCGGTGCATCGGCGCTTAATGACCTGAGTACCAATGCGATAGTGAATATCATTTTCTTTCTGATACTTGTTATTTTTGCGCTTTCTTTCTTCGGATTGTTTGAAATCACTCTGCCGGACTCTTGGTCCACGGCGCTGGATAGCAAGGCGCGCAGCACAGGCGGATTCCTCAGTATTCTGCTGATGGCGTTTACGCTGGTTATTGTCTCGTTTTCCTGTACAGGTCCGATTATCGGCACATTGCTGGTCGAAGCGGCGGGACGCAGTCTCTTGGCTCCGACAATCGGAATGTTGGGCTTTGCGATAGCACTGGCACTGCCGTTCTCGCTGTTTGCGATGTTCCCGCAGTGGCTCAAACAGGCTCCTAAGTCAGGTGACTGGATGACGAGTTTCAAAGTGGTGTTGGCGTTTTTGGAGTTGGCGCTTTCGCTGAAGTTCCTGAGTGTGGCAGACATGGCATACGGGTGGGGTATACTGCCGAGATGGCTCTTTATTGCGATATGGATTGTTTGCTTCCTGGGCATAGGAATCTATCTGCTATGGGATATATGGAGCGTATCGACCCCACGTAAAATCATCCGTGCGATCGTGATCATCCCATCCCTGGCCTTTGCGTTTTACCTGGTACCGGGTCTTCGCGGCGCGCCCGTGAAAGCCATCAGCGCTTTTGCGCCGCCGATGAGTATTTCAGGACGCGAAGTGTTCAATGACTACGAGGAAGGTATGGCTTTTGCGCGGCAGGAGAACAAACCTGTTATCATTGATTTCACGGGCTATGGTTGCGTCAACTGCCGCAAGATGGAAGCTTATGTGTTGGACGACGACTCTGTCAAAGCACGCCTGCAAAACTATGTCTTCATCGAGCTCTTTGTGGATGACAAGAGAAGTCATGAGTCGAAAGTCGTAAGTCGAAAGTCGAAAGACAAAGGCCAATCCATCGGAGACATCAACTCCGCCATCCAGCGCGAACAGTTCGGCTCGAATGCACAGCCGTTCTTTGTGCAGTTGGACCCGCAGGGCAACCAAATAGCCGAACCGATAGCGTTCACCACCGACCCGACAGAGTTTATCAATTGGCTGAAATATTGATAAAAAAATTTTTATTCCGTAGTATAAATGTTTCATAGCGGAACAAATGCAAAATATTTTATGATTTTTCTTGCAGGGATGAGAATTTTTTACTAATTTTGCAAAGCAATTTGAAATCTATACCATGGAAGAAGTCAAAGTGATTGAACTCAAAAAGAGTGTTTTTGAGGAGAATGATCGCGAGGCGGATACACTACGCACTGCACTCAAGCAGAAAGGCGTATATCTGCTCAATCTGATGTCCGCTCCGGGAAGCGGAAAGACTACCACTCTCATACAGACCATCAACCGGCTGAAGGGCAGGCTCCGTATAGCCGTGATGGAGGCTGACATCGACAGCGATGTGGATGCCGTCAAGATTAAGGAAGCCACCGGCGTGGAGTCCGTTCAACTGCATACCGGCGGTATGTGTCATCTGGATGCAGGAATGACGAAGCAGGGACTGGAGGGACTCGCTGGCGATGACCGGCCCGATCTGGTCATTCTGGAGAATGTGGGAAATCTCGTCTGCCCGGCGGAGTTTGATACAGGCGCGGTGAAAAACGCGATGATTCTGTCTGTGCCGGAGGGACACGACAAACCGCTCAAATACCCGCTGATGTTCTCCGTCTGCGATGTCGTCGTGATTAACAAGACGGACGTCATGCCGTATTTTGATTTCGACCTGGAGAAATGCAAGGAATATATCCATATGCGCAATCCGAAAGCCACTGTCATCCCTATTTGCGCCAAGACCGGCGAGGGTGTCGACGCTTTTGCGGAGTGGCTCTTGAATGAAGTGAAAGAATGGCAAAAATAATGTACCAATAGGTCATGTACCATGTACCATTTATTGGTTCATTGGGCTATTTAGCTATGAACACACGGTAGGTAAATGATGAAATGGCCCGATGGTAAAATAAATGAATAAATTGTAAATGATTAAATCCTAAATAATACCATGCCTGAAATGTCGAATAAGTTTGTCCCGAAGCACAAGGGGGACAAGAATCCTAATCCGAAACTGTTGAAGTTCGTCCGCCATGTGACGGACCGTATTCCCGGCAAAATCAAAATGACCACCGATGCTCCTGAGTATTGGGGCTTGGCGTGCATCTTCGAGGATGAGATGGACGCAGTGACGCGCGAGGCGTCGCTCGACCTGTTGCTCGATATGCTGCCTGGTAATTTCTTTAAGGTTCGCGCGCATCACACGTATGCGCAATTGCACGCCATGAACGCCAAGAAGCACTACACGCCGGACGACAAGTCGTTCGACGAGTTGCTCGATAAGTTGGCGTATTTCGGTATGTTGGAGTACGACTATGGCGACCATTACACCAATGGTCAGGGACCGGACAAGGGCACTACGTTTAATCGCGAGGACCGCATCTACTGGGTGCCGATGTTCGTGCCCGGCAGCGCCGAATACACCAACATGAACACCGAACTGATGGACCGCCACCCGGAATTGGCGATGTTCTTCGAGCGCATGACCTTCCTGCCGCTGGAGAAGATTACGCCGATGGTGCCCATGGGAGGCAGCGGTATCGGTATGCATGTCATCCCCGTGGAGAAAGCCATCTCGATGGAGAATCAGTCCGTCGATATCGAGCATATCAGCTACTGGCTCAAGAAATACGAAGGACATATCGGCGTGGGTATCTGCTCCTGCCGCTATGGCCGCAAGAAACTGGATGAAGGTTGCGCAGACGATTACCGTGACTGGTGTATCGGTGTCGGCGACATGGCGGATTACCTGCGCGAAACAGGCCGCGGACATGATATCACCTACGATGAGGCGATGGCGATTCTCAAGAAGGCCGAGGACCACGGTTTTGTGCACCAGGTGACCAATATCGATGGCGAGGGCAAGATTTTCGCCATCTGCAATTGCAATGTCAAGATATGCAATGCGTTGCGTACATCGCAGCTGTTCAATACGCCTAATATGTCGCGTAGCGCCTATGTAGCACGCGTGGAACCGGAGAAATGCGTCGCTTGCGGCCGCTGCGTAGAGTACTGTCCTGCAGGTGCCGTCAAACTCGGTCAGAAACTCTGCACCAAGCATGGCCCGCAGACCTATCCGAAACAGGAGTTGCCGGATGCCACCAAATGGGGACCGGAGAAATGGACGGAGGACTATCGCGACAAGAACCGCATCAATTGTTACCCGACCGGTACGGCTCCCTGTAAGACGGCTTGCCCGGCGCACATCGCCGTACAGGGCTATCTCAAAAAAGCCGCAGAAGGCAAATATACCGAAGCGCTCGAACTCATCAAACGCGAGAATCCGTTCCCCGCAGTATGCGGACGTATATGCAACCGTCGCTGCGAGGACGCTTGTACACGTGGCACGATTGATCGCGCGGTGGCCATTGATGCCGTCAAGAAATTCATTGCGGAGAAAGACCTGCACGCCGAGACACGCTTCATTCCGGAGGTCAATATATGCTCCAACGTCCGGGAGCGATGGGAGGAGAAGATTGCCGTCATTGGCGGCGGACCTGCCGGTCTCAGTTGCGCGTATTACCTCGCTACGATGGGATATAAACCTACCGTCTTTGAGAAGAACGAACAGCCCGGCGGTATGCTCCGTTACGGCATCCCGTCCTACAAACTGGACAAAGCCGTCATTGACGCCGAGATAGACATCATGCGCGAGATAGGCGTGGAAATCCGATGCGGCGTGGAGGTCGGCAAAGACATTACCATCGCTGACCTGCGCAAACAGGGCTACAAGGGCTTCTATGTGGCTATCGGCTGCCAGGGAGGACGTCTGCCGGGTATTCCGGGAGAAGATTTAGAGGGCTGCACCACAGCCATTGACTTTCTGCACAATGCTAACTGCGGACAAATGACCAATGACCAATCACCAATCACCAATAAGAAAGTAGTGGTTGTCGGCGGCGGAAACGTAGCCATCGATGCGGCACGCGTTGCCAAACGCAGTGGAGCATCCGAAGTGACCATGCTCTCGCTGGAGACCGAAGATATCATGCCTGCTTCGCTCGAAGAGCGCATGGAGGCACGCGAAGACGGCGTAGTGCTCAACCCGGGATGGGGGCCAAAAGAAATACGAAAGGACGATGTACGAGGTACGAAGGAAATCACCTTCAAGCGCTGTACCTCTGTCTTCAATGCAGAGCACAAGTTTGCACCGGCTTTTGACGAAAACGAGACGATTACGCTGGAGGCGGACCTCATCATCTTCGCTATCGGCCAGACGGTGGTATTGAAAGACTTGCTGAAAGATACCAAAGTGGAGTTCTTCCGTGGCGTTTATCCGGTGGCCGACAAACTGACCTACCAGACTGCCGAACCCGACATCTTTGTCGGCGGTGATGTCTATACCGGACCTAAGTTCGCTATCGATGCCATCGCTGCGGGCAAGGAAGCAGCCGAGAGTCTGCACCGTTTCGTACAGCACGGACACATGACTATCGGTCGCAACCGCCGCGATTTTATCGAACTGAACAAGGACGATATTCTCGTGGAGCAGTATGACAACGGTTCGCGTCAGGACCCGGGAGTTGTGCCTGTTAAGAGCAAATTTGCGGAGTACCACGCTACGCTGACCGAGGAGCAGGTGAAACGCGAGACCGCACGCTGTCTCAGTTGCGGCGCGTCGGTTGTGGACGAGAACCGCTGTATAGGTTGCGGTATCTGTACCACCAAGTGTGCCTTTGATGCCATTCATCTGCACCGCGAGCACCCGGAAGCCAGCGTCATGCGCACCTCGGAGAACAAGTTCGACGGCATCCTCCCGTACATGCTCAAGAGAGGCGGAAAGATTCTCTTCGGCAAGAAATAAAGATATTCATTAATCATTATTCATTGCTATTGTGCACGAACTCGGAATAGTCTTCTATATCATTCGTGATGTCAAGAAAGCGGCGCAGGAGAATGGCGTAGAGCACGTCTCAACGGTGGTGATGAACATCGGCGAGGTGAGCACGATTATTCCTGAGTATCTGACCGACTGCTGGCGGTGGGCGGCGGATAAAGAGGAAATGCTGAAAGGCTGCGAACTGAAGATAGAACCCATTCCCGCTGTCACGCATTGTGACGGGTGCGGCAAGGACTATCCGACCGTGGCGCATGGCAAGACATGTCCCCATTGCGGCAGCGAACGGACATGGCTCCTGCGCGGCAACGAAGTCGAAATAAAAGAGATTGTCATCCCGCAATAAATCATAAATATATCATAAATAAATCGTACATCATACATCCGTAAATCGTAAATATCATGGCTTGTTTTATTGTACCGTTAACCCAGGCGATTGCCACAACGGCGTATCGCAAACATGTAGAAAAGAAAGCACAACTTGAAGGTGAAAAATGCCTTTCTCCTTTCATCTTTCACCTTTCTGCTCATCTCAAGACCCTTGAACTGATGCTTTGGGGCGGTTCGCTGATGCTCATCGTGGACCACATCATCAGCGGCGAAGTGACATGGATATATCCGTTCTTTACTGCCCTTGAAGCAGAGGGTGGTGCGCTGGTCATGCTGCGCGAAATGCTCACTGTCGGACTTCCGATGTCGCTTATCGTCACCCTTGCTTGGGGCGCTTATTGCTGTCTCAAAGAGCGGAAAACAGTCAAAGCATAAAGAAACTCGATATAAATATATCGTATACCGATAATAATCACTATCTATTAACAACAAAAATCAAACGCTTATGTTTTTTCAAGTGTATGGAGAGCATGCCCTGATTCAGTGGGTGATGCTGTTCGTAGTCCTCGCTGGACTGATTCTTTGGAATGAGTTTGCACGCCGCACCAAACTCGGCGGTGCTATCACATTCTTCGCCATTCCTTTGGCGCTAACGATTTACTTCATTGCTATCGCAGTGGGTGCCCGTATGGGTGCTGAGTGGGCACTGACCAACCAGACGCATGTCTACATGAACGGTTGGTTCCACTATGCTAAACTCTATGCTGCCCTCACAGGCTGTATCGGCTTCATGATGATTAAGTACGAGTGGGGTATCGGTGCTAAACGCTGGTTCAAACCCTTCCCGTTCATCATCGTGGCTATCAACATCCTCATTGCTGTCGTTTCTGACTTCGAGTCTGCTGTTATGGGTTGGAACAAATGGTGGCTGTCGAGCGAAGGTGTGTGGTTGTATGGCGGATGGCACAACGTGTTCAACGGTCTGGCTGGTATCTTCAACATCTTCTGTATGACCGCTTGGTGGAATGTGTACCCGTCCAAGGACCGCAAGGATATGATTTGGGCGGACATGACGTGGGTGTACATCCTTGTGTATGACATCTGGAACTTTGCTTACACCTACAACTGCCTGCCGACCCACAGCTGGTATTGCGGTATCGCGCTGCTGCTCGCTCCGACCGTAGCTGCTATCTGCTGGAACCGCGGTGGTTGGATTCAGAACCGCGCCAACACGCTCGCTATCTGGTGTATGTTTGCACAGGTATTCCCGCTCTTCCAAGAGACCTTCAAGGACGGCTTCCAGGCATTTAACTGGGTGGTACTCCCTGTTCAGTACGTCAACGGTATTGACACCGTTACCGCTATCTACGCTACCGCAGGCGGCGAGGCTGCTGCTACAGGTACCACTGTTGAGGCTGTAGGCGCTACGGCGGCTAATCCGACGGCTATGTTGGTTATCTCTGCGTTGGCACTCATCACCAACGTCATCGCGCTGGGATATATCTGCTACCAGGCTAAGACACGCCACATCAATCCGTACAAAGAGGATGTCTTCGTTAACCAGAAATACTACCAGGACGCTCAAGCGCGTGCGTATGTAAACAGCTAATGAGAACAAACCTCAATAATCCCCAAAAGGCAGAGCTCCGGCTCTGCTTTTTTTATGCCCGCCATCCATCCTTCCGTTCCGCCCTCGCGGATAGGCTTTTCAATAACCCGATAACTCAATTGCGCGTACACCTGTTCAAAACTTCCCATATGCCTTTTCGATGCCTTGCATATACCATTTCGACACAAAAATATACATTTTTTTGCAAAAAACGCACGCGCACTTGCGTATGTGCAATTTTTGTTGTACCTTTGTAGCCGATTTTGGAGTGGAACATGCTTTCCGCTCGTATTTGAAATGCTCTGAAAACAATAAATATACTATATTATGGCAAAGAAAGAACAAGAATTTGCAAAGCAAGATGAGCGCTTGGAGGAAGTGAACGAAACCCTTACTGGCGCAGGTAAATGGATTGAGGACAATGCGAACACCATTTCATGGGTCGTTGCCGCTATCGCTATCGTTGTGATGGTTGTCATTGCTATCAATCAGTATGTGATTAAACCCAAAGCACTGGAGGCAAGCAATGAGAACGCCAAGGCTGTCGTTTATTTCATGGCAGGCGACTATGAGAAAGCGCTGAAGGGTGATGACGCCGAGTGCATCGGCTTCGAGGCCATCGCTGATGAATACAGCTTCTATCAGCAAGGTGAACTCGCTGCGCTCTACGCCGGTATCTGCTACTACGAGCAAGGCGAATACGAAGAGGCTGCCAAGTACCTGAAAGAGTTCTCGGCAAACGACCTGAATATCGATCCCGCTGCATGCCAGCTACTCGGTGACGCGTACGTGGAAATGCAGGAGTATGGCAAGGCTGCCAAGGCATTTGAGAAAGCGGCTGAGTCCGGCAACGAACTCATCGCTCCGATGAGCCTGAAAAAACTCGGCATTCTCTATCTGCACGAGGGACAGAACGCCAAGGCGCTGAAAGCCTTCAAAGCTATCAAAGCGGACTATCCTGCTTCTGCCGAGGCACAGGATGTGGACAAATATATCGCTGTAGCGGAGTAAATCGTACCTCGTACATTCGTAAATTGTACTTTGTATGACTACTGATTTATCGAAATACGATGTGAATCAATTGCCTGGCGCTGACGTTCTCGGACGTCAGCGCTATGCTATTGTGGTGGCGGACTGGAACAGTGAGATTACATACGCCATGGCGCAAGGAGCGCTTGATACATTGGTCAAACACGGTGTGCCCGAGGATAACGTGGATATCTGCCATGTGCCCGGTACGGTCGAACTGACCTATGCCGCTGCGCACATGATACATGAGGAGCCGCGCCTGGCTGCTGTCATTATCATTGGATGTGTTATAAAGGGCGAGACTCCCCATTTTGACTATGTCTGCCAGTCTGTAACGCAAGGAATGACGGCACTCAACCTGCAAGCGAAAGTACCGGTCATCTTCTCTGTACTTACTACGCTGGACAAACAGCAAGCCCTGGACCGTTGCGGCGGCAAACTGGGCAATAAAGGCATTGAAGGTGCATATACTGCCATACGCATGGCAAACCTCTAACCTGGAGCGTCCTTCCCTTTCGGAAGAAGCGCCTCGGCAGAGAACGGTAAAAAAACAATAACCATTCACCTTTCACCTTTTACCTTTCACCTTTCACCTTTCACCTTTCACCTTTAACCACTAACTCATAACCCATGAAGGTCTATAAATTCGGCGGGGCTTCCGTACGTGATGCAGCCGGCGTTAGAAACTTGGAGCAGATTGTCCGTATGACGGACGGCGACCTCTTGGTCGTCGTTTCTGCTATGGGAAAAACGACCAACGCACTGGAGCGGGTGGTGGATGCTTTGGCTGCCGGACAGGAGGAGAAAGCGCTCACCCAATGGGTGGATATCATTGACTATCATGTGGCTATCATGCGGGCGCTTGGACTACAGCCCGGAGCCGATGTGCGTCTGCAGGGGGAAATACCATACGACCCTGCCAAGCCGTACGACGAAAATTATGACCAGATTGTCTCCCTCGGAGAGATAATGTCCACGCAGATTATTGCTGTCTACCTGCTCAAACAAGGGTTACCGGTCGAGTGGTGGAATGTACCCAAACTCCTGCGTACGGATAATACATGGCGCGAAGCCAAGGTGGACGATAATGTCAGCCGCTCCGTAATACGCTCCGGATGGGACAGACCGCAACGGCCGCGTATCGTAGTGGCGCAAGGATTCATCGGCGGAACGGAAGACGGTCGGCGTACCACTCTTGGACGCGAAGGATCGGATTATTCCGCCGCACTCTTCGGAAACTATCTGGATGCGGAATCGGTCACTATCTGGAAGGATGTACCGGGTATTTTGAATGCCGACCCGCGTATTGAGCAAAACACGGTGCTTATCCCTTCTCTGCGTTATCAGGACGCTGTCGAGTTGAGTTATTCGGGAGCGCAGGTTATTCATCCGAAAACCATCCGTCCGCTTGAGAATAAACGCATCCCGTTGTTTGTAAAACCCTTCGGTAATCCGTCCGCCGATGGTTCGTGTATCTCTGCCGATGGAGTGGGGCCGGTCAATATACCGGTTTATATATGGCGCAAGAACCAGATTCTTATTACTATGCGGGCTAAGGATTTCTCCTTTGTATTGGAGGAGAGCCTGCATGAGATATTTGATATTATTCATAACCACAGACTCAAAGTATCGCTCATACAGTCTTCGGCGGTTACCATCTCTGTCTGTGTGGACAACACACGCTTCGTGGCGGATGCCATTGACGCGTTGCGCGCGCATTTTAATGTAACGTATAATGAGAACCTCTCTTTGCTCACTATACGGGGTACTACTCCTGAGATTCTGCAGCGCGCACGCGACGGGAAACAGATTTTACTTAGTCAGACCACACGGCGCACTGCGCGACTGGTCGTCGTGGAGACTGATTGATCCGAAAAACAGGAACGCAAGACAAAACACACGTAATATGGATAACTCAAACTATCTGAAAGCGTATTTCACGCTTGATTACTGGAAGGATTTGCTGGGCACGTTCTGGCATGCAATGGGAACATTGAAGTTCTGGCGCGAACTGTTTATGATGACTGCAGGAATGAGCGTTGGCGCCGCTGCTGTCTATTATTTTCTCATGCCCAGCCACCTTATCGTCGGCTCCATATCGGGTTTGTCCATCGTCCTGAATACACTCATGGGCGGCAATGCCGACACGTTCTCGTACTGGGTCATGGGCATCAATGCGTTTCTGCTCTTGCTGGCTTTCCTGCTTATCGGTAATGAGTTCGGCGCCAAGACTGTATATACGGCAATGATTCTTGGACCTTTGACGCAGGTATGGGACCGTATTTATCCCAACGTGTATTTTACCCACAAGGTGATTGATGCACCGGAGATTCTAACGCAGTTGCAAGCTGGGCAAACAGTGCTGGATGCCAACGGAAACCCGTATATACTCAGCCGTGCTGGAGAGGTCATGGAGCGCGTCAGAGAAAGTGTCATGAGCGGGGGATTAGGTATGGGGGATGTATGGTTTGACCTCATTTGTTTTGTCCTGTTGCTTTCTATCTGCCAGGCCTTCCTCTTTCGGATTAATGCATCTACCGGAGGACTGGATATCTTAGGCAAGATTGTAAACAAATACCTGCATTTCGACATCGGAACATCAGTCGCCATAGGCGGAATATTGATTTGCTGTACGGCATTCCTGATCAACGACTTCCGGATGGTCGTAATTGGTATTATCGGTACATGGATTAACGGACTGGCGATTGACTACTTCACCGCTTCGCTCAACAAACGCAAACGTGTCTGCATCGTCTCCGAACAGCCCGAACGCATACGCAAGTATATTGTGGAGGATTTGGTTAGAGGATGCTCGCTGTACAACGTACAGGGGGGGTACAGCGGCGAGAACCACGTCGAGATACAGACCCTGCTTTCGCAGGACGAGTTCTCTGCACTGATGGCGTTTATCAGAAACAATAAACTCAAAGCCTTTATCACGGCAGGAAACTGCTCCGAGGTCTATGGACTATGGGTGCGCCATAAGAAGAGAAACGGTAGAATAGAGGCCGTTAACGAGTAACATTCACAGCTAATTATATATATGAAACCAACATTGTTTATCTTGGCTGCCGGAATGGGTAGCCGCTATGGAGGCCTGAAACAAATGGATGGCCTGGGCCCGAATGGAGAAGCCATTTTGGATTATAGTGTTTACGACGCATTGCGTGCTGGATTTGGTAAAATAGTCTTTGTTATCCGCAAGGATTTTGAGGACGACTTCCGCCGCGTTGTGCTGAGCAAATATGAAGGGAAAGTGCAATGCGAATTGTGCTTCCAGTCGGTCGACAAAGTGCCGGCAGGATGTACATACAATCCCGAGCGTACCAAACCATGGGGAACCAACCATGCACTCTTGATGGGACGCGAACTCATCCACGAACCTTTCGCTGTCATCAACGCGGATGATTTCTACGGGAAAGAGTCGTTCCAGGTGTTGGCTGATTTCCTGAAATCGGTGGAAGGAACCGAGGGACATTATTGCATGGTGGGCTACCGCGTATGCAACACATTGAGCGAGAACGGCGCAGTAAGCCGCGGAGTATGCGCAACGGACGAAAACGGTTACCTGACCGATGTGGTGGAGCGGACCAAGATTGAAGATAAAAACGGAACGATTGTCTTCACAGAAGGCGAACAGGACACTCCGCTGGCTCCAAACACCCCTGTTTCCATGAACATGTGGGGATTCACACCCGAGTATTTCCAATATTCCGAGGAGGCTTTCCGAGCATTTCTGGCAGAGAAGGGTGGAGAACTGAAATCGGAGTTCTATATCCCTACGCTGGTCAACCAACTGATAGTTGCAGGAAAAGCCACGTGCAAGGTTCTGGATACTCCAAGCAAATGGTTCGGAGTGACGTATAGCGAGGACCGCCCGCAGGTTGTAGAGAAAATCAACCGGTTGATTCAGGCAGGTGAGTATCCGGAGAAACTTTTTTAACAGGAACTCTAAAATCAGGAATCACAACTTATACAACTAAATTTGAAATCATAAATGAGTAGAATACTTGTTACCGGTGGCACCGGATATATCGGTTCGCATACTACGGTAGAACTAATGCAACAAGGTTATGACGTAACAATCGTTGATAACCTGAGCAACTCCTCTATTGACGTGTTGGACGGCATTGCCGCTATTGTCGGCAAAAAACCTGAGTTCGCCAACATTGACTGTGGAAACTTTGTTGATTTGGATAGCGTATTCACAACCTATCCGGACATCGTGGGCGTTATCCATTTTGCTGCAAGCAAGGCTGTGGGTGAGTCCGTTGAGAAACCGCTGCTGTACTATCGTAATAACCTCGGCAGTCTGGTTACGCTGTTGGAAGTGATGCAGCAGCACCACGTACAGAATATCGTTTTCTCTTCCAGTTGTACGGTTTATGGTCAACCCGACAAGGAGCACCTGCCGGTAGACGAAACGGCGCCTATTCAGCAGGCCCTCTCGCCCTATGGCAACACAAAGCAAATCAACGAGGAAATTATACGTGATGCGGCTCATGCGGATAAATCGCTCCATGCTACTATTCTCCGCTATTTCAACCCGATTGGGGCACACCCGTCGGCTTTGATTGGCGAACTGCCAAACGGCGTGCCGCAGAACCTGCTGCCGTTCATTACCCAGACAGCGGCTGGTCTGCGCCCGGAACTGAAGGTCTTCGGTGATGACTACAATACGCCCGACGGCTCATGTATCCGCGACTATATTTATGTGGTGGATTTGGCGAAAGCGCACGTAAAAGCGGTAGCGCGTATGCTGGAGAGCAAGGACCGTGAACAGGTAGAAGTGTTCAACCTGGGAACCGGACGCGGGCTGAGCGTGCTCGAACTGATTCGCGATTTCGAGAAAGCTACCGGAGTAAAAATCCCATACACGATTGTCGGACGCCGTGAAGGAGATATTGAACAAGTATGGGCTGCTCCGAAAAAAGCGAACGAAATCCTCGGATGGTCTGCTGATACTCCTATTACAGAGGTATTGGCTTCGGCTTGGAAATGGGAAAAGCACATTCGGAATATTAAATAATACTACTCGTTGTATCAATCCGAATGGCTCTGTATCCATTAAAATTCAAAGCGCAACTCTTCCATAAAATTTGGGGAGGTCATACTATCGCGCAATGGTATAGTCATGTGCCCGCTGACTATGAGAATGTAGGTGAGGCTTGGGTGTTGTCTGATGTGGAGGACGCACCTACTGTCGTCATCAACGGACCTCATAAAGGCGAATTGCTCCGCGACTTGATTGAGGTGTATATGGGAGATTTGGTGGGTACGAATGTATATGATGTTTTTGGTACCCAGTTCCCATTGTTGCTCAAATTTATTGATGCAGTTGACGATCTGTCTATTCAGGTCCATCCGGACGATGACTATGCGATTGAGCATGAGCACTCGCTTGGCAAAACCGAGATGTGGTATGTGCTGCCCTCGGAGGGAAAACCATCCATATTCCTTGGTTGGAACCGTACGATGAATGCGTCGCTTATCCACGCCGCTATTACCGATGGTTCTCTTGCCGGCTATTTGCACGAATATGATGTGCAGCAAGGGGATGTCGCCTATATCCCGTCCGGTACGGTACATGCCATGCGCCGTGACACTATTGTTGCGGAAATCCAGGAAAACTCGGATATCACCTATCGTCTGTATGACTACAATCGGGTGGGGAATGACGGACGAACCAGACCTCTCAAGTTGGATAAGGCACTGGAGGTGATGGATTTTGCTCCTGTAAATGGAGCGGTGGTTTCGCATCCCGTTCCCGTGCCGAACGGTGCTGTAAATCTGACACAATGTCCTTATTTTACGGTGAATCTATTGACGCTTGACCGAACCGCAGAGCGCGATTATGCGCCGTTAGACTCCTTTGTGGCGTATATGTGTGTGGCTGGCAGTGCGGTGGTGGAAGCGCTGGACGGAGAACAAGAGACAAGCACCGTGACGATATGTCGGGGCGAGGCGGTTTTGTTGCCAGCATCGCTAAACGACATACGTATTATGCCGCAGGACGGCGAATGCCGGTTGCTGGAGGTATATATGGAAATTTAATGTCATTGCTCAAATCGGACAATAAAAAAAGAGGCTCGCTACCTCTTTTTTTATTGAAAGAAACTGAAATGTACACTCCCGTACTGGCGCGTCTCTGCGTGCCGCGGATGAGTTGTGAAATCGGTGTCTTTCCCATGCTCGATAACAAGCCATCCGCCCTCTTTTAGTATGTCTGCGTCAAGAATAATATCGGCCAGCTTCGGTAATTGTTCTAATGCGTATGGAGGATCGGCAAAAACCAAATCATATTTTGTATGGCATGCGGAAAGAAACTTGAATACGTCGCCTCGTATGAGACTTAGATTGCGAATACCCAGTTGTTTGCAGCATTGTATAATCCAGTTTTGCTGTACATGTGCCAACTCGACTGCGGTCACTTCGCGCGCTCCACGACTCACACACTCGATGCCTATACCACCGGTTCCGGCAAATAAATCCAATACATCAATTCCCTCGAAATCAATACGGTTGTTGAGTAGATTGAACAAACTCTCTTTGGCAAAATCGGTAGTGGGCCTTGCTGTGATATTTTTAGGGGGCGACAATCGCCGCCCCCCGTATTGACCAGAGATAATACGCATCTCTACACTTTATTTTTTATCTCAAATGATTATTCCCAGTTTCCGGCATTGTTGTTCGGCGAATAGATATCACCTACTTTCAGACCGGTGTAGTGCTCCAATTTCTTCTCGCGGTCATTCAGGTTAACCAGCTCTTGCTCGTTCAGGTCACCCAGATAACTGTCAAACGGTGCGCGGGCTTCGAACAAAGGAACACGAATGCCTTGGCTGGTCTTGTAATCGTTGTTCACCTCCAGCTCGTAGCGCAAACCGTTGCTATAGGGAATTTCTGCAATCTTTTCAATGTTTTCCGCGGTGTATTCGCCTTTATAAAGCGATTCCAACATATTGGTTTCTATCGTATCGCGACGGAAACCCTGCAGACCATTGTCTTTTACTTCTTTGTCATTGGCCCAAATATATGCATACAACTCGTCGTTGTCAGCAAAAGTGTTTTTCTTTTGGGCTTTCTTCTTTGCGTTCTCCAAAATCTTAACGGCTTTGGCTTCGGTCAGACCTGCTTCCAATTGTTTGTCAGTCAGACTTCCTTCCTTCATCAACTCCTTCTTGGGGGCGGTCTTCAGGAAATGGAACAAAGTGTCGTAACTGGCAGTAAAACGACCGTTCTGGTGATGGAATTCCACCTCTGCAGTACGTAAGTCTACCAGATTCTTGATTACGGCAACCTCGCGAGCAGCGCGTGTGTCTTCAAATTGGATAGGTGTAACTACGCTCATTACGCAGAAGTATCCCATTACGACTGCGGCTACGGCAAGTGTACAAGTTACAATAACTCTAGATGCTTTCATTATCGGTTAATTTTTTATGTGTTTGCAAAATTACGCTGCAAAATTACAAAAATATTTTCATATATGCAAAAAAAATCGTAACTTTGTGCCGTTTTTTAGAATTAGACGAAATGGAAGATAGTAGTAAAGTCCTTTTTTCTATCCTGAACGAACGGTTGGAACTGCTGCGTCAGTTGGACAAAGAGGGGGATAGCCCCCAAAGACGCCACATAGCCAAGGAGACACAGACGTTGCATGCGCCTATGGCTCATCGCCTCGGTTTGTATCAAATCAAGACCGAGATGGAGGATCTGGCGCTCAAGTTTCTGGACTACGACACGTATAAATATATCGCGCACGCGCTTAATGCGAAGCGTGCTGAACGAGAGGAGTATATTGCGCGTTTTATAGCTCCTTTGGAAGAGAAACTGAAGGCGGAAGGATTTACGTTTACTATCAAGGGGCGTCCGAAATCCATCCACTCAATTTATCATAAGATGCAGGCGCAGCATTGCGATGTGGACCACATATATGATTTGTTTGCTATCCGCATTATTCTGGATAGTCCGGCTGAGCGGGAGAAATCGGATTGCTGGCAAGTATATTCACTCATCACGGATATTTTCCCTCCCAACCCGAAACGTTTGCGAGACTGGCTGTCTGTGCCCAAAGAGAATGGCTATGAGTCGCTTCATACGACGGTATTGGGGCCGGACGACCGCTGGGTGGAAGTGCAAATCCGCACCAAGCGTATGGACGAGATTGCAGAGCAGGGAGTCGCTGCGCATTGGTCATACAAGGGCGTTAAAGGCTCTATTGTACAAAGAAAGAGCGATGTATATGTGTTTACGCCGACTGGAGATTTGCGCCGCTTGCCAGAAGGAGCAACAGTATTGGATTTTGCATATTCTATCCACACCGAAGTAGGCTCGCATTGCGTAGGTGGTACTATTCGCAACCAAAACGTATCCATCCGTCAGAAACTGGAAAACGGTGACCAGGTGTTCGTGCTTACCTCTCCTAATCAGCATCCGAACGCCGATTGGCTAAATATTGTTGCCTCTTCCAAAGCCAAGAACAAGATTCGCCAGGCGCTGAAGGAAGCGGAATACAAACAGGCTGCGGAGGGAAAGGAAATGATAGAACGCCGTTTCCGCAACTGGAAACTGGACTATACCGAAGCTGACATAACGCGTATGGCATTGCGTCTCGGATACAAAGAGGTGTCGGATATGTACCAGTCACTGGCTGTGGGAAAAGAGGAT
Organism: Bacteroidales bacterium UBA3843; assembly: GCA_002392745.1. Taxonomy (GTDB): domain Bacteria; phylum Bacteroidota; class Bacteroidia; order Bacteroidales; family Paludibacteraceae; genus Colicola. The sequence goes on along the minus strand of DGHR01000003.1, from coordinate 195,237 downwards.
ATACAGCGTCTGCGTGAGGTTATGTTGACCCGCGATGAACCGGTCGCTGTCAGCCGTCACGAGGAATATATACCTAAAAATGAGTTGCAGGGATTGGCCATCGAGGTGGACATGAACGTGAAAAATGTTGATTATAACCTCAGTAAATGTTGTGATCCTCAGCCGGGAGACCCTATTTTTGCTTTTGTGTCCGTTACAAAAGGAATCCGTATACACAGATGCGATTGCCCGAATGCTGAGAACATACGTGAGCGCTATTCCTATCGTATCATTCCTGCCCGCTGGGCAAAAAAACAATAAAATAAAACGATTTTGTCTGATTATCCGAGTCAAATATTGGAACAGGCCGTCAATCAGATGGCTTCGCTTCCCGGAGTGGGACGCCGGACTGCTTTGAGACTGGTGCTGAATTTATTGCGCCGGAACGAGCAGGATGTGGATGCATTTGCCAACGCGTTCATACGTTTGAAGCACGAAGTGGTGTATTGCAGTGTATGCCATAATATTTCAGATACTGCCATGTGCCCGATTTGTTCATCGTCACGGAGAGACCATGCTACGATTTGTGTGGTCGAAAATGTGCAGGATGTTATGTCTATAGAGAATACCGGGCAATACACAGGAGTCTATCATGTGTTGGGAGGAATTATTTCACCGATGGAGGGGGTCGGACCCAAAGACATTCAGGTGGACTCCCTGATGGAGCGAGTTGCTTCGGGCGAGGTGAAAGAGGTCATTCTTGCTCTCCCTACTACAATGGAGGGAGATACCACCAATTTCTATATTTATCGCCGTATCCGTAATTTGGAGATGCCCGAGATGCCTAAAATATCACAAATAGCACGTGGAGTCGCTGTCGGCAACCAACTGGAATATACCGATGAGATTACACTGGGCAGGTCTATTGTTAACAGAACTGAATTTATCGCATAATGGAAGAAAAAGTAATTCGCACGCTCAATGTGTACTACTATGGCGTAATGGTATTGTCGCTTTTGGCGCTTACAATCATGTATTATGCCTTCTCTCACGGCTGGTTTCAGCCTATTGATACGCTTTCCGGACTTGGTGTGGCTATTCAATACATCATTATTATTGATGCTTTGGTCACTATTCCGGCCGGCTTGTATGGCTTTAACCGCCTTTGCAGACCTTTGAGGAGCATGGAGAACAAGGAAGAACAATTAGCGCGCTATCGCAAGTATGCCACCTGGAGAATTATATTAGTCAGCAACGCTATGCCGCTCGGTATAGTGGCGTTCTATTTGATGGGAGGCTATCGATCTATGTTATGGGTTGCGGCTATCGCTGCTGTTGCGTGGTATTTTACCAAACCGACACTCGGAAAACTGGAAGCCGAATTGGCTCCGGAAGAACCAAACCAGGAAAATTACTGATAATTATGATTATAGCTTGTGATTTTGACGGAACAATTGTAACCCACGAGTACCCTCGTATTGGTAAACCTATTCCGTTTGCTATTCAGACACTCAAGAAATTGCAGGAAGAGGACCATCACCAGATTATTCTCTGGACTGTACGTGAAGGCGAGTTGCTCGATGAGGCTGTTGCCTATTGCAAAAGCAAGGGGCTCGAGTTTTATGCCATCAATAGCAATTATCCGGAGGAGGCTCCGGAGCACCATGCGGCTCGAAAACTGGTGGCGGACTTGTGGATTGACGACCGTAATCTCGGGGGACTGCCGGATTGGGGAATTATCTATAATATGATTCATACAGGCCATGCATGGGAGCCTGCTCCGGCGGGAAATATGGAAGACACATCCAAGAAGAAAAAAGGTCTTTTTGGAAGCTTGTTTGGATAATATAGACTGACGGGACACGGTCGAGAGAATATCGAGATGGAATTCCTTTTTTAGCAAATGGAAATTATACGGTGGTCAAACTAAGAAAAATAGAACCTTCCGATCTCCCTTTTTTGTACCAGTGGGAGAATGATTCTGCTGCGTGGGCGCAGGCGAGCACGCATAATCCGCTTTCCCAACAGGACCTGAGGGACTATATCGCCGCCACCACGGGGGACATATATCGTGACGGTCAGTTGCGGTTGATCATAGAGGAACAAGATTCAGGAGCGACACTCGGGTGTATAGATATCTTCGATTTTGACCCTCGCAACCGCAAGGCTGCACTCGGTTTGTATGTGTCTCCGCTGGCGCGCGGAAAAAGAATTGCGACTCAGGCTCTCCGTCTCCTGGAACAATATGCTTTCTCTCATTTGAATCTCAGACTGTTATATGCTGTTATTGCGACAAGCAATGAGCCGTGTTCAACGCTCTTTGAACATTCGGGGTACACGCCTTCTTCTCCGCTGAAAGGATGGACTCTGGAGTCTGATGCGGTTATTTGGATAAAATCCGCAGAAAAGTAACATATGCGTTTGCATATGTCATTTTTTTTTATTACCTTTGCAGCCGCAAAGGTTTTATTGTTCATGAAAGAATTGAAATGCCCGAAATGCGGGAGCACGTTCACGGTTGATGAAGCGGATTACGCATTGTTGCTCAGCCAGGTGAAAAATAGCGAGTTCGAAATGGAACTGGCGCGGCGGTTGCATGATTTGGAACAGGCGCAAAATGCAAGGCTGCTGGCTGAGAAACAGGCTGAGCATGCCCGGCAACAAGCCGAATTGGCTCAGCGCGAACAGCTCTATACGCAGCAGTTGGCGCAGAACCAGCAGCAACTACAGGCGGCGCAAGCCCAGCTGCAGCAAGCGGAGCAACAGAAACAATTGGCGGTTGCCCAAGTTCGCCAACAAGCAACAGAGGCCTACATGAAGAAAGAACAGGAACTCGCCACGCTGCGGACTCAGGCGGAGCAGCAACTCAAGGCGGCTCAGGAGCAAATCGCGTATTACAAGGATATGAAACTCCGGCTGTCCACTAAAATGGTCGGAGAAACTCTTGAACAGCATTGTGCTACTGAGTTTGCGCGTATCAGACCGCTTTTCCCGAATGCTTATTTTGAAAAGGACAATGAGGTGGTCGAAGGGACAAAAGGGGATTTCGTGTTCAGGGATTCTTCGGAGGATGGAGTAGAGTATGTTTCGATTATGTTTGAAATGAAAAACGAGAATGACGAGACTGCTACTAAACATAAGAACGAGGATTTTCTTAAAAAATTGGATGATGACCGCCGTAAGAAAGGATGCGAATACGCTGTTCTGGTTTCGCTTTTGGAACCCGAAAACGAACTTTACAACGGGGGAATTGTGGACATGAGCCATCGATTTGAAAAAATGTATGTCATTCGTCCCCAGTTCTTTGTTCCGCTTATTACGTTGCTTTGCCAGACAAGCCGTAAGAGTCTTGAGGCGAAACGGGAGTTGGCTTTGGTTAAAGCACAACAGGTGGATGTGACGAATTTTGAGGAGAAACTGTCGCAGTTCAAAGAGGGCTTTGGACGCAATGTCCGACTCGCAAACGAACGATTCCAGGACGCGATAGACGAGATTGATAAAACAATTGCACATCTGACCAAGGTCCGCGAGAACCTTATTAAGTCGGGAGATAACCTCAACGCCGCAGACAAAAAACTGCAGGACGTTACTATCAAACGGCTTACTTATAATAACCCGACTATGAAGGCCAAATTTGATGAGGCGGGACTTAAAAATCAAGAGTAACTAATCAAATGTACTATAATGGGAAAAAGAGAAATTCAATTTTCGCTCGTATACCGCGATATGTGGCAGAGCAGCGGTAAGTATGTGCCACGTAAAGACCAGCTGGCACGCATCGCACCGGTTATCATCGATATGGGGTGTTTTGACCGCGTTGAAACGAACGGTGGCGCAAGCGAACAGGTGAACTTGTTGTATGGAGAGAATCCAAACCAGGCTGTGCGTACTTTCTGCAAGCCGTTCAATGAAGCCGGCATTAAGACTCACATGTTGGATCGTGGTCTGAATGCGCTGCGTATGAACCCGGTGCCGGCAGATGTTAGACAATTGATGTATAAGGTGAAGCACGCACAGGGAACGGATATCACACGTATCTTTTGCGGCCTGAACGACCCGCGCAATATTATTCCTTCCATCAAATGGGCTAAAGAGGCGGGAATGACCGCTCAAGCCACTATGTGTATCACTTATTCGAAAGTGCACACGGCGGAATATTATATCAACCTCGCAGAGCAGTTGGTTGAGGGGGGCGCGCAAGAGATTTGTTTGAAAGATATGGCTGGTATCGGTCGTCCGGTAATGTTGGGTACGATTGTTGCTGCTATCAAAGAGAAACATCCTGATATTATTATTCAGTATCACGGTCACACTGGTCCCGGTTTCTCGGTGGCTTCGATGCTTGAAGTGGCGAAAGCCGGAGGCGATGTGCTGGATGTTGCAATGGAGCCCTTGAGTTGGGGAAAAGTGCATCCGGATGTTATCACCATTCAGGCGATGCTCAAAGACGCAGGTTTCTTAGTGAAGGATATCAATATGAAGGCCTATATGGAAGCGCGTAGCCTGACGCAGTCCTTTATCGATGATTTCTTGGGCTATTGGATTGACCCGAAAAACGCATTGATGACTTCACTTTTGGTGGGGTGCGGTTTACCGGGAGGAATGATGGGAAGTCTGATGGCAGACCTCAAAGGAATGCACGCCGCAATCAATGCCAACCTTAAGAAAAAAGGCGAGAAAGAACTATCCGAGGACGAACTGCTGGTACAGCTCTTTGACGAAGTACAGCGCATATGGCCGATGCTGGGAACTCCGTGTCTGGTAACGCCTTTCAGCCAGTATGTCAAGAATGCCGCGTTGATGAATCTGTTCAGCCGTTCAATGGGCGAGAAGGATTTCACGCGTATGGATCCCGCTATGTGGGGAATGATTCTCGGCAAATCCGGCAAACTGCCGGGCGAATTAGCCCCTGAAATCATTGAATTGGCTAAAGAGAAAGGATTCGAATTCTATACAGACAATCCGCAGAAACTTTATCCGAATGTGCTGCCGCAGTATATCAAGGAGATGAAAGAACTGGGTTGGGACCGCGGACAGGACGACGAGGAGTTGTTTGAGTTCGCTATGCACGACAAACAGTACCGCGAATATAAATCCGGTCTGGCAAAAGAGCAGTTTAACAAAGATTTAGCTGAACGAATGATGAAAGCAGGCAAGGCGGTTCCCGAGAACTTGCTGCAAAAAACTGCTGCACAAAGCAATGCATCGGCTGATGAAATGGCCGCTATCGCTATGGCTTTGTATAAAGCGCAGAAACCGACTGTGGCTCCTGCTGCTACACTGCCTGTCATTCGATCCACTCAATGGAAACGTTTTAACCACTAATAAGTATGAAAAAATACAATTTTAATGCAGGACCGAGTATCCTGCCGCAAGAAGTTATCAAACAAACGGCTGATGCCATAATCGATTTTCAGGGCGAGGGACTGTCTGTCCTCGAGATTTCTCACCGCGCGAAGTATTTCCAACCTGTAATGGACGAGGCGGAAGCTTTGATGAAAGAACTTCTGAACGTACCGGAGGGCTATCGGGTCCTTTTCCTTGGTGGAGGTGCCAGCCTGCAGTTCTGCATGGTGCCATTTAACATGCTGGAGAAAAAGGCGGCATACCTGAATACCGGTGTCTGGGCGAAAAAAGCACTGAAGGAAGCCAAAGGCTTCGGAGAAGCGGTGGAAGTAGCTGCGAGCACTACGAATATTCCTACGGATTATGAGATTCCACAGGATGCCGATTATTTCCATATCACTACCAACAATACCATCTTCGGCACCGAGATTAATGATGAGAAGTTGGCTGAGATTTACAAGAAAAAAGGCAATGTTCCTTTGGTAGCTGATATGAGCTCGGATATTCTGAGCCGTCCGATTGACGTGAGCCAATATGATATCATCTATGGTGGCGCGCAAAAGAATCTGGCGCCTGCCGGTGTGACCTTTGTAATTATCAAAGAGAGTTGTCTGGGTAAAGTGAGCCGATATATACCTACGATGCTGAACTATCAGACCCATATCGACGGAGGTTCTATGTTCAACACTCCTCCTGTTCTTCCTGTTTATACGGCGCTTTTGACGCTGCGCTGGCTCAAGGCTAACGGCGGGGTGAAATGGATTGAAGCACGAAACAAAGCAAAAGCGGATCTGCTCTACAAGTGTTTGGATGAAAGCAAGTTGTTCACGCCTACCATTCTTGACAAGGAAGATCGTAGTCGCATGAATATTTGCTTTGTGTTCAAACCCGAATATGCGGAATTGCAAGATGACTTCTTCAAGTTTGCTACCGAAAAAGGTATGGTCGGTATCAAAGGTCACCGTCTGGTCGGCGGTTTCCGTGCTTCCTGCTACAATGCTATGGATATCGAGGGCGTACAGGCACTTGTGGATTGTATCAAAGAGTACGAGAAATTGCACTAAATCTTAATAATCGTATACTTTTTTACGGTAAAACCCTCAATAATGTGTGATCGTACTTTTATCGTACTTTTATCGTACTTTTGTCGTAGTTTTATCGAATGACAGTAAATCTTAAAAATAGTATATTTTATGAAAGTATTAATAGCAACAGAAAAACCATTTGCAAAAGTAGCTGTGGATGGCATTCGCGAAGTGGTGTCAGGAGCGGGATACGAACTTGCGCTTCTGGAGAAATATACGGATAAACAGCAGTTGTTGGATGCTGTGGCAGACGCCGACGCACTTATCATTCGTTCTGATGTGGTGGATGCTGCAGTTTTGGATGCGGCTAAGCAACTGAAGATAGTTGTGCGCGCTGGTGCCGGATATGATAACATCGACCTGGAAGCCGCTACGGCGCACAAGGTGGTGGCAATGAACACTCCCGGCCAGAACAGCAATGCTGTGGCTGAGTTGGCTCTGGGGCTGATGGTATATGCCGTACGCAATTTGTATAACGGCACCAGCGGAACCGAACTGAAGGGTAAGAAACTGGGTATTCACGCCTTTGGAAACGTAGGACGCAATGTAGCACGTATTGCACAGGGATTCGGAATGGAGGTATATGCATATGATGCCTACTGTCCGGATGAGGTGATGACGGCTGCTAATGTCAAATCGCTGCATTCCGCGGAGGAACTTTACAAAACCTGCAACATCGTGAGTCTGCATATTCCTGCTACTGCAGAGACAAAAGGCTCTATCAACCATGATTTGGTAAATCTGATGCCAAAAGGTGGTGTTCTGGTGAATACAGCGCGCAAAGAAGTTATCGACGAAGAGGGTCTGATTGCGCTCATGCAGGAACGTACTGACCTCAAGTATCTGACAGATATCATGCCGGTAGCCGATGCGAAGTTTCGCACATTGTTCGAGGGACGCTACTTCGCAACCCCGAAGAAGATGGGAGCACAAACGGCTGAAGCTAATATCAATGCCGGTATCGCTGCTGCAAAACAGATTGTTGATTTCTTCGAAAACGGTAATACCCGTTTCCAAGTGAATAAATGAAAAACCGTTTGTTTATATTATTGACCTTCCTCACCCTCCCTTTGGGGAGGGTTGGGGTTGGCTTTCTTTCTGCTTCTAATATTGAGTGCGTAGGCATAGCTACGCAGTTGATAAACGGAAATGATACACTGTTTGTTTTTAAGGATGAAATTCATCTGCGCTCGACAAGCGGAGATGTAGATTGGTATACGACAGATGGCACGCTTGTTGCATCATCTACCGATGAGATTTATCCGGATGAGGGAGGCTATTATACCGTATATTCAGGCGTCCAGTCAGCTCCGGTTTATGTGTTCCTCTATTCGGAACCGGCTAATCTTTCTTTGACGCTTCTTCCTGATTGCGAAGCGACCACTTTGACGCTTTCTGGCGATACAAAGCCATATGTATATACAAGGAAAGATGGAAGCACTGGGCGTTGTAAGCGTGAATGTTCTATCGACTATAACGCACTGGCATGGAATACGGAGGAGTGGGTGGATTCTGCCGCCCGGATGGTTGGCACGCTGCAAGAGGGAAATTACATATTACCGGCTCTGTATGGGTCCACACCCGTTCGGCTATGTTTTGATATGGATTTGCGCCAAAGATTGGGATTGGACTCTGCGTGCATGGAAACCTTCTTGCAGGAAACGGATGTACGGGCAGTCAAGATGGAATTGACTTCCTTGGTCACAACTCGTGGTACTGAGGGAGAAAAATCCAATGAGAGAAATCGTCCTACCAGCCAGGATCTCATTACTGGGTCAGAATATAGCGGACCGCTTGAAGTGGCTTTCTATAGTAATCCTACACCGGCCGTGTTATATTATAAATGGTCGATATATAAAGGAGCGGATCTTATTGTAACTCGCAACGACCGGGATATTCGATACACTTTTTCGGAGCCCGGTAGTTACCGTGTTGTATGCGCTGTAAACAATCAATATTGTTCTTCTGACTCTTCGGATGTAACGGTTAGTATTAGCGAGTCATATTTGGCGGTGCCGAATGTCTTTACACCTAATGGCGATGGCAAAAATGACGAATTTCGCGTCGCATACCGCTCTCTCAAGGAATTCCATTGCTGGATTTACAACCGCTGGGGACATTTAGTGTACGAATTCACTGACCCGGCAAAAGGATGGGATGGGAATATAGGAGGAAGACCTGCTGCTGAAGGGGCATATTATTACGTGATTCGTGCGTTAGGAACAGATGCTGCACGCAATGCGAAATATATTGGTCTGAAAGCTTCATATAAGAAGAAAAAGGCCGCTGCCGACGAATCGGTTATGGGTATCTATCAATTATCCGGAGATATCAATCTTATTCGTGGGAAGAAAAAATAATTCAATAATAAATAGAAAATGAGAAAAATTATGCTTATGGCACTTGCTACATCAGTTATGGTAGCCACTGCTGCAACCAATCCGTTCTTTGATTACAAGAACTGGAAAACACCACATGGCACATATCCTTTTAACGAGATTCATGCGGAGCATTACATGCCGGCTTTTGAGGAGGCAATGAAACAGGGGCTCAAAGAGATTGACGATATTGTCAACAATCCTGCGGAACCAACTTTCGCTAATACGATTGAAGCATATGAGGCATCCGGAGAAATGTTTGGTATTGTGGCCGGTTGTTTCTATAATCTCACTTCTGCAGAGACAAATGACACTTTGCAGCAAATAGAAATGGAGTTGAGCCCGAAACTCTCTGAATATTCTGCAACTATCCGCCTTAACGAGGGCCTTTTCAAACGCATCAAGGCGGTATATGACAAGCGCGCTAAACTGAAATTGAACAAAGCGCAAGTTAAATTGTTAGAGGATATCTATGAGTCTTTTGCCAATAATGGAGCAAATCTCTCGCCTGAAGACAAAAAGATCTATAAGGAATTGAGCGCTAAACTGAGCAAACTTACGCTGCAGTATGGTCAAAACGTACTAAAAGCCACGAATGCATGGACCATGCTCATTTCTGATGAAGCATTGCTTGCTGGTCTGAATGATGATACCAAGGCGATGCTGCGCGCCAACGCTGAAAAGAAAGGTCTTGATGGCTGGTTGTTGAATCTGAAACCAACTACTACTATTCCTTTAATGCAGGATCTTGATAATCGTGATATTCGTCGTGAACTATATATGGCGAATGCCAGCAAATGTGTTGGAGGCGAGTTTGACAATACTGCTATCATTGTAGAAATTGTGAATACGCGGCTTGCATTGGCAAATTTGTTTGGAAAGAAGACATATGCAGAAAAATCGCTGTATAAGACGATGGCAGAAAAGCCGGAGACGGTGTATAGTCTGTTGGATCAGTTACGCGACGCATATATGCCGACAGCACGCGAGGAAGTAAAAGAGCTGGAAGATTATGCGCATGCTCACGGTTTCTATGCTGAGCACGTACAGCCTTGGGACTGGAGTTATTATAGCAAGAAACTCAAACAGGAGAAATACGCTATCTCTGATGATGATCTCCGCCCGTATTTCGAACTCGAAAATGTGAAAAAGGGTGTCTTTGGACTGGCGGAACGCTTATATGGCTTGAAATTCAAAGAGAACAAGAAGATTCAGGTATACAATCCGGAGGTAACGGCATATGAAGTGTTTGATGAAAAGGGAAAATTCCTGGCTGTCTATTATGCAGACTTCCATCCGCGGGATGGTAAGCGCGGGGGCGCATGGATGAATGATTTTCAACCGCAATATATCAAGGGAAAGAAGGATCATCGGCCGCACATCGTAAATGTAATGAATTTTACACGTCCTACTGCTGACAAACCGGCGTTGTTTACTTATGATGAGGTTCGTACATTCCTCCATGAGTTCGGACATGGTTTGCATGGCATGCTGACAAGATGCCAATATGCAAGCCAAAGCGGTACGAATGTGCCGCGTGACTTTGTGGAATTGCCCTCACAGTTCAATGAAAACTTTATTGACGAAAAGGAATTCCTCGATACTTTTGCCAAGCATTATAAGACCGGTGAGGCACTGCCGCAAGAATTGTTGGACAAGATGCATGCTTCGCAGACATACCATGCTGCTTATGCTTGTGCACGTCAGTTGAGCTTCGGTTATCTTGATATGGCATGGCATTCACTGGAAAAAACATTTGAGGTAAATGAAACAATTGGTACGGTGGAATCTGTTGTCCGTTTTGGCAATGAAGCAATGGCACAGGTCGCTGTATTGCCAAATGTACCGGGGACGCAAATGGAGTGTGCGTTTACCCATATCTTCTCTGGTGGATATGCGGCGGGCTATTATAGTTATAAGTGGTCAGAACTTCTGGATGCTGATGCATTCTCTGTATTCAAAGCTGCACAACAGAAGAAGGGCGGTACTATTTTTGATAAGAAAGCCGCAAAACGCTTCCGCGAAAATATATTGGAGCGTGGAGGTACTGAAAAGGCTATGGATTTATATAAACGATTCCGAGGGGGAGAACCTACTATCAACGCCCTGTTGGAAAGAGATGGCATAAAGGCTCAAGAAATCAAATAACAACGATATAAAAAGCAGCACTTTCGAGTGCTGCTTTTTATATCTATCGTACGGCGATTTTTTTACAGGGGCAAATAAATTACTTGCTTGCTTGCGAACCACTCTCCTTTGAACCAATGGCTGCATGGAGTGGTCTCTGCTTCTTTGAATGGACGTAATTCTTCTTTTAATTCGCCACCTTTTAGAACTACCAATCCGTTTGGTACGGCGTTGTTTTGCTTGCCGGAAATATTCTTTCGGATTAATTTGACTAAATCCGGCAGGGGCATTACAGCGCGGCTGACGACGAAATCATACTTGTTTTTCTCTTCTTCGGCTCTTTCTTGTTTGCATACCACATTGCTCAAATCAAGTGCTTTCGCAATCTCGGAAGCAACTCTGATTTTCTTTCCTATGGAATCTATCAGTACGAATTGGCATTCTGGAAACATTATTGCCAATGGAATGCCGGGAAAACCTCCTCCGGTTCCGACATCTAAAATGGTACTTCCGGAGCGGAAGGGGATGAGTTTGGCGATAGAAAGAGAGTGGAGTACATGGTGCTCATATAAATTGTCAATATCTTTGCGGGAAATGACATTTATTTTGCTGTTCCATTCGCGATAAAGCGCATCAAGCTGAGCAAATTGCTCAGCCTGATGGTCTGTTAATTTGAAGTATTCGGCAATTAGCATGATAATTTATTTATTCTGCCATATTGGTGAACACGTTTTGCACATCTTCATCCTCTTCGATTTTATCTATCAGTTTTTGTACTGATTCGCGTTGTTCATCGCTGAGTTGTTTGGTGTCATTCGGAATACGAACGTACTCAATAGACTGAATTTCGAATCCGTTTTCTTCCAGGTATTTCTGCATATTGATGGCTTCGTTGAAATCAGAGTAGATTACAATTGTATTCTCTTCTTCGTCTACGCCAAGCTCTTCTACTCCGAAATCGATGAGTTCCAGTTCCAATTCGTCCAAATCAATACCTTCTTTCATTGTTACTGTGAAGCAGGCTTTGCGGTCAAATAGGAATTGCAGAGAACCCTGTGTACCTAATGTACCTCCGAATTTTGTAAAATACGAACGGATGTTTGCTACAGTACGCATGTGGTTGTCGGTTGCGGTCTCGACAAAGATTGCAATACCATGTGGACCATATCCTTCGTAGTTTATCTCTTTATAGCCCTCAGAAGACTTGTCGGTCGCTTTTTTGATGGCGCGGTCGATATTATCCTTTGGCATATTCTCGCGTTTGCATTGTTGAATCAATGCACGGAGGCGAGGGTTGGAGTCTGGATCCGGGCCGCCTTCGCGGGCTGCAATCGTGATTTCTTTTCCCAGTTTCGTGAATGTGCGGGACATATGTCCCCATCGTTTTAGTTTTGTCGCTTTGCGATATTCAAATGCGCGTCCCATATTGTTTTGTTATTTAATGATTTATATTGCTTGTTGTAGTTAAGCGGTAGTCGGTCAAAACTACCGCTCATATTATTGTTATTTTATTCTGCAGTCGGAGTTGCAGGAGTTGCAGGAGTTGCAGGAGTAGCGGGAGTCTGTTCTGCATGGTCTAATACAGTTTCTACATGTACCTCTTCGAAACTGATTTTAAACTCTACGCGGCGATTCTTCTGGCGGCCGGCAGCTGTTTTGTTATCGGCTATCGGCTTTTCATCGCCATAACCTACTGCACTCAGGCGTTCGCTGGCAATTCCTCTCTCTACCATATATTTCATCACAGACTCTGCACGCTGTTGCGACAATTTTTTGTTCATCTCTGGCTTTCCGATATTGTCTGTGTGACCTTGAATCTCAACTATGTAATTTGGATTCTCGGTAAATATGGCGGCTACTTGATCCAAAATGGGGTAGGATTTACGTTTGATGGTCGCTTTGCCTGTCTCAAACTCAATTCCTTGCATTGCGCGTTGGAGTAGTTTGCGGACTTCGCGTTTCATTTCCGGACAGCCCTTGTTGGCTTTTACTCCGGCTACTTGTGGGCATTCGTCCTCATAATCGAATACTCCGTCTCCGTCACTGTCAATTGGGCATCCTGATGGATTGACTAATCCCTTGGCTGTTGCAGGGGTATTCGGGCATACATCGATATAATCCGGTACACCATCTCCGTCTGAATCTTTGGCGCAGCCTTTATCGTCTACTGATGACTTGGCTGCTTCTGGCGTGCTGGGACATTCGTCTAAATAATCAGGTATACCATCGCCGTCACTATCCGACGGGCAGCCGTTGGCATCAACCTTGCCTTTGGCTTCAACTGGTGTGTCGGGACATGCGTCCATATAGTCAGGCACTCCGTCACCGTCTGTGTCTATCGGACAACCGTTGATGTCTACCTTTCCTTTTGCTTCTGCAGGAGTACCGGGGCACAAGTCTGCATAATCTGGTACACCGTCTCCGTCACTATCAAGTACGCATCCTATGGAATCAACCATACCTCGGGCTTCTGCCGGAGTGTTCTGGCACCAATCGCGATAGTCTGGTACTCCGTCACCGTCGCTATCCAACGGACAACCTACGGAATCCACAAATCCTACTGCTTCTGCTGGAGAACCGGGGCACTTGTCCAGATAGTCTGGAACACCGTCATGGTCTTCGTCTACAGGACAACCATTTTCATCAACCACTACGCCGCGGGGCGTTCCGGGGCACATGTCTATCTTATCCCATACGCCATCTTTGTCTTTGTCGCGGCGGTTGCTGCCCCAGCATATGGAGAAACCTAATGCTACGTTGAGCATCTTAGCTTTGTCCGGGATGAGATATTTGGTTGTGCCGTTGACGTCAATTCCTGCATATGACGTGGGGATGTAATCCATTGCTAATGTCATATTGATTCCATCGTATGGCATTATACTTAGACCGGCACCAATATTGCTGTATTTGCCGTTGTTCATCAGAGAATAGGTGGCAGCGATATTCAGCCAGTTAAATGGACGGAATGAAAGACCTAATGTAATTTCCTCGTACAATCTGGCGTTGTATAAACGGGTCGCTGACAAGATACCAACGCCTACGCGATTTTCCCAGAAATTGGCATCTAAACCAACATTCAGTTTTGCTGATACCATCTTAGCGTATCCTGAACCGGAACGTTGCAGCTTGATGCTATTTGCGATTCCTTTCAAACAGTTTACAGCAGAGTCTAATACCATCTGACCTGAAAAGTTGCCTTGTTCATCATGAAAGGCGGGGTCATTGTAATCAATCTCTCCGATTCCGGTAAAGGCTGTATCTACGGAACAATTGAATTTTTGTGCTTTTGTCCAATAGATAAAGCCCAAATCATTAATGGCGGCACTTACTTGCAGATTCTCTATCGGTTTGTATGTGAAACCGAAATCGATAGCAGCTCCGTATCCGCTTGGAGTGATTAGTTTCGGCCAGTCTTTATTGATGTCTTGGATGCCTAACACATCTTTTTGCCAGTCTATTTTCTTTCCTGAAGCATCTCCGTTCTGGATTTCGTCTATCACATCCATAATACTGCGTCCTTCCAGGGCCGGCAGTTTGGCAAAGTCAATTGGACCTGCAATGTTCAAATCCATATTTCCGCGAAGTCTCCAACGGTCAATGCTTGCATCAATGTTCAGGGCTTTGCTGTTCATGTTGAGATTCAGCGTTCCTGCTAAAAATTTCAGCTTTCCACCGACTGTCCAATGGTCATTGATTTTGTGACTGTATCCAACTCCCAGCTCTGAATATACTGTCGAACCGATGCCTAGACCTGTTAGGTTGAATGAATTAATGGTTCCATCTTTATGGGTCATTCCTCCGCCTAACATGAACTGAAACATTGATTTGGGCATGGTCGTTCCCACGTCAAAACGTTCATTGATGCCGATGGTCAAAAATCCGTTTTCCTTTATTCGGAAGCCCATGTTCAGGATTCCCAGTGTAAAATCTCCGTCAACCATCGTCATGTTGCGCATTACCTTCAGGAATGCGTTTTTGTCTCCGTTAGGATGGAGTGGGGTGATGGTCTTGCCGGTTGTCGGATCAACATATAATACATCGCTCATGGTTAGCGAGTTGTTGCCGATACCAAAGGTTGTCCAACCGAGAGGCGTAAAGTTAATATAACCTTGGCTCACTGGTTGAAAGGCGGGGTTTAGGGTATGGCGCATTGGCGCATTTTCCAAGAAATACAGCGTGTTTACTTGCTGTGCACGTGCTGCAACTGTTGTGGTGATAGCGAGGACGGCTACCATGAATACCTTACATATATTTTTCATAACTTAGCCCTCCTTATTTATCTTTGTTCTTGTTAAAGTTCAGTACGGCACCTAATTGTGCTGTCAAGCCAATCTTTACTTTCAAACCGGCATCATCCGTAATGCGGATGTTAAATTGACCTTGGCGGAATGCTTCTTCCAGAGACTCATCGTCTATGATTGCTGTATAGATTATCTGCTTTATACTTGGAAGCAAATCTAATTTCTCTTTGGTCAGCTTGGCTGTAATAATGTTTTCTCCCTCCTTTACGATATTCCAATTAGCATTGCTGAATGTATAAGTAGGCGGATCTATTTTGATGGTATCGCTTTCGAATAGGTTCAATGGCTTTGTCGGATCCTCGGGACTCGGAATTACCTTACCCGCTTCATCGATACAAAGCATTGTCGCTTTTATTGTCAAGGGGATAGTATTTTGAGCGGTTAGTATCAGGTTTACATCGCTTGTCTTTACTGTGTCTATCCAGTCGTTCTTTTTAACGTTTAGCAGTGAATCTATTGTATATTTGCTTAAATCAATATCTTTGATGGTGTCGGAATAATCTACATACAATCCCTTGTTGAATATTAACGGCAATTTGCAGATAGCTTCTACGCGGACCGCTGTGTTGGGCACGATTCGTATTTGTGGCGTCTCTTGAAAATTGAAATTCACATTGAAATTATAACCTAAACGGGATGGCATGTTGTTAAACAACCGGTCTATACTTCCCTTGTCAGAATCTTTGTTGAAATCAACATACATATTGGTGGTTGAGTCACCAATATTACTGGTAAATGGATCCAAATATTGATATGGTTTGAAATCCACTCGCAAAGTGCGTTGACCATCCCATTCTGCATATGTGGGATTGCCGTCTGCATCTTCTACAAACAGATAGTCGCCTTGCAAAACCATGGCGCCCGCTACTTTTGTGACAATATTGGCTCTTATCTGTGGGTCTGCAAATGGGAGTTGGGCTCGTCGTAGAAAATCCAAGTCACCCCAGCTGTCGGCTAAATTGATTGTATCTTCGTCGTACATGTCTTTCGACCGGACAAATCTGCCCCATATAGCAGTATAATCTATGAAACGGACGCGTAGGTCGTAGCGGAATTTTGCGTTGGAGGGAATCTCTACTTTTTGTCCGGCGGGGATTGTAAAAGTGAAATTCACTTTGAATGCGCAACTGTCAATTACGTTGTTGTCGTATTTGGCCCAATCGGTCTTTGGATTTAGACTGCGGTTCTTCATCATACTGAGCGAGAAATTATCTACGTCAGTGGTGATGGATTGGTTGTATCCGCCGGTGTCTCCTTTTTTATATACTACCATTGTGTTGCCGGCAGGACGATTGATTTGGGCTCCTAAATCCAAACTTACTGTGTCTATCCATTCCCATTCCAAGGGCAGATTGTCGGGATTGATAATAGAGGCAAAACTGGCATTTTCAATTCGTGCACTATCCAGACGTTCGTTATCTATGGCATTATTGATACCGTTTAGTTTCAATGGCAAATCGAAACTCAGCGTTACGGGATCTCCGGTTCCGGTCACTTTGCCGTCTGTGCCAATCATGTGGGCGGCTTCCAATTGCTCATAGACTTTCAAAGAGAACTCCTTTGAAGAGATGTATTGGCTCAAATCAACTTGGTGGTAGTTGCGCTCAATTTTGAAAGTGTCCTTCCAGGTGATTACACCTTTGTTGTTAAGAGAATCAACGTAAATGTTTTTGGCATTTCCGATAAAATCTCCGATTTTGGCTTTTATACTGCCTACCGGCAATACTAAGCCTAAATCCAATTCTGAAGTGGTGTCGATGTTTTTCAGATCAACGTCTGAATGGCAACTCATCAACATACTTCCGCAGATTACCATGGCGGATACTGCGTGTAGATGGCTGAATTTCATTGTGTTATAAGTTATGATTGTTTGTTATGATTGTCGTATTTGTAGTATCGAAAACGAATGCCCGATATTTCACGCAGCAAAATTACTAAAAATTTTGTATATATGCAAATTTTATTGCATAAATTTCTGTTTTTATTAGCGCAATAGATAAATTCGTTCGGTGGCACGGGTGGTTGCGGTGTACAGCCACCGCAGATATTCATAGCGTTCTGTATTGGCGCTCATCCGTTCTGCGTCTTCTGTTATGTTGCCGGGGTCGATATATACGTGTTTCCATTGTCCGCCTTGTGCTTTATGGCATGTGACTGCGTATGCAAAACGAATCTGAAGTGCATTGTAATAGGGGGATTCGTATATTTTTTTTACCAACTCCTTTTTATTGCGTATCTCGGGATAATCTTCCGCTATCAGTGTAAAAAGCTCTTTTTGTAATGTATAATTGGCTTCCGGAGTTTCTGTTGTCAGGGTGTCTAACCATACCATCGCGTCTATCTCCCAATCGTAATCTATTGCGCGCAATTCTGCGTTGGCGAAATGAAAGCCGTACATCTCATGATGGTTGTATAGACGTTTGACTTCCAACATGTTACCATTGGCAAGAAATTCTATACCATCGTATTCTTTTGTCCAGTAATAATTGTTTTTGCTAATCATGATACGGTCGCCATTGGACAATTCGTCTTCTTTCCATAGGATTCGCGCGCGAACACCTTGGTTGTATAGGTTGGTCATCTTGTTGCTGCGCGTGATGATCAGTATTTCTTCTTGTCCTACTTCGCGTTGGCTTTGTTCTAATTGTTCTACTACGTCTGCACCTTTCAGACGGATGATGTCTCCGCATTCCTCCAACTTCAGCATTTCAGCGGGGGGAATAGGGCGTTCTGACAACATTTCGCGCAGATGGGTGGCATTGCGTAATATGCCTGAATCCAGCGCCTGGCGCGCTACTTGGGTCAATTGAAAATGTGTTACCGATAATTGGTAAGTGAGACTCATGTACGAAGCGTTCAAAGCGGGACTGTCCGTACTGCCGACAGGGGGCAATTGGGCATCGTCTCCTACTAATAGTAGACTGCATTGTTGGCCGCTGTATACATATTTTACTAAATCGTCTAACAGACAGCCGCTTCCGAAAGTTCCGTTGTCGCGCTGGCCGGATAACATTGAGGCTTCGTCTACGATGAACAGAGTGCGTTTGTGCAGATTGTCGCTCAACGAGTATAGTTCTTGGCCCAATTGGTTTTGCCGATAGATATATTTGTGTATGGTATATGCCGGAGCGCCTGAATACCGGCTCAATACTTTTGCAGCACGTCCGGTGGGGGCTAAAAGTACACATGCTTGTTTCAATCCGGCTAATGCGCGTACTAATGCACTCATTACACTCGTCTTGCCGGTTCCTGCATAGCCGCGCAGAATAAAGGCCTTCCGCTCTTCGGATGATACCAGAAAATGACCAAGTTCCCTTAGTAGACCGGTCTTCTCTTCATTTGGAGTAAAGGGTAATTCTGCTTCGATGCGTCCTATGATGAAATCTTCTAACATGTTTGGGCTCGAATAGTGTATATAGGAGAGTCGTTGATGCGGGTCGTAATAATTACGAGGTAATATCGTATCCAGGCAGGCTTTATATATACTTTGTATATATAGTTGTGAATTTGATTATATTTTATGTAAAAATATTTGGAGATGTCAAAAAAAAGTTGTACCTTTGCACTCGCTTTTGAAGCATAGGGTAAGTCCTACACGACCAGCTCCCTCTGAACTCCCCCAGGTCTTGACCGAAGCAAGGGTAGGAGGTTGTAGCGGTGCGATGTAGTTAGCTTACCCTTTTTTTATTTTACTAAATCTCCTGCTTTTTATATCGTGAAAACACTTTATCGGACTCTTATCGTACTTTTATCGGACTCTTATCGTACTTTTATCGTGTTACAGTTCGATTGTCGTTATTATTGGACAGGACTGTAAATTAATTGGCCGGTTAAATTGTATACATGCCCGTGACGGATAATATGTATTTGATTGCCATTCAGGACTTTACGGATTTCTGAATCGTTTGTTGCCGGAGGCGTTTCTATGCCTTCTGCATACATGGTGTAAGCCTTCCATGCATCGGGAATTCCATAGCCATATTGATTCAGATCGGGATTTTGGTAGCGGTTGGCGGAGCGGATGATACGTTCTCGTATCTGCATGGCATTTTCACTCGGTAGAGCGGACCATAGTGTCGCAGCCAGTCCTGCTAATAAAGGAGTGGAAAAACTGGTTCCGTTGGCTTGGGTGATAATCTCGTTCGGCGAAATTGTTATCGCAGATACACCTACAGCACACACTTCTGGTTTGATACGTCCGTCTGCACTTGGACCATAGCTGGAGAATCCGCCGATTTGTCCGCCGGTTGTAACTGCGCCGACTGTTAGTATGCTGTCTGCGTCTGCGGGGACACTGATTTTTAACCATTCGTCATTGCCTTCGTTGCCTGCTGCTGCACATACCAGCATTCCTTTGCGAGCGGCTATTGTGGCTGCGCGGCTGACACGTGTGGACACACCGTTTAAGTCTTCATGACTCAGGTCCCAGCTGTAGTTGTCAAACAGGGCATAACCGAGTGAAACAGAGAATACATTGACTCCTAATGAATCGGCAGTCTCTAATGCTACTACCAAATTATCCATTTCTTTGTACGACTCGGTTTCTACCTCTTCGCTTCGCATCAGGTAGTATTGGGCTTGCTCTGCTGCTCCCGTATAATTGTCTTGCGAACCGCTGATGACGCTTAGGCACATAGTCCCGTGACTTCCTGTCGGACCATAGAAATCATCTTCATCGTCGGTGAAATCATAGTGCCCCAGTTCTAATTCGTTTTGGCGAAAGCAACTCATGGTGTTGGCCTTGTAAAATCCTCCGTCGCATACTGCCATTAGAATGCCTTGTCCTCTAAATCCTGCTTCGTGAAGCGGGAGAAGATTATATAGCGCCAATTGGTCATGGGTTAAATTTTCTGTTGCTTCTTGGGTACTTTCTAAGAAATGGCGTTTGAGTTTGGGTAAAAACCGCGGTGCGCTGTTGTCGCGTGTCGTTTCTACATGTGTGACAAATCCGAGTGTGGAGACCTTGGCGGCCAATGTTTCATTCATCTCTACGGTCGCTCCGTTCATCCAGCGGCTTGTATGATGTATTTTTGCACCCATCTTGGCCAGACTGTCCACATATGTTTTGCTCACGGGATAATCCAACTCATCAGTTGTGATGGCCCATTTCTGGCGCTGCTCTATTGCTCGGGGAGATAGCGCAGGTTCACTTTTCTCCGGTTTGTCCAGAAACGATACAAAGAAAATATGTAGTATAATCAATAACTCAGTCATGCATTCTCATTCTTTAAATCCAATTGTACAACATTCTCCACATGTTGGGTGTGTGGAAACATGTCTACAGGTTGCACTTTGGTTACTTTGTATTTTTTGTCTAATAGTTGTAAGTCGCGTGCTTGTGTCGCTGGGTTACAACTGACATATACAATACGCTTGGGCTCGGCGTTCAGAATAACATTCACTACGTCTTCATGCATTCCGGCGCGGGGAGGATCTGTGATTATTACATCCGGACGACCGTATTTCTCGACAAACGAATCATTTAATATATCCTTCATATCCCCTGCGAAGAATGTTGTATTGAGGATATTGTTGATATTCGAATTGATTTTCGCGTCTTCTATGGCTTCCGGAACATATTCTATTCCGATGACTCGTTTGGCTTCTCTGGCTACGAAATTTGCTATGGTGCCGGTGCCGGTATAGAGATCATATACCAATTCTTCTCCGTGCAATTCTGCAAAACTTCGGGCTGTTTTGTAGAGCTCGAATGCTTGCTCGGTATTGGTTTGATAGAATGATTTCGGACCTACTTTGAACTGCAGGCCGTCCATCTCTTCTATGATATAGTCCTGACCGGAATATACTTTCACGTCTAAATCACCAATGGTGTCATTGTATTTGAGATTTTCTACATAGAGTAATGAGATTATCTCTGGAAACTCATGGTGTAGCCATTCCAACAATCCTTTGCACGCATCATCAATCTTTTCGCCAAAAGAGACAATCAGCATCAATTCCCCTTTGTGGTTGTTGCGTAGGATTAATGTGCGTACTTGGCCTTGGTGCGTATGCTCGTTATAGAAGGATAGTCCGTGTTCACGGGCGTATTTGCGTACACCGTTGCGGATGCGGTTGTTTATTTCGGGCATCAGGTGGCATTCTTCTATATCCAGTACTTTGTCAAAGCAGTTTGGAATATGAAATCCCAATCCATATGAACTGTCGATTTGGTCAAGACCTCCGGCAGCTTCGATTTCTTCCCATGGTAGCCATTTCCTGTCTGCGCATGTGAACTCTAATTTGTTGCGGTATTCATAGATTTTCTTGCTGCCAAGAATGGGACTGATTTCCGGCAATTCGATTTTACCGATACGTGTCAGGTTGTCGTTGATTTGTTGTTGTTTGTATTTCAGTTGTTCGCTGTATGGCAGGATTTGCCACTTGCAGCCGCCGCATGTTCCGAAATGCTTGCACCGGGCTTCGCTGCGCATGGGGGAGGGTTGCACGATGCGGATCACACGTGCTTCCATATAACTATGTTTCTTTTTGCTTATTTGCAAATCTACTATATCGCCCGGTACGCAATTGGGTACAAAGGTAACTATGTCGTTGATGCGTACAAGTGCTTTTCCTTCTGCTGCTACGCCTGTAATTGTGATATTTTCGTATATGGGTAAATTTTTCTTTTTCATAGTGTATGTTATTCTGTAATCAGCCATTCTATGGAGCGGCGGTATATTTTGTCAAATTCCATGGCGGCCTCTAATGGAAATCCCCATACAAGGGTCTTGCCGCTTCTGGAGCCATTTTCTGCCTTCGATGCTTCCCAACCTACGGCTGCACCGCATCGCATATCTTGGTATTCTGCCATTCGTTTGGCTCTGTCTCCTTCGGGCTTTACTCCTTCGGGAGACGGACTGAACAATTGTTCTGTATTGGGCTCCAACATGATTTGGTATAAGCGGTGAAACGGACTTGTTATGCGTCCTGAGCGAGTGGCATGAGCGGCATGATAACTCATATGCAGGTTCGCTTTCAACCATGTTGGGTCTATTGCACTCAGATGGTCGCTGCTGAGCAACAAGCGCCCGCCGTTAGACAGATAGGATGCCAGCTGTATTTGGCTTGTTGTATCCAGAGGTTGTCTTTGTCTGCCGCAGATATAATCAACAAAGGAGTAGGCACTGTCTATCCGGGGTATTGGGGCGGTCCCGGAAGCATAACTGATATGCATCCGGCGTAGAACGCGGCCATGCTGAACACTGTAATCATGAGTGTTACCGATGGTCAATTCGCCGGCATGGTCTCGATAGCACGAACCCCAGCCGCAATTATCATCATTGCTCCAGCGACTGTTACGGGCATAGTCCCATTGTTGCCCGATGTATGCGCAACTGAATTGGTCCTCACAGGCATAACTTCCGGGAACGATTCCTGCATAGGTGGAATCGGCAAACCATTCGGGGCCGTATACATCATCAAAACCGTCTATGATGAGGGCCGTAGGGGAGTTCTCTCGGTCGCTGATATAAGTGCTGACAACAGGACTGGGGAAACTCAATCCTCCTTCATTGCCGGCGACTACATAACAGTTGTATTGAACTCCCTTTTTTATCTCTATTCTTGTTTGAGTTTTCTTGTTTACTTGTGTTACATCCCAATCTCCGTTGTTTTCCTGCACATATACCATATAGTAGGTAGGCTTGGCACTCTGTTCTATCGGATCCTGTTCTGCTTGCCAACGGATTATACCGGTGGTATCTATGGAGATTTGTTTTACGGGCAATGGTTGTACAACTGCGGATTTGCCATTCAGGTAACGCAGTATTCCTTTGTATATGGCACGGGCTGCGGTCATTCGGAAACGCGGGTCTAATCCGTAGCGCATATCTGCCATATTTTTATGGCTGACTAATTCAAGCAGAACACTGGGCACAACCGGTACGCGCGACTCGCAGTAGTTGGCTTCCTTGAGTTGTCTGCGTGTCCATCCCGGAGCAATGTGACGCAAGTCATTGGTAATTTGGGTTTGTATCCAATCTCCCAAATTTCTGTTTACGGTATGTCGGTCACGTCCATCGCGCAAAGTTTTGTGTCCGTTTTCATCATGAGCAGTATAGATACATAGTGTGCCGATTGTTGTGGTGTCATCATTGCTGTCTATGCCGTCAGTATGCAATGCAAGGCATAAATCAATAGGCGCATCCAGAGAATTGACCCACGTTGGACGACTTTTCATGTCGTCTCGGTAGTCGTCATCCTCATAGAGACTCCATATTGAGGAGGACACTCCGCTGTGTTGCAGCCAATAACGCGCGCCCTCACACCATCTCGGCATGCCGGATTTTCCTATGTCATTATGCTCCAGACCGGCTCTTGGCATATAAATGGTTGCTCCGGCATTTTCCAGCATCTTACGTAACAATCGTACATATTCTTGACTGTACAAGTCCTCTACGGTTGTCCATAAAGTGGCACGTTGCCAGATCCATTCATCACGGGCATGGTTGTAATACATACCATGGCTTGACCATAGGGCAATGTTTCTGTCGGTCAGGTCTTTTTTGCGTGTGTCCGGACCGATTCCTTTCGCGCAATCAGTAATCAAATCGTTCAATTCATATTGATTGCTGTATATGCGGACATTGCCATCTTCTGTCCCCAATATCCATTCGCTGACTTTGCGCTCCAACTCGGCAACAGTTGCAGGAGTCCATCTGTAGCAGCCTAATGTGGCATTTGTGTATACTGCAATGGATTTGTTGTTGACACGTAGTTTTTTTACATGTACAGCCGGAGACCAGATTCGTGAAAATCCGGTATATGCCATCAGCGAATCACCCAATTCACGCACCCCGATAGATGCTTCTGCCGGAATGAAACCTGATAAACACAGGATGATTGCGATTATTTTTGAGAAATTAGAAATCCTCATCGCTCAAATCGGTCGTACTCTGACGGTTCTTTAGACTGGCTTCTTGATAAGAGCGGAGCAAGTCACTTGCCATTTTCTCTTGGTAACTTTCTGCGATATCATAGTCTTTTGCATCATTTTCTTTGTATACCACACGTACTTTGATTATCGCAATATTATTCTCCAGTTTCTCTATGATTTCTGGTGTCACTTGGTATTGAGTGATAGTCTTGTAGTAAGAAATGGTTGCACGGCCGTTTTTTGTGTTGAATTTGTCTTTTTGCACCTCAGAACCCGGTACACGCATTAGACGGGCGGTGGTGCCATCTGCAAAACGGAATAACAGACGGGAGGCATCCGTAAATTCATTGTATGCATTTACGTTCACAGTCCATAATAGAAAGGTCGTGACATCCTGACCGTTCTCGCGCTCCTGGTTGAAGGCCAATTGTGGTTTCAAATTCTTGGACGTAGTGTTGTCTACGTGGATGAATTTGCCTTGAGCTGCATTCATAGGCATACTTGAAATCAGTAGCATTGCGCATACAATCCATTGGGACATTTTTGCCTTTGCGGCAATTTCAATTACATGTTTCATTGTAGTGTTTTTTTTATTGAGTAATATTGTTTTTTCTTTGTTGAAGACCTCTGTTCACCGGTCTGACACGATAACCGGCAGACCGTAATTGTTGGAGAAGTCCCTTTTCGCCGCCTAAATAGATGGCATTCAATGTAATAAAACATCCTCCTTCTCTCAAGTAGGGTTTCAGGCGTTTTACCCACTGTTGATTACGTTGGCAATATACCTTGTAGTCGGAATAGGAGATACTGGTATTATTATCAGGTCCTTCTACTTGGTATGCCAAGTCGGATAAACGACCGCTAAGGTATATTTCGCGTAATATACGTTCTTGTTTTACCTCGTTTTCTGGGTATTCTATCACTTTAAGTAGTTCCTGGCATTGCCAATGAAAGGGTTCTCTGTCGAATAACATGTACATTGTTTCGCCAATATTGTCCAGACCTATAATTGGTATGTCACGTTCCGCTGCGACAGACTCAAAAAAACTTTCCATAGATCTTTGTTCGTCGTAATGCAGCCATTGTTTCATCAACTCTGTACGGAACATTTCTGTTAAATATGAAGGCTTCATTCTGCAGAGTTTGTCTAAACCCATCCCCAAATTGATACGAAGAGAGTTGTCTATTAACTGATATTCGCTGTCGTTGTAAAAATTGTCTAATTTAATTGAATCAGGCAGAATGGCAGCTTGACGCAGTGCAGCGAGTGCCTCATAGTCTTGCATCGTAAATTCGGTAATGACTTTATTACATTTCCCAAAACATTGAAACACTTTTGGAATAGTGTCAATAAACTGCATGTCTACCAGTCGGTTGGTAGCTAATACAAATGATTTTTGCTTGCTTCCGTTGCCACCGATTTCATACAATAATTGAGCATTGGCATGGAAATGAAATGCATGAGAGATGCAAAACAAAAGGATAAATATGTATTTGATTTTTCTCAATGATGCGAGTGGTTTGATATATTATTTAAATCTTGTAATCAGATTATATGCCTGATATATGCCAAGTTCACCTGCTTTGCTCAAATCCGTAAGACCCTTCTCGTTTTCTCCAATATATATGTATGTCAGTCCGCGGTTAAAATAGGCTTCTGCGAAATCTGTATCACAGGCAATAGCGCGTGTATAATATTCAATAGCGTCTTTCCACTCCTGTTGTGCACACAATATATTGGCTTTGTTGTATATCGCAAATGCAAAATCCGGTTGCATTCGGATGACTTGGTCATAGTCGCGAAGCATGATATCAAAATCCATCGTGTTGGTATTTGCTGGTTCTCCGGTGGCTCGTTGGTATTCCAGCAATTTGTACCGCCAATTAGCTCTGCAGAAATATAGGATGCTTTCCATCATCTTGTCTGCCAGAAGCGTTGCGCGGGTGCAATCGTCTATAGCGCTTGTATAATCTTGCACAATGGCGAATTCAATAGCCCGGGCAAAGTAGAGTGGAGCTAACGGCTCGCGAGCACCGCCAGGAGTGTTTACCAATTCGTCAATTTGGTGGGATAACCGTGCTATTTCCGAAAAATGGAAATCTACCATTTCCGCAGTCAGCGCAATTTCTTGTCCTGTAAATCGAAGGGTCGCAGGTAGTACTTCCTTGCGATTGAGCATATCAACTATAGGATGATAGTAGTTTGTGCGTCTTAGACTTTGGTCTTGACTATAATAGCTAAGCACAATATTAGGTTCGTTGATTACGTCCTGGTAGTGCTTTTGGATTGTACCTCGTGTCTTGGAATCGTATTTCTGTTCCTCTTCTGTTATCTCTTGTTGGTTTTGTGCGGTGCTGGTCGAGAACTCTTTGCGATGGTCTTTTTTTTGCGGTTGTGCTTCTGCAATCTGAATATCTGTGTTCGGTTGACTTGCCTGCTGGGCTTGTATCTGGTCTTTCTGTTCCTCCAATTCGTGCGCTCGTTGTCTGTAGCGGTATGCGGCAGCTTGATTGCCTTGTTGGGATTTTGCTTGAGCGGCAAGGTAATAACTGGGCAAGAAATAAGGATAGCGTTCAATCAAGGAGTCTGCATCCCGTACTACATCTTTCCATTGTCTGAGTTGCAGCTCTACTAAGGCACGCTGATGCCGCATTTCTACTCGTTCGGGAGCCAGCTTGATAGCTTTGTTCAAATCTGCCAGTGCATTGTTGTAATCACCGACTTCCTGACGCATTATGCCTCTGTTGTAATAGCAATCTGCATCATTGGGGGCAATATGTACTGCCTGATCATAATCGGATAGTGCTCCGCGATAATTATGTCGATGATAATGTATGACACCCCTGTTAATATAGTCTCCTGCCCATTTTGAACCTAAATTGATAGCTTTGGTTAGTTGTACATAAGCTTCATCTTCTTTGTTCAGCATTAAATTTGTCACGCCCAATGCAGACCATACTGCAGGGTTCGTTTTGTCGTATTCGGCAGCATGTGTGAAGGCATCCAACGCAGACAGTGTGTCACCCTTGAGTATACAGATACGCCCGCGTTCGCTCCATACCGTAGCAGCTTGCGGTTCGCGACGTAGCATTTGGTCTAAATCTTCTATGGCGGCACTATATTGTTTCATTTGTGCCCGTGTATCTGCGCGAAGTAGCATATATGTCCGGTTTTCAGGCGAAAAACGCAGTGCTTCGGAATAATCGGCCTCGGCTTTTTCCAAGAGATTCAGTTGACGGTAAATATAACCTCGTGCATAATAACATCCGGGAGAGAAAGGGTTTCTCTCTATGGCGGCATTGCAATCGCGAAGTGCCCCTTGGTAATCTTCCAACTGAATTTTTGCAATTGCCCTGTAGAAATATGGCTCGCTCAAGTATGGTTTTAGATGAATAACTTGATTGAAATATTGAATAGACAATACGTAGTCCTCAAAATACAAAGCATTACGACCGATAGCAGTGATACGATCGGTGTTCAATTGTGCATGAGCAAACATACTGAATATGCACAAAAATACTATGTTTAAAAGCCGTTTTATGATAGTTTGTTATTTATTACAACCTGCATTGGGATCAAACCATTTTGGGATATCGAATTGTTCATCTGTTTTATAGCCTAAGTTAGGATCTGCATATATTTTTTGCATGTATATAGCGCAAATCGGTAAAGCCATGGAAGCACCTTGTCCCTCTGCCATATTATCAAAATGTATGCCGCGATCTTCTCCGCCTACCCATGCTCCGTTTACCAGTGACGGAGTAAAACACATAAACCATCCGTCCGAGTTATTGTTGGTGGTTCCTGTTTTTCCGCCCATTGGAGCATTGATACCATATTTAAACCGAACTCGTACACCCGTTCCATGGTCCATCACTGCTCGCAGCATATGAATCATCTTGTATGCCGTTGTTTCGCTGATGATTTCATGGGTGCGCGGAGTAAACATGCCGATTACATTTCCGTTGTTGTCTTCAATACGTGTGACGTATAATGGCTCAGTACGGATTCCTTTGTTGGCAAACGTAGTGTAAGCATCCACCATCTCTTCTACACTCACTTCACACGGTCCCAAACATAATGATACAACAGGATCTAACGGTCCTTGGATGCCGAAAGACTGCATTATTTTGACTAACTGCTCCGGTGTGAAAAGAGACATTAGATATGCAGAAATCCAGTTACTGGAGTTCATTAATCCCCATGTCAATGAAACAGTATCGCCTTTGTATTTGTCGTGTGTGTCGCGCGGTGTCCATTCGTTGCCGTTTCCATCTATCAGTGTAATAGGTTCGTTTACTGTCTTTTCACACGGCCACATGCCTTCATCCATAGCCAATGTATATAGATATGGTTTAACTGTAGAACCCACTTGGCGGCGTCCTTTGGTGACCATGTCGTA
This sequence comes from Bacteroidales bacterium UBA3843, assembly GCA_002392745.1. Classification (GTDB taxonomy): domain Bacteria; phylum Bacteroidota; class Bacteroidia; order Bacteroidales; family Paludibacteraceae; genus Colicola. The sequence goes on along the minus strand of DGHR01000003.1, from coordinate 166,740 downwards.
TTGGAAATGTGCAAAGTTTGGACCGCCGACGTATGCTTTAACATGACCGGTGTGTGCATCCATAGACATAAAACCGCACCTCAGGTAACTCTTTTGCCATTTGATAGAATCATAGGGCGACAGAATGGTATCTATCATTCCTCTGTCATATGTGAATAATTGCATTTCACGGGGCGTCATGAATGATTTATTGATAGAATCAGCACTTACACCTGCCTTTTTCATCAAACGATAACGCTCTGTTTGGCGCATCGAACGAGTCATAATTCCATCCACTTCGGCTTGAGTGAGCGAACGTGAGAAAGGAGCATTCTTTTTTTTCTTCAGCTCTTTGAAGAATGAGACTTGTTGGGCTTGCATGTGCTCGCTGACCGCTTCTTCTGCATAACGCTGCATCCGTGAGTCGATGGTCGTATATATTTTCAATCCGTCCTGGTATAGATCATATTTGCTGCCGTCCGGTTTCCGTGTCTTTTCAATGAAACCAAAAAGAGGGTTGTTGTCCCATTGCCATTTGTCCAGTTCGTATTGCTGCTGGCTCCACTCGGAATAATCACTTGATTTTGGCTCTTTTGCGGTCAATACTCCGCGCAGAAATTCCCGCAAATATGGTGCAAGGCCTTGTTTGTGATCCACGGAGCTATAATGCAACTCAAGCGGCAATTCCATAATGGAATCACGTGTATGTGTGTCAATGTAGCCGTATTTTTGCATTTGACCAAGGACAACATTCCGGCGTCCTTTTGCCCGCTCGGGATGACGAATAGGGTTGTATAGCGAGGGGTTTTTACACATCCCCACCAGCATTGCAGCTTCCTCCAACTTTAAGTCCTTTGGGGTCGTGGAAAAATAGACTTGTGCAGCAGTCTGGACTCCAACTGCATTATATAGAAAATCAAACTGATTTAAGTACATCAGCAGGATTTCATCTTTGGAATAAAGCCGTTCCAGTTTTGTCGCAATTACCCATTCAATTGGCTTTTGCATGGCGCGCTCGAAAATATTGTTTGCGCGTGGGGACCATAACTGTTTTGCCAATTGTTGAGTAAGGGTACTGCCGCCACCGGCACGACCTAATTTGAGAATAGCTCGGAACATGGATTTGAAATCCACTCCGGTATGCTCATAGAAGCGGGCATCCTCTGTCGCAATCAATGCGTTTACCAAATCGGTGGATAGTTCGTCGTATTCTACACCTATACGGTTCTCGCGGCGATAATACCTTCCCAACGATTGCATATCAGCGGAAATGACTTCACTCGCAAAATTATTTTTGGGGTTTTGTAGTTCTTCCAATGGGGGCAGGTAGCCTAATGCTCCTTTGGTAATCAACCATATTACCAACCATGCAGTCAGTATGCCTCCGATAAAAAGTCCCCAAAACCATAATAGAAAGGTTTTGTACCAAGGTTTTGTATTCATAGTATTTGTGTGTTTTATGCGTCAATCATTAGTTTTTCAATAATTTGATTCAATAAATGCAGCCCTTTTTGTGTCGCGATAATGCGTTGATTGTCTGTCCTGCATAGCATTCCCCTGTTTATAAAGTCTAAGATTGTATCGGTATTGCTTCGAAATTGGTTCAGCAAAGTCTCTGAAACTCCTTTGTTCGTTCTTAGCCCTAACATGACACGTTCGTTATATAAATCGTATTTGGTTAGACTCTCACTTTCCCGTTGCAAATCATGTGCCATAATTCCATGAATGTATTCATCCAGATTTTCAGGATTCCAACTTCGTACATTTCCTACTAAACTGTGTGCGCCTGCTCCTATGCCAATATATGGACTGTGATTCCAATAATTACTATTATGGACCGCCTCAAAGCCGGGTTTCGCAAAATTGCTTACTTCGTAATGTACAAACCCCGCTTGCCCCAAACGCTCACAGAGGTAATCATACATGATATTTTCCGTTTCTTCATCAACAGGTTCGATCTGCTTTCTGTTGCGCATTTGTGTAATTGCAGTACCGTCTTCGTACATCAATCCGTAGCTGGATATATGTTGTACGCCTAATGAAACAGCAGTATCGATGTCAAACTGCCACATATGCATAGTCTGTGTAGGTAATGCATACATCAAATCTATGGATATATTGTCAAATCCGGCTTCCTGCGCCAGACGGACTGCCGTTATTGCTTGTTGAGCATTATGCCTTCTGCCTATTTTGACCAACAACTCATCCTGAAATGATTGTATTCCTATAGACAAACGTTGTATCCCAATTTTTCGCAGTTCGTATAAATATTGCTTTGTTGCATCTCCGGGATTGATTTCCATGGTTATTTCATCTTTCCCTTCCACGCCGATAGTTTGCAAAATCCGCTCTATGTAACTGCAATCCATGGTGCTTGGTGTGCCTCCGCCAATATAGATTGTGCGGATGGGTTCGCCCGTTTCGTCATATCTTAACCTTATTTCACGAACCACAGCTTCCGTGTATTCTGCAGCACGGTTGAGTTGGGTAGTGGAGAAAAAGTCGCAATATAGGCATCTACGCACACAAAACGGAATATGTATGTATATACCGGTCATGCGTTATTTCTCGCTTTCTTTGTTCTCTCTGGCTGTCTTTTCTTCTCCCCATAGATGTTTCATCCAGTCTGCCATGCGTTGTTCTTGCGGACTGCCTTGGGCTTGCCAAAATATTTGTCCGTTCATTTCATCCGGCAAAAATTGTTGCTTGACAAAATGATTTGGGTAGTCGTGCGCATATTTGTATCCATCTGCATATCCCAATTCTTTCATCAGTTGGGTAGGTGCGTTGCGCAAATGTAGAGGCACCGGCAAGTTCCCTGTTTCTCGCACTCGTCTAAGCGCTTCGTCTATTGCCAGAATACCGGAATTGCTTTTAGGACTTGTTGCAAGATATATGGTAGCTTCAGCCAAAGGAATTCTTCCTTCCGGCCATCCGATTTTTGTCAATACATCAAAACAAGCGTTTGCAACCAGCATGGCGTTCGGATTTGCCAGACCGATGTCTTCACTGGCGGAAATGACAAGCCTCCGTGCAATAAACTTGGGATCTTCGCCTCCCTCAATCATTCGCGCCAGCCAATAGATAGCTGCATCAGGGTCGCTTCCGCGGATGGATTTAATATATGCAGAAATGATGTCATAGTGCATTTCTCCATCTTTGTCATAAGCGACAGGATTTTGCTGCAGTTGTCTGGTTACTGTTTCGTTATCAATTACTTTGGCCCCGCTATTGCTTACCAACTCTATGATATTCAATAACTTTCGAGCATCTCCGCCACTGTATCGTAAAATTGATTCAGTCTCCTTAACCACAATGCCGAGCGAACGGATATATTCGTCTTGATTAAGAGCCCGGTTTAATAGTTCTAGTAAATCGGCTTTTTCAAGTGGCTTGAGTACATATACTTGGCATCGGCTTAAAAGTGGGGTAATGACCTCAAAACTCGGGTTTTCTGTGGTGGCACCAATGAGCGTGATAGTTCCTTCTTCTACTGCTCCGAGCAAGCTATCTTGCTGAGATTTACTGAATCGGTGTATCTCATCAATAAAAAGGATAGGACTGCGGCTGTCATTTGGAGCAAACAAACCGCTATTGATGGTGGCTGTACGCTTAGCTTTGTCAATAACATCGCGTACTTCTTTTACTCCGCTGGTTACTGCACTTAGCGTATAGAAAGGTCTCTGCAACTGATGAGCGATGATGCGCGCTAATGTTGTTTTCCCGACACCGGGAGGACCCCATAAGATAAAACTGGCAATGTTGCCGCTTTCAATCATCTGGCGCAGAATCGCTCCTTCGCCAACCAGATGTTTTTGACCTATGTATTCGTCCAATGTCTTTGGACGCAATCGTTCTGCTAATGGTAACATAATAATTGTTTTGCATTGGCAATAGCTTCCGGAGACGCATTTTTGCCACTCAACATAGAGGCTATTTCAGTTATTCTTTCCTCATCGTTCAATCGACAGATATGTGTTTCTGTTCGATACGCTGTATCTTCTTTGTATACCTTGTAATGGTTTTGTCCCAATGCGGCAATCTGGGGCAGATGCGTAATTGCGATTATTTGTCTGTTTCTCGCCATCTCGCGCATGATATTGGCCATTTGCGTTGCGATATCCCCACTGACACCGGTGTCAATTTCGTCGAAAATAATAGTGGGCAAGCCTTTTGTGGATGCAATGAGAGATTTCACGCATAGCATCAGTCGGCTGATTTCTCCTCCGGATGCCACTTCGCTTACCGGTCTGAGACTTTGGTTCAGATTGGCAGCAAAGAGAATTTGCACTTCATCGCACCCGGTAGGCGTAAAATCAGATGTTGGCGTTATCGGGATTTCTATTTTTGCGTGTGCGACTCCTAATTTCTGCATATCAGCCACCAAACGTTTGCATATATGTGATACTACTGCTTTTCTGCTACTTGTCAGCGCCGCCGCAGATTTTATTAAATTCTCTTTCTTCGTGTTTACATCTTTTTGGGCCAGCTCAATGTCGAAATCAAAGCTGTCCATGCGATTGACTTGTGTTTCCAATTCATCACGCATTTTAATCAACTCTTCAATATTCTCCGCACTGAATTTATGCAATAATCCGTTTAGTGTATCCAGACGTTCTTCCACCCACGCAAGACGCTTTGGGTTCAACTCTATCTGATTTAGTTTCCGTTCGGCTTCTTCGGCTATGTCCTGCAACTCAATACGGGCACTGTCAATGCGTTCTTGCAAATCTTGAGCAATGGTATCAATCTTGCATGTCCGCAGCAAATCTATTACCCCTTCTTGCTCGCCATTCAATGTTGAAACGGTATTTTCTAATGCGGCACGAATTTCTTCTGCATGGCTGAGCGTGTATTGTTCTTGTTCCAGATTGTCTATCTCGCCAGATTGTAAATCGGCTTCTGCAAGCATTCTGTATCTATATTGTATATAGTCTGCATCTTCTCTGCTTTTTTGTGCCAATGATTGCAATTCTTTTAGGTGTTGCAAGGCAGAGGTATAATTGTCATACCGGTTCATGTAATCAGTTTGCAACTTATCGTTTCCGGCAATGGCATCCACAATGCTCAATTGGAAATCTACATTCTCAATTAGCAGGTTGGCGTGCTGTGAGTGAATGTCAATCAAACGGCAGGATAGCGTTTTTAACTCTTGGAGTGTAACAAGTGCATCATCCACAAACGACCGGCTTTTCCCATTACTATATAGTTCCCTGCGTATAATACAGTCGTCAAACTCGGCCTCAATGATGCATTTGTCTTCTCCGTCAGTTATCGCTTTGCTGTCTGCACGCGCACCAAGAACCAACGCTAATGCTCCAAGAATAATACTTTTGCCGGCACCTGTTTCGCCGGTTAAGACTGAAAAACCACTGTCAAAATCAATATCCAAGTGGCTTATCAGCGCATAGTTTTGTATGTGTAGATGTTTTAACATTAGTTTTGATTTATCTTGTCATAGGTGTTTTGACGTGTAGGATCAATATCCATGAGAATGTCATATACCAGCTTTTTTTCTTTATCAGTTCCTTTACTGAAGATATCAACTAATTCATCAGCTTTGGCATCCAGAAAAGTATTTACAACATATGTTGCCGGACGGGCTCTGTATGCCTCCTTAAGAACAGGGATGCCTTCGGCAATTCGTGCACGGCCGTTAGTCATATTTCCGGCCATCTCATCCAATCCCAATCGGTGGTATTCATAATAATAACTTCGGTATTTTCGAAACGATTCATCCAACATGTTATTTATTAATGCGTACCGGTTGCGATTGCTGTCAAATGCGAGCCAGCCTTTTTGCTCAAGATTGTCCATACTGGCGGATTGACACGCATTTACAATCTCTTCGCATTGCTGAAAAAACGGCGTGCCGCCAAGTTTCTGAAAACTGTCCATATCATGACCAATAATCAAATAACAATAGTATGCAAGCATTGCCGTCAGGTTGGTTGTGAACTGGTTCTGCTGGTATTCTATACGGTCAAACTCTTGGTATGTAAAATTGAAATTGTTATCTTTAAAATTCAATAATGGAGTAGTGTATGTGGTCCCGAAAACCGGTCTGCGGCTCTGTAGTGTCATTTCGCAGGTATACATATTGTCTACTACCGATTTTACGATTATCATCATGCTGCATTCAATTTTTTCATGCTCAGCATAAGTCATGTTCGTCCATCGATTTTGATTCATATATTCTTCGATGGCCGTTTTCAACGTTGTATAGACTTGTTTGTTAGAGCCCTCTATTTGGTCCGAATTTATGGTAACCGTGCAATTAATTTCTTGTGCGTATGAGTATGCGCACAAGAATATGAGGAATATGAATGATGTAATCTTTTTCATTTGGATATACTGATAATGTTTCCTGTTTTTTCACTGATTACGATTACGGGTAAATCTTTTCCTGTGAACAATTCTTTAGGAAGTGGCATATCTGCTCCAAACTGAGCCATAGGAATTGTTTTTTTATTGATAAGTTTGTCATTGTAATACACGGATATATCTGCAATTCCCGGCAAATTATATACAATCGGCGATGGTTCAATTGTGTGTTTGCCTTTAGATGCCTTTTGGGCGGACTCAGGCGTTTGTATCAGTTGGTGCTGGAATACAGCACTGATATTAACCTTATATGCGTCAACGTTATCTGCGTCGGTAAAACCATTGTCTTCCGAAAAGTACAATGTTTCGTTCCAGACTTTTAAATCCTCTCCATATGGAATGTTTGCAATGTATTTATGACATTTTCTAATGGTAGTTTTCCCGATGAACTTTTCAATCAGTTTTGTCTCTTGTTTTTCCAATTCATTGAGTACAAGTCTCATTGCTTCTCCATCAGCAGGAGCATGTTCAACTTCCCCGCTTAACAAATACATTCTTGTCTCGCGGATATGAAATATCTGTTTCGCTACAGCTTGTGCTTGTGCTTCTATAGTTTTTGCTTCCACCATTTCTTCGGAGTAGGGTATTATGCTAACAGGTGTGTGTCTGGGCTTGTCTTCATTTTGGGGAACGGGGTGTTTTTGCTCTTTTTTAGGTTGTGGCATATTAAAACCGACCAATAGCCCTCGCTCATTGATATTGGCGAGTAGCCATGGCATATTTTTTTCAGCGGCAATCGTGTGAGGGCGGTTTAAATCCGCGTATGTACGGGTAGAAATATCAACACCAAGCAGTGCATAAGTGGTTTGATTCGCAGTAATAGCATCTTTTATGCCAAGCATTTTTTCTGCATAACTAGCAAACTCTCCAGCTTCTTGTATTGTTTCTGTGTATGTAAAATCCAGTCGGATGCAGGTCTGGGGACTATAGTAAATCAGTCCCGGTTTGTCCTGACTATGATAGTTTGCATTCTGGGTGGTTAATGCAATCGTCAAAAGAATAGTCAACAATGTTTTCATATTGTTTGAATTTTGTAGATTTATACTTCACTTAAGTCTGCGGACATGTCGCTGTTCCATATTTTCCATGCGGCTCGTGCTTGTCCGATAAGCATCTCAATTCCGTTCTGTATAGCAGCACCTTGCGCCTTCCCTTTCTTTAAAAAAAGTGTCTCTTCGGGATTGTACACGCAATCGAACAGCAGGTGTTTCGCTGTAATCATCTCATATGGGATGTCTGGACATGAATCAACATCCGGCAGCATTCCAAGCGGTGTGCAGTTCACAATAATCGTATGGTTTTCCATAATATCATACGTCAAATCGCTATATCCAATGGAATTTTTACCCGGTGTGCGGCTTACTAATGTTGGTTCTATTCCTAATTTTCGCAATCCGTAGCACGCTGCTTTTGATGCACCTCCTGTGCCTAATACCAGTGCTTCGCTGTCATATGGACGCAGCAATGGTTCGAGCGATTCGATAAAACCAAGGCAATCTGTATTATAGCCTACACGCTTGTATATTACATTCACTGCGCCTATAGCTTTTGCCGTTTCATCCAACTGATCCAAGTATGGAATGACTGCTTGTTTATAAGGGAATGTAACATTCATTCCGTTCAAACGGCTAATTAATGACTTCACCTTATTGCCGTCATTCCATTCGTCCTGATTAATCGGGTAGAGCGAATATTCGGCATTAATGTGCTCGCGTTCAAACTTCTCGTTGAAATATTTGGCAGAGAAGGAATGTAATAGTGGAAAACCTATTATACCGTAGTGATACATAATTTTCTGTTTTTTATTGTTGCTTGATGCGTCTTCGAGGTAAATGTTTTACCTCCTTCGCCTTTTTCTAATGCTGCATAAATTTTATCTATTTCTTGGAATCCGTATCCGCGAAGCTCCTCGTATAGCTTCGCAATACCGGCTTCGCGCGTGTCTTTCCCGTTTAATATATCAAGATAACCTTGCATGTATTCTGCAGTTTGGGCAATGTGTTCGATCTCGGCTTTTGTATAACTACACAACTGCTCCCTGACTGCATTGCGCATGATGGATGTGTCATTGTTGGTCGAGTCGTTCATCCATGTAATGTTTCTTTTGTCTTGCAGATAGTGTTCGATGTAGTCGCGTGTGGTACACAAAAACGGGCGAATGACAGGAATGCTTTCCGGTGCCATTGGATTGGGGCTGACAGGACGCATTCCTGTCAATCCGCGCAACCCTGTTCCGCGTCGGAGATTTAGAATGATTGTTTCTGCTTGGTCATTCATGTGGTGCGCTACTGCAATAGCCTGGCAATGTTCGCAAAGTGCCACTTCGTCGAACCATTGGTAACGTAATTCGCGTGCAGCCATTTCAATACTGATAGATTTGGTTTTTGCATAACTTATAGTATCAAATTCTTTAACATGTAAGCGCACCTGCATCTGTTCGCAGATTTGTCTGACAAATTGTTCGTCACGGTTGCTTTCCTCTCCGCGCAGATGAAAATTACAATGAGCAGCAACACACTCATATCCGGAACGGTGCAATACGTCCAATAGAGCAATGCTGTCGGCACCTCCGCTTACGCATACCAGCACAGGCTGTCCTTTATGCAGCAAGCCGTGTTGGCGGATATATGTATTTACTCTGTGCAGCAATTTTAGTATGTTCAGATTTCGATGGTCAGCTCTCTCAAATCTACTAATTTGTTGACAATGGCGTATATGGTCAGACCGGCAGTAGAGTGGATGTTCAATTTTCGGGTTATATTTTTTCTGTGAGAAATAACAGTGTGAGTGGAAATGCACAACACATCTGCTATCTCTTTGTTACTCAGTCCTTTGACTACTTGTATCAATACATCTTTTTCACGTTCACTCAATTCTTCTGTATCTTGTGTTTCTGCAACCCGCCCACTTTTAACATCCTTGCGTCCTTCCGCTTTTGCCAATGCCGGGCGCAAAATATCATCCTCTATGGCGCAATGGTCAGCAAAATCTTGTTCAGTATGCCATAATTCACTCATGACACTTATTAATGAATAGCCGACATGTAGGTGTTGGCTTTCGTCTTTGCTGGGTTGGATACTATCAGTAGGATAGTATTTGATTATCAGGTTTTTGATTTCTGTCAGTTTGTCGGTTATTCGTTGGTCGTCATGCTCATGCTCTTCGTATTTGCCGCAGTTTTCATGTTCAATATGTGTTCGGATTTCATTGACAAATTCATCATAGCATCGCAAGATTAGGAGAGGAATCTGACTGGTACTATCCGCAGAGTATACAGCTTCGATTAACGAGCGGCGAAGGCGTGGCAGACGAAAATCGAGAAAATAAGTATGGGCATGGTGCAGATAGCGGTTCAGAGTGTTTATGTCTATCTCATTCGGCAGGGCACGACGGCGGAATACTTTGTAGTTCACTACGGCAAGAAACGTAGGAGTATGTACTTTATGGGTTGCACATACTTGAGCTATCGTTTGTTCGCCGACACCCATATTCAATCCAAAGCGACTGATTATCTGAATCGCCTCTTCTTCGTGCGACATCAAATCGCACATTTTGTCTTGTGCTTTATACATTACCTAATCCTCTGTATTTTACTCTGTGGGGTTGAACTGCCTCATCTCCCAAGCGCATTTTCTTGTTTTCTTCATATTCGGAATAACTTCCTTCGAACCAGAATACCTTGCTATCGCCCTCGTAGGCCAGTATGTGTGTGCAAATACGGTCCAGGAACCAGCGGTCATGGCTGATAACAACAGCGCACCCTGCGAAATTTTCCAATCCTTCTTCTAATGCGCGCAATGTGTTGACATCGATATCGTTCGTCGGCTCGTCCAGGAGCAACACGTTGGCTTCGCTTTTAAGTGTTAGTGCCAGATGTAGGCGGTTTCGTTCACCACCGGATAGTACTCCGCACTTTTTCTCTTGATCTGCTCCTGTGAAATTGAACCGGCTTAAATAGGCACGGGCATTGATTTCTTTGCCTCCCACACGTATAAATTCAGTACCGCCGCTAATAGTTTCGAATACTGATTTGTTGGGGTCGATATCTGTGTGTTGCTGGTCTACGTAACCTATTTTGACGGTCTCGCCTACACTGAAAGTACCTTTATCAGCCTTTTCCGTGCCGATTATCATGCGGAACAAAGTGGTTTTTCCTGCGCCATTGGGGCCGATGACACCTACAATTCCATTCGGAGGAAGCATAAAATTTAAGTCCTCGAACAATAGCCTGTTACCGAACGACTTGGCAACTCCTTCTGCATTGATGACTTTATTGCCTAATCGCGGTCCGTTCGGAATGAATATCTCCAGTCGTTCCTCGCGTTCTTTTTGTTCTTCATTCAACATCCTGTCATATGCTTCCAAACGTGCTTTTTGTTTGGCATGTCGTGCTTTTGGAGCCATATGTATCCATTCCAATTCGCGTTCCAGAGTCTTGCGGCGCTTGCTGGCTTGTTTCTCTTCCTGCGCCATGCGATTGGTCTTTTGTTCCAGCCAACTCGAGTAATTCCCCTTCCATGGAATTCCTTCGCCTCGGTCCAGCTCAAGAATCCAACCGGCCACATTATCCAGGAAATAGCGGTCATGCGTAATGCAGATTACTGTGCCGGCATATTGTTGCAAGTGTTGTTCCAACCAGTCAATGCTTTCTGCATCCAGATGGTTTGTCGGCTCGTCCAATAGCAATACATCTGGTTGTTGCAGCAATAGACGGCATAGTGCTACACGTCTGCGTTCACCGCCGGATAGGGTAGTCACATTGGCATCATCCGGTGGACAGCGTAATGCGTCCATTGCGCGGTCTAATTTTTGGTCTATGTTCCATGCATCTGACGCATCCAGTTTGTCTTGCAGCTCGGCTTGGCGTGCTAATAACTTGTCAAAATCAGCATCCGGCTCTGCAAAAGCCATATTGATTTCGTCATATTCTTTTAGCATATCCATGATGGGTTGGACTCCTTCCTGAACCACCTCGCGAACTGTTTTTGAGGGGTCAAGTTTTGGGTCTTGCTCTAAATACCCCACAGAATACCCTGGCGACCAAACAACTTCGCCTTGGTATTCTTTTTCAACGCCGGCTATAATTTTTAACAATGTACTTTTACCGGCACCGTTCAAACCTATAATGCCTATTTTTGCTCCATAGAAAAAACTAAGGTAGATGTTGTTTAATACGCGTTTCTGAGGACCGAAATTCTTGCTCAGCCCTACCATGGAGAAAATGATTTTCTTGTCGTCTGCCATATTCTTCGTTATTCTGTAGTTACTTGTTTACTTGTTTTAAGCTTAGTTGTATTCGGCCTCTTGCTCGGTCAATATCTATTACACGTACCATCACGTGCTGATGCAGTTTTACAATCTCCTGTGGAGTGTTCACGCGTCGGTCAGCCATCTCCGATATATGTATGAGTCCGTCTTTGTGAACGCCTAAATCAACAAATGCACCAAATGCACTAATATTGGTTACGATTCCCGGCAATACCATTCCGGCTTGCAAATCATCAATGCTATGCACATGCTCGTCAAAATGAAACTCCTCGCTTTCGCCTCGCGGATCGCGGCCAGGTTGTGCCAACTCTTTCATAATATCTGTCAGGGTTGGGAGGCCGACTTCTGTTGTGACATATTGGTTCAAATCTATCTTGTCCCGTAATTCTTTGTGTGCAATTAGATCTTCTACGTGGCATTTCTGGTCCTGAGCCATTTTTTCAACAATCTTGTAGCTTTCCGGATGCACGGCGCTGTTGTCCAATGGATTGTTTCCTTTTAGTCGTAGAAAACCGGCTGCTTGTACATAGGTCTTGTTGCCTAGTTTAGGCACTTTCAGCAAGTCTTTGCGATCCTTAAAAGCACCATGCTCAGTACGGTAGTCCACTATGCTTTGTGCTAATGTGGGACCCAAACCGGATACATAGGTCAATAGATGTTTGCTGGCGGTATTCACATCAACGCCTACATAGTTTACTACACTTTCTACTGTTTGTTGCAGACTGTTTTTTAACGAATTTTGGTCTACATCATGCTGGTATTGGCCTACACCGATGGATTTAGGGTCTATTTTCACCAGTTCGGCAAGAGGGTCTATCAAGCGTCTGCCGATACTTACTGCTCCGCGGACGGTTACATCTTCATTAGGAAACTCTTCACGGGCGATTTTGCTTGCGCTATATACGGAAGCCCCTGCTTCACTTACCACAAATGTTTGAGGTGCCGCCAACCCTTGGGCGCGTAAGTCTTTTAGCACTTCCTGCACCATTTGTTCAGTCTCACGGCTGGCAGTACCATTCCCGATAGCAATTGCTTCAATCTGGTGCTGGACTATCAGTTCTCTCAGTCGTTTCAGACTCTGCATATTGTGTAGATAGAGCACATCATGAACCAACAAGTCTCCTTGTTCATTCAGCACAACAGTCTTGCAACCGGTCCTGAAACCGGGATCAAGTGCCAGAACACGTTTTCTACCCAGTGGAGCAGACAATAATAATTGCCTTAAATTATCGGCAAAGACGTGGATTGCCTCTTCGTCTGCTTTTTGTTTTGATAATGAGGCATATTCTGTTTCTATACTTGGTTTCAGCAATCGTTTGTAACTGTCTTCCATGGCCAACTCCACCTGGTATGCGGTATCGTTATTGGCTTTTAGCCATATGTGGGCCAGTTTGTCCAATGCCTTTTCTGTATCTGGTGAGATGTCCACGCGGATATAACCCTCCGCCTCGGCACGCCGGATTGCCAGCAGTTGGTGACTGCGGATATGTTTCAATGGAGCCTTGAATTCAAAATAATCTTTGTAATTCTGTGCTTCTGGGGTTTCGCTCTTGCCTTTGACGGCTTTTGTGGTAAGTAATGCGCTATAGTTGAATTCGCGTCGGATGGCGTTACGGCTCCGTTCGTCTTCTGATATTCGTTGGGCTATGATATCCCGCGCTCCCTGCAATTCATCCTCGTCGTTTGGCAAGCGCATCGGTCGTTGTCTCAAGATTTCTTCTGCCAAAGGAAGTAGTCCTTTTTCTATGGCAACATCGGCTCTTGTTTTCCTGCGGGGTCTGAAGGGGAGGTATATATCCTCTAATTCCGTTGCATCCCAGCATTCGGCGATGCGTTTGCGCAAATCGCTGTCGGTGTTCTGTAATTCGTCAAGCCGGGCATAGATGGTTTCTTTGCGTTTGCTCAACTCTTGCAAACGCTCGTATTGAGTTTGAATGGCTGCAATCTGCACCTCATCCAGACTTCCTGTTTTTTCTTTCCTGTAACGGGCAATAAACGGTATAGTAGCGCCTTCATCCAGCAGCGACATGGTGGCCGCTACTTGTCGTTCGGTGATATTTACCGCTCCGCTGATAATATGTGCGAAATTGCTTTCCACCTGATTTTTTTACCTTTTTATATACTCTGCAAACGTGTATGCGTATGGATTTTTCTCATCGGCTTCATGGCGCACGGCACTCACGGATTTCCATGTTTTCAGGTCAATCTCCGGAAAAAATGTATCTGCATCTTCCCAACTATGATGGATGTGCGTGATGTATAGTTTGTCTGCTAATGGCATCATTTGTCTGTATACCATTCCTCCGCCGATTACAAACGCTTCTTGTTCGTCTGCCACTTTCTGGCGCAACTCGTCCAGCGAATAAGCAACCTCCGCTCCGTCAAATGTCTTGCCGGGAACATCTGTCAGTACGATATTGCGGCGGTTGGGTAGGGGATGCTTGGGGAGGGAGTAAAAAGTGCGCTCACCCATCAGTACTGTTTTGCCGCTGGTGATTTCTTTGAAATGTTTCAGGTCGGCTGGCAGATGGCACAACAATTCCCCTTTCTTGCCGATGGCATAATTTTCTGCAATAGCAACTATGATTGATAGCATATGTCTGAATTTGATTGATTAACCTGTGTGGATTGCAAATGGTTGGGCGATAAGTTATACGGACACCACTCCTGCTATATGTGGGTGTGGGTCGTAGCCTTCTAACTGGAAATCTTCGTACTGGAAGCCGAACAAGTCTTTTACGTTTGGATTAATAACCATTTTCGGTAATGTGCGTGGCTCGCGTGTCAATTGCAGTTTCACTTGCTCCAGGTGGTTTAAATAGATATGCGCATCGCCTAAGGTGTGTACAAATGTTCCGGGCTGTAAACCTGTCACTTGCGCCATCATTTGCAGCAACAATGCATAACTGGCTATGTTGAATGGCACGCCCAGGAAAATGTCTGCGCTGCGTTGGTATAGTTGGAGCGACAATTTGCCGTTTGCCACATAGAACTGGAACAGGCTATGGCACGGGGGGAGAGCCATTTTCTCTACTTCCGCCACATTCCATGCGCTCACTATCATTCGGCGGCTGTCTGGGGTGGTTTTGATTTGCTCCAACACATTGCTGATTTGGTCTATGGTGCCGCCGTTGTAATCAGGCCATGAACGCCATTGATGACCGTAGACTGGGCCCAACTCGCCATTCTCGTCTGCCCATTCATTCCATATGCGCACACCGTGCTCTTGCAGGTATTTGACGTTGGTGTCGCCTTGCAAAAACCATAATAGTTCGTATATGATGGATTTCAGGTGCAACTTTTTGGTCGTCAGCAACGGGAAACCTTCTGACATGTCAAAACGCATCTGGTGACCGAATACGGATATAGTTCCCGTACCGGTGCGGTCATGTTTTTCGGTGCCTTCCGCCAGCACTCTGCGGCATAAATCTAGATATTGTTTCATTGGACGATGGTTATTTGTATCCGGAGAGTTTTCCGGTTAGTATAACTTGTATGTCGTTTTTATCACTTTGAATTCTGTTCGGCGGTTAATCTGGTTGCAAATCTCCTGTTGCTCGGCGCTTAGTCCCATGATGAAGGCTTCGTCGAGCACTTGCTCCTGGGGAATAAACGGATATTTCTGGTGCAGCGCTTTATCGGCGACTACTGGCCGTTTCTTGCCATACCCGACTGGTGTAAGACGCTCTTTCTCTATTCCGTTGCGAATCAGGTAGTCACAACAACTCTGCGCGCGTTTCTGCGATAACTCTTGGTTGAAATCGTCATTGCCTTTCATATCTGTGTGTGCGGAGAGTTCAATGGTAATATTCGGGTTGTCCTGCAATAGTTTGACCAGATTTTGCAACTCCGTTTCACTGGATGGGCTCAGTTCCCATCTTCCGAACTCATAGAATATATTGTCCATCTTTACGGGGCGGCTGATTGGGCTTAACGAGAAATTCAGTTCGTATGTCTTGCTGTCTTTCAGGTTCAAGGTGTTCCATTGCTCTTTTTGGTTCAAGTATCCTCTTGCTGTTGCGAGCATCACGTATTTTACATCTTTCTTCAGTTTGATTTTGTACGTTCCGTCGCGACGGGCGTTTACTTTGCTGTTGGTACCGTCGCTGCCTACAATTCGCAGTTTGGCATCGGCTATCGGATTCCCTTGTTCGTCGCTCACCAGACCTTCGGCGATGAATTCCATTTCTGGCAACCAGAAACGGTATATTTTGTCATTCCCTTTCTTGTCGTTTCGGTTGGAAGAGAAGAATCCGTCCTGTGTGTTGCCGGCAAAGGTTATACCGAAATCGTCTCCGCTTCCGTTGAAAGGAGCGCCCATATTATATAGTACCCAGACGGTGCTGTCCTTTTGTGTCGTGTCTCGGAGAGCTTTGTATAAATCCAATCCTCCGTAACCGGGATGGCCGTTGCTGGCGAAATAGAGAGTGCCGTCTGCATGAATATACGGATACATCTCGTCCGCCGCTGTATTGATGCCCTTGCCGAGTGGAGTGGGAGCGGTCCATGTATCACCATCCAATACGGACATCCAAATATCCTTGCCGCCTTCGCCGCCGGGAGCATCGCTCGCAAAATACAGAGTGTCGCCGCTTGTGTTCAGAGCCGGATGTCCTACGGTGATACTGCTGTCTGCGAAAAGTTTTACTTCCTGAGCCTCGCCCCATTCGCCGCTGGCACGGTCACTTTTGTATATTTTTGCACCTAAATCCTTGCCGTTGATGGGTTTGGAATAGGTGAAATACATTGTACGGCCGTCTCGGCTGAAGCAGCATACGCCTAACTCTGCATTACCGACTTGCTTCTCTGTCGAGTCGTTTTGTTGTTCGTTTTCTGCATCGCCATATAGTCCTTCTGCCAGACTTATTTCATCCCATTCTCCGGCTGCGTTCTTGCGCGTTTGGTATAACTGGAATAGTTGTTGACCGGTTACATTGCTCGGACGTTTCAGTTTCTTGGTGCCTTTTTGCTTGTCTTGACGGTTGCTGCTGAACATCAAGGCATCGGTTTGTTCTCCGATAAACATTGGCGCGAAGTTGCTTGTGCGCCTCTGATTGAATTCCTTCGCCTCCGCAATCTTGTAGCGGCTGGTCTCTTTCTTCCATTCGTCTATCTTGCTGCATGCATAGCGGCCGGCCTGGGCAACATAGTTGTCGGGGTGGGATTGCAGGTATAGTTCATAGCTTTTTGCAGCATCTTTGTATTTGCCTTGGTATTGCAACGCCAAACCGGCATGAAGGAAGATGGTCGAGTCCTGCAGGTGATATTTGCAACGCAGCGCACTCTGATAGGCGTTGGCCGCACGGGGATTGTTCAGTATTCGGTAGCATTCAGCTTGTCGATAGGCCACATAGCCTTTTAAATCGCGGTCTTTCTTTGCGGACAAGCGGCTGTAACATTGCTTGTAGATATCAGCCGCGGTATAATATTCGCCGATTGCGAATTTCTTGTCCGCACGTTTGATACGTTGCTGGATACTGCAACCGCTCAGCACCGTTACGGCTGAGAACAATACCAGTAAATATATGCTTCTATATACTCTCAATGGGGTAGTAAATTTAATCAGTCCAGTTCATGTACCACTAATCCGCTGCGTAGTTTCGGCTCGAACCACGTAGTCTTGGGAGGCATGATATTTCCGCTGTCGGCTATTGCGATGATTTGTTGCATGGTCACGGGGTACAGGGCTAATGCCATCTTCATTTCGCCGCTGTCCACACGGCGTTTCAGTTCGCCTAAACCGCGTATACCGCCGACGAAATCAATTCGTTTGTCGCGGCGCAAATCCTGGATGCCCAGTATTTTGTCAAGAATCAGGTTACTTGAGATGGTCACATCCAGTACACCTATCGGATCCGCATCGTCATATCGGCCTTCTTTGGCTGTCAGAGAGTACCAACGACCGCCTAGATATAACGAGAAATTATGCAATTTTTTCGGCTTCACTTCATGGAAGTCGGTTTTTCCTTCTTTGGTGGTGGGAGCTGGCAGCTCCTCTACATCAAAATCTTCCTTCAGACGTTCCAGAAACGCTGCGTCGCTCAATCCGTTTAAGTCTTTTACAACGCGGTTGTAATCTATGATATTCAACTGGTTGTCGGGGAAACATACGGCCAGGAAGTAATCCGATTCTCTTTCCGCTCCGGGGCAGACGGCTTTTTTCTTCAGTTCTAAGCCGACTCCCGCTGCTGCTGCGCTTCGGTGGTGACCGTCTGCTATATACATGGCCGGAATCTCGGCAAATATATCCGTGATACGCCGGATGGTCTTCTCGTCGTTAATGACCCAGAATGTGTGGCGGAAACCTTCTGGGGCTGCCACAAAATCATATTCCGGCTCACCTTGGCATACGCTGGCGATGATGGCGTCCAGGTCATCACGGTGAGGATAGGCAAAGAATACTGGTTCCATGTTTGCGTGTAATACGCGCACGTGTTTCATGCGGTCTTCTTCTTTATCCTTGCGGGTCAACTCGTGTTTCTTGATGCGTCCCTCCAGATAGTCATCTACCCATGCGCCGACTACCAGACCGTATTGTGTCTTTACTGTTCCGGGTAATCTTTTGCTTTCGGCTTCTGAACTGCTGTCCACACTCAACTCTCCACCTGCAACTATGCTTTGGGCATAGACATAGTATTTCTCTTCCTTGTCTTGTACCAACCAGCCTTTTTGCTTGAACAAGCCGTACTGTTCTACGGCGGCTGCATACACTTTGGGATCATGTTCGTCCGTTCCCGGAGCAAAATTTATCTCCGGTTTGATGATATGATACAACGATTTCGGATTGCCGGCGGCTTCTTGGCGGGCTTCCTCTGAATTCAGCACATCGTAGGGACGGCTGCTTACTTGTTCTACCAGCTCTTGGGGCGGACGTATGCCGCGGAATGGTTTGATTTTCATGTCTTGTTTCTCGGTTTGATGGAATGGAAATGGATTTGCTCTTTCGCGTGTTCCGGGTGTGATCGAAGTTTTATCGGAGTCTTATCGTACTTTTATCGAAGTCTTATCGTACCTGTTTCGTACGATGACAAACTCCCGGCTGCTTGTTATTTCTTCTCCGGTGAGGCGACTGTGTTTCCGCCCATCGAACAAGTGCCGTTGAACAATGCACCGGGCTCTACAATCAGAGTCTTTGTTCTTACTTCGCCTTGTATCTTGCCGCTTGAGCGGAGAGACAACTGCTGGGAGCAGGTTATCTTGCCGTCCAACAAACCCAGTATCTCTGCGTTTTGACATACAATGGTGCCTTTTACGCGACCGGCTTCTCCTATCACTACTTTGCCGCTGCAGTTCAATTCTCCTTCAATCAGACCATCGATGCGGAAATCGCTGTCGGCGGTTATGTTTCCTACGATTTTGCTTCCGGCGGTTAATGCATTGAACATCAGACCGCTTTGTGTTTTCTCGTTTGCCATTGTTGTTATTCTTGTTTTGGTTAATAATTACGTTTTGGGGGTGCTTCTGACACTCGGAGTGAGTACACCTGTGCACATAAATCGTGCAAAGGTACAACTTTTTTCTCATATACGCAAGCGCGCACGAACATTTTCTCAAAAAAAGTGCCTTTTCGACCCGAAAACACTGCTTTTATGCGCTCGCGCATGTGCATTTGAAAAAAAAATATTACCTTTGTGCCGTAATTTGAGTTATTATGCGCCAATTAGTTATTGTTATCGCCTTCGTGGCACTTGCGGTTCTCCTTCTTTCTGTGGGAATTATTCTGCGTAAAGACCATTCTTTCCGCTCGCAGCATGTCTCGGAAAATCCGCGTATGAAACAAAATGATATCCATTGTGCCACCTCGCAGGACAAAGAGGCAAGGCGCAATTCTGAAAGAAAAATTAACATCAATAAATTATAATCTTATGAACAAAATTCAAATTATCGTTGATTCGATTTTGGCTGCCGCTGTGGTAGCGCTGTTTGTTATCTTCTTCACCGTTAAACCTTCTACGCGCAAAGCGGAGACGGCTGAAGTGGTTGTCGAGGGAGAACTGATTCCGGTGGGTATTGTGAATACCGACTCCATTATGAAACATTACACGCTCGCTGTTGAGTCTTCAGACCGCCTCATGGCAAGCTATGAAGAGTCGACCGTTAAACTTGACACCAAGGCTAAATCCTTGCAAAAGGAGATGGAAACGTTCCAAAAAGACGTGCTCGATTTCCAACGCAAGATTGAGGCTAACGCTTTCCTCAGCCGCGAACGTGCGGAGAGCGAGCAGGCACGCTTGCAGAAAAAGGAGCAACAGCTCATGGCGAAACAGCAAGACCTGGAGAACCTGCGCCAGAAACTCAGCAACGATTTCATGGCTGAGCAGAACGAACTGACACAGCAACTCAACGACTCGGTACAGCAGTTCCTCAAAGAATACAACGCGGACGGACATCTCCATCTGATTGTCAACGATGCTGTGGTGCTTGACAAAGTAAGCGGCTATGATATTACTGAAGCGGTTGTCAATGGTCTGAACGCGCGTTATAACAAGAAATAATAACTTTTTTCGCTTTCTCGGATGAAAAGAATACAATTCATTTTGGTCTTGGTGCTGTGTCTCGGCACTATGCGTTTCAATCCCGTATATGCTCAGCGTATACCGCAGGCCATTGAGTATTCCGAAATCTATGATTTTATAGATGAACTGACATCCGATGGTGTCATCCTTTCGAATGCCGCAATCAAACCGTACACACGGGACGCGATTGCCCGTATGCTGGCCGAAGCGCAGAGTAGGGATTCCCTGCTCACGCAGCGCCAGAAGGATGACTTGCAGTTCTACATGCAGGATTATGCCCTCGAATTGGATACATTGCCTGTCTATTATAGTTACGGGCATCGCCATGTGACGCAGTGGATTACACCGGTTTCCAATCTCTCTTTGGCTGACCCTTCGCTTCATATCCTTACCAAAAACAAGATTTTCAAAATGCGTGTGCGGCCGATTTTGGGTATGGACCTCTATGCCGGAAAGAAAGGACTGCTGACGCATCGCTGGTATGGCGCTGAGATTCAGATGGATATTGCTCATCACCTCTCTATTTGGGGCTCCATTCGTGATAACAGTTGGAACGGCAATCATCTCAATAGCAGCATATACAATGCTACGGGATACTACGATCCTTTCAGCAAGTCCGGAGGTGCCCGGATTATTCGGCCGGAATACCTGAACAACATGCCGGGACTGCAGTATAAAGAGGCGAACTACGGTGGAGATTTCTCTGACTCACGGGGGGGAGTAAGCCTGTATGCTTGGTGGGGTTCCATCAGCGTGCAAAGGGAGAGAATACAATGGGGAGACGCACAACACGCTTCGAATATCCTCTCCGCGCACAATCCCGCTGTACCGATGGTCTCGCTGCAACTGACGCCCTGTAAATGGTTCCAATTCGATTATTTCCATGCATGGCTCGTCAGCAACGTGTTGGACTCTACCTACTATTATTCCGAGAGGCAGAAAGAGGGGGTTACGGAGCGGGAATATAGACCGGCTAACAAGTTTATGGCGGCGAATATGTTTACTTTCATGCCTATTAAATACATCCAGTTCTCGTTTGGTAACTCGATTGTATATGCGGAAAGAAACGTACAAGCGGCATATTTTATCCCGATTGCATTCTTCAAATCTTTGGACCACTTGCTGACGAAAGGAAATCGCTCCGAGAATCAGAACTCACAAGCCTTTGCTACTATCTCTATCCGGCCTACAGACCACTTGCGTATCTACGGCTCGTTCTTCTTGGATGAGTTCAAACTCTCACGTCTCAAGAAATCGGAGCCGCAAAACAATCCGGTATCTTATCTGGTGGGTTTCAATTGGTCGGGCTGGCCTGTAAGAGGACTTTCGCTGAGGGGGGAGTTTATGCGCTCGTATATTGCTACATATACGCATTCCATTGAGGTGCTGTCTTATAAATCCAATTCTTTCAATATGGGTCATTATATGGGCGATAATGCGCAATCGATTTTTGTGCAACTGGCTTATCGGCCGGTTAGAGGCCTACGGCTCACGTTGGATTATACTTGCGATACCAAATACAACACCTACGATTATGTCCGTTCTAATATAGGTCAGATTATCGCTCAAAAGCCTTTTGCCGAGAAAATCTGGCGAAATGATGTCGTTAACTTCCGTGCGGTGTACGAAGTCTTCAATAACTGCTACGCGCATATTGACCTTTCTTACAATAACGCACGTGCATATGCGCCGGCTTCTGCGCGGGTCGAAGGGGAAGACAGAGGATGGAATGCTGACGGCACTTCTCAAAACCTCGCCGGGGCGGAATTGGAACAGTATTACCTGAACAAGTTCTCACCGGTGTACTTTCAGGGAAAGAACCTCACGTTCACATGCGGACTGAGTTTCGGCTTTTAATTCAAAATATATAATCACAAATGAAAAAACTATTTTCCTTAATCACAACCCTTACCCTCTCATTGGGTGCGATGGCGGCTTCTTTTATGTATAACGCCGATGGCACCCAGACGCAAACACAAGAGGGTATTACTATCAAACTGGAGAAGGGAGAAAATACAAACGCTCCTGCATATTCGTCCTATAACGGGATGAAAATGTATGCAAACAACACCATTACTATTGATGCGGAGCAGGCGTTCAAAAATATCCAACTGGTATTCTCCAAAAATGAAAACAAAGAGTATCTTACGATGACGGCTTCCGAAGGCGAACTGGTTTCAGGAGGCACTTCTACTGCCCTTGATGACAAGAAAATTGATGTCTGGACGGGTAATGCAACCCATCTGGTTTTCACAATGGGTACCAAGGGACAGCGTGTTATTCATCAGATTGTAGTGGATGGCGATCCGATAGAACTCAACCCCACAACCTATATCGATGATACGCCTTTGGAGGCTGATTTTGAATACGGAGAGCCGACGGCTATTCTTTCGCCGGACATGAATTTCTTTAAGAAAGAATATGCTTTCATTGAGAGCAATGTGCGTATTTCCTGTACGCAAGGCTCTATTATGAGCAACGATACAGCCGCTTATTTCAATTGCAATGCCGGATACGTACTTTCATTCGAAGCGGCTCAAAACATCAAAGCGATTGTAATCAAAGGTGCTGTCCGCAAAGGGTTCTCTGCGTCTGCTGACCATGGAGACATTACCTTCCTTACGCCCGATGAGTTCTATCCGGAGGATTACCAGGAGTGCGACCAGGTGCTGATTGTCAAGAATGTGAACAATAAAACACTCGCCGTTTCTTGTGTAAAACAAATACGCTGTTATTGTGTGTATGTTTATTTTGAAGCCAATCCGGAAACGACTATTGATTGTGGCGGACAGACAGAAGAAGGAGAGACCTTCTTCCTGAACTTTACAACGGCTGATTTGGTCTATGAGTCCCAAATCTCAGAGGAGGAAGGAAAACCTAATTACACTGTTTTCCTGTATAATGCACCGGATGAAAAGCCATATATTGCCCTGGACCTCTATCCGGCTTCCAAAGATAATTTGGCAGGCCAGTATAGTTCGGAGAACGGCTCGCTGGGAGAAATGTCATGGTATCAATACGGAGAGAGCGAAATGGACCTGACTTGGCTGTTGGATGATGGACAGCTGGTGATTAACAAGGACGGGGAAAACTATTCCATTAGCGGTTATCTTACTTGCGATGATGCAAATACGTACAACTTCACGTTCTCAGGACCGATGACGTATTATACCGACACGGAATATTACGACAATCAGCAAGAGGCTATTGACCATATTCCGGCTATCGACCGAAACGCACCGGTGTACGATATTCTCGGACGGCCTGTTGGAGAGGGCTATAAGGGAGTGGTTTTCCAGAATGGAAACAAATATCTGATTCGCTGATCAGAGATTGGATTTGTACTGCTTGCGCATGCGACGATAGTCGGAACGGGCATTTATGACTGCCTTCGCACTTCCTGTCTTGCCTTGCAGTAAATAGAATAATGCCGCTGCATAATCCAGGCAGCAACGAATCGACAGCACCAACCAACGGTGCTGTTGGTTTTTATAAATCATGAGTAAGTTGTTACGGAAATTCAGATAGGTCTTTCGTGGATTGTCATAATTGAGCGAACCGCCGCCTAAATGATATACCACGCTCTGGGGGATGCATGCTAATTTCCAGCCCTTGTTGCGCATCCGCCAGCATAAGTCTATCTCCTCTTGGTGCGCGAAGAAAGATGCGTCCAGTCCTCCGCAGTCCTTATATACTTCCGTGCGTACGCACATGCATGCGCCCGTAGTCCAGTCTACTTCTGCGATGCTGTCATATTGGCCTTTGTCGGTTTCCACACCTCCAAATTTCCTGCCGCGGCAAGAGGGATAACCCAACCAATTCAGATAACCGCCGGCGGCACCGGCATATTCAAACTTGTCGCGCTCTTTCCAACTGCGTATCTTGGGTTGAACGGCGGCGATCTGCGGATGGCTCTCCATGTATTCAATCAGCGTTTCCAACCATCCTGGAGTCACTTCGACATCTGAATTCAGCAGTACGACATATTCGCTGTCTGTTTGGGCTATGGCGCGGTTGTAGCCTTCGGCAAAACCGTAGTTCTGGTCTAACGGAATGATGTGGACGGAGGGAAATTCCTGGGTCAGCACTTCTACGCTCTCATCGCTGCTACCGTTGTCTGCCACGACTACCTCGCTGTCGGGCAGGGTAGTGTTTGCTACTACGGATGGCAAATACCGGCGTAGCATTTCCGCGCCGTTCCAGTTTAGTATGATAACGCTGCATTTCATCTGTTGAATGACTTATTTATTGGGCTTTATTTCGAGACCATTTCCAGCGGTTGTGTGACCATAGCCACATGAACGGCTGTTCGTGAATGTTTTTCTCCAGCATTCGGGCATAGGCTGTTGTTATCTCGCCGTCTGCAGTGCTTGTGGGGTCTGCGGCCAGCACACGCATGTCTGCTTGGTAATAACCGCGTTCCGAACGGGTTATGTATGCGTAGAAAACCGGATAACCGAATTTCTTGCCGAGTACTTCTCCGCCGTCTAAGAAGCCTGTTTCTTGATGGAGAAATTCAACCCATGTCTTGGTTACTTCCGGACGGGGCTTCTGGTCGCTCAGCAGACCTATGGTCACGGGTTTCTTCTCGTTTCTATAGCGGACCATTTCTCGTAGAATACGTTGTTTCTCTACGCATGCGCCGCCGCGTTTGCCGCGAATAGAGAGCATCAGCTCATCCATTGACTGATTCTTTTGTTTGCGATATACGTTCAGCTCTGTCACGCCGGGGCTTACCCATTGTTGTACACTCGCCATCCACTCCCAGTTCCCGAAATGAGCAAGCATGAATATGCCGCCGCCGGCACTTGCTATCAGCCGGTTCGCTTCTTCCATGCCCTTGAAGACAACTCGCTTGCGCATCTCTTCATCCGGGCAACGGTAACCGTATAAACTCTCTACTACAGTATAGCAGAATTGATGGTAGAAATCCTTGGCTATCTTTTGCCGTTCTGCCGCTGGCTTCTCGGGGAATGAATTCTTCAAGTTCTTCTCTACCAGTTTGCGCCGATAGCGGATTATGTGATACATCAGTGGATACAGCATCCAATCGGCGAACCAATAATGCACGCGGAGTGGCCAGCGGGATACTATAGAGACGAATGCTTTTAGCATTGTTAGAGAA
Organism: Bacteroidales bacterium UBA3843; assembly: GCA_002392745.1. Taxonomy (GTDB): domain Bacteria; phylum Bacteroidota; class Bacteroidia; order Bacteroidales; family Paludibacteraceae; genus Colicola. The sequence continues at coordinate 141,468 of DGHR01000003.1, read as the reverse complement.
TGATTACCAGCAACAACGCTACAGGCACGGCTAACAATATACTGTCAAAGCGGTCTAACACACCGCCGTGACCGGGGAGAAAACGGCCGCTGTCTTTGACGCCTATTGTGCGTTTTAACAAGCTCTCCATCAAATCGCCGAGGGTGCCCGCTACGGCGACTACAATGGCAAACACGATTGCTATCACATACATGTTGACAGAAGAGTGTTGTATCAGCCAATCGTACCAGCCAAAATGGGCGATGAGAATGCTGGCTGCTATAGCGAATAAAAAGCCGCCGAACAGGCCTTCCCAACTCTTCTTGGGACTTACGCGGGGAAACATCTTATGATTGCCACCGGGCATTTTTGAACTCAGCATGCCTACACAGTAGGCGCCGCTGTCGTTTACCCAAATCAGAACGAATACGGCTAGCAACAAGTATTTGTCAAAGAACATCAGCGCAGACATCATGGCTATCGGCAATGCAATCATTACCTGGGATTGAAGTGTCTTTCCCCAGTTCTGAATGGGGTCGTCAGATTTGAGCCATAGTTCTATGACTAAACTGCTTATGAGCGTTAGACAATACAGGACAAAGCATATGGTCATTAGAAAACCATAGCAATAGTTTTGCATTCCGACAGGAATCCAGCAGGTTACGAACAGCAATACGGCGCTGATGGCGGCCATGATGGTGTTCACGCGAGACATCTTTGTAAGATGGTGGTATTCACGTACTGCAAGCAGGATAATGAGCGAAAAGGCTATGCCATAGAAAACAGGGTGATACAATATGCTGCTGACTACAACACCCACATATATTGCACCGCTCAGAGTGCGTTTCCAGAATTCATTCATTTTTTACAAAATTTGCGCAAAGATAGTAAATTTCTTGCATATATGCAAATTTTATTCTCTTATTTTGCTAAAAACCGCTTTTATCCCTCTCGTACCACATTCATTCCTTCTATATTCCTTATACATTCCTTCTATATTCCTTATACATTCCTTCTATATTCCTTCTACATTCTTTCTATATTCCGTCAACATCCTTTCCACCTCCATTTCACGCATAGCGCTGTTTTTTGTAGCCGTTTCTGTTGGAAATTTCACATCGCTACGTACGCGCCGAGTAGGCAACTATAAACCTTATAGGAACTTCATAGGAACCTTATAGAAACCTCGTGAGCTTCTACTACTGATAATCAATGAGTTATAGGGAATAAAAATAGAACGATTTTTCGAGGTCTGAACAACCTCTCAAAATACAATGCAAAGATACAACTTTTTTTTCATTTTTCCAAATTTTTATGATTGAATTTTCTATTTTCAATTATTTTTCGTATCTTTGCACTCGATTTTAATACATAAACGCAAAATTATGGCTAACGATTCAATTGAATTGTCGCTCATGGATCCCGAAGAGCGCGAAATGCTGGAATATATCTTCAATGCCATTCCTGCCGCGGACCGTAATGGTTTGACCCACGATGACATCCTTTTTGTCCTTGATTTGATGGACGATTATCTTGAGGAACAGGGCTTGCTCAAGGTGGACGAGAAAACCGGAGAAATGGAGTATTTGGATGGCGATGTGGATGAAACAGAGCAGTTGAACTATGTGCTGGAAGCGGCTCGTGATGAAAAACGGAATATCACATCCGTTCAGATCCAGTTGATTCAGGATGCCGAACTGCAATATGGAATAGCCAAAGGCTATTATGAGGAGTGACAAACGCTATGGGAAGAATTGCTACTATCGGTTTTTTTGATGGTGTACACCGCGGGCATTGTTTCCTTTTTGAGCATTTGCACATCGAAGCGCAGACTCGGAAACTATCGCCGCTCATTGTTACTTTTGACCGGCATCCGCGCTCTGTGTTGCAGGCAGATTATATACCCCGCCTGCTTACTACGCTGGACGAACGGACCGAGTTGCTCAAACCGTTTGGAGAGGTAGTGGTATTCCCTTTTGAAGAGATATGCCGCTTGACGGCAGTAGAATTCATGCAACGTTTGCGTGATGATTATCAGGTGCAAACGATTCTGATGGGCTATGACCATCGGTTTGGCGCTGACCGTTTGCGTCACCCCGTTGATTATAGACGGGCGGGAGAAACGCTTGGACTCGAAATTATCACACAGGGAGAATATATCGATGGTGAATGGCATGTTTCCTCTACGGAAATCCGCCAAGCTTTGGAAAACGGTAATATAGCTGTTGCCAATGAGTTGTTGGGAAGGCCATACCAAATCAGCGGTACAGTTGTACACGGGAACGGAATAGGGCGCACGATTGGTTTTCCGACGGCAAACATTCGCCCCTCTGATGCTCAGAAGATTATTCCGCGGCCGGGAGTGTACGGCGTGGAAATAAATTCTGAGGCGCTAATCGGACGAAATTGTTGCAAAGGTATATTGAATATCGGTACCAATCCCACTGTGGGAAATAAGGAAACGACTATCGAACTGCACATCCCGAATTATGAGGGAGACCTGTACGGCACTTCTTTGTCCGTGCGTTTTCTTGAATTTATACGCGAGGAGAAGCGTTTTGACAACCTAATACAGTTAAAAAAACAAATTGCTGAAGACATCAGCAATTTGTAATCCATATTCTTTGGTTCGCTATTGACCGGGAGGAGGTCCCATTGGAGGAACGCCGCCTCTGCCGCCTTTCGACGGATCAAAACCGGATTCTATCATTTCCTGCATGCGGCCTGCTTTGCCCTTGGCTTTCAAATCACCCATCTTGTTCAAATTGATGGTACAACTCAGCATGAAATAGGTCGGTATGGTGTTGTATTTGGCATACGATACGGAGTTGTCGTTGATGACTTGTACGATGTTTTTCTTTTGGTGCAGAATATCATACATATTCAATGCCAGAGTCGCTATTTTCCAGGTCTTCTGAATGGACGCATTCAGGATAATCTCATCTACATCATCCAGCTTATAGCCATAGCGTGCCGTATACCCGCAGTCAGCAGTTATAGTCCAAGATTTCGGCAAATGGAATGTCAAATCGCCCGTTATACCCCAGTTAAATACATTAGTGGTGCTGTTTTGGGTCAAATTGTTGCTTGTACTGCTGTAGTTGAAATTTCCACGCACGCCTACATCTACCAGCGAGTGGGTAAAACGGAGACTCAAGTCTTCGCTGGCTTGCAGATTGCCGGTCAAAGAACGGTCGCCCAATACAAATGCGTTCTTTGATATCATCTCTTCTATCTCGGATGCTTTCCGCCCGTGTTGGATATAAGCCACACGCTGGTTATAACTCAATGTGGTGCGCGTGTTCAGTTGAAACATCTTGTTGTAGAACGGCAAATTATACATCAGGTCTGCTCCGACACTCCATGGCAGAATATCGGCATTGACAGTTTGTTGGTATCGTTTGCCTGTCTCGTCATAGATGGAGTTGTTGACTAATGCGCGTTGCGTCAATGTGGCACGTAATCCGGTCATTATGCTGGAGAAACGCTCTTGGTTGAAACTGCTGTACATGAATTGGAAATTATGCGCAAATGATGGATTCAGACCTAAGTTTCCAACTGTCTCATTCATGGCATTCGAATTGTTGCGCACCGGCTCCATCTGAGTAATGGAGGGTTGGGTGGCCTTCCCGTTATAGTTTATGCGCGCAAACTGTTTCTTGCCGAATTTGTACTTGAACTTCACACGCGGCGCAAAATTATAGGAATAAACCGATGTGTCGCGTTGCAAGACACCGCCATAATGGACAATACTGTGTGTTTGGGTCGCCAGCCCGCGTACGCCTACCGTCAAATCTGTTTTCTCTGTTACCCAGCGGTAGTTCAGTTCTAATTGTTCCGTGTAATAGTGGTTGCCTAATTGGTTGGAATAGGTGCTGTCGTACACATAGGTATCGCTGCCGTCATTACTGAACTGATTCTTGTAGCTCGTCCTGTTGCGACCGTTGAAATCTGCTGCTATCTCCAGCAAATGGTTTGTTCTGTATATGGGTTCTACATAGGAAACACGCAGAGAATAAGCATGACTGCTGTTTCCTGAGTTTGTAAATTGATCCACGCTGTTGGTTCCGGTAGCCAATGTACGGTTGTAGCCGGTGGTGTTGTCAAAAGTATACTTGGCTGTCATAGTTATCGAACGCCCTGGGCGGTAGAACTTGTGATTGTATGTCAGTTTGAGTCCGGCATTCATATTCCGTGTTGAATCAATCTTGGTTTGGTCGCCTACATTTATGAGGACACTGTCTTGCGTATACTCGTATTCCTGGGAGGAGCCGGATGAACTTGACGTATAGGATAGAGTGGGCTGCACTAATAATTTATTCAGCGAGTCAATCTGGTATTCTAATTCGAATCGTGCGTTCACATCCCATGCTCTTGACAGCTGGGCTGCTAATTGTTGGCTGCCATAAGTGGATTCTCCGGCATATTCTGTTTTGTTTTGTTCGGAGCGGGTGTCATTATACGAGTGATTGAGAGCTACATCGCCGCCGAATAGCATATTGGTCTTGCTGTCGCGCGGAGTTATCTTGTTGTTCAGGTCTATGTTTGTGTTTACACCTAATGATTCGGACCAGGTTATTCCCGAATTGGCCGACTGGCCAAAACCTTTCCGGCCACGGCCCATGCGCAATTCATTGGTATTGTTTGCACCGCCGATGATGGTTGTCTGACTTTCGCCAAGCAGTAAATTGGTAAAAATATTTACATTATAGCGAAAATCGTCCTGAAAAAAATGTTTTGCCCGCTCTCCGGCTGTTGCTCCGTATGCAGGATTGCCATAGTCGAACCAGCCGCCATTGGCTGTCACAGCGTCTGCGCCTAATGCACCGGTATATTTTCCGAATACGCCGCGCTTACGGTTTTTCTTGAGGGTCAGATTGATAATATGTTCGCCTTCGTCATCATCGAAACCGGTCAACTTGGCCATTTCTGATTTCTCGTCGATTACTTGTATTTTGTCAATCATGTCTGCTGGTATATTCTTGGTTGCGGATTGGACATCGTTGCCGAAGAATTTCTTGCCATCAACACGCACGGCGGTAATTGTTTCTCCGTTTACTGTCACATTGCCTTCCTTATCGACGCTCACTCCGTTCATCTTTTTAAGCAGTTCCTCGACCATTGCGTTCTCGCTCACTTTGTACGCTGCGGTATTATATTCTATTGTATCACCCTTTACCGTCATCTCGGCGGCATGACCTTGTACCTGTACTTCTGCCAATGCTTGGACGTCTTCTTTCAATCGAAACGATTTTAACTTAACGTCGCTATTGTTTATGCGAACGGCCGCATTTTGTTCTCTATAGCCGACATTCGAAATGAAAATGCGATAATCTCCATTGGAAATATTACTCAGAAGGAATGAACCCTCTGTGTCTGTTTGTGCGCCTTGCACCATTGTACTATCACTGCCCGTATAGGTGAACAGACGGACAGTTGTCATCTCTAATGGTGTGCCGTCTGTCGTGGATACCACGCGACCAGATATATTGTATTGGGCCCGTATTCCCGCAGAAAGAGCCAAAATCAGTGTGAGTGAAAGTAGTTTTTTCATTTGTTGTGTGAGAAAAATAAACAGAGCGGAGTGTTTTTATTCCGACTGATAACATCCGGCATCTGGCTTACAGTGGGCGCGTGAATGGCCGTCACGGTCGGTCGGATAGGGTAAGGCCAGCAAACTGTCGCCAATGTTTCGGGCGGGACTCAGTGTATCCAGTCGGAAGTTATAATAGACATATTCTTTGTATTTGTAATATGAATTTCTGAAGACTGCCATTGTATCCTCTGCATGCCAATACACATTGCTTTTTGCATGAGGGAATGACAAACTGTCCGTTTTAAGGTAATTCCCTACGAAACGGCCTGGATAATAATAGTCAAACGGAGTGGCTACTACCAATTGGTTTGTAAGATATCCTGTGATGATACTATTATAGAATGAACTGATTGTCTGTGCCCCCGTCTTTTGCAAGTTGTCTATGAATACAGCTGCAGACTCTGTCTTCGATGTGGTTTGAATGCGAATATTGGTCGCTCCGAAATACGAGGCTATAGTAGAGTGTATAAAGTCATGCGTTCCGCCGGAACAATATACACAGTAAGAGGCACAGTTGCTTATTTCAGTATTCGTCACTACTGCATCCGTATGGACAAGGACCAATCCATATAATGTATGATTATGGATACGGCAGCCATCCATGCGGAGCGTAGATAACGGTTTCTCTTCTGAAGCGCAATAACAATACAACCCTATATTTCCGGACAAAATATCCACATATGAGAAATTGTAGTTCTGTGGCTTGTCTGATTGCAGATATATGCCGTTCCAACTGCCGCCGGCATAGAGATAGGGAACACTGTCAAACAAATTGTCCAATCTGTCTCCTCGAATCAGAATAGGCTGATTAATAGTTCCTTCTGCGTTAACATCACCGCCTGCATACAAACAGGCCCCGTTATGCATATAGAGTGTGGAACCGGCATCAATAGTCAGATTGCCATGTACTACAATCGTATCGAACAGCAGGTAGGGGCGCTCGGCGGTAAAGTGGTAGGAGGCATAGTCTTGTCTTCCATTGCCGGCCTTTCCCAAACGGATGACATTCTGTCCGTATGCTTGCATTACTACCGACTGCTTCACTCCTGAGGACAAATGAAAATGCAGCAAATCCTCAATTATTACCGGTATGTTGCCGTCCACCTCTCCAAAATCTGTAACACGTACAAATACAAACAAACTGTCTCCGCCGTAGACGGGTAGGTTGGTTAGATTCTCTATTTGTTGCTCACCGTCTATATTGATGCGGAAATAGCGGTTCTCCTCCATCCATATATGGTCTATCAGCAGGGCTTTGGAATTGGGATTATAGATAGTAAGAAGCAACGTTGCGCTGCCTTGGCCGGTCAGAATGGTGTCAAAACACAGAGTGTCGGCAGAGAATGTCAGCCGGAGTGTTGGATCTTCACTCACTTGATACTCCTTGCAACTCACGCACGCGAGCGCGCACATTCCAATAAGGAGTAACCGATTGATAACACCGCGCATTTACTCAAAGTTAAAGGTTAGACAAATACAATGATTACTCAAACGCGACAATGCATTTGTATAGAAGGCATCTTGCGGAGCCAGTTCCATACGTCCGTCTGCAGGATACAATTGATTGGCAAAACCGATACGGTATGTAATTTCCGGGCAAAACTTAAACCACTGGAAATAGAGGTCAACACCGAAACCGACCTCGCAAAAGTAATCCATCAAGTTCATCATGACCGGTTTGTCACGGTCGCGGCTTACATTGAAACTGACACCGCCGCCGGCAATAACGTATGGTCGGTAGTTGCCCTCTCGTGCCGCTGAGAATTTAAGATACAACGGCAGATATACCGGCATGGCCAAGACGTCTATCTTTGAACCGTACTTGCCGGGAGTGCCCTCTACGGGATTGCCGGACTCTGTCTTATAACTCAAAGTACGGCTTGTAAACTGGATGCCGGGACAAAAGCGCAGGTTCAGGTATTTGCATAAGCGCATATCAGTGATAAAACCAACATTAAATCCAGGTAATATACTGCTGACACGGGCATGATATATCTCGGTATTACCTGTGAGTGGATTCAAAATTGGTAATTCAGAATCCGTAACGCCGTAACTGGCAAAGTTTACACCCAGCTGAAAGCCGAAATGGAAGAGTTTGTCATCCACATACGGGCGGTTCATGGCTATCTGGGCTGTCATGAATTGGCACAAGGCCAGCAAAACCACTATGTTTGTTATACGTTTCATTTAAAAATCGCTTGAACTGTTTCCGCTATCATCACCCATATCATCATTTCCGCCTTGCATTTCTCCGCGCTCCCATTTGCGCTGTTTGCTATTACCAAAGTTATAGGTTAATGTAAGGCTGATAGTTCTCGAATGCCAGCGGTTTTCCGAGAACTGCCAGAAATGTTCGCCCCATGTGGTGTTGCGTCTGGCACGGCTGTCTAACAGGTCGCGTACGTTGAGAGCCAATGCCAGTTGTTTATTCAGGAAGGTATGACGAAGACCGATGTCAATAGAATAACTATGACTGGTTGTTCCCTGCGCAACTACACGCGGACTTCGATAATTAGCGGATATTTGGCCTGAGAAATTTTTAGTGAACATGAACTGTGCATTGATGCGCACCGATCCGGCAAAGATGTTCTGCCCAGCCAGATTGACATGAATCATTGTATCTTGATGCATGATATCTTCGTCCACCGAGGCGATGTTATTCCAATAGAAATTGGCACTAGTGGTCAATTGCAGCAGTTCGCCGAACAATCGGTTCTTAGCGACAACTTCTATTCCTAAATCTTGGCGGGTGGATATGTTTAAATAGGTGTTCTTCATCACATCTCCATCCATATATTTGATGTTTTGAACAGCCCCCTCACGGTAACGCCAGAAGACACCTGCGCTCAATGTGTGGCGTTCCCAGGTCTTCAAATAGTTCAATTCTAAATTGTTGGAATATGCAGGAAGAAGATCTACATTTCCATAACTGATATTTGTGCTATCTGAGAAATCCACCCGCGGATTAATCTGGTGTCCCCAAGGACGGTTCACACGACGGGTGTAATTAAGTTGTAACTCATGGCCGTTGCCAAAATCATAACTGATATATGCGCTCGGAAATACTTGAAAATATGCTGTATCTTTCTTATTGGGATTTGCCTCATAGGAATCCATTTCTGTTCCACTTGCGTTTTTGTAACTGGATTCCAAGTGACGCATGTAGTATTCGCCGCGTAAACCGACCTGGATGGACAGTTTGTCCCAGAAACGGTTTCCGTATGTAACATATAGTGCATGATTTTGTGTCAGGCTATTAAAACCGGCATAATAGGGGTATAGCTCCTTCTTTGTACCGTCCTTTTCCTGGTTGTAAGCATCAGCCAAACTGTTGCCCCAACCACGGGTATAATTGTACCCGGCTTCCAATCGGCTTGACACAGTCGGTTTCCATTCATAATCCGCTTTTACCTCTATACTTTGGTCTTTGCTGTTGTTGTTCTGTTGCTGGAATGTCGTGTCTGAACCGTTTTCGTATTGTGTATAATCCAAATTCTGAATCCAACTGAAATTGTTATATGCACCGCTGACAATCAGTTGGTGGTCATCATATTTGAGTGTATAATCCAAAGTAACATTACCTCCCGGATGCCAGCCTTTTCCGCTTTGCTCGCGTGTATATTGGCGTGTTACATTACCCAACGCATCGGATAGGGTATATGTGCGTACCATGTGGTCGTTCATTCGAAATGCCTTGGGCTCGCTTATCATACCAAATCCGTTGGCGCCGATAGAGGAATGCTTGCTTAATCGGAAATTCAAACCTGCACGGGCAAACATCCCTCCTCCACGATGCGTCTGTTGACCGTCCTGTACCAGATGACTGGTAATAAGCGTTGAATCCAATTCTGCACTACCCATGCCGCTTAGATTGTATCGGTCTGTCTTGCTGCCGCCGTTGCTGATGTGGTAGCGGTAACCTACATTGAAATACCCGTCAACAGGTCCGGCATTGAAATTAATATTAAAACCGACATTGCCTCCCGGGGGAACATTCCATGGGCGGGCCAACGCATAACTAAGGCCTGCTTGGACAGAACCATAATAACCGGCTTTGCGGTCTTCTTTCATCACCAGGTTGATAATACCCGCAGAGCCTTCCGGAGAAAACTTTGCTGACGGATTGGTGATAACTTCTATTTTTTCGATTGAGCCGGCGGGCATTTGTTGCAATACTTGACCTCTGTTTTCTGCATTCAATCCTGCAGGCTTGCCATTGATCCAGATTTCTACATCCTCTGAATTACGCAAAGAAATGGTTCCTTCCTGATCTACATCCACGGAAGGAATATTTTCCAATACATCCGTTACGCTTGCTCCTGCGGAGGCAATATTCTGGTCTACGGTAAAGACTTTCTTGTCCAGTTCGAACCGCATGGAACTACTTTGCCCCACTACCTCCACTTCGCTCAGTGTTTGTGTGTCTTCTTTCAGGTAAATACGGCCAACCTGAACTGGTTTGCCGGAAAGGGTAATTGCCCGGCGCTGCTCTTGATATCCCATGAAACTGACAATCAGTTCATAGTTTCCATTCCGCATTCCTGACAACTGGAATTTTCCTTCAGCATCGGTGATTGTCCCGCTTTCCGGTACTGTCTCACCGGAGCGCATTAGACTTACGTTCGCAAAGTCGACAGGTTTTTGTGTCGACTGGTCCAGTACCCGTCCTGAAACAGCATTTTGCGCCCACAAAGACAGTGTAGCACAAAAGAGCAATATGGTTATGTTAATCCGTCGTTTCATGTATCAGCCAGTCTACTGCCATTGTATATCCGTCCGTTCCTTTACCTATAATTGAGTGCGCGCATACGTCCGTGAGTAACGATTGATGACGGAATGTTTCTCGTTTGCGAATGTCGCTGATATGTACCTCAACAACAGGCTTCTCGCAGTCCTCAATAGCATCGCGGAGTGCAACACTTGTGTGGGAATAACCGCCTGCATTAAGCACAAATCCATCTGCCTGTAATTCTTGCAACCAATCTATCAAATCACCTTCATGGTTCGATTGATGGTAGAGGATGTGCAAGTCGGGATATTTCCGCTGGATATCCAACAAAATCTGTGCCATGCTTTTGCTTCCGTATATAGCAGGAAGCCTTGTGCCCAGACGATTCAGGTTTGGCCCATTCAGTATTGCAATCCTTTTCATATAGAGAAAGATTAACGGGCACCGTTTACTGCCAGCAAAAATTCATCATTATCCTCAGTACGGTCCATATAGGCCTTCAATTTTTCCATGGCCTCCTGACCGCTCATGTCGCTTAATTGTTTGCGAATCTGCCACATACGTGTCAGAACATCCTGCGGCAACAGCAAATCGTCACGACGCGTGCTGGAAGCGGGTATGTCCACAGCAGGGAAGATACGGCGGTTGGCTAATTTACGATCCAATTGCAGCTCCATATTACCGGTTCCTTTGAATTCCTCAAAAATCAGATCGTCCATTTTGCTGCCTGTCTCCGTCAAGGCTGTAGCTATGATAGTGAGAGATCCGCCGTCTTCGATATTTCGTGCCGCTCCGAAGAAACGTTTGGGCTTGTGCAATGCCTGTGCTTCCACACCACCGGAGAGCACCTTGCCGCTGGAAGGCGCCACTGTATTGTATGCACGCGCCAAACGTGTGATGGAGTCGAGTAGGATAACTACATCGTGACCGCTCTCAACCAGTCGTTTTGCTTTTTCATGTACAATATTCGCTACCTTGACATGGTTCTCTGCCGGTTCGTCAAATGTAGAAGCAATCACCTCTGCGTTAACGGAACGGGCCATATCGGTAACTTCCTCCGGACGCTCGTCTATCAGGAGAACAATCATATACACCTCCGGATTATTCTTCAGTATTGCATTGGCCAATTCCTTGAGGAGCACCGTTTTTCCTGTTTTCGGTTGCGCTACAATCAAACCGCGTTGTCCCTTGCCAATAGGAGCGAACAAATCAATAACCCGAACACTCAGCGGGTCGTTTTTACCTGTACACAACTTGAATTTCTGGTCAGGGAATAGCGGTGTGAGATTTTCAAATGCCACACGGTGTTTGGCCATTTCCGGCGTAAGACCGTTTATGCGAATCACCTTGTCCATCGGGAAAAATTTATCCGGCTGTGGATTAACGCGAATAGAGCACTCGACTGTGTCACCCGGTTTCAAACCGTACTGACGTATTTGTTCTTTGCTTACGTAGATATCGTCCGGACTGGACAGGTAGTTATAGTCCGCCGAGCGGAGAAAACCGTATCCGTCCGGAGTGCACTCCAAGGTTCCCATTGCAATCACATTTTCGCCTAAACAGGGGAGTTTGTAATCACTTTGTTCCTCCTGCGGATTTTCTGCAGTAATTTCCGTAGCAGTATCTTCGGTATCTTCTGATTTCGCTTCCGGAGCAACAGGCGTTTCCTCAAATTCTATAGTAGCGACATCCTCCACCTTCTTTTTACGACCGCGTTTCTTTGGGGCAGGTTTCTCAACCGGCTCTGTCTCCGGCTCCGGGGCAGGAGTGACAGTCGCAGCATTATCCGTTTCTTCTACGGGTGCGATATCAAAAGAGATTTTGTGCGATTCGGCCTGTTGGACGGTCTTGTTGGGCTTGTGGTTATTGGATTTCAATTGTTCCTGCATTTCCGCCATTTGTTCCTGCTCGTTGCCAACGGTGGCTACTACCTGCTCGCTTTTAAGATTGGTAGTGCTAACTTTCTGTGCATCTCTCCGCACGCCGCGGGCTCGCTCCCGTTTGCTCGGTTTACCGGCAGCCAAACGGGCATCTTCTTTGGCCTGAGCTTGTGCGGCACGGTTGTCGGCTTGGGCATCTAAAATAGCATAACTGATCTCACGCAATGATTGTGAACGACGGGGAGTAAGTCCCATCTGAAGCGCAATCTCACGTACCTCGTCGAGCGACATACGCTCGAGTTTTTGTAATTCGTATTGCATAAATAATATAAAGTGTATGAATCTTGGGTGGGTATAGTTTGAGGTATACACCTCTGCGAATGCGGACAGGCAGAATGAGTATTCTTCCTAAATCCGCGGCAAAGGTACTACTTTTTTGCGACATACGCAAGAATTTGCAATAAAAAAATTTTTTTACAGACAAAATTTGTTTATTCCGAAAAAAAGTATTAACTTTGTGCCGTTTTTTGGATATTTAATACAATTACTCCATAAATATGTTTTATTGCCTGTAAAAAGGCACAACTAAATTTCATTTTCTTTATGAAACCAACACACATTGAGCATTTGGGTATTGCTGTAACCTCGCTGGAGGAAGCAATGCCGTTCTTTGAGTTTTTAACCGGTAGCAAATGCTACAGCATTGAAGAGGTAGCCGACCAAAAAGTCAAAACCGCTTTCTTTAAAGTCGGAGAGGTTAAAATCGAGTTATTGGAGCCTACCTGCCCTGAATCGACCATTGCCAAGTTCATTGAAAAGAACGGCGGCCGCGGTGGAGTACACCATGTAGCATTCAATGTTGAGAACGTAGCTGAGGCATTGGCAGAAGCAGAGGCTGCTGGTCTGCAATTGATCGACAAAGCTCCCCGTAAAGGTGCAGAAAATCTGATGATTGCATTCCTTCATCCGAAGAGTACAAAGGGTGTGCTGACTGAGTTGTGCCAGCAACCGCAATAAAAATCCATATATCGTAAATACAAAATTGTAAATAAATTATGGATCAGGCAAAATTAGACAAATTAATAGAGAACCGCGAAAAAGCGATGGCAGGTGGCGGCGAAGCAGCTGTGGAAAAACACCATGCAAAAGGTAGTTACACGGCACGCGAGCGCATTAATATGTTGCTGGACGAAGGTTCGTTTGAGGAAGTAAACATGTTCCTTACACACCGTTGCCATGACTTTGGAATGGAGAAAAAGGTGTTCCTGGGGGACGGTGTAGCAGTCGGCTCGGGTACTATTGACGGCCGACTGGTGTTTGTCTTCGCACAAGATGCCACTGTCATTGGTGGTTCGTTAAGCGAGACAATGGCGCTGAAAATATGCAATGTAATGGATCAAGCCATGAAGTTGGGTGCGCCTATAATCGGTCTTAATGACTCGGGCGGAGCACGTATTCAGGAGGGTGCATGTGCACTTGCAGGATATGCAGAAATCTTCGAGCGTAATATTCTCGCTTCGGGCGTTGTGCCGCAAATCAGTGTGATTTTCGGTCCGTGTGCCGGCGGCGCAGTGTATAGCCCGGCTCTGACTGATTTCATTATGATGACAGAGCAGAACAGTTATATGTTCATCACTGGTCCAAAGGTAGTAAAAGCCGTGACCGGAGAGGATGTTACTGTAGAGCAACTGGGTGGTGCTAAAATCCATGCCTCCAAATCCGGTGTTACGCATTTTGTCGCAGCTACCGAAGAGGAAGCTTTGGCAGAGGTTCGCCGTTTGGTTAGCTTCATCCCGCAAAACAATATGGAAGAAGCTCCGGTTGTTGAATGTACAGACGACATTACACGTGTGGATGATATCTTGAACGAAATAGTACCGGCAGACCCCAATAAACCTTATGACATGAAACAGATTATCACTACCATTGTGGATAATGGCGACTTCATGGAAGTTCATAAGGACTATGCAAAGAATGTCATCTGCGGTTTCGCGCGTTTCAATGGCCGTTCCACCGGTATTATCGCTAACCAACCGAGTTGGTTGGCCGGTGTGCTTGACTGTGATGCCAGCCGCAAGGCAGCCCGATTTGTCCGTTTCTGCGACGCATTCAACATCCAGATTCTAACATTGGTTGATGTTCCGGGATTCTTGTGCGGTACAGGTCAAGAGTATGCTGGCATTATCGATCACGGTGCAAAACTGATGTTTGCATACGGCGAAGCAACCGTACCGAAGGTTACAATCACCGTTCGCAAGTCATACGGTGGCAGCCATATTGTGATGAGCTGCAAGCAACTTCGTGGCGATATGTGCTATGCATGGCCGAATGCGGAAATCGCAGTAATGGGTGCAAGCGGTGCTGTGGGTGTACTTCAGGCAAAAGCAATCAAAGCTATTGAAGATCCGGAAGAAAAGAAGAAATTCATTGCGGAGAAAGAGGCCGAATACAAAGACCTGTTTGCCAGCCCATACCAAGCAGCCAATCGCGGTTATATCGATGATGTTATCGAACCTCGAAACACTCGTGCCCGTATTATCCGTGCATTCGAAATGCTACAAACAAAGCGCTTGACCAACCCGCTCAAGAAACATTCAAATATTCCATTGTAATTATGATACTTTTAGCAGTTACTACAGATACTTGGATTGTTACCGGTCTTGGTTTCGGAATAGTGCTTGTTTTGCTGTTCTGTCTGGTATTTATCATGCAGTTCTTCGGTTGGTGCATGCAGAAACTCACTGCACCCAAAAGTCCGAAAACTGCAGAGAAAATACAAAAAGCAGCAACAGTACCATCCAATGAAGCCACAGAGGCAGCAATTGCCATGGCTTTGGCAAAAGCCGGAGACGACGATGACAAGGCAGCAATTGCCTATGCATTGTATCTCTATAGCGGCAAGAATCATGACGTGCCGACGGCGATGATCAAACCCCAAGCACGCAACACGGCTTGGAACGCCAAAGAAATCGGATTAAACAACAAAGGATTTTAACATCGTGCCCTTGTGGCAGAACAATTATTAATACATATGAAAGAATTTTCATTCAAAATCAATGGCGCAGAATATAAATGCGCAGTAGAAGAAATAGAGGCAGGTTTAACCAATGTAACCGTCAATGGCAAGACCTACCAAGTAGAAACCGAGAAACCGGCTGCTCCGGCTCCGAAACCGATAGCTCCCAAGGCAGCAGCACCGGCAGCAGCACCGGCTGCTCCTAAAGCAGAAGCAAAACCCGCAGCACCTGTTGCCGCAGACGGCATCAAAGTAAAGAGTCCGCTGCCCGGTTCGGTTATCAAAGTATTGGTAAGCGAAGGACAGGCTGTCAAGAAAGGCGACACTCTTCTGACCCTGGAGTCCATGAAAATGGAGAATGCCATCATGGCAGAGCAGGATGCCACAATTAAACAGATTTTGGTAGCTGCCGGCCAGAATGTGATGCAGGATGACGTGCTCGTTGTTCTCGGCTAATATAACTTACCATTTACAAATCACTAATTAAAAATTGCCAAATGGATATTTTGGAATTTTTTCAAGGGATGGGGTTCATGCAGATGACATGGCAACAGGGACTAATGTTGCTTATCAGTTTCTTTCTGCTGTACCTGGCCATCCATAAGAAATACGAACCGTTATTGCTTCTTCCGATTGCTTTTGGCATGTTGTTGACCAACTTGCCGGGCGCAGGTATGTTTCACAGCGAATTATGGTCTGCGTTTCTGGATCCGTCCAGCCCGGCCTACCATTCCTATGGAGCAATCCTCAAAGAGGGCGGTTTGTTGGACGTACTGTATATCGGTGTCAAAGCTGGCGTGTATCCGTGTCTGATATTTATCGGCGTAGGTGCCATGACTGACTTCGGTCCGCTGATTGCCAACCCGAAATCACTCGTCCTGGGTGCTGCAGCGCAGATAGGAATCTTCGTGACTTTCCTTTGCGCCAACGCGCTTGGCTTTACACCCGCTGAAGCCGGTTCCATTGGAATCATCGGTGGTGCAGATGGACCTACATCTATCTTCCTTACCTCCAAGCTGGCTCCGCATCTCTTGGGCCCGATTGCTATCGCAGCCTATAGTTACATGGCGCTCGTGCCGGTCATTCAGCCGCCTATCATGCGCGCGCTGACGACTAAGAAGGAGCGAGCCATCAAGATGGGACAGCTTCGTCCAGTTAGCAAGACCGAGAAGATTGTGTTCCCGATTATCATTACAGCCATCGTAGCGCTTATCTTACCGGATGCTGCACCGCTGATCGGATGCTTGATGCTCGGCAACCTGATGAAAGAGTGCGGCGTCGTAGACCGATTGAGCAAGACGGCACAAAACGAACTGATGAACATCGTAGTTATTTTCCTCGGTTTGTCTGTCGGAGCTACAGCTACAGCAGGTAGTTTCCTCAATCTGCAAACACTCATGATTTTGGCGATGGGTATCATTGCCTTCGGATTGGGTAGTGCAGGAGGTGTGTTGCTGGCTAAGTTCATGAACCTCTTCCTCAAGGACAAAATCAATCCGCTGATTGGTTCGGCCGGTGTTTCGGCAGTACCGATGGCTGCTCGTGTAAGCCAGACAGTGGGTCAAGAGGAGAATCCGTCGAACTTCCTGCTGATGCACGCAATGGGACCGAACGTAGCAGGTGTGATCGGTTCGGCCGTAGCAGCCGGAGTGCTTCTGACCATGCTCGGCTGATAGCAGAATACCGTTTTTTATGAATAACCGACAAATCGGAACAATAGTACTGATAATAGCCATGTTTATCGTGGCTATTTCAGTATTATTTACCAACAACCTCTCGCATAAACTGCAGCAGGAGGAACAGAAAAACATGGCTGTATGGGCTGAAGCGACGCGTCAACTCATACTGGCGGACGAGGAAGCAGATATAGACTTTGTGACTTCCATTATAGAGGGGAACGCCACCATTCCTGTATATATATGCGATGCAGAAGGAAACGTGCTGGCCAGCAGAAACGTCACACGAGCAGTTGCAGACCCGCGTACATTGCACGGACCGATTACCATCAAGATAGCAGAGGGCGTCGAGCAGTATATATACTACGATGACAGCCAACTGCTGACCCAGCTCCGCTATGTGCCGTTTGCACAGTTTGCATTGATTTTCATCTTTATTGCCATCTCTGTAATTATGATGCTGACAGCTCAGCGCAGTGAGCAAAACAGATTGTGGGTAGGATTGAGCAAAGAGACTGCTCATCAGTTAGGCACACCTATTTCATCGCTAAACGCCTGGCAGCAACTATTGGCAGACAGTTATCCCAACGACCCGTATATCCCGCAGATGAAGCGCGATATCGACCGTCTGCAGATTATCGCCGACCGTTTCCAGAAGATAGGAAGCGAACCGGAACTGGCAACAATGGATTTGATTCCGGTTATAATGGATGCCGTCAATTATATGCGTCCACGCGCAGGCAGTAAGATTCAAATAGACACCACTGCTCTTGCCGGAATTGAGCGTCGGTTGGAATTAAACGCACCGCTGATGCAATGGGTGATAGAGAATATATTGAAAAATGCCGTAGATGCCATGGCGGGAGAGGGCAGTATATCGTTTCAGATTCATGAGAATGAACACGATATAATGCTGGATATTTCGGATAACGGCAGAGGAATGGACACTTCGGTCCAGAGGCATATATTCGATGCCGGATATACCACTAAGGAACGCGGCTGGGGATTAGGCCTTCCATTGGCCAAGCGAATCGTTGAGCAATACCATGGAGGCAAACTCCTGCTCAAGCATTCCCAACCGGGAATAGGAACTACTTTCCGGATTGTTCTCAAAAAGTCCAAACACGGTTGACCCACTGCCGCTCATACTTGCATAAACAGCGCCTGCATCCAGCATGCGCTGTTTTATTTTTGCGATAGCCGGATGGAGCGGGAAGACGGTCTGTTCGAAGTCATTAATGACGGGTGTCTCTTTTTGCAGCAGCGCAGGAATATCCGGATTGGTCAGGCACGCCATCAGTTTGCCGGCGGCTTCCGGATGCAAAGCGATACCTGCGTATGCCTCGCGCGTGCTAACACTTTCGGTCGGTTTGACGAGCAATATGCGGAAACGGCTCAGATCAAGCGAGACAGGAGTCAGTATGTCTCCGATTCCTTCGGCAAAACATGCGGTATTATATATAAAGAACGGACAATCGGCGCCTAACGAACGGACCTCTGCCGCCAATTGTTCACGGCTCAGACCGAGTCCAAACAAATCATTCAGGGCTATAGCCATATGCGCAGCATCGCTACTGCCTCCTCCCAAACCGGCGCCAAAAGGGATGTTTTTCCGAAACCGGACAGCAACGGGGCGGATCTGCGGATAGCGGGCAGCCATCTGTCTGTAGCAACGGACTATCAGATTCTCCTCTGCCGGACAATCCACAACGAGTCCCTGCTGTACAAACGAGAAAGCGTCTGCAGGCGTTACCTCCAGTTCGTCGTGCAACGCATATACCGGGACGAACACCGTCTCAATAGTATGGTAGCCGTCCTCGCGTCTGTCAATCACGCGCAGACCCAGATTGATTTTGCAGTTAGGGTAGTAAATCATGAAACTACGAAGCGTATTGGGAAATCAGCAACGGTCCATCAGACAGTGTCCATAAACGAGCGCTGCACCTTGTTGAATACAACGATTCCGACAGCAAGCAGAACCACCATAAAGCAGAAGCTATATCCCAACATCCACCATTCGTGGCAGCCAACGCCCAGAAAACCGTACTTGAAGAACTCTATGATACCCGTCAGCGGATTGAGTTTCATCACAAAGAGTATTTTCTCATTCGTGATAGTAGATAGCGGATAGATTACCGGCGTTGCGTACATCCAGAGGCTGACAAAGAAACCGAGGAGCAATTGCAGGTCCCGATATTTGGTGGTCATACTGGAAAACAAGATTCCGAATCCCAACGCCAGGCCCGCCAGCATCATTACCAGGAAGGGGAAGAGAAGGGCATACCAATTAGGGCATACGTTTGCGTCCGTAAATATAAGGTAATACGCGTACACGCACAGGAACAATCCGAACTGTATGCCAAACCGCACCAGATTGCTGATAACGTCGCTCAGAGGAGTCACCAAACGCGGGAAATAGACTTTGCCGAAAATTCCGGCGTTGTTGACAAAGGTGTTACTGGTCTTGTTCAGACAATCCGCAAAATACTGCCAGAAACTGATACCCGCCAGATAGAACAAAGGCTGGGGGAGACCGTCTGTCGAGATCTTCGCTATACCGCCGAACACAACCATGTACATGATAGTTGTCATCATCGGCTGTATCAAATACCATAACGGGCCAAGAACGGTCTGTTTGTATTGCGTGATGATATTACGTTTTACAAACAAAAACATCAGGTCCCGATAGCGCCAAATCTCATTCAGGTCTACGCTCAGTAACTTATTTTTGGGCTTGATAACAGTTGTCCATTCCTGCTCTTGCGGCAAGGTTTGTTTGACATCCTCCATATAGAAAACTCATTTGCGACTGCAAAGATACACTTTTTTTTGCATATATGCAAATGTATGGAGAAAATTATTGCTACTTGCGGTTAAAAGTACCACAATGCGCACCGGTGTAGCAGTTGTCGCTACCATCGGTTAGGGAAGAGTTATCATTTGCCTCAATGAATAACTGCAAGAGTGCAGATTGAAGCTTATTGAATAATATAGAAAGTCTCTCTTTCATTTGTGAATGCAAAGGTAGTATATTCTTGTGAATTATGCAAGAAAAATGTGTGAATTTTTGCGGAATAAATGTGAACGCAAAACAAGTAGAAAATGCACACAATTGTGTCGTTCACAAAATGAATATCCGGCAGATAAATTTACCTCAAATCTGATAACCCAATGTATTAACAGAGTAGGGGAGTGAACGCATGAATACGCCTCAATATTCCGGATGGAGAGAATGCGGAAACCAAAGCATATACTTATTTACTACAAATATAATTTGCTGAAAATCAACAGATAGTGATTTTATATAAACTAACACTTTAAGACAAAATATGTAAATATGCAAACAGTCAGCAAAAGACACATGAATACTTTGTGTTGTTGTTGCAAATTGCTAATAATCAGCAGTTTATGCCGTTTAATTAGACTAAAAGAACGATATATTTACGCACTATGGTTGCATTTGTCAGTGTCTGTGGGGTACTTCCGGCAGAGGCATGAGAGAAAGGACGGTGTGGTTATGAATGTGAACACAGAATAGGTTTCTGATATTCACAAATGTGAAAAAATATTCACAACAAAATGCTGCACACATTTGTGTATTTCGATATTTTTTTGTACCTTTGCAGCGGTTTTACAAAATGCCGTATTATTTTATCTGAGAATTGAATATTTGAAAATATTTTTCTTATGAACGAGAGAGAGCGCATTAAACAGGTGCAAGAAAGCTTAGGATTAACAGCCCGTCAGTTTGCCGCTGAGATACACGTACAGCCTGGTACTATCAGCAATATGATGGCTGGCCGCAACAATCCGAGTCTGGATGTGATGAAACGTATCATGGAAAGGTATCCGACCCTGAATCCGGAGTGGCTGGTTGTAGGTAAAGGTGAGATGTGGCGCACCGTTCCCGGCCAGGAAGCAGGGCTCTTTGACGCGTTGCCGCCAGACGGAACCAAGAAAACGCGTACGGATATGCCCAAAGAGGAGCCGCAGGTAATAGCAGCTCCCGCCAAGCAGATTACAAAGATTGTAGTCTATTATTCCGATAATACCTTTGAGGAGTTTATGTCGAGATAGGTAATGGGTAAAGGTTAAAGGTTATTGGTTATAGGTTATTGGTTATAGTTGTTTTTTACCAATCCCTTTCTCCCTCTCATGAAGAGAGGGGCGGGATGAGGTTTTACCAATCATTATCGGTCTATATTCTGTCATGTGTAGCCGGTCTGTATTCTGTCAGGTGTAGCCGATCTGTATTCTGTCTGGTATAGCCGGTCTTATTCCGCATAATGCCGAACGCTTGTTATGATACTAAAAAAAAGAAGCGCTTTATTGGAGCGCTTCTTTTAGTACCTCGCTGATGTCATGCACAAAGTGGAAATGCAGACCTTTCAGGTATATCTCCGGTATTTCCACCACATCCTTTCTATTGTCCTCGCAGAGGATAATATCCGTGATACCCGCGCGTTTGGCAGCCAGCAGTTTTTCTTTCACACCGCCAATAGGCAGTACTTTGCCGCGCAGGGTCATTTCTCCAGTCATCGCGATACGCGGTTTGACCAGTCGGCCTGTAAAGGCACTGACCAGCGCCGTTGTCATGGTTATTCCTGCACTTGGGCCGTCTTTGGGTATAGCGCCTTCCGGCACGTGGATATGCACAGCCGTTTTTTCGAACACATCGGGTTTGATGCCCAACTGTTTAGCATGGGCCTTCACATAACCGAGTGCGAGTGTAGCGCTCTCTTTCATCACATCTCCCAGGTTGCCGGTAAGCGTCAGTGACGGCGATTTGGCGGCAGAGAGGCTGGTCTCGATGAACAGAATCTCTCCGCCGACCTGTGTCCAAGCCAAGCCCGTAACAACCCCCACATATTTGTTGGTCTCCCAACTGTCGCGGCTAAAACGCGCTTGTCCCAGATATTCACGCAGGTCATTCAGGGTAACAGAGACATTGTATTCTTCATTCAGAGCCAGTTTGGTATCAATCTTGCGGCAGATAGTAGCTATTTGCCGTTCGAGCGAGCGCACGCCCGATTCGCGCGTGTAGTCGTCGATGATATGGCCGATGATTTCCTTTTTCAAGCGCAGCTGGTTGGCTTTCAGTCCATGGTTAGCCAGTTCCTTCGGGATGAGGTGGCGCTTGGCTATTTCCTCTTTTTCCTCCTGCAGGTATCCAGTCATCTCAATCAGTTCCATTCTGTCCAGCAACGGCCGCGGGATGGTCTCCAGACTATTGGCTGTAGCGATAAAGAGCACCTGGCTCAGGTTGTAATCGACATCCAGGAAATTGTCGTGGAAAGTACTGTTCTGTTCCGGGTCCAGCACTTCGAGCAAGGCTGAAGTGGGATCGCCCTTGTAGTCCGCACCGATTTTATCAATCTCATCGAGCACAAAGACGGGGTTGGAAGTCCCACATTTTCTGATGCTGTCAATAATACGTCCCGGCAGCGCACCGATGTATGTGCGTCTGTGTCCGCGTATCTCCGCTTCGTCGTGCAGTCCGCCCAGCGAAACGCGTGTATATTTGCGTCCGAGCGCCTCTGCGATACTCTTGCCGAGACTGGTTTTGCCGACTCCCGGAGGTCCGTAGAGACACAGGATAGGGGATTTGACCGGATGTTCGCGCTTGTCTTTTTCGCTACGAAGGCCCAGTTGGCGTTGTACCGCCAGATATTCGACGATACGTTCCTTCACTTTGTCCAATCCGTAGTGGTCGCGATTGAGGACCTCCTGCGCGTGTTTCATATCGTAGTTGTCCTCGCTGTAAATGCCCCAAGGCAGTTCCAGCAACGTCTCCAGATAATTGAGTTGAGTGGAGTAGTCCGGCGAGTGCAGGGGCATACGCTCGAGTCGCAGCAGTTCTTTCTCAAAGACCTTAGCCACGGCTTCAGACCAGTGTTGTTTGGCGGCGCGTTCGCGCAGGTCCTTGATAGTCTCAGCGCCGGTGTCTCCCAGGTCCTGTTTGATAGTTTCTATCTCTTGTTGCAGGAAATATTCGCGCTGCTGCTTGTCCATCGCCTCATGCGTACGACGGCGTATATCCGCCTTGATATTCTGCATCTCGTTGTCTTTCTCCAGGATAGCAAGCATGGCTGTGGCTCTTTCCGGCAATGAATCGATAGCCAGAAGTTCCTGCTTCTGCTCCATGGAAATGTCATAGGTGGCGCAGACATAGTTCACGAGGGTAGGGGCGTTGTTGATGGTACGGAGTGTCAGTTGGAGGTCTGCAGAAGGATTGTCGCGGTGGCTGAGGATATTCAGCACCAGTTCACGGATTGAATCGTGGGTGGCGGCAAACTGTTTGTCGTTTTTCAGCGGCATCTGTTCCTCCAGCACCTGTACCTCCGCGGTCAGCAGACCTGTTTCATTCTCCTGAAAAGCAATGGCTTGTACACGTTTTACGCCTTCCAGAATAGCCATTACATGCTCTTCGGCGTCCATATCGGGCACCGGCACGATTTGCATAATCCGGGCTATTGTTCCCAGCGCGTACAAGTCGTTTCCGTCCGGTTCGTCAACAGCACTGTCGCGTTGAGCGAGCACAAGGATTTGCCGTTTCGCCTTGTGTGCCGCTTTAATAAGCTTGAGACTGGTCTTACGCGAGACAGCCACGGGCATCAGCACGCCGGGAAACAAAACGGTGTTTCTAACGGGCAATACTTCGTATTGCTTGATTTCTTCAATATCTTCGGTTTTCTTAGTCATATTCTTTTTTAGTTCATTTGTGTCCGTTAAAAATTGTGAATCTTCGCCGTAATATTCTCAAGAATATCCCTAAATAGGGAGTTCTCGAAAAATGCTATTTTACATAATACAGATTAGATTTATAAACAATATATATGAAATACAAATAAAATATTGCAGTTGAAATTGTACAATAATTATACCAAATAAAAATGTACTGCCATAATGTCAGTAAGCTGAATGTCGGATTATTGTTTTTTGAGTCTCTCACGCATGATTGCCTGGATGAAGTTGTCGAGTTTGGAATATTGCTTTCGCCGGAGTTTCATGGAGTTTGGTTCGGGTTTCTTCTCGAACGGCGCTTCCGGGTCAGCCTGTTTGAACTGCGCGTAGAAACGCTTTTTGAAGTTTTCCAATTCTGTGCGCAGTTCAAGCATTTTGGCACGTTGTTCCGGAGTCATAGCTGCGAGTTCATCGTCCGTAAGTTTACCGGCATTGATGATTTCGGTCGAGCGACGTTTAGACTCCGCAAAGCTCAAAATATTGGCTAATTCGGCACCTTTAGGCGGATTTCGTGTGTAATCGCGGGGATTGACAATCTTGTACGACTCCTGCACTCCTTCTTTAAGCACTTTTCCTGTGGGTGCGCGGAACTTCTTTTTCCGCATAATCAAACCGCTACCTTTGACAGGTGTTCCACGCATTGATTTGACCGGATCCGTAAATTCAATTTGGCTCATAATATCGTCTGATTTAGTTGTTTAATGAATATTCATATCATATGGAGGGTTCTTCTCCACTTTCTTTCAAATCGCTGATTTGACACGCATTTTGTAGTATATACTACGTATATACTAGATTAAGTAAAGTGCCAAAGTGCCAAAGTGCCAATTTTCGCGCAAAATTCTGCACTAAAAGTATTCTAACGCTATAGCAATCTCCCCCTTATCACCCCCAAATCACCCCGAAATCACCCGGAAATCACCCCCTTCAATATGAAGAAAAGGTCGATAAAAACTCGACACGCGGTCGAGATAGATTGTGTATGGTGTATGGTTTATGGTTTATAGTGTATAGGGCACTGCCCTACTCCTTGTTTTTCTTGATTTTGGAGGCCCAAAGCAGTCCGTTGGCGACGGCCAGCAGAATAGCAATAATGTCATCAATCCATCCAAGGACAGGCACCGCATCGGGCGACAAATCCACCGGAATAAGGACGTAGATAAAGGCTATCAACGCCCCAATCCAGATGTTCAGTTTGTTTTTAGTTGACTTTTGCATATAGTCTGATGGTCAAAGTTGCTATTCCCTTCTTTATACAAAGTCCGATGTATTGGTCGCATTTCCATCATCGTCACAAACAACCTTTGCGGATGCAAAGGTACGACTTTTTTTTGAGATATGCAAATAAAATGTGATTTTAAATGGACACTAATGATTTTGCGTACATTGTTTTGCAAAAAAGAGGGCGAGGCAATGCCCCACCCTAAATGTTTACACAACGGAATAATCCTACTCCATCGGTTTAATCAAGGTTGAGAGTATGGAGATTTATTTGAAGGATTCCCTGAATGCATCTTCGGTTAGCATTGTTTCCTCTCCATTGTCAAAACGAGTAATTTGCCATGTATCCTCTTTGAGTAACGGCAGGTAGAAAATATATCCGCCTAATTTCTTGGAGCAAGCGCGATAGCACTCTTTCAGTTGGCGCACTTTTTCCTCATACTCGGCGGAATCTATATTTGTGCCGGCAGAGCGGTTGACACTCTTGACTTCAAACAGATGGATACGCCCCATTTGATCTTTCATCACAAAATCAGGATACGACGAATGTACACCATCTGCGTAATACTCATAACGTATTTCCGAGTTCGGCAAGAAATTCTTTCCCCATAGATAGCGCGTTTCCTCGTTGAAGAACTCTCCGGGTTCGATACGCACACTGTATTTCTCGGCTACTTCTTGCAATATGCCCGCCCATTCGCTCTCTGCGTCGCTGTCAAACGTAAACGCGCCGTTGGATGCTTTGCGCCACACCCAGCTCTTGACGGCTGAGTTCTTATTGCCTGTCTCCAGATAGTATGACCGTGCCGGGAAAGAGGTCTCTTCCTCTGCTACGACCATACTTTCTTCATAGTTGCAGATAAACCGGTTATATTGATGCCGTACGGCTGCTATATTCATCATAAACTCTTTCCATTTATCTACGCTTTCACCCGCGTATTCATAACACAAGTGCTGCAAATCGGTCTCTGCACCTTGCAGCTTATGGTACAGCGAAAAGATGTCTTCCGGAGCCACGACACTCTTCCGGGTCTCAAAGAAAGCCTCTACATTAAAATCCTTGCGTTCGGTAGGTAAGAGGATACGGGTTGTTTTGAGCAACATCTTATGCTGAATCTGCTCGTCATTCCAAAGGCTCACTTGCGTCGTTTTGGTTCGCTCTTGCGGCAGTATGCCCCAAATCCACGCAGTAGTAGCTAACTCTTGCTGCGCTGCATTCAGCGTCTCGAAATCCAATAATCGCGGATTACGCCGCACACGCCCCATCACCTGCTCGTCCAGCTGCTTGCTTTTGGTGTCGCGTACTTGGTACAACATACATGCACGCGGAATATCCCAACCTTCCGAAATAACCATTTTGAAGATAATCACATCTATCGTGGAGGCAGGCAGTTTTGCGTACTCTTTCCATTTATCGACTTTCAGTTTTTTGAGGTCGTCATTCGTGTCGCAATCTTTGTCTTTATCGACAATCAGCATCCATTTAAGGCTCTGGTGCTCGGTCTTGTCCAGAACGGGTTTGATGTTCCGCAGCCACTCTTCTTCCGCTTTCTCTTTGTTGGAAATCTGAATAATGAGACACGGATTGACATCCAATGACAAGTATTGCTGCTTGACTTCCTCAAACTTGCAAATCGCATCTTCTACGGTTGCAGTCTCATCGCCAAATTCCACTCGTTTGATTAGTTTGGCTTGTACGGCTTCGTCGTCGGTTATCTGCACATCCGGCATCTGTCCGCGTCTGAGGTTTGGCGTGGCGGAGAAATTGAATGTCTTGCTAAAGAATTTCGGCGAGATCTCGTCCAGATTGTTTGTCGCTTGGTGGCACTCGTCTTTTATGAGATAAATGCGTTTGTTCTGACCGCCGAATAACTCTCCACGCGTCAGTTGCTCTAAAAAAGCGGTCATAGGACCTGCCATCAAACGACCGTTCTTTTTGAATAAGTCGCGGGGTAACACATAGACGTTGTAGTCCGTTGGTATATAGAGCGATTCCTCGCCGCTGATGTTCGTGGAGATAAGATACGGATGGATATTTGGAAACACCCCTTCTTCACGCCTCTTGCAGAACGAGCGGTAGTTCTGTCCCGCCAAATCGCCTTTGGAAAGCGTGGAAACGAGAAAGACCACATCGGGATTTTGAGCCAGTACCCGGTTCATGAAATCCGCCATCATATGGGTCTTTCCGCTACCGGTTGGCGCACGGAATGTCAGTTCTTGTTTCTTCGCCGACTTGAATAGCAACTCGCCAACTGCACGGCGTTGCAAATCTTTTATTTCTTGCAGCATATCAATCGAGTTGTTTGCGGGCGTTGCCGAAATGCGAGCACACCCAATCTATTTTCTCTTGCAGCGTAGCAAAACGCGGTTGACCATAGAGCGTTTCGTCTATCACATCAAAAGGCGACTTGCCTTCGGTATATTCAAAATCCGCCACTTTGTCTATCTCATAGACATCGAGATTGCCGCCGTAAGGCTTGTTCTTCTTGATCCATTCAAAATCCTTTGTGCCGTCATAACACTCGCCTGTCATGATTCGTTTGAGCCGTTTGGCGGTCACATCATATGCAATGCCGTTGGGTGTCGTGTCCGTTTTCTCGTTCATCTGACACAGAATAAACGTGCGGTTGCCGCCATCCTTATTTAAATCTAAAACTGCATGACCTGTAGTCCCAGATCCTGCAAAGAAATCTAGTATTATTGCATCTTCTTCGGGAAAGCTCTCTATTAGATACGAAATTAAATTTACAGGTTTAGCATAATCAAAGGGAGACATAAGAGTATTGAATACTTCTTTCAAATCTTCGCTACCCTTAGCATTTAAGAAACAGTCCTTAAGAAACGATATTAGTTGTTTGTTCTTTATCTTATTATCTCTAATTTTTTCATATGCCACATAAGTACCATCTTCCCTCTTCTCAAATATAACCTCATTTTCATCTACAGCTTTTAATAGTTTTTCTCGTCCCCATCTCCACCTTCCTTCTGAGCCATCATTTCTTATTGGATACACGTCTCCTTCTGGTCCTTTAATTGGGAACCACATAGATGGAGAATCTTCTCGCCTTGAGCTCGCTCCCCACTTGTTTAATTCTCTACCTTTAGCAAAAAATCCTTTTTCGTCTAAATAATCATATGAATAGTTCTCACTGAACTCCTCTCCTGATAATATTCCGTTCTCATTTGCTGCAATATTCTTAGCAAAAACAATTATATAATCGTGAACCTGCTTAATATTTTTTGTCTTTGTACCGCCTTTTATTGCTTCACGACATATATTCGCAATAAAATTGCTTTCTCCAAAAACTTCATCAAAAAGGCACTTGACATAGGCTTGGTTTTTGTCGTCTATTGAGCAGAAAATAACGCCACTGTCCGACAATAGTTGCTTAGCCAGTTGCAGACGCGGGTAGAGCATAGACAGCAGGTTGTCACGCGTGATAGCATTCTGGTAGTTCGTTTGCGCAAACTCACCCATACTGTCCTTTCCATAAGGAGGGTCAATATATATGACACCTATCGCACCGGTATATTGCACCAGCAAATTCTGCAAAGCCTCATAGTTATCGCCGATGATGAGTTTGTGCGTAGGTTTGCTATTATCTGTGTGGAAACTAAGTTTATCATTCTTTCGGAAATACCGGATGTCATGCGTCAACCGCTCTAACCGTTTGTCAAAATGCAAACCGGTACGCTTATAGGTCGTGCCCAACGCAGCAATCGAAATTGCCTCGTTGTCATTGTCCGCCTGAGAAATGAGTTTGGTCAGCAATTCTGCATTGGACGGTTCCAATACATGGTCTTCCACACGTTTCTCAATCTCTGCAATCAAATCGCTTTTTACTTTGCTTAATTCTGCCATATTTTGTAGTCTATTTTTTAGCCATTTTCGCGCCACTTATAGACATACAAAAACGTGAGCCTTTTGCATTGTATATCGGTATATTCAGGTCTCGACTCCTTTTGGCTCCAATATACGCAGAAAAGCCCACGCCTAAGCGTGAGCGTTTCGCTATATTTCAGGATGCCAAAATTCAAGTTGTCGAGAAATGAATATACTCCATCAATAAAGCAAACGCTTTTAGTATGTTATATGTTATTGCGCAACGCTTTGCGCTTTTTTATTTCATTTTTTACTTCCCTCCTCGGCGGAGGCCACTCCTCCCGTTACGTCGGGAGGACGTTCCGGGTATCAGCGTCTTGGGGGACTTAAAAACCTTTGCGCCTGCAAAGGTACAACTTTTTTTTGAGTGGTGCAAGTGTGAGGGTAATTTTTTTTCCAGAAAATCCGGCAGATCCGGAACGCTTCGCTCATCCAGAGGGCTCGCGGTACTACCCGCAAGAGCAAGACCTGCAAAGAAAAGCGCGGTCAGGAAATGACCGCGCTTGGGGAAATCAAAGACGCTGTTTTCGCTTGCCATACATGCGTGCGCAAAGGAGATAGAGCGCCGCCATGAGGAGCAGGACGAGCGGTTCGCCAACCGGTTGAGGGTCCGGCAAAACGCCTATCGGGTCCTCTTCCCCCGGGTCGCCCCAGTTCCATTCGGAGCCCCCCTCCCCTACTTTTCGCGGACGGGAAGGAAGGACGCTCGGAACAGAGCTCTGGGTTGTGGTTTGACCGGGCACATAGGAATACGGAGAGGTAGAGCGGAAATGATATGTCGGGACACTGCCGCTCAGTTGGTAAACACGCCCTTGGGGTTTCGCCGTAGCCGTACTATACAAGGGCTTGTAGCCCCACGATGCATACGCCGATGTGCGGTCATTGGCATTGCTGGCATTGGCGCCGGCTATTGGCATCAGCAGCCATGCCATCAACAGAAATTTATATAAATAATACCGTATTTGCATATGCAATCATTGTATTTTTTGTCCAAAAACTGTGAATGTATGTCCGTTCCTGAGGATGAGTACATGTCCGTTTTTCAATATTTTCTGAGCTCTTGCCTCTTCGTCCGAAGAAGTACCTATACCGGTGGCTATCGGATCATCCTGTCCGCCGGGTCTGAATCCTCTTCGTCGGATATAATAGCGGGTCTCATGGTTCGCTTCCGGAGTCTCTATGGTGAGGCATATACCATCGAGAATGGAACGCTCGGAATCAGTAAGGGCGTCATACAGGACAAGTTCGCCGTCAATAGCGTTGACGCCGGTGAACCAGAGGTTGGTGACAGGGTCATAGGGCAGCGGGCTCATATAGAACGACAGCGGCACATTGAGAACCTCGTTTCTGAGGTTGATACTCAGACCATTATTGCCCTCGACGGCATAGATATTAAACGGTGTGGCAGGCGCAGAGGTGTTGGAATAATTGTCGATATTGATAGTGGTCAACAGCGCGTCCTCTCCCTCTATTACCTCGGCATGGTATCCCTGTCCGATAAGCAGACGCGAGATACAACGTGGCGAGACGGGGTTAGTAGCCGTGACGGTCATGATTCCCTTGCTGAGCGCCGATTTGAGGTGCGCAGGTGTAGGAGACGGAGCCGGCACAACGGGCGAGGTAACAATGCGGCTGGTCTTTACTACTACCGCTTTCTCTGTCAATGCAGAAGCGGTGGAAACCACCATTGCGTGCATCGGCGGGAGGTAGCGTTCCAGGTTGGTCAGTTCGTTGGTCGTGGCCAGCGCTGCGTCTCTGGATATCGTCGTATAAGCGCCTGCGGCGTTGATATACCCGAACTCTCCGTTCAGTTCATTATCGGCGATAAAGCCCCAGATATCGATATATCCCATGGTGGGGTTACCGAATACGAAGGAGGTGGAGGCTGCTTCATTGGTCAGGTTGTATGCCTGCGATGTGGCATCTTTACCCGGACTGAAGGCCAGTTTGCCCACCTTATCGGCAGAACTTGCATTTTCAGCACGTTTCGCGCTGAGGCCCGACTCATAGGAATCCCAGAGTTTATTGCCGGATCGGTTATAGTAATAGTATATATTGTCGTGCTTCGGCAATCTGACTTCCGCCTGGTTGCCGGATTTTGTACGCGAATAGATTGCCCATCCTTGTGCTGCCGGAAGCGGGAGGGTCATCGCATTGGTGACCTTCGACCAATCGGCTTCGGCGGTATAGACCGAATCCTTCACGTTGTCGCCGTTTCCTTTCTGAACCACCTCGCGGCTATAAACGGAGAGCCAGAAGGAGGCGTTTCCATAGGTGGCGCTACGTCCGGATGCATCGAATTCTCCTACTTCCCACGTAGATGTTTCATGCATCAGGTCCGCATTCGCCATGAAGATATCTCCGGAAAGAAGGCCCTCTACCGGCGAGGTGCGCAGTGCCCATTTCTCTTGCGGCATACTCAGATCTGCAATCACGCTGTCATATATCAGACGCTGTTGCTGACTCATCGCAGCACCCGGCAGGAAGCGAATCGAATGGCAGGCGTTATATTGGAATCCAACTTGCTGAATCGAATCCTCGGACGGGATAGCAGCGGGATCTACCAATACCGGATAGGGTTTGCCATCCGTCATCGGCGGAATGATCACATAGCTGGATGATTGCGGAGCGAAATGCGCATCCGCATGAATAGGCGTGTTATTGGCCGTAATACCGATCCAGTTATCAGGATTATTCCATCTGTTATCCGAGGTCTGCGGATCCCAACGCAGGTAATCCGGCACTACGCTGAGGGTGAACGGAATCGTACCTACCGAGCAATCTCCGACGCCACCCCAACTCTCGGCACCGGTATTGGTCATCATCTCGATACCGAAGGTATAGTTGTATCCGCCGCGCATGAGATAGTTGGTAGAAATAGAGTTCACAAGATGGAGAGTATCATTACCATTCTTGTAGTAGCCCGTATTATCGCCTTCCAGGTTCCATGTTTTATCCGGCTCAAGCGCGATAGTATGTACGCCCTCGCGGTATTCCGGATCGTTGGTCGATAGTAACGTGATTTGCTTCAATGCCACTCTTGGTCCTTCCGTGCCGGGGAACATCATCAGCGAGTCAATCGGAATGCTGATATCGGAATTGGCCTGCGTGACATCCGCCAATACGGTAATCGGGTATTGCGAATCTTCCTCCGAGCGGTTCAGACCACCGATAATCAGCGGCGCGCCTTCACCCAGAGAGGACTGAAGCGATATATGTACCGGTGTAGGACATACATCGATATTCAAATCTTGCATCACCTCGGATCCCGTACCCGGAATCGGGAAGATAGTATATTTAACCTCTTCACTCACCGGAGTAAGAACCGTCAGGTTAGCCTGATAGAGCTTAAGGAATCCGTTATTCACCAGATGGGCAAGGATATCGTACGGATGTACATCCTCGGAGAGGGTCACACCATTATTCGTCTGTACGCGCTTCATCGCTGCTCTATCGACCTCCGCGAGGGAATGGGCCAAATAATTAGGATTCGGTTCTATACCGGTACCTTGTGACGGATCGGCACGTAGAATATCCTTGATTACTTTCTCAATATCTTTGTAGTAGTAGCCATAGCGTGACTTGCTACTAACTCTCGCTGTATCGCCGTGGAGGAGCCAGTCGTTGTAGCACGAACCGGTAACCTCAATCGGCGCGGTATTATTGAGCAAGAGGGTTCCTTTGACATGCAATGAGACATCATAGGTGGTATTGGAGCACATGCCCTCGACCACCTTCTCCGCTTGTTCTTCTCCGTTGAGCGTCAGGATCATACGGTTTCGTACTCTCAGCGAACGTGTCAGCGCGCATTTGCTGGACATCAGTTCACTATACTGGCCCGCCATATGGACTACATAGGTGTTATCCGCGGACATCTTCGCCGAATGGACGACGTATAGTACCGGACGGATTGAGTCATCAAGGTGCTCGAATACGTATCCCTTGCGGAAGACGTCTACAGCCGGGTCTAAAGCGTGCGCTTCGAGCGTCTCTTCAAACTTGGCAATCAAACCCTGCAGGTTCGGGAAGATCGAGTCTACATCTTCCGGCTGGTAATGACGGTTCGGCAAGCCAATCTCACCATAGATCGTATCCTTCGTAGCCGGCGGGATAGCAGGCTTTTTA
Organism: Bacteroidales bacterium UBA3843; assembly: GCA_002392745.1. Taxonomy (GTDB): domain Bacteria; phylum Bacteroidota; class Bacteroidia; order Bacteroidales; family Paludibacteraceae; genus Colicola. The sequence continues at coordinate 108,619 of DGHR01000003.1, read as the reverse complement.
GCCTCATTGTAATAGCCGTCCTCCAGTTTCAGGAACGTGGAGTCGTTGGTTTTGGTGATCTCCTGAACAGTATAGAACTCACTACCCACAGCATAGATCTCATCGGTGAAGCCCTGGTAATCCACACGAAGCACGATATGGGTAAGGGAGTCGCTTTCGTTCTCGTTTTTACAGGTAGTGTTCGCCTGATAAACCATCAACGGCGGTTTGGTAGCGAAGATACACATATCATCGATGATAAAGTCATTACCGTTATCATCCGCTGCCATGTTATATACTCGTACACGGAAGTGCGCATATTCCTTATCTTGCTCTATCGGGAAGTATATCTGATACCACTTGTCGGATTTCGCCAAATCTCCGGTCAGATACGAGGTGATATCTTCCCATTCGGCATCTACCTCGTCCTCCTTACCTTGTACGGAGAAGAGGAAGTTCGGACAGGACTTATTACCCGTCTCGTTATTGGGATTACCCACGAAGGCGGAGAAGTAGAGTTTCTGTCCCTCACATAGATGCGACTCTAACGAGAGGGCAGCTACCTGACCGGCGGAGGACATACCGTCGCAGAAGATCATATATCCGTTCGCGGCACCGCCGTGCTGCTCCATCTTATACCAGTATGATCCGAATGATGGAATCCTGTTAATCAGGTTATACTCACCCATGTTCGCCAGGTTCGTCAAGCCGTTCTTATTATGCGGACGGTTATCGGGCAGGTCGGCCGTTCTCGGGTATGCGAAACCGTAAGAAGCGTCCGCCCACGGCAGCGGGTGCGGATAGACGGTATAGTCCGTTCCGGGTTTGTTGTAGTCAAAGTTGAGGCGCTCGAGTACCTCGAAATGCTGCTCTATATCATCATTGGTGATGATGGCACTGCCGGCATTCTCCAGTTTCGGTCCAAACATGGCCTCACGATGGTAAAGCACCTTGTAACGGCATATATTGAACCAATAATCTCCAGCAGCATTTTTTTCATCCTCCGTACCTACGTTGGTAGATTTGACGCTTCGTGCGCGGAGGCAGTATATAACGGTATCAACTCCCGATGGGGAAGTGATACTTCCTTTCTTCGGTACCTGCAGGAAGTCATTTGCCTCCGTGACGGTATAGCGACAGGTATCATAGGTCCCCGTTCGGGTGTTGTAGGTGTACCATCCACAGGTAACATCCCATCCGCCGCACCATATCATCGTATCTTTCGCCGTAGCATCGAAGGTAGACCAGTTATCATCGTGCATGTAATAACCCAGGAGCGACTCGGAATGGTTGCCTTTCTTGATATTATTGTAGCTATAGCGCTGTTCGGTCTTGAGGAGCAGACGGTTCCCCATCGGCGCACGCACCACGTGGTCTTCCAGATATTTCTGGCCGGCATAGGGAGCATCCAACGCATATCGATAATGATCCAAGGTGTCCGCCATCTCGGTCCACGGGTGGAGTTCGTATATCTCGCGCAGCGAGAGGGTCGGCTCGATGATATTGGTCATCGTATCCAATTTCGCTGTATCCACCTGGTTGACATTCTTCATGGACAACGGCAGGTTGTCGTAATAAACGCTGAGGTCCACTGCGTAGGTCTCAACCGCTTTGTTTTGCGGCGGATAGAGCATCGGCGCTTTGGACGGAGGATCCTTACGGGCGTTATAATCCTGCGAAGGATAGTGGAAGACGGTATAGCGTCCTTGGGTAACGAGTTTCTTACCTCCTGCGCCATCATCCACCGAGTCTCCGATGACACGGAACGAGAAATTCCATTTACCGGTATTGGATGGAGGTGTCTGCCATCTCGCTGCCGGAATATCCGTATCCTCCTCACCCGGCTGGAGCGAATACCAGCGCCACCACCCGTAGAAGTTACGCTCACGGACAGGGAGTTCGACACGCTGGTCGGTCGACTGCGCAGTGTTGGAGGGGTTATAGTAATAGAGGATATTTCTATTCTCATGTACCTGCTGTACACCATCTTTCAGGTCATCGCCGGATGCGCCTTTAGAGTGCACGAGGTTTTGGTTTCCTGCATACTGGAATCGGCTGGATTGCATCACCTGGAGGCGGAAGTTGATATACCGCCACTTGGTACTCACCTGCATCGTATAAGCCAGATACAGGTTCGCCGAACGCGGTGCACGGATACCATTGCCTTTGCAACGCACGGTGATGGAATGTTCGCCTATACTGCTAATCTCGCACCAGTCAGGGGTATTACCATACTCATCCTGCAGACGAATCTCCGCATACGCAGGGTTGTTGAGGTGCATGTCGGAGGTATGGTCATCACTTTCTCCGGTATAGGATACTACCTGATTCTCTGTATTCAGGGTATTGGTGCCGAAACGATGGTCGGTATGGAGAGTGAAGGTATGGGTATCATTCACGCCCGTCGTCACTTCCGGTGGGAAGACATAGTAGTATTCATCGCTCTCCACGGTACATATGAGCGAGTCATATGGTGCGGTATGGAAGGTTCGGCGAATCAGCGGAATCTTCAGATGCGCGTCGTCCACAGAGGTGAAGTCTTTCCATGCATCTTTGAATCGATAGTTCGGAGCACCGGTTTGGAGCGAGATCTGCACATCGAGGGTATCGACGATATTCACATATTTGCCGCCGTACGTCACGTCCATCGGATTGTCTCCGGAAGGGGTGACGGTGGTGGTGAGCGTACCTTCGTTGGTAGTCTTGGTCAGACCGCTGAGTCCGGAAGCAAAGCGGCTATCGCGTATGATATCGATCGCATAAGCCGTCTTCCAGTCATTGCCGTCAGAGATGAGGTCTGCGATATCGTTTTCATCCTCGCGGCCGCAATAGGTCAGCGTATTATTGAGCAGCATCGAGTAGATGCGGTATCCTTTATACCTCGTTTGAACAGAGGCATTGGAACCGGTACTGTTATAGCCGAACTCCAGATAGTCTTTATTTGGATAAGCGCCGTTATTGAGGAGGTTATACTCCTGTTGCAGATACGCCCAGGAGAAAACCGTTGCTTCTTCTTCGTTAGTTGTCAACGTGAGTGATGGTACTCCTTCTGTCACAATGAGCCGCAACCAACGATCCGTTCCGTATTTGAGTTTTACCTGTTCCTCGAAGTTCGCATTATCATTGACATAGGTATTGACATATTCGTATGTCAAGGTAACCGGACCTGTACCGGTACCTGTAGTCGCTACGTTGGGAAGCGACGAACCATTAATGATGAAATCCAGATTCACGTCATACTCCGTCTGGAGGTGAAGCTGCTGCGCCGCCTGATTGACATAGGTATATCTCCATGGCGTGATATACTTGGTGTCGCTGTTCGCCGCATTGGCAGATCCTTTGACGAGTTGGGTCTTACCGTCCTCTTTCTTGTAGAGCGTATTGCTTTTGAGCTCGAACTGGCGGAAGATGAGGGATTTATTTCCCAATCCATCTTCGCCCGCCATGATGAAATAGCGGTTGCCTCCCGCCACGGCAGACCATATCAGTTCCGCGTCCGCCAGAGCGGATTGCATCAACGGCACGCGTCCCGTCACCGGATAACTTACTTCTCCTACCGTAGCGGTAGAGTTGATAAGGAGCGTATCGTAGTTCACGCCGGAGCTGTTGTCCGCCTTCGTGACGAGGGTGATATGGTCATCCAGCGTCGCTGCCGCATTGATATTGAAGTACGCGCCTCCGCTTTTGAAAGAGCATTGCGATGAGGTCAAGTGGAGCAAAGAGGTCGCATCCACCGAGGAGATGATTTCCTCTCCCAGCACGTTACCGTCGGTATCGAGCAATTGATGCGAGTTTACTTTCGCCATGGTAAAGGTCAGCCGTTTGCTGTCTCCCGCCAGCGGGTTGAAGTTATATACCGGATATTCGGGTGTAATCTCCAGTTTTGTCTGCACGGCGCCATAGTGAACCGTCTTGGTACGCACGATAATATCGCGGTAGCGCGAGCCGTCGGGACGGATATGCAGGCCCGGCGCGCCTTCTTTCCATCGACCGTAGTACCCCTTGATTTTTACCGGTCCAAGGGTTCTGAGAGTGATACGTATGGTATCTACGATATCGATATACTCGCCCTCATAGATCACATCCATTGGGGTATTCCGTCCGCTGGTGATGAGGCGCCCGAAGTAATTCTTCTCCAATCGGTCGTTCATGTGGGGTTTGTCCTCGTCATCAACGGAACCTGCTGCCTCTACGCGCGAATCACGGATATACTCAAAACTCTCCTCCAAACGGTAGTTGGGGTTGAGGCGCATCTGCTGATATTCGGTAATGATCTTATTCGGATTCGGGTGGAAATAGACGGTGTCGTCATCCAATTTCATCACCGCCATCAGTTGTTTGCCAATGAGTTTGGACCATACCGGCTGCTCTATATTTTCGTCCTGGTGAATACCGAAAACGATCTCATCGGTCCACGCCGTAGTGGTATCCGGGATCACGACATAATGCTCATCCGCCACGCGAACACGGGAAATCTGGAAAACGGTGGCATTAGCCTCGGATGCTTCTCCATCAAACTGATTATCAGTCGTGTTATATTTCACGTAGGGCACATCGCTGTTGGAACGCGCAACACGTTCAATGTCACCTCCTCCATTTCTATGCAGATAGTGGGTGGAATATATTTTGGCGTTTTTGACATCGGCGACCGTATAATCGGGCCATCCGTTCCGGCCGCCTGTGGCTGTCGATTTGAACAAACCCGCCCACGTAGTGTTAGCAAGAATGACATTCGGGTCGGTATAGTACAAACCGATGTACTCCTCGTTATCCGGAGCAAAGTTCTCATAGAACAGCAACGAATCCACGGCGCCATAACGCATCTCTCGACGAGGGTCAAGAACGACCTCATCGAACGCACACTCCGCACAAGGACTGGGATGGGTAAGCACTTTGTATGTGTTGATATAGCGGTTATCCACGTTTTCGGCATTCGCCATACCTTGGTACGCATCCGTCCATTCGGCGATGCTCCGTGCACGGGAGAAACGCGGGGCTGCCGTTCCCGGATGAGTAAGGAAATAACGCTTTCCGTCGTCTTTCTTGAACGAGAGCGCCACGTGAATCGTACCGGTATACGTAGCTTTTGCATAAAGCGTGGTGGTTCCTGCCGGCAGGTTGAATACATCACCCGGACGATACAGGGTTCCCGTACCATCGGCATTCGTTGTCCAGCCGATGAAATCAAATCCTTTCACCAGACGCGCTTCGCGGATGGTGACAGAATTCTCGCCGTACATCGGGTATTGGTCTGCGATAGTATCGCCTTCGCAGCCGTTGTTATTATAATGAATATGCCGATCCGGGTTCGCAGGCACGAACTCGATAGCGCCGTTCGGAGCGTCGTTGTCAATGTGGATACGTGCCCAGCCGTTCATTCCTCCAGTCACATAACCGCTACCATCGGATAAGGGCACAGAGGTTCCCACCATAGGAACACTCCAACCATCAATATCCGCTCCCGGATCGGTAGCGCTATATTCGGAGCCGGTGAACATCGTGGCTTTGATAGTCAGGGCTGCATATGCGTCTGTAATATGCCACATCTCTTCACAGGTCCAAACCGTACCATCCGCATTGGGTGTCAACTGGATATTACGGCCGGTATTGGTCTGCAGGAAATATCCTCCCGGTTGGAACTCCACGCCAAGGTTCTGTTTGCCCGTTTGCGTCGTATCCACAATCATCTGGCCGTAAGCTCCTCGTGGCGCCTTAAGACCTAAATAGTGAATCTTCAAGGTGTCGATTTGCTTAAACTGCGAATTAAATGTTTCTTCGGGAGAGTGACCTTGGTGGCAATACAGATTCTTATAACCCACATAGTAATAGGTACTATCGGGTGTCGGCACATTCATCCAATCGGATACATAGTACTTGGTATCCCCAAGACGCTCCATGCACACCAGACGGTCGATGGTATAGGTCTTCTTCTTAGTGGTGTACGTAGCGGGCGTTACAGCAAAGTTTTTATTGTATTGCTTATAATCCTGCTCGTCGTAGGCAAAGAAATACGAATCCGCGCAAGTAGAAGTCAACGGATCATTCAGCACATAGAGGCGGAAGATGGTACGCGGGGTGTTATGGTGTTTGTCTTTATTACCAAAAGCATACAATGCCTGACCTGGCTTTGCTTTTCCATCACCGTTACTATAGGTTATTTCACTAAGCGTTTTATTGAAACCGACCAGCGAAGCATTGATGTAAGAATAAGGGCCGTTGCCTCGCGGGATATCCAGCCAATACACTTCACGATAAGGCAGACCTAAGAAACCATAACCCTTCTCTCCATTGAATCGACCTTGGGCATCTTGATCCGTTCTGCCTTCCAGGGTTGTTAATCTTCTGTTCGGGTCAAACGTGGTTACGGTTGAGCGGTTCGTCGGCACAACAAAGATGGCGTTACAGATGTTGGCATTGTTTGCCTCTCTGGTCAAATCGCCTTGGTACTTATAGGCATTACCGGAAGACGTGAGTAGCGTATAGGAATCGCCTCCCGGGTTGGTACTCCACATCGTATAGGCGATACCATCCAACGGGTAAGTTTGACCACTGTTAAGGAACGGCACGGGGTCGTCAATAGTCCAGATAGAAGGAGAAGAGGGTTCCGTTGCCGCGGCATCTTGAGGAATCAACTTAAGAAAGTTTCCTTTGTTTCCATCCCAGTTCGTGTAATTAAAATAGCCACCCGTATGACCCGGGTAATGGCACACGAAATACTCCTCACCGTCATCCTCTACACCGTTACCGTTTACGTCCACCCATGTGGACAACAAAATCCGGTCACCCTGTTTGAGATTGACTACCAGACCACCATCCGTCGGTGTAAAATCGTACACGGCTCCATACATTCCCAGCGTAACAAATACTACCGAAATCAGCAACAGAACACGTACCTTACAAAGATTTTTTAAACAGACAATATTCATATCATTTTGATTTTTTATGCGTTAAAAGTGTGCAAAGATACAAAAAAGAGAGCACTTGTACAAGTACCCTGTTCACTTATTGTTTTAAAGTCGAGAAAAAATTGTTATTTTTTACGTATTGTCGAATTGTGCACACCACTCACTGGGTGTCATTCCTGTTTCACGGGCAAAGACGCGTCCGAAGACTGTTGTGGATGAGAAGCCGCTCTGCTCGGCAATCTGCTGCATCTTCGCAGTAGGATTGGCGCGCATCAAACGCTTTGCCTCCTTGATACGATATGTTGTCACGTATTGGTAGAAATTACATCCGAATTCGTTATTGATGAGTTGAGAGAGGTAGGTGCGGTTCATAGGTAAAATCTTCATCATATCCGTTAAGCGGAAGTCCTTGTTGAGATAAGGCTTCTCCGTTTCCATCCACTGCTCTAACAGTTGTACGCTTTCCGACTGACCGATGATAGATGCAGCATCGTCCGGCTGTTGAACCATTAGCGGCTGTTCCGTTTCGTTCGATGTAAGATTTTCTTGTTCCCATTGCGCATCGTACTTTTGCACATCTCTCCATGGGTCCGGACGAAACAGTATCTGCTCGTTGCTGTAGGTAATAATAAAGAATAACAACCATTGCTGCGTGAAAATACGCGTAGGGAAATGCGCTATCGAAAGAAAACAGAATGACGCACCCAAGATAATTATCATAATCAGATAGCGCACTATCCATTGTGCATCAATATCCTCCATGGATGAGTAGTTCTCCTCGCAATAGTTGCGATATGCCCGGATATTCGAGCCAATATATGCCAATAGTACAAAAGGATAAGCCGCCAGCAGCCATCTCAGGTCTGTATCCAGCAACCCATCCAACATCCCGACTATAAGTACAGGAAGAAGTTGGAGAACAGACCGTTTGAAATTCAGCCATCCCGGCCGCAACAGCTCTGTCGGATATATGAGTAGCAGCCATCCAAATATATTGCCCAGTACATATTCCCATCCATCCATGCTCAACAGTCCTGTTGCAGCATCCAAAGAGTTGTTGTACATGGTTGCTTTCAACAGTATGGCGATGAAGGTTAATACAGCCCATACAACCATTGTTACTGCAGACATCAGGCGTATGCGCATGCCTGAATTATGACGGAATAATAACCAAGCGCCTAACGCACACGATACAAATATCGCGCAGTTCATAGCGGGAGAGAGATACCTACGGAATATTTTTTCCGGAATCAATGGGGATAAGGCGTAACTTAGTACTACCGCGCCGGTTAATAGAGCTCCAAAGATGAATTCCGAACGGTACTCAGTATAGAATATACGGAGTTTTTCTACCCAGTTTGCGTTTTCCCTGGACATATTGTACATAAATTTGCCCACAAAATTACTACAAATTATCGAAATAAGCAAATTAGTTTATAAAAAAATACAAAAATATGCAAAAAAAAGAACGGACCGGAGTCCGTTCTCATGTAAAATACAAGTTTGTTACACGCATGTGTAGCCGCCATCTACAGGCAATGCCACTCCTGTAACATATGTAGATGCATTGGAGGCAAGGAACACGACAGCACTATCCAGTTCGCCCTCATGACCGTAACGCTCCATCGGGATGACCGTCTTGGCATAATTGGCAAAATAGTCCGACTCCAGCGTCTCGCGTGTCAAAGGTGTGATAAAATAGCCTGGGCAAATGGTGTTGACCGTAATACCGTATTTCCCCCACTCCGCAGCCAAAGCACGTGTGAGATTGACCACACCGCCTTTCGCTGCATGGTACGGAGAAGCCGGTGCAATCTTATTCCCCACCAGTCCGTACATCGAAGCGATATTAATCACGCGGCCATAATGATTCGGGATCATAGATTTCTTGGCTACCGCCCGTGCGACACGGAAAGTGCCAAAAAGATCAATCTGCATCTCGTTCTCAAACTGCGCATCGGTGATGTCTTCCGCCGGAGCAACAGCACCTGTGCCGGCATTGTTTACCACAATATCAATTCTGCCGACTGTTTGGAGCGCCTCGTCCACCATGGATTCTACAGCCTCAGTGTTTGTGATGTCGCACTGCAGCGGCAGAACCTGTACGCCAAACTCCGTCTCGATGGTATTCTTTACTTCCACTAATTTTTCGTATCGGCGTGCGATGATAACCAGATTGGCTCCACGAGCAGCCAGTGCTTTCGCCATTTGTACACCCAACCCGCCGCTACAGCCGGTGACCAATGCCACACGGCCAGATAAATCGAAGATGTCTGACATGATTATAATTTACGATTCACAACGTATCATTACTTGTTGATGTATAGTTAACCTACAGTTACGTCCGGATTAATCTTACGGATTAAGCCTTTCAGCACGTCTCCCGGCCCGAACTCATAGAACTCTGTCGCGCCGTCGGCGACCATCTGTTGAACCGATTGCGTCCAGCGAACGGGGGCTGTGAGTTGCTTCAAGAGATTTTCGCGGATAATTTCCGGATTTGTTTCAGCCTTTGCAGTCACATTCTGATAGATAGGACAGAAAGGTTTGCGGAATTCCGTTTTGAGGATTGCCGCCTTCAGGTCTTCCGCCGCAGGTGCCATCAAAGGAGAGTGGAACGCACCGCCCACCGGAAGACGAAGTGCACGGCGTGCGCCTGCCTCTTTCATAGCGACACAGGCAGCATCGACAGCATCCACCCGGCCGGAGATAACGATTTGTCCCGGGCAGTTGAAATTAGCCGCAACGACCGGCCTACCCTCTATCCCTCCCTGAAAGGAGGGAAGTTTTGAAATCTCATCGCAAATCTCCACCACTTTTTCATCGGGCAAGCCGAGGACGGCGGCCATGGTACCCGGGTTTTGCTCACAAGCGGCTTGCATCGCCTGCGCACGCGCGGACACTAATAGTAAGGCGTCCTCAAAACGCAAGGCACCGCAGGCTACCAATGCGCTGAACTCACCGAGACTATGACCGGCTACCATATCCGGTGTCTCGATGGTCATCAGTTGCTGTGCAACGACCGAGTGAAGAAAAACAGCCGGCTGTGTCACCTTGGTTTGCTTCAGGTCATCGGCAGATCCGTTGAACATGACATCCGTCAATGAGAAGCCAAGCAGCCTATCGGCTGCCTGACAAATCTCACGTGCTTCTTTATGTGCATCGTATAAATCTTTGCACATACCCGGGAACTGGCTTCCCTGCCCCGGGAAAACAAAAGCTTTGCTCATGATTAAGCCATCAGACCTGCTACCAATGCCAGAATAGCGTAGAACTCAGGCAGAGCGCAATAAATCATGGTATTGGTCATTACATCATGACCAGCCGCAATATTAGCAATACCGTTAGCAGCCGTCTGACCCTGACGAATAGCCGAAAGCAGGAACACCAGTCCCATACCCAGACCTAATCCAAATAACAAAATCGGGTTGGTCTCAATCAGACTCTTCATCATCAGGAATGCCACAAAGCCATACAAACCCTGTGTGGCAGGAAGTGCAGACAGAATCATGTAAGCCGAAGATTTTTCTTTGTTCTTCTTCAGACCGCCTTCAGCTGCATTGGCTGCAATAGTGGTTCCATAAGCCGAACCAACGCCGGACAGACCCAACATGAGGCCCAATCCGAGATAACCTAAAATAAGTTCCATAATAATATAAATTAAAAATTAAAAATTACGAATTAAAATTATTGTTTCTTAAACGGTTGATATAGTTTGCCGGAGCCCTCGTAGCCGGCGTTCTTGAAATACTCGACGAACGAAAGACGCAAGGGATGGACAAACGCGCCAAGGCAAGCCATCAACAGGTTGAGCACATGACCGAACGTGACAATCAAAACAAATCCAATCCACGTGCCAACATTCGGGTTCTCGCCCAAGACCAGTATACCCAGTTGGTTGAAAGCGGCTCCTAACATACCTCCCGCTAATCCAAGGGCATACAAACGGATATAAGAGAGCACATCGCCCAAAAGACCTGTTGTCATTCCGTAGGTGTCCCAAAGACCTGCTCCTATATTGATAAGCGGGTTGCGGCCGGGCGTGTTGAAGACAAAAATTCCCAGCGCTGAGACGCCACCAATAACGATAAGCGTCCATTTGACAATCTCTGTCGGCAGCGAAAAGAGCATAGCCACTATCGCTGTGCATATACCGCCTACAATGAGCAGAAGCCATCCCCATGTAGAGACAGTTGCTCTAAAGCCATCGCGCATGGTATAGGTAATTGCTTTGATGGTCATTGCCAGAATCAGGTGAATCACACCAATCAGGATTGTCAGAACCATCATCACATCGTATTCGCCGATTTTGCCGTTCACGCCGAGATTATTGAACATAGGTGCTTTCGCCCATTCAGGGAACCACGCAGCACGGAAGAGGTCGATACCGAAGAATCCGCCCATGAGGTAACCTATCACCGTTGAGCCTACACCCAAAGCCATAATTATCCCCCCGAGACCTTCAAACATTTCAATCTTAAGTTTGTCTTTGTATATCAGATATCCGATGAGCGTTAGGAGAATACCATAACCGGCATCGCCAATGCACAGAGCAAAGAACAGCAGGAAGAACGGTCCCAGGATAGGCGTGGGGTCAAACTCGTTGTAGTTAGGCCAGCCGTACATACCCGTCAGCGGCTCAAACAGTTTAACAAACCAGTTATTATGCAGCTTGATTGGTGTAGCATCCTCTTTTTCAGGATCGGTCTCTTCATAATAGACTTGTGCATGCGCAAGCATCGCATTCAATTCCTGTTCCTTGTCAATCGGACAGAAGCCCTCTGCCAAACACAAAGCCCCTTCCGCCAGACGGTCGGTAGACAACTGCACTCGCTGCCAATCGATTTGCTGATGTGCTTCTTTCAGTTCAGTCTGCAATTTCTCTATATTCGCCAACTGCCAAGCTTCGATACGGCCGTTCGCGGCAGCCAGAAGCCCGTTGAGGTGCTCGATTTCCATCTGCCACTGCGAGGCAGACTTCTCGGGCTGTGGGATTTCAACTGCGCTGGTTTCACTCATATCCATCGGTTGCTCCGTAGCAGAAGTGACCTGCACGAAATAGATTTTACCATCCGTATTATTGACGATAGTCCCCCACTCCTCTTGATAAGCACTGGCGCTACAAGAGAAGAATCGGAGCGTATAGCCGGCATCCTTGAGCGCCTGAATACGTGCAGGCTCAAACTCTCCCCACACAGCCGCCTGTTGCATGGCTGCGTTAGCTTCCCGTATATGCTGCTCAATATTGGTTCGTTCCTGTATCAACTGGTCCGGCGCGCCCTGTTTGAGAATGCGGCGCAGTTCGTCTTCGTGCTGAAGGGCAGTTTGCAACTGCTCGTCGTTTTCCATCAGACCGGCGGCTTTCTGGGTAATATGCACTACTCCCAAATCACGCAGTTGGGAGAGGAAAGAGTCATAATCGCGATGGAACACCAGAAAGGTGTATTTCTTCATTTGCGTAATCATGCGTTGCCTCCTTTCATCTGTGCTTCAGCAGCACGGGCTTCTGCCTCGCGTTTGGACTTAACGATTTTCTGGCTGGATTTGGAGAGGTTCTCTTCGTCCTCCATGAATCGTTTGATTTTGCGGATAGCATCCTGATAACCGGGGATTTGTACTTTCTCGAATAGGTTGACCTTCTGCGTTGTTTTTTTGCGTGCATATTCTAACAAATCTACCTTTCGGCGCACAAACTCTTGGCGGATACCCACATCTGCAATCGCCTTGATTTGCTCGAATCCGTCAGCAAACCATTTCGGGCTTGAGAAGAGCGAGAACTCCTTGGTGGAATAGACCACCTCATCCAATACCGGTACACGTACGCCGGCTATCTTTTTGACCGACATACGCACGTCGTCCACATGGATGAGCGAGGTATCAAACTCTCCCCACAATGCCAACATCTGGTCGTAATCTTTGATGCGGCGGTTGACTTCCTCGTCCAGCTCATTCAACTCCTTCTTCGCTTTTTTAACCTCTAAGCGAAGAGCAGTCTCCTTGCTTTGCAGCGTAGGAAGTGTCCGCTGCCGCATCTTCAGATCCTTCTCCAGACCCTGCAGCGATGTTTTATTGAATTGATAAGTTATTGCCATTTTTTATTTACCATTTGGTCATTTACCATTTACCAATTATTGGATTATTGGGCCATTTGGCTAATTAATTCTTTGGCCAGTATTTTTCCACAAGGGCTGCCTTGATATTTACCTCTTCCGGCTTGAAATACTTACCGAAGAGATTCCATGCTACATCTAACATCTGGACGGTATTGATGTTCACATCAATTGCCAGAATCTCACGGCTGTAGTCACGCGCAAAGTCCAGACAGCGGTTGTCGTAGTCTGTCAGGTCGAAGCCATTCTCCTTCTTTGTCTTGGCATTTGCGGCGTCGGCGTACAAACGAACAGCCGCGTTCATCACCTGCGGATGGTCTTCGCGGGTCTTCTTGCCCGCAACCAATTGTTTCAAACGGCTCAATGAACGGAACGGATCGACGATGACTTTACCGATTTCGGAATCACGGCGGAGGTACAACTGACCCTCTGTGATATAACCTGTGTTATCCGGTATGGCGTGGGTGATATCACCTCCGGAGAGGGTTGTTACGGCAATAATCGTGATTGAACCGCCACCTATCTCCTCCGGGAACTGTACGGCTTTCTCGTAGATTTTGGCCAAATCGGAATAGAGCGAACCCGGCATGGAGTCCTTGGACGGAATCTGGTCCATACGGTTGCTTACAATCGCAAGTGCATCGGCATAGAGTGTCATATCCGTCAGCAGAACCAGCACTTTCTCGTGTTTCTCTACAGCGAAATACTCTGCAGCAGCCAATGCCATATCCGGGATAAGAAGTCGTTCTACAGGCGGGTTCTCCGTCGTGTTGACAAAGGAAACGATGTGGTCAAGCACACCTGCGTTGGAGAATACGTTTTTGAAATAGAGGTAGTCATCGTTGGTCAGACCCATACCGCCCAGAATAATCTTGTCTGCCTCTGCGCGGAGTGCCACGTTAGCCATCACCTGGTTATACGGCTGGTCCGGATCGGCGAAGAACGGAATCTTCTGGCCCGAAACAAGCGTGTTGTTCAGGTCAATACCTGCGATACCCGTTGCAATCAGCTCTGACGGCTGTTTACGCCGAACAGGGTTTACAGAAGGACCTCCGATCTCAATCTCCTTGCCTTCGATAGCGGGACCGCCATCAATTGGTTCGCCGTAGGCATTGAAGAAACGGCCCGCGAGCTGGTCACTCACCTTCAGACTCGGCGCCTTGCCCAAGAATACTACTTCGGCGTTGGTTGGAATACCCTCTGTGCCCTGAAAGACCTGGAGTGTTACCTCGTCGCCGATGATTTTTACTACCTGCGCCAACTTGCCGTTGACAGTGGCAAGTTCGTCATTACCCACCCCTTCGGCCTTCAGCGAACATGTCGCTTTGGTGATGGCGGTAATCTGCGTGTAGATTTTTTGAAATGCTTTAGCCATATCGTATTTATTTTATTTTTGTTCCTAATATATTGTACATGTGTCCGTTGAAAAGGATATATAATCGTCCTTCATGCAGGATCTTGCGGCTTTTTTCCTGCATCAGTTCCACATTCGGTTCTTCCACACCGGAAATGATATCCGGATCGTCAATCTTTTCGAAAGCAATCTCTATCTGCTTGATATACATTGCTTTGTTCGTATTGGTCAAACGGATTTCTACGGCTCCGGAAACCGGTTGTTCAACCGTGAATGTATAGGTCTCAGAAGTGCTTGTCAGTTCTTCAGAACCAATCTCGCTACCTGCGACATATGCGGAAAGAACACCATCGCCATTCGCAGATGCGGTCACGCGAACTTCTGCCACTCCGCAACCCATTGTTTCTTCGGTATAGAACTTCACCAATCCTGCGGGATAGGTTCCTGAACCGAAGACGGCTCCTTTGGATTTATCATAATCGGTTGTATTATCGTTGGCGATGTAAACGGCCCAGTTGTATCCGCTCAAATCTGCATGACTGTCTGCTCTGCATTGCTCTGTAAAAGTGTGACTATAAGGCACACACCCTGTCTCCGTCTGCTCGCGCACGTTTATAATACGGATATAGATATCTCCTGTGATAGCGGCTGCCGGTATATCAATACGCACTGTATCGGCTATAAAACTGGCCGCATTGGGTATTGGCTTACCGCCACACTCTACATTTACGTAGCAATTAGCGGCCACAGGGGTGGCATAACCTGACTTCTTGATGAATGTGACAGCTATATCGTTGATTGTGCCGGTTTTGACATATGCGCCATTGAAGCCGATATAATCACCGATAGTGACACCCTTCAGGTCGTCATAGTGCACCCAATACTTGGTGTTATCTTGCATGATGGCAAAGAGAGAACAGTCGTTCATTGGATAAAACGTCTCTCCCGGCTGGCCGGCATCTGCCACATTGCTGTTCTTGCGGGTCGCCCAACCAAGGAATGTATAACCGCTGTTAGCGGTAACGGCCGGCAGTTTGACGCCTGCACCTTTCTTGGTTTCTGTGAGGGTATTTGTAGCGCACGAACCGTTCGAGACGGAAAAGTTAACGGTACATTTATCCACACCGCCGTTGAAATCAAACAGAATGACTCCCTCCTGCTCCACCACATTCTCAAAGAACATCTTATTGCTGAACAGATTTTTTGAGGTGGCACCTGCGGGGAACAAGTCACGCGGCTTGCCGAAATAGCCGTTGGTTAGGTTGTCGGCCTTGTATTTTGGCGCACTGCCGTCTGCCTCTATCAAATCCACGCAAGGATGGTTCTCCACATTGTTTACTTCGTCGGATTCCCATTTGTTCTTGACAAAATCTATCTTGGTAAGCATCAATCCATGACCGGGAATATATTTGTCCCAACCGTTTTGCTGACGGTTCTCCAGAATATAAAACTCACGCGGATCGGGACTGAGGCCATTCAGATTGCTTTGTCCGGTTGAGGTAATGATAGCACAATCGCCACTCGTATTGAGGTCTCTCAACCGTACATTCATCGGACCGTCCAGCAGAATGGGTTCCACCCAACCGAGATAGAATCGTTCGTATGCGCTCATTGCGGACGGTGTATTGGCGCTATTATTATAGCAACCATGGTCCATCACGTCCCAATCGCCGAGGGTTTTCACCGTCAGACCGGCTGTAGAACTGAAATTGGGCAGACCCAATATATGCGCAAACTCATGCACGAATGTGCCAATGCCATCACGTTTGGTTTTTCCTTGCAGTTCGGGAACGGCACAGCAGGCAGATACAATTTTTCCGTCCAGTTGTACCATATAATCCAGTTCCCATGTAGTCTCCAAATCGTCCGTAAACTCCCATACGGCATCCGGCAGATTGTTATCCGCATGCTCGCCTTCGCCTGCATAAATCACCACGAGAGCGTCTATACGACCGTCTCCGTCCTGATCATATCGGGCAAAATCCGCCAAATCCTCCGCCGCGTTGCATACATCGGCTATCATTTCTGCGCCGCGCGTATCATCGCCGTCTTCGTCATTTGCACCGTAGTATCGGCGGTCGTTGGATAGGTTTATCGGACCGAGAAAATCAAACTCAGGAGTATACTTGCCGTATGAATTGTCCGCAAAATATTTCTCCAAAGAGGCTTTATATGCCGAATAATCCGTATTGGCGAACTGGATGTCGGAGTAGTTGGCTAAAACAACCGGCACTCGTTGGGGTTGGATATGTTGCACGCCGCTGTTGGACGAAGCGAATAACACGCTCGTCCACAGCACGCACACAATATATAGAAGTGTTTTTCTCATGATATAATCCCCATTATGCAGCGATTTGTTTCTCTGCTAACAGTTCATCGAGTTTCTTGCGATAATCCTCAAACTCTGCGGAGTGGAACTCGCAATAGTTCATCTGCTTGCAGAGGTTGATGACGCGCTTGAAATAATCGATGACGTCAAGGAAGTTGTCGAAATTATAATCATGGTTACAAATATCCATTACCAGACGGAGCATATATTGCTGGCGCTCCAGCGGACAAACGGCATCAATCTTATCAAAAGCATCCTGCTGAAGGATTACAAAGTCTATAACCTCGGATTTCCAGAAAGCCTCGTGATAATCAACAGGCACACCGTCATCACCAAGGATGTTGATTTGCTCCTGTATCTCTTTGCCGCGCTGCAGATAAGTCTTCATGTCGTTCACCATCGGCAGCCAGTTTTTGTCTATCAGGCCGGAAATATATTCCTCGAACTCAGGATATTCCACATATTTGGAGTAACTGTCTATCGGGTTTACAGCCGGATAGCGCTTGCGGTCGGCACGGGCCTGCTCCAAAGCATAGAAGCATCGTGCCACTTTTTTCGTACCTTCGGTCACAGGCTCTTTGAGGTTACCGCCGGCAGGTGAAACAGTTCCGAGGAAAGTGACGGAACCCGTTGCGCCGTTATTCAAATAAACATAACCTGCGCGGGCGTAGAAAGCACCGATGATAGCGGATAGGTCCATTGGGAACGCATCTTGTCCCGGCAACTCCTCCAGACGGTTAGACATCTCACGCAACGCCTGTGCCCAACGGCTCGTTGAGTCAGCCATCAGCAGCACACGCAGACCCATCGAACGATAATACTCGGCAATGGTCATGGATGTATATACAGATGCCTCACGGCTGGCCACCGGCATGTTGGATGTGTTGGCAATAATGATAGTACGCTCCATCAGTTTGCGGCCGGTGTGCGGATCCTCCAGTTCCGGAAACTCGGTAAAGGTTTCCACTACCTCATTGGCACGCTCTCCGCACGCAGCGATAATCACGATATCCGCCTCGGCTTGTTTGGAGATGGCGTGCTGGAGCACGGTTTTACCCGTTCCGAACGGACCGGGGATGAACCCTGTACCTCCCTCGCAAAGCGGGTTGGCGGTGTCTATCGTACGCACACCTGTCTCTAACAGCTTGAAGGGGCGCGGTTTTTCGCGGTAAGCCAGAATAGCTTTCTTCACCGGCCATTTCTGAACCATCGTCACTGTGTGGTCTTGTCCTTCGGCATCGGTCAGCACGGCAATCTCCTCGTTGATAGTGTATTGACCGGCTGCTTTGATAGCCTTGACGGTGTAGGCTCCTTCGAATACGAAGGGCACCATAATCTTGTGTGGTTGGTGATTCTCGTCCACTTCTCCCAGCCAGGAAGCGGCTTCCACCTTGTCACCCACTTTGGCGATAGGTTTGAAATCCCATTTCTTCTGCTCGTCCAGCGGGAAGTTGTACTCGCCGCGTTTGAGGAACACACCCGTCAGTTTGTCCAAGTCGTTCTGCAGACCGTCGTAGTTACGGCTCAACAGACCGGGACCGAGCGTCACCTCAAGCATGTGACCGGTAAACTCTACTGCGTTGCCCACTTTCAGACCACGCGTAGATTCAAATACCTGTGCATAGACATTTTCGCCTATCACTTTGATTACCTCCGCCATCAGCTTCACATCGCCTACCGAAATGTAGCAGATCTCGTTTTGAGCCACCGGACCGTTTACCTGTATGGTGACCAGGTTGGAGATAATACCTTTTACTTTTCCTGTTGTCATATCTTAAAATTCTATTGTTATCTTTTTGTTAACCGGATAATTTGTGTCGGCTGCGTAGTTTTACGCGTCTAGATTGACTCCTTTTTTCATGTCCGCCACTAACTCGCGGAACACTTTCTCGCCTTCTTCTACGGTCAGGAGCGACCAGCGGTGCAACATCTGTATCTGCAAGTAATATGCCAGTACGTTTTCTATAGAAAACACATTGAACCGTGTCGTTTCTTCCAGCCATATGAAACGGAGGGCATCAAGGCGTTTTTCACGCTCACGCAGATTATCTACTTCTACCACCGCCATAATCTCCGGCAGGTTGTCCATTACTCCGGCCAAACCGAAGTCTTTTTGGGGAAGGTTCTTGCGTAAAATCTCCGCGACCTCATTATGTCCGATTATCGCTTTGGACACATCGAATCCGTGTTTGCGGCAGATAGTGGCAACCATCACATTGTTCAAGTCCTGGTTATAAGCGAACCATTCGCGCACAAAACGGCATTTGCTTTGCTTGCCATATTCATAAAGCAGCTGCGTACGCAAATCTTCTTCGCTCAGCCTGTTTATAGCGTCATCCCACCAGTCGGGACGACCGATAAATGAATCGTTGTACTGCTCCTGCAAACTTAGGATTGTCTCATCGTCGTTGTGCATTTGGAGAACACGCAAAGCCTCCAAATCTTTCTCATTGAGCGATTCGGCAAATAGTGTCAAAAGATCCTCCATTGATATGGGGGCATCTCCGTCCACTCGCAGTTCCGGCAGTCCTGTTAATAAATATTCATAACCCATTTTGTAAACGTTGTTTTCGTTGTTTCCGTAACATTTGTTGATTATTTACATTACGCAAACTACGTAATTACGCAAACTACGATGTTAGAACAGCATCTCTACCAATTGAGGTCTCAGCATTTCCTTGAAGTAGGCAATGAACTCAGCGTCACCGAACGCGAGCTTGTAGCCGCCCTTGGCAGGTTGGATGGTAAATTCGGTTTTGATACCTTTGACTTCCTTGATGGTCACACCCTTTTCCAGCAATCCCTTGGCGTTGGCAGTAAAATATTTCTTCAGAGCCTCGGCGTCTTTTGTTTCGATGACAACATCGCCGTCTTTAGCCATCTGCTCGGCCAACTTGGCAATCAGTCCTTGCATGAACTTGGCATCGGCTGTAGCGGCTTTCACACTGTCAGAGGAAATAGTGTCCGCCAGCAGGTTTGTAATCTCTGTCTTTACGGCGCTGACACTCTGCGCTGCATACAATTTCAACTCTGCGCGCGTCTTTTTGTCCAAATCCTGGGCTTGTTGCTCGGCGGCTGCTACTATTTGAGATGCTTTCTTCTCGGCCTGGGAAATGATTTCTTGGGCTTGAGCATTGGCCTTCTCTACGATTTGTTGAGCTTCGGCGTTGCCTTTTTCTACACCTTCCGTGTAGATTTTGTTGGTTAATTCTGAAAGATTCATTGTATTTGTGTATTTAAATTCGTGATCGAGGTTTTATCGAGGTTTTATCGAGGTTTTATCGGAGTTTTGTAGAGGGGCTGCCGAAAGTTTGGCGGAATTTTGTCTATTTCCCCGCATAACTGATAAATATTCGCTGCAAAGGTACAAAATAAATCGCACATATGCAAGTACACACGCACGATTTTTTCCTTTTTTGGAAAATATATATTATTTTTTAGCCTTTAGCGTAATATTTTCTTACCATCCTGAATGTAAACGGTTCCTTGTTGCGGACTGGCTATCGGCCGCCCCAGAATATCATATTTTTGATTTGCAGTCAAGGGAACCGGCGTCTGCTCTACTGCTTGCACTTGCTCGCCGTTTATTTTGAGGCGCAGTTTCAGGTCGTCGGTACGGTTGTAATAGAGATCCGAACGCCAGTTGGTCATATCCTCCACCAGCGACTGAACGGGTTCTTCTGCTACTAACTTGGCGCCGTTTATCAGCATTGTACGCATCTCACTGAAGAAATTCCACATTGTACTGTTTGTCATCTCCTTAATCATTGACTCCATGCCGTCATATACCGCCATAGCCAGCGAATCCGCCTCCGGATGTTCCGGTTCGTTGGCATCACTATGGAGCAGATACATTTCTACTGCTGTTTGTCCCAGATGGCGTTGTACCAAGTCGATTTTGGCGGAATCGGTTGTCGGCATCGACTGTTCCAACAAATTGGCAAGTACATCTCCTCCTAACTGTGAGTTGTTTCGTAGCATATCCAGCGCCTGGTCTGCTTTGGCCCATGCGCGCAAGGTCATCTGGGGTATCATGTTCGTTGCATGCACGCGCATCCATTCGCGGCTGTAGGTGTACAGGTCCGCAATCGTGTCCACTGCTGTCAGATAATCTGTTTCCACATCCACTGTCTGACGGTCTGCTGATAGAGTCAGCCAACGGTAAGGACACGGATAGGTAATCGGCGAACCGGTAGAGATTTCCACGATGCTGTCATTTGTCAGGCCGGTGGTATCGCGGTACGTGGATATGCTGTTTATATGGAAATGACCGGTCAGCAGCAAACGGACACCATGATGTATCAGACTGTCACGGATGGCATCGGCCTTCTCAAAACGGCAGGAACTTTCTAGCATGCCTTGCTTGTCAACATGCTCCAGCAACTGCCAATGGCTCATGGCTATAATGGTGTTGCCTTTTGCGTTTGCTGCATCTGCCTGGGCCAGCACCCATGCAAGCGAAGCATCTGACAATTTTCCCGTTGCGGCATTATTGTCCGAACCGTCAATGCCAATAATCGTAATACCGTCTATCGGCTCTGCTACATAGGAATGGGAACCGGTATCCTTGGACAAAACCTGCTCATAAATCCATGAGTAGGCACTCTCCCACTCCGTGTCAGGCATATTGTCTACGCTCGTTTTCTCGGCTCCCATGTATGAATAAGCGTTTCCGCCTACGTCATGATTGCCGGGGATAGCCAGTGTCTTAATGCCCGCCTCTTTTAATTTCTGCAACGAGTTGATAATCAACTCATGGCTCGCTTTTTCACTGTCTTTGGTCAAATCGCCGGGAATAAGCAGCACTTCGGGTTTGTATTTCAATGCCGTATCCATCAACGCACGCCAGATTGGTTCGCTCAAATCCAGCATCTTGCGTTGACCGTCCATCATCTCCCGGAACGACTGACTGTCTGCGTCAAATAGTTCCTGCGGCAGTACGTGCGGATCGGTAATAACCATAATTCGTTCCTGCGCATACATCAGTAGAGGCAGGAGTGTTGACATTAGAATAAATAGATGTTTTTTCATATCGTTCTTTTATTTATGGTATCAAAGTGATTTCTACTCGTCTGTTGGACTGACGGCCGTCTTCTGTCTCGTTGGTCGCCACCGGTTTGGTGTCGCCGTAGCCAAATGCGCTGATGGACTCCGGGGTACAGCCGTAGACCACTAATTGCCGTTTCACAGCCTCTGCACGGGCTTGAGAGAGTTTTTTGTTGGCTTCCGCCTGCCCTATATTGTCTGTATGACCGGCCAATCGCACTCTGTAACCGTAGGTCTGTATGAAAACGGCAATGCGTTTCAGTTCCGGCAACGAATTGGCTATTATCACATCGCTACCGGTTTCAAACAGCAGATTTTCGATGGCGATAGGCGTATTGGCGGTCAGTACGGTAATCTGCTCAGGTCTTTTGTCTTCCGGCAGGCTGACGGCGTAGATATCATGCACCCGTCCTGATTTGCGGGCATAATAGGCCTGACGGCCGTCTGCGGTTATCTTGTACCAGCAGTCACGCCCTGTAGTATTGATTTGCGGTCCGAGGTTTTCCGGTTCCGACCAGCAATTCCAGCAGGTGTCGCTCAACCTACGGCTGACCCATACATCCAAATCACCTGTAGTTCCTTCTCTGTCCGAGGAGAAATACAGCGTTTTCATGTCCGGATGCAGGAATGGCGAACGTTCCATACCGGAAGTATTGATAGCTCCGCCTATTGAATATGGTTTGCCCCAGCGTCCCTGTGCGTCGCGTTCGCTCACAAAGATATTCAAAGACGGCTTTTCTTCTCCCTCTGCCGGGTAATGGGCGGCGAAGAGCAATGCCTGACCGTCTGCCGTAATCATGGCATCCGCTTGCCAGTTCCCGAGTTGCAGGTATTGGGGCAACGGGCGGGGTTCGCTCCACATATTGCCTTGACGGACAGAGAAACACATCCGTCCTTCTACAAAAAGTAGCATCGTCCGTCCGTCTCCGCTGACGGAAGTCGGAGCTTCGTTTCGATAGGGATTGCTCAATTCGGCGATACGCCGCGCTGTCCCCCACTCGCCTGTACGTTTGTCACGGCGGGAGACATAAATATCTTCTGTCTCTGTCCCGTCCTCGCGGTTCAGACCTACGAAATAGAGAGTCTGGTCATCTATCGTCAGCACCGGACCGTATTCCTCCCCCTGCAATGTATTTATGGTCTGTGCCAGTCTTTGCGGCTGGATACTGTCCGGCGAACTGAAACTGCAGAAGATGATTACGAGCAACTGGGCTCCCATTACGCGCAGGAAAGTGGTAAACGGATATACGGTTGCATAGCATACTGCCGCCTGGTTGTTTTCGTTGGACTGCGACTGGGCATACGGCAACGCCATAGCTGATGTCATGGAGCCGACCAGCAGACCGACGACATTGAAATAGTTGATATGCAACCATTTGTATGCCACGATACCGACTATCAGCAACGGAACTATGGTAATCAGGAAACCGTAACCTATCCATAAATAACCTCCGCCTGTCAGGGTCGGTACGAAATTCTCTCCGACACTCAGTCCCAGTGCGGCAAGAAACAGCGTCAGTCCTACTTGGCGCAACATCATATTGGCGGATGTGGTGGAAAACGTCACCATGTTGTAATATGGTCCGTAGTGTCCTATTAGTATGGCTACGATGAGCGAACCGCCCACCAGTCCCAATTTGAATGTCTGCCCCATTCCGGGAATAGGAATCGGCAACAGGCCTACACAAATACCCAGCACCATTCCGAAGAAAACAGGCAGCAGATGTGGTACATCCAAGCGTTTCAATTCGTTTCCGAAAGTCTCCGCTACGCGGCTTACATCGTTTTTGTCGCCTACTACCATCAAACGGTCACCCAGTTGCAGAACCATATCCGGCGTAGCCAGCAGGTCTATTCCTGCGCGGCTCACACGGGTAATGGTGGCGTGGTATTGTTGCCGCAGATTGAACGAACGGATTCGTTTGCCGTTGCATTCCGGACGTGTTACTGCTATACGGCGGGAAATCAGATGGTCGGATTTCTCTTTTTGGGAGCGGAGGTCGTAGTCTTTCAATGGTCCCAGTAGGCGCAGGGCTGTCAGATGCTGTTTGTCGGTCAGGACCCGGATTGTATCGCCGTTGCTGAATGTGGTTTGCTCATTGATTAGTTCATCCGAACCGTTCGGACGGATTACACGGCTGACAACCATTTCTTTAACGGGACATACCTGCTGCAACTCGTCCAGGGTCATTGTGCCCAGTTGCGGGTTGTTCAGCGTTATATCCACACAAATGGGTTCATCCGTCTCAGCTGCTGCTTCCGAACGTAGCCTTTTCTCTTCTTCTGGCAGACTGATGCGGAACGCACGGCGGATTAGTTCAAACGCAAGAATAACACCGACAATACTAAGCGGATAGGCAACTGCATAACCGGTGGCTATATCCGGATTGATTTGACCGGTGATGTCCTGATATGCCTGCTGTGCGGCGGCCAGCGACGGTGTTGAAGTGGTGGCGCCGGACATGATTCCGGCTATAGTGGACATATCTATTCCGGTAACATAGTGCAAAATAATGGCGCATACGCAACCAAGCAATACGACTGCTGCTGCCAGCATATTCAACTGCAAACCGCCGCGTTTGAAGGGAGAAAAGGAAGGACCAACCTGCAGTCCAATGGAATAAACAAATAGTATTAATCCGAAATCCTTGGCAAATTGTGCTACGCTATGGTCGATATTCACGCCGAACGAAGCCAGTGCTATACCGACAAACAACACCCATGTCACCCCCAGAGAGAAGTGTTTTATCTTGGCTTTCTCTCCGAGCCATAGACCTATTGTCATCACAATGGTCAGCCATAGCAACGACTGTGTGATGGAGGGGTGAAACAAGAATTCTTCAACTACGTTCATACATCAATTCTCTTTGCGGTTTTCTTCTTCGTTCCTCAATATTTGTATCATTCTTACCAGCGCCTTTTGGCATGCACGGTCGGTTATCTGCTCGCGCAATGCTCCTAAATGGAAGCATTCGGCATAGGTGTCAGTAGGTGTCGCCCAGGCTATCCAGACTGTTCCGACGGGTTTCTCTTTGGTGCCTCCGGTGGGACCGGCTATCCCGCTTGTCGCTATGGCATAATCGGTTCCTATCTGACTGCGAACCGCTGTTGCCATTTGTCGCACTACCTCTTCGCTTACTACACCATGCAACCGTATCATCTCTTCGGGAACGGATAACAGGTGCTGTTTGACGCTGTTGTCATAACTGATGATGGAGCCCCAATAGAAAGCGGAACTGCCGGAATGTTTGTTCAGCAAGGAGGCTAACTTGCCGCCGGTACATGACTCGGCGGTGGATATGGTTTTTCCCGCCTTTTGTAATAACCGGCCGACGATGACTTCCAATGGGACATCTTCATCTGCCACCAGATAATCTTTTACCAGTCTTTTTAACTGTTCGAACCATTTGTTCATCTCCTCTTCATCCGCTTCTCCGTATGCAGACAGACGCAAGCGGATTAATCCGTCTTTGGGCAGGTAGGCTAAATGGATATACTGAGGTTTGTCAGCTTCGAAATCTTCTAACAATATAGCCAGTGCGGATTCTGGTATTCCGTTGACTAATAGAGTCTTGTGAATAATACTTATTGTCTGACTGCCGATATATGGCATGATTTGTTCTTCCATGGCAATCTTCATCTCATAGGGTACTCCCGGCATGGAAGCCAGTAGCTGTTGACCATGGTGAAATATCATCAGCGGCGCACTGCCTACCCTGTTGGGCAGAATGATTGCATCCTCCGGCACTAACCATTGTGTGGCGGTGAGACGATTCAACACATCCGGCCGGCCGCTATATAACTCCTTAATATGTTCGCGTACGCGCGAATCTTCTACCAAACGGGTGTGAAAATAATCACACAGCACATGTTTGGTGATATCATCTGCCGTTGGACCAAGTCCGCCGGTTGTAAGTACTATATCTGCACGGCTGAATGCTTCGTCCAATGCTTTGATGATGTGTTCGCGGCTGTCATGGACAGAGGTGATTTGGTATAATTCGATACCTGCTTCATTCAGTTTTTCGGCCATCCAGGCGGAATTGGTATCCACTACTTGACCAATCAGCAACTCGTCTCCTATTGTTATTATTTCTGCGCGCATTGTTTTTTCCATTCTGTTGCGGTTAATTCCAACTCATTGTACCAATCTTCGCCGAAACGGCGGATAAGCGGCTCACGGAGAAAGCGGTATAATGGCAAATGCTGTTTCTTACCCAGCACACGTGCACAATGACATATATCCCATCGGTGGTACTCCACTCCGGTATATTCGCCTACTTGCGTCAAGCGGACGGGATACAAATGGCACGAAATAGGCTTCTTGAAATCTATCTTTCCCGCGTTATACGCTTTTTCTATCAGACAATAACACCATCCGTTATGGTCGGTTCGGGCGAAGACACAGTCTTTGTCGTTCACTATGGATGTCACACGCTCGCCGGACGGATCATTGTAGGCAATCCCTTGTGCCGATACGACGGCACGCGCTTCTGGAGTCATATCCGGCAGCAATATAGGCAGTATCTCCTGGATTTTATGCTCTTCCTCTTCACTCAGTGGTGCGCCGGCGTCTCCTTCTATACAGCAACATCCGCGACACTTGTCCAGGTCGCAGCAGAACTCCTTCTCCAGGACATCAAGGCTGACTAATGTGTCTCTTATTATAAACATACTCCTTGAATCCAGATTTTCAATCCGATAGCTATTAGTATCAAGCCTCCTGCTAATGTCACGTTGAGATGCAGTCGTTCTCCTGTTTTCTTGCCAACCACATATCCGGTTAACGAGAGAACAAGACTTGTCAATCCTATTATTGTCACGGCAATCCATAGTGTGTTCGGATAAGGTATAAATACCACTCCGGTTGCCAGCGCATCAATGGATGTCGCTATTGCCAATAGCAGCAGGTGAGCATGACTCCAGTCGGCCGAACCGACATTCTTGTCTTCTTCGTGCAGTGCTTCCCATACCATTTTTCCGCCTATGGCAGCTAACAGTCCCAATGCTATCCAAGGCGCGTAGGTATTGAAAAACGAAGCGAATATATTTCCTGCGTAATACCCTATTAGCGGCATTCCGCCCTGGAATAGGCCAAACAGAACCGCCATCTCTATTGGACGCGGGCTGTGTCCCTTTTCCTGTTTGTCGGTCGCCAATCCTTGTGCTATGCTGACTGCCAAACAGTCCATAGCAAGACCGATTGCCAATAATATAATGGATATGATATCCACTTATTGCCTCTTGTATTTGTATTTTGCACCTACTTTGCCTTTGGCTATGGATGCAAGTTTGTTGCGGACGAATGTTTTGCGGATAGGTGAAATCCGGTCGGTAAACACGTGTGCCTCCAAATGGTCGTACTCATGTTGGATAATCCGCGCGCAAAAACCGGTAAACTCCTCTTCATGCTCTGCGAAATTCTCGTCTTGATAACGGATGCGGATGGTCTTGGGGCGAACAACGTTCTCGCTGATTCCCGGCAGGGAGAGACAACCCTCGCTGTAGGTACACGTCTCTTCGCTTGCTTCCAGCAATTCCGGATTGATGAAAGTGCGTTTGAAATCCGTGCACTCGGGGTAATCTTCTGCCAACTCGGTTCCGTTCACAATGAACAACCTCCAGGACTTGCCTACCTGTGGGGCGGCTAATCCGCAACCGTCGGCCTGCGCCAAGGTCTCGTACATGTCGGCGATAAACTGTTTCAGTTCGGGCGTTTGCGTGATTTCCTCTGTGGGCTTGCGCAATACCGCCTGACCGTATAAATATATAGGTAGTATCATATTCTTGACTCTTTATGTGCCTTAGGCACTTCTCTATCGAAGGCTGTCCAGATAGCCTTCCAAAATTATGCATGCAGCTAATTTGTCAACTACTGCTTTGTTTTGCCGGTTTTTCTTTTTCATGCCTCCGGCCAGCATTGCCTGGTGAGCGAGTACTGATGTAAAACGCTCGTCATACATAGTTATCGGTTTGTCTGGAAATTGTTTCTTGAAATTTCCTATGAACGGACGTATATAGTTCATCGATTCGGATTCCGAGCCGTTCATCTGGGTGGGCTTGCCTATTACTACTTCGTCCACTTGCTCGCTCGCGAAGTAGTCTTTCAACCAATTCATCAATTCCTTCGTCTCGATTGTAAGCAGCGGATTAGCCGTTATGCGGAGTGTGTCCGTAACGGCTAATCCTGTGCGCTTACGACCGTAGTCTATGGCTAATATACGTCCCATTAGAGGTTGTTCAATGCCTCAGACATGGCATCGTACTTTGCCTGCATACCCGGTTCGGATTGGAAGCGGTAGTACAATCCCTTGAGCGTCTGGATATAACTGCGCTCTTTCGGATCCATCTCATGGGCTTTCTCGAAGAACGGCAGAGATTTGCGGAATACCTCATTCATCTCTGCAAGGGCCTTTTTGTATGCCTTGTTATCGCTGATGAGCGCAGCGGCTTCATTCAGTTTTACGGCTTGGTTGTAATATACACGGCCTTTGCCTGCCATTGCGTCTGCCAGTGTCGGATCGATAGCCAGAGCGTTATCAAAATCTTTCAGAGCCTCTTCATAGTTACCTTGGTTCTCATCCAGATTGCCTTTGATATGATGGTATTGGGCTACATTGGGCTCACGCTCGATGGCTTTTTCCAGATAGTCAATGGCTGCCTGTTCCTGACCGGAGAAGATGTAGTAGTTGATTAGGTTCTGCAGGAACCATGACTCTTTCGGGAAACGGGAGATGGCGTTCTGCAGTGTTGCTACGAAATTAGCCGTGTCTTTTACAGCTACATATTCCTGATAAAGGAATTGGTTGACTGAGATAGACTCGTATTCTCCGTCCTTCATTTCGCTCAGCAATGCTATCGCTTCCGGGTGCATCTCTGCTTGAACGGCAAAAATAGCTGCATAATACTTGTATTGCTGATACGTTGTGTCACGCGGCATTTCCTTCTGGAGTTTTTCGGTCTGCATCATCGGCAACTCAGGTATGCTGATATGCTTCTTGAATGCTTCGTATGCGCCCGAATAGTCTTTCTGCTCGTTCAGGTAGATACCGTATTTTACCAATTCTTGGTTCTTGTAATACTCCAGCATCTTTTTGCTGATGTTATTACGGGTCTTCTGGTCCACTACCTCACGGCCCTTCTTGTCCAGAGTCGGAACCATTGCCAATTCGTCTGCTTTCAGCCAATAATCATAGCTCTCTGCAGCGGCGGCACCGGCTTTTGCCTGGCTGTAACCTTTGCCGAGTACTTGGTTGTAGTTCTCGTGGGTAACTTCCTGATAACCAATCATTCCGGCCCAATAGTAGGTCTCTGTGGTTGGTGCAGCTTCCAGAGCCTCGCCGATGGTTGCACGGGCGGCAGCGAAATCCGGGGTCTCACCCATTGCATAATTTTTTGCTTTCTTTACCAACGGGTTTTTCTGAGCAAAGCAACCGACGCTTATCAGCATCGTCATTGCCAAAATCAATGTTTTTTTCATATTACTCTTGATTTTCAGTTGTTGTTTCTTCATTGAGCGATTCTTCTGCATCCGCTTCTTCACTGGCGCTCTCTTCCTCTTTCGGAACGATGCATCCGCTTACGAGACTGTCGTTGCGTTTTACCAGGTCAATCAGTTTGACGCCTTGTGCAGCGCGGCCGGTGACGCGGATGGTGGAGATATCCATACGGATAGCTGTGCCGGACTTGGTCATTAACATCAGGTCCACATCGTCCGTAACGGCTTCGATGCCTACCAGCTGACCGGTCTTCTCGGTAATCTCGATTGTCTTGACTCCCTTGCCGCCGCGGTTGGTGACGCGATAGATAGGATTGCCCTCTTCGTCGTCTACCGGCGTACGTTTGCCGAAGCCCTTCTCCGAAATGACGAGAATAGTCTTGTCTGTACCCTTCTCTACACAAACCATGCCAATTACACGATCCTGGCCATCATTTTCCAAAGTTATCGCTTTCACACCGCTTGCGCCGCGACCCATCGGACGAACGCCTGCCTCGTTGAAACGAACCACTTTGCCGTTGTACGATGCTACCAGCATTTCGCTCTGTCCGTCGGTCAGTGTTACACCAATCAGTTCGTCGCCTTCGCGCAATCCTACAGCGTTGATACCATTGGCGCGC
Source organism: Bacteroidales bacterium UBA3843 (assembly GCA_002392745.1). Classification (GTDB taxonomy): domain Bacteria; phylum Bacteroidota; class Bacteroidia; order Bacteroidales; family Paludibacteraceae; genus Colicola. The sequence goes on along the minus strand of DGHR01000003.1, from coordinate 78,778 downwards.
GGACGGCTGTAGGCCTCCAATGTGGTCTTCTTCATCAAACCGTTCTTGGTTACGAAAATGAGGAAGTGGTTCTGTACGTATTCGGTGTCGTTCAGACCTTTGACGTTGATGCAGGTGCGTACCTTGTCGCCTTTCTGCAGGTTAATCATATTCTGGATAGCACGGCCTTTCGACTGTTTGTTACCTTCCGGCAACTCATATACTTTCAGCCAGTACAGACGGCCCATCTCGGTGAAGAACATCATTGTGGAGTGCATCGATGCTTGATATACATACTCGATGAAATCCTGGTCGCGGGCGCTGCCGGCTTTCGAACCGATACCGCCGCGGGTCTGTTGGCGGAAATCTGCCAGAGGAGTACGTTTGATATAACCCAGATGCGAAATGGTGATTACCATGTCGTCGTCGGCATACATATCTTCGGGGTTGAACTCGGTAGCCATCTTGACGATTTTCGTGCGGCGCTCGTCTGCGTATTTGTCTTTTACCTCCACCAATTCGGTGTTAATCAGGTCATAACGCATCTCTTCGTTGGCCAGCAACTCGTTCAGGTGGGCAATCAGTTTCTCCAACTCGGCATATTCGGCTTTCAACTCGTCGATACGCAGACCTGTCAGGGCCGACAGACGCATATCTACGATGGCTTTCGACTGCAGGTTGTCCAGATTGAAGCGGGCCTCCAGATTGGCTTGTGCATCTGCCGGAGTGCGGCTGGCGCGGATGATACGTACCACCTCGTCGATATTGTCTACGGCGATGATCAAACCTTCCAGGATGTGGGCTTTCTCCTCCGCTTTGCGCAGTTCGTAGCGGGTGCGGCGGGTCACTACGTCCATACGGTGCTCGATGAAATAACCTATCAGTTGTTTCAGGTTCAGCAACATCGGACGGCCTTTTACCAGCGCGATATTGTTTACGGCGAAACTGGACTGCAGGGCGGTGAACTTGTATAGTTTGTTCAGCACCACCTGTGCGTTTGCGTCGCGTTTTACCTCCACTACGATACGGATATCGCGTTTGGAGTGGTCGGCGATGTCTGCGATGCCTTCTATCTTCTTGTCGTTGACCAGCTCGGCGATATTTTTCACCAGGTCGCTCTTCACAACGCCGTACGGCAACTCGGTTATCACGATGCGCTCGCGTCCGTTGTCATCTGTCTCGATATCGGCGTTACTGCGGATGATGATACGTCCGCGGCCTGTCTCAAAGGCGTCTTTTACGCCCTGGTAGCCGTAAATGGTTCCGCCGGTCGGGAAATCCGGAGCCTTTACATACTCCATCAAATCTTCTACGGTTATCTCCGGAGCGTTTGCATCGTGCATGCGCGCTTTGATATTATTGATATAGGCGCAGCAACCGTCTATCACTTCGCCCAGGTTGTGGGTTGGCATGTTCGTCGCCATACCTACGGCGATACCGCTGGCTCCGTTTACCAGCAGGTTCGGGAAACGGCAAGGCAGAACTACCGGCTCGCGCAGCGAGTCATCGAAGTTCAGTTGCATGTCTACTGTATCTTTGTCGATGTCGCGGAGCATCTCTTCCGCCAGTTTCGACAAACGTGCCTCCGTATAACGCATGGCGGCTGCACCGTCACCATCGACAGAACCGAAGTTTCCTTGGCCGTCTACCAGGCAATAACGCATTGCCCATGGCTGAGCCATACGAACCAGGGTTCCATAGATACTGCTGTCTCCGTGAGGGTGGTACTTACCCATTACCTCACCGACGATACGGGCACTTTTCTTGGTCGGTTTGTCACTCGTGTTGCCCAACTCATTCATTCCGAACAATACACGGCGGTGAACCGGCTTGAATCCGTCACGCACATCTGGCAGCGCACGGCTCACAATTACGCTCATCGAGTAATCGATATACGAGGACTTCATTTCCTCGTCTATCTTCACAGGAATGATGTGATCGTTCTGAATCAGCTCTTCTTGTTTGTTTTCGTTGTTTTCTTCCATTTTTTGTTATTTGTTTGTGTTTTATAAATTTTCCATCATTTTCACCATCTCGCGGAATGGAGAGGCATATTGGGGGTAGTGCACATCCATCCAGTCCGCCATTTTGCCGATTACCTGCAAACCCAACTGGAGCGGATTTTCGGATTGTTCTACTGCGGCGGCAGCTGCGCGTTGGGCGCAGGGCTTGGCGGCTACTTCAGACAACAGGCGCAAGTCATCCATGGTGATGGTTTTGTGCATTACCATGGCTACTACGTTGGGAATGTTGCGCACTGAATAATCGGTCAAATCTTGGACTTTTTTGTCCATATCGGGGAGATTGTTTTTCTGCAGCATGCTTTTCGCCGCTTCGAACACAGTGCGCATGGAGGTATTCATCATCTCGTCCATGCGGGAGTTTTTGTAATACTGCATAAACGCTTCGTAGTATGCCGGCGAGATTTCGGCGGGCAGAGGCATATCCTCAGGCATCGGATTGCCGGACAGGATTTCCATAAAAGCAGTTTGGATATTCTGCATGTATGCGGCAAACTCTTCCGATTTCTGCATGGCGCTTGCTATTTCCGCACTACGCTTTTCAATATCGGCCATGCGGGGGTCGGAATATAATTTTCCTAACTCCTGCAAATCCGCAATACTCATGTGTTTGCGGTAAACAGGCTCGTTCAGATCTATAATATCATCTACCAGTTGCGACGAGAAATACTCCGCCAGCGCGGAGGTTGCTTTTTCGTCGTCGGGAAATAGTTGCTTGGCAAGCGGAGTTATCATCTCCACATAACTTTCCTGTTCCTGCGCGATATTTTTTTTCTTCAAGTACTCACTGAGGGCGTCCCTGTATGCATCTGCCTGTACGGTTGCTACGGCCGCCAGAACAAGCACTGTAGTAAATAAAAAGCGCTTCATTGCTGTAATGTAGATTGGTTTGACCATATTTTGCGGCGCAAAATTACTAAAAAAAAATTACATACGCAAATATTTCTGCATTTTTATTGCATATTTTTTGATTTTTGGGTCTGTGCGGTTAACTGTCGGACTAATTCATTCATGCGCTCAGAACGCAAATAAATGCCCTTTATGCCCGTTTATGACGTTTGTGCGCACGTGACAGCGTGTGCCCACACGAAACCGTATTGAACTTTTTCTGCCAAAACACTCTGTTTCGCTCATTTTGTGACTCGCGTTTGAGGCGCGTAGTGGACGATTCGGAGTAATATTGTATCCCACACATACCTATATATACTGTGTATATATCCAGTGAAGATGAATACGGTTTGTTTCTGTCCGGTGTGCATTCTTCCGGAATTTTAGACAATTATTTTGGGCCAATATTTGCATATATGCAAAAAAAGCTGTATTTTTGTACCCGATTTGTGCCGAATGGCTGTGATTGGCTGCGGAATGTTGAAAAGATATTTCTACATACTATTCGCGTTTACACTCCTTTCCGGACCGCTTATGGCGGAGAGACAGGACATACAACAATCATTCATTAATTGTGCACTCTAAATTGTTCTTGTTATGAAAAAGCCGGTTAAAATTACATTATGGACGCTCGGCGTTGTTATTGGGCTGTTCGCGGCTGCTGTCGTGACTACCGATATTTGGGTGTCGCGGCTCGTACACCGAGAGGTGAAAGATGCCTTTGAGGATATTCCGGATGTAGAGGCGTCTATCGGTGATATACACATCTTCTTCCTTAGCGGTACGGCTATCGTGGAGGACATATATTTTGCCACCAACAGTATCAATCGGAACGACACGTTGCAATCCGGGCAGCGTATGCCGGGGCTGGCAATAAACGTACCTACCCTCACGGTCGGACATATCAGTTATAGAAAACTCTTCCGCGAAAAGCACTTGCATGTCAGCAGCCTTACAGCGGATAATCCGTCGTTTGTTTGCTATTTGGACGAAAAGCATCCGGAGGCTATTCTGCCGGCCCTGCCTAAAGACACCACGCTCGAGGACGCGGGACAGTGGCTCAAACTGGCGGACCTCAGAAAAATACGCGTGAACAATGCACACGCCGAACTGTATAGCCTGAATACATCGCTCGAACTGAACATAGATAGTCTGACTGCACAGGTACGCGATTTCCGGTATGATTTTGGCGACTCCCTGTTCACTTACAATGATTCCGTGTACGAGGTTTCTGTTGGCGAAGCGTCTGTTGTTATTCCCGACAGCTTGTCTTCGCTGGAGATTCACGGTTTCCGGACCAAAAACCAGGGACCTTTTCATCTGGGATACACGCGCTACAGGAATACCGTTTCTCCGCGCAAACTGGCGGACATGCATAACGAACCCACCACTTGGATGGACCTGGAGTTGAATAGTCTCTCTACTTCGGCTTTCAACCCGTTGCATAAGATTTTGGATAAGGACTACACGCTCGATTCCCTTCACGCAAACGTACGGCGTATGCATGTTCACAGGGATGCGCGCCATGCGCCGAAAGAGCCATTCCCTATTCCCCAGGATATACTGCGCCGGATTCCGGAGTATTTCTGTATCAAACAGGCTACGGCGGTAGTTCATAAGATTGATATAGAGGTTACCACCTCGGATGTCAACTGCGGCAAACTGCGCCTGAACGATATACACGCCCGGTTGGATAATATCACCAACAAGACAGGAGCCGTTTGGTACAACCGCCTGCATGCTCCTTTCGGCAAGAACGGTATCGTGGACGCGAAATTCAATATGTACATCGATCATGATGCGCGGTTTGATATTTCCATCAGCGGAACCGATGCCGAACTGCAGGATTTGAATCCTTTTATTCGGCCCTTGGTGGCTATCACATGCGACTGTCATATAAACAAGATAGACGCCAACTATAGCGGAGACAGACAAAAAGCCAAAGGCGAGTTCTGTATGCAATACAAAGGACTGAATGTCAAGGTGCACAAGGAGGACCAGGTGCCTTATAGAATCATCACAAAATATGCGGATGTCTTTACATCGCTGGCAAACACGCTGATTCCGAAAAGCAACCCTACCGCGGTGGACATTCATCCTAGAAGTTATTCCGTGGAATGGAAAAACGATGCGTGGGCGCCATACCCGCTGTATTTGTTTGGACCTTGTATCGATGGAGTTATCAAAACAATGTTGCCCGGACTTTTTGTACATAAACAGACCAAGGAAGTACACGGCAATCTAAACACTTATAAAAAGAAAAAATGATACGTCAGCATAAAATACGGCTGTTTTTATGCATGGGCGTTCTGTGCAGTCTGACGGCTTTCGCAAATCGCTATGACGGACGCGTCGTGGACCAGAACGGCTCGCCTGTTTCTTATGCAACCGTCTATCCGGAACTGCAACCGGAGGCGGGTACGGCTACCAACACCGACGGACGTTTCTCTTTCGAGACAAATCTGCCGGAATCCAGTGCGGTTATCGTCAGTTTCATTGGCTATGAGAAACTCTCGCTTACCCTCTCCGAACTGAACGCCATGGCCATACAGCGTACTTCGCTTGTCCTGAAGGAACAGCCTATTGCTTTGGAGGAAACGGTCGTCGCGGCAAAAGCGAGCAAGCAGCGCAACAAACGAAAACAGATGGCGGCGCTACTGCATGCAGTGTATGTCAAACTCGAAGAAGAGTTTCCCGACAATCCCGCTCAGTATCAGGTCGTTAGCGATGTACGGATGCAGTCCGAGGGCGAGACATGGGGCATGGAACAGATGATTGCCAATATTGTGGTGATGCCGGAAACGGCACGCGAAGGACGCGACTCTTTACAGTTCCAGGGACGTTTCTGCAAACGGTTCTTCTCGGCCGAAAAACGCGCACAGGCGGACTCTATTCTCGCAGGAAATGCGATTGAACGGTTGGACAAGAAAAACACCGGAGCCGGCAAAGCGATGCGGCGGGCGGCAAATGCCGTGGATAGCGGCGTGGTCGTACACCAGGCGCTTTTCGCGATGGGAAACATGCGATATGACTTTGAGCAGGCTATGAGTGACACCAGGCATTGGACCGTCAGCAATGAGTCGGAAGGAGAGACAGTGCTCACCCACACACAGAAAATCATCAAATACCTCGGCTTCTTCAAACTGACTTTCACGCGCCATTATATAGTGGATTCGCGCACGTACGAGGTGCGCCGTTTCTCCGAGCATGCCGAGGTCAAAATCACCATACCTTTTGGCTATAAACTGAATGCAGACCAGCTTCAGATGTTGAATCTCATCAACATGAGCGACAGCCAAATCCAAAAGTTCCGGCTGCGCAAAATGCGGGCGAACGTAGATTACAACACGGTTTACCAGCGGGTGAACGGACATGTGTACACACTGGAGAAAAACATGCTCGCAAACGCCCATATTTTGGGCAGCAAGAAACAGGAGATTCCCATTAGAATCAAGGCCACACAACGCGTCACAGGCCTACAAACGGAGGGAGTTATACCTTTGACCAAGAGCCAAATCACCCGTCGCGTCAAACGCGAAATCGTCGAGATTTATTGATTATGTCCCCGCGCACTGCCAAAATATTGTACAAAATCGACCGCACTATCCGCCCTGTCTTCGAAATCACGTCTGTATTGACGCTGATTCTGATGGTGGTGGCGGCTATCGACACGCCGGCAAAACAAGTTCTGACATACATCTTGTATGCCGTTGCGGCGGTGTGGGCGACCGCATTTGTCTGCAGAATCTGTCTTTCGCCTTTTGTCATCAGCGACGAAGAGGAGGATTTTGAAAAGAAGGTGGATTATATCTTGCAGAAGAAACAAACTGCACAGCCGTCTGTGCCCTACTCGCCTCTTGCCGCGCTTTCCGACCAACAGGAGCTGCAGATCAAACAACTGTTGCATTCGCTGCCGGAGCATCCCGAGAAACCGGGGCATATCAATCTGGCGCTCGTGGCGCAATATCTGACGGCTCTTGAGAAAATGGGCAAAGCGGACCTGAAGGATAAACGCAATCTTAGAATGTGGGTAGCCCAAACAACCGGCAAACAAGTTCCTTCCTCCAGCCAGTTCAACGAGGCGGTTCCAAGCCGTGCAGCCTCTAAAGTAGCCACTGCGCGCAAAGAATTAGAAAACCTGCTACAATAGATGTTCTATGGGTGGACGCTTTGTATTTCTCGGAAGAGTTCACCTGAGGCTTGATTCGATTTCTTCGATTTCTTCGATTATTCCGTCGAACTTTTGTTTTCTCCGCTCCAAAGCACTACTTTTGCAAACAAAAAATTCAAAAATTGTTTGCACGTATGAAAAACAAAATTCGTTTATTTGCTTTGTTAGCCCTAATGATGGGCATTTTCTGCTCTTGTAACAACACGTTCGAGCGTAGTTTTCCTATCTTGTATGTCGTAAATAGTACCGATTATACGGTACGCGTATATTGCGACAATTTACCGGTGGCGACAGCTGGCGCACGAAATAATAGTGGTGCGGTGGAGTTGTCTGACACATCTGTAAATATACCTGTTTATGTAGAAACTGTTTTTTATGATAGCAAGGGAAACAAAATCCGCTCCGTCTCTTGGAGTAATTATTATTTCAAATGGAACTCTTCCTATAAAATGACTATAAATTCATCGGGAGCTACTTTACAGCGGATTATTTAACGCCTTGAATTATGAAAAACAAACTTTTTCCGCTGCTTGTCATTGCAGCAATTATGTTCTCTTCCTGTGAAAACACGATTGACGATCGCGAAAAATCTGTTCCTGCCGATCCAAGTATCGCATGGCTTTTAAGCATTCAACTCACCAAAATCCCGCAAAACGGACTGTATTATTCCTGTGTAGAAATCAACACGGCTAATTTGCTGCCGCAGTACACACATTCTTTCATTACCGACACAGTTATCACAACCAAAGACCTGCCTGTCTTGTGGGAAATAAGTGGTGGACAGCGTTTGGATAAAGAAGATGAGGGGCACGCCATTCTCATCACAGGCATTAATCCGGCAATAGGAGATACCTCTGTTTTATTATATCAACCGGTTCCTTCTCTTAATCAGTTGAAGAATTATCCCTCTGAAAAGGCCGCATTGCATTATCCTACCGAACTATGCTGCGAACAAAATGGCGTTGCCTGCACTCTGATATTTAGATATGACTGATTTATTTGCACAAATATAATTAACTGGTATATTGGCTGAAATTCTTTCCGGATTTTCCGGCCGTACGCTCTTCCTGTCTTCATGCCTTTTGACCTTTCATTCTCTCGATATATCACTGTATCATTGTGTCGCCATATCGGTCCTCCCACTCTTGGCATATCGGCACTTCGATGTGTCGGCTTCTCAGCTACACATTATCACGTTCCTCTGCTGACACTGTATAGAACAATTTTCGACACCCAGTTCATGTAGAAGGGGGTGATTTCCGGGTGATTTCGGCGTTATTTCGGGGTGATAAGGGGGTTATTCCTATAGCATTGGAACACTGTCAGAGCAGAATTTTGCGCGAAAATTGGCACTTTGGCACTTTGTTTAATATAGTATATACTATGTATATACTACAAATACTATGCCTTGTGGGCATTCTGAAAGAGGTTTTTGAGAAACAATTTCTCTTCCCATAAATTGTACTTCAGATGTCAGATTTCCGATTTATCTATAATGATATATGCATATCTCCGCACTAAAAAAACGCACATTTTTCATATAAAATCGCGCACACACTTGCGTATTTCATTTTTTTGTTGTAATTTTGTAGCCGATTTTGAAAGTCGCGCTGCACAAGCGCTTCGCGGTGTTAGCACATCGGTAGTGCATCAGCTTCCCAAGCTGAGGAGGCGGGTTCGATTCCCGTACACCGCTCTGGGCGGGCACTGGCCCGCTATACGTTTGAAAGAAAGCAAATCGGTCTGCCGCTACCGAGGGAAAGAAAAGCATCCGTGCTTTAATCTCATCGGCAGAGGAAAGTCCGGGCAGCGCAGAGCACCACAGCGGTTAACGGCCGTCAGGCAGAGCGAAGCGGATGAGTATATGCACCTGCATGGACACATCTGGCCGCGAATGTTTGGTCACTGCTACAGAGACGAGTGAGGTGAAACGAGCACACTGTGGGCTGCAATTCCATGTATACCAGCGTCAGAGCGTTGCTCGCGCAAGTCTTTGACACGTTGGAGGGTAGGAAGCGAGAGAAACGCGTGGTAACACGACGTTCGAGATTAATGGCAGACACCCTTCGGGGCACAGAACCCGGCTTATAGATTTGCCTTCTTTCCCCTCGCGGGATTTGATAGAAAGGACGAAAGGTATATCATGAAAAAAGTGAAGTTTTCCGATATTACACGTTTCCTGCGCTACGACATGTGGCGACGCACCAATACGGAGTTCACAGGGTTCTTTCAGCGATTAGGATATATCATCATCCGCACGATTGTGCTGGTCATTCGTGGATTTGGGAGCAAGAACCTGAATGACAAAGCGAAAAGTCTCACCTATTCTCTTATTTTTGCTATCGTTCCTATTCTGGCAATGATTGTAGCCGTGGCTAAGGGCTTCGGCGTGGCGGACGTTATTGAAATGCAGCTGAATAAATCATTCCTCGGCGATACGGGCCTGGTGCCTACTATCATGGAGATGGTCGATCGCTATCTGGAGACGGCACAGGATGGGCTTTTCATTGGTATAGGTATCCTGATTTTGCTGTGGGCGGTTTATTCCTTCTTCCAATCCGTCGAACAGGCCTTTAACGGAATATGGAATGTCCGGAAATCCCGCTCTATTCTGCACCAGCTCACTACATATATTGCTATCGTAGTGCTGATTCCCGTGCTTATCGTTTGCTCCGCAGGTATTAACATCTTCCTGCAAACCACGATTGAGAGCTCGTTCCATGTAGAGGCTTTGCATCAATTCTTCCATACCAGCGGCGTCAAAGCCTTGCAGTTTGCAATCGTATGGATGTTTTTCATTACCATGTATATTGCTATCCCGAATACGAAAGTTCGCTTCCTCAGTGCGCTTATACCGGGTGTGCTGATGGGAACGCTCTTCCAGTTGCTGCAGATGCTTTCTGTCTATTTGATAGCTATGCTTAGCCGAACCAGTATTGTCTATGGAGCCTTTGCAACACTGCCTATACTGATGACGATGCTCCAATACACCAGTCTGCTGATTCTGATCGGAGCGGAAATGTCATATGCCATTCAGAATAATGAAGAGTTCGAGTACGAGCAGGACCTCAATAGTATGTCTCGCCGTTACAAAGATTTCATTATGCTCTATCTGCTTTCTGTTATCATCCGCCGCTTCGAGGCGGACGAAGCGCCTTATACGGCGCACGAACTGGCCGTTCGCGACCATTTGCCCATCCGCCTTGTCAACCGCCTGTTGAGCCGTATGGTCGAGACCGGTATATTGAGGGAAGTGTATGTCGAGGGAGAAGAGGAGCGCACATACCAACCGGCATTGGACACTCACAAGATAAGTATCGGGATGGTCATCGAGCGCATCGAATGTCAGGGAACAGAACAGTTCCTGCAAAATCCTTCGGAAGAGATGGAACAGTTCTGGAACAGATACACACACATCCGGCAGACACACAAGACCCTGGACAAAGTGATGGTAAATGAAATATAAACAAAAAACATGGATACTATGAAGAACAGATTTTCTCTGATGGCAGCCGCCCTACTCTGCGCCGCATGGATGACGGCTGCGCCGAAAATTCAACAGGTGGAACCTCTATGCTGGTGGACCGACATGAAAACGCCACTCACCCTTATGTTCCATGGAGAGGACTTGCAGGACGCAAAAGTTAGCGTACAGCAACTGGTCAACGGAAAAGCCAGACGGGGCGAGTGTCACGGTTTGGTGGTACGCGGACAACACAATGCGGAGAGTCCGAACTACCTGTTTGTTGACATGGGAGTCTTCCAGCCCGGTATGTATCGAATTACGCTCCAGAAGGGCAAGAAAAAAGCACAATACGACTATCTGATTGCAGAACGCCGCAACGGCAGCCGGGACAGACAGAGTTTTACTGCCGCGGACATGATTTATCTCATTATGTCAGACCGGTTTGTGGATGGAGACGAGAGCAACAACTCCACCAAGGACACCCGCGAGAAAGCAGACAAGAGCAATGTCAACGGCCGTTGGGGAGGAGATATTCAGGGTATCATCAACTCTTTTGACCATATTTCAGCACTGGGAGCCACCGCTATATGGCCCACTCCGATGTTGTGTGATGACGAAGAGGCATGGTCTTATCATGGCTACGCATGCTCTGATTATTACCACATTGACCCGCGCTACGGCTCGAATACACAATACGCATTAATGGTACAAGAGGCACATCAGAAAGGACTGAAGATTTTGATGGATATGGTACCTAACCATTGTGGCGCATCCCACTGGTGGATGAAGGACCTGCCTTACCGGGACTGGATTAATCAGTTCCCCGAGTTCACCAACACCAATAATGTGTTCTCGGCCAACTATGACATCAACGCCTCGGAATACGACCGCCTGCTCAGCAACCGCGGTTGGTTCGACCATCCTATGCCGGATATGAATCTGGAGAACCCCGACCTGCTGAAATATTTCCAGCAATGGGCTATCTGGTGGATTGAATATGCGAATCTGGATGGTCTCCGCGTAGATACCTACCCTTATATTGAGAAAATCCCCGGCAGCCAATGGATTAAAGCCATCCGCGAGGAATACCCGAATATCAATATTGTCGGCGAATGCTGGACTCGTCCGGCTCCGGCGGTCGCCTACTGGCAGTCCGGCACCAAGAATTTCGATGGCTTTGACAGCAATCTGCCTACCGTCATGGATTTCCCGACGGAAGAGGCAATCCGTCAGGCATTGGAAAACGATGGCAACGGCTGGGGCAACGGACTCACGCGTGTCTATGATGCTGTGGCAATGGATTATCAGTACGCCGATGTCAACAAACTGTTGACTTTCCTTGGCAACCACGATATGGCGCGTATCACGGATGTTGTGAAAGACAAAGACCCGCGCCGTGTCAAACTCGCCTACGTTCTCCTGGCTACCATGCGCGGTATTCCACAAGTGCTGTACGGCGACGAATACGCCATGACCTCCAAGGGCGAAGATGTCAGCAACCACTCATATCTGCGTGCACCGCTGCCGCAAGGAAACGAGGTTACGGCCGAAATGCAGCAGATGTTTGATTTCCAAGCCGCACTCTTCCAATGGCGCAAAAGCGAACCGGTGCTCCATTCCGGACGTACCATGCATTTCTTTAGCCGCGACAACACATACGCTTTCTTCCGCTATAACGACAAAGAGGCTGTGTTTGTTTTTGCCAATGCGGCAGAAGAAGCGCGTACGATTCCCACAAAACACTATGCTGAGATTTTGGGTAAGTACAATGCCGTTGGCCGCAATCCGCTGACAGGGGAATCCATAGACCTCAGCCGCAAAGACATCCGTGTTCCTGCACTGAGTACTCTGATCGTCAAACTTACCAAGTAAATAACCAAATGCCAAATAATCAAATGGTAAATGGTAAATGACCAAATGGTAAATGAATAGATGGTAAATAATCCCGCTTCTCAAATATCAAATAGCAAACGCTGTCCCCGTTGCGGAGCAGCGTTTGTTTGTACCCACGATGCTTTCTGCCAATGCGTGGGAGTTGTCTTGAACGAAAATGCGCGTGCATATCTGCGCGCGCATTATTCGGATTGTCTCTGTAGAAAATGTCTGGAAGAGATTGCGGCTCTCTATTAGTCCGTTTGTTTACTATCTGACTTATTCTGAACCGGCTATTAGTATAATCTCTCTGCAAAATGCAGCAGACTGTCTGGGGCGTTATTTAGGATGTTTATCACATCCTCGAGCATTTCTTCGGGGTGCACTACCCCGCGTTCCCAGAAGTTATTCGGACCGCCGGCCTTGCGTTGTTTGCGCCAGTTATAGACGCGACCGTTTTCATAGGCCTTGAACCACGTGTGTTTCTCGTCCATCTCGGCCAGTTCAGCCAGGCTGCTTCCGCCTGCTCCCACCCATACATCGGCATTGTGGAAATAATGGATGGTCTCTTCGACGGTCAACGGGATACTGGTAGCTCGTTCGTCATTATAGAACGGATATTCTGCTCCGGCATCCTTGAATAGATACGCCAGATAGTTCTTGCCGCTCGGCACGTACCATGTACCGCGGAAATTATTGCCGCTCATGATGGATACCGCCTTGCTGTCTGAGTCAAGACCGCTCTTCGGCTTGACAGACCGCTCCGCTGACAGACTGAGATACTTGGCTTCGACCGCATTGAAGATAGAGTCCGCCTCATGCAGTTTGCCTACCAGCGCACCTATGACACGTATCCATTCGGCTCTCGCCAACGGCGAGCCTTCCTGCCATTCGTTGATATAAATGACAGGCACACCCAGTTTCTCTAGTCGTGCTGCCTCCAGATTGTCATATTGGCCGTAGTTGACCGCAAGCAAGGCATCCAGTCCGGCTTGCAATACGCGTTCGGCACTGGGTTTCATCGAATCCCCGAGATCTATCTCATCACCCTTGATGGGCGTATAAATCAGTTCCGGGTTGCAGACTGCAGCTAAATGATCGATTGCATCCAGTGCATAGAGAAATCCGACTTGCACGGTGCTCATCGTCCCCAACCGTTGCAGGGGGTGTGTTACCTCCATACGTTGGTAGGGTTGGAACACCTCCACTATAACGGAACTGTCTGTCTGTGCCAACCGGAATCCGACGGCATATCTGTTGCCCTCAGGCACACTACCCTGCTCCGCCGAGTGCTTAGCGCACCCGACGAGCAGAATAGAGAGTACGGAGTACAAAAGACAGAGTGCTGATATGCGAGCAGATTGTCTCATCAGAGTTCAGCGCCTAATATGTTGTATGCTTTCTCGCCGCGGATGATGACTACCTGACCGTTGCGGAGGGTTTTCACAGCCTTAACCGCTGCCTCGGTGTTGTCAATAGCCTGCTCCTCTGGGAATTTGGCACGCTCCGGCTCAACATAGCCTTCGGGTTTAGCAGCACCGAAGTTATCCATACAGAAGTAAGTCGGCGTAACCAGACCATAAGTGTTGTTCTTGTTACCGGAGAAGGAGAAACGTACCTCGTCAATGGTCCCAAGTTCGGACAGGTCCACATAAGTCCATTGATTTACGTACTCGCCATCCTTAGCTAAATCGAAGGAAACAGCACTTACGGAGTCGTTATTCAACAAACCAACCATAGAAAGAGTCAGATAATTCGTCTTGTCGAACTTCTCACCCTCTACATTGCACATGGAATTTACCGTGTATGCATTGTTATTGATGAAGAAGCCGGGCACAACCTGTGCGTCAAACTTGACAGAGTTATTTCCATTCCAGTCCTGATAGAAGACAGCGAAGTTCTCTCCCTCAAAAGCTCCACCGTTTGCGCTACGGTAAGGCTCAGTCCAACCGGTAGAAGTGCTTGCCGTCTCATTGCTTACGGTGAAGGCATAGAAATAAGTACCCCAGTCGCTAACATCCATATAGGTAGCGAAATTATAACTACCACTGGTCCAAACGTTAACGCCAGCAACAGGAGCATCTGCACCCTGCCAGCATGTGTCAGCCTTGGCAATGGTAATATCCTCGAAGGTAGCCACAACCGGTTCTTTTACCTCATACGGGTCATTCACTTCCTCATCAGCCGTAGTAGAAACAGTCAGTCCGTCCAATGCAAAATAGGTAGCGGTGTTGGTGCCATATGCACTTTGGTCGGTAGAAACAACGGTAAATGTCAGACCGGAAACCTTACCCAGCGGCGAGAGATCCACTTTTGCCCAGTCGGTATTCACGAACCACTTGGTAGAATCCTCAGCGGTATAGTCTGCCAAACGATAGATTACTTTCTCGTCCGTAGCCTCATAGTCAGCATCCAGCCCTTGAATCCATACCTCAAAACGGTCACCACGCTTAAATGCCCGTGCAACGCCACCGCCTTCCATTACATTATTGTAACCTACTAATGCGTTGTTCAGATAGACATAACGCGGATAGTATTCATTGCCGTCCGTGAAGAGGATGTGATTCGAAGACATCATGTCTTCATTTTTCTCATCCATCAACCAAAACTCGCTGTAGTACGCAAATACATATGGCGTGCCCTCTCCGGCAAGACCACCTTTCGCCATGTTGCTATAATAGCTAAAGCCATCACCATCTTGGGTCGCTTTACTAACAGTGAAGCCTTCCCAAGACATACCACTATAGGAGTTACCACTGGGGAGGTGCGAGAAACCGAATACTTGAGTCTCAAAATAGGAATACTCCGTCTCGTTGTAGGTTTCTGTCCACATCCCGTTATCGCCGAAAGCGAAAGTCTCGGGGTTTGTCGGTTTAGTGAGGTCGAGTGTAATGACCTCTGCCGAAATACTCAGGCTTGCAAGAAGCGCTGATGCAAAAAAGACAAATTTCTTCATACTTTTTGTTGGTTTTAATTTGTTAATAAAAGATTGTTAATATGTAATGTAGTTTACATTATTCGTTGGAAACACAATGCAGGTCAATGGCTCCGGAGACTTCCGTACTCAGTTCTCCGGTGGCTTCGTTATTTTCGTCAACCGCAGTGTAGATACGGACGAAATCTATGCATGGCAGTGAAATAGATTGTCCGTCCGTATCTACAGCCCACGATATATCAAAACTTGTTCCTTCTTTGTCGGTATTCGGCTTGTTGTCCACATAGCCGAAATCCAAAATCCGCTGTACACTCTGTCCGCTTATTTTCTCTGTCAACGGAGCCAACCGTGTGCCGGTAAAAGTCAGACTCTCCGCCTCTATCCATTGGGGGTAATAGGGCTGCTTGTGGAACGCATTCCGGATAGTGTCTCCTGCGCGGGTATAGGTCTTGGAATAATGGTGAAGTGTAGTCGGGTCGTCGTACATAGAGCCCTTCAGTTCAAACCATTTGTCGTCCGGCAGGCCGTTTGCGTTTTCATCCCGGCTCACCATCACAATCCCGGGTTCGCTGCTGCCGTACCCTTCGTTGCCGCTCATCAGAAACGCATTGCCTAATATCTGCAAATCACGACCGTCTTTGTTCTGCACCGGGTGGTCGAAACCGAACGTGACATATCCGCCCCAGCCGCCCAGACAAATCATCCCGCCTGCGTTGTTCGCGATAGCTTGCTCACATTTGCGGCACATCGCCTCCGCATCGTCACCTTCCTCATATTTCGGCAAGACGTTTACAAACTGCCCCATCGCCGGCACATATTCATACACGCGCGAAATATAGGGAGAATAGTGCGTAGTGTCCTTTTGCGTGGTATCCGGATAGAGGTCATACGCTCCGCCCACTCGGCATAAATGCCCCGGAATATCTCCCGTCAGAGCTGACCAATGCAAGTCTCCGTCGTAGCCGAAACAATACAACACACCGGACGACACATAGTTCTTTGCATCGGTTATATATATTGCCTCACCGGTAGTCAGCAGTCCGTACGGGTGCTCCATACTGCTGATATCAATAGTTTGCGGTTGCTCGCTGTAGTCTATTGTAGAGATGGCTTGCAGGCGGCGGTTCGTATTGTCAATGATATATGCCATGGTGCCTTGTATCGATATGTTGGAGCATGCGATAGGTATTCGTTTCACTATCTCCTGCTCTTCCAGCACTACCACCGAAGGTTTTACCTTACCGTAATTGCCCTGACAGCATACCCATAGATGGTTTTGCCCGTCTTTGCGCACACGGGTCGGATTCAGCCCCACTACTATTTTCTCTTCTGCAAAACTGTTCAGATCCACTATCGACAGCGTGCTGTCATACCGGTTGGTCAGATAACCGCCGGAGTTAGCTACGTAGAGTTTGTCGCCGATAATACACATTTCGTCCGGCTGGTGACCGACTTTCACTTCACGGGTGATGGTAAGAGTAGCCGTATCTACCTCAAAGACCGAACCTAACAGTTCCGGCGTAGCTACAGAGCCCACATATGCGCTCACGTACATCTTGTTGCCCCGGAATGCCAAATAACGGCAGTTCGGGATATCCACTTGTCCTATATGCCGAGCCTGGCGGTCCATAACCTCTATTTTGTGCGAGCAGTTAATTACAGCGTAGAGCCTGCCGCCGTAGGTTTGGATATCATTCCCCACATCGCCCAGTTCCTTCAGTTGACGGGGGTTCTGCCAACCGTACCAGTTGGCGTAATACTCTCCTGTCTTCAGATTCATGTAATCCAGCCGCGCTTTGTTCGACCCCATGTTCCCCTCGCACAGCACATATAATCCGCCCTCGCGGACTTCATCCGTCACATGGGTGCCGATGGTTGGATAAACGACCTCGTCACCCCGGCATGAATAAAGGACAAAGGATAAGGAATACAGACTAATACATATCCATAAATGCCTGTAAATCTTTATTCTTTTAGCGAAGCGACCATTACTTGTTATTTCTAATATCTTACCGCCAATGTGCATCGTACGTTTTGTTTAGGCATCGGGTAGTTGCGGATTACTTCGTAGTCCTGCCCGAGCAGGTTGTTGATTTCTATGTTTGCTTTGAGCCATACGGGCGCAATCCCCCACTCTCCGTATATCGAGAGGTCGTGAGTGTACCATGGCTGCACGTAGTTATAGACCGTGTTTTCCTGTTGACCGTACCGTTCGCCGACATATATGAACGAGTAATTCAGTCCGTAGTGGTCTCCGCGTCGGCTTTGCCAGTCCAACCCGACCACCACACTGCCGCTGTGCCAAGGGATATAGGGTATCTGATGCCCGTAATAGGTGTCGGATGGGTTCGTCACGTCAATGGCCTTCTGGTAGGTATAGTTGAGTCGTGTGCGGACTACAAACCGTAGCGGCAGATAGAGCGACACGTCGGCTTTGGCGTCCACGCCGTTGATTTTTACGGTGCCTAAATTGAGCATTGTCCAGCGGAACTGTTGACCCTTTGGATAGGCAATTATCTTGTCCGTCACGCGGTTGTAATAATACGAACCGCTGGCAGCTATCTCGTAGCCGAAGCCATTGGGACGCTGGAATGGTTTTCGGGACACCTTGTATGCCATCTCCACCGAGTGCTGACGCGCCAACTCCGGACGCAGAGACGCATTACCCAAATCGGTGTAATAGAGGTCATTGAACGTGGGGTAACGGAAACTCTGCTTGTAGAAGGCATTGATACTCAAATCTATCTTCGGGTACGGACGCAGCGAGACGAACATGCCCGGTGTCACGCGCGGGCGATTGTTGTCAACGGCAGTCATCAGCACAGACGCCTGCATACGCAGGTATTCCTTGATATTAAACGCCGTAGCAGCCGAGAGCCAATGCGAATGACGGGAAAAATGCTCTTTTGTACTATATTCTTTGTTAATCGGCTCCTCCAACAGATTCTCACGGGCCAGGGCGTTGTATTGGTAGTCATATGCCAGCGAAACATCCCAGAAACGGAACAACTGCACTTTGTTCGCCAGCGAGAGATACGCCTCCTGTTGTACATACTCGTTATTGCTCGGCAGCAACCGTTCGTCGTAGTTCCAGTAATGGGTATAGTCGTTGGCATATTTTGCCAGCACACGCGTGCTCCATCGACCGAACCACTCGTCTTGCCACTGGGCTTGAACGAAGGTGTTGCGGTCCGCCAACCGCTCACCGTTGCGCCATACGTTATTGACTATCGCTCCTGGGATACCGCGCTCGCTCCAATAATTATACACGTGCACGCGCCAAAAGCCTGTCGTATTGTAGTAATGGTGGAGCCCCAACTCGGTCCGCAGCGCGTTCACGTCGCCGTTCTGACGCACAGCCGTTGTGTCGTATGCCGTCTCGCCATTCGGGAGCACGCGGCGGTAACGGAAGGGATATTTGCCGTTCGAATAGACATATTCGGCATCAATGGTCAACGACAAACCGTCCGTGAGACGGACGTCCACACCTACGTTGGGGTTGGCTAACGCAAAACTGCCGAAACGCATCTTACCGTGCACATGCACTTTCTCGCCGTCCTTGAAATACGGTTTGCGGGTCGTCAGATACACATTGCCTGCCGAGCCGAACTCGCGGGCAGATTGGAAAATATCGGATTTCTGACCGTTGTAGAGTTGTATCTCCTCCATATTGTCCAGCGAGAAACGCCCCAAGTCCACCTGACCGTTTTGCGCGTTACCCAACTGCACACCGTTGTAATAGACCGCCGTATGCTGGCTGCCCATCGAACGGACGTTTATCGTCTTTATACCGCCTACTCCGCCGTAGTCTTTTATCTGTATACCCGAAAAATATCGCAACGCATCGGCCACGCTAAGCGCATTCATCCGCTGCAACTCGGCCCCTTTGAGCACCTGGGGACGAATCACATCTTTCTCCAGGACACGCGCAGTCACTTCCACCTCATCCAGATGAAAATCACTCGTTGAGAAGGTGTCCTTGGGTACAGACACAACCGTATCTGTCTGCGTTGCCGCATACAGAGCACACACACTAAGTGCGAGAGATACTATTAGAATCAGTCGTCTGGTCATTGGTCGTCCCTACTCCACGAGGACTAACAATCTATTGGCATTGGCAGGTCTTCTGACTTGTGAATTCCGGCTCCTCACCTTCCCGAGCATTGCTCAGTGGTCAAGAATTGATTTGCCTTGTACTTGGGTACTTAGTCTTTAGTCCCTGGGTACTTTTTTCACTTACAGCAGCGGGTCTGTCCGGGATTTTCACCCGGTTCCCTCTTAGCTCTGCGGCCTGAACCGACCGCAAAGAACCAAATGCGGGTGCAAAGTTACTACAAAAAATGCACATACGCAAATTTTTGCCGTATTTTTTTACCATTGTGTTCATTATATAAAATGAAATGGCAAAAAAGGCTGATTTTGCGTGTTTTTGGGTTTCTTGTAACTTGCTCACACACAAGCGATTATATATTATTTTCAGTTATAAAGTCTAGGATTACTCCGAAGCGTCTCCTACACGCCTATAGTGCGCCTGCAAAACGACCATTATTTTCCGCTTTTTTCAGGATATAAACGCACTCGCTCCTTGCTTTTTAGTACCCATGGCGACGATGTTTGAATATGTTTCTGATAACCGCCTATGAACCCTGAAATACACCATAAAATTGCTCTTTCCGCCAAAAAAGTTGTTCGTTTACTTGCGTATGTACAATTTTTGTCGTACCTTTGTACCCGATTTCGAAAGATCCCCGGAAAATCCCTGCGGACCAATACTACCAAGCGAATTAATCTGACACAATAGAATGAATAGAAGAGTACGTGTACGTTTTGCGCCAAGCCCAACCGGCGCATTGCATATCGGCGGTGTGAGAACCGCATTGTATAACTACCTGTTTGCCCGTCAGCACGGAGGAGACATGCTCCTGCGTATCGAGGACACCGACTCCACACGCTTCGTGCCCGGAGCCGAGGAATATATTCTGGAAGCACTTGACTGGCTCGGTATCGGGATTGACGAAGGACTGCGTCTGAAAAAAGGTACCAAAGAGATAGAGGCCGTGGGGTCGCACGGACCATACAGACAGAGCGAGCGGCGTGAGATTTACCACCAATACGTAAAACAACTGCTCGACTCCGGACACGCATATATCGCTTTTGACACCCCTGCCGAACTGGAGGCCAAGCGCACGGAGATACCCAATTTCCAATATGATGCCCGCACGCGCATGCAGATGCGCAACTCGCTGACCATGCCGGCAGACGAGGTACAAGCGCTCATTGCCAAGGGCGAACAATACGTGGTCCGGTTCCGTGTTGAGCCAGACGAGGATGTACATGTGCATGACCTCATCCGCGGCGAAGTGGTCATCAATTCCAACATATTGGACGACAAAGTGCTCTATAAATCTGCAGACGACCTGCCCACCTACCATCTGGCGAACATTGTGGATGACCACCTGATGGAAATCAGTCATGTCATCCGCGGCGAGGAATGGTTGCCTTCAGCCCCACTCCACGTGCTGCTCTACCGCGCCTTCGGATGGGAAGATACCATGCCTGAGTTTGCTCACCTGCCGCTGTTGCTCAAACCAGACGGCAACGGCAAACTGTCAAAACGCGATGGCGACCGTCTCGGTTTCCCCGTTTTCCCGCTGGAGTTTCATAATCAGAAGGACGGCACTGTTTCTTCCGGCTACCGCGAGAGCGGCTATCTGCCCGAAGCGGTCATCAACTTCCTTGCACTGCTTGGCTGGCACGGCACCGGCGATCAGGAGATGTACACCATGGACGAACTCATCCGCGATTTCTCGCTCGACCGCGTATCCAAATCCGGCGCCAAGTTTGACTATGAGAAAGGCAAATGGTTCAACCACCAATACCTGCAGCTCCGCTCCAACGAAGAACTGGCAGAAATGTTCATGCCGGTGCTGAAAGAACACCTCGATGAATTGATATATCGAAATATCGACAAATCGATGGTAGCCAAAGTAATCGGTCTGACAAAAGACCGTGTGAACTTTGTTCCCGAACTCTGGGAGCAAGTCAACTTCTTCTTTGTTGCGCCTACCGAGTATGACGAGAAATCGTTGAAGAAACGCTGGAAAGAAGACTCCCCGAAACATATGCAGGAGCTCCTCACTCTCCTTGAGACGGTTAACGAGAAAGACTGGCATTCGTGCCGCGAAGAAAAGAGCGAGAATGGAGAAACAGTTCTTCGCTGGCATTTGGACGACGTGGTTATGCCATGGATAGCAGAGAAAGAATACGGCGTGGGTATCGTAATGAACGCCTTCCGTATCTGTTTGGTCGGGGCTGCACGAGGACCGCATATCTGGAATATAACGGACGTTTTAGGAAAAGATGAGACACTCCGCCGTGTACGAACGGCAATAGAAAAAATACCATCACAAGCTTGATAATTTTTTCTATAAAAAATGGATTTTTTCCATAACTAAGCATTTTACGCATTTGGCGGTGCAAGGACTTGCAAGTTTCAAAAAATAGCAGTACCTTTGCACCGTCAATCGTTTATGACCGGTCTGCGATTAGCATAATTAACATTACTAACTTTATTAATAATTAAAATTATGTCTTGGAATTCTGATGCAGAACACTGCAAAGCCGATTACGACAATCACAGCGATCAACTCAACCCTAATAATGACGAGTATTGGCACTCGCGTGAAGATTAAGACGTATGGCAAACGAAATCGAACAAAGAGCGATTACCCTACCCATTGCAAGCGAGGGCGAGAAACGCAAAAGCACAACGGATGTCACTCTAGCTTTCAAACGTATATTGGTCGTGACATCCCCTCAAGGCACAGGCGGTAAACGCAACAAGCACAAGTATGCTACAAAAACGTTGCAAAGATACTGCAAAAATTTGATTTATGCAAGAGTTAAAGGCTAAAATTTGTATATTTCGAAAAAAAGCAGTAATTTTGCGCAGAGAAATTCTCAAATATAAAATCTCAGATACAAATGACTCCCCTCGAAGCGCTTCATAAGTATTTCGGCTACGACCGGTTCCGCCCGTTGCAGGAAGATATTATCTCCTCCGTGTTGTCAGGGCGCGACACGCTGGCGCTCATGCCAACAGGCGGAGGCAAGAGCGTTTGTTTCCAGGTGCCGACGCTGGTAATGGCGAACAACAACCCGGAGAAAAGGCTCTGTCTGGTGATAACGCCGCTGATAGCACTGATGAAAGACCAGGTGGAAAACCTGCAGACGCGCGGTATTCACGCCGCGGCAGTCTACACAGGTATGAGTTGGGACAAACAACGGGTGGCTTTAGACAATTGTCTTTTCGGGCCGTACCATTTTCTCTATTGCTCGCCCGAACGCCTGGAGAGCGAGGAGTTTCGCAACAGACTGACACAACTGCCCATCTGCCTTATCGCCGTGGACGAGGCGCATTGTATCTCACAATGGGGCTACGATTTCCGTCCGTCGTATCTGAACATAGCCGCCGTGCGCGAACTGCTGCCGGGCGTACCTGTATTGGCGCTCACTGCCACCGCTACACCCGATACCATCAATGATATACAAGCCAAACTGGGATTTGAGCAACCGAATGTGCTGCGCAAATCATTTCACCGTGACAACCTGCAATACATCGTTCGCCGCACAGACAATAAGGACGAGCAGGTAGCGCACATCCTGAGCCATGTACCGGGTAGTGCCATCGTCTATGTCCGCAACCGGAGACGTGCGCAAGAACTGGCCGAATGGCTGAATAACAAGCCAACCCCTGCCCCGTCCCAGAAAGGAGAGGTGGAGATTGGCTCTGTGGATTTCTACCATGCAGGACTGACTACGCAAGAGAGAAACGAACGCCAAGAGGCATGGAAGAACGGTCAGACACGCGTGATAGTAGCCACTAATGCATTCGGAATGGGAATAGACAAAGCGGACGTGCGATTGGTCATTCATTACGACCTGCCCTCCTGTATCGAATCGTACTACCAAGAGGCAGGGCGGGCCGGACGAGACGGTCAGACCGCCTATGCCGTACTGCTATTCAACGAGCGCGAGGACAAACAGAAAGCCCGCAAACGGATAGCAGACAACTACCCTCCCAAGGAGTTTGTCATCAATGTGTACCACAAAACCTGCGATTTTCTGCAAGTGGGCGAAGGCAGCGGCCTCGGTCACCGTTTCACGCTGCATATTGACCAGCTATGTCATGTAATGCACCTACCGGTACTGCAGACCTACTCCGCCCTGCACCTGCTCACACAAGCCGGTTATATTGATTTCGAAGAAGAACACGAGACTCAACCACGCGTACAGATACGCGTGCCCAGATACCAACTGGGCGAATACAACCTGTCGCTAGAGCAAGCCGAGATGCTGGACCAACTCATGCGCAAGTACAGCGGCATTTATACGGACCTGCAATACGTGCGAGAAGCCGACGACAAGACCTGCCACCAGATTCTGGTCTCCCTGGCGCAACGCGGAATAATTACGTATATCCCACGCTCGGTAGGTTGCAGCCTGACCTTTACACGAGAAAGAGAGGCAGATATCTACCTCTCTCCCTCTATTTTCGAGGACCGCCTGGCCCGTTTTACCGAGAAAATGACAGCGATGGTCGAGTATGCCTCGCAAAACCAGTTCTGTCGCGAACAAGTACTACTCGCCTATTTTGGTGAAACGGATGCCATAGTCTGCGGCCACTGCGATGTATGCCGTACAACGTTCTATTAGTCGTCCAATCCGCGCATTTCCAGTTTACGGCTGAACTTAACCTCCAGTTTGTTGTTCAATTCGGCTTTCCATCCCCAGTCATCTTTTCCCCACTCTACGACAAACGCCTGCGGGAAAGATGCTTTCAGTTGTTGACGGACTACCTCCGGCACTAATGCGTCAGGCACAGCCTCAAACTTGTAATCCACTTTGCGGAGCGTACCGTCCTCCTCAAACTCGAACTCCTTGCCGTCATTGAGACGCACTTCATACTTGTCTCCTCCAAAAAGCTCAGGGTCCATCTTGACGTACACGATATTCGCTGCATCCTGATATTGAAGCACCAAAGTCTGAGCGGCAGCCGGCAACTGCTCAAAAGTAATAATACGATCATTGTCTGCACAAGCATTGAATACACTGCACGCAACTACGAAAACTGCAATAAAGAACTTTTTCATAATAACAGATTTTTTAATGGGTTATTACTCTGGTTAAACTTCACTAAAAAATTCAAAAATCGTGCCAAACATCCTTCGACCGATTAGAGATAAAATGCAAGATACAAATTAGCTCCGATATTATTGGTAGAGAACGACACACCGTGCTGTGCCGGCGATACATTCTGACGGTATTGGCTGACTTCATCCGTGCGGATGTACCAACCCTCGTACAAGTTCATCACCTTTGTTCACCATAGTCAGATTAGGAATAGGATAATTGTCAATATTGAAACTCTGCATCATCAGGCTGGCAATAGCAAAGTTGTTCGACTTAGCAGGAACAGGAATCTTGATATGGAACATTCCCAGACTGTCAGTCTCGCCATAGAAATCCATGAATCGGTTAAGCGCCACTCCATCCTAATACATACCATAATCGACGCGTGCTTCTACGCGAAGCCCTGCCATTACAGGAATAGTGTCAGATACCTGGAAATTATCAAAGACAGTTGGCGGAGAATTGTAATGAGGATGCAAAAACAAAAAGAGGTAGCAAAACTACGACTAATAGCGAGAGAAATTTTTTCATATTATGTATAAAATAAAATAGTGTACTCCTGTAAACGGTTACAAAAGTACACTCTTTTTTTCTTGAATACAATAAATTATTGTGGTATTTCGTTTGAATCAGCCAAGCTGTCGGTGACAAGCGACAAAGTGTCGTCCTCCTCTCCCATCAATTCCTGCATTTCTTGCAATTCCTCTTCCGAAATCGACTTATCTCGGTCATTGACGCCCATTAGCGGACCAAAGAACACCTTTAGCAACGCACGTCCGATCACTTTGCTCAGTTTGAATTTCGGGTTGCTGACATCACCCGAGACGGGCACATCCAGCACAATCATGTTTTGGGCGGATGTCAGGAGATTAAAGCCTGCACGTACCGGAATATTCTTGTACGGAGCCTTGGAGAAATGCTCTTTTTTACCCACTACAGGCTGGTCTATCACAATATGGTTGTTGCCCTGCAATTTTGCGGAAATGACGTTCATCTGGCTCTCCATACCCAATATACCATTCTCCAATGGATAACCGGTGTAATTCTGACAAAGCGCGCTAAAATCCGTCAGGTTAACACCAGTCAACTTCAGATTAAGCCGTGTGTCCTGGCGTTTCAGGTCCAACCCGCCAACAAAATCCGCATTCAGTTTGGCATCACCGGTGAGCGTGGCTTTCAGTTTAATACTATTGCGTCCGTTGCTGGCTACGTTGGAGCCATCCACGCGCAGCGATTTAATAGAATATTCCCAGTCGCGCTTCATTGAGTAGTCCCGATAGGTAAGGTCGTGCCCGGTGAGGGTCACAGATTTCGCCATCCATGTGAGCGGCTGTGAGGGTTGTTCTTTGACTTTTGCCCTGGCTGCCTCTTCCGCTTTCGGGTCATCGTCTTCAATTTTCAATTCCTGCTGTTTAGTCAGGCGGCTGAGAGTATTCCATGTGTCGTGCACTTCGTAATTTCCGGTAATACCGCTGATAATCAGTGTATCCAGCAGAAAATTATTGGTCAGTAAATCACCTTTGTTCAGCACGACCCGCAATTCATCCATCGCCGCCACCTCATCGTCGTGCTTGTCTCGCAAACTGAGTCCGGCGATAGCCAGATGACCGTCCATCTGTATATTACGCAGGTTGTCCAGACTGCCGTCCACATGCACTTGACCGTTGATTTTGGCGCCAAGACCGCTTACGTCCAGATAATCCTGTACCAGCGGCAGGACCACATCCGTATGCACATCATACAGGTTGACACGCACAGCATAGCGGTTGGCCTGCATCTTGTAGCCCGCCACAAGTCCCACGCGTCCGCCTGTAGGCAGACCGAACTCCAGACCGGCATTTGTTTGCGTGTTGTCAAAATACAAGCCCGGTATATTCAGCGACAAGTCCTCCAGATTCCATTGTTTGTCACTAATCACATCCCTGTAACGCAAGTTGCTGTTGTTCAGCCGGATATCCTTGAGCGAAACCGTCCAACTGCTGGGTGTGGTGTCCTTAGGAAGGGTGTCATTGGACGAGAAGCGCTCAATAATATCCGAGAAATTGAGCCGGTTGTCAGTCTTGAGAACCTGCCCGTTGAAGCCATCCAAATGGATATGACGAATAGTAACGCGTTTGGCTATCAGGTGCGGCCAGGCTATCTGTACATACAGGTGGTCAAAACTGACAAAATCAGTCTCACCGTTTTGTTCTTTGCACTGAAAGCCGCGGATTGTCACTCCACCCCAGTACGGATTTATCACCACGCGGTCGGCATGCATCTGCCTGCCAATAATCTGCTCGCCATAGTTATTCACCACATATTTTGCCACTGGTGAAAGCGCCAGCACCAATGTAAACAATATGACGATGGAGAGCACAACCCACCCGCCAATTTTCAATGCTTTGTTCATAAATGATAGTCTTTGTTCGTGTATTTAAGCGCAAGGGGAACCCATGCGGATTCCCCTTGCTTGTCATTTCGGATAACCGACAGAGATTATTCCGCAGAGAGAGTAACGCGACGGAAGTCGCAGATCTGAACGCCTTTGGCTTTCAGAACGTCCTTGACGAGCTCTTTGGTCTCGCTCATAACGTAAGTCTGCTCCATCAGGGTGTTCTCCTTGAGGAACTTACCCAGACGGCCCTGTGCAATCATCTCAATCTTTTTAGCCTGGTTGGCAAGGTTAGCCTCTGCCTCTTTGGCTACATTGGCGCGGATTTCGCGAGCCAACTGAGCCTGCTCTGCGGTAATCCATCCCTTAGCCTGGTTGGACTCGATGTGGTCATCGCTGTCCACGTGTGCAGGGTTGATACCGGCCTTGCGGATGGCGTTCTCAACAGCTTTGTTGATTTCGTCCTGTTTGGTCTTCTCAACAGCAACCTCCAGCTCACGCTGTTTTACCTCGTCAGCCACGTGGTCTGCATCAAGAGCAATAGGGCTCATAGCAGCAACCTGCATCGAGATACCGTGAACGGTCTCCTGGTCTGCACCCTCGGCAGCTGCAACGAGCGAGCTGAGTTTGTTGCCCAGGTGGTTGTAAGCGTCAACAACGGGAGCCTCAAGCCAAGCATAGTCAGCCAACTCCATCTTCTCACCGGTAACGCCCGAGCGCTCGGTAATGATTTCCTGTACGGTGAAGTTATCAACCTTCAGGTTCTTCAGCTCGTCAAAGCTGCGCACTTTGTTGTCCAAAGCCGCATCGAGCAGCAGTTTTACCATACCTACGAAGTCAGCGTTTTTAGCTACGAAATCGGTCTCGCACTTAACGCCTACGATAGCTCCGAAACCGTCTTTCACCTTAGCGAGAACGCATCCCTCGGAAGCTTCGCGGTCGCTACGTTTAGCTGCGATGGCCTGTCCGCGTTTGCGCAACAGGTCCTTCGCAACCTCAAAGTCGCCGTTTGCTTCTTCAAGGGCTTTTTTGACATCCATCATACCTGCGCCGGTAATATCGCGCAGTTTTTTAATATCTGCTAATGTAACAGCCATAATAATTTACGATTTGTCATTTACCATTTGTTCCATTATTCGGCAGCCTCTTCAGCTTTCGGCTCCTCAGTTTGGGGTTCCTCTGCTTTAGCCTCGGCTACTTTCTCTGCTTTTTTCTCGGCAGCAGGAGCTTTGCGGATACGTTGACGACGCTCTTTGGGAGCCGGAGCCTCTGTGTCAGCCTGTGCCTCTGCAGCGGTTTCGTCAGCCTTCTCTACTTTGCGCTCCTCGAGTCCCTCCTGGATAGCTGCGCAAACAGCACCGAGGATAACGTCAATAGCCTTGGTGGCATCATCGTTAGCAGGAATAACGAAGTCAATGTTGTTGGGGTTGGAGTTGGTATCAACAATACCGAAAACAGGGATACCCAGACGGTTAGCCTCTGCAACGGCGATTTTCTCCTTGATAACATCAACCACGAACACAGCGCTCGGCAGACGAGTCAGGTCAGCGATAGAACCGAGGTTCTTCTCCAATTTCTCACGCTGACGTGTGATTTGGAGTTTCTCGCGTTTGCTGACGTTCTCGAGTGTACCGTCGGTCATCATCTTGTCGATTTGGCCCATTTTCTTCACTGCCTTGCGGATAGTGGGGAAGTTGGTGAGCATACCACCAGCCCAACGCTCGGTGATGTAAGGCATACCTACCTCTTGAGCACGGGCAGCAACTACTTCCTGTGCCTGCTTCTTGGTGCCGACAAAAAGGATTTTGCGGCCACTGCGTGCGAGGTTTTTCAATGCCTCTGCAGCCTCGTCGATTTTAACGACTGTTTTGTTGAGGTCGATGATGTGAATACCGTTGCGCTCCATGTAGATGTAGGGAGCCATAGCGGGATTCCATTTGCGTTTGAGGTGGCCGAAATGTGCGCCAGCCTCGAGAAGTTGATCAAAATTTGTTCTCACAATTCTAAATGATTAATGATTAATGAATAATAGTTATTATTTCTCCGTGTTATTTCGGGCGTGTCTTTCACGCGCATAACTCATTATATATTATACGCGCACGCATATGCGTTTGACACCCCAAAACAATCGTGTGGCAGTCCCGAAGGAGTCCACACGATTTGGAGTTGTTGTTCGTATTAACGCTTGCTGAACTGGAAGTGCTTGCGAGCTTTGGGCTGACCCGGTTTCTTACGCTCAACCTCACGAGCGTCACGTGTCATGAATCCTTCGGCCTTGAGAGCAGTCTTGTCCTCGGGATTGATTTTCACCAAAGCACGAGCGATAGCCAGGCGCAGCGCCTCTGCTTGTCCTTTGAAACCGCCGCCATCCAGGTTC
Organism: Bacteroidales bacterium UBA3843; assembly: GCA_002392745.1. Taxonomy (GTDB): domain Bacteria; phylum Bacteroidota; class Bacteroidia; order Bacteroidales; family Paludibacteraceae; genus Colicola. The sequence goes on along the minus strand of DGHR01000003.1, from coordinate 49,503 downwards.
ACCTTGATATCATATTTCTCAGCCACCTGGAGTTTGTTCAGCGGCTGGAGAACGATGTAGCGGAGAATAGAAGACGGGAAGTAGTTCTCGATGGCACGGCCATTGATAGTGATATTGCCGGTACCTTCATTCACGTAAACGCGGGCAACTGCCTCTTTACGACGTCCTAATGCATTAACTGTTTCCATTTGCTTCTATTTATTTCAAAGTGTTAATATCGATTTGTTTGGGTTGCTGAGCCTGCATGTTGTGCTCCGGTCCGGCAAAGATATACAGGTTGGTGATTTGCTTAGCGCCAAGACGATTCTTGGGGAGCATACCTTTCACCACGCGACGAACGAGTTTGTCAGCGCCCTTGGCCATAAGGTCAGCGGGAGTGAACTCGCGTTGTCCACCGGGGAAACCGGTATAGCGAACATACACGCGGTCGTTCCATTTGTTACCGGTGAGTTGTACTTTGTCAGCATTGACGATGATAACGTTGTCACCGCAATCTACGTTGGGGGTGTACGAAGGTTTGTACTTACCACGCAACAACTTTGCTACCTTGGTAGCCATACGGCCCAGAATCTGGCCCTCAGCGTCGATAACCACCCACTCTTTTTTAGCGGTAGCCTTGTTAGCCGACACTGTTTTGTAACTGTTGTATTCCATTAATTTAGTTTGTTTAGACCGAACCGACAGACATCATTTACGATTTACGATTTACAAATGTACGATGTACGATTTTACGCGAATCCACTGCCCAGTCCGGCGATTAATAATGTATTTTTAACCTGCTCGCGCATGATTACACGCGCAAAACGGCTGCAAAATTACTACTTTTTTTTGATATGACCAAATATTTTTGCATTTTTTATGCATTTTCTAGCGTTTGAAGCCCAGAAGACCGTTTTTCCGGTTATTTTTCGGGTTGTATCTTCCGCCATTACCAGTCCATGGTTAATTGTTATGGCTATACCGTTTCGTCAGTTTCGGAAGAAATTCATGATTTTCTATTTACCGCGGAGGCGGTCACCGTTTGAGTTTGCCGTTTAGTTGCGGCATAAGTTCATTATATATATCCATATATAGATGCATCCACCTCTGCCAGAACTGTTCGCGCAGCGGATCGGTTTCATCGAACAAATTCGTTAATGAATCCCGTTGCATATCATAAGATTCCATTATATCGTTCCAATCGCTGAAAGCCTTTGAGTAGGCGGCCATTTCCTCCGGATTGCGGGTATCATAGGACTTGCGGCGGTTAACAATCTTCATAATCTGCGCGCGTTCTTGCGCGAGAATGGAATCCATTTGGGCGCACATAGCTTCATACCGCTTTTGTTTCTCCAGCTGTGCACGCTCTCGTTCGGCATAAGCGTCTATTTGCGCGTTCAGTTTCTCAAACCGCTGCTGCTCGGACTGGCGTTCATGCCAGGAAATATAGAAAAGCGCGGCAGCCGTTGCCAACAGAATAGCGGACAAGAGTACGGGCAAGAGGAACATGAGTCTGTTACGGCGGTTGAGGACTTTGCGCAAGGCTGCGATATTGGCAAAATGCCCCTTAGGACAGATGTCCGGAAAGAGGCGTTGCAGGGCTTCAATGTCTTTGCGCGGGTCGTTCGGAACGGGTGTGATAGTTGCGTCCGTCGCCGAGAGCCCGAAATCAATCAGTTTGACGTTCGCGCCATTCCGGGTGATAAGGATGTTATCCGACTTGAGATCATGGTGAACGAGTTGCAGGCTATGGATGTATTCGAGCGCATCCAAGAGTTGTGAGAACACCCGTTTCCGTGCGGCTTTGGACGGTTTCGTTTTGAGCCACTCTCCTAATGTTATTCCGTCAATCCATTCCTGCACGATACACCGCCCTACTCCGTCTATTTCTTCCAGAGAATAGGTGGCGGCGATGTTTGGATGGACAAGCTGGATACCGAGTTGGAACTCCTGTTCTTGCTGTAACCGGTAGTCCGTCAGAGAGGCCGTTTCCGGTGTAAGCCCTTTGAGCACAAAGCGCCTTCCGTACCGAGAGGCGGTATAAATCTGTGTTCGCGAACGCGTTTGCGTGAGCGTAATGTCCCGCCATTCAGACGAAAAATCGGCAGGCACTATAAAACCGGACGAAGATTCCATGTTATTTATATATAAAACATTTTTTTATAGCTTTTTGACGGAGTTCAGGCCGTTTTTGGAGCCGGCGACATAGGAGACGTTTGATATTGGTGATGGGTGATTGGTTATTGGTGATTGGAGGTTGTCCAAGTACATCGGTTTGCCAATGAGGAAACAGGTGGTGTCGAAGGAATCGCCCACATGCAGTTTGGCGTTCTCGGCTTCGATGACCGTAAAATGCGCTTCGCCCATATAGCGGAAGACGCACCGCCTGTTCGGCAGCCATGTGACCTCTACCCTGTCTCCGGGCTTCAGGTCATTGATATGAATGCCTTCGCCCTCGAAAGCGACACTCTCAATGTCCGTGCGCATGGCAAGCGAGGCTACATACGCCTCCCAGTCGGCAAAACCGAGGAACTGGGAGAGCAGACAAAGCGTCGTACGGCGCGTAGTGTCTGCGCCGTCGATATAGCCCCATAGACGTTTGAGCGTAGTGGGAGAGATATTCTCATGCAACCGCTCCCAGATGACGCCTGCAAGGAACTCAAAATCATACGGCGTACGGATCTTGCGTTTCACTTCATGCTCAATATCCATTCGCAGCGTGGCTATTTCGGGTGAGTATTTGGTCATCATCTTATTAGTATTTTGGGGTGAGTGGTACGGGTATTATAAAGCGGCTCGCAAAGCGTCTATACTCTCATAGGTCTGCCAGTGCACCGTTTGCTCTGCGGCCAGTCGATTTGCTGGAATATCATCAATGAAAACGACAGAATCTGGATTTCCGATGGCTGCTTGTACCGCTTCGAATATCTGCGGTTCCGGCTTGGCCAGATGCATCTTTTGCGACAAGAAGAACCCGTCAAAATGGCTATCTAAAGAGTATTGGCGGTTGATAAAATCGAAATGCAGGTCATTTCCGTTGGACAAGAGATAAACCGGATGTCCCTTGTCGCGCAGCGCATCGACGACCTGAAGCCGTTCAGCCGGCAGTTCATCGAGCATCGCCATCCAAGCGTCCATAATATCATTGGACGTGGTGCCGGGATGGCAGTACTGCAGAACCTGGGCGATAAAATCATCGGGAGAGATGAGTCCTCTCTCAAAATCCGCCATCAGTTGCTTGGAAGCAACGCTAACGGCTTTTACTCCTTCTCCGCGTGAATCCATGCCCAGCACGGTGCGCATATTCTCCTCTCCCATGAGTTTCTCAAAGGCCAGGAAACAGCGCATCACATCGAGATTGATGAGCACGCCTCCCAAGTCAAAAATAAAAACCGTCATCCCCCACTCTGATTATTACTGAATCATTACAATTAGTGCCGGAATAGGCATAACACCATTGATGGAATATAGAATATCTCCGCTGTACGTAGATTTGCCGCGATAGACATAACCGCCGGAGATGGTATAGAGGATATCTCCGGAATAGGTTGATTTGCCGCGGTAGATATAGGTGCCATCGAACGTAAGGAGAATATCTCCGCTGTAGGACGATTTGCCCTTGTAGAGATATTTGCCGTCCCATGAATAGAGAATATCACCGGAGTAAGAGCTCTTTCCCTTGTAAACGTATTTGCCATCCCATGAATAAAGGATGTCTCCGCTATAGGAGCTGCGTCCCTTAAAGACGGATTTGCCGTCAAACGAATAGATAATATCGCCGCTGTAGGACGATTTACCACGGAATAATTGCGTCTGCGCCATGGTTGCAATAGATATTAGAGAGAATAATATGACAATAAATCGTTTCATGTGTACGTCGGACAAGAGGACAGCACTGCCCCAGCCTCTTATTTGACTATATATTCGGTTTTGAAATACTCGGTATTCGGCACAGCGCTAACGGCCTCTAACCAAACATAATTATTGTAACGCATTCGTTCGTTAAGGAAGCCCAGATAAATCGTTTTGTTTCCTTTAGATGGAATACGTCCGTTACAAGACTGCGTTCCCATCGCAGAATAATCTACGCTATACGAGAGTTTGGCCGGATCAACACCGTCTTGGAATTTCTTAGCCTGAGCGGAATTAAAGAATACATACATGTTGATATATGCATCTTCCTCTCGCCGAGGTTGGTTTTCTCCAAGCAGAGTAGATATAATCCCAGCCCCACCATGTGATTCATAAACAGGAAGTCCCAGCATCTTTATGCGTTTATATGAAGTCTCCATATTGTCATGGAACTTGCCATCGGACGCGCGGTCCGGTTCATTGGTGGATATACGGAGCGAATACAAGATATCCGTTGCTCCGGCTGGCACTTGTACGGCTACTATAGCACGATAGGAACCGGAGAAAGCCGCTTTAAGTTGGCCGCGAAGTGTGAATTTACGCGGCTCTTCAAACAGATTCTTCATCTTGATTCCTTTGACCGTTTGCACGCGAAAATCGCCTTTTTGGCCCTCCACTTGCTGAGAAGTAACCTGCTTCGGATATCGAATGCGCTCCAAATTATTCGGGTGATAAGTCAGTTCAACGGAAGCATATTGACGCACGCGGGGAGTGATTTCGACAAGATAAACCGAGGAGAATGAAATTGCTAGTGAATCCTTGACTTGCGTTTTGCCGATATACGAACGGAGTTGTTGCTGACTATTCACATTGTAGATACGAATATCTGCCGGCTTTTCGGTAGATATTTCCACAAAAAGTTTCTCGCCACGTTCAAGATATATCGGGAATTCCGTTTTTTCTGTTAGAAGAATTTCCGGTTGATTGACCAGATACCAAAAGCCTTGTTTTACAGTTTGGTCAAGTTGCAGCGCTATGGATTGTTTGGCTTCTGCTATCAGTTGGTCCACCTCTTTTGCTTTCACTAATTGCATAGAATCGAGCGACGAGGCATCATAATTGAATGCCAACTCATCGCTGAGCTGCTGTACTTCATCAATGCGCTCTACTGATGCATTGGACGACAATTCGCTAACAGCTTTCTGCAAACGGTTGCATTGTTCGATTGTCTGATCGCATTGCTTTTGGAAATTCTTTCCACTAACCATCTTTTGCTCGGATGAGTTACCTCCACAAGCAAATAAAAGTGCGGATAGCGCGATAAGGAATACGGTGCGTTTCATAGGTCTATTTCGTTTTGGGTGCAAAGATACAATATTTTTTTGATATATGCAAGTCCTTTTTAGTTCTTGTAGCTAATAGTTTGTTAATTTTAAAATAACCATCAAAGATTGTGACAATTAAGTATTCGATTAGCAGGGGACAAGGAACAGGAAGTGACGGGGAACACAAGTAAAGAATACCCTCGGGAATGACTATGAATCATTAAGAATATACAAGAACAACTAACACTGAATTTTCGAATACAGCGTTCGAAAAAAGACCTATTGCATAAAAATGTGACATGACATTTTTGACACTTTTGACACTTTCTATCTTTATGTTAGTATAAAAACACATAAAAGTGTCATTTTGCCATTAATGTGCATGAAATAATCTGTAAAACTTTACATTTTGCAAGAAACTGCCAAAAATGCCAAAAGTGTCAGTGCAAAAAATTAGAATTTCTGCTCTATTCGGCGAAGATTAGCTTCGTATTTCTCAATGTCGGCCTTCATAGCATAGGAATCAGGGAACATCTGTCGCATTTTTTTGATTTGCTCTTTGGTCAGACACAATACTTCATAAACTGCGTCGCGTTCTCCTTTCTTGCGGTCTATTTTCTCTTGGAGCGCTTTCTTCTCCGAGAAATTAAAGAACCCTGCGTCTTTCTGTTCTGCTTTCAGTTTGGTTAATAGAGCATCTTCCTCATCAAACTGTTCCTGCAAGCGCTTGCATTCGTTGTCCAATGCATCTTGCATATCGCAGTACGCCGCAATATCACAAAGTTTATTGCTATGATTTATCCAATCCGCCAATAGTCCCGCGGCAGATGTCAGAGATTGTGTAAGTCCCGTCAGGGCATTTAATTTATTGATGCCGACTGCGGACTTTGCCGCGGACTTCAGACCATTTGAGAGTTCATTGAGCTTATCCGTATCAATCTTATACCCGCGAGCAAGGTACATCTTCATCTTCTGTTCCTTATATCGATCTATAAGTTGAGCGCGATAACGTGAGAGCATACCGTTATAAAGAATGGATTTACCTAATAATTCTGCGTTCTCATCGAAGGTCTCAAAGAGCATCTCTATCGTCTTATAGAATTCCTCTTCCTTTTGGTTTAATACCTTCTTGTCTCCGAGCCATGTAAAGAGTTTCTTAAGGTATCCCTTTTGCATTTCAGGCGACTCAAAAACATTCTTTACCACAACATCAGCTACACTTGCTGTACCTGCGCTGGATAAAGCCATTGCTGTTTTGGTAACAGCATCAGACAACATTTCTCCGGCTTGTGTGAGGAGTTGGACTGACTCCTGTTGACTCTTTTTCTGAGCACACTTCAGGTTGGCTTCCAACATAAAGAAGTAGTTTTGTATCATTGATGCAAATGCCTCTTTGATATTCGCTAATTCTTGAGGGTTTGTGGAAGTCTTTGTCGCCTTATCCAGACAAAGAATCATGTTATCCAATGCCATACCTGTCATGGAAGGCGATTGAACATATTTGAGCATCTGCAGCTGTGACTGCAATGTTTGCATCAAAGCCGGTGTTGTGTCTTTCCCAAGTTCTGTAAGCCATGTTTTCATTCCTTCCATGGTACTTACAACCAACTTCCCATCACGGATGAAATAGCCGGACTCTTCTGCTTCTTTTTGTCGCAGAATTTCTTGCTTTTCCGCTAATTTCGCAGCCTTCTCTACTGCGCGTTCTGCAGATCGTTTGGCGGCTTGCGCAGCTGCCACTTTCGCAGTGTCCACTACAGATTCAGCTGTCTTTGCTGCTGCGTCAACAATGGAGTTTCCAACTTCAGAGGCTGCTTTTTTAACTTTGTCAAGGAGAGTACTCATATGAATATGTTTTTAATTTTTATATCCACTATATCCGATGTCCTTCACTTTGAGTTCCGGGACATCAGGATTGCCGGTGTGGTTGATATTTCGGTTGATGGATTGCGCAAGGGATTGAGCTATCTGGATGGCTCGTGCATCTCTTGCAGTAACGCTCCATGCGACACGAAGTGCAACGGCGTTCACTTTATGCTCCAAATGACGTGCAAAATAACCGGCATTGGCGTTGGTATGATAGCGTTGGCGGTCTGCAGAAAGAGAATATTGAGTTTCTAATAAACCTGTAAACTCCTTATACAATGCATCAAAAGCAGGAATGTCGTTGAGCGTTATGTTCGGGTCGTCATACGTTTCATCGCCTTTCTTGGCTCCGTAAGTAAAATGGAACTGCGTTGGATAAGCCGGTTCGCTTCCTCCGCTGGCAGCCAGGATGGAGAATACCCATTTGTCTTCGCCATCCGCCAGCCGATTGAGGTCCGCCATACATTCCTCACGACCGATTGTACCATCGTTTTTGTAGAGATAGAAAGAGTTATAGGGGCGTGTCTCTCCCACCTCACGACTTACATAATTGAACCCGCCAATTTTAGCCAAATAGTATGCCCACCAGCCAATAATCGGGTCCACAATATTACTGGGAGAGAAAATAGTAACTTTGGATTTGCGGTCAATACACTGGCCATAGATAGTGTTAACCGGAAAATGCTCCACCGCCAACAAGTCAGTTATTCTCTCATCCGGCGTTGCTGTGCTTGACAGATTAATCAAACGGAACTTATCGGAAACAGCTACTGCGTCCAATATCTCATCTTCCTTGAGTCCCAAACGCGCTTGAATCTCCACGATAGACACGTACCGCGGAACGATTTGAAAACCTGTAGGACGGTCGAGTTTACGTTCAAAAGCCGAGTGGAGACGTTCCGCCCAACCTTCGGATTTCTCTCTGCGCTCGTCTTTCTCCATGACTTCCGAGAAAGCGGAACCGATGAGTCCGGCAGGAACGGCAAAGATAGCGATGCCGAGTACACCGATGATACAGGCTATAATACGACCGGTGACGGTAATCGGCGGTGTATCTGCGAAACCTCCCGGATCGCCGATATACTGCGCAAATGCCCAGAGGACAGATGTCCAGCCGTTGTTATACACTTCCGGTTGCGCCTCATGCTCCACAAAGAAAAGAACGAACGAGAGGATGAGCGTAATGATTGTCAAGAACTGAACGGACACCCACATCTCATCTTTCTTGGCACGCATAGCCCTTGAGAGGACGTTGAACGCTTTCATATAACGGAATACACGCAAGAGACGGGCAATTCGCAAGGCTTTGAGTGCCACATACGGCATAGGCATGAAGAAATGCAGGTAGAACGGGTACGTGGAAAGGATGTCTATTAGACCATAGAACGAGAAACAGTAACGCACGCGTCCCCAGAAGCCTTTGTATTTATCGTCAATCAGATCGGCACACCAGATACGGAGAGAAACTTCAATGGTAAAGAAGAAGGTCGTAAAATAATCCACTACTTTCAGCCAAAGGCCGTATTTCTCCACGATACCATCGTACGTAGAGAGGAAAACCTCAACCGTCGAAAGGATGATAAGTCCAATGATGGCATAATCGACATAGTTTTGCCACTGTTTGGTACGCAAGTTATCATCAAAGACCCGCGACAACTCTTGTTTGAGAGATTGAATTTTATCTGTCATATTTATATTATTTTATGCTATTAATTAATCAGCCAAGCTACTCCAAGTCCGACATAACTTTCTGCGGCAGGATCTTTTGCATTGATAGCGGCATAGATATCCAATTGCACGCGCTCATGTATCATAAAATTGAATCCGGCATCCAGCCCACATTCACCGGCAATATTCCTGCCATAATCGGTAATATAGTTATAACTCTCCACGAAGGCGCCCACTTCTTCAGTTATGTTGAATCCCAAACAGAGAGCAAGGAAGGTATATGGTTTAGGTTGCAAACCATCCCACTCCACGCCTACATTGTAGCCGATGTTGAACCATGAAGTTACATCATTAGAAAAAAGGGCATATAACGATGGCGCAACATGCATTATTTCCGCCATTGTACGCGTACAAGGGATAGCCAAGTTGGCCATCAGAGCAACTTTCGGAATCCATTTGTATTGCTCCGAGCCATCAAAAACACGCAGTTTGGTACCGATAATCAGCGGAGCCACTTCGTAAGACCAAGACTTATCCGTTTGTTGCAACAACAAGCCGTCATACTCCACGCGCAGTTCTGCGAATGGAGCAATACCGAACCGAAACATAGTCGTCGGCAAGAGTATAGAGTACTCATTGCCTAACCCGGCCTCAAAGCCTGTTTCCCACATCACTTTCTTAAAGGGCATGACACCTGTTCCGGTAGCCATTCCCGGACGGTCGGGTTCCATCCATAGTTCATCGCCTTCCGTTGTCTGCGCCATGATAACGGATGAGACGAGCGATAAAATACATAAATATAAACTTCTCATCAAGTTGATTTTTTGTGTGTGAGCGGGGGAGTGATCAAACTCCCCAGCCCTGTTTACTTTTACGCGTCAAGAGGCATTATGATTTCTCGCGCTTGAGCGATTCTTTTGCACTCTCGATTTGACGCTTCAGATAATCAATCTGGCGGTCGTGGCGCGCAGCAGCATCGACTTTAGATTTGCGATAAGATGCCTTGCTGGATGGTGAGGAAGCACTTTTAATCAATGAAGCATAACGCTCATTGTCGCGTTTTTTTGCTTCTTTTTCTCTGTCAAGACTTGCACGCAAGTCAATGATTTTCTTGCGATAATACTCTTTGCTCATAGTGATAAAATTTAAAGGGTTAATAACTTTTGTAAGCAGAGGAGCGATCAAACTCCCCTGCCTTGTTTGGACTGTAATCAAGCACGACCTGCAGCGGAGATAGTACCGCTGTTGTCTGCCAGGTTGCTGTCATTCTTGTCAGCAACCTGAACACCAATACCATACATATCAGCAATCTTCTTCTCGAAGTTACCTACCTGCATGTTACCAACGATCTTCAGTTCGCCACCGGCTTTACCCTCTGCGCGGATGGATGCCAACGTAGCGTCGTCATCAGCAAATGCGCCCTTGCAGGTTACGCTTTTGTAAACGCGGAGAGATGCTCCAAATGCTTTCTTGAAATCAGCCTTGAGGGTCTTAACCTTCATGTTACCCTTTAATGCAATTTCTGCCATAATAGTAAAAATTTAAAGTTAATAAATGATCATTTATGCCCGCAACATTAAGGACTGCAGGCTTGTCCTATTGATTATTATTTCGCTTCTTTTTCTGCTTGAATCAATACCGGTATCAAAGCATCAAGATTACTTGCTGTTTTGCCAAATAGTTTAGCAAAGAAGCCACCTTTCTTTTCGGTATCCTCAACCTGAATATGACACTTGTATTTATCCTCGTCATAACAATCCGGAGAATCCAATTTCTCTGCAAAAATCTTATCAAATTCCGGCGTTTGTTTCACGTATACGGATATATTCAAATCTCCTTTTTGCGGGCGGAAAGCGACAAACACGCGCGGTTTGCTATTATGAGTAAGACCAATATATGCCTTGTTGTATTTTAATTCATAGCGATCTTGACAAACCGAATTAATAATATCCAACAGATGATCTACCAATCCCAGATTTTGCTCGGATGACTTTTCTATCCAATAAGCACGGTTGTATTCTATACCATCTTCTTGCTGTGAAGTGGCAGGAGTAGGTGTATCGGCATTGCCGACGACTTTGAGGAGTTTTGCACCAAATTGACGAGTAGTCCAATCTGCATCATATTCCATACCGAGCAAGACTGCCATTTCTCGCATGGCTGCTTTTGCATTGCTGCATTCCTCTCCATCTTTAAATACTACATAACTACCATCTTCACGCGCTTGAATGGAGTAACCGTTTAGATTATTGTCTTCGCGCCGGTATGCAATCATACTCTCCATATCGGCTTTGACGGCATTCTTTTTTACTTTGCCGCTGGCTTCCAAAGTAAGGCCGTCTAAAACAGCAACCCACTCGTCGCAGGTATAAACTTTGACTTTCAGACCGAATTCATTTTGCATACGTTCAATAAACGAGCCTACCGTAAGGTTTCCGCGACAACTCATCTCGCCTTCTTTTGACAATCCCAATGCTTTGAGAGTATCACCATCCTCTGCTTTGGAACGACCGTTGTATATACGCAAAACCGAGCCAAAACGAGCATTGAATTGAGCTACCACATCAGCTACTTTAGAATTGTTAAGCAATGTCAATCCGTCTCCGCTTATGTTCACTGGAGCAACAGGTATAGGCTCGGGTTCGGGTTTAGGTTCCGGTTTTGGCGTGGGTTTGGGTTGTGGTTTCGGTTCTTCTTTTTTAGGTTCTTCTACCACATGAGTCGCTTTCGGTGTTTCTGCGGTTTTAGCGCCGCGCGGTTTGCGTTTGCGTTTGGGGAATGAGTTAGCGTCCAAGAAATTAATTTGCGCATCAGCGGGGAATGCATCTTCCGCGATATTGATATTCTCGCTATAGATATTTACAACCTTCACTCCGGACTCAGCAAAGGCACTACTACCTATAGTCTCAACAGACGTAGGGATATTTACTTCTGTCATTGTCTTGCAACCTTTAAAAGCTCTATCTCCAATCTTCTTGAGCGACTCTGGAAATGACACATTTTTAAGAGATGTACACCCCTCAAAAGCGTAATTACCTATTGTTTCCAATTTATCATTAAAATCTATTTCCTTTAATGCAGAACAATTGTAGAATGCTGAACGACAAATAGTTTTCAAATTATCACCAAAATATAGTGATTCAATAGCCGTGCATCCTTGGAAAGCATAATCTCCTATTGATTCTAATGAATCCGAAAAATAAATTTCCTTAAGTTTTATACATCCTAAAAATGCGCCGTGGTATTTAGGATAATCATACTGACCCGAATTAATGCTTTTTATTGCTTCTGGCAGCGATAAATTAGTAAGGACATCATCGTTTTCAAAAGCCCCATTATTATATGTATAGTAATAGTCAGAAGAACCATAGTGACGTTCTTTTACCACTCCGCTCACCTCTGTTACTTTATACTGTTTCCCCGAATACTCCACTTCCGCAGGAATATTACGTACGGGGCGTTTAAGACCTTCGGTTCTAAGAAGTTGTACTTCATTGTCATTGATAGTCTCATAGACTAATCCATTAAGTGTAAATGTCATAATTGTACTATTTTTAGTTAATATTCTTTGTTTTTTCCACTTTCTTTTGGGAGTATGGAACATATTTGTTGCGGTCCAATTGAGTGAGTTTTTCAATTTCGGTCTCAATATTTCCATTCTTGTATGATCCCCATAGATACCAATCCACTATTCTATACGAGAATTTGCCTTTGAGACCATAATCTTCCATAAAAATGTCATATACTTTAACAAAAGAGTCGTAATTACGCAGCATTGTTTCAAACTCACTTTGCGTCATGTAAGTATTTGTACTTGGATCTGATGTCTTTCTTTTTAGTTTAAAAGGTGGAAGTTGGTCGGTCTTCATTAACTTAGTAAGAATCGCAGCAACAATACTATCATATATTGGATATTTTTCAGGTTGATGAAGCGCGCAATATTTCGTGGCAAAGGAATAGTTGTTTCGCTTTTTATCATCCTTAAGTTTTAACTCTGCAATTGCATCTATTAACCCTCTGTTATACTTAGGTTCTTGTAAAATCTTGTCTATATCAATAATACTCATGATATTCCTTACCATAACATCAATAGCCTGAATACCAGTAGAGTAAAACATATTCAATAATTTTGCCTTGATTTCAACCGCTTCATAGATGTCATGCTTTGGATATTTTTTTGTAAAATCCAAAAGAATCTCCTCTTGCATGCGATAACTTCCCAATTCATTACTATGTTTTAAGAATTTGTTTATATCCGCAGATAAATCCGGCAGCTTGTGTGTATGTGTTTTTTTTGTGGTTACGGCCATGATTGTATTAAATTAATGGATTAGTAGTTCTTTGTGCCCCACCCGCTGATCAAGGCGGATGAGGTAAGGTGTATTATTCCAATACAATAAATTCTGTGCGGCGATTCTCCGGAGCCATAGGGTCTTCGGTATTTTTCAACTCAGAAGAACCTTTACCAACTGCCTCCAGACGGGAAGCGTCAATACCTTCGTGCTCTACCATGAAATCTACAGCAGCCTGTGCGCGAGCTTCACTCAGTTTCTGATTGAAAGCAGCATCACCCTCTGCAGAAGTGTGACCTTCCAAACGCAGACGTACTTCAGGATTCTTCTGCATTACTTTAGCCAAATCATGGAGCACAAACTTAGCGCTCTCGCTCAAATCGGCTTTACCTTGCACAAACTCTGCGGCATTGAAGTTTTTCTCTATTTCCTCAATCTGCTGGATATACAGCGTGTCATGAACAACTACCACTTTCTCTACTTCTACCACTTGAGGTTCTACCTTTTGACAACCTTTCATCAGCAGCAAGATTACCAAAATAGCGATAATAAGCAGTGCTGCTAAAAGAATCCACAACCAAGTCTTCGATTTCTTTGCTGTAGGTACGGGAGGAACATAACCATTTAAATATTCCAATGAGTACTCACCGCGTTTACCGATACCTTTTTCTGCTGCCTCGTATTTTGCGAACTCGATATCATATAACTTAGCTTGCGCCATCATTTTCTCAAACATTTCTTTCGGCCACATCGCTACAGTAAACATAAGGTCTGTGCCATCCGGTAGAGTAACGTAGAAATGAGTTCTTTTCCATTCTTCAAAATACTCGTCATCAAAGGTGGTCTTAGATGCTTTTACCAATTTTTCTTTTTCAGCAACTGTGACGAGCAATGGTTCGTCTGTTTTAGTTTCTTGAAGGACACTCAAGGGAAAAGCCTTATTGAGATCATCAACAGTTGCATGCGGATACATTTTAATGTACGCATCAATAATTCCTAATGCTGCCCATTTTTGAGACTTGGCATAAACTCTTACTTTACTTGCCATAATTGTTAAATTTAAAAGGTTAATTATTTTTATTTACCTTCACCGCGGGCTGCCTGACCGATAGTCAACTTATTGTCAACACATACTTTGCCTGCAGGGTCCTTGATTTGTACGGTCAAGCCAAACATCTGGTCGAAGAGTTTCTCCGCCTCGCCTACTTTCATGGACGCTTTTATCTTCAGTTCATCATAGCTTTTGGTGGTAATGTCTTTCGTCGTCTTTTTGTTAAGAGCCGCTAATGTCATCTCCGGATCTGCTAATTGAGCGCCTTTGTAGATGGCGAGAGTTACACCGAATGCCTTTTTGAAATCAGCACATACAGATTTAACTTTCTTTTGCGGGGCCACAGTGAACTCTGCGTTCGTGAAGTGGTCCTTGATGTTGTTTAGAAGTCCCATAATAGAAAAAATTTAAAGGTTAATATTGGGGTTATTTGCGTTTCTTTCTTGTAATTGCAGATATCACTGCTTGTCCAATTTTTCGCTCCAAGCCCTGCTTGGTAGTCGGGATGCCCGTTTTATGGGCTATTTTGGTTTTCAAACCACTGATTCCAACAGCGCGTTTCAATGAAAAAGATAATCCTTTCATGATATTATTCTATTTTTTGCCGACTCACTTTTGGTATTTCTTACCTCGTTTCACTAGAACGATATTTTCGGCATCCTTCACTTATTTGATTTATCCCTCTGAACTATCCAAATCAGACTAGCGAGACACTATCGAGAGAGAATCGGATCGAGACTATGTCGAGAGTGTCTCGAGAGCGAATCGACCTTTTCGCCTGCAAAGGTACTGCTTTTTTATAATATATTCATGGTCCTTTTTGGTCCTTTTTTCGCGTTCGGCAACAAGTGTGCATTTTTTATACCGCTCCGCTAAATAAACAGGCAACTTGTGCCTCCGCTCTCCCCATAGCAAACAGCCTATAGGCTTCGGTTTACTCTGTGGGCCCCGCAATTTGTACCTTGTTGGTCCTAATTGCATTTTTGTTTGTGTATGCCGCAATTTTGTAGTACTTTTGCATCGTTTCTTGAGCAAGTGTCATTGTAATACACAAAAAAAGCACGAACGGTTCTTGTTCATGCTCTGTGGTCCTAGGAAAACCAGTAAATACCAACAAGAAACGTCCGTGCAACGCAAGGACGCTTGCTCATTTTGTTCTCAGGTATTTACACGTTTTGAAATTTCCTAGGTTTCAGAGCCGTGACGAACAAAAGCAAACGTTTTAAATCAATATGTCCTCCGGTTTAACGTCAGTGAGTGACGGTTTGGGCGTTAAAAACCTTTGCGGTGCAAAGGTACAACTATTTTTTGAGATACGCAAGAGGAGAAGCGATTTTATGTGTGTTTTCCCCGGAAAATCCGGATAGACCAGACCGCTACGCTCGTCCAGGGAGATTACTCGCCGAGACAGCGGTGAGGGCTGGACAGCTTTTCTTGCATATGCGCAAAGTCCTTTTTGGTCCTTTTAAGGGTATAACACAAAATCAGGCGAGCATTTAGCCGCCTGATTTTGTGTAGGGAAAGATATTGTGTATGGTTTTAGAGGTTTTGTTGAACCTCTTGTCCTGTAAGGGTGTAGGTATTGTCTCCGCGGAGAATGAGGATTTGGCCGTTGCGGAGAAGTTTGAGAGCCTCACCCTGGCCCTCCCCTGAAGGGAATGGAGTGTTGTCAAGACCCTGTGCCGGGTCTGGTGCGCCGGTTGTGCCGAAGATGCCGGAATAGGTGGCAAGCACTTTGGCGGCGTTGTCCTTGGTGGTAAAGTCATACGCATAGTTGGTAGCAGTGTTCAGTCCCGTGACGGTGAACTGCATACCTCCGTTGGCGAGCACTGCCGCCGGCGCATGGCGGTTGCCGTTGATGCCGGGTGCAAAAGCAATGCCTGTCAGTTGACCATTGGCATTGAAAACCAGTGTGCAGAAGACCTCTCCGTCCTTGGTTATCTGAAGCGTATAGGTAGCCGCCTGCTGGTCAGTGGGCCAAGTGAAGAGAGCGGTGTTGTCTGCCGGTTCGACAGTAACGGCATTGGTGGCAAGGGTTGTCTCTTGCGCGCCTATCTCGCGGAGCAGGAAGCGGCTCCAGTTGTCGTCCATCTCATATTTGCGCAGGCACGAGCTGCGGACATACAGTTCGGCGGCAGATTTGATGTCATCCAGCGCACCTTTGTCCACGTTAGGCGTAAATTCCGACCAACTGGTCATGGTCATTACGCGTGTGCAGGCTTTGAAAGCGTCCTCGCCGATGAACTCCATGTTATCGCCGAACTCGATGTTCTCCAAGTAGATGTCGTTGGCGAAAGCGCCCTTGCCGAGCGAGACAAGGCTATGAGGGAAGATAACGGAGTTGAACTTGCGGCTGTTGATGTTCGCAAAAGCATAGTCTCCGATGGAAGTTATCGTGTTCGGGAGACTAATTGTTTCCAACCCTACCATTCCATTACATAGATGTGCGGGAATACTTTCCACCTCTTTACCGAAAGTAAAAGAATTAATATTTTCTACAATATTAAAGAATGGTACTTCCTCTGCGGATGGAAAATCCGGATAATTTTTAACATTCCATTCCACAGAGGTCAATCCTGTGCCAAGGAACGCATCTTTTCCTATGGACAGCATTCCAGAAGGCAAAGAAATAGTGTTTAATGAAGAGCAATTAATAAACGCGGAGTCGCTGATAGAAGTTACGTCAAACGACAACTCCTTAAAAGAAACGGATTGAGGTATTATTATTTTGTGCTGTGAGTAGTAATTTGTATCTGTAAGATTTTCATATGTCAGCTCCGCTTCATTGTTACCTGCATTAAGTGTATAGTACAGTCCGTTTATTTTATAAGGATTCCTAAATGGTATAATAGACGCAAATTTACGCCATTGCTCGTCCTGTTTATAAAGCGTCTCTGAACCTTGAGGTACATATAATTGCAGATTCAAGGCAACTTGTGAAAAGACATCTTCTCCAAGCATTGGTGGTATAAAACACATACTTTTAATAGTATTCAATTTAGTGCACTCAGAGAAAGCCCTATATCCAATGCTTGTGACGCTATTACCAATCGTCACTGAAGTCAAAACCGTGCAATTAGAGAAAGCCCTATTCCCAATGCTTGTGACGCTATTTGGAATTGTGACAGAGGTCAAACCTCTGCAACCATAGAAAGCTTCATTTCCAATGCTTGTGACGCTATTGGGGATGGTAATAGCGGTCAAACTGCGACAATAATAGAAAGCATCATCTCCAATGCTTGTGACACTATTGGGAATCGAGTATGCCCCCTGTTTTCCACTAGGGTAGATAACAAGCGTTGTCTTGTCTTTACTAAACATAACACCATTCACCGAACAATATTTGGCGTTATCTGCAGCCACATTGATAGAGGTCAAACCGCTGCAATTCTGGAAAGCATTATCTCCAATGGTTGTGACGCTATTGGGGATGGAAATAGAGGTCAAACCGCTGCAACCAGAGAAAGCTCCGCTTCCAATACTTGTAACGCTATTGGGGATGGAAATAGAGGTCAAACCGGTGCAATATTCGAAAGCATAACTTCCAATGCTTGTGACGCTATGGGGAATCGTCACAGAGGTCAAACCTCTGCAACCATAGAAAGCATACTTTCCAATGCTTGTGACGCTATTGGGAATCGTCACAGAGGTCAAACCGGTGCAATTCTCAAAAGCCCTCTCTCCAATGCTTGTGACGCTATTGGGAATAGTCACAGAGGTCAAACCGGTGCAGCCAGAAAAAGCAGAACTTCCAATGCTTGTGACGCTATTGGGAATAGTCACAGAGGTCAAACCGGTGCAGCCAGAAAAAGCAGAACTTCCAATGCTTGTGACGCTATTGGGAATGGAGATTTTTCCTGTTGCAGCCGTGGAGCATGCTATCAGTTCAGTCTTTGTGTTGTCTCTATATACCAGATATCCTTCCATGTAACCATTCATATTTCGGGCTCCCCATGGAGCCCCAGTTGCAGTGCCATCATAAACGATATTGGGAACTCCATTAAAAGCATTATTTCCAATGCTTGTTACGCTATTGGGAATCGTTATAGATGTCAAACAACCATCGAAAGCCCAGCTTCCAATACTTGTGACGCTATTGCCAATTGTCACAGAGGTCAAACTGCTGCAACCAGAGAAAGCCCAGCTTCCAATACTTGTGACGCTATTGGGAATCGTCACTGAGGTCAAACCGCTGCAACCATCGAAAGCCCAGCTTCCAATACTTGTGACGCTGTAGGAGATACCATTGTAGGTAACAGAAGAAGGGATGACAAGGTCACCGTTTGCGGAACTATTGCTTGCAACCTCAGCTGTTTTTGCGGTCTCGTTGAGGTTGTAGTACAGGTCGCCGATTTTAACACTTGCGAACATTGTGCCAATGCCGGCGGCAAGCGCGATGAAAAGAGTAAAGAGTTTTCGCTTCATATTAGTAATTGTTTGTTAGTCGTTTTCGCTATCGGCGAGGAGATTTCCGGAGAATCCGGATAGTCCAGACCGCTTCGCTGCTCCGGAAAGGAGCACGGGTTGTAGTTTGTGGGGACTCCGAGTTGTCCTTTGTGGGGACTCCGAGTTGTCCTTTGCGGGGACTCCGAGTTGTCCTTTGCGGTGCAAAGGTACAACTATTTTTTGAGATATGCAAGAGGAGAGGCGATTTTATGTGTGTTTTCCCCGGAAAATCCGGATAGACCGGACTGCTACGCTCGTCCAGGGAGATTACTCGCCGAGACAGCGGCGAGGACTAGACAGCGGGAGTGGCTCGCGGTACTAGCCGCGAGAGCAGGACCAAAGGAAGATAACTCGTGCTCGGAAAGCACGTGCACAGGACCTGCAAAGGAGGGGAATAAAAATAGATGACTGCTTGCAGAATAATACAATGCGAGTACAACCCGCCTCCGATAATAACGCACTTATCGCGCACTTATCGCGCACTAACGACGCACTAACGATGCACTAATTTTGGAAGGTGAAAGGTGAAAGAATCTTTGGTTAGGGTACTTCCGGAGAATCCGGATAGACCGGACCACTGCGCTGTTCCGGAAAACGCGCGGCAGGTCAGAGAACTACCGTTTCACCTCTCTCAGGAATAGTGATATTCCGGAAACCGGCATCGTGGAGATGACCCTTATAGGTCTCTGCAGCGGTTTGCTCGCCATGTACAACGAAGACACGTTGTACAAGTTCCGGATGCAGGCTTCGCGTAAGATAATCCGTCATTTCCTGCCAATCTCCATGTCCGGAGAAACCTTCGATTTTGGTTATCTGCGCTTTGATTTTGCGGTCCAGACCGAAGATAGAAATCCATTGCAGTCCGGGCTGTTGAATACGCGCGCCCAGTGTGGTGGGTTCGCAATACCCGACAATAAGGATTGTGCAGCGCGGGTCGGAGATATGGTTGGCGACATGGTGTTTGATACGCCCTGCCTCCAACATGCCGGAAGCGGAGATGATGATACAGGGTTCGTCCTTATGGTTCAGCGCCTTGGACTCACGGATGTCCGTGATATAACGCAGGGTGTTGAAACCGAAGGGGTCAGCGTCGAAGCGCAGAGTGTCGCGCACCTCGTCGGATAGTTCCTCGGGGTACATGCGGAAAATCTGGGTGGCATTGGTGGACATCGGCGAATCGACATAGACAGGTATATGCGGCAGGCGGCCGTCGTTGTAAAGTTGGTTCAACACATAGACAATCTCCTGGGTTCTGCCCACCGAGAAAGAGGGTATGAGCAGTTGCCCCTTGCGATAGACACAGGTGTCCTCCACAACGCCAAGGAGTTGTTCCTCCGTGACGAGCTGCTCGTCGTGCAAGCGGTCGCCGTAGGTGGACTCACAAATGAGATAGTCGCACTGCGGAAATAGATGCGGCGGCGGCAAGATATGGCAATGCTTGCGGCCTATATCGCCGGTGTAGGTCAGGCGTTTCCAGACACGAGCCTCTCCTCGTTCCTCCCCTGAAGGGAAGGAAGATTTATACTCCACTCCATCTATGAAATGGTTTTGGGCAGGCTTTTCATATATCTCCAACGAACAAATCGCGCCGCCGAGCATGTGTCCGGAGTTGGTGAAAGTAAGCAAGACATCATCGAAGAGTCGGAAACGGCGGTCATAGCTGTAGGTGACGAAATGGCGCATGGCTCCCTCGACGTCACGCTGGCTGTAAAGCGGCTCAATCTTGTAGGTTTTTCCCTTCTCTTTATGGGGGTGCTGGCGGTCAATCTTCTTGTTATAGGTACGGACATCCTGCTCCTGGATAAAGGCGGTGTCGGCCAGCATGAGCGCACAGAGGTCGCGCGTGGCGGGTGTGCAATAGATATCGCCGCGGAAGCCGAGTTTATATATATAAGGAATAAGACCGGAATGGTCTATATGCGCGTGGGAGAGGACAACGCAGTCGAGTTTTTTCGGGTCAAAGCCCAAATCACGGTTAGCGGCATCGGTTTCCATCCCTTTGCCCTGATACATTCCGCAGTCAAGAAGAATAGTGTGTCCGGAATCGGTAGTGATAAGGTGCTTGCTTCCCGTCACCTCGCGGGTGGCACCCAAAAACTGAAGTTTCATGGTAAAGTTGATTTATGCCACAAAATTACAATAAAAAAATGATATATGCAAATTATAGCAAAATTAATGCGTCTTTATTTGTATATATCAGAAAAAAATTGTACTTTTGCACTCGCAAAAGTGAGTAACAATGAGAAATTGGAAATTATTCGTATTGACAGTTATGGCTATTATTGGTGTGTCATGCGCAGAGAAAGCGAGTGAAGAGAAAGCTCCCATCCGCAAGCCTCAGATAACAATAGAAGGCGGTCGGCTGACTCCCGAAGGACTATGGGCAATGGGGCGTATAGGCAGCGTCAAATGTGACATTGAGACCGGTCTGATAGCTTATACCGTCAGCTATTACAGCGTAGAGGAGAACCGAAGCACGACATGGATCCGGATTGTGAATCCGTTCAACCTCACCCCGGCCCTCTCCACAAGAGAGGGAGAGAAAGGGCAAAGCGAGCCGGAAATGATTGATGAGTTTGTCGGTTCAGAACCGGCATGGTTTGGCAACAGCGGCGCGCTGGCATACCTGAAAGGCGGCAAACTCTATATCCGCCGCGACAAAGAGGAGGTGGAGGTAGAAGGGACGGAGGACGTAGAGGGTTTCCTACTCTCCCCGATGCGTGACAAGGTCATCCTGATCAAACAAGTGAAGACCGTACAGACGACCGCTGATAAGTATCCCGACCTGCCGCTGGCCACGGGACATATGCACGAGGACCTGATGTACAAACACTGGGACGAATGGGTAGAGACCGCGCCGCAACCCTTCGTCTGTCCGCTGGAGATCGATTACTACGGCGAAGGCGAACGCATGAAATCCGCCAAACTGGGCGAGTGCGCAAACATCCTGGAAGGCACCGCCTTTGAGTCTCCCATGAAGCCTTTCGGCGGCGTGGAGCAGTTGGCATGGAACCCGAACAACGAGGAGATAGCCTACACATGCCGCAAGAAGACCGGACTGGACTATGCCGTTTCCACTAACAGCGACATTTATCTATATGATTTGCGTACGCGCACGCACAAGAATATCACCGAGGACAACAAGGGATATGACACCAATCCAAGCTATTCGCCTAATGGCGAGTGGATAGCATGGCAGTCCATGGAGCGCGACGGCTATGAGAGCGACGAGAACCGCCTCATGGTCATGAACCTCAAGACCGGCGAAAAACGCTTCCTGAGCCGCACGATGGATACGAATGTGGATGAATACGCCTGGTACAACGACTCCAGCCTGCTTTTCACCGCCTGTTGGCACGCCACGGTGCAACTCTACCATGTGAACCTGAACGGTTATGTCAGCCGCCTGACGGAAGGGCAGTATGATCTGGGATTGGGCGATGTGAGCGATCATTATGCGTTTGTTCTAGGCCACTCCATGCGCCAGGCGAACGAGATCTACCGGATGGATGTAGGCGAGTGGCTGGAGAAAGACAACGGCGACTATGCGCACACCGAGGTCTGGTACGACCAGCCGTTTGACACCTACAACAAACAGCTGGACAAACTGACCGGCGAAAACGACAATATCTACTCCCAGATCGAGCGTTCCACCGTTGAACCGCGCTGGCAGAAGACCACGGACGGCAAAGATATGCTGACTTGGATCATCTATCCGCCGCATTTCGACCCGAGCAAGAAATACCCGGCAATCCTATATTGCGAGGGCGGTCCGCAGAGCCCTGTGAGCCAGTTCTGGTCCTTCCGCTGGAATTTCATGATGATGTCCGCTGGCGACTATATCATCGTAGCCCCCAACAGACGCGGTCTGCCGGGCTTCGGCAAAGAATGGAACGAAGAAATCAGCGGCGACTACGGAGGCCAGTGCATGAAGGATTATTTCACCGCCATTGACGAGTTCTGCACGGAGCCATATGTGGACAAAGACCATCTGGGCTGCGTTGGCGCTTCCTTCGGCGGCTTCAGCGTCTATTGGATCGCCGGTCACCATGACGGACGATTCAAAGCCTTCATCGCCCACGACGGTATCTTCAATCTGGAGATGCAGTATCTGGAGACCGAGGAGAAATGGTTCGCCAACTGGGACATGGGCGGCGCATATTGGGAGAAAGACAACAAGATTGCACAACGCACGTTTGAGAACAGCCCGCACCGGTTTGTGGATAAATGGGACACGCCGATACTCTGTATCCACGGCGAGAAAGACTACCGTATCTTGGCCAATCAGGCAATGGCGGCATTTGACGCAGCGAAGATGCGCGGCGTGCCGGCCGAACTGCTCATCTTCCCCGATGAAAACCATTGGGTATTGAAACCGCAAAACGGCATCCTTTGGCAGAGAGAGTTCAGAGGATGGCTGGACAGGTGGCTGAAGTGATGGGGTAAAGGGTAAAGGTTATAGGTTATAGGTTATTGGTTTGAAATGAAATACAATTACGATTACGAAATTAAGTACCAGGAGGTAGATGGCGAGAAAAAACTGCGCCTGTATAACCTGGAGAACTACCTGCTGGAAGTAGCAGGTACTGTAGCAGACGAGTTGGGATTCGGTATCGCTACGCTTCATCCGCGCGGACTGACATGGATACTGACACGCCTGAGTGTAGAGATGTACGAACTGCCGACCCATTGCGAGAAAGTGCGTTTCGAGACATGGATTGAGAGCAACGCCCACATGCTGAGCACACGTAATTTCCGAATATATAAGCAAAACCCCACCCCTTCCCTAAACATGGGGGATGAATGGATACTAATCGGACAATGCAAGAGTGTATGGGCAGTGCTGGATTTGGAGAAACGCGAGATAGTAAATATCTTCGACGACCCTATATTCGAAGGCTGCGTGGACGGAGAAATAATCGAGATGGCGCGCGTACGCATGACTACCATCCCCGAACCCACAGGCTGCGTGCCGCACAAGGTTGTCTATTCAGACATCGACTACAACGGTCATTGCAACTCGTGCCGCTATCTGCAGACCATGACAGACGCTTACTTACCCAACTATTACGGCAAGAAAGTAAGGCTGGACATCAATTACAGCAAGGAAGCAATGCTCGGCGAAACACTGCAGACATACTATCTCATCGTGCCCGATGGAGTGCAATACCAACAAAAAAACGGACAAGGAGAAACCTCATGCTCCGCTGAAATAACTATACTATGATGGAAGACAGAACGCTTTTTCAGTCAGACACATCGTCTGTAGGCACCACAACAGACCAACGCGTCTCAGCACCACTGAAACGTCCGACGGAACTGGAAGCAGACGTGGTGCGTTTTCAGGTACAAAAAGACAAATGGATTGCTTTTGTGGGACTCAAAGACGGCAAACCCTATGAAATCTTCACCGGACTGGCAGATGATGAGGAGGGCATTGCTCTGCCGAAATCAGTCACCAAAGGCAAAATCATCAAGGTTCAGGGCGAAGACGGTCACCACCGGTATGATTTTCAGTTTGTCAATACACGCGGGTTCAAGACTACAGTCGAGGGGCTGAGTTATAAGTTCGACAAAGAGTTTTGGAACTATGCCAAGCTTATCTCGGGTGTGTTGCGATACGGTATGCCTATCGACCAAGTCATCAAGATGATTACCGGGCTGCAGATGGATAGCGACTCCATCAACAACTGGACAACCGGTGTGGCCCGTGCGCTAAAGAAATACCTGCCGGACGAAAACGAAAGCACGAAAGCATAAAAAAAGAGAGGCCTTGCGGTCTCTCTTTTTTCTTGCTTATTCTCCATTAGCAGGATTCTCCTGGGCGGCAGACGCTTTTTTTCGTCTTGCGCGTTTTTTCACCGCTGCCGGTGCTTTTGTCTCCGCGGGAGACGGAGCCGCCGGTTCTACCGGTGCCGGTTTTGGTTTTGCCGCTTTGCGGCTGCGCTTGGCCTTTGGAGCAGGCTCTTGTTGGGAAGGTTCAATAATCACAGATTGTTCCTGTTTGGCCTTCTTGCGTGTCCGTTTCTTCGGGGTTGCAGTCTCCTTGGGTTCCTCTTGCTTAGGCTGCTCCTTGGTTTTCACCTCTTGCTTGGGTTGCTCCTTGGGTTTTGCCTCTTGCTTAGGCTGTTCCTTGGGTTTCACCTCTTGCTTGGGCTGCTCCTTGGGTTTTGCCTCTTGCTTGGGCTGCTCCTTGGGTTTTGCCTCTTGCTTAGGCTGTTCCTTGGGTTTCGCCTCTTGCTTAGGTTGCTCCTTGGGTTTTGCCTCTTGCTTGGGCTGCTCCTTGGGTTTCGCCTCTTGCTTGGGTTGCTCCTTGGGCTGACCGGCAGACGCTTTCTCAGCATGCGTATGCTGGAGAGGTTCACCTTTGGCATTCAGGAATCGCATTTCCAGCATTCCGAGCGATTGATTCTCAATCACATGAATACCATAGCGGCGCAACCACTGGAATTTGAGCGATAACAACCATCCGCGGCTGGCATAGGCATACACGAACGGATGCAAATGCAGATATAACCCGCGGCCATAGTGTTCGAACATGTGCGCGCACTCTTCCTCCACCTGTTCGGTGAAGAAGATAGAAGGTTGGATTTTACCCTTTCCCATACAGGTAGGACAGGTCTCCATTACATCCACTTCCACTGCCGGACGTACCCGTTGCCGGGTGATTTGCATTAATCCGAACTTACTGAGGGGCAATACATTATGGCGAGCCCTGTCGCGTTCCATCAAGCGGCGTACATAGTCGTACAGCTGTTGCTGGTGCTCCTTGCTATCCATGTCGATAAAGTCGACAATGATAATACCACCTATATCCCTCAATCGGAGCTGGTGCACCAATTCATCTGCGGCAAGCATGTTGAATTGGAAGGCGTTTTCCTCTTGGTCCTCATAGAGTTTCTTGCTGCCGGAATTGACATCAATGGAGAACAGTGCTTCGGTCCGATCAATGATGAGATATCCACCATGTTTGAAACCGACCGTCCTGCCGAGCCCCGTCTTCATTTGGCGGGTAATGTCAAAATGGTCAAAAATAGGTTGCGTGCCCTGATAGAGTTTAACGATTTTAGCGCTCTCCGGAGCAATCAGTTCCAGATAATGGCGCACGTCGTCATAGACGTCCTTGTCATTAATCTGTATAGAAGTGAAGTCCGGATTGAGCACATCCCGGATAATTCCGAGGGTGCGTCCCATCTCTTCGCAAACCAGGCTGACGGGTTGGCATCGTTGCAGTGTCGTGACGGCCTCTTGCCACCGTTCCACCAGCAATCGGAGTTCGTTGTCCAACTCGGCCACGCGTTTGTCTTCAGCAACAGTGCGAACGATAATACCGAAACCTTGCGGTTTGATAGACAGCATCAACTGTTTTAAGCGTTGACGCTCTGCTTCGCGTTTGATTTTCTGTGAGACCATCACACCGTCGGCAAACGGGATGAGCACAATATTGCGCCCGGCAATAGAGATTTCAGCGGTCAGACGCGGTCCCTTCGTATTGATCGGCTCCTTGCTGACCTGTACGAGAATGGGGTCTCCCACTTTGAGTACATCTGCTATTTGCCCCTCTTTGCCCACTTCGGGCTGGCGTTGTGTCTTCTGCAAGAGCGGAAGACGTCGTCTGTCAGAGACGGCTTTGGTCACATACGACTGCAGCGTTCGAAACTGAGAACCTAAATCCAAATAATGGAGAAAAGCATCTTTCTCGTAACCCACATCCACAAAAACTGCATTCAGCGCCGGCATTACTTTCTTGACTCTGCCATAGTAGATATTTCCCACTGCAAAATTGTCCTGGTCACGTTTTTCGCGTGCGACCTCTTGCAATCGGTCATCCTCCGTCAGCGCGATAGCAATCTCTTGCGGTTGTACGTCCACAATCAATTCGCTTTTCATACTTGATAGGGGTTAAAATGTAAATAAATAAAAGGCTTTGTGGCGACCTACCTACGCTTAGGCAAGCCTATAGCCACAAAGCCATTGGTTGAAACCGTCAATTACTTATGCTTATGACGATTCTTACGCAGGCGTTTTTTACGCTTGTGCGTAGACATCTTATGTCTCTTATGCTTCTTTCCGTTTGGCATAATGTTGATAATTAAAAATGTTAATAGTATATTAGTTTATTTGTCTTCAATCAGCGTACCTCAGCCAAAAACTCTGCAGAAGGTTTGAAGGCCGGAATATTGTGCTCCGGAATTTGGATAGAAGTTTTCTTGCTAATATTGCGGGCAATCTTAGCAGCACGTTTTTTGGTAATAAAACTACCAAAGCCGCGGAGGTAAACATTCTCGCCGTTAGCAACGTTTTTCTTCACAAGATCCATATACGACTCTACGATAATGGTAATCGTCTTTTTATCGAAGCCTGTCGCAATGGCAATTTCGTTAATAAGTTCAGCTTTTGTCATAATTATATGAGTATTTTTTTTGATTATCGAAAAAACTTTGCAAAGTTACTATAAATTATTGAATTACAAAAGTTTTTTGCAAAAAAAATTTCAAATTTCGTTATTTTTTTGTACTTTTGCAGTCGATTTGAGTAATTATTGTCCGATTTAGTGTATATTTATGCGCAACTCCTTATTATATAGTCGTTTATATCAATGGTACGAAACCAACCATCGAATTCTACCTTGGCGCGAGACCCAAGACGGCTATCGGATTTGGCTGAGCGAGATCATATTGCAGCAGACACGTGTGGCGCAAGGACTGGATTATTACATGCGATTTGTGGAGCGCTGGCCCGATATAGAATCCTTAGCCTCCGCGGCAGAGGACGAGGTGCTGCGCGAGTGGCAGGGTTTGGGTTATTACAGCCGTGCGCGCAACCTGCATAAAGCCGCGCAGATGGTAGTGGAAAAAGGTTGGTCTCCCTTCCCCACCCGTTTTGAGGACATCCGTTCGCTGCCGGGCATCGGTGATTATACGGCCGGCGCGATTGCCAGTTTTGCGTACAATCAGCCCTATCCAGCCATGGACGGAAATGTGTACCGCGTTCTGGCGCGGTTGGCAGACATAGACGAACCGTTCGATACCACAGCCGGCAAGAAACTATTCCACCAGCATATGGAAAGACTGTTGGACCGTGAACACCCGCGGCTGTTCAATTCGGCAATCATGGAGTTTGGAGCGTTGCAATGCACTCCGCAGTTGGGCGACAACTGCCAGACATGTCCGCTGCAGACGCAATGTTTGGGGTTTGCACACGGAACAGCCGAGTTACTGCCGGTACGCAAACCCAGACCCAAGGTACGCGACAGATGGTTTATATACCATATATATATATGCGGGCAAAATACCCTTATAATGCGTCGCGAGGACAAGGATATCTGGTTCCATCTCTACGATTTCCCATATGAGGAAGTGACGGCAGAACGAATGAAAGGACAGAGGGGCGAGGGGCTAAAGGAAATCACACACGTATTGTCGCACCAACGTATACATGCGCGCTATGAAGTGCACCGGGTACAAAAAATGCCGGACATAGCCGGCACTTTCGTTATCCGCTGGGAGGAACTCAATGATTATGCTCTTTCTCGATTAACGTTGCGAGCACTTGATACACTTCAGCATAAGGCGTAGTTTCCAATATTTTCAACTGATGATTGATAACCGCGTGGTCTCCGCGCTGCGCGGGTCCTGTTTGCGCGTCTGCAGGTTTCATTAGGTGAACTTTTTCCGCCGTCCTGTCAATCAGCGGCAACAAGGCCTGGAAAGGAATCTGCGTGTCGCTCAATATATCTTCCGCAATCCGATACATGAGATTGGTGTAGTTATTGGCAAACACGCCGGCAATATGCAGGCGCTCACGGTCGTATTGGTTTGCCTCATAGATGCGGCTGGTAAGCGTCTGGGCAAGCGAATAAATCGCCGCTATGTCATCAATATTACGCCCCGTGATAAAACAAGGGATGCCGCTCCAGTCTTCTATCATCACTTCCCGACTAAAGGACTGGAAGAAATAAAGCACACCGGAATGGGGTTTGTCCGGACCGAACACCTCTATCGGCATTGAGCCTGAGGTGTGCAAATGCATTGCTTTGGGTGCATGAACGGTGGCAATCACCTCCCGCAGTGCATGATCGGCGATGGCATAAATATAGACATCTGCCTGTGGCAGTTGCCGGATGGCTTCATGCGAAGTCTTCACGTCCGTCAGCGGCCGTGCATGGATGAGTTCGGTACGGATACCTTTGAGCGCAAAAGCGTGATGAAGATTTGTGCCTACACTACCGGCACCGATGATAGCAATTCTCATATGCGGGGCTGATTTTAATGGTTTTGACCATATGCACGGTAGAACTCAGTAACAGCAATGATCCCTTTCTCCCATACCTCCAAATCCATAGACTCATTGGGCGAATGGATGGCATTCTGCTCAAGACCAAAACCCATGAGAATAGTTTTCAGTCCCAATATCTGTTCGAAGGCAGCAATGATAGGTATTGAGCCGCCGCGACGGGCCGCCAAAGGACGTTTTCCAAAGGCTATCTCAAACCCTTTTTCCGCCGCCTTGTAAGCCGGTATATCTATCGGGCAGACGTAACCTTGACCACCATGCATGGGTGTTACTTTGACGCGTACACCCGTAGGCGCAATGGACGATATATAATCCATAAACGCGCGTGAGATTTTCTCGTGGTCCTGGTTGGCCACTAAACGGCAGGACACTTTGGCAAAAGCCTTGGATGGCAGCACAGTTTTGGAGCCCTCTCCTGTGTAGCCGCCCCATATGCCGCAGATATCAAACGACGGACGGCAGGAATTGCGTTCCAGCGTGCTATAGCCTTTTTCGCCGAACACATCATCTACATCTATTGCTTTGTTGTACGCTTCCTGCGAGAACGGAATCTGCGCAATCATGGCGCGTTCCTCCTCCGGAATAGGCAATACATCGTCATAGAAACCCGGTATTGTGATTCTGCCGTCCTCATCAACGACCTTAGAAAGCATCTCGCAGAGTGCGTTGACAGGATTCTTGACCGCACCGCCGAAATGACCGGAATGCAAATCCCGGTTAGGACCGTCCACCTCGATTTGCCAATAGGCCAAACCGCGCAAACCGGTAGTCAGCGACGGCGTCTCTTTGCCTATCATCGAGGTATCGGAAACCAAGATAATATCCGCCTGCAGCATCTGTTTGTGGTTTTCGAGGAAAGCCTCGAGTGATGGCGAACCGATCTCTTCCTCTCCCTCAAAAATAAACTTGACATTGCATTTCAGCAATCCCTCGTGCACCATGTATTCAAAAGCCTTCGCTTGAATCATCGCCTGCCCCTTGTCGTCATCAGCGCCTCGGGCATATAAGCGTCCGTCACGTACAGACGGTTCCCACGGGTCGGACAGCCATTGTTCCAGCGGCTCAACCGGCATTACATCATAATGCGCATAAACAAGCACAGTAGGGACACCTCCGCCCTCTCCCTCTCCGCACGGGACGGGACAAGTATATTCTCCATAGACAAAGGGATTGCCATCAGACGGAATGACCTCTGCTCTCGTGCATCCGGCCTGCAACAACAAATCCCGCCATCGTTCGGCACAACGCAGCATGTCCGGTTTATGCTCCTGCTGGCAACTGACACTGGGGATACGAATCAGAGAAGCCCACTCTGAATAAAAACGTTCGCGGTGCGAAGCAATATATTCTTTAATATTCATCTTTGATTGGAATTATGCCACAAAGTTACAATTTTTTTTGCATATGTGAAAATATTTTTGTATTTTTGCAGCATAAAACATTAAAACCATGAAGAAATTCGTTTTTCTGCTTGCCTTTATCGGTCTTTTTATCAGTTGTCAATCGCGAGAGAGCATTACGCACCGTATTGCCGTTTCGCAACCTGTTATGCCCATTCGTATGACAAGCGACACCAGCCATGTCGTATTGACGGATTTTCTGCCGGTACTGTACGGAGACACCACCCATTGGAAAGGGTTGCAATGGCTTTCCGACGAGACACTGGATTGTCTCAACATGACGGGAACGGCACCTGTGGTGCGCGAGATGGACATCATCAACAGCAATCGTGCGATTCACACCATTACATTCTATGACAGACACGCCAGTTTTGCCATTCCCGTTCTGCCGGCCAAACCTGTCCGCCAGGCGCTGATATCACTGGATTACACCGATGGCGTACTGCGCGTCGGATTCTATGATTCAGTAGCCAACCCCACCCTGGAGGCATATGTGCAAAACATGCTTGTACCGCATAGTTGCTGGAGCCGTGCGCAAGACGGCACATGGTTGCTGGATCTCAACCAAAGCGAAGAAATCAAGCAGTGCAGTCATGGCCGGGCCTATCTGCGGGTATTCGCCGAAGACGACCAGTTCCTCTTCAACGATTTATTGCTTCCGTTGCAGGACGGCAAAGTGGTGACCGACGCCTCACAACTCAATCGCCATGACCCACAGGCGCAAGTCTTATATTCCGTTCTGATAGACCGTTTTTACAACGGGAACGCCGGCAATGACTGGAAAATGAACTCTCCCGAAGTGCTGGATATCGTTGATTACCAAGGCGGAGATCTGGCCGGTATCACAGCCAAAATCAGCGAGGGTTATTTCGACAAACTCGGCGTAAATACCATATGGATCAGCCCGATAACTCAAAACCCGTGGGATGCGTGGGGACTGTATCCATTCGCCAACGGAAACAAATACGACTCCACCAAAACGTATACCAAGTTCAGCGGTTACCATGGTTACTGGCCTATCTACGCAACGAAACTGGACGACCGGTTCGGTACTCCTGAGGAATTACGCACCTTATTAGATACCGCACACGCGCACGAGATAAACATCATCCTGGACTATGTGGCCAACCACATGCATATCAATTCCCCGACTCTGCAGACCCATCCGGACTGGCATACTGATTCTATCTTGCCGGACGGCAGACGTAATTTCGAGTTGTGGGACGAAGCGCGTCTAACCACATGGTTTGACAAACACATCCCCACCCTGGATTTGGAACGCGAAGAAGTCTGTGAGGCCATGACAGACAGTGCCCTGTATTGGTTGGAGAACTATGAGCTGGACGGTTACCGCCACGACGCATGCAAACATATTCCGGAGGGTTATTGGCGGATGCTGGGTCAGAAGATTGCCACACGCTGGCCGGGCCGTCCGATTTGGATGATTGGCGAGACCTATGGAAGTCCGGAACTCATCGGCAGCTATGTCAAATCGGGCATGTTGAACGCTCAGTTCGATTTCAATGTGTATTTCACTGCCCGTGAAGCCCTCTGCGGCCTGACCGGAATGGACCAAATCATGCAAAACGAGTTAACCTCGCTCCGGACATACGGCGCCCACCATACGATGGGTAATATATCGGGCAACCACGACCAGATTCGTTTTGCCTCCATCGCCGGCGGAGCTATAGATATTCATTCGCAAGGAAAAGAGGAAGGCTGGACCCGGGAGGTAGGTATCGGCGATGCCGAAAAGGCCTATAAACGCGCATTGTTGCTGGAAGTGCTGAATATGACACTCCCCGGAGTTCCCTGTATCTACCAGGGAGACGAGTATGGCGAAGTGGGCGGCAACGACCCTGACAACCGTCATATGATGCGCTTTGAGACACTCAGTTTAGACGAAAGGAACATGCGCAACCAAGTAGCGGAACTGATTCACATGCGCCGCCATTCAATGCCGTTGCTGTATGGTGATTTCATTCCGTTGATAGACCGCCCTGACGAGATTATTTTCCAGCGCATTTACCTGGGACAGAAAGTAACGGTTATCATCAACCGGAAAACCCTCACATACGAAATTATCAACGACTAACTATATCCCCATGAAAAAATCCATTCTCGTTGCGCTGGCCGCGCTCATGTTTGCCGGTTGCGCCAATCAGAAAGAGATGCGTCACCCGAAATGGGCGTATGACGCCACTATTTATGAACTCAACACCCGTCAGGCCACTCCGGAGGGCACCTTCCGTGCCGCAGAGACCTTGTTGCCCACATTGAAGCAGAACGGCATTGACATCATCTGGGTGATGCCCTGCCAGCCTATCGGCAAACTCACCCGCAAGGGTACGCTGGGCAGTTACTACTCCATCATTGATTACTGCGCTATCAATCCCGAATTCGGTACTCGTGAGGATTTTGAGCATTTTCTGGCCAAAGCGCACAAGATGGGTTTCCGTGTTATCCTCGACTGGGTGGCCAATCATACAGCGCCGGACAGCGAATGGACCAAGAACGAAGGATGGCATTACAGGGACAGTCTGGGCAACCTGATGGTGCAATACGACTGGACGGATATATCCAAACTGAATTATGAAAACCGGGACATGCGCGCCGAGATGCTGAAGGCAATGCATTGGTGGATGGACAGCATCGGCATCGACGGCTTCCGCTGCGACGTGGCCGGAGAAGTGCCGACCGATTTCTGGAACTGGGCGATGGGCGATCTGCGTCTGACTCATCCGCAGATGTTCACGCTGGCCGAGGATGAAGACAAGGCGCAGGAACTGACCGAGAGCGCCTTTGACATGTACTATGGCTGGACGCTTCACCATCTAATGAACGAAGTGGCGCAAGGCAAGAAAAACGTAGCGGACTTGTGGTCGTATTTTGCGAAAGCAGACACCACCATCCGTTCGGAAGCCATTCGCATGAATTTCATCACCAACCATGACGAAAACAGCTGGAACGGTACAGAGCAGGAACGCATGGGAGACGCAGTGCCGCTGTTTGCCGCATTCTGTTACGTAGTGCCCGGTATGCCGATGATTTACACCGGTCAACTGAGCGGAAACCACCATCGTCTGGAGTTCTTTGAGAAAGACCTGATTGACACGGATTCAGCATACGCCCAAGCCGAGTTGTACAGCCGACTGAATGCCCTCAGGGCACGCAACAAAGCATTGTTCAGCCCGGAAGCAGGCGCGCCTATGCTCCGTATTCCGGCCGACAACGAGCATATCTTTGCCTGCGTCCGCCGGAAAGAAGGCAAATGGTACAACAACACCGTCATTGCCGTGATGAACATGTCCGGCGAGGAACAGACTGTCACTCTCGATTTGACGGGCTATGAAGGAAAATACCATAACATCCTATGCGAGAAGAAGGCGGAATTGCAAAGCACGCAGAGCTTTACGCTTCAGCCATGGACTTTCTTAATCTTCGAGAACTAACCGTTGACAAAGGGTCCGGCCACCGGCCATACTAAAAAAAATCCCCCGCAGCAATGCGAGGGATTTTCTCTTTAGGCCATAGCGCCATTGACTTGTATGACTTGTCCGCTGACGTACGAACTGAGGTCGCAGGCCAGGAAGAGCGCCACCTTGGCAACCTCTTCCGGTTCGCCTCCGCGCCGCATAGGAATCATCGAGACGAACTGCTTGAGTGTCTCTTCGCTGAGCGCCTTGGTCATGTCTGTTATGATAAAACCCGGTGCAATCGCGTTGGCGCGGATGCCGCGTGAACCGAGTTCCTTGGCTACGGATTTGGTCAGGGCGATGATACCGGCCTTGCTGGCAGCGTAATTAGCCTGACCGGCGTTGCCGTTGATTCCTACCACCGAACTCAGCGAGATAATGGAGCCGCTGCGCTGACGCATCATAGAGGGAGTCACTGCGTGAGTGAAATTGAAGGCGGACTTCAGGTTCACTTGTATCACCTGGTCCCACTGCTGTTCGGTCATACGCATGAGTAGTGTATCACGGGTAATTCCGGCATTATTGACCAAGATATCGATTCGTCCGAAATCAGCGATAACCTGCTCTACTACCTGATGAGCCGCATCGAAATCTGCGGCGTTGCTGGCATATGCGCGCACTTGCACGCCCAAAGCGGCTATTTCTGCGGTGGTTGCTTCGGCCTGGTCGTTGATTTCCAGGTCGGTGTATGCGATATTGCAACCCTCTTTGGCAAAAGCCAGTGCTATTTGTTTGCCTATTCCGCGGGCGGCACCCGTGATTAAGGCGGTTTTTCCTTCTAATAACATATATTCATCTACTATTTGGTGGTGTTAGTACCATTTTATTCCTCGTCGATGGGGAAGACTCCCGTCGGATGGAGGATTGTATATTTGCTCATTTCCTCGTTTGAATCAAACCCTACTCCCTCGATGATACTTGTCTCGCGGGTAATATGGATAGACGAGTCGGAATATACACGATGTGTTTGTTGGTCCCAGTTCAGTTCCGGAGTGTCAAACTGTTCGCCTTTTCGGTTGAGTGCGTGGACGTTTCCGCGCAGTTTCCATATCTGTGTGGACTCGTCGTAATGGGCATAATCTGCTTTGAGCGAGGCCTCTACATTCAGTTCCTCGTCGAATTGCTCCAGGTATATGCCCTCCGGAAACTCCTGGTAGGGCGGTTCAGTCTTGTCGAAATACAGCCATTCCGGGGCTTCAATCCTGTATCGTGTTATTCCCGAGTCGGAGATGAGCGTGCTGACCGAATCGGTCTTCAAAACCGGCATGCGGTTCCGGCCGCTGTCTATCAGCGCGGTTTCCCCAGCCCGTTCTCCGCAAGAATAGAAAACCGTAGCGAGCATCATTATGATACCCGCTACAGAGATTATTGTTCTATGGTTGGTTTGCTGCTGCAAAACTTAACGGATTGAAGTTGACTCGCCAATCCAACCGCCTACGTAGTACGTGGAGCCGGAGAACTCGCCCGGCAGGTCGAAACGCTCCTCTTTGGTCGGATAATAGCGGCTGTAGGTAGAGATGAACTCTGAAGCTTGCGCCTCGACAGACGAATCTACTTGTTTAGCCTTGACAAACTTATCCACTGCAGCCCAATAAACGGTCTTGTTCAGGATACGTCCTTTGGCGTCATTGGGATAGAGCTGTGTAGAAGCGTAGCACATACCGATGATGATATAGCAACGTCCCTGTCCTTTGCTGATTCCCAGACCGCTCAGTGTAGCGATGGAAGCTTGTGCATACTTGCGTGCTTCAGCGTATTTTTTCAGGTTGTTGTAGCAATAGAATGCTGCATTGTACTGATAATCAGCCACATCCTCCAATTCGTCCTCTACCATAGCCAGTTTGATTGCCTGGTCGTAGTAGTTCACAGCCTGCTCGTAATCGCCTTTCTTAGCCGCCATGGATGCACAGCCGGCTGCCGACTCATCGGTAGGTTGCAGTTTGTGAGCGGACTCGCATGCGGCGAAATAGACATCGCTCTCGGTGCAACGAACACGTTTGTAGAGTTTGGCAATCTTCTGCAGCATGTCCAGGTTCGTCTGGTTCTCCTTTACTACGGAAGCGTAGATAGCATCCAGTTTGGCGCAGTCTGCGGCACCCGAGATAGCAAAGATATTGTCCACATAATCCTTCTGCTTGCCGGCAATCTCTGCATTCTTGTTGTTGGTGTTAGCAGCCTGCTCTGCCAGATAGTTGCTTGCCAACTCATAGTCAGCGATAAACTGCTCGGCTTTGGTATCTGGGCTCTGTTTGTAGATGGCGTACGATGCATCTACCAGTTTTACCAGCACCATTATCTTGCTGCTTGCGCCCATGCCTTCTACGGATTGCTGGAGGCACTCGCGTGCTTCGCTCAGTTTGGTATCGCCGAAGAAGTCCAGATATGCCAGACCCTTTTCGCCCAGGATATATGCCTTCGGATATTTGGGGTCATTGCCGAAATACTTGATACGTTTGTCCTGCATCTCGATGGCGAGGTTGGCCAGACGCTCTTTCTCCTTGGGGTCAGAGGCTGCCTGATAGAGTGCCTCTACGATTTTCGAACCGTCCGAATAGATTGACTTGTTGGCGTTCGGGCAGGTAGTGTACACTTCCATCCAGGGGCCGTAGGCATCTGCATACATTTTGTTCTTGACGGACTCGTGGAACAGCGAAACATTCATTACACATTCTTCGGTGATGGTGGGTTCGGGTTCCTCTACTGCCTGTACCGTTTTCTCGGCCTCCGGAGCAGCATCCGCTTTCTTCGGCTTCTTAGCACATGCCATTGCCGGTACGGCGGCGGCCAGTGCTAATACAACTAATGTCTTCAGTTTCATAATCTATATTGTTTTTATGTTAGTAAATTCCTTCTTTTTGCAAAGGCGGTTATATGTCATCCGCAATTTTCATGCCAAACTTATAGTTTGCGTTTCATGAACCAGTTTTCGGCAATGGATGCGCCTATCGTGAACCGCAGCGAATTGTCCTCCATGGTGCTGATACTTCCGCGGTGCGAATACTCGATGGTGGTGTTGATTATTGTGCCGATGGTGTATAGCGGGAAACCGATACCGATACTGGCTGTTATGCGTTTGGCTCCGACCGAAGCGAGGTATTCGTCCTGCACGCTCACGCCGGCGCGCCAGAGCATGCGTTCCGCATATTTTCTGCTCATGGGGTTATGACGGTATTCCAGTCCGAAGGCGTATCGGCTGCGGTCTTGCAATCCCTGCTTGTTGCCCGGGAGACCGTTGTAGAGGGCGGAAGCCATACACTGCCGCTCGTAATCCACGGCTATTGTGAGCCGTTTGTCCCACGTGTAACTGGCTCCTACTCCATAGACCATCGGCAGCTGCCAACCGTCCACGTAGATGGGAATCGAGTCCTCCGTCTGGGTTTCCACCAGCACATACTCGCTATGCAGTTTCATGCGGTTCTCGAATATGGCGCCCAGGTTCAGGGTGTGGTCGCCCCATGTATGGAAGAACTGTGCGCCGTAGCGCAGACGCACATTGCTCACGCTCAGTATCTCGGCCTGAATGGTCGGGGTCTTGGCCGCGTCGTTAAAAGTCAGCGTGCGCATGCGGCTCAGGTCGCCCCACATATAATAGATGTTGGCGCCGAGGGCAAACCAGTTGCAAATATTGAAACTCAGACCGCCGTATATCTCGCTGATGTTGCCGTCTCCGGAATAGGTGCGGGTGTAGGCTCCTCTCAGGTCCTTGGTGGAGTCGGTCTGTGCTATCTCGTATCCGACGGAGCTATAGGGCAGCAGACCTACCGAGAACGCTATCCAGCGTTTCCAGAGCGGAATCTGGATGGTCAGATACTCCAGGTTTCCGTTCGCCTTGTTGCGCATGCCTCTCGCGTCACGATAGCGGCTCCAGTTGGCGCTGGCGGCAACGTCCATATTGAACGTCAGAGAGTCACCCGCCGTGTACGACGCGGGTTGAGAGGGGTTGATGGCGCGGTTGCTGCGCATGCCGATTCCCACTCCGCCCATGGCGCGATAGCCGGTCGGCACATTCTCATTCATGTCTCCGTACGCATAGCGGGAGAAAGGGGAACTGGTCATGTTCTGCGCGAATACAACACTGCCGGACAGCAGCGCCGTTATGAGGAACAGATGTCTGTATATTCGCTTCACGAGATATCTTTTATTCATTCGTCTTTTATTGTTTCTTGTTTGCCACAAGAATCCGGTTGAGTCCGATGAGCACCAGATGTTTTTCGAAATGCAGTTCGCGTTTCTCGGATCTGGAGGAGCGGACATTATTTAATATATAAGGTGCATTCCCGCCCGTCAGGTATGTTTGGAAATGCGGTACTTTCTCTGAGAGCGTACGCATGTACCCTTTCACTTCGTATGCCAGGCCGCGTATCACTCCGGCGGCGATGGCGTCCCGGGTGTTTTTTCCGAACAGAGGTATCAGTTCGTTTTCGCCCACTTCGACCAGCGGCAGTTTCTTGGTCATCCGCTGGAGCATCGTGAACCGCATCTTCAGCCCGGGAGCAATGTTGCCTCCCATGTACTCCCCTGCCGCACTCACAAAATCGTAGGTGACGGCAGAACCGGCATCGATAATCAGCAGATTCTCGTCCGGACAAAGCCATTTGGCGCCCACAGCGGCAGCCAGTCTGTCCTGGCCCAAGGTCTCCGGAGTGTCATATCTGTTGATGATGGGCACATGTGTGTTATGGTCGAACAGCACAAAATGCCGGGAGCGGCGGTGCAGGCTGTTGACGATGGCCGGTTCGATGTTGATGACCGAACTGATGATGGAATCGGTGATATCATACAGGTCGAACAACCGCTCTACGTCAGCCGACGAGAAGGACTTGTAGATGAAATCGTTTATCATCTTTCCTTCGTCCGTCATCAGTGCCACTTTCGTGCGGCTATTTCCTTGGTCGATACAGAGATTCATTTGGGCAATAACCTATAACCAATAACCTATAACCCGGAGCGTCCTTCCGTTGAAGCGGAAGGAGTGGCCTCCGCCGAGAAAGGTAAAAAAAACAATCACCAATCACCAATAACCTATAACCTTTCACCTTTCACCTTCCCCTACACCATATTCGTATAGAGGAAACGCTTGATGGACTTCTTCGGGGTCTTCTCAAACTCATGCGGATAGAGTTTGACAATGGAAATCTGTTCGTATGCGGCCAACTCGGAGTTGACTTGTTTGCGGGCGTCTTCCATTGTTTCGTCCAGTTGTTCTCTGGTCAGACCGCTGGCGTCCACCTCGTTGTAGTCCGGGCATACCAAGGCTACGAGGCGGTTGTCTTCTTGTTGCAGAACCAGCGATTCCAGCACGTATGGCATGTTGTTTATCTTCGCCTCTATTTCTTCGGGGTAGATATTCTGTCCGCTCGGACCGAGGAGCATTGTCTTGCAGCGTCCCTTGATGTAGAGATAGCCGTCCTCGTCCAGTTGTCCCAGGTCACCCGTGCGCAGCCAGCCGTCTTTGGTGAAGCTCTCTTTGGTCACTTTGGGGTTCTTGTAATAGCCCTGCATGGTGTTCTCGCCGCGAACGACCACTTCGCCTATTCCCTGTTCGTTCGGGTCCAGGATTTTCACCTCCATGATTCCCGGCAATGGCCGGCCGCAGGAGAACATGCGGGGACCCTCGTTGATGGGCGTGTAGCAAATCAGCGGTGCGCACTCGGTCATGCCGTAGCCGACCGAGACGGGGAACTTGATGCGGTAGAGAAAGGCCTCCACCTCCGGGTTGAGAGGAGCGCCGCCGATGATCATCTGGCTGAACTCGCCGCCGAAAGCCTGAACCAGTTGTTCACGGATTTTGGCGCATACGACTTCGTCCAGGAACGGCACTTTCAGCACCCAGCTTACGGGCGGTTTCTGGATTTGCGGCACAATCATCTTCTTGTATATCTTCTCCAGTATCAGTGGAACGGAGAGAATCACCGTCGGTTTCACTTCTCCGAACGCTTTCAGCAGGATTTTCGGACTCGGTGTGCGTCCGATGAGCCATGTGTGACCGCCGGCGGCGAGACACGAGAGGAAGTCGAACGCGCAGCCGTAGGCGTGTGCCAGAGGCAGGAAGGTCACAAACCGCGACCCTTTGAACGCGATGCCGCTCTCCAGTCCGTAACGCACGTTGCCTGCCAGCGCGTTGAGCGGAGTGATAACGCCCTTGCTGAAACCGGTTGTGCCGCTGGTGTAGTTGATGGAGCCTATCTCGCTGTTCGGACGCTCGTCGTAGTGCACATCCTTTGCCCGGTACCCGTCCGGATACTCCGTTTTGAACTTGGCGGCGATGGCGTCATAATTGATTTTTTGGGGGTCGAGAGCCAGGGATATCGGGTGCCAGTCATTCAGGCTGATAGCCGCTTTGACCTTGGGAATCTGGTCCAGGTCGATGCCTTCCCAGTTGATGTCGCTGATAAAGAGCAACTTGCTCTCCGAATGGTTGATGATATGGATAGCGTCGTTGGCGCGAAAATCCTGCAGGATGGGAACGATGATGGCGCCATAGGTGATGGTGGCCAGATAGACTGCCACCCAGTTGCTGTTGTTCTTACCCATGACGGCAATCTTGTCGTTCTTCTTGATGCCGCACTCGGAAAACAGGATATGCAGTTTGCGGATATTGATAGCCAGTTGGCCGTATGTCAGGGTCACGTCTGTGCCGTAATCCGTCACGGCTTCCATGTCCCAGTTCTCGCGAAACGAGCGCTCGTAGTATTTGACGAAATTATATTTCTCTTCAGTCATCATAACGATTTCAAATTTTCAAACTGTCTCTAACTGTTACAACTCCACAGGAGGAACGGGTGTTACCACCTTGGACGAGGCGGAACCGGAGGTGTACACGCTGTCCACGATGAACTGGCTGTTGCCGCGCCAGGGCAATGTGCCCAGATAGCGTTTCCAATGCAGTTTGACGCCTACGTTGCTCCCTTCGTTCAGTTGCTTGGCGACCTCCTCGCTTACTACCGAGAACTTGAACTCGTTCGATTGGATGGAGCCTTTGTCTTTGACGGATTTCAGTCCGGTCTGGATCATCTTGCCCTCGTAGGTTTTGAAGATGAAGCCTTCCTTCTGGAAATAGTTGATGTCTCCTTCGTTCACGCCCTCGCTATAGACGAAGCAGAATTTGAAGAAGATAAAAATAGCCAGTCCTAAAACTACGATGACCGAGCTCCATGTGATTACTTTTCCGGTTGTACTCATATTTTTGGGTGTTTATTGTTGCGTGTGTCTGCGGCGGAGCGATTTCATCGGTGTGTCTCGCTTTGCGCCAATTTGGCTGCAAAGGTACAACAAAATTTTCACATACGCAAGCGCACGCGTGATTTTTTTACAAATAATGTGCGCTTTTATGCAAAATTTTTCTCATATGATTTCTTTTTGGCTCCAAAAAAACGTCCGTTTAATTTGCTCCATTCAAAAAAAAGTTGTACCTTTGCAGGCGCAAAGTATTTTCAAGGGAAAAGGATTTTGCGAAATTGTCAAAAACAGCCCAAAAATGCAAAAAAAATTGCTCCAATTAAACGGACCTTTAATCGGTGCCAAACTATTTCAACACATTGGTTTACTGCTATTTACGGCAGTCGTTCTCTGTGCGTGCGGTACTAAAAACCAACAATCAACCGGCAACGGTCAAAATCCATGTAAAAAACAGCAACCGGAGGTCAATTCTCCTGTCGAAATCCGGCTCTCGCTCTTCAACCACCGCGACAGCGTCATGTACTGGGCGCAGCGTGCTTACGAGCAGAACGACCCCAAGGGACAGTTCGTCGTCGGCGCTTGCTACTATATCCGCATGGACGGACATCTGCCGGACGAGATAACAACCGTCTCCCGTGCGGAAGCGGACACCATGCTCATGCTCTCAGCTTCACAAAACTACCAACCCGCCATCGACCTCATCCATTGCCTGCACCAAAACGGCTGCTGGCACCATGAATACTAACCCCGAAACAAATAGAAAGATATATGAATACTACAAAACAAGAACTCATTGAAAAGATTGAAAGCCGTGTTGCAGATAAGGCATTAGAGCGTTCTAACGCAGATTTGCTCATCAAACTCATCAATAATGCCGAGACGCTAAATGAAGCTATTTCCATTGCTGCGTTAGGAACCATGTATAAACGCACAGGTCTTCATTTTGACCCTCGTTTGGAGAAACAGAGTAATACAATCAAGTATTTTCAAAAAAACGAGGCATTAAGTTTTACTACTCCGGGCGCACAGAGAACACACAAGTTGATAATCGGCGATAACTACGATGCGCTGCAGAACTTGCTTATTCAGTATAGGGGAAAAGTAGATGTAATATATATAGATCCTCCTTATTCTAAGGATAGTATGGGGGAGTTTGCCGAGACTAATTATGAAAATGCAATTACTCGTGATAACCTGATGTCTATGCTTTATC
Organism: Bacteroidales bacterium UBA3843; assembly: GCA_002392745.1. Taxonomy (GTDB): domain Bacteria; phylum Bacteroidota; class Bacteroidia; order Bacteroidales; family Paludibacteraceae; genus Colicola. The sequence goes on along the minus strand of DGHR01000003.1, from coordinate 7,460 downwards.
CTCGCTTATGGATTGCAAAGCAATTATTATCTGAAGATGGTGTGATATTCTGTAGTATTGATGATAAGAACCAAGCTTATGTGAAATGCTTGTTTGACGAGGTTCTGGGAGAGAGGAATTTTATTACTACTTTCATTTGGGAAAAGACACAGCACTTTGGTAGGCAGAAGATAAATTACTATAGCAACGTTGATTATGTCTTATGCTATGCAAGGGAAAAGAAAGGTGCTGATGGGAAAATTAAGGAGTTGTTGGTAGAGAACATTAAAACTGAGTTAGAAGACGCTCCTTTATATAATCAATCCAATCCAGAAAAGACCCTTTTGTTTCCAGCTGGTACAGTTAGGTTTAATATTCCCGACGGCTTTTATATTTCATCGACCGATGAGAAGTATAAATTAATCAGTCCTGTAGAAGTCAAGAATCATCACAATGTTAATGATTTTGAATTGTGCTTTAGGTCTCGATGGGCACGTCAGACTGTTATCGACGAGATAGTTGTTGGTACGTCTTATATTGTTAAGTCAACTAATTTTGCTATACGTGCCATTTATAGTGATGGTCGCGAATCAAAGGAATCTCCAAAGCAGATAATTTTCACAAATTCGAATAATGAATTTGTAACTTCGAACAAGTATGGAGTTAAGGTCGGCACTAACGAAGATGGATCAAATATGCTGTATTCTATTATGGGAGATAAGGCTTTTGACTATCCTAAGGCTACTTCTTTGATTTCATACTTGATAACATTGACTAATAAGAAGAATGCGGTAGTTCTTGACTTTTTTGCTGGTAGTGGCACCACCGGACATGCAGTCATGGATCTTAATAAGAACGGGGAGGAAAATACCTTTATTCTATGTCAGTTAAATGAAGTTACAGAAAGAACTCCCAACGGCATAGCCTACGATGTTACCTCAAAGCGTCTCAAACGAATAATGACCGGCGAGTGCTACGACGGCAGTAAAGATTTCGAATGGATTAAGAAGAACAAGCCCTATGGAGATAATTTGGATGTATATGAGATAGGAATGGTCGCAGACAACGCTACCGAACCAGGCAAAACTCCTTTTGACTTGATAGACGAAACTCTCTACGGAAAAGAGAAGTTTGCGACGCTCAAAGAGAAAATAGACTGGGTTTGCCAGAACTTTCAAGGAACAGAAAAATATTTAGAAGAATAATATGCTACAAGAAGTAATTGACTTGCAACAAAGAGCCATTAGTGAACTTGTAGCGCGCGTTCGCCACAAGCGAGAACTAACCTTTAAGGCTCCTACGGGTAGCGGCAAGACACGCATGATGGCAGATTTCATGGACCGTATTCTTGCCGAGCGAAGTGATGTAATATTCCTTGTCTCTACCCTCTCCAAAGGAAATCTCGCACAGCAAAACTACGATGCGTTTAAGGACTGCGAGGAGAAAGGAGTTTTCACTCACATAAACTCTTATCTTATCAATTCGGAGGTAGGAGACGAGGAAGGTGTGTATATTCCCCTTGGATACAATGTGTATATTCTACCGCGAGACCTATATAAAGAGAACGCGCGCCTTGCGCAAGGTGGATTAGTTAACTTTCTACAGTGCATTACAGAAGGAGACTTGTCTCAACAGGGGCAAGGCAAACAAATCTACGTTATCAAGGATGAGTGCCACCAAGCCACTAATAACCTCGATTCTCTTTCGCTCTATTTTAGCAAAGTACTGAATTTCTCCGCTACTCCAAAATTGAGCCGCGGACAAGTGCCGGATGTAGAAATCACGGACGAAGCTGCCGTAGAAGCCAAATTAATCAAACATGTAGAAGAAGGGGAGGACAGCGACACCGTAGAGGATGCAATAAACAAGTTCGAAGAGATAAAAAAGGACTATAGAAACCTTCTCTCTGTAAACCCATGCTTAATTATCCAAATATCCAACGGACTTGATGCAGAGAAAGAGTGGAAAGAGACTATCTATCCCGCGCTCCAGAATCACCAAGCCTTAAAATGGATGATGATAGTGGACAAAAACACTAAGTTGTGCGACACCAACGACGATGTCAAAAAGACGTTGCCGGTGGAGCGATGGAAAGACTATGCCAAGGACTCACTCTCTACGATAGATATTATTATCTTCAAAATGGTCATTTCTGAGGGCTGGGACATTCCTCGTGCTTGTATGCTTTATCAGGTGCGAGACACACAGAGCAAAATTCTTGACGAACAAGTAACAGGGCGAGTGCGCAGAAACCCATGCTTGACTAATTTTGAGACATTAAGCGAAGAAGCGCAAAAGTTAGCCCTTACAGCGTGGGTGTGGGGTGTAAAGGACATAAAAAAACAGCCTACATATACCGTAAAGTTACTGAATGATGGTGTCACTATCCAGAATAACATTCAAATTAAGACCACTCGTCTTAAACCGCTGAAGGAAAAGGTAGATTTCTCTGTTTCGGGTTATTTATCCTCAAAGACCGCAGACATCAGTGCTCCGAGCATTTTTGAGTTGTACCGCAAGTTGTCGAAACAAGATAATGAGGTCGTCAGTTTGTGTTACGACTATGCCGATGGAGATGTGAGTAAATGGTTCGACTATGCAAAGCACGTTGACGGAATAGCCAAAGAATATGGTACATACAAGTGTGATTACGCTCAAAGTATGGAAGTTACGAAAGACGAAGGAGGTAACGATGTTTGCGTCTCATTCCCTAAAGTGTCGTATGTAAAAGATAATGGCACGCACCAAGATATTATTGACTGGATCTGGTGTAGAAAGGATGGCGGCGAAAGAATACCTTTCGACAGCGATGCAGAGTGTAGTTGGGCAAACTACCTTGAACGCATAGCACGAAAGAAAGCAAAAGAAGTGCCCGTTACGAAAAAGAATGATTTGGAACTTTTTTCTGAAGAAAATAATATCGCCTATTTGTGGGGTAAGAATTTCCTTGTAAATTCTGATATTAAGTTTGAATACTACGCCAACGGGCAACACTTTTCCTATCCGGATTTTATCCTTGTAGATAAAGCCAACCATGTTCATATTATGGAGGTAAAAAGCCTTAATGGCGATGGAACGGCAATGTTTGATGTGCAAGCCTACAGGGATAAGATAATGACCCTCGGCAAGTGTTATTTAGCATGCTCCAAACTATTGCCGGACTATAGGTTTTACATTCCTGTTTTGGAGGGCACGGACTGGACAATACATAGTTATATAAACGGAGAAGAAAGAACCATAACAAAGCAACAATTTGAAACTTTAATGTAGAACCCCATATACTCTGACACTTGCAAATCTACACACGCATAGAACACGGCGATTATTACCGCGACAGGCGTTCAGAAGACGAACTCTGCCGAGACTTCCCCGCTGATGAGTTTTTCATCCGCGGGCTATACGCTATGCAGAACCACCTATGGAGCAACGGACGGAACATAGACATCCCCATCGTGCAGGTCATGAACGCAGCCCATTACATGGCGGCATACATGTTCGCCACCACCTGCTCCGGCGACCAGACCGAATATGACACCCTGGCGTACATGTCGTCCGGTCACGACAAACAGCTGATGCTCATCACCATGGTGGTCTTGGCGGCTATGCTCCGCCGCACCGACGGCTTCCGCGCACAGAACTGCCGCAACATGATTCTGGAGAACCGAAGCGCAGATTTTGAAGAAGGACTGACCCTCTACGAACGCTTCCTGCGCTCCGCCGAGAAACGCTTTGCAGAAGAAGATTTCCTCACCGACATCCCTGCCGTCATTGAGCAGATGAAAGAGAAAGACGCGCTCATCAACAGGCAGGCACAGCAGATTCAACAACTACAATATACGGTTACAACGATGGAAAAACAGCAAAACAACCAATACAACAACTGTGTTATTTATCAGGCACCGGTCTATAACACTTCCACTACGAACAACTACTACGCCCCTGCAGCCGCTCCCGGTCAGAGCCAAGAACCCCGTCCGCCACAGGACGAAAAAGAACAGCCACAGACCCGCTTTGCGCTGCTGACTGACCTGTGTGTGCAAGAGGGGAAGGCACAAGCCGTGGAGGCGGAGCTACGGTCGGCAGCAAGCGGTTCCGCGGCTAAATTAGTTGCGGCTATCCGGACCAATGAAGCACTCGGATATCTCGACACCAAAAACATGAGCTCGCAGGCTCTCTATGACGCACTAAATGACCGTTTCGGACTCCGGTACAGCGTCCGAAACTTCACCAAGTACCGACACTGACAGTTCCGAACAGTTCCGCAATTAAGTTCGGTTTTGTTCCGTTTTAGTTCCGAACAGTTCCGTTTAGTTCCATAATGCAGTCACCATTTCAGTGGCTGCTTTTTTTGTGCTACTTTTGCAGCGGATTTCCAAGTCGAGCGGCTCGACACCCGATTGAGCCATTCGGATAACAGGCTGGCGCCAGCCATAATTGTAGTATTAATTAATCCCCATGGCGTGGGGCTCGGACAGCAGTCTTTCAGCTCGAAGAGCGGTCTTTCAGTGGAACGGTCTTACAGCGTAGCGGTCTATCAGTCCGCAGGACGGTCTGTTCGGCAAACGCCGAACTATCATTATGACAACCAACAATTCAAACAAAAATTTCAAATCGGGACGTAAACCAAGTAACGAAGTGGATGTTTGCGGACCGAAGAGCGGAGACGCAAGTCGCCCGTCCATTAAGCAGAGCGGTATGGACCATCGCGATCTTGCCGTCGAACGCGACGTAATCGACCAATTTTTCGCTGCGCAGGTAGCATGTAACGAATCCGAAGCCACGCTCAAAGCGCTCCGTCCGCAGGTGGAAGCCGCCGTACAAGCCCTCATCGCCGAACGCGGACTGCCGCGCACCTTCACCGGCACCATCGAGTACCACGGTTTCAAGATCATCGTAAGCCGACCCAAATCGTTCACGTGGGAGAAGAACACCAACCCTGCCGTGACCTCCGACCCCAATCACGCTATCTACATGCAGCAACTGGCGCTGCAAGAGCAGGCAGCGGCGCAACTCAAGGACCTCCGTGCGGACCTCAAACGCACCGCGGAGAAACTCGCTGCCGCCCATCCCGAAAGCGAGAGTATCAAACACGCCTTCCGCATCGCGTTCGTATGAAACAGCCTACCCCCGACAAGCCTACCCCTACCCCCTCCCTAAAAGGAGGGGGAGAAGGGGGCGCGGATAACCCGACATCGGGGTCCCCGACGGGCGCTAACGATAGTGCGTCCGATGGGGAGAGCGGGCAGCCCCGAGGAGCCAATGCCGCCAAGCGGCAGTCTTTCTCCGAGGGCGCTGAACGCGAATGGGAACCCTACAAATACTGGGACCCCTTCATCGAACGCGAGGGTGCAAACATATCCGGGGACCCAAGGGGACCTCAACGCCCCTCTCCCCGCGACCTCCTCGCCGAAGAGCCTTACAAATACTGGGACCCGTTCGTGGAACGCGAGGGTGCAAACATATCCGGGGACCCAAGGGGACCTCAACGCCCCGCTCCCCGCGACCTCCTCGCCGAAGAGCCCTACAAATACTGGGACCCGTTCGTGGAACGCGGAGATGTAGATGACTCCCCCGAAATGTAACTTGTATCTTTTTTGAAATGTAGCTTGTATCTTTTTCGTGATTTACCTTGTATCTTTTTTTGCAAAAAACTCCTAAAATAAATACAAGCTTCTCGTGACCTACCGTGCCTCTTTTTCATGATTTAGCTTGTATCTTTTTCGTGATTTTGCTTGTATCTTTTTTAGCAAAAAATACCTAAAATAAATACAAGCTTCTCGTGACCTACCTTGTATCTTTTTTTGCAAGAAACACCTAAAATAAATACAAGCTTCTCGTGACCTACCTTGTATCTTTTTTTGCAAGAAACACCTAAAATAAATACAAGCTACTCTTGTACCTCTGTTAACTCTTTGTAGAGATTGAGACCGTTGGCTGTTAGCCGATAAGATTGTTCCGGTAGGTTGGGATGAGCAGGATGCGTCATCGTGACATAACCCTTTGATATGGCGGGTTTTAGGTAGTTGTATGTAAAGATTGCGCGGCTTTTCTGTCGCAACTGTAACGCATCTACTATCGCACGACGAGGCAACGCTGCATTTCCAATTACCAACACCAATTTTTGAATACGGACATCGGCTTTGCAGCTAACGGTTTCTGAGGACGGTTTAACCTCGGTATGGCATTGGTGTAATCCGCCGGCGGTGAGTTCCAAACAGATATCGCAGCGTTCTTTTCCGGTTTGATCATTCCTCGTGTTGTTTCGGTTGCGGACCACATGCCCTGCATCAGACAATGCTTTAGACACAATCGCCAGATAGGCCTGCATCTCGTTAGAACTTTTAATGTATATTTTCATAGTATATTAAAAAAAACGCTGCAAAATTACAAAAAAATACGGACCCACACAACACCTTGTATCTTTTTTTGCAAAAAACACCAAAAATAAATACAAGTTAATCATGACCTACCTTGTATCTTTTTTAGCAAAAATACCTAACATAAATACAAGTTACTCGTGACCTACCTTGTATCTTTTTCGTGACATACCTTGTATCTTTTTTTTGCAAAAAACACCCAAAATAAATACAAGCTTCTCGTGACCTACCTTGTATCTTTTTCGTGATTTAGCTTGTATCTTTTTTAACAAAAAAATACCTAAATTAAATACAAGCTTCTCGTGACCTACCTTGTATCTTTTTTAGCAAAAAACACCTAAAATAAATACAAGCTGCCATAAATAGCGAGGGTCCGAAAAAGAAGGCTGATAAAAGAAAGCTGATAAAAGCATACGGCGAAGCAGATCGTTGGAGGCTTGCTTTGAAAAAGAAAGCTGATAAAAGAAAGTAACCAAAGAAAATTAACAAAGAAAAAGCCAGCCAGCCACTTTTCTGCATAGTATATATGCCTACCCCTAACCCCTCCCTGAAGGGAAGGGAAGCCGGATACTATCCGGCATAATGAACGAAGAAAGCCATGCGGATAGCAGGGAAAGCGGGAAGCGGCAGGCAAAGCATAACGGGAAGCGGCTGGCTGGCGGTAAAAAAAGAAAGAAAGAAACGCCGGATGACATCCGGCAGAATGAACGAAGAAAGCCATGCGGATAGAAGGCAAAGCGGGAAGCGGCAGGCAAAGCAAAACGGGAAGCGGCAGGCAAAGCAAAACGGGAAGCGGCAGGCAAAGCAAAGCGGGAAGCGGCAGGCAAAGCAAAACGGAAAGCGGCTGGCTGGCGATAAAAAAAAGAAAGAAACGCCGGATGACATCCGGCAGAATGGACATAGAAGCGGCATAGCATGCCGGACAATAAACGAAAAAGAGGCCTATCCCCAACCCATCCCTGAAAGGAGGGAGAGGGGGGCGACGGTAAAAGAAAAAGTTTGACAAAAAGAAAAGAAAAATAAAAAATGTCAAGTCTGTCTAGTCTGTTTAGTCTGTTTAGTCCCCCTATAATCCCCCCAAAGGACTGGACAGGACTGAACAGG
>DGHR01000009.1:110256-168853 GCA_002392745.1 Bacteroidales bacterium UBA3843 | reverse complement strand
CCTGTTCAGTCCTGTCCAGTCCTTTTGGGGGATTATAGGGGGACTAAACAGACTAGACAGACTTGACTTTTTTATTTTTCTTTTTGTCAAACTTTTTCTTTTTTGCCTATCCCCCTTCCCTTCAGGGAGGGGTTAGGGGTAGGCTTTTTTTCCCGTTTATTGTCCGGCATGCTATGCCGCTTCTATGTCCATTCTGCCGGATGCCATCCGGCGTTTATTTTTTCTTTTTTTACCGCCAGCCAGCCGCTTTCCGTTTTGCTTTGCCTGCCGCTTTCCGTTTTCCCTTCTCTCCGCATGGCTTTCTTCGTTTATTCCCCCGACATTGGATGTCGGTGTCTGTCTATGTTAATTGTCCGGGATGCCATCCCGCGGTTATGTTATTTATCTTTCTTCGTTTATTATGCCGGATAGTATCCGGCTTCCCTTCCCTTCAGGGAGGGGTTGGGGTAGGCATATATACTATGCAGAAAAGTGGCTGGCTGGCTTTTTCTTTGTTAATTCTCTTTTTATTTTCTTTGGTTACTTTCTTTTATCAGCCTTCTTTTATCGCTTTTTCTTTTATTGCTTTTTCTTTTATCAGTCTTCTTTTTCGGACCCTCGCTATTTATGGCAGCTTGTATTTATTTTGGGTGTTTTTTGCTAAAAAAGATACAAGGTGAATCACGAAAAAAAAGGCAAGGTAGATCATGAGAAAGATACAAAGTAGGTCACGAGAAGCTTGTATTTATTTTTGGTGTTTTTTGCAAAAAAGATACAAGGTAGGTTACGATTAACTTGTATTTATTGTAGGTATTTTTTGTTAAAAAAGATACAAGGTAGGTCACGAAAAAGAGGCAAGGTGGGTCACGAGAAAGATACAAGCTAAAATAGTGACATTGGAATCTGTAATGATTGGCCCGTTATGGGTGGTTATGTAATAGTTGTTGATGATTTGCGGCTGTGTTTTCCTGGCAACGACAGGCGGTGTCGCCGTCACCGGGAGCGGCAGCGTTTGTTCGTAATCGACTTGCTCGGCTGTTGAGTGTCGAATGACTCGGTTGAGGTCATACTCTGCATCAGCCCAAGCATAGCATACATATCCGTCCATGTCGTAGTAATAAGTCTGCACATCCTTGTCGCGCAGCAGCAGGGGCTGGCGCAGATAGAGATTGACGCGCAGGCGCAGGCTGTGGAATTCTATCGCAAGTTCGGTTTCCGCGTTGTGTCGGACATCTTCATCGAAGCCGGTATACCGCAGTTGAAAATGGTTTTAGAAATAAAAAAATGAGGAAAAATGGCATACACTATTGTGTATGTCGATTTTTTTTTGTACCTTTGTCGCCGATTTTGTGTACGAGTGCACGAAAGTAAATGTACGAAGGAACCCCACCCCGGGAGAGTTCTACGACCGTCCACTGGACGCTCGATCGAGCGGAGCTCTTCACCCCCCAAGGGAGGGAGGAAGGTAAAAGGGGAAAAGTTATAGGAGTCAAGAGTCAAGACAAGTTACTATAGACGACACATTTTAGTCTTTACTCCTTATTCCTGGCTCCTGAATCAATAACCAATCACCTATAACCTATAACCTTTACATAGCATAGCAATAAATAATACATACTATAAACCAATGGAAGAAATGAATGTGGCTTCGGGCCAAGAACAACAAGAGAAGTATGACGGTTCCAGCATTCAGGTGCTGGAAGGATTAGAGGCGGTGCGTAAACGCCCGGCGATGTATATCGGCGATATCTCGCAGAAGGGTTTGCACCACCTGGTTTATGAGGTAGTGGACAACTCGATAGATGAGGCCTTGGCCGGATTCTGCGACGAGATAGCGGTTCACATCAACGAGGACAACTCGATTACGGTACAGGACAACGGTCGCGGTATCCCGGTGGACATGCATCCGAAGGAGCACAAGAGTGCGCTGGAGGTAGTGATGACCGTTCTGCACGCCGGCGGCAAGTTCAACAAGGACAGTTACAAGGTGTCGGGCGGTCTGCACGGTGTAGGTGTGAGTTGCGTGAACGCGCTCTCGACCAAGATGCACGTAGAGGTGTACCGCGACGGCCAGATCCACTGCCAGGACTACGCGAAGGGCAAGCCCCTGGCGCCGGTGCATGTTATCTCCGAGGCGGAGGCCATCGGCAACTGGGAGCAAAGGAAGACGGGTACGTTCGTGCAGTTCTGGCCGGACAATACTATCTTCACCGAGACGGTATACCAATGGGACATCCTGGCGAACCGCATGCGTGAGTTGGCCTACCTGAACGCCGGCATCCGGATTGTGCTGAAGGACAAGCGGAAACCCCACCCGACCACCCCACAAGGAGAGGAGCTGAAAGAGCGCAAGGAGGTGTTCTATTCGGAGAAGGGTCTGCAGGAGTTCGTGCGCTATATTGACGGCACACGCACACCGCTCATCAGCGAGGTCATCCACCTGAGCACCGACAAATACGGCACACCGGTCGAGGTAGCCATGATCTACAACACGGATTTCAACGAGAACGTGCACTCGTATGTCAACAACATCAACACTATTGAAGGCGGTACGCACGTAGCAGGTTTCCGTTCGGCGCTGACGCGCGTCATGAAGAAATACGCCGAGGACAGCAAGATGCTGGAGAAAGCCAAGCTGAAAGACAAGGACGGCAACTCGACGATTGACCCCAACGACTTCCGCGAGGGTCTGACGGCGGTCATCTCCGTGAAGGTAGCAGAGCCGCAGTTTGAGGGTCAGACCAAGACCAAGCTCGGCAACTCGGAGGTAGCGGGTATAGTCAACTCCGCTGTCAGCGAGGCGCTGCAGAACTATCTGGAGGAGCACCCGGACGATGCGAAGAAGATTGTAGAGAAAGTTATCCTGGCCGCTCAGGCACGTATTGCCGCGCGCAATGCCCGTCAGTCGGTTCTGCGCAAGAGTCCGTTGAGCGGAGGCGGTCTCCCGGGCAAGTTGGCTGACTGCGTGAGCAAGGACGCGAGCGAATGCGAGCTCTTCCTGGTGGAGGGAGACTCGGCAGGCGGTACCGCCAAGACCGGACGCGACCGCGTGCACCAGGCCATCCTGCCTCTGCGCGGTAAGATTCTGAACGTAGAGAAAGCGATGGAGCACAAGGTGTTCGAGAGCGAAGAAGTGCGCAACATCTTCACCGCTCTGGGCATCACCTTCGGTACCGAAGAGGACCCGAAAGCGCTCAACCTATCGAAGATACGTTACCACAAAGTGATCATCATGGCGGATGCCGATGTGGACGGTGCACATATTGCCACACTGATCATGACGCTCTTCTTCCGCCACATGAAAGAGGTGATTGAGCAGGGACACCTGTATATCGCCATGGCTCCGCTGTACAAATGCTCGAAGGGCAATTACAGCGAGTATTGCTGGAACGATGCGCAACGCCAGGCGTTCATCCAGAACTACGGCAACGGCGACGAGAAGCTGATCAAGACCCAGCGCTACAAAGGTCTCGGCGAGATGTCGGACGAGCAACTATGGGAGACGACGATGGACCCGGCTCGGCGACTGCTCAAACAGGTGACCATCGAGAACGCGGCAGAAGCCGACCGCACCATCGCCATGCTGATGGGCGACGACGTAGCACCGCGCCGCGAGTTCATCGAGGAGAACGCCACTTATGCGAAGATTGACGCTTAAGGGGATTGGTGATTGGTAAAAAGGTGATTGGTTATTGGTGAAAGTAGTATGAAGATAGCCGTATATTGCAGTGCGAAGGACAGTATTCCTGAGGAGTATCTGGTGCTGGGAGACCAACTCGGGCGCTGGATAGGCGAACAGGGGTATACGCTCGTCTATGGCGGAGCGACAGGCGGTCTGATGAGCCGAACCAGCAACGCGGCTAAAGCGTCCGGTGCCACGGTGGTGGGCGTCATTCCGCCGAGGATAATTGCCGCAGGCCGGAAAGCGACCAACTGCGACGATTTATACCTGGTGCCGAATATGAGCGCACGCAAACAGATGATGCGCGAGATGGCGGATGTCATCGTATGTCTGCCCGGCAGCTACGGCACACTCGACGAGATGATGGACGCGACCGCCAGCGGCACCGTAGGAGAACACAGAAAACCTGTCTTCGTACTCAACTACAACGGTTTTTACCAAGCTCTGATAGACCAAATCCAACACATGAGGGCTCTACGCTTCATCCCGGAGCAGGAACACTACAGCCCCGTCTTCGTGGACAGCATGGACTCGCTAAAGGATGCCATCCTGAATATCGAACAGAAGAAAGAATAAATCTAAAATAACTGTCTTATGAATCTATTTACTGCCAGACTCACAGGCAAAATGCTCTCAACAGAGCAATTCGAAAAAACCATCTACGAGATGCAGGAACGCGTTAAACGTTGGCGTCAAATAGAGCAGTCTCCGGAACTCAAAGAGTATCTCGAACTGAAGAAAGAGGTCGAGAGTTCCGAATTCCAGGAAAAGAAAGCGGAATTGATCAACCGCAAGTACAAAGAGACCGACGAGGGTCGCAAGATGACCGCATTCAAGAAAATCAGCAGCTCGTTGCGCATGCGCGGCTACAAGTCCGCCCAGGAGAACCCTACGTTCCAGGCCTTCCTGCAGTTCCGCGAATCGGAGGATTTCCAGAAGATCAACAGTCTGAAGGAGAGACTGCATTCGAGCGAACTGAGAATGTTCAACATGATTTACCGCTCGGCGTTCTACAAGAACTACCTGAAGGTGCTCAACTCTCCCGAACTGCGCCAGATGACCGAACTGGAGAAGGAGATCAACACCGAGGACTTCCAGAAACGCCATGCGCTATGGGAGGACTCCAAACGCTGGCAGCATAGCGAACTCTACGCACGCGAGCAACGCTACCGGCAACTGGCCAACTCGGAGGACATCAAGTTCTACTACGCACAGCGCGAGGAGAAAATCGACTGGGCAGAACTCTTCCGTCCCGCCTTTGCAGACGATATGTCGTCGTCCAAGAACTGGAAACCGGGCTTCGGATATGCGAATCCCGCGATGAAAGACGGTCACTCGCGCACCAACGAGCGTCAGGCATACAACGGCGGCAAGAACACATTCTTTGTAGAGGGACGTATGGACCTGGAGACCCGTGAGGAAAGCCACAAAGCCGTCGCTTGGGACGAGAAGAAAGGCTTCGTGGAGCATATCTTCGACTTCACTTCGGATGTCATGAACACCAAAGAGGCATTCGCGCAAGAGGAAGGACTCTTCATGGCCAAAGTGCGCAGCCAGGGCAACGGACACCATTTCTTCGGACTGAGCACCGGTGATGTGAAAAAACCGATGGTCGCTCTCTACTACTACAACGGTTCGGTACATCAGCTCGGACTGGTCAACGGCAACAAGACCCAGATGACCGACATCACGGGCGTACTGCGCTCGATGTACCACGTGTACAGCCTGCGGTGGAACAAGAACGAACTGATTTGGTATGTCAACAACCTCGAACTGTTGCGTCTGCCGAACCGTCTGCCGAAAGAGAAGATGTTCCTCCTGGCGCAGTCGTTCCTCCCGATGGCGGAGAAAGGCGGCGAGGGCAAACTGAAGATACAGTGGGCCCGCGTGTACAGGCCTGTTGACCAGTAAATCGTACCTATGTAAATCGAACATCACTTTATGTTTCTGATAGCAGGCCCATGCGCCATTGAAAACAGAGATTGCATCATGCAGACGGCCGAGACGCTCAACCGCCTCTGCTACGACTTGGGCATTACGCTCTATTTCAAGTCATCGTTCGACAAGGCCAACCGCACGTCCGCTTCCGAGCGGGGCGTAGGAATGGACGAAGGGCTGCGCATATTGCAGGAAGTCAAGGAGCAGTTCGGTCTGCCGATACTCACGGACGTCCATGAGAGTTGGCAATGCCGTCCAGTTGCTCAGGTGGCGGATGTGCTGCAGATACCCGCCTTTCTGAGCCGTCAGACGGACCTATTGCAAGCTGCAGCCGAGACGGGCTGCATCGTGAATGTCAAGAAAGGGCAGTTCATGGCGCCGTGGGACCTGGGCGGTGCTATTCAGAAAATAGAACAGGTGTCGCCGGATGCCGCCCGCAACGGCCATATATGGCTCACGGAACGCGGCAGTTCGTTCGGCTACGGCAGGCTGGTAGTGGACATGACTTCGCTCGTAGAGATGCGGCGGTTCGGATGTCCCGTTGTCTTCGATGCCACACACTCTGTACAGCAACCCTCCACGCAAGCTGGTGTCACAGGAGGCAACCGCGAAATGGTGCCGCACCTGATGAGAGCAGCGTTGGCAGTAGGCGTGGACGGTTTGTTCATAGAGACGCACCCGGAACCCGAAAAAGCCATCTCGGATGCCGCCAACCAAGTCAGACTGGACGCTATGAGAGAACTCCTCACTCAAGCGCTGGAAATAGACAAGATAGTTAAACATTGACAAACTCACTCCAATCCCAACAACCAATGGAACCCACCATCACCATTTATTGCAAAAACACCCACACGTATCATGAGGTGCCTCGGGGAATCTCGCTCATCGAGTTGAAGGACCTGCTGAAAATACAGTTGCCCTACCCCATCATTGCCGCGCACGTCAATTACAAGGTGGAGAACCTCGATTTCCTGCTTTACAAGCCGAAGGATATTGAGTTTCTGGACGCCAGTAGTCCGTCCGGCATGCGGGCGTACGTTCGGACGCTGAACATGGTGCTGGCTTGCGCTATCAACGAGTTGTACCCGGAAACCGACTTGCGCATCGAACACCCCATCAGCAAAGGCTACTATTGCACCCTGCAATGGCACCGCAGCAAAGAGGAGGACGTGGACGACGAGAAAGAGCCGCCCGTAGTAACGGAGGAGATGGTGAAGGCCATCAAACAGAGGATGCAACAAATCATCCATGAGGACAGACCCATCTACGAGGAAGAGAAACAGACCAAAGAGGTCATCCGCATGTTCGCGGAACGGTACAACAACGAGAGTTCCATCTTTGAAGCACTCGGCAACCCCTATTGCCGTTACTTCCGCATGGGAGACTTCATTGACTATTATACCAATGTCCTTCTCCCCAGCTCCGGGTATATCCATGTCTTCGACCTGGAGTCCTTTCAGGACGGATTGCTGCTGCGGATTCCGAACCGTAGCAACCCCACAATTCTTGAGGATTCCATTCCGCAGGACAAGATGTTCTCCATCTTCCGCGAATACAACAGATGGAACAAACTGCTGCGCATCAACAATGTGAACGATTTCAACATCGCTTGCAAGCAAAACAAGTCATTCGGGCTGATTAAACTGGCGGAGGCGCTGCACGAGAAGAAAATCGCACAAATAGCGGATGCTATCGCAGAAAAACGTCCGAAGATTGTGTTTATCAGTGGTGCATCCTCCAGCGGTAAGACCACTTTCTCCAAACGTCTGCAAATCCAATTGCTCGTTGATGGCATCCGGCCGGAAGTGCTGTCCATGGACGATTACTTTGTGAACCGTGTCGATACGCCGAAAGACGAGCACGGAGAGTACGACTTCGAGAATGTCAACGCAGTAGACCTGCCCTTCTTCCGCCAACAGATGCACGACCTGATGGAGGGAAAGGAAGTGGAACTGCCCACATACGATTTCACGACAGGTATGCGCGTATTCAAGGGGCGCAAACTGAAACTCCAGAAAGACAGCGTACTGGTCATAGAGGGCCTGCATGCGCTCAACCCTTGCATCCTGCCGGACATAGAGCGCAGTCTCACATACAAGATTTACGTGTCAGCGCTGACGACCATCAACATCGACAACCACAATTGGATTCCGACCACGGACATCCGTCTGCTCCGCAGAATTGTACGGGATTATAAATATCGTAATTTCTCTGCCCGGGAAACTATCGCCCGTTGCCCGAGCGTGGTTCGTGGAGAACAAAAATGGGTTTATCCCTTCCAGGAAGAAGCGGATGTGATGTTCAACTCGGCGCTGATTTTCGAATTCGCGGTACTGAAACGTCATGCGGAGCCTATTCTGCAAGAAGTGCCTAAGTTCTGCGAAGAGTACAGCGAGGCGCACCGGCTGCTGAAATTCCTGCAGTACTTTGTGCCGATTCCTGAGAAAGAGATTCCGCCTACCTCATTCCTGCGCGAGTTCGTCGGCGGTAGTTCCTTCCGCTATTAATAAATGGCATTGTATTTGCATGCTATTGTACACAAAATCACACCGGTATGAAAAAACAAACATTAATCATATTCTGTCTCATGTTCCTCTCGCCGAGGCTTGTTGCCGACGAGGAACAGAGTGTCAGACCTAATATAGTGAATGACATGCAGGGAGTAGAAGTCCTTCAGGATTCAGCCGTTGCAGCCCTGCTGAAAGCCTCTATCTACGGCAAGACCGAACTCATCGAGATAGACGGATACAGGGTACAAGTCTATTCCAGCAACCAGCAGCGCACCGCCAAAAGCGAAGCACTGGACTTGGAAAGTACATTGCAGGACAAAGTGAGTGTCTCTACGTATGTCCTTTACATGCCGCCCTTCTGGAAGGTCAGACTCGGAGACTTCCGCACGTATGAAGAGGCGAAGGAGTACAAAAAAAAGTTTGTGCAACTATTTCCGGAACGGATGGGAGACACCTATATCGTGCGTGACAAAATCCAGGTATTGCCATGAATCTGCAAGAGTTTCACAGTCGTCCTGAAGTAACGGACATTATTGCACAATCGGTAGAAACCGTACTGCGCCAGGTTGGCGAAAACCCACAACGCGAAGGACTGCTCAAGACACCGCACCGGGTGGGAGAAGCCCTGCAGTTCCTATGCAAAGGCTACAACGAAGACCCGGAAGCCATCTTGCGTTCGGCGCTCTTTGAGGAAGACTATCGGCAAATGGTAGTAGTGAAAGACATTGACTTCTACTCGCTTTGCGAACACCATATGCTGCCGTTCTTTGGCAAAGTACATGTCGCATACATTCCCAACGGACGCATTACCGGCCTGAGCAAGATTGCACGGGTGGTAGATGTTTATGCGCGGCGGTTGCAAGTGCAAGAAAGACTTACTACACAAATCAAAGACTGCATCCAGAACACACTAAATCCGCTCGGAGTCATGGTAGTCATTGAAGCGGAGCACCTCTGCATGCAAATGCGTGGTGTGCAAAAACAACACGCCATGACCGTCACTTCGGATTTTACCGGGGCTTTCCAGCAAGCCAAGACCCGAGAGGAATTCATGAAACTGATTAAGGGATAAATGGACTCCTTCCGGATACTAAAGGAGGCAGATAACGCTTAACTCCTATTATTACGGGGACCAATAGAATTATGCTGAGAAACCATAATAAGAGGCTTCCCGCGTTTGTCTCATAGAAGGAAAGAGGTACGCGGCATATTAGCAAACCTCCTTTTATTCCGCCAAACATAAGAATATGCAGACATAGGATTAGCAATGTGTTGCTCCCGATAAATTCTATAGAGTGCATTTCTCCCGCTACCCTTTCTATGAGTACCGATATAGACCACCAGAAGCCTATGACAGCGGCTACCGATATATAAAAATATATCGGATTTCCAACTTGTGCAGTAGAAATATTTATCCTAGGATTGAGAAAAAATGCTGCAGTTATTCCTGCTATCGAAGCTAAAAGAACTATTAGTAACCTGGTATTTGTTTGTGTGCGACTCTCTTGCTGAATCCACGATGAACATTCTCCTCCTAAAGCATAGACAGGCAGCATTATCATCGCCGACAAAACACTCCATCCATTCGGCCATCCTTGTATTCCTCCATAGCAACCCACTGTTCCCAATCCTATATATAATATGCATCGCAATATTCCGGAACGAATACTTCGTATGCCGTAATAGAACCATTCCAGAACCATCATGCAGCATAAAAACCATAGCGGCGGATTCTGAACCAAGTCATGCACATTGCCCTTAAGCATACCTAACAGGGGAAAATACCACACCTGGTTTGTATTGGCATCTCCACCGTATTTCCTGCCGACAACTACCCATAACAGCCAACCTATGACTCCAAAAAACACATACGGGACAAGTAAACGCAGCGTTTTCTTCCTGAAAAAGTCCCCGATACTATAGGTGGTATTCGAAAATACGCCTGACAAGAAAAAGAAAGCCGGAAGACACAAGATGTAGGCAGTAGTCTTAATCTCCGCCATAATATTTGTGTGATATAGTACAACAGATAAAATGGAACCTGCTTTCATTGCATCCGCCCAAAACAGTCGCTTGCCAATCATATAATTATCACATAAAAATATTCATATCAGGCGTGTTGCCTTCTCCTTCAATCCCGGCCGCATACAAGATGGAATAAAAGACATAATCTGTGCGGTAACGCTTATCTTTGTTTGCTATAAGTTTCTCTATTTTTTGAGGATAGGCTTTTGCGAATCTGTCTGAATACCAAACCACACATGCCGGGTGTTTCGCCATCTCTGTATCGTTTGCATGCAAATATTCGCCATCTTCTCCCAACGCCTCACTATGGTCGGCTTGGTAAATTAGTATGGCTTTTTTCTGTTCTAACGAAGTTATCACGGAATCTACAAAATAGTCCATATACAAAATGGTGTTGTCGTATGAATTGACTATTTGTTCGATTGAGTTGCCTGTTACGACTTTATTAGTTGTTACCGGTTGGAAAATTTGCATCGTTTCAGGTACATGGTTATTGTAATACCAGTGACTGCCAATCGTATGTAATACAAACAGTGCATTAGACTCATCTGTTGGCATAAGTTTGTGCAGAATTGGCAGCATCTCTTCATCCAACCATTGCGTGAACACATATTCCGATTTGCCGGCATTCGCAAAAATAAGTGTATCGCACTCGTTGAGGAATGGAGAAAAAGTGCTTCCTAAATCTTGATTTGATATCCAGCTGGTTTGATATCCTTCCTTTCGGAATATGGACATGAATGATGCCTCTGTATATTGGCGCTGAGGATGCAGGCTGTCAGCGCGAGTCAGTATATAAGGCAAACTGGCCAGAGTGTGTGTCTGCTCACTATATATATGAGGAAAACTTACTATGTTTTTGCGTTTCTTCAATCGGGGAGTTGTAGCGCGTTCGTAGCCGTTGAGTTGCAAATGATCGGCTCGCGCGGCTTCTCCCAAGATCAATACTATAGTCAAAGAATCGGGAGTCTCCATTACTTGATAGGGAGATATACTTCGTTCTTCCTGCATGGTTTGTTTCAAAGATATATACTCATGGAGAACATGAGGTATATTATAGGGAAAACGCTGCACAAGACTGTTGTGCAGCCGTTGATTACAGGAAAAATAAAGAGAACATAATACGATAGACACCAAAGCATGCACCCACTCCTTATGCAGCGATATCTTGGTCCAGCGCAACCATACAAAATAAATTGCTATGCTGATATTGATAATTACCCATAATATGAGTTGCCATGAGATGACACCTGCCGCTTCCTCTATATTGGTATGTAGTGTTGCATCTATTAGCATTGGGGTAAGAGTGGTATGGTAGCCGACAAGATAAAACGACAATACCGCTCCCAATAACGCAGACAAAGGCAGATACAATGCACATAGATAACGGGAAGTTCCGGTAAAATAGATGACACCGAATATTCCTATCCCGCATGCCAAGACATAGGCTATTATAGCCATAATGCCATATAGCCCCTCAGATGGACTTCCAATAAAATAGGGAACGAGAAAACATAGCGTCTGCCATATCGTGGCACAAACGGACCACAGCGGATATTTCAGATAGGATTTCATAGAAACCTAGTGTATCACTAATATCTTGACTACAGAATGTTCCCCGTCTGCATTGCACAATGCCGTATAAACACCGGCCGTAGCTCGTCTGCCGTCCGGCAACTTGCCATCCCATACCGCGGTGCCACCATGGCTCTTCGTCTTGCAAACCAAATTACCACCGGCATCCACAATATTTACCACTGTATTCTCCATCAAACCCGTTATGCTAATCATTCCACCATAATCCGGACGAACGGGATTGGGATACGCATACGCGCCTTTCAGGTCATCTTGCGCTTCGCTGGCATCGCTGCGATAGGAGGCCAAACCTTTGTCAGTACCCACAAACACTTCGCCCGTTGCCGGCATGATAGCTATTGATTGAATGGAATTGGAGGGCAGCAACGAGTTTTCAGCAGTAAAATGGGCTACACAGATAGTATCGTCTTCCATTAGGTACAAGCCGGAGTTCCCCGTTCCGATCCACATGCGGTTTCCGCCATCTGCTGCCAGACAGTTGATGCGTTCGTCGCCTAACAGATAGTCACCCAGATTGGTACCGTCGTTGCGTGGGATGATGATACGGCGGCATTCACCACTGCTAAAAAAGTCTGTCGAGGACGGCAACACAATTATTCCTGTGCTGGTACCTATCCATATCCGGTTATCCAAGTCCTGCGCCATGCATATATAGTTGTCGGGGGTTAATATATTACCGTTCTGGTCTGTAAAGGACATACGCTTCACACATTTGTCGTCTCCGCCGTAGGTAGGCGTTCCGCCGTCATCCAATAGAATTATACCGGTTTCACCACGTTGCTCAATCATCCATTTGCGGCGACTGTCACGATGATCAACCATAATTCCTTTGGGAGTAATGAACGACAGCGCCTTGCCACTCACATACGGAGCCAGTTTGTACCATACTCCGTTGGGGGTAAAAATATGGATTGGCGAGCCTACACCGGTAGCGTTCAGCACCCATAAATTGCCCTGATCGTCTACCATCACTCCATCCGTTCGTGTGTACTCATCCGGAGCCAAACCCTCTAATGCAACATCTAATGTACTATTGTCCGGGCCGTAATGAACGAAGTGGCCTCCTTTGAATTCAAAAACACCACTGGTATATGTAGCGATAAAATAATGATTGGCATCTTTCGGGTCTACAGCCACACTGACTGGGTCTGTTGAGCGTATCCCTGTTTGAGTATATATCGCCCACCAATCGTATTTGCCCCAATCTGTACCGTCATATATATTGATGGAGGTAGGACGGAAGAACTGCGTTGCCCAGCGCCCGCCTACTACGGAATAGATGCGATTGTGAGCAGCCGTCAAACTGTATGCAAAGTTGCTGTTTGGACCTTCTGGATGGTAGTGCTGCCCTCCTTCCGCAGTGAGATGGACAAGACCGAGTCCTGCCTCCGCTAACCAATATTCTCCGTTTTCACACAATGCATCGTGGAGCATATACTGATTAGTAATGCGAACCGGCTGATGAGCTTCGTCTAAACGATACAATCGTTTTTCTTCCGAATAGAGAAGCAACTGACCGCCGGACGGATGCATCCATAGCACACTGTCTGTACTAATTTTGTCCCATGAATTGGTTGATTTATGGTATAATTCACCTTCACTCAACATGTACAACTCGGACTTGTAAACAGCAGCTTGCTGAACCCGGTCTGTCGGCAATGGGTGCTTATTCCAATATTTATAGTCCGCCAGATTAGCGGATAAAGCTGCGCTGTAGATATATCCGTCACTCAAAGCGTATAATGTGTCTCCCAACTCAACCACATTGTATACATCTACCGATTGGGCGTCCTCTCCTATATAATACGTATCTACGACCTCTGCTTTTTTCGGGTTGATAGTTACTATACCGAATGGCATAGCCAGATAACAATAGCGTTTGCTGCAGAAAATAGCACGTATGTCAACGGCTACGGAACTGGCCTTCATGTAAATATCCGGCATCTGGCGTACCGTACCGTCCTCGGCCATCAAATCTATACGACCGTCATCATACGCGATGACCAATTGGCTGGAATATGGGTCATATGCTATGTGGGACACAGAGTTTCCGTTCAAACCGTTACTCTTGTTCCAATAGGTAATGGTTCCGTCGGATTTGTCTACGGCAAACAGCGAACCATTGGCACATGCATATATATATTGTTTTCCGGAAGCCACCTCATGCGGGTCGGTATAGCCATAGTGCAAACGCCACCGCTGCATATATCCCTGGTTGATTCCGTCCGCGTCTATTCCTGCACTTCCGTCCTTCAGACCCTCACCCGATTGATTCAAATCGCAGGCGGCCAATCCATCACCGGTACCCACATATACAATCCCGTTATCAGTGCATGCTATTGACAACACTCCGTTGCTGGGCATAGTGGTGTTGTCGGAGGTATAGTGGGCGAGAATTTCTGTTGCTTCTGCATTGAGTATATACACGCCCATCTGGCGCGTGCCTACCCATATATTCCCGTTTACGTCCTCGCATAGAGCTGTTATCTGCTGCTCGGCTGTCGGATCTTCGCCGTTGTTGTCCTCCAGTGTAGGCCGCATACATAAATCCGACTGGAAATAATCAATATTATCAATAATGACAATCCCCTTGTCAGTACCGGTCCATATGCGACCCTGACTATCTTGCATAATACAAAAGAGGTTCTCTGCCTTAAATGTCTTGCCGTCAGCCGTGTGCCACTCATTGCGGCCTACAGCACGGTCATCCGATGGGTCGAATGGTGTACCATTATCGTTCAGCAGGAACAGACCGGTATTATAGCGGGCTGTGCTCAACCACTTCTGGTTGGGGTGATGGCTGTCGATAATCAAACCGCCTGGAGTATAGGCATACACTTGTTCTTCACCCACACGCAGAGGAAGACCATGCCATTCGCCATTTGCCGTTTTGCAAACAAGCTGATAGGGGACCATGGAAGCGTTGACTAACCATAAGTTACCCAGTGAGTCATAGTGCGCGCAGTCCAGACGAGTATAGTTCGTGGGATTATTGGTGCCGGACGATAATGGTGTGTCTTCACCTGCCAGGTAACGGTGCTTCAGTCTCCCGTCCTCAAATTCATACAAACCGGTACCATAACTGGTCACAAAAAAATGATTCTCATTATGGGGGTCAACGGCTACATTCATGAAATCAAGCACAGGACCTGTATTTTGCGGCACTATACTGTCTGTCGGCAGATTTACCCACTTGGTCCCGTCGTATTGCATTACGCAACCCGGTTCTTTGTTTTGGGAAGCCCATCTGCCGCCTGATACCACCCAAATAGAATTATGATGAGCGGTTATGGAGTATGGGGTATTGTTCAGCGGGCCTTGCGGCTTATACGTCAATCGCTCGGTCGGAGTATAGCGGACAATACCTTCATTGTATCCTATCTGCCATTCATCGGCTTCGTCAAAGTAGCGTCGGCCCTTTGCATCGTCAGGAGAAATCCTGCCGCTGCGGAGCTCGCGATGCCAATAGGTATAATCCACCAAATTATCGGTCAGAGCGGCACTGTACAGACTGTCAACGGAGAACGCGTATATACTGTCATTGGCTATCTGCACATCCGAAATGGGTGTCTCCGTTCCATTGGGACGAAGCCAGTAACTGTCCACCAGACGGTGCGTGCGCAAATCAAACGTCTGTATTCCGTAATGTGTTGAGAAATAAGCGGTTCTTCCTTCTATCGTGATGTTGTATATCGTCTTTTGCTGCGTCATGTCTTTCGTGTACAACTCGCTGACATAATGCACTCCTTCCTGAGACAAAATATCTATCTTGCCGTTATAATAGCATATGATTAGGCTCGCGGATTCTTGGTCATAAGCGATACTGGTTATGCCAGTACCGTGCAAACCGGACTGGTTATTATACACTCGGATCTCCTCCGTTTTTTTATCCACGCTGAACAGACTGCCGTCTGAAACAGCATACACTCGCTCCGGAGAAACGGCTATCTGCAGCACGTTATTGTAGGCAAAATGGGAGGTCCATCGCTGACCGTAAAGTGTCATGGCGAACACCAGACCGATATATATAACTATTCTTCTCATTGTCTTATTGTTTGTCCAGCAGGGCTTTCAGGGCTTCCATTGCACGCGCGCGGTGACTGATGGTATTCTTCACACGGATAGGCAACTCGGCAAAGGTCTGATTATATCCTTCCGGTATAAACAGCGGGTCGTAGCCGAATCCGCCTTCACCACGCTCTGCATCAGCAATACATCCTCTCACTACACCTTCTACCTGACGCACTTGTTCTTCGGAACCGTTCATGGTAATTAATGTTACCACGGTGCGGAATTGTGCGCCGCGATTGACACATCCCGACAACTCATGCAGGGCTTTCGCACGATTGGCGGCAAACACCTCTTGCTCGGTTCCGCGGCATCCTGACCAGCGGGCCGTATACACACCGGGCTGGCCGCACAATGCATCAATCTCCAAACCGGTATCGTCTGCAAACACGCCGTCAATATCGGACAATACGGAATGTCCGGACGCAACTTCGCTGCGTATATAGGAATACACCGCATCTGCCTTGATCCGGCTGTTGGCCTCCAATGTAGTCCCTGTCTCGTCTATCTCTGACGTGAAACCTATCTCGCGAAGACTCAATATCTCTATGCCGGAGGGCATTATCTGCCGTACTTCGGATAACTTATGACTGTTGTTCGATGCAAAAACGAATCGCATAATACGCTTATCACACATTATATTATATGCGCACGCGCGCACATATTCCGCCGCAAAATTACAAAAAATATTGCACATATGCAAAAAAAATAGTACTTTTGCGCAGAATTTCTACTTTACGAATGCGTATGAACAAGAAAAATCTCATCATCTTGGCGCTCTTCTTTGTCGCGTTGAGCGCTTCTGCACAAGTTTCGGCCATACTGGGAAACTGGAAAACGGTGGACGATAAAACCGGAGACAATTTCTCTATTGTGAATATCTACCGCGGAGCGGACGGATTGTACTACGGCAAGGTGGCTAAAATGTTGGTAGGGCCCAAAGACCTGCGATGCACCGAGTGCAAAGGAGAAGACCACAATGCGCCCATTGAGGGACTGATCATCATCCGTGGAATGCACGAAGAAAACGGGGAATTGCGAGGGGGTAAAGTGCTCGACCCTGAGTCCGGCAAATTCTACTACGGAAAAATATATTTCAAAAACGGGAAACTAATCCTGAGAGGGAGTCTCGACAAAAGAGGTTTTTTCGGGAGAAACCAGACTTGGATACGGGGTTGACAACGCTGCGTACGTTTTCAAACGCGGCAACGTGCTTTC
This sequence comes from Bacteroidales bacterium UBA3843, assembly GCA_002392745.1. Taxonomy (GTDB): domain Bacteria; phylum Bacteroidota; class Bacteroidia; order Bacteroidales; family Paludibacteraceae; genus Colicola. The sequence continues at coordinate 151,837 of DGHR01000009.1, read as the reverse complement.
ATCGGTCCGTTACCGGTCCGTTGTCGAGCCAACTTCGGGAGATAATTCATTTCCGCACTGACTCAAAACACTATTTGAACAAAAAAACAGACAACCTTCCGGCTGTCTGTTTGCATTTTCGTGCGCAGGATGAGACTCGAACTCACACGATCTTGCGACCACTACCCCCTCAAAGTAGCGTGTATACCAATTTCACCACCTGCGCGGTGAGTGCCCAGAACAGGACTCGAACCTGCACACCTCGCGGCATGCGCACCTGAAACGCACGCGTCTACCAATTCCGCCATCTGGGCTTGTGAACCCGTTTTGGGTTCGGTTAGAAAAGAAAAGCAGGAACTGGTCCTGCTCTTTTCCATTCGGGAGCGGAAAACGAGACTCGAACTCGCGACCCCGACCTTGGCAAGGTCGTGCTCTACCAACTGAGCTATTTCCGCGACTGTAAAAGAACGTTGCTTTTCAAAAGCGGGTGCAAAAGTACTGCTTTTTTTTGATATACACAAATATTTTCGCAAAAAAAATGAAAAAAAATGCATTTTAGATACAAAAAGGCAGGCTCAGAGCGCTCTTTTTACTTCTTTATGATTACATTTCTGCTATCTCACATCTGTTGATTCAATAGACCCGGCGCATTATTTGCGCAAAATGTAGAACCTTTATTTGCATATGTGCAATATTTTTTGTAATTTTGCAGCCGAATTATGTTACCCGTCGATTTCATAGAAAGCATGCGCGTTCAGCTGGGCCAGGAGGCCGAGTTGTTGCTGCGCGCTTTGGAAACAGAACCTGTTACCAGCATTCGGCTCAATAGCAAACTGGATGTGCTTACTTTTGAATGTGACACGGACGAGGTTCCGTGGCATATAGACGGATATTATCTGAGTGAACGACCCCAGTTCACCCTTGACCCGCTCTTTCACGCCGGATGCTATTACGTTCAGGAAGCCAGTTCTATGTTTATCCAGCAGGCGCTGGAGCAATATATTGACTCGTCAAGCGTTGTGCTTGACTTATGCGCAGCTCCGGGAGGCAAATCCACGCTCATTAGCGAATATCTGGGCGCAGATGGATTGCTGGTCGCCAACGAAGTGGTGCGACAGAGAGTGTTTGTGCTCAGCGAGAACATACAAAAATGGGGGAATGGCAACACCGTAGTTACGCATAATACCCCGGAGGAGTTTGGCGAACGATGCCGGCATCTGTTCGACTGCATTCTCGTTGATGCTCCGTGCTCGGGAGAAGGGATGTTCCGAAAGGACGAACAGGCACGCAGCGAATGGAGTTTGCAGACAGTGAGGATGTGTGCAGAGAGACAGCGCAGTATTCTCATGGACGTATGGGACGCGCTCAAACCCGGAGGTATACTGCTATATTCCACCTGCACTTTCAACGAGGAGGAGAACGAAAAGAATGTCAACTGGATTGCAGAAGTGCTCGGAGCCGATGTCTTGCCGCTTGACTACGACCCGTCCTGGGGCATTACGGAAGGACAGGTCGGCTATCATTTCTATCCGCACAAAACAAAAGGAGAAGGGTTCTACCTCTGCGTATTGCGCAAGAATAGCAATGAAGAACTGCAACCCGTCAAAATGAAAACAAAAGATGCGGGACAAAAGGCGAATCCGCATCCCGAGTACCTGCCGGTTATGCGTTCCTGGCTGCAGCACCCTGACGATTGGGCCATTCGATATACCGATAGGTTTGCAACGGCATATCCCCTCAAATACAAAGAACTGATTGACTGGTTCTCTACCCGGCTGACATGTATCTCCACCGGATTCGGTTTAGGAGAGGAACGCGGACGAGGAATTGCACCGCAACATAGTCTAAGTATGCTGAAAGACCTCCGCAAAGAGGCCTTCCCGATGGTTGCGCTCACGCGCGAACAAGCACTTAGTTATTTGCGGACCGAGGCTTTGAACCTGACGGACGTCCCGCTCGGTTTGCTCCTTTTGACCTACGAGGGTGTCCCGCTCGGTTTCGCGAAGAATGTCGGGAACCGCCAGAACAACCTTTACCCGAACGAGTGGCGTATTCGCCATCTGTAGGACCTTCGCCCAAGGCTTCCGGCAACGGGATTTTCTCTATCTCTTTCTTCAAGAACTGCTCTATTCTCCGCCAATAGTGAGCATCATCCGGGCTTACTAAGGTGATGGCCTCTCCACTGTTTTCTGCTCGGGCTGTTCGACCTATACGGTGTACGTAATCCTCCGGGTCGCGTGGTACATCGTAATTGACTACCAGCGGCACATCTGTTACATCTATTCCGCGGGACACTACATCCGTAGCCACCAGCACATCTATCTTCCCGTTACGGAAATCCAGCATTACCTGGTCGCGCTCGTTCTGCTCCAAATCGCTGTGCATGGCGCGGGCATCTATCTTCAGTGTGCGCAGTGCGCGCGCCAAATCCTTTACACGTTGCTTCTTTCCGGCAAAAACAATCACTTTCTTCAATCCGCGGCCTTGCAGCAACAACTGCACCATCCCCGGTTTCTGAGCATCGTAGAGACGGGCGCACATCTGATGAATACTCTCCGGAGGACGCGAAACGGCTATCTGTACCTCTACGGGATTACGCATTATAGCCTTCGCCATCCGGCGGATTTTATCCGGCATGGTGGCGCTGAACATGATTGTTTGGCGGTCGGTGGGAAGACGTTTCACGATTGTCATAATGTCGTCATAAAATCCCATGTCCAGCATTCGGTCCGCCTCGTCCAGAATAAAGTACTTCACTCCGGAGAAATCCACGTTGTAGATATTCATTTGGCTCAGCAAACGACCGGGAGTGGCAATAACGATATCTGCTCCTTTCTGCAAACCGGTCACCTGCGTGCCCCATGCACCATTGTCTTTGCCGCCGTAGATAGCCACGGATGAGAAGGGGACATAGAATCCGAAACCTTCCATCTGCTGGTCTATCTGTTGCGCTAACTCTCGGGTCGGAGCCATGATAATAGCGTTCAGTTTGTCGGGATCGTGATTGTCGTAAGCCAAATTGGTAAGTAGCGGCAATATGTATGCCGCAGTCTTACCGGTCCCTGTCTGTGCACAGGATATCACATCCTTTCCTTCCAATATGACAGGAATGGTTTTTTCCTGCACCGGGGTACACTCATCGAAATGCATGTCCCACAATGCATCTAATACTTCATCAGATAATGCTAATTCGTCAAAATACATCAATCTTCTCTTACCTGTTACTCATCATTTCTCCCATCCGGCAAACACTTCCGGTCCGTAGACATTATCCTCGTCTGCTTCGTGCAACGGAGCCCACAACTGCGCGAAGAAGGGGCTTTGCTTGGCAAAACGGTCCCATGCCCATGGACGCGGAGACTCTTTCTGTCCTTCATACGGGTATGGCAGGGAGTTCGGACTCCAATGACCGCCAAGCAAAATCAGGCGGGGAGTGGCATCAAACGTATTGCCGTCTGCGTCCTGCCACGTAAGCGGTGTGTCCCAGTCACCCTTTTCCATTTTGGTGCTGACGCATTTTCCGCCACGGAAAGCCGCAGCCTGCTGCATGTCCGCAATTGTAAAATCAGCCATAGGCTTCTGTTCGTCATATCCGTGGTCAAGTATCACCGGTGTCTCGCTCGGATGGCTCAGATCCATATGTGACCAGTCCGGAATAGCGCGGTACGCCTCCAGCGAACCGTAGTATGCGTGGATACGCGGTTCTTTGTTATGGCGAATCCACCATTGCGTGCCATGCTCTTTGCTATTTGCCATAAACCACATGGCGGCTTTGACACAATGAGGGAAGAGTTTGGCGATACGCGTCTTGGCTGCGAACTTAATACCCCATGGCAAAGACTTGGCCTTGGCCATCTGTGCAAAATACTCCTTCACAGGCACGTTGGCACGGAAATGAAGGTAATTCTCCAACTTGTCACCGTCCAGATACCACATTCCGTGGAAATTACGGGTTGTAAACCAGTTGGCATTGAATATCTTTTCCGGACGGGGGCAACCGATGGCGTCCAACAGCAGAATCTCAAACTCATAGTTGCTCAAACGGTATTCATTACCGGAACCGATGTTATAGTAGTTTTTCCAGAACTCGGCGGGCACTTCCGGACGGCACACTCTCTCCAGCAGGCGGCCGCTGTCTTCTACGGTAGCCCATTCCAATACGCCACGGATGGGCACATGGAACATGATGGGGTCATAGTTCTTGAGTATGGCCGGATACAGAATTCCGGACTGGCGCAGACTCACCCATTGCTTGATGCCGGAGTTGGTTATAATCCGCTCTGCCATCACTTTTGTCAGTCCGTAGTGGTCATACGCCGATACACAAATAGGGTCGCCCGCACGTCCCCAGTGCAACGGTTCGCGACGATCACCCATTTGGGCAACCGAGCCTATGTACACCACCTTCGGTTGTTGGTCCTCCGGCTGCGCTAAAACCGCTTTTGTAACATTCTCCGCTGCAGTAACATTCGTGCGGAGAGTGGCCTTCGGACGATAGTCCGCTTGCGGTGACACCATTCCGCCTACATGCAACACGATATCTGAACCTGTTACTCCTTTCAATACATCTTCATACTTGGTCAAATCGCCCCATACTATTGTGAGGGACGAGTGACTTTCTGCCAACGGAGCCAGCAATTTCTTGTTCTTTTTGCTCGGGCGCGCCAGGATACGAAGATTGTAGAGGTCCGGATATTTCAGAATCTCTTGCATGCCCGCAAAACCCATTGTACCGGTTGCACCGGTTAAGAATACAGTTCTCTTCATTTAATATACTAATTTACAGTTTGTTCCTTACATTTTTCTTGTGCATCCACGCCGTGATTTTGTCCCAATGCGCTTTGGCTTTTGCACGCATGTCGGCACGCCATTGTGCCTCCTCCTCCGCAGCATCGGTCATCTGTTTGTAGCTGGCTTCTGCATCCTGGTCACTGATAACCAGAAGCTGGTCGCCTGCTTGTAACTCGCTTACACCGGTGGGAACGAAGAAATCCTCGTTTCTCCGCACCATCACAATCAACGTGCGGGGAGGTATCTTGATGTCGCGGAGGGTGTTGCCTTTCTCCAGCATTGCCTCAGACACCTCCACTTCGCGTGCCGAAGACTGAATCTCATCCGGCAAATCGATATCGAAATACTCCAGCGTACGAGCTTCTTGCGGCAGTGTAGCCAAATCCAATTTGGAGGCCACGTAGGTTAACGTGGTTCCTTGCACCAACAACGACACTATGGTACAAAGGAACACAATATTGAATATCATATCGGCTCCGGGTACTCCATTGGCTTTGCACATGATGGCAAAGATAATTGGGACAGCACCTTTCAGTCCCACCCAGCTCAGCATCAGCTTGTCCCGCTGACGGTATTGCCGGAAGGGCAACATACACAGGAACACCGCTAAAGGACGTGAAATCAGCACCATCACGATACTGATAATCAGACATGGAAACCACACACGGTAATTCAGAAAATCAACCGGCCGTACCATCAGACCCAGCATCAGGAACATCACCAGTTGGCTGAGCCATGTCAGACCGCTGAAGAACGATTGTGTCTGACGTTTGCGGGCGAATTTGTTGTTTCCGATAATTAGACCGCCCACATAAACCGCCAGATAAGTGTTGCCTTGCAGGTAATATGTGATAGAGAAGATGAAGATACAGGCGGTCAGCACCATAATCGGGTACAAGGCTTCGTTGCCCAGCTTGACACGCCGCATCAGCATCACCAGACCATGACCAAAGGCCATACCTAACACAGCACCCATCACTAATTGCACTACAATGGTCTGAACGATGGGCAACACGGCTACTCCGGTGCCGCCTGTCGTCGCTGCGTTCATCCCCACTACCACGCTAATCAGTGTCGTGGTCAGCACATAGGCCATCGGGTCATTGGCTCCGGACTCCAATTCCAGCAACGGGCGCAGGTTGTGTTTCAATCCGATTCCGTTCGTGCGCAGGATAGAGAACACGCTCGCACTGTCCGTACTGCTCATCGTAGCTGCCATCAGGAGTGCCATCCAGATGGAAATGGTGGAGATGGCACTCAGCAGACCGAATATGTAATAGATAATTACGCCTGTTATAATGCAGGTTAGGAGCACACCCAACGTAGCCAATGTCACACCCGGCGCCAATACCGATTTGATATCACTCAGTTTGGTCTCCATACCGCCGGTAAAGAGGATAATACACATCGCCAGTGTACTGATTGCCTGAGCCGAACCGATTTCTATCTTCATTCCGTCGCCGCCCCATACTGCTCCAAGACCGTGGGAACCGAACAACATACCTACCGCCAGAAACAACAACAGCGCCGGAACACCGTATTTATACCCTATTTTATCTGCAAAGATGCTGACAAAAAACAGCATCGACAAAATCAATAAGACTAACTCTACCTGCATTTGTTTTATTTATTTTTACGTCTTTTTTCTTTCCAACGCTCCCACCACGATTTCTTCTTCTCAGGCTGGGCAGGGGGTGCGACCGGTTCTTGAACCGTCTTTTGTTCCGGTTCTTTTTGCACCTTTGCCAGCAGGAAGTCATTGATGATTTGCACAATATTCTCTTTGGGGTACAGACCTTTCAGCAGCATAGGCTTTCCCTCCATAGGCACATAGAGCACCTGCGGGATACTGTTTATACCGAACAGATAGGCCAGTTCGCGTTCGCGCTCCGTGTCCGCCTTGTAGAACGCCACCTCGCCGCAATAGGTCTGGCTCAACTCTTCCATGATAGGAGCCAAGCGCTTGCAGGGTCCGCACCACGTGGTATAAAAATCAATAACGCACGGTTTGTCGCCCAGGTACTTCCAGTCGCGCTCGTTCTTATAGTCAAATACGCGCTCGCGGAACTGCTCCGTCGTCAGGTAAATCACATCTTCGGCATACATCGGCAACGACAACAACAGAAACATCACCGCTACCCCTATTATTTTCTTACGCATAGTTATAGTAATACAAATCGGGCACAAAGGTACAAATTTTATTCGACATACGCAAGATTTATTTGCATAAATGCAAAAAAAACACTACCTTTGCAGCCTGATTATGGTAACAACGGATTTACATGCAGAGTTGGACCGGCTGTCCGTTTCCTATGGAGCGGACCGGATGGTGGTTTTGGTGGCGGCATCGGTCGCCCCTGTCTGGCAAAAGTTTTTCAGTGACCGTTTCCGTGTTTTGGTGCTTGCAGACGGCGAGGAAAACAAATCGCTGGACACATTGCAGCGCGTCTGGGATTTTCTGTTCGAAGCAGATATCACCCGCAGCGGTTTGTTGCTGTGTGTGGGAGGCGGCACGGTGACGGACCTCGGAGGATTAGCCGCAGCCACCTACAAACGCGGCATACATTACATCAATATCCCCACCACCCTTCTGGCAATGGTGGACGCGGCTGTCGGAGGAAAAACCGGCATCAATTACCGCGGGTTGAAAAACGCCGTCGGCGCATTTTATCCGCCCGTAGAAACCATCGTCTGGCCGGAGTGGCTTTCCACCCTGCCGGCGGAACAATTGCTCAGCGGTTTTGCCGAAATGCTAAAGACAGGGCTGCTGGCTGACGGACAGAAAATACCGCAAGCCGAAGGGCTGTGGCAACGGCTGATGCAATACGACATGGAACGGATGGACCCCACCGAACTGACTCCGCTGATTGCAGACTGCATTGCCGTCAAGCAATATATTGTGACGGCCGACCCCTCCGAGACAGGGCTGCGCAAGACTCTCAATCTGGGGCACACCTTCGGCCATGCGCTGGAGGAAACGGCTTTCGCGGAAACCAAAAACGGGGCACAGACAGGGCTTCTGCACGGCCATGCCGTACTCTACGGTTTGATTGCCGAATTGTACCTCAGTCACACTCTACTGGGGTGCGAGAGAGAAGCGCTGCAGCAACTGACCCAAAGAATGATACATTACTACGGCCGTCCTGCATGCAAATGTACGGACCGCGAACGCATCATCCGGCTGATGCATCAGGATAAAAAGAACGAGCGCGCAACTGAAATCAATTGCACGCTCCTGCGCTCGACAGGACATCCTGTGATCAATCAGATCATTACAGACGCTCAGGCCGACGAAGCCTTAGAGTATCTTTTCTCCCTGTAGGCTATACACTCCGTCACGGGTCTCTACTATCACCACACCGTCTCGCAACACGAGGCGGTTTTTCTGTGCTGTCTCCGGCTGCTCCAACGCCTGCGGATCCGGTGGCGCAGGATAAGTCTCTTGTGCCACAATATAGAGTGTAACCACGTCTCTGTCATAGCTGACGATACAACTGGTTCGTGTCGGAATTTGCTCGATGAAACCGGACAGATTGAACTTGTTGCTCACTGCGTATATATGTCCTCTGTAGACCAACTCGGTTTTGCCGGTTACTACTGCGCTGTCCATCACCAGATAGCGGCATACATCGGTCGAGTCTATGGTCTCTCCCGCCTCTTCCGGCTGCACCTCGCCGTTCTGACCTACCCGGAACTGCTCGGAGAGGGAAATCTCCGGCACACCGAAATAGTTGATATAACGGCCTGTCACTCCCGAAAGCGGGTCGCCGGCCTTCAGGTTGGCTCCGTAGCGTTTGCCCGTTTCTCCGTCGCCGCGGTCAAACAGCAGCATCGAACCGGTCTCGTCGCGCACATAGATATAATTGTCGTATTTCTTGGTCACTACGACATCATTCAGATATACTATGGCGTGGTCGTCCGACTGTACCGCTTCGGCCACGCTTAACGGTTTCACCAGTTGCAGCAATACGGCCACTTCGGTACGTACCGTTCCGGATTCCAGCACCAGCGTGTCCGTATAATGCCCCGGCTGGGAGGCCGTATAGCGAATGGTCAGTTGGTCTCCGTCGCGGTCAATAATGTCCGACGAGAGCGAAAAGAAAGAGCCGTTTTTGAGTGTTGCGCGGATGTCTTCCGTCAGCCGGTTGGCGTTCACCTCAATGGTGCGCGCACCGGAGGTCTCTATGGTCGTACCGAAATTGACGAACGGTGCTACGATCGCTTCTACGTCACCCATGGCTTCCACACGGCGGTACAGGCACACAGGGGTCTGCGAACGGTCCTGGTAGCAAGAAAACAGAGTAGGGTTATTTGAGGCGTTGTATTGAATGATTTTGGCCAGACTGTTGCCCAGGTTGGTTATCACCGCCTCGCCGCCGTTCTCTATCCTGATGTCCCAGAAACCGTAGTTGCCGTATGTCTTTTCGTCCACCACATCCGTCCAAAGCGCCAGACGGTTCTTGGTTTTGCCGCCGCTGGCCACCAGATAGGCTTCTTCATAGCGCAGCTCGTCCACAAACATATAGGCTGTCTGTCCGTCCAGTTCGGCGATGCGCAAGGTGTAGACGGCGCGGTCATCGGCATTGACCATACTGCGGTCAGCGGAGTACTTGCCGGGGATGGCGTGTATATTGTTAACGCTCTCCCACTCATCATAATATCCCATGATATAGTTCACGCCGTCTTTGTGAACGCCGAAAATCACCTGGCAGGAGTCTTCCAGTTGCTCTACGCCGGTCACCAGTTGGTATGTGTCCATCGTGAAAACAGGCGCGCTGCCCGTGGACGAACGGATAGAGACGGAGTTGATGTAGATAGCGTTCTCCGTACATTTGACCCACAGTTTGATTTTGCCGCTCTGCGGAGCTGCAAGACTGACGACCGAATCGCGGTTGTACACACCTGCTCCACTGCCGGCCGGCCGGCTGACCACAATGCTGTCCGGAGTGTTGTCACCCACCTGCACGTAAATCACGCCTACCCCTTTGCTGCTGTTCTGACAGTAGTTGACCGTAATGCGCCGTACCTGGTCAAACGCCAGAACGGAAGTAGCCCCTGCACCGGAAGAGCCTTTCTGCACGGCCACTCCCTGCGAGTACAACCGGCCTTGCGCATCGGTGCGGCCCACGGAAAAGTCCGAGGCGGCTTTGTCACACACCCATCCATCGGAGACTCCGTCGCAGGGCGTCGCGTCTATACGGCTGACCCATTGGGCAGAAGTAAAGGTGTAGGTAGTAATTCCGGCTGTAGCCGGCACGGAGAAAATACAGAGCAGACAGAGAACACCGGTCCGCCAGCACATACGAAAAAGAGATGAAAAAATGTTTTGCATGGTATGAACTACTAAAATCTGCTGCAAAATTAGTAAAAAAATATGAAATAAACAAATTTTCGAAAATTTGTGTGCGAATGTTTGCGTATGTCATAAAAAAACATTACCTTTGTGCCCCGAATTAAACAAACTTTCTTCTCTATGTTTATTATCGGCATTGCGGGCGGTACCGGTTCCGGAAAAACGACGGTCGTCAAAAAACTTATTGAACGCCTCCCCAAGAACGAGGTGGTTGTTATTCCCCAGGATTCTTATTACAAGGACAGCAGTAATGTTCCCGTCGAGGAGCGTCAGAACATCAACTTTGACCACCCCGACGCCTTCGACTGGCCTTTGCTGGCAAAGCACATCAAGATGCTAAAGGACGGCGAGTCCATCGAGCAGCCCATCTATTCCTATATTACGTGCACGCGTCAGGAGGAGACCATCCATATCGAGCCCAAAGAGGTTATTATCGTCGAGGGTATCATGGCGTTGCGCGAGTTCAAAATGCGCGAGCAGATGGATTTGAAAATCTTTGTAGACGCAGATGCCGATGACCGTCTCATACGTGTCATGAAGCGCGATGTACTGGAGCGCGGCCGTACGGCAGAGCAGGTAATCGATCGCTACCAACGCGTGCTGAAACCGATGCACGAACAGTTCATCGAGCCCTGCAAGCGTTTTGCAGACATCATCGTGCCACAAGGCGGGCACAACAACGCCGCCATCAACATGCTGGCCAAGTTCGTCAAGCAACAGTTAAGGGAAAACAGGGAATAATGTTTTTCTCGCTTTTCTGGACATTTCTCAAGATAGGAACCTTCACACTTGGCGGAGGATATGCCATGCTGCCCCTCATTCAACGGGAGGTAGTGGACCGTCGCGGCTGGATTGACGAGGAAGAGTTTCTGAACATGATAGCTCTGGCGCAGGCTGCACCGGGCATCATTGCCGTCAATTCCGCCATTTTCATCGGCTGGCGTTGCGGCGGTTGGCGTGGTGTCTGCGGTGCCGTGTTGGGTGCCGTGTTACCCTCATTCCTAATCATATTGGCAATTGCCATGGTCTTCAGCGAGTGGAAAGAACAGCCGGCAGTGGAGGCAGCTTTCAAAGGCATCCGTCCGGCCGTGGTGGCACTGATTGCCGCACCGTTGTTCAAGATGGCTAAGACGGCGATGAATGTACAAAGGAGCGATGTACGAAGTACGAAGGAGCGAATCGGAGCTACTTTGCCGCTCCTGATTTCCTTGGCCGCGGCATTGCTCATCTGGCTTGCACACGTCAATCCCGTCTGGATTATCCTGGCCACCATCATCCTGACGCTCCTGACACAATGGAGCAAAGAAAGAAAAAAGTCGAAAGTCGAAAGTCGAAAGTCAAAAGTCGAAAGTCGAAAGCAGGACAAGTTACTATAGACGACACATTTTAGTCTTTACTCCTTATTCCTGACTCCTGAATCAATCACCAATAACCAATTACCAATCACAAATCACCAATAACCAATAACCAATAACCAATAACCAATGCTCTACCTGCAACTATTTCTCTCGTTTTTCAAGATTGGTCTCTTCGGTTTCGGCGGAGGCTTGGCCATCTTGTCTCTGATTCAGATGGAGGTGGAGCGTTACGGATGGATGACGTCCCAGGAGTTTGTGGACATCGTGGCGGTCAGTCAGGTCACCCCGGGTCCCATTGGTATCAACTGCGCGACGTATGTCGGCTATACGGCGACAGGGTCTGTGTGGGGCAGTCTGCTTGCCACTACGGCCATCATCCTGCCCAGTTTCATTATTATGCTCTCTATCTGCCGCGCCTATTTCTGGTTGAGCAAGCGTTTTCAGGGCAATCCGTATTTCGAGCAGACCCTCCGTATGCTGCGTTTCGCGGTCATCGGACTGATAGCGGCAGCGGCGTTGCTGCTCATCAAGCCGACCAATTTCATTGATGCCACCAGTTGGGTTATCTTTGCAGCGGTAGCCTTCTTTACGGTGCTGCCGGAGTGGCTGAAAAGCGCAAAATCAAAGATGAGAGACAACAAGCTTTCCGCTTTGGTCTCTCATCTGTCTTCCTGTCTCAGCCACCCTATTCTTCTGATAGTGCTTGCCGGAGTGGCGGGTTATTTCATCTACCGCTGAGCCTGTTTCCGTCCTATCCTATGAGCCGATAAGTCAAGTAGACGGCATAGACGAGCAGCAGGACAGCTCCACCCCATCGTTTGATTTCGCGTTCGCGGTTGGTCTTGACGAAGAGCCAAACCAGAATACTTCCCGCAGCGGCGGTCCATGCGTCCAGTTCTATGCCCGGATAAGCCGGCAGCGGATTGATGAGCGCGCTTGTGCCCAGGATAAAGAACACATTGAAGATATTGCTTCCCACGACGTTACCGAGTGCGATGTCGCAGTTTTTCTTGGTTGCGGCAATGACCGATGTGGCCAGTTCGGGAAGCGATGTGCCGAGCGCGACGATAGTCAGTCCGATGATTGCTTCGCTGACGCCGAGGCGTGTAGCGAGGTCCACAGCACTCTTCACTATCATTTCGCCGCCGAGTACGAGTCCCACCAGTCCGGCGATGATGAGCGCTATGGCCCGACCGGTACCTATCTCCCTCCCTTGAGCGGAGGGCTGGAGAGAGGTTTCTTCCTTCTCCTCCGGGTGGTCCTTGGCATGACGGAACGTGTTGTAGAGGAAATAGACGAACATCAGCAGCAGCACTATTCCTCCGAGGCGTCCGATTCCGCGTGTCTCTCCGCAGTCAGCAACCGGCATCACCTCGCCCCACGGCGAGCGTACGGCCACGAAGGCGAACACCAGTATGCCGGCGATGATGGAGAGCGGGATATCAAAATCCCGGCTGCGTTTCTGCGAGGCAATCGGATAAACGAGTGCCGTCAGTCCCAGGATGACAAAGGTGTTGATGATGTTCGAGCCCAGGATATTCGTGATAGCCAGGTCAGTGGAGCCCTCCGCCACCGATACCATGTTGACGACGAACTCGGGCATGGAAGTGCCGAACGCCACAACGGTCAGGCCTATCACCAGGTCGCTGACGCCAAACTGTTTGGCCACGGCGGAGGCGCCGTCCACGAGCCAGTCAGCGCCCTTGACCAGCGCCACAAAGCCGACAATAATCAGCACCACGCCGACCCACCAGCCATAGGATAATAATGATTCTATCATATTTTTAAAGATTTTAGACCGTTCGCTTTGCTCTCTGACAGAGTACAGACCGTTCGCTTTGCTCACTGACAGACCGATTTACCATCCGCATGGTGTAATTCGGTCTGTATTCTGTCAGCGCAGCGGTCTGTATTCTGTCAGCGCAGCGGTCCGTATTCTGTCAGCGAAGCGGTCTGTTTATACGTTAAAGAGGAAGTGCATGATGTCTCCGTCCTGGACGAGGTAGTCCTTGCCCTCGATGCCGAGTTTGCCGGCGGCGCGGCATTGTGCTTCGCCTCCCAGTGCGATGAAATCGTCGTATTTGATGACCTCGGCGCGTATGAATCCGCGTTCGAAGTCGGTGTGAATGATGCCTGCGCACTGAGGAGCTTTCATGCCGGCCCGGAAGGTCCATGCGCGCACTTCATCAGAGCCTGCGGTAAGGAATGTGCGCAGGTTGAGCAGGGCGTATGCGGCTTTGATGAGTCGGTTGACGCCGGACTCTTGCAGTCCTATCTCCTCGAGGAACATCTGCCGCTCCTCGTAGCTCTCGAGTTCGGCGATTTCGCTCTCTATCTTGGCTGCGAGGACGAGCACCTGCGCGTCTTCGTCCTTGACGGCTTCTCGCACCTGTTCGACGTAGGTATTGCCGCTGACGGCGGAAGCCTCATCGACGTTGCAGACGTACATGACGGGTTTGTTGGTCAGCAGGAAGAGGTCACGCGCAGCGGCTTCCTGGTCTTTGTTGTCCAGTTCGACGGTGCGTGCGTTTCTGCCCTGCGAGAGTGCCTCGCGGTACTTGGCGAGGACCTCGAGTTGCAGTTTGGCGAGTTTGTCTCCTCCGGCCTTGGCGGCTTTCTCGCATTTCTGGATTCGGGACTCGACGGTCTCAAGGTCCTTGAGTTGTAGTTCGGCATCGATGATTTCCTTGTCCCGCACGGGGTTGACGGAGCCGTCCACGTGCACGACGTTCTCGTCGTCGAAGCACCGCAGGACATGAATGATGGCGTCGGTCTCGCGGATATTGGCAAGGAACTTGTTTCCGAGTCCCTCTCCCTGGCTGGCGCCCTTGACCAGTCCGGCAATATCGACTATTTCGACGGTAGTAGGGATGACGCCGCGCTCGGGATGGCACAGCTCACCGAGCCGGATGAGCCGTTCGTCGGGGACAGTGATGACGCCCACGTTGGGTTCGATGGTGCAGAAGGGAAAATTGGCGCTCTGCGCCTTGGCGTTGCTGAGACAGTTAAAGAGAGTGCTTTTGCCCACATTGGGCAGTCCGACTATTCCACATTGCAAAGACATAGCATTTACGATTTATTCATTTGGGGGTGCAAAGGTACAACAAAAATTGCACATACGCAAATTTTTGTTGTATAAAAATGAAGCGAATAGAATAATTATTCTATGTTATAGGGATATTTGAGGGTCGTGGATGCTTGCATACAAAGACCCTCGGATATCACTATGACAAAGGGACTTGTCCCTGCTTCATTTTTATGCGGCAAATAGTTAGTCACGTATACCTCTCCTTTTTCGGAGGGAACCCACCCCGTAGGGGAAGGGGCGTGCCGAAAAATTGCAAGACGCGTAATAATCGTGCCCTTGCGGCTAAGAAATAATCGTGCCCTTGCGGCTAAGAAATAATCGTGCCCTTGCGGCTAAGAAGTAGCTACGGAGGGTCCCTTTAGGGGAGGGGCCGAAGGTACGACACTGCCCTATAGGCAGACGGATATTGATGCTCCGTGCCGAAAAATTGCCCTATGGCCGAAGGTACTATAAAACACACCTTGCTCAGCCTTTTTTTCTAAAAACTCAACATTTCTCTTGCGTATGTCAAAAAAAAGCAGTACCTTTGCAGCGTTGAGTATGAAACAGATTATCAACATACAAGAGCAATACGGCGCAGAATTACACACACGCCAGATGATGGAGCGTTTGGCTGCTTCGTTAAGTCCAGAGAATGAATATCTGCTGGATATGGAGGGTGTAGAGCAAATCTCCCGTTCGGCTGCGGATGAGTTATACAACCTCACCCACAGCGAAATACATGTGGACTTAATCAATCTGGAACCGTTTGTAGAGAAAATGCTCTCTGCGGTTACCAAAGGTCGTTTCCTTCCTCGCCAACACACGGCAGGTGACATGCCAATTATCCATTGTGCCACCATCGGCAGCGTCCAACGCCAACTGATGGCGAAATAAGAAATCGTCCCTCTCTGAGACGTAAAAGATGGAGAAATGTATCGGCCATATATGACCGATTAAAAAATATCAAATCAACCAACCACCGCCTATGGCATAAAACAACAGACAAACAACATACATAAATAATAGCGTAATAAGCCCAACTTGATTGTTTGAAAACTGGACACTTTCAACTAATCATTAGAATTTCAAGTACGGTTTATGCACGCTCACGTATCTGCGTGAGTTTTCCGTGCGTAAATTTGAAATTCTAAGGTAGTCCAGAACCTCAAACAATCAAATGAAGCGACGAAAAGCGCACGCTTTTTTGTGTCCTATTACGTCCTATAGCATCTATTGCGACATATAATAACAAACCAACGATAACTTCTAAAAGTGCGCCCGATACTCACAGGGTATGACAAAATGAGAAAGTTACTTATTCTAATGTGTGGTTTGTGGTTAACAACCCCCATGAATGCACAGTTTTTAAACCGTTTGATTGATTCAGCGAAGAAAAGTGCTGAAGATGCCGTTGAGCAACAAGTGAACCGAAAGGTAGAACAGGGTATCGACAAGGCCTTCAATCCCGAGTCTCAGCAGCAAGAGCCGCAAGAGCAAGTAGAACAGCAACCGCAAGAACAACCACAAAGTGGCTGGACGTGTCCGGCGTGCGGACACAAAGGTAATACCGGTAAGTTCTGTACGGAATGCGGCGCCAAGAAGCCTGAATCAGGTTATGCAGCCCCAGCGCCTAAAAAATCTTTAGAGAGCGTATACGCGAAGTCCGACTTCGTGCCCGGCGATGAGATTATGTTCGAGGATGATTTGGTCGGCGAACAAATGGGAGAATTTCCGTCCAAATGGGATCTGCTGGAAGGTAATGCTGAGATTGCTTCCGTAAACGGAAAGACGGTCATCAACCTCACCGACATCTCCACGGAAATCATGCCGCTCATGAAAAATCAGAAGAACTATCTGACCGAAGCCTTCACGCTCGAGTTTGACTTTCTCGGCGGTAGTGACGAGAAATCCATTTATTGCGATTATATCATCCACCTCAAGAATATAGAGGGCGAGGACGTTGCTACCATCAATCTCAACGGTACAGCTTCCGGCTGGGCTTATACATCGTGGATCACCGCCAGCGGAGAACAGCGCGAGAATCGTTCTGCAGCGCCGGCTAAAGAGGAGGAATGGAACCATGCGGCCTTGTCCTTCAACAAGCGTGCACTCAAGGTATACCTCAACGGAAGCCGTATAGTCAATATCCCTAACTGTGCTCGCCCGCAGTACTTCACACTGCAGCGTTCCTACTGGGCAGACCATCGTAATTTGATGACCAACGTGCGTCTGTGCAAAGGTGCAGTACCTCTGTATAACCGCCTTATAACCGACGGCAAGATTATCACCTATGCCATTACCTTCGATATCGGCAAGGCAAATATCAAACCCGAATCGATGACCGAGATCAACCGCATCGCCCAACTGATGAAAGACAACGCGGATCTCAAATTTGAGGTTCAGGGACACACGGACAACACAGGTACCGTGGCCGGTAACCAGAAACTGAGCGAACAACGCGCGCAGGCGATCGTTAATAAATTAGTGGAGATGGGCATCGAAGCCAACCGCCTGTCCGCCAAAGGAATGGGTCAGTCCGCACCGCTCGCCGATAACTCTACCGACGAAGGTCGTGCAAAGAACAGACGTGTAGAATTTGTTAAAAAATAAATTTTAGTATTATGAAAAAGTATTTTTATCTGGCACTCGTGTGCCTCGCAAGCGTGGTAACTTTCACGGCTTGTAACAAAAAAGGGAACAACAATCCAGACAAAGACGGCAGTTGGTACACTTCTGCATCACAGATTGATGTAACCGCATTTGACGACAAAGACAGCAAATGTTGGGCAATTGACATTTGGTGTGATGGAACAACTATCGGTCGTCAGTATGAGTGGGGATCGGAAGCATCAGTAGCTGCAGCTGCTAAATTAATCCTTACAATGGATTACCAATTTTATGGTTATCAAACCAAGAAAGTGAAATGGTTTGAAGCAGACGCAAATGATGAGGATGCTTGTCATGCTCAAGTTTGGGAAGGAGCTGTATGTTGGGAAGAAACAGTTAGTTACAATGGTTCGCAATCTGAAACAAACTTCGGCTGGATGCCGGAAGCTAACATGAAAGAGCGTCACGACTATTATGAGTCCAAAGGTTTAACCCACACCTACAAACGCGCTGATGCAGAAGACTACGATTCTTGCGATAAACTCAATCCAGGCAATGGTGATGATCCAGAGAAACCGCAAGATCCTAATGAGCCGAAAAATTACGACCAGTACGACAACACAACATTCAAATGTTGGGAAATCACGCAAGCCGAACTCGGTATGACAGCTACAACCTATCTTTGGCAGACCGAACGGTATATCGTGATGTTGTATGATATGATTGGTGTCGATTATACCTATCGTCATGTAAAAGATATTGAGGACGAGTATGCTTGTAGAGAACTCGAAGACAGTCAATATATTCCGAAAGCTTGCTGGAAAATTACAGAAGTGATTATGGGAGTTAATCAAGTTGTGTACGTATGGGATACAGAAGCTGGTGTTAAAGCAACCGTTGATGCCATCAATGAAAGTGGTTATGGTACGGCTACGTATGAGTTGACCAGCATCGAAGACGAGGATAGTTGCATGGCACAGAAAGATTAAAAGCGTAAGACCATGAAAAAAGTATTGTTAACGGTATTGGCTGGCGTAGTGCTGGCCATGCCGGGTATGACGCAAGAATTCGACCATCAAATTGAAGCCCTTATCACCGGCGGTGGTTATGAACTGGAAGAAAGCATTCCTGCAACGAAGATCAACTCGTTCGCAGACCTTATCAACAAGCGTCCGGCGATGCCTACGGCAAATGACCTCATTACACCCGAAGCCAAAACGGCTTATGCCCGTAAGGGTTCTGCTGCTTACTACCTCGGTGCCCTCAATTTCCGCAGTACACTACTGGAAAAACAGCAGGAGTTGAATAGCAAAACCCTTGAACTCGGAAAGAAACAGCAGAAGTCTAACCAAAAAGCCATGGCGCAGTATAACGCCAATGTGAACGCCGGACTCATGCCTTCGCAGCAAGAGATGATGCAACTTTATATGTCTGGTGAGATCAACGAGAAAATGTCTGACGAACAGATGATGGATGTTATGGCTGGTAAATTTGCCGCGAAATGGGGGATCTCCAAACAGGAGTATATCAAGATTATCAACATGGCGCAGTCCAATCCCAAAGGGACGGAAGCCTATCTCAAATCGAACCATCCGGATCTCTATAACCGTCTTTATGCAGCCAATGCGCCGTTCGGCAATGAGAATGTCAATGCCGGAGACCCGCACGAAAATGAATACGGAGCATTGGGAGAACAACTCTCTGCCTTGGCAAATGAAGCCTTCGAGTTCAAGAATAACAACATGGACATGATGAGGCATGTGCAGTTCCAGGCGCATTCGAATGGGATGTTAAACGATGCAAGTTTTGCTGCGCACAGCGTGGGTCTTCCTACCAATAAATTGGAAGACCTCTTTGCGCAAATCATTGACGGTTGGCATACGTCTGCGGAGTGCAAACGTGCTATCCAGATCGAAGATCCGCTCGCAGAGCACTTAGAGAATTGGGAGTGCTGCAAGAATGCCAAAGAAGGACAGACTATTTGCTATCCGTCATGGTGGATCGAAGGCCGCAAATCAGAGAACGCACTTATCGATGCCTATAATAGAAAACAGGCAGAGAAATGGCTTGCCGAAGTGAAAGCTTATGACGCACAGTTGTCTGCTATGATGAAGCGTCTCATTGAACTCGATAACCAACTTGAGCAAATTCGTAACGGCGGCGAAATAACCGCAGCTTATGCGATGGCTAAGAGCGAAGTCTATATAGCAGCTACGAACCTGTACGACTTCAACTCCATCCTTGAATTAGCTTTGCAATTCCCGCATGTAGCGCGTCAAGAAGAATCACACTGCTGGACATTCTTCATCAAGGGCTAAACCATATTCTCAAGAAGTATATACAATGAAGTATATACAATAATTAACAATCTTTATTAACCTCAAAAATTTACAAAAAAATGAAAAAATTAATCTATTCAGCCGTAATGGCTTTGGTACTCAGTTGTTTCATCGGTTGTATGCCTCGCGTATCGGTAGGTGATGAACCGCAATTGGATGAAACGAACAGCACATTGGATGGCAAGTACTATGACAACACGGAGTACAAGTGCTGGAAGTTCACATGGGAGTACACCGAGAAATCAACCGGAGAAGCTGATGTTCACGAGAGTGGCGTTGACTACGAATGGTTGACGGAATTGTGGGCCCAGTATGAAAAAGCTACGTGGTTGTACTCACACAATGTAAGTGCTTCAGGTTATGGCGCAAGTGCTTCGGTTACCGGTACGTGCACGCTGGAGCAAACGCCGGATGACGAAAGTACGTGCTATGATCGCGACGAAGATTAATAGTAACGGTCTGATTATCAACCATTGAGATATCATATTTTTTCAAACGCGGAGCATTTATTGCCCCGCGCTTTTTTTAGATGTCATAATTTACGGAATCCTCATCCTCCGCGGGGAGAAGGTGTACAATGCGCTGTGCCTCAGGAGGAAACGAAATACATGACTTGCGAAACGTACGGCAAGGGATAACTGCCGCAGAAATCAAGTAGTCATATCGTAGCAATAAGCAAGAGCCGTGCGAGAGTGCGGCTCTTGTTCACTTTCATACACTCAAAGCCCACCGTGCAAGTCCTCTTTGTGTCGCATCGCATTTTCCATTAGTTGAACGTATATTTATACGTGAATCAGTGAATGAGTGAATCATAACAATCGACCTTTCATGTTCCATGTCTGATAGTAGCGCGAGAATGATTGATAGCACTTGCCTCCGATATGCCTTCGGGATTACTCCGACTTGCCTCCGATATCAGTTTTGTAAACCATTCAAAATGAGCAAGTTGACAAAGACCGGAAAACCGAAAATTCACATGCAAAAAGACCATGAATGCTTGACGTTTCATGGTCTTTCATTGCCTTTCATTGCCTCTCCGCCAATTTCCGCTTAACTTCTTGCCAAACTTTTGCAAAAACCTCGCTTTTGCTTTTCTTGTGTCATTCTCATACCATTACGACACAAATACGCACTTTTGTTTGTGTTAAAGGGGGTGATTTCCGGGTGATTTCGGCGTGATTAGGGGGTGATAAGGGGGAGATTTCTCTTGCGTCATAGAACGTTTGACGCCGGATTTCGGGCTATTTGAAGAACTTCCCAAAATCCGATACAAAGGTACAACAAAAATTTCATATATGCAAATTTTTCGCACAAAAAAATGAAGCAAATAGAATATTTATTCTATGTTATAGTGATGCCCGAGGGGATGTGGATGCTTGCATACAAAGGTCCTCGGATAGCACTATAACGAAGGGTTTATCCCTGCTTCGTATTTTTGTGCGAGGTTGCATATAGGCTGCAAGACGCGAAAGTAGCTACGGAGGGTCCCTTTAGGGGAGGGGCCGAAGATACAACACTGCCCATGGGCAGAAAAAAACATGTATGAGGGCGTGCCGAAAAATTTGCATATGCCCCGCAAGACGCGAAATAATCGTGCCCTTGCGGCTAAGAAAGTAGCTACGGAGGGTCCCTTTAGGGGAGGGGCCGAAGGTAATACATATTCCCTATTTCTCCAAATTTTTGCGCACAAAAAAATATACATTTTTTGTAAAAAACGCGCGGGTACTTGCGTATGTCAAAAAAAAGCAGTATTTTTGCAACGCAAAAAAGAAATCTAACAATCAACACATTTAATACTTAAGACTTATGGCAAAAAAAGCATTGAACAAGTGGACCGCGCCGAAGAGCGTGATGCCCGAGAAAATCATCCAGTTTGGGGAAGGCAACTTCCTCCGCGCCTTTGTAGACTGGATAGTATGGAACATGGACGCGAAGACCAATTTCAACGGTTCGGTAGTAGTGGTTCAGCCGATAGAGAAAGGCATGGTGGACTGGCTGAACGGTCAGGACTGTCTGTACCACGTGAACCTGCAGGGCCGTCTGGAAGGCAAGGCAGTGAACTCGCTGGAGCGCATTGATGTTATCTCGCGTGCGCTGAATCCGTATTCGCAGAACTGGGCGTTCATGGCTCTCGCAGAGCAGCCGGAGATACGCTTCGTCATCTCGAACACGACGGAGGCCGGCATCACGTTTGACGACAGCTGCAAATTCACCGACGCTCCGGCAAGTTCGTATCCGGGCAAGCTGGTTCAGTTGCTTTTCCGCCGCTACAAGACCTTCAACGGCGACCCGACCAAGGGATTGATCTTCATGCCGTGCGAGCTGATATTCCTGAACGGTCATCACCTGAAAGACTGCATCCGCAAGTACATCGAGCTATGGAAGGACGATTTCGGCGCAGACTACAAGGGCTTCAAGGAGTGGTTTGAGAAATACAACTACGTTTGCGCCACCCTCGTTGACCGTATCGTTCCGGGTTTCCCGCGCAAGGACATCGCCGAGATTCAGGAGAAAATCGGCTACAACGACAACCTCGTAGTACAGGCAGAGATTTTCCACCTCTGGGTGATTGAGAAGCCGGAGAACATGAGCATCGAGGAGCTGGAGGCAGAGTTCCCGGCCGACAAAGCGGGTCTGAACGTGCTGATTGCAGAGAGCGAGAAGCCGTACCACGAGCGCAAGGTGACGCTGCTGAACGGTCCGCACACCGTGCTGAGCCCTGTGACCTATCTGAGCGGCGTGAACATCGTGCGCGACGCCTGCAACCACGAGGTATTGGGCAAATACATCAACAAGGTGATGTTCGACGAGTTGCTGGAGACGCTGAACCTGCCGAAAGACGAGTTGAAAGCATACGGCGAGAGCGTATTGGAGCGTTTCAACAACCCGTACGTAGACCACCAGGTAACGAGCATCATGCTGAACTCGTTCCCGAAATTCGAGACACGCGACCTGCCGGGTCTGAAGACCTATCTGGAGCGGAAGGGCGAGCTGCCGAAGGGCTTGGTACTGGGTCTGGCTGCCATCATCGAGTACTACAAAGGCGGTGTGCGTGAGGACGGCGCTCCTATCCAGCCGAACGATGCACAGGAGATCATGGACCTCTTGAAAGAGCTGTGGGCAACGGGCGACACCCGCAAGGTGGCAGAAGGTGTACTGGGCGCAACGGACATCATCTGGAAAGAGTCGAAAGAGGACCTGAACAAGATTCCGGGCCTGACCGACTTGGTAGAGCTGTACCTGAACTCGATCGAGTCTATCGGTATGCTCAAGACCGTTCAGCTCATGCTCGCTGCCGACAAGGTGGATGACGTGATTGCCAAGATCAAGAGCCTGTTTTAAATAGACCGCTAACGCTGACAGAATACGGACCGCTGCGCTGACAGACGCCAAGTGGGCGACCGCTCTACGCTGACAGAATACAGACCGCTACGCTGACAGACGCCAAGTGGGCGACCGCTGCGCTGACAGAATACGGACCGCTGCGCTGACAGAATACGGACCGAATTACACCATGCGGATGGTAAATCGGTCTGTCAGTGAGCAAAGCGAACGATCTGTACTCTGTCAGTAAGCAAAGCGAACGGTCTGTACTCTCAAATAAACAAATTTTATGACCAATATTCTAAAAATCAATCCTGCTGACAATGTGGTTGTAGCGATACAGCCGCAGTCGGCAGGGGCTGTTATCGAAGTGGACGGCAAGCAGATTACCGTATTGGAGGATGTGCCGGCCGGGCACAAGATAGCCATCCGTGACCTGGCAGAAGGCGAGAACGTCATCAAATACGGTTTCCCCATCGGTCATGCCAAAGAGGCGAAGAAAGCCGGCTCTTGGATGAACGAGCACAACATCAAGACCAACTTAGCCGGACTGCTCTCGTATGAATACCATCCGAAAGAGGTGGTGCTGAATATCCCCGATGAGAAACGCACCTTCATGGGCTACCGCCGCAAGGACGGCCAGGTAGGTATCCGCAACGAGGTATGGATTATCCCGACCGTAGGTTGCGTGAACGGCATCATCCAGCGCTGCGCGGAGCGTCTGCGTCAGGAGACCGGAGCGAACAACATCTTCGCCTTCCCGCACAACTACGGCTGTTCGCAGCTGGGCGACGACCACGAGAACACGAAGAAGATTCTGCGCGACATGATTCATCATCCGAACGCAGGTGCTATTCTGGTGGTAAGTCTCGGATGCGAGAACAACCAGCCGGACGTGTTCAAGGAGTTCTGCGGCGAGATAGACGAGGAGCGTGTGAAGTTCGTGACGACCCAGAAGATAGAGGGCGACGAGGTGGAATACTGCATGCCCATCCTGCGCGAGCTGTACACCAAGACGCAGCATGACAAACGTGTGGCAGTGCCATTGAGCGAGTTGCGCGTGGGTCTCAAATGCGGCGGCAGCGACGGTTTCAGCGGTATCACTGCCAACCCGCTGTTAGGCTGTCTGAGCGACTGGCTGGTAGCGCAAGGCGGCACAACCGTACTGACCGAGGTGCCGGAGATGTTCGGCGCGGAGACCATCCTGATGGACCGCTGCGCCAACAGAGAACTGTTCGACCAGACAGTCTCCCTCATCAATGACTTCAAGGACTATTTCCTGAGCCACGGCGAGCCGGTAGGCGAGAACCCGAGTCCGGGCAACAAAGCCGGCGGTATATCCACGCTGGAGGACAAAGCCTTAGGCTGCACGCAGAAATGCGGCAAGTCGTTAGTGCGCGGCGTGATGCCATACGGCGAGCGGCTGCAAGTGAAGGGACTGAACCTGCTTTCCGCACCGGGCAACGACCTGGTGGCATCAACGGCTCTGGCTTCGTGCGGCTGCCACATGGTGCTCTTCACCACCGGTCGCGGCACGCCGTTCGGCACATACGTACCGACGATGAAGATATCCACCAACACCAACCTCTATAAGAACAAACCGAACTGGATTGATTTCAATGCCGGCGTGATAGCCGAGGGCGAACCGATGGAGGAAGTGGCCAAACGCTTTGCCGAGTTCGTCATCGCCGTAGCCAACGGCACGAAGACCAACAACGAGAAGAACGGCTACCACGAGATAGCCATCTTCAAGAACGGAGTGACGTTGTGATAAAGGTTAAAGGTGATTGGTGATTGGTGAATTGAGAATTGAGAATTGAGAATTGAGAATTGAGAATCAGGGAGTCAGGAATAAGGAGTAAAGACTAAAATGTGTCGTCTATAGTAACTTGTCTTGACTCTTGACTCTTGACTCTTGACTCCTATAACTTTTCATTTTTCACCTTTCTCGGCGGAGCGGAGATGGTCTGCCTTTCGGAAGCGGAAGGACGTTCCGGGTTAGAGTAAACAAACAGAGGGCGCATGCGAGCGTCCTCTGTTTGTTAAGGTCTGAGTCCCTGCAAGACAAGCCGTGTGACCTCCTCCTTGCGATGGAGGATATATTGGCGGACCTGTTCATCCGTTTGCGCGAGCAGGTCCCGGTACATGGGCAGGGAGATAAACGTGAAAACGGTGAGCGAAGCGACAGACATCATGATATCGAAGGTCTCCACTCGTGCCATTCGTCCGGCCTGCTGCTCATGGCGCACACGGGCCTCGAGTTGCATATAGAGACAGGCGTAAGCCGGTTTCTTGACGAAGTTTTCTCGCAGATAGCGTCTCCGTTCAGGATTGGAGACCAGTTCCTCAAGCACAAAATAGGGCAGTCTCGGGTTTTGCATCAGGGTATCGAAATACGTAGAGATAGCCGAGCGCAGGAAGTCCTCGAACGACTGTTCGTTCGCCAAAGAGCGCGCTATGACGTTGAGCGCCGCCTCGACCTGCTCGAGATAAATCTGTCGGAAGAGGTTCTCCTTGGTGCGGTAATAATAGTGCACCAGCGCCTGTGTGCAACCCACTTCGCGTGCAATCTGTGTGGTGGAAGTAGCGGCATATCCCTGCCGGAAGAACAGCTCCTGCGCCACCTCGCGGATGCGCTGCTCCATCGATTCATTTACCATCGATTCATTTACCATTTATTCATTTATTTTCAATTTTCCAACATGAAATGCAACCTGTTAGCGACGTTTGCCTCGCTGGTGCCTGCATCGAAATCAAGGAAGAGTAGCGAGAGGTCCGGATAAAGGTCCTTGTAGCGTCGCTCGATGCCCTTGCTGATGATATGGTTGGCAATACACCCGAAGGGCTGGAGCGACACCACTTTCCTTACGCCGCTGCGCGCCAGTTCGCAAATCTCGCCTGGCAGGAACCATCCCTCTCCGAAATCCGCTGCCGAGTTGATGACCTGCCGGCTGGAACGCCAGATATCCATGATGTCCGTAAAGGGCCTGTAATAGGGGAAGGGCCGGCAGAGACGGTCGTACGTGTGCGCGTAATGATTTAATAAGGTGTTGAACAGGCGCGCCTGCCATGGTTTCATTCCGTCGCGACGGATGTGCTGTTCGCGGAAGATGAAGGCATTGGGAATGGAGGTAGAGAAGAAGCCCGTAATGGCCGGCGGCACCACCTCTACTCCATGGTCGATGAGCCATTGGACGACCTGTTTGTTGCTGAAGGAGTTGTATTTGACGTAAATCTCGCCCACCAATCCGACCTGCGTGACCGGCCTGGTGCGGTCACAAATGCTGCTGAACGCCTGCACCGCTTCTGCCATCATCCGCCGCATTCCTTTGTAGTTGCGCTCGGCCAGCAGAGGCTGCACCGCTTGCAGGTAATGGTCGTACATCCGCCGCGCTTCGCCTGTCTTGTTCTCGCGCGGCGCAGCCGGATAGTACAGTTTGGCCAGTGCGTCGGCAAAGAAGAGCGCCTCCAGCGTCGGTCGAATCAGTTTGCGCCAGTTGATGGTAAAGCCCGGCTGGTTGTTGCGCTGGTCCGGACCGATAGCAACTGAGATAACCGGTACCTCGCTCATCCCCGCCGCCACCAGGGCGTTCTTAATCAACGAGTAGTAATTGCTTGCCCGGCACTGGCCGCCTGTCTGCGTGATGGCCACAGCCGTCCGGCGGAGGTCATACTGCCCTGATTTCAAGGCTCGGAGCAGGCTGCCGACGACAATCGTAGCCGGGTAGCAGATATCATTGTTCGCCACCCGCAAGCCTTCCTCGGCATCGGCCTGTGTGGCCATCGGCAGCGGCACCATCTTATATCCCGCCAAGCGGAAAATGGTAGGCAGGAACTCGTTGTATCCCTCCGCAAAATACGGCGCCAGAATCACTCGCTCCCGGTCTTCCTGTCCGAAAGGTTTTGTCGTCCATGCCTTTTCTGACTTTTGCACCTTGTCCGTTTTCAGTGGGCCGCTTCCCTTCACGCTCTCTACCAGTGACCGGACACGCAGCCGCAGCGAACCGATGTTGTTCACATCGTCTATTTTCAGGACGGTCAGGTTCTTGCCGTATCTGTTCAGTATACCTCTGACCTCGTCCAGAATGAACGCATCGGGTCCGCATCCGAAACTCGTCAGTTGCACCATGTGCAGTCCTGTATAAGCGCTTTGTGCGACGAAGTGCGCAGCCTTGAAGATGCGGTTCGGGTAGGCCCACTGACACAATGCGTTTATCTCGCCATAGACTCCTTGTCCCGCGTGCACCGCGATGTTTTCTGTAAGGACATCTATCCCCATGGCCGCAATGGCATCTGCAATCTTATGCTGGATGAGAGGGTCGATATGGTAGGGCCGCGCAGCCAGTAGGATAACCATTCTCCCCTCTTGTCTGGCTTGTTCGAAGACCGCCAGATTGCGTCTCTCCAAAGCGTCCAGATAGGCCTGTTGCGCCTCAATAGCCTGCGTCACTGCCGCATCCACCATCTGCCGTACGTTGTGCACCCCATGCATGACCGGCAATGAGGCTATATAGGCCTTCAATTCCTCCCGCAGCAGTGTCTCGTCCCGGAACGAGACCGTCGGTGCATCCAACGGGATACCGTATTTCTCTTCGGAGCGGATGGCACTCTTCAGCACATCCGAATAGCCGCTCACGACCGGGCAGTTGAACGAGTTTTTCGCCTGTGTGTCCTCGGCCCGCTCATACACCACCCATGGGTAGAAAATCCTGTCCACACCTTTGCTGACAAGGTCCATCACATGGCCGTGCATCAGTTTGGCAGGAAAACAAATATTGTCCGCCACGATGGTCCGCACACCTTTCTCGTAGAGCCGGTTGGTGCTGACACCGCTCAGGACGGTGCGAATGCCGCAGCAGGCGAAAAAGGTGCGCCAGAACGGAAAGTCCTCGTACATCCCAAGCCCCCGAGGGATACCGATAGTAAGACCGCCTTCGGCTATAGGACCGCTTGCGCCATAAGACCGCTTTGCTGCAGGATCGCCTTCGGCTGTAAAATGGAAGAGCAGGCGGTATTTCTCGTCGAACAGGTTTACCCCCTGGTGTGCTCCCTCCGCGCGGTTGGAATAGACGCGTTCACAGTTGTTGCCGGAGAAATAGGTCTGTCCGTTGGCAAACGTATAGCAGCGGACCTGGCATTTATTCTGGCATCCCGGGCACACTTCGTCCCGTTGCTCAAAATGATTGGATTCTATCAGTTCGTTCAGTTTCATTGTCTCACTCTGTGTGGCAAAGCCTTCTTTTCATTTTTTTGACGCGCGAAGCGCATACAAGGCGCATCCGTACGCGCCCATCAGTTCGGGAACTGGACTGACCGTCACGTCCTTGCCAGTCAGCAATTCCAGTGCCCGCACGACCGAGTGGTTGCGGAAGGTGCCGCCCTGCACCATTATGTGTTCGCCTAATTGGTCAAACGACTGCAGTTTCATCACCTTGTACAGACAGTTCTTGATGACCGAATAGCTGAACCCGGCGGCTATGTCTTCTATTTTCGCTCCTTCGCGCATTGCCTGTTTGACTTTACTGTTCATAAACACCGTGCAACGCGTTCCCAAATCATACGGATGTTTTGCCAGTGTTGCCATCCGCGCAAATTCGCCTACCTCAAAGCCCAGTTGCTTGGCAAAAGTCATAATAAAACTGCCGCAGCCGGACGAACATGCTTCGTTGATTTCAATACGGCGAATAGAACCGTTCTGCACGAAGATAGCCTTCATGTCCTGTCCGCCGATGTCCAGGACAAACGACACTTCGGGAAGCATGGCTTTCGCCGCCGTGAAATGCGCCATTGTCTCCACAATGCCGTGGTCCAGACGGAAAGCGGTCTTTAGCAGTTGCTCGCCATAACCCGTCGAACAACTGCCGGCTATCTCGATATTGTCGCCCACCGTCGCGTGCATGTGCTGCAAGGCGCCCAGGAAAGCATCGTATGAGTTGCCGTTGTTGTACCGATAGTCACTATAGACCATTGTGCCTTGTTCGTCCAGCAGCACCACTTTGGTTGTCGTACTTCCGCTGTCTACGCCGAGGAAAAAACGCCCGCTGCGCGGACTGACAGAAGGATTGACAGGTTCGTAAAAACCGGCAAAGTTGAGTTTTTTATTTTTCAACCACTCTTTGTATTCCTCTTCGTCCTTGAACAAGGGCGGCAGCGTATTTTCCAAATCCACGCGCTTGTCATCCGTTTCGTCAAACAGTCGCCTCGCCTCGTCCGTACGATACATCGTACATTGTCCCTTCGCACTTAACAAGGCAGTACCGATTGCCGGCACGAACTGGCTATGTTCAGGCACAATGCAAAAATCCTCTTGCTGCGCCTGCTCCCCCTCTGCAGAGGAGTGGGCAGGAGTGAGGTTTTTGGCTAATGCTTTCCTCAACTCAGGTATGTATGCAAACGGACCACCGCATAGCAACACTTTGGGCAAAATCTCCATACCGCGCGCCAAGGCACTTACCACCTGCAAGGCAACGGCGTTGAGCATTGAGGCGGCGATATCCTCTTTGCTGACCGAACGGGATATCAGGTTCTGGATGTCCGTCTTGCTGAAAACGCCGCAGCGGGAAGCAATCGGATACACGTGTTTCGCCTTAGCCGCCAGACTGTTTATCTCTGCCACGTCCACCCCCAGCAAAGTAGCTGTCTGGTCGATAAACGCGCCCGTACCGCCTGCGCAATTACCATTCATTCTCATGTCCGGCACACGCCCCGGCTCGAAGAAAATCATCTTGCTGTCCTCTCCTCCTATATCCACCAGCGTATGTACCTCCGGATACATTTGTTTCACCACCTCTGCTGCGGCAATCACTTCCTGCACAAACGGCACGCCGAGTCTGGTCGCATATCCCATTCCCACCGAACCGGTGATGGCGACGGACAACTCGGACCGACAGTCCAGGCCGCATAGAAGTTTCTTAAGCAGCTCGCTTCCCACCTTGGCCGGAGCCGCGTTATGCCGCTCGTAGGCGGTTGCCAGCACCTGACCGTCCGCAAGAAGTGCCGCCTTGATAGTCGTGCTCCCTATATCTATACCCAATTGATACATGGTTTGTTATTACGATAGTTATTTAATAGAGTTATTAAACACAGTGCAAAATTACTTTATTTAGCGTGTTTAGACAAGAGTTTGCACCATTTTCCGCACTACAGAAAAGAAAATCGAAAAAAATGTCACTTCTTGATTGATAGATTTACGCTTTTTATAAGGAGCAAAACATAGTGTTATACAAACACCGTTGATTTAGGGGTCCGGCACTCATGTTCTCTGTCCGCATGAGATGCCCGGAGGGGTTAATTTTATTGCCATCAAGGCAGTCATCAAACTTGTCAAGATATTCTAAAATACGCGATAAAATTGCGTTCTCCGGCAAAAAAGTTGTTCGTTTACTTGCGTATATAAAAAAAAAGCAGTACTTTTGCAGTCGATTTGCGCAAAAGAAGCGCGGGGCTATCTGGTTTTGACAGCAGGTAGAATAGTTGTGTAAGCACGCCGAGCATTGAGGATACGCTCGTAAATATCATCTTCAAACAATAACTGGCAACACTTCTTATGCTCTCGCTGCCTAATCGAAGTATAGTAGATTGGTTTATTTGGATGCAAGGCATCTGAACGAGACGTCACTCCAAGCCGTTTCAGTGGGCTTAAAGGGCAAAGTGGCGCAGAAATACACAGAATAGGTGTTTCAGTCTGCGATGAGATACCGAAAATGAAGCAGATAAGCCGTTGGTTGGTGGCTTGGGTCTTGCCGACGGACGAAAACAGAGGCCAAGATAAGCGTGTAGAAAGCACAGGTGTTCCTTGTTTGGACGCGGGTTCGACTCCCGCTAGCTCCACAGAATTGAGAATTGAGAATTGAGAATTGAGAATTGGTGAAAGGAGGCAAGAGTCGCCCGAATGACCGCAAAGCGGTTAGTAAATGCGACCATGTTGCCGAACATGAGGGGCACTAGCTCATCTGGTAGAGCGTAACGTTCGCAATGTTAAGGTAAGGGGTTCGAGTCCCCTGTGCTCCACACCGGGGACCCTCACCGGGGTTCTTAGCCCTGAAGGGCACGATTATTGCTATGTAATTTTCTTAACCCTAAAGGGTACGATTATTGCAAAGCAATCTTCGAGTCCCCTGTGCTCCACAGAGAATTGAGAATTGAGAATTGAGATTGGTGATTGGTGATTGGTGAAAGTCAAAAGTCAAAAGTCGAAAGTCGAAAGCAGGACAAGTTACTATAGACGACACATTTTTGTCTTTATTCCTTATTCCTGACTCCTTAATCAATTTGGTGATTTGAGAATTGAGAATTGAGAATTGGTTTTTATTCCTTTCTCGGCGGAGGCCATGTCTGGTTGGAGCGACGCTCCCCGCGGCTCCTGCCGTTCGAAGCCAAAAGTCAATTGGCTTCTCCATTCCGAAAGCGGAAGGACGCTCCGGGTTATAGGTTATAGAAAATGGCAGTAGAGATACGTGAAATACAGAGCCGAAGCGAGTTGAAACAGTTTATTCAATTCGCGAATGATTTGTATAAGGACAGTCCGTACTATTGTCCGCCTTTGTTCTTTGACGAGATGAATTGCTTCAATCCGGAGACGAATCCGGCATTGGAGGTGTGTGACTATCAGTTGTGGATGGCTTACCGTGACGGCAAAGCCGTGGGTCGTGTTGCGGGTATCATCAACCGCAAGGCGAACGAGAAATGGGGCTTCAAGCACGTGCGCTTCGGTTGGTTCGATTTTATTGACGACGAGGAAGTGAGCAAAGCGTTGCTGGACACAGTGGCAGCATGGGGCAAAGCCCGCGGTATGGATGCACTGAACGGGCCGGTAGGTTTCACGGATTTTGACCACGAGGGTCTTTTGTTGGAAGGATATGACTATCCCGCCGTGATGGCTTCGTTATACAACTACCCGTACTATGTGAAGCATATAGATGCCTACGGTCTGCAGAAAGAGGCAGACTGGGTGGAACTGCAGGTTTACCCGCCCGAGAAATGCCCTGAACGTCTGGAACGCATAGCAGAGATGGTCAAACGACGTTCGCATGTGCGTGTAGACAAAGTAAAGAACTCGCGCGAACTGGTGCGCAAGTACGGCATCGAATACATGGATGTTATCGACGAGGCCTACCAGAAGCTCTATAATTTCCAACCGATGACGGTCAAGCAGAAGAACTACTATAAAAACATGTATTTCCCTCTGCTGAACTTTGATTTTGTCACACTGGTAGTGAACGATAAAGAGGAACTGGTAGGTGTTGGTTTAGGAATGCCGGATATCAGCGATGCGCTGCGCCAATGCGGCGGCAAGTTGCTGCCGTTCGGGTGGTATCATCTGCTCAGGGCACTGAAAGCAAAGAAGATGGACTCATTCAGTTTCCTATTGATTGCCATCCGTCCTGATTACCAAGACTCCGGTGTAATGGCACTCTTCTTCCAAGACCAGATACCATATATCAACCAATATGGCATCAAGCGCCTGGAGACGACCAACATTCTGGAGACCAACACGAAGAACATCGCCAACTTCACACAGTTTGACCATAAGATACACAAACGCCACCGTGCGTACATCAAGCCGTTAGAGTAAGTGAAACGCACGAACTATGAGATGGCCGCCGAGCGGCTGGAACAATATATCCGCGAGAATAACCTGCGCCCCTCGCCTGTCCGCATGATTGTATTGGAGGAGGCATGCCGTCTGGATCAACCCTTTACAGCGCGCCAACTGGAGACGGTCTGCGCAGAGGACAGGATAAGCACCGGCACCGTGTATAACACACTGAACGTATTGGTAGCAGCCCAAATACTGCACGCGACAACCCGGCAACGCGGACGAACAGCAACGGAGTACGAACTGACATTCGGCAACCACTCGCGGTTGCAAATCATATGCGAGAAATGCGGACGTGTGTCGGATTTTCGCGACAAAGCCATAGAGCGACTGGTGGAAGAACGACGCTACTCCAACTTTAACCTGCAGCGTTTCTCGCTCTTTGTTTACGGCGAGTGCAAACGTTGCCGCGGCAACAGAAAGACAACGAAACAATGAGTCTGTATACATTATATTGGATTGTTTTCATCGCCATTGCCATTGGCAGTTGGGCAGTGTCGGCCTCTCTGAAGCGCAAGTTTGCGCGCTATGAGCGGGAGACGCTGGGGATGACGGGACGAGACGTAGCAGAAAAAATGCTCCGCGACCACGGCATTACGGATGTACGCGTGACATGCGTTGCCGGCGAGTTGACCGACCATTACAATCCGGCAAACAAGACAGTGAACCTGTCAGAGGCAGTATATCATGGAGCCAATGTAGCGGCAGCAGCCGTAGCCGCTCATGAATGCGGTCACGCCGTACAACACGCGACAGCCTACGCCCCCCTGAAATTGCGCTCAGCATTAGTGCCGGTCGTCTCATTCGCCAGCAATTGGATGACCTGGATACTGCTGTTAGGCATGCTGACCATCCAGACCTTTCCTCAGTTGATGATGATAGGTGTCGGTCTGTTCGCCATGACAACACTGTTTTCGTTCATCACACTCCCTGTCGAGGTGAACGCCAGCCAACGAGCGGTCGAATGGCTTCGCGAGGCAGGCATTACCGACAACCACACCAGTGAGATGGCATCAGACGCACTGCACAGTGCAGCATACACCTACGTAGTGGCAGCTCTTGGTTCGCTGGCTACATTGATGTATTACATCATAATCCTCATGGGAGGAAGAAGAGACTGATAAACATACAAAGGCCCCGTAGCTCAATTGAATAGAGTGTCAGATTCCGGTTCTGAAGGTTCTGGGTTTGAGCCCCAGCGGGGTCACAGAAGCTTACGAAGCGTAAGCGAAGAAAGGTTCCATCCCGCCCAGCGGGGTCACAAAGCGAGAAACTCGCACTGCAAGTGCAAATTAGAATATTTTGTACAGCAGGATTACGAAACGAGCAGCTATTGAAGCTGCTCGTTTTTGTATTTCAATCGTTTTCTATCTTAACTTAATGTCTACAATGATAGGGTCGTGGTCGGCATAGCGGTGGTGCGATTTATCGCGCAGCTTGTATGCCCCGTGCGAGTAGTACCAGTCGGCATTCACATGCCATGGCGTCACACGCACGACCTGTTCCGCCATTGTCGGAGTAGCGAAGCATCGGTCCAGATAGCCCGTCTCGCTATGGTACGTATAGGAATAGCCGGTGGGACAGAAGACCTGCAACAAGTCCGTATAGCCCGCCCGGACAATGGTTTGTATGGGTTGTTCCTGCGTATAGCAGTTGTAATCGCCCAACAACAGTATGTCCGGATCCTCCATCATTTCCGCAGCTACCGGCAACATAGCCAATAGCGAGTCAGCGTTCTCCATCCGCTTGACATTCGTGTCGTATTGGCGACGGCGTGTGCTCTTCGACTTGAAATGATTGAGGCTGATTATCATCTTCCGTCCGTCGGGTTTTCCCTTGTTGTCCAAAGTCTCAAAGGCCTGTGTTATCATGCGCGGACGGTAGTGTCCGGCCGTGTCCTGATAGGCGGAAAGCCATTCCCCGGTAGGGCGTACACGGTCCTTGCGGTAAATGAAGCATCCGGCTATTTGGTCCTTGTCAGGCCAAGCGGTGCGGACATAGTCATACCGTTCAGCGCCTCTGTTCAATTCCGCCAACAGCATCTGCGGCGCACGGTCTCCCATTTGCATCTCACAGAGGGCAAATATATCCGCCTTCATCCGCCGCATCGCTTTTACCAGTTTACGGGTCTTCATAGCTTGCTGCTCAGGGGTTGTCCGCCGCGTGGCATAGCCTCCCAAGTCGGCGAAGTAGTTCTCTATGTTCGCTCCCACTACCCGCAATTCTCCGCGTTTACGTTTCGGTAGCGGTTTAAGCGTTATATGGCGCGTACGAATCGATTTGCCGGTAAGTAGTTGCCGCTCGCCTGTCACGCGTGCGCGCAGGCGGCGCACTATGTCGCCCGTGCGCGTATTATAATAGGAGTTGCGGCAATGGAGGCAGACCGTAGTCTCCCTATTATGCGCGGCAATCTGGTGATAGACCGTACTGTCTCCGTCCGCCAAACCGACGGCACGCTCTTCGGGACAGAAGATACGTTCAGGCGCGAGGATAAGCGAGTCGTAGTAGTTTCCGCACACCACCAGCGGCGTAGTGATTTCCACTGTCTGATTGATGTACCGGCTCCAGTTAGCACGGAGCGAATCTAACGAAACACGCTCCACCGCCGAAACGGAGAGCGTGCTAATCATTACTAATAAGAAAAAAAACTTTTTCTTAACCACAAGGGTACGATTTACTTCGCATTGCATAGTCTGTTGCGGAGGATGGGATCGAACCACCGACCTTCAGGTTATGAGCCTGACGAGCTACCACTGCTCTACTCCGCGATATATCTTTTTTTCAAAAGCGAGTGCAAAGGTACTGCTTTTTTATGACATATGCAAATATTTTTTGCTTTTTTGTCAAAAAAGTCTGATTTTAACGCCTTTCACTTTCAAAAGAGTGACAAATCCGCATCTGTGATGGCAGGTTTCTGTTTTTTCTTGCCCGATGAAGGTTTCAAGGCAGGCTTGACCGCCGTTTTCTCCTGCCCGGCAGGGGCAGAAACAGGACTGGCAGCAGGGGCGGAAGCAGGAGTTACGGCCGGAGCCGACAGTCTGCCCAAATAGGGAGCTATTATCTCTCGTGTCTGCGGGTCAGTCCATTTGCATTTGTCTACTATCCATTCCAGATAACTACGGTCCACGCGAAGCATAGACTCAATGCTTTCTCCGCGATGCGCGCCTTGCGCCAGATAGTAATAGCCTGTTTTGCGTTGTAGCCATCGGTCAAACGAGATGAAACTGAACTCGTCCCTCTGCGCCCATTGCCATCCGTGCGCCGCCACTTGTGCTTTGAACACCTCGATGGTTGCCAGCACATCATCCAGCGAATTATGCGCCCCCTCAAAGGGGTGACCATAGTATCGTGTATAAGCTGCCGTCAGGTTGTTTGGGATTTTCTCTCCATTGGCGTCCACTTGTCCTGCTGTATGAATGCGTTCCAATTGCAGTGCATCGTACCAAGTGCGCCCGTCAAACACAAAACCTTTGCCTATACGGGACAGGTTGTAATGCAGTATCGGAGCGTCAAAACCGTTGCCGTTATAACTGAGTATATCACATCCGTCGGTAAAAGCAATCAGGTCATCATAGATACTCTGCAGACTCACACCGTGTTCCTGCAAGAACGACTTGCTGATATGATGAACAGCTTCCGCCTCTGCGGGAATGACGAACGAGCCTTCGGGCAGTATATACCAGTCTCTGGTATCTATATTTTCCCACTCGCCGTCCGGCTTAATCTCCACCTTCACCAGCGACAATTGGATGATATAGTCGCGCTGGACGTCCAGTCCGGTAGTCTCTGTATCAAAACAAACAATCTGCATATTATTCTACGTATAGCACCAAGCCCTTCAGATATTCTCCTTCGGGGTGATAAATATTAATAGGATGGTCCTGCGGCTGGTGCAGTTGGTGCAGGATCCTCACTTTCCGTCCTACTTGTGCGGCAGCGCTGAAGACCGCCAACCGGAAGGCCTCTTTATCGACCGCTTGCGAGCAGGAGAAAGTAAACAATATTCCTCCCGGTCGAATCATCTCAATGGCTTTGGCATTGATGCGCTGGTATCCTCGCAGCGCATTCTTGACAGCGTCCCGGTGTTTTGCGAACGCCGGCGGATCCAGGATAATCAGGTCGTACGTCCTGTTCCTGTTCTTCTGGGCGCTCAGATATTCAAACGCGTCCTGCGCCACAGCTGTGTGATTATCCGCGTCCGGGAAATTCTTCCGAACATTCACGTTTACCAAGTCAACGGCTTTCTGACTGACATCCACAGAGTCCACATGTCCGGCCCCGCCACGCAGGGCGTAAAGCGAGAAACCACCGGTGTAACAAAACATATTCAGCACATCTTTTCCTGCAGCGTACCGCTCCACCAGGGCACGGTTTTCGCGCTGGTCGATAAAGAATCCTGTTTTCTGTCCACGCAGCCAGTCGATACGGAATTGCAACCCGTTCTCCAACGACCAGAACTCATCGTCCGACGAGGCATTTTCTCCAATCAGGTAGCCCACTTTCTCTCCCTCAATGGTTGCTTTGAAGGGCAGTGTATCATCGCTTTTGTAATAGACTTTTTTCACTTGCGGCACATTGCGTACCACGGCATCGGCTATTGTCCGCCGGCACAAGTGCATGCCTACCGAGTGCGCCTGCACGACCGCCGTATCGGCATACACGTCTATAATCAGTCCCGGCAGAAAGTCGCCCTCGCCATGCACCAGACGGAAGGTGTTGTTCTCCGGACTAATCAATCCTATTGCCTCGCGCACCCGATAGGCTGCGCGGATACGTTCGTCCCAAAAACCGTCGGGCAGTCTGTCTGCACCGAATTCCAATATACGCACAGCAATCGAGCCGACCTGCCAATGTCCTATACCCATCACCTCGTCGGCACTCGAGCGCACGCATACCAGTTCGCCCTCCTGCGGTTCGTTGTAGGGATAGTTCCGGTCCAGCGCAATGCGTGCGATAGCCCCGGAGAATACCCAAGGGTGCAAACGCTTGAGCGATTCCTCTTTATGCGGTTTCAGATAAATTGTAACCATTACTTGTCCGAATATTCAGTTATTACTCCACTCCGTGCGTCAGGTCATGATACGCATGCAGCGACAAGTTGTCGCTGACATATTTGAGGCTGTGCACCCGTGAGAATCCCAGTGCCGCAATGAACGCCAGTTCCATATCAAATACACAGTCTTTGTAGTCGGACTGCAGTACAAAATCGCAGTTGGTATAGCAGACTGCATGTTTGAGGTCCGGCGTATCCGTCAGCGCAGGCATGGAAGCAAGTTTCAATTCGGGCTCCGGATAGGTCACGTTGGGATGGTTGAGCCGCACTTCTGTCACTTCAGCCCATGCGCCGATTTCAAAATTGGCACTGCCGGCATACCCGATGTTGAGCAACTCCGCCTCACGCGGGAGAGACTGCAACGCACGGATGATGTTTATTCCCCCCACGCCCGTGTAAATGACGCGCGCTTGCGCCCATTCGCTCCTTGCAGGTTGCTCCATCAGTGCCAAGGCTTTCTCCACCAATTCGCGTTCGCCCTCTTCGGCCTGAACAATATACTTTTCCATAATTCACAAATTTGCATGCAAATTTACTACAAAAAATCGACTCCTGCAAACGCAAAGAAGGAAAAAATCGTTTTTAGGGCGACAAAACGTGTTTTCCAGGGAGAAGAGCCTGTTTCGACAAGTTATTTTTCACATTCTATTGCACAAATCAAAAAAAAGTCGTACCTTTGTCCCCGTAACATTCAAACATTGACCGATATGAAGAAAGAACAACCCAAATCCCTCAAGGGGACAAAGACCGAGCAGAACCTGATGGAGGCATTTGCCGGCGAATCGATGGCACGCAACAAGTACACCTTCTTCGCCTCAAAGGCAAAAAAAGACGGTTATGTGCAAATCAGCAAAATCTTTGAAGAGACCGCTGCCAACG
Source organism: Bacteroidales bacterium UBA3843 (assembly GCA_002392745.1). Classification (GTDB taxonomy): domain Bacteria; phylum Bacteroidota; class Bacteroidia; order Bacteroidales; family Paludibacteraceae; genus Colicola. Next base: position 113,486 of record DGHR01000009.1, on the reverse strand, counting down.
AGAAAGAACACGCAGAGATTTGGTACAAATATCTGCATGGCGGCCAAGTAGCGGACACGGCGACCAACCTGCAGGATGCCGCAGCAGGCGAGAATGCCGAATGGACGGATATGTATGCTCGCATGGCGGCCGAGGCCCGCGCAGAAGGTTTCGACGAAATCGCCGAGAAATTCGAGCAAGTGGGTGCCATTGAGAAACACCACGAAGAGCGCTACCGCAAGTTGCTGAAGAACATCGAGGACAAGGTGGTCTTCTCTCGCGAAGGCGACTGCATCTGGCAATGCTCCAACTGCGGTCATATCGTGGTAGGGAAAGCAGCTCCCGAGGAGTGCCCTGTCTGCCACCATGCGCAGAGCTATTTCCAGATACTGGCGGAGAACTATTAAACACAGCCATTCTGCCAAAAGAGAGAAAGCGTCCTTAGGGGCGCTTTTTGTGTATAAAAGCTGTTTTTTCTTGAAATGAAATGGCGAAAATGCTATTTTTAGGCGCAATTTTAGTTCTCCATAAAACACTGATACACAAAAAGTTACGCGTATTTTTAAGCAATAAAGTCTAGGATTAGTCAAATATGCCCTTAGAGTGCCCTTAAAACGTCCATGATAATGATATTATATTTCTCTATTTTTTGATACAGATTGCAAGTTCGGCATGGTATTTGTTCAGATTAAGGCGTTAAATCATTATTATGCGTTGCAGCCATTCCTTTGTCGTCCTGTTACTGCTTCTTTCGCTGCCATTGGCCGCGAAGAGACGTCCGCATGTGCCGGACTCGCTGCAGCGGATACATATAGAAGTGAACGGTGTAGCGATCGAAATGCAACGCGTGGAAGGCGGTTCGTTTGTGATGGGAGCCACGCCTGAGCAGTATGATCCGGATACCTATACCGACAAGCCGGCGCATCTGGTTTTTCTTTCCCCTTATTACATAGCTACGACCGAGGTGACCAACCGTTTGTGGCGTGCCGTGATGAGCGAACGCGAGATGCTGAACCTGTCCGGCTACCCGGAGCATCCTGTCTCTTTTGTCAACTGGCACGAAGCCCGCGAGTTCGTCCGTCGGCTGGACAGCATTACCGGACTCCCCTTCCGTCTGCCAACCGAGGCCGAATGGGAATATGCCGCCCGTGGCGGCGCCAGGAGCAAAGGGTTCCGTTTTGCCGGAAGCGACATAGCCGACAGCGTGGGATGGACTTACGCCATAGCCGGTCAATGGACCCATCCCGTGGCATGCAAACAGCCGAACGAATTAGGGCTGTATGACATGACAGGCAACGTAGCCGAATGGTGTAACGACCTCTACGGTCCCTACCAATTGACGACCCGTCCCGACCCTTGCGGCGCAGATACCGGTTCGCAACATATCGTGCGTGGCGGCAGTTACGACGAGGCGAAAGCCAACTGCCATCTGTCTGTGCGCCGATGGTATAATCCGGAAACGACAGCCGGTTATATAGGTTTCCGCGTGGCGTTCACACTGCCGAACGACCCGATGATGCAAGCCGCAAGCGAAGAGCCGGCATTGACCCGGAAAATACGCATCAAGGGCCGCAGACTGCATTTCGCGCTTGTCCCCGGCGAGCGACCCTATTATATTTCGGACGAGATAACCGCCTCGCAGTGGAAACGCGTGCTCTCGCTTTCGGCACCGGAACAGGACAAAGGAATCGCCATCGGTATGAGCCAGAGCGAAAGGCAACGCTTTGCCGAAATATGCAGCCGCCTCGCGCAACAGCCGTTTGCCGTAGCGACCCGGGCCGAGGTGGACAGTGCGTTAGCCAAAGCCGTCATCACGCCACCCAAAATCACCAAGAAAAAGGAAAAGACCCCATCTGTCCGCACGACCCAACGCCGCAGGCGTGTGCGGAAAAAGCTATCGCCCTGGACAGAACTAATCGGCATCCGACTCCCCCAACCTGACGATCCTATTTTAGTGCAGTTCAAAGCCGACCATGAGGACCAAAAGCCGCTCCGGCTGGTCATTCATTTGCAATAAATTTGCGTTTTTTCAAGAAAAATCACACTAAAATTTGCGTATATAAAAAAAAAGCAGTACCTTTGCACCCGCTTTTACGATCATGGCCGGTTGGATGAGCGGCTTAGTCAACGGTCTGCAAAACCGTCTAGAGCGGTTCGACTCCGCTACCGGCCTCTCCAAGCCGTCCGCAAGGGCGGCTTGATTTTTTTATGGAAGATATAATCCAAGATATAACCACCCAGGAGTACAAATACGGTTTCATCACCGATGTAGAGACCGATGTTGTACCCGCCGGTTTGAACGAAGACATCATCCGTCTCATCTCCTCAAAGAAGGGCGAGCCGGAATGGTTGCTGGAATTCCGGCTGAAGGCTTACCGCAAATGGCTGACGATGCCTGTGCCAACCTGGGCGCATCTGGATATTCCCAAGATAGATTTCCAAGCTATTTCTTACTACGCTGCTCCGAAGACGAAGTCTGCTACCGACTCCCAAAAAGAAGGGGCGGAAAAAGAGATTGATCCGGAGATCATGAAGACCTTCGACAAGCTGGGTATCCCTTTGGAAGAGCGTGCTGCGCTGGCAGGCAACATGGCGGTGGACGCCGTGATGGACTCCGTTTCCGTCAAGACCACATTCCGTCAGACTCTGGCTGAGAAGGGTATTATCTTCTGTTCCATCAGCGAAGCTGTGAGGGAACATCCGGAATTGGTAAAGAAATACTTAGGTTCGGTCGTTCCTGCCGCAGACAACTTCTACGCGGCGCTCAATTCCGCCGTTTTTTCCGACGGTTCGTTTGTCTATATTCCGAAGGGCGTGCGCTGCCCGATGGAGCTGAGCACCTATTTCCGTATCAACGCAGGCAACACCGGTCAGTTCGAGCGCACGTTGCTCATAGCCGACGAAGGGGCTTATCTCAGTTATTTGGAGGGTTGCACGGCCCCCATGCGTGACGAGAACCAACTGCATGCCGCTATCGTAGAGATAGTCGTTCACAAGGATGCTGAAGTCAAATACTCCACCGTGCAGAACTGGTATCCCGGAGACAAGGACGGCAAAGGAGGTATCTTCAATTTCGTTACCAAACGCGGTATCACCCATGAGAACGCGCGTTTGAGCTGGACTCAAGTAGAGACCGGTTCGGCTATCACATGGAAATACCCGAGTTGTATACTCAAGGGCGACAACTCGTCTGCAGAGTTTTACTCTGTAGCCGTCACCAACAACTACCAGCAGGCCGACACCGGCACCAA
>DGHR01000009.1:109181-110219 GCA_002392745.1 Bacteroidales bacterium UBA3843 | reverse complement strand
CGACACCGGCACCAAGATGATTCATATCGGTGCCAACACACGCAGCCGTATCATCAGCAAAGGTATTTCCGCCGGCAAGAGCCAGAACGCCTATCGCGGTTTGGTACGCATGGGCAAAGGGGCGATTAACGGTCGTAACTACAGCCAGTGCGACAGTCTGTTGTTGGGCGACAAATGCGGTGCGCACACGTTCCCCGATATGCAGATTATGAATCCGACTGCCACCGTCGAACACGAGGCCACCACCAGCAAAATCAGCGACGACCAACTCTTCTACTGCCGTCAACGCGGAATCGGTGTGGAGGATGCCGTCGGACTGATAGTAAACGGCTATGCCAAAGAGGTGATGGACAAGTTGCCGATGGAGTTTGCCGTTGAGGCCCAGAAACTGCTTCAGGTCAGTCTGGAAGGCTCAATTGGCTGATTTTCTTCGCTTTTTTGATAAAAAAAGCAAAAATATTTGCACAATTCATAAAAAAGTTGTATCTTTGCACGCTTTTTCGCCCTGAAAAAGACTAGACGACCGATCAACCGGTCACTAGAATATAGTATTAACACATTAAATTAACAATTTACTACAATGGTAAATCATTATGAAACCGCTTTCGTACTGACACCCGTTTTGTCTGAACCGCAGACAAAGGAAGCGGTAGAAAAATTCGAGAATCTTCTCACGCAGAATGGCGGTACCATCCTGAACCGTGAGGAGTGGGGTTTGCGCCAGCTCGCATATCCTATCCAAGGTAAAAATTCGGGATTCTACTTCATTCTCCAGTTTGATGCAGAACCCGCGGTAATCGCTACCCTCGAGACTGAGTTCCGTCGTGATGAGCGCGTGATTCGCTTCCTGACGACCCGTCTTGACAAGTACGCATTTGAGTACGCCGAGAAGCGTCGTAACCATTTCAAAAAAGAGGAGGCTTAATCATGGCACAGAATGACGAAATTCGCTATCTGACTCCGCAACAGACGGACCAGAAGAAGAAAAAGTACTGCCGTTTCAAGAAGAGCGGTATCAAGTACATCGACTACAAAGAT
>DGHR01000009.1:100472-109143 GCA_002392745.1 Bacteroidales bacterium UBA3843 | reverse complement strand
ACATCGATTACAAAGATCCTGAGTTTCTGAAGAAGTTCCTGAACGAGCAAGGCAAGATTCTGCCCCGCCGTATTACCGGTACTTCGCTGAAATACCAGCGCAAGGTAGCTCAGGCCGTAAAGAAAGCACGCCACTTGGCATTGCTGCCTTACGTAACCGATATGATGAAATAATTGTAGAACCGATTAACTGAAAGGAAAGAAAATGGAAGTAATTCTGATTCAAGACCTGGCTAATCTGGGTTTCAAGAACGACATCGTAAAAGTACGTGACGGCTACGGACGCAACTATCTGCTGCCTCAGAAGATAGCCATCATCGCCAACGAGAGCAACAAAAAACAGCTGGCAGAGAACCTGAAACAACAGGCTCACAAAGCCGCTAAACTGTTGGCCGACGCTCAGGCATTGGAGGCTAAACTGGCAGAGACCGTAATTGAGGTAAAAGTAAAAGCTAACGAGGACGGCAAGATTTTCGGTACAGTTACCACCCAAAACATCTCTGACGCTCTCGCAGCCCAGGAGATTGCCATCGACAAAAAGGTGATTACCATCGCCGAGCCGATCAAGCAAGTAGGTGAGTACACCGCACAGGCTCGTCTCCATCGTGAGGTTAAGGCTGACATCAAATTGAATGTAGTAGCTGAGTAATTGAAAGTTGAAAACTGAAAATTGAAAGGAAAAAGACAATGAAAAAAGGAATTCATCCCGAGAACTACCGCGTAGTGGTTTTCAAAGATATGTCTGACGGTACTCAGTTCTTCAGCCGCTCTACAGCTGCAACGAAGGACACAATTGAGATTGACGGTGTTCAGTATCCGCTGATCAAGCTTGAAATCTCCAATACGAGTCACCCATTCTATACCGGCAAGTCTAAACTGGTAGACACCGCCGGTCGTGTGGATAAATTTATGTCGCGCTACGGCAACCGCAACCGCAAGTAATCACTTGTGCAAGATACGGGCGGGCTTATGGCTCGCCCGTATTGTTTTTTATAACAAAACCAGTCTGCTAGGCAACTAGCCAACTAACCAACTAGAAACAAGACAAACTAATAATCCTATGAACAACACAAATCTTTGGCGCGCCTTAGGCCGCAATTTCATCATCTCCATCATTCTTTTTGGAGCATTATTGGGACTTTTATGGCTCGCAGAACTGATTTTCCCGAGTGTTCCACTCCTCAAATGGAACGACCCCGCCTGGGTAGTAGGCATCCCAGCCAGCATCATCGGCGTAGCCTATATCCTGACTATCCGCGACCCGCAGAACTACACCGGTTTCTTCGCCGGAATCATCATGTCTATTCTGTTGGGCGTACAGTTCCTGCTACAAGGACAATTCGACAGCACATTCCTCTACTTCTTTGTTTTCATCCCGTTCCAGATGATGTCCATTTACAAATGGAGCCGCGGGAAAGACGAAGGAGGAGCGAGCTTCGAACCGAAGTTTCTGGATACTCCACGTTTGATTCTTTCTATCGCCCTGCTCGTTTTTATTACTGCCGGAGACTATGTACTCGCAACATTTGCTTTCAGGCATGAGGCACTGACAGACAATATCGCTATCAAACTGCTCAACGGTCTCCTTATCTCTTCCTCTTTCCTTGCTAACTATTGGCTAATATACCGTAAAACGGACTCATGGATCTATTGGTTCATATATAGCATCGCCGGTATAGGATTATTCATTATTGTCGGTAACGTGTTCTCTATTGTGCTGTTTACATTCTTCCTGGTCATCAACTCCATGGCAGGCCTCGCATGGATCAAAGCCACAAAGAAAGAGAACCTGTATTGGGCAAAGATTTTTTGTAAAAAATGATTAGAAAACAAGATACTGTATTACGCGTTAGCGAATCGGCAACGCTCATGGATTTTCTCATCGCCAAGATGGGTGGTATGGCCCGTTCGTCGGTCAAGCAATTGCTCAGTCAGCGGCGTGTCAAAGTGGGAAATGCCGTGCAGACCCGCCATGATTTCATGCTCAGCGCCGGCAATATAGTTACCGTCTCATCCGGTCGCGGCAACAGCCAGCTAACCCACCCAAAACTGAGAATCGTGTACGAAGACGACGACCTGATCGTAGTCAACAAACAGCCGGGTCTGATCACCGTACCAGCCACACCGGGAAGCAGGGAGACGACAGCTCTGTCCATCTTGCGCGCGTACGTCAAGAAGCAGAACGCGCGCGCGAATATATACGTTGTGCACCGGCTGGACAGAGAGACATCCGGTCTGCTCGTTTTTGCCCGTTCCGAAGAACTGCAGCACTATATGCGGGAATACTGGCGGGAGTTAGTGACCGAGCGCACCTATATTGCACTTACCGAGGGCGTGCCTGAACCTCGAGAGGGTAAAATCACTACGTGGCTGACGGAGGACAAACGCAATGCGGTGGTCTATTCATCGCCTGTAGATGATGGCGGGGACATCGCTATCACGAATTACAAGGTTTTGAAAACGGCAGAAGGTGGAGGTTATTCCCTTGTAGAGTTACACCTGGAGACGGGACGGACGAACCAGATACGCGTTCATATGGCATCCAAAGGATGCCCGGTAGTCGGCGACCGCAAATACGGTCACGGCAATGAGTCCAGCCCGATAGACCGTCTCTGTCTGCACGCCAAAGTGCTGGAGTTCATTCACCCCGTGACGGAGAAAACAGTACGGTTCGAGAGCCCAGTGCCTAAGGAGTTCAACCGAGTGTTGCTATAAAAAAGTGTCCTTCGGGGCACTTTTTTTTGCATATTATGCAAATTTTATTGTAATTTTGCGTGCAAAACTATTGAACACCATGAACCGACACATCATTTTCTTTTTATTCTGTGCCATGCTCCTTCTCCCCTCAATGCAGGGCGTAGCCAGACGCACTATCTTCCGATGGAGTGAAGAATGAGTTCATCAGGGTGTGACACAAAAGATCCGGCACGGAGTGTATAGGAAATGCCTTGCTGTTGCATAGGACGCAGTAAGGGTAATGGCTAACGAACCATCAACGAAGGACTAACTAATCACTAACGCAACGTAGGTAAGACCGTACACACCACATCGAGAAAAGAAAATACATGGCACTATTGGCACTATTGGCACTATTGGCACTATTGGGAGTAAAAAATGCTTCACAATCCCTGAAAAATAAGGAAAGTGCCAAAGTGCCAAAGTGCCAGAGCAAATTTTCAATAATTTCACAGCACGGCAGTTTGGCACTTGGTGCGCCGCATCAGACAGCATCAAAAAAGCAAGAAAAAATCGCGCTCCGGCGATTTTTTTTGCGTATGTCAAAAAAAAGCAGTAAATTTGCAGGACATAAATAGTTATATCCGTTATGCGCAACATTCTGACCCTTGTACTTTGTAGTCTGTTCCTTTGTACCTTATCTGCCGCTCCGCGGCGCGTGCACACTATAGGCGACAGTACGATGAGCGATTACAAACCTGCCGCCACTCCCAAACGCGGCTGGGGAATGTATCTGCAAGCGTTCTTCAACACCGACTCGGTGCAGGTAAACAACCGCGGCAAGAGCGGTGCTTCGACACGCACATTCTATGAGACAGACAATCTCTGGCCGTCCGTGAAGAAACAGATGCACGCCGGTGACTACCTTATCATCCAGTTTGCCCATAACGACGAGAAATGCAAGGGCGAGGATGTGTATATCCGGAACGCCAAGCTGCGCGCAGAGGGCAAGGACACGCTGACCGACATGCGCGGCACTGAGCCCAACACCACGTACAAGATGTACCTGCGGCGGTTTGTCAAAGAAGCCCGCGAGATGGGTGTGACGCCAGTATTGATGAGTCCTATCTGCCGCGCGTATTTCTTAGCCCCAAAGGGGCACGATTCTTCCAAGAACGGGAAGATCAACGACGAAGGAAGACACAAGTTACAAAGTGACAAAGGACAAAGTACGAAGGACAAAGATTATGTGCGTTGTATGCGCGAGGTGGCAGAGGAAATGGGAGTGCCGTTCCTCGACATGACAGCCCGAAGCCAAGAGTTGTACGAGCAGGAGGGACAGGAGTTCTGCATGAAGAACTATTTCAACTGCGGCGACAAGACACATACTTCGGCATCAGGAGGAATGGTCATTGCCTCTCTGGCATACGAACTGATTAGTCAGGCACCGGAACTCAAAGAGTTGCAATCATGGATGGTTTTCCCGAGCGGACCCGAGTACACAGCCTACGCGCAGCGCATTGAAGAAGCGGGCAAGAAAGCAGCCTTTGCCGCAGAAGGCACGCCGTTTGAGACGGTAATTAAAAATGAAGAATTAAGAATTAAAAATTTAGAGTTTTCCAAGAAAGGCTTTATCGCAGCAGGAGGTTCCTGGCCGGCAGGTGAGATTGACGAGGTGGCCAACCGCTATATCGAATATACGATTGCTGCAGAGAAGAAAAAAGGCCTTGTTATTGAGACCATCACCCTCCCTGTCCGGGCCAAAGGGAGCAACGGTATGAACCTGCATATCAACTATGGCTTCGGCGATGATTTCAGCGGCGTTACCACTATATACGAGAACACCGCCCTGAAGAAAAACAAATGGCTAACCATCCGTTTGGAGCAGCCGATTCTGGTACCTGCCGGTCAAACACTACATATCCGTGTATTGCCTTGGCACGACTCAAACGGCAAGCCGCAGGCCAAGAAATACCTGCAACTGGGCGGGCTGAAAGTGACCGGCAAGAAGCTGCGATAGGTCTTGCACAAAATTAACAACTTGAATTATCTCTCGAAAAAACACAAGAAAAAGCCACCCCTGCCAGGTGGCTTTCTTGTCATATGCCGATTGCATTATTTACCGCCGTCAACCATCCATTTGCCGTCGACGAGTACCATTTTCTGCGTATCGTCCTTGGATGTTCCGTCGCCGAAATTGATAGTGTAGTTCACTATCGCCGACTGACCGTCCTCCGCCATCTGGACTTCCCCTACCTTGTACGAAGCGATGCCATTCTGTTTGGCAAGTTGTGCACCGATTTTCTCCTCCAGCATCTGTGTCAATTGTGCTTTTTGCTCGTCAGTAGGAGTCTGAGAGAAATGCATCTGGTCCACCATGGCTGCATAGTCGCCCTTCTGATAGATTTTCAGGAACGCATCCATTGCTCCTTCCGGAGTCGCATTCTTGGAACCGCATGCTGCAAAAGTCATTGCGATGAGAGCAATGCTCATCAAGCGAATCATTTTTTTCATAACTGTTTTGTTTTAAAGGGTTTTACAAAAAGAGTGATCTCACTCTGTTCTATATCGTTAGGGAAAATACACTCCCCCTCTTTGCTAAAAAAAGTCGGGACGCTATGTCTCTTGCCACCAGTCACATCCATTCCGGCATGCAGATAACTGCGCCAAACCAATTCCGTGCAATATAACTGCGCCGTATCTGCCGTTCTGTAGGCGTTGTCAAACAAGGTATGTGCGGCCACTTTTCCGAGCGCATAGAGGGCGGCTTTGTTCGCCACGCTGTCGCTGCAATCGACAGTCGCCCATGCCCCTGCGCACGCGCGGTCTCTGCCGAAAAAGACCTCAACAGGCTCCGTTTTGAGCCATTCGGGTTCGTCCTCGCCGGGCACAGCATGTATGACCAGCCACTGTCCGTTGGTAGTATCCCGATACAGGAGCCCGATGTGCGAATAGGAGGAATGACCATGGGCAGTAACTACTCTGCTCTCGGCACCCATTCCGCAGCGGAAGACCAAATCGCCGTTGCGCCATTCGTCCTGTCCGCTCATTTCCAGCACCGTCGTACGGTTGTTGCGGGAAGAACACGTTGGCAGCAAAAGCAGACCTATAGATACAAAGAGAGCCGCAACAAAGCGGCTCTCTTTGATAGGATTAGTAATTGGTGCGTTGCGTTGCAGCATAACTTATCTTCAGCGCATAAGCGCGTCTGAGTTCCTGCTTAATATCCGCTATCACACCCATTCGGGTTTCCTTGTCAGCTTTGATAGAGACAGTCATCAATCCTTGGTCAGACTCCTTCATGGAGGAACGCTCGTTGACGATATACTCGCCAATCTCTTTTACCTCCGCGAACTGGTCGTTGAGTTGGATTCGAGTCTCAGCACCGTACTGTTTGCGGAACTCTGCGGTAGGCGTACCTACGTAGATATAGCGCACAAGGGATTTATTCTCCAGCTTGGTGAGCTCCGTAGCTTGCGGGTTTTGGAACTGCACCTTGTAGCTTACTTCCTTCATTGAGGTAACGGACATGAAGAAGAACAGCAGCATGAAGATAATATCAGGGAGAGACGACGTATTTAGCGCCGGCATCTCACGTTTCTCATTTCTACGTATCTTTGCCATAATCAGTTACCGTAATTTTTAGGTTCAGCCTCCGAAATCTTCTGAGGATAAATCTTTTGGATTCGTTTCTGTTGCTCCTCTTCCAATTCGTTGTAGCTCTTGTGGAAATACTTTTGTGCGCACTCTTCACGCAATTCGTTGTATGCAGCCACGAGTTCGTTCTGCACATCCAGATATGCCTGATATTGCGTATCTACATCGTTTTGGACGGAAATCACATGGTCCTTGGTGTATCTAACCACACCGAACGGAGCACCAAAATCCTCCTCAACGAGTTTCGGATAGTAGTCCGCATTCTCTTCGTTCTTAATGAACTTCTTAGCGTTCTCTCTCAGTTGCTTCACATCCATCAGCTGGCCTTGCACCATCAGTTGGTTTGCGGAGTTGATTTTCACAATCAACAGGTTGCGTTTGTTGATATCCTTGTCCTCTACTTTCTGGTCGGGAGGAATAGGCGCAGGCAGACGGCGAGCCAGTCCCTGGTTGACATCCATAGATGTGGTCACCAGGAAGAAAATCAGCAACAGGAACGAGATATCAGCCATAGAGCTGGCGTTAATCTGTGGGACTTTCTTTGCCATGATAAATGTGATTTTACTTCAGTCTTTTAGTATGGATATAGCCCCAAATCATCGTACCGATAGTAGCGACAATAAGGATATAGCATGCATAGATAACAGCGTCGGACATCTGTGCCCAGAATCCTTCGTTGTCCGTGCCCTCGTATCCGATGATGTCGATTTTCTCAGGGCTACCGGCGAACCAGCAAGCGCATGCCAGCAGGATGAACGCGCAGACAACACCGAGTGTCATGTATGCTTTGCGGCGGTTGTATTTCCAGTTGTTGCAGAAATCCACGATCACCACACAGAGAGTAATCAGCACTACAATTCCCAGCAGGATGTAGTTCCAGATCAGGAATGCGTCCGTGAAGCGCGGTATGTCCAGGAAATCGCCGGCTACCTCCAGACTGCCGTTCGACCCACCCAGGAAGAACATCGCGATGAACACGATGCCCAGAGCCAGCAGGGTCCACAAGGCAATCTTCGGTATCATTTTATAGTTTTTCATAATTGCTCAAAATTGTTTATGGTTAAACATCCGTTTTCAGTTTCCGGTCACCGGTCGTATATACCGGAGTCAAAGAGGAAAGAAAACTTATTTTTTCTTTTGAGCAGCGTCGTACTCTACTACGATATCGAGCAGGCTAATCGAGCTGTCCTCCATTTCGTTTACCAGACCCTCTACGAGGCTCAGGATGTAGTTGTAGAACAACTGGAGAACAACAGCGATAATCAAACCGAGAAGGGTTGTCAACAGAGCGACCTTGATACCACCGGCAACAACGGTAGCCGAGATATCACCTACTTGCTGAATCTTATCGAAAGCCTCGATCATACCGATGATGGTACCCAAGAATCCGAGAGACGGAGCGATAGCGATGAACAGTGTAATCCAGGAGAGGTTCTTCTCGAGCAAACCGAGCTGAACGCCACCGTAGGAAGCGACCGTTTTCTCCACCACGTCAATACCCTCGTCGTAACGGCTGAGGCCTTGATAGAAAATCGAAGCGACCGGTCCGCGTGTATTACGGCAAACCTCCAATGCTTTCTCAATACCGCCCTCTTTCAGTGCGGCTTCAACATTTGCCAACAGAGCCTTGGTGTTGGTCTTGCTCAGCGACAGATAAATGATACGCTCGATGCAGAGAGCCAAACCGAATACCAACGTAACGAGTGTCAGCGCCATAAATCCGGCACCACCTTCGATAAACTTCGTCTTCAGCGTTTTGTGGAGGGCTACGAGACCGCCTTCTTCGGCAGCCGGAGCATCTTCTGCCGGAGCTTCTGCTACTTCTGCTGCGGGAGCAGCTGCTTCATCTACTTGTTCTTGTGCAGCGGCCTCCTCTGCAGGAGCAGCTGCCTCTTGTGCCATTACTGCTGCGCTGCCGAAAGTCAGCATAGACAGCACCGTAAGGGTTGCAAATACTTTTTTCATGAGATAAAATGTTAATTAAGTTATGTGTGTATTTATTTTTTTCCGTTTTTTTTGCGGAGAGACGGAGATTCGGACTCCGCCTGTTTCACATTCCCCCGAATCCCCACATTCTGCCAGAGGCATCCTGTGCAAATCTTTTGCTCCACACCATGTCCGTAAGCAAGCTTGGACTCTCTATGGGATTCGGACTCCGCCTGTTTCACATTCCCCCGAATCCCCACATTCTGCCAGAGGCATCCTGTGCAAGCCGCGCCCGTATTTACTCACTCAAACAAGCTTGGACTCGTAAATACGGTCTCTTCTTGCGGAGAGACGGGGATTCGAACCCCGGAAACCCTTTTGGAGTTTACACGCTTTCCAGGCGTGCCTCTTCA
>DGHR01000009.1:0-100424 GCA_002392745.1 Bacteroidales bacterium UBA3843 | reverse complement strand
TCAACCACTCGAGCATCTCTCCAATAGACGTTTACACGTATAGCGACTGCAAAATTACAACTTTTTTACGAAATACGCAAGAATGAGTGCATTTTTTTTTATTTTTTGCTCATTTTATGCCAAAAAGTCGCCTTGCATTGAGGTTTGTTGCTTCAATCACCCTCTCTTTTGTGGATTCGAAGAGTTCGGCGAGCCTCATCGCCACGAACTCCATCCATCGGCTTTCGTTGCGTTCTCCTCGATGTGGAACGGGCGACATATAGGGTGCATCTGTCTCCAGCACCAGGCGGGTCAATAACTCCGGATGACGCTCGCGCAACGCCGCCAGATGTTCGGCCAACTTGCAGTTTTTGAATGTCAGCACGCCGCCTATTCCCAGATAAAAGCCCAGATGCAGTATCTGTTCGGCCGTCTCGACACTCCCGTTGAAACAATGGAAGACACCGCGGAGGGGACGGGCAGCAGCCACCTCCCGGACAATCCGGATGATATCTTCTGTCGCCTCTCGGTTGTGCAAAATGACCGGCAGGTCCAGTTCGGCAGCCAACAGCAATTGGCATCGCAGCACCTCCTGCTGCGCCTCTTTGTAGGTGGTGTCCCAATAATAGTCCAAACCTATCTCCCCGACTGCCACCAGTTCGTCACGCCGCGCACGTACCGCTTGCATCACTTCTCCCAGCGCTTTTTCCCAACCGGTCTTCACATCCTCGGGATGCAGTCCCAACGCCGGATAGCAATAGTTAGGATGCGCATGGCACACCTCCATCACCGTAGCTATCGAAGCGACATTCACTCCCGGCACGACCATTGCCTCCACGCCCGATGCCTGCTGGCGAGCGATGACTTCTTCACGGTCGGCAGAGAACGCCTCTTCGTCTATATGGCAGTGTGTATCGATCATCTTTTTATTGGTAATTGGTAATTTACTATTGGTTATTTGGGCGGGACAAGATGGAGCTGTCTCCGTAGCTCAGGAAACGGAAAGCATGGTTCAGTGCGTAGTTATAGATCGTTTTCCAGTCTCCGCCGACAAAAGCGCTCACCAATAGCAACAACGTGGATTTCGGTTGATGGAAATTCGTTATCAGTTGGTCCACCACATGGAAGACATAACCGGGTTTTATCATTATCTGTGTCTCGGCATGCAGTGTCTCCTGACCCGTTGCATTCAGGTAGTGCACTATCGCCTGCAGCGCCTCTCTTGTATCGGGTCTGTCGCCCGGCTGTTCCTCCATGTAGGGTTCAAACTGGTCAATGTGGATGGTTTCGATAGTCCGGTATTCCGCTACGTCGGTCCGCCGCAGCCGACATCCGATGAAATACAGGCTCTCCAGTGTGCGCATGCTCGTAGTGCCCACCGCCACTATCTTGCCGAGTTTGGCGATGATATGTTCTATTGTTGCTTTCGGCACGGCGATGATCTCCGTGTGCATCGTGTGCTCGTTGGCGTCGGCGGTCTTGACCGGCAGGAAAGTGCCGGCACCCACATGCAGTGTCAGTTCGTCCGTTTCTATGCCTCTCCGATGCAGGTCAGCCAGCACTTGTTCTGTGAAATGCAGTCCGGCTGTCGGTGCCGCTACGCTGCCTTTGATACGCGAATAGACCGTCTGGTAGGTGCGCAGGTCGGACTCCTCGGTCTTGCGGTTCAGGTAGGGAGGGATAGGCAGTTCTCCCGCGGCGTCCAGTATCTCAGCGAAGCTGACATCAGGGTCGTCCCATTCGAAGCGTACGGCATAGGTGTTGCCCGACTGCGCCTCTTTGTTGGCGCGCAGGGTGAACCTGCCCGCCTTCAGTGTCAGCGCCTCCTCATGCCATTTCTTGGCATTGCCCACCATACATTTCCATGTGCAGCCGGTGAGGGAAGAGAGAGAGAGCTGATAGTCGCGTGGCTTGAGGGGTTCCAAACAGAACACTTCGATACGCGCACCCGTCGGTTTGTGAAACTCAAGACGGGCCTGTATCACGCGCGTATTATTATATATAAGGAGTGAGTCGGCCGCGATATAGTTGCCTACGTTGTAAAACACATCCTCCGTCACGCGTCCTTTCTCCTCCGGTCCGCCGCACGCCGGTCTATACACCAGCAGTTTGCTATGGTCGCGCTCCTCAAGCGGATACTTGGCAATCCGTTCATCCGGCAGGGGATAGTTATAATCCTCTATATA
Source organism: Bacteroidales bacterium UBA3843 (assembly GCA_002392745.1). Lineage (GTDB taxonomy): Bacteria > Bacteroidota > Bacteroidia > Bacteroidales > Paludibacteraceae > Colicola. The sequence goes on along the minus strand of DGHR01000009.1, from coordinate 98,259 downwards.
TAGCGGTTTATTTACCACCTTGTCATTTACTATTTCTAATCTCCCTCCGGTCGAACGATCTGCTTCGCCGTATGGGTCATTTACCATTTTATTATTTACCATTGGAGTATTTAGACATTTGTTCATTGCGTCTGCCGGCAAAGAGGTCGTAGCGGTTGAATCGGCAATCCAGTTCACCGTTCAGCAGGCGGTATTTCTTGCTTGGTTTGAGTCCTATACATTTCATCGCCTCTTCGTTGGAGGATATAATCCATGCCGTAGCTCCGGCAAACTGATGTTTCAGCGCGGAGCCGATATTGGCGTAGAGCTGTTCGATGTCCTTGTTGCTTGCCAGGCGCTCGCCGTAGGGCGGGTTCATCATGACTAATTTATCATTTTCGCAGGAACATTTACCCGTTTGCTGCGGCTTCAACTCCTCCAGCCGTATCTGGCGGAGATTGATATCATGCGCCACACCGGCGGATTTGATGTTTTTCTCCGCCTGCTGAATGGCATAGAAGGATGCGTCCGAGCCGTATATCTTGTGCGTAAAATCGCGCTCACGGCTGTCGTCGTTGTAGATATCGCTCCATAAGTCGGCATCAAAATCCCTCCATTTCTCGAATGCGAAACTCCGTCGGAACACTCCCGGCGGGATGTTTCGTGCGATGAGTGCCGCCTCAATGAGGAGTGTGCCCGAGCCGCACATGGGGTCGTAGAAATCCGACTGTCCGTTCCATCCGGCGAGGAGCAACATGCCCGCCGCCAGTGCTTCATTGATAGGTGCTTCGGTGTTGGCGACGCGGTATCCGCGTTTATGGAGACTCTCTCCGCTGCTGTCGAGCGAGATGGTGACCGTCTCGTTGGCGATATGGACGTTGACGAGCAGGTCCGGTTCGCTCACTTTCACGTTCGGTCTCTTGCCTTCCTTCTCGTACCAATAGTCCGCGATGGCGTCCTTGACGCGGTAGGTGACAAAACGGCTGTTTCGGAAGGTGTCGCTATAGGTAGTGGCATCAATGGCAAAGGTGGTGTCCGATGTCATATAGCGGCTCCAGTCCATTGCTTTGACCATCTCGTAGAGCCGGTCTTCGGCCGTTGGCGGCGGCGTTGCAGGTCTGTGCCGGCTCGGGCTGTTGTTTTTCAGCCGCAGAGTCTCGTGTCTGAGTTCCACCAGCACCCGGCTGGCGGTACGCAGGCACAGGTTAGCACGGTAGAGCAGCGCTTTGTCCCCGGTGAACGAGACGGCTCGGCGCCCTATCTGCACTTCGTTGGCTCCCAGGTCGGTCAGCTCGGCTGCCAGCACTTCCTCAAGACCCTTGAAAGTCTTGGCGAGCATCGTATATTCTGTCGGTTTATTCATTCTACTCGATTGGTCAGAGATATCTTATTGCCCGACAACGAGCGTCGGGACGAAAGGTTGCGCCACGGTGCCCAGTTGCGTGTCATTGGTGAATGGTATAGGCTCTGACACGAAGATATTCTTGTAGTTAGCCGACCAGTAACGCAATGCTACCGCCTCCGCCGGACCGCAGACACTAAGTATAATTATAAATTCCCAATATGCGTACAAAGGTACAAAAAAAAATTTACATACGCAAATAAACGAGCCACTTTTTGTCACAAACGAGCACTTTTAAAGTGCTATGCTGTAAAAACGGCATTTTTTCCTCTCTTCCGCAGACCGGACGCGGCAGTTCGTCGTTTGCCAATAGGCCATAAACGGCACTTTCGCAAAAAAAGTTGTGGTTTTGCTTGCGTATGTAAAAAAAAAGCAGTACCTTTGCAGCCGCTTTTGAGGAAAGATGGCAGAGTGGTCTAATGCATCGGTCTTGAAAACCGACGTACGGAGACGTACCGGGGGTTCGAATCCCTCTCTTTCCGCTTAAATAAGAAAGATGTCCGCTGAGGGCATCTTTTCTTATTTAGAGAAGGCAGGGCCTTCTCACCTCCTCGGTCGGTGGGTTCTTATTTCGCACTTTGTGCTCAAACGATTATTCCTTGCGGAATTTTCGAATCCCTCTCTTTCCGCCAACAAACAAAAACTGTCTGTCCAAGTTCGCTTGAGCAGGCAGTTTTTATTCTTCTCCTATCGTAGTGGGTTCGCCATGGCCGGGAAAGACGCGTGTGGCGGAAGGCAAGGCGAACAAACGCCGGAGAGAATCAATCAAGGCCGCTGTGTCGCCGCCGGGCAGGTCGGTGCGTCCATAGCCGTTGCGGAACAGTGTATCGCCGCTCAAGAGGATTTCTTCCTCCTGCCAATAGAGGCAGACGCTTCCCCGGGTATGTCCGGGTGTACGGATGAGCTGCGGCATGGCCAACACTTTTGCTCCGCACTCCGTGAGTCGCTCCGCCGTGAGCGGCGCAAGGGGGAAAGGCTGCGGCTGCTCCGTCAAACCCCACATATTATACTGCATCTGCATCGCCTCCGCCATCGGTATGTCCGCCTCGTCCATCAGCACCGGCAGATGCCATCGGTCGGTCATCCACGCCGCGCCCCACAGATGGTCGAGATGGCCGTGAGTCGCCACAATAGCCTTCACCGTCAGGCCGGCATTCATCAGATAGCGAAGCAGGCGGTCCTGCTCACAGGCAGTCTGGCACGCCGGGTCCACCACGAGCGCCTCGCCGCTGCTGCTCACCACATACATGTTCGTTGCGAACGAACTGACGGTAAACACTTCTATATGTATCGTTGGTTCACTCATTTCCAACACTCCTTGCAGACAGCCGGTTCCTGACGCAGTGCCGCACGGCGGAAAGCCATGGCAGCGGGACCGGCGAACAGTTCGTTCAGGTTTTGGTGCATGATATTGCCGTAGGCGTGCGCATGGTTCTTGTCGTAGCAGCAGGGCAGGACCTCTCCTGTAGTGGTCACTACGCATCCGCTCCAGACGCGCAGACATCCCTTACCAGTCGGTTTGCGATGATAGGTCCCGTCCGGTCCCTGCTCGTAGCGGCTATAGCGGGAGAGAGAGAGCATCTGCGGATGTCCGTTGCGGTAGCCGTATAACTGCGCCGTCTTGAAAACAAGACGGTCGGCTCCCATCCGTTTGTACTCCCTGCGGAACTGTTCCCATTCCTGCTGATTGCTCTTCAGCCGCAGACACTGCAGTTCGATGGTGATGCGTCCGCGGCGACGTTGTTTGGCGTCGCGGAGCCATCCGAGCGCCTGTCTGCATCGGTCGGCACTGCCCCCCACCCGGTATGCGGAATAGGTCGCTTCGCTCAAGCCGTCCATCGAAACGATGATGCGGTTGAGCCCGGCATCGACCAGCGCCTCCGCCAGCGTCGGCGTCATCGCCTGCGCATTCGTGCTGACAATCGTGTACAGACCTTCGGCATGCGCCTCTGCAATCATCTGCGGCAGTTCCGGATGGAGCAGGGGCTCACCCTGGAAATAGAACTGAACGGTATGGGCATAGGGCGCTGTCTCCCGCAGCGTGCGCAGCCATACCTCGCGGGGCATATAGGGTTGCTCGGTGCGCCGCGTCATGCCTGCGCCTACGGGACACTCCGGGCAATGGAGCTGGCATACGGCGGAGGGTTCGACACTGACAAAGAGCGGCATATGCGAAACATGCACCAAGCCGCAGCGGCTCAGTGCATAGCTCGCATAGCAACGCAGCGCATTGCTCGCCCGGGACAGGATATAGCTGCCTCTGCTCAACCTATTGCAATCTTGTTGACGCGGCGCTCGTGACGTCCGCCTTCGAAATCCGTCTGGAAGAACGTACGGACGATATCAAGGGCCTTCGGCGCCGGAATGAAATTGGCGGGCAAACCCAGTACGTTCGCATTATTATGCTGCCGCGCCAGCTCCGCCAGTTTGGTCTCCCAGCACAATGCGGCACGGATGCCCTGGTGTTTGTTGGCGGTCATGGTAATACCGTTGCCGGTCGAGCAGATTACTACTCCAAAGTCATACTCGCCCTTCTCCACCGCCTCCGCCAGAGGATGAGCAAAGTCAGGGTAGTCGCAACTCTCCGTGCTGTAGCAGCCGAAGTCTTTCACAGTAGCGCCGTTGTCCTCGAGAAACAGCCGCACCTGTTGTTTGAGCGCAAAGCCGGCATGGTCGCTCGCCAGCGCAATCGTCATTTCACTAAATGGTTTCATAGTATATATATTTTACGTTATAGTATTGTTTTTTCCGCCGGTCAGAACACCGATGCCAGATTGCCGAACATCAGCTTGCAGGCGATAGCCAGCACAATGATTCCGAAGAACTTGCGGATGATATAGAGGGCAGTCGGCCCCAGATATTTCGTCAGCCAGTGGGTGCCAAGCAACACCAGATAGAGTACCAGCATACACAGCAGCAGCGAGATACACAGATTGCCGATACTATATTCCGCCGTGATGGCCAGCAGTGCGGTAAAAGCCCCCGGACCGGCATACATCGGGAATGCCAGCGGCACGATAGAACCGCTGCCGGACATTTCGCCCTCCAGTTTGTCGTTCTGGAAGATAGTAATATCCAAAATCATTTCCAACGCCATCAGAAATATCACAAATCCTCCCGCGATAGCGAAATACTCGATTTGTACGCCGAATAGTTTCAATATCCATTCGCCCAAGAAGAGAAAGGCCATCAGGATAGTGAGGCTGGCGATACACACGCGGTCGGGATGAATCTTCACCCCTTTTTTCTCCATTGCAATGGTCACAGGGATATTGCCGAAGGGGTCGATAATGGCTATCAGAAAGATGAACGATGACAGAATCTGCCATATGTCGAAAGAACCGAAAAAAGCCTGTATATTTGCTCCCATAGTACTTGATTGATTGTTTTTTGGTCTGCAAAATTAGTCATTTTTTATGACATAAGCAAGAAATCTTGCATTTTTCTTGTATATTTGCAAAATTTGTAGTACCTTTGCAGTCGGAAAAAAATGTTTTATCGAAAAATAACTACTTATGATCAACAGTCAAGACATTAAAAACGGCGTATGCATCCGCATGGACGGCCGTCTGTATTTTGTTATCGAGTTCCTGCATGTGAAACCCGGCAAGGGCAACACCATTATGCGTGTTAAATTCAAAGATGTAGTGGACGGACGTGTATTGGAGCGCCGATTCAATATTGGTGAGAAGCTGGAGGATGTCCGCGTAGAGCGCCGTCCGTATCAGTTCCTCTACAAAGAAGGGGCAGACTACATTTTCATGAACAACGAGACCTTCGAACAGGTGCCTATCGCGCATGACCTCATCACCGGCGTAGACTTCCTGAAGGAAGGAATGACCTGCGATGTCGTTTCCGACGCTTCTACCGAGACCATTCTGTTCGCCGAACTGCCGACCAAGGTAGAGCTCGCTATCACATACACCGAGCCGGGTCTCAAGGGAGATACCGCTACCAACACGCTCAAACCCGCAACACTGGAGACAGGCGCCGAGATTCGTGTGCCGCTCTTTATCAACGAGGGTGAAATCGTTCGTGTGGACACACGCGACGGTAGCTACTGCGAACGCGTTCGCTAAACCAAAAAGAGGGGCGCGCCCCTCTTTTTTTTGTCTATGGCCTACTCTTTCCGCGAATATCTGCCCTACTACAAACGCAACCTCCGGGTCGCGTTTCCCGTCATGCTGACCCAGATGGGCGCGGCGCTCGTCGGACTGTTCGACTCCATCATGGTAGGCCATTACAGCACTGCCGACCTCGCTGCCGTCAGTTTCTCCAATGCTATCTTCTTCACCGTCATGGTCTTTGCCATGGGGGCGATGATGGGCATTACACCGCTGGTAGGGCACGAAGTGGGACGGATAGAGAAAGCGCGGAACGAGGTGTGGTCCGACCCGGACGAGCAGCAACGGTATGTCGCCGAGAAACATCTGCGCATCAGCGCCTTCTTCGCCAACGGCATGGTCTTCATGCTCCTTATGACCCTGCTCTCGCTCCTACTGCTCGCCCCCTGTATTCCTTTTCTGGAGCGTTTCGGTCAGGAACCGGAGGTTATCGCGTGCGCACGCCCGTACTATATATTAATTGTGGTATCTATCCTGCCGTTCCTGCTTTTCTGCTTCTTCAAGCAGTTTCTGGAGGGGCTGGGCAACACCGTTGTGGCCATGGCCATTACGCTGGGCTGCAACCTGCTGAACATATTGCTCAACTGGGTGTTTATCTACGGTCACTGGGGTTTCCCTGCCATGGGAGCCGAAGGCGCGGGATGGGCCACGCTCATTGCCCGCACGCTCATGCCGCTCTGTTTCCTCATAGTGATGGCAGCCAAGGCGGATTGGAGACGCTATCTGGTAGCCGCCCGCCGATGGCTGGTCACACGCACGGAGGTGGAGCACCTGCTGGTCATCGGCACGCCCATCGGATTGCAGACGTTCGCCGAAGCCTTTCTGTTCACCGCCTCGTTTGTCATCATCGGGTGGATTAGCAAGGAAGCGCTGGCCGCTCACCATATAGCCAACCAGATGTGCGACCTGACCTTCATGCTGGCGCAGGGCATCGGAGCCGCCACCACCATACGCGTCTCGCACCAACTGGGCAAAGGAGACCTGCGTGCCGTGCGGATGGCCGGCAACGCCTCCATACACCTGTGCCTGGTGCTGTACTCCGTCGGGGCGGCAATCATGTTTTTCTTCCGCTACCAGATCCCTTATATCTTCACCAACGACCCCGAGGTGGCGAATATCGCCTCTACCTTGCTGGTGATAGGCGCGCTCTTCCAGTACGCCGACGGACTCCAGTGTATCGGAGCGGCCATGCTGCGCGGGATACAGGACGTGCGCGTCCCGATGCGCATTGCGCTCTTTGCGTACATCGGCGTCGCCTTGCCGTTAGGGCTATACTTGACTTTCCCTGCCGGACTCGGTGCAAAAGGTATGTGGATGGCGTTCGTCATTGCGCTCGTCATTCCTGCGATTTTGTTCCATATCCGATTCAACAGACAATATAAGAAATTAAAAATTAAAAATTATGAAGAATAAAGTTTTTGACATCTTTGCGGAGATATGCAAAGTGCCGCGTCCTTCCAAGCATGAGGAGCAAATCAGCCGGTGGCTGCAATCTTTCGCAGCGGAACATGGCATAGAGTGTGTCACCGACGAGGCTATGAACGTGATTATGCGTGTGCCTGCTACGCCCGGTTATGAGGACCATGAGGGGGTTATTTTGCAAGCCCACATGGACATGGTTTGCGAGAAAAACGGAGACGTCAGCCACGACTTCATGAAAGACCCCATTCAGACATATGTCGATGGCGAGTGGCTCAAAGCGAGAGGCACCACACTGGGCGGCGACGACGGTATCGGTATCGCCATGGCGCTGGCCGCTATCACGGACCCCGGACTCCGCCACCCCGCTATCGAGTGCCTCTTCACGGTGGATGAGGAGACGGGACTGACCGGAGCCATGATGCTGCAGGACGGTGTGCTGCGTCATAAACGCCTCATCAACCTGGACTCCGAGGACGACGGACAAATCTTCATCGGATGCGCCGGAGGTATCGACACGCTCGCCAAGATGCACTACGCACCGGTACCTGTCAGCGAAGCGGTACAGCAAAGCGGTCTGGCCGTCCGTCTCTCTGTGACGGGATTGCTCGGCGGACACTCCGGCGATGATATCAACAAGGGAAGAGCCAATGCCAACCAATTCATCGTCTGGTTCCTTGCACGTATCTGGCCGCAGACGGAGATACAACTGGCTTCTATCCACGGAGGCAACCTCCGCAACGCCATCGCACGTGAAGCGGAAGCAGTCGTCGTCATCCCGTTTGCCTACAAAGAGCAGATACGCATCGAATGGAACCGTTTCGTGGCGCAGATGGAAGAGGTCTTCGGCGCGGTGGAAAAAGACATGCGCATGGAACTGGAGACCTGCCCTATGCCCGACTCTCTTATCCCATCCGACAAAGCCTGCCGGCTCATCATGGCGCTCTGCGAATGCCCGCACGGCATGATTGCCATGAGTCAGGACATACCGGGACTCGTCGAGACATCGACCAACCTTGCCTCTATCAAGATGAAATCCGAAGCAGACTCTCACTTCATCGAGGTGAACACCTCGCAGCGTTCGTCCAAAGAGACTGCCAAACATCATCTCAAATGGATGGTGGAGCAGGCACTCTCGATGGCGTGCGATGAGGTCACACACGGCGACGGCTACCCGGGATGGACACCCAACACCGACTCGCCGCTCCTCGAAGTGACCAAACAGGCGTACCGCGAACTCTTCAAGGCCGAACCGCAGGTGCTCGCTATACACGCAGGACTCGAGTGCGGACTCTTCCTCGAGAAATATCCGTACCTCGACATGATTTCTATCGGACCGCAAATGGTGGGCGTACACTCGCCGCAGGAACGGCTCTCCATCCCCAGCACCGAACGCTGTTTCCAATGGCTGACACAAATCCTGCAGAAACTGTAATAGAATGATTGGAGTATCTAAAAACACATCGCACTGACTCTCGTCAGCGCGATGCTCCAATCACAACCAATAAGCTTTTTAGGGCTTATTTTACTATTATCTGTGCATGAGTAGATAGACGTTTTGTTATAAAAACGGTGCAAAATTAATACATTTTTGCGACATACGCAAGAGTTTAGTGAATTTTTAGACATTTTTCGTCGATTTTTATAACACATTGTTCTTTTTGTTCTTCATTAATTGCGGATTGAGGAAATAAAAAAAGTGCCCGGCATCTGTCGGACACTTTTCTTTGGCTCTCTCGGGCGGAGTAGGCTATAGATACACAGAAAGCGACACCTGACACACCTGTCAAACACCGCTTTGTATGACGTTACACCGTCTGCCCTTCGCACTCAGTCCCCATTCGCCTTTATATATAAGTGAGTGTGTGTAGAAATACATTATCGGCTGTTTTTCTTATTGTCGCCGCAAAATTAACACTATTTTTTGATATGCACAAATATTTTTAGAACTTTTTTAACCTAAATTCGTACTTTTTTACCTTTCGGACATTTTACTTCCTGTATTTCCAATAAAAATCCCTATTTATGGCGATTGCGTATGTGGCGAAAAAGCAGTAATTTTGCACTCGCAAAATTTCGGGTCACAACCTAATATTTTATTCGGTATGAAAATTGCTGTCGTGGGAAGCCCGCAAAGCGGTAAAAGCGCACTGACTGAGGCGCTACAGAAAAGGGCTGACCTGCATTCCAAAAATAACTCCGCAGGCGTACACCTTGAGTTTCAAGAGGTGCACGACCTCGATTTGCTTCATTCGCACACTTACGACATGGTACTGCAAGTCGTGGATGCTACCCGGCTGGAGGAGTCGCTCATGCTCACGCCGCACATCATCGACGAGCACGAGAAGATCGTCCTTGCCATCGGGCGGTACGACCTGCTGCTCAAGACGGACCACTCGCTCGACCTGCCTAAACTGCAGGAACTCATCGGTGTGCCTACTTGTCTCGTTTCGGTTCGGAAAAACTACGGGCTGGACGAATGTCTCACTATGGTCACGGAGGAAGTGCTGAAGCCCGAATCCTCCGCGCACCCTATTTACCACCTACCCGACCAGGAGAACGATGACGCCTACCGCGCATACGTGCACGGTGTACTTACCCAGACGCTCACGCACGCCAAGAATGACCGCCATCGCACACGGCTCGAACAAATTGACCGGGTGCTCACCACCCCATGGCTCGGATTCCCCATTATGCTCGCCATTCTCTATTTTGTCTTCTGGTGCACATTCACACTCGGCGCCTACCCCCAGGACTGGATTGCAGCGGGCATTGACTGGCTTTGCAACACGGCACATGCACATATCGCCGACGGATGGTTCTCCGGATTGCTCATCGACGGGGTGTTGCAGGGAGTCGGAGCCGTCTTGGCTTTCCTGCCGAACATCATCATCCTCTTTTTCTTCATCTCGCTCATGGAGGACAGCGGTTATATGGCGCGCGAAGCATACCTCATGGACGCTATCATGCACCGCGTGGGACTGCACGGACGCTCTTTCGTCCCCATGCTGATGGGATTCGGATGCAATGTGCCGGCCATCATGGCTGCCAGGGACATCCGCAATCCTAAGGACCGCACACTCACCATGCTCATGGTGCCTTTTATGTCGTGTTCTGCCCGACTGCCGGTTTACATGCTTTTTGTGGACACTTTCTTCCCGCGCAATAAAGCACTCGTCATGATTTCGCTGTATGCCGTCGGTATTGCCCTTTCTATACTGTTTGCCGTCCTCATGAAGCGCACTAAATGGTTCCGGCAACCGCAAGACGACTCGGTCAACGAACTGCCCGAATTCCGGCTTCCCAAAGCACGCAACACGGCTGCACATATCTGGGAGAGAGTGGCCGACTACTTGCAAAAAATATGTACCGTCATTCTATGGGCGTCCATCATCATCTGGGCGTTGGAATATTTCCCGAGCCAGGACCTCAACGACCTGGAGAACTCCTATCTCGCCATGATTGGTAAAGCCGTTGCGCCGCTCATGGAACCGCTCGGCTTTGACTGGAAAATGTCAGTCTGCCTGCTGACGGGACTGCCTGCCAAAGAAGCGATTGTCTCCACGCTCGCTATCTTGTATGGCGGAGACATCTCCGCGGCCGGATTTACGCCTGTCACAGCGTTCAGCTTCATGATTTTTGTCCTGCTCTATTTCCCTTGCTTCGCTACTATTGCTACCTTGCGCCACGAGGCAGGAAAAGCCTGGGCATGGTTCACAGTCGGCCACTCGCTCGTTTTGGCATGGTTTATGTCGTTCCTTGTATATCAGATCGGCTCGCTGATATTGTAAAACCGCCAAACGCCTCTCCCGCGTCGCTGCGACCGGATATAAAAAATAGCTTCGCCGATGATATCTAACAACCTGACACGCATGTACTATATAGGAGGCGCATAGGACGCATATAGAAGGCGTATCGGAGGAATATTGTATCCCACCCACACCTATATATATTATATATAATATATATATCCCGTGATTTTGATAAATATCTGTTAACATGTCTAAAAATTACAATATGAAAAAGTTTCTGTTTATAACTGTACTGCTTTCTGTCTTTAGTTTCCTTCTCTCACCGATGGCGGCTAAGACAAATAAACAAACCGTGGTCCTTTCCTGCAACCTGCATTGCCAGGGCTGCTGCGATAAGGTAATGAAAAACATCGCGTTCGAACGCGGAGTGAAAGATTTGGTGTGCGACCTGAAACATAAAACCGTCACGGTCACATACGATGCTAACAAAACCGACATACCTACACTCCTTGTCGCTTTTGAAAAAATTGGCAAACCTGCCGTTGTGCAAAAGCAACCCGGCGCTGCTTCTGCAGCCGGTGCCGCAGCCGAAACCTCTAAACACACATCTACTGATGGCACGGATAGCACGGATGCCTCCACCGGAGCCTCTACTCCGTACTGATGCCCCGCAATAGAAACGATACACGATACTACAAAAAGAACGCAGATTTCCGCGCGCGTAAAAGCACTAAAGACCGCGCGGGAGAGACGCTATAAAACAGAAAAAACACCTCTCAGGGTGTTTTTTTGTGGAGTATAGCGGACTCGAAAATTGCACACCTGCAATAATCGACAGAACGTAGTGGCGGAGAACCGCGCGGGAGAGACGCTATAAAACAGAAAAAACACCTCTCAGGGTGTTTTTTTGTGGAGTATAGCGGACTCGAAAATTGCACACCTGCAATAATCGACAGAACGTAGTGGCGGAGAACCGCGCGGGAGAAGCGCTATAAAACAGAAAAAACACCTCTCAAGGTGTTTTTTTGTGGAGTATAGCGGACTCGAACCGCTCACCTCAACACTGCCAGTGTTGCGCTCTAGCCAGATGAGCTAATACCCCTGCTTTCAAAATCGGCTGCAAAGGTACAACAAAAAAATGACATACGCAAATGCGCATGCCATTTTTTTGCAATTTGACAGCAAATTACTTCAGTTCTGCCAAGTACTTGATGGTGCGAACCATCTGACTGGTGTAGCTGTTCTCGTTGTCGTACCAGCTTACAACCTGTACCTGATAGGTGTCCTCGTCAATCTTGGCAACCATGGTCTGGGTGGCGTCGAAGAGTGAACCGTACTTCATACCGATTACATCGCTCGATACGATTTCGTCCTCGGTATAACCGAAGCTCTCGGTGCCGGCAGCCTTCATTGCTGCGTTGATACCCTCTTTGGTGATATCTTTACCCTTAACTACGGCTACCAGGATAGTGGTAGAACCGGTCGGAGTCGGTACGCGCTGTGCAGAACCGATCAGTTTGCCGTTCAGCTCAGGAATTACCAAACCGATAGCTTTTGCTGCACCGGTGCTGTTCGGAACGATGTTCTGTGCACCTGCACGGCTACGACGCAGATCACCCTTGCGCTGAGGACCGTCGAGAATCATCTGGTCGCCGGTGTAAGCGTGGATGGTGCTCATGATACCGCTCTGGATAGGAGCGTATTTGTGAAGAGCTGCTGCCATAGGAGCCAAGCAGTTGGTCGTACAAGAAGCGGCGGAGATAATTTTGTCTGCCGGAGTCAGGGTCTTGTGGTTTACGTTGTAAACGATAGTCGGAAGGTCGTTACCTGCAGGAGCAGAAATAACTACTTTCTTTGCGCCGGCCTGAATGTGAGCCTCTGCTTTTGCTTTGCTGGTATAGAAACCGGTGCACTCCAATACTACATCGATACCCAGCTCGCCCCAAGGCAGCTCAGCTGCATTCGGCTTTGCGTAGATGGTGATTTCCTTGCCGTCTACGGTAATCGAACCCGGAGTTACTACGGTCTTGCCGTCCTCTGCGAGAACTGCATCCTTGTAAGCAACTGTGTGCTTGCCCTCACCGAACTTACCTGCAAAACCACCCTGTGCTGTGTCATATTTCAGCAGGTGAGCCAACATCTTCGGGCTGGTCAAGTCGTTGATGGCAACTACTTCATAACCCTCTGCTTCGAACATCTGACGGAAGGCCAGACGACCAATACGGCCAAAGCCGTTAATTGCTACTTTTGTCATAATTGTGTAATTTTAATTATTTGTGTTTTAATGAATGTGCTTGCGCCTTTTTGGGGAGGTGTGCGTTCCTCGTGCGTTGGGCAGGAGTTCTTAACCGCCCTTTGCAACTGCAAAGGTACTATTTTTTTGCGACATACAAAAAAAAATCGTTCGAAAATCTTTATTTTGATATTTGTGCTTGTCAAAATATACCCGCAACCCTATTTCCTGCCAAAGTCTGCCGGTATCTCGCCCCAACGCTTGGTGTCCCACTTGTAAACCTGTGTGGTCCATGTGTTGTCGTGCAACCATTGTTCGGCCTTGCGCAGCATGAAAAACAGGTCTTGGTTTTCTGCATTCCACTCCAGTTTGGTGTCAGCATGCTTTTTGCGCAACCATGCCAAGGCCGTGCGGCTGTCCGAATACAGCACCCACGGCAGGTTGTTTTGTTTCAGATAAGCCAAGCCTAACACGATTGCCAGAAACTCGCCGATATTGTTTGTCCCTCCTTGGAACGGACCGCGGTGAAACACCTCGGTCCCTGTATCGGCTATCACGCCGCGGAACTCCATCACTCCGGGATTGCCGCTGCAGGCTGCGTCAACAGCCAACGCCGGCAGGATAACATCTGCCGGCGGCTGGCTCGCGGACGAAAGCTCTTTAGCCGCTTTGGGCTTCCGCTCGATATATTGGTCGGGAGAGGAGGCGAAGGCTGCTTCTGCCTCAGCACGGGTCGCAAAACCCTTGTACACGGCCCCCTTCTGACCTTTTACCTGTGCTTCGCAGGCCTCCCATGTATCGTAGATACCCGGTTCCTGACCTTGCCATACTACATAATATGCTGCTTTTTTCTTACTCATGCACTATTATTTTGGTCGCTCGAGTCTTATTGCCCTGCACCTCATACAACACATAGATACCTGGACGCGAGGGAACGATGGTGGCCTCCGGATCGGTAGTTACCAATCGTTGCAACTCTGTTCCGGTAATGTCATACAGGGTGATCACGCGTTGAGGACTGTTGGTTGCATGATCTACCGTTCGGCTCGGTGTCACATCGTCAAACGTCTCGGCGCAGGTATAAATCACCTTTCCGTCCGCCGTTGTTGCCTGACAATAATAGACATCCGCCGTTCCGGCCATCTTGTTCTCTTTGTCATACAGATATTGCTTGGTGGCACCTGCTATGACAGCATCGTTGCGATACCATTGATAGGCCACAAACAGCGAGTCATGGTTGTCTATAAAGAGCAGGTCCTCCCATTTGCTGTACATCCTGTTGCTCATGGCGATAGTGAATTGTACCTGAACGGTTGTCTCGCACGGCGCACCTGACTGACTGGAAGTGATGGCGGCGGTGTAGTTGCCGGCTTTCATCTCTGCCGGACGGCTGATTGTAATATGGCTGCCGTCGCTTGTAGCCGCATATTCCTGCCCGTTGATGGTCACTCTGAAATTGTCCGGACTGCCGCTCTCTACCGTATAGGGGAACTGCACGTCTGTCTGCTCGTCGCATACCATGCTCATTGCACTTACTTGGATGGCAGGTTGGTCTACTACCGTCAAACGCAGCGTGTTGAAGCCGTTCGTCTCTTCGTAATAGCCTACGGCAGGTTCTATCACATTGAAGCCGTTCTCCGTATAACTGTCACCCACGCAGATAGTGGTGTCTATTTCCAGACAGGTGGGTTTGGACGGCAATGTGATGGCATCGGACGGCTTGGTGCACTCCGGGCGGTCTGTATAGGAGACCGTAAACACCTTGGTGGCATCCATGTCTTGCAGCGTCAACTCCACTTTCGTACTTTTGCCTGTTGCGTCCACGGTGACTTTTTGGTCCGCTCCACCGTCCGTATAGCTTACCTCCAACTGCTTGCCTGTAGCATCCACCGGCGTTGTAATGGTCAGTTCCAAGGGATAGGTGAGGTTTTCGCAAGTCAAAGTAGCCGGTACGGAAGTGGCATCCACTTGGCGAATGACCGGCGAGAAAGGCGCTGCCGTCAAATCCACATCTGTTGTCGGACAACTGTTGGCTCCGTCAAAGCGGACATGCAACTGGTGCGTCTTGCCGTCTGCAGGAATACCCGCAAAAGCCAACGTCAATGTCTGCTCGGTCTTGTTCTTTTCGCTAATACTCTGTGTCTGCTCGGTTAGGTCATCCACACTGTAATGCAGTTGTCCCTGTTGGTAGGTATATTTCAATTTGAACGACAGGGTGGTGGTCTCATCGTTACACGTTACTGGCGAATAGGAGTAATCCGTCTCTACCGCCATATGAGGAACGGTCGGAGAGGCAAACTGCTTGGACTCAACCTTGCACGCATCGTCCGGACTGCCGCTGAACCATGCTTTTACGGTCAGGTTGTCTCCGGTTGCTTCCATTTCGCTTATCGTGAACGATGCCGGACTGGTCGGAGAGGAAATAACCTGTCGGTGTGTGCCGTCATATTCTACTATCAGGTCGCCGTCGGCCATGTCAAACGTTACTTGACCGGAAATAGTATACTTGGTTTCTCCGCAGGCCAGTTCGCTTACTGTCACGTCGAAACCGCCGGTTATCATCGCGTGCTGAGGAGCGGTCACTTGAGTGGTACTTCCCTTGGTGCAGGTCTCATACTCCTCATAGGCGGCGTATATGGTCTGCGTCGCTGCCGGCTCACCGGCTTCGGTGATGTTGTGTAGTACCAACGTAGCCTCAGCTGCTTTGCCGGACACAACCGCGGTGTCATGCTTCGTGCCGTTATCCTCATATGTGAAAACTATCTTCTTGCCTGTCGCCTCATAGTGGGTCGTTGCCTTCACTTTCACTTCATAGCTGTCCGTACTGCAACTGACCTTCGCAGGAATAGTGTTTGTTACCACCACTTCGTCTATCACCGGTGAAAGCGGAACGGCCGGCAGGTTGTAAGTCTTGCGGCAACTGTTCGCTTCGCTGAATTCCACATGCAACTTGTGAGTCGGCTTACCGTCTGCAGGAATATTGGCAAAAGTCAAGTTGTTCAATGTCTTCTTCCCTTTCTGAGCCGCTTCGTATGGGGCTGTTTGTTTGGGAGTAATATCATCCACCCAATAGGTAAAATCGCCCTGCTGATAGGTATAGTCCAAATCAAAGGTCAGTGTCGTAATGGTCTCTGTACAGTTAGGCACGCTGAAACGCACTTTCGTGGTATCAATTGCAGGAGCACCGGGAGCTACCGAAGTAGTGCTGGCGGTAGCTGTAGTCCAGTCCTCAAAATAAACCTGCCAGTTCAGTGTCTCCGGAGTCAACGAAGTGATCACCGTATCCTTGCTGAACGTGCCCTGTGTGTCATAGGCTATATCGGGCAAACTGTACTTCAGCAGATTTCCGTCATGATCTTTGATGACCAGATTGCCCTTCGGATTCTTGTATTTCACCTCTAGTCGCACTGTGTATTGCGTTGCGTCACAAGACATCACTTGTGGTGTCGCCGTAAACGCATCTATCTTCGGTTCATGCGCCTTGACAACAAACACTTGCTGCGATTTCACGTTCCGCGATACACTGCTGATAGGGTGGAACTGAATATCATCCAATGCGAAGTCATTCCCGATATTGAGAGATTTTGTATTGAGATTAACCACGGAAATAGTGACATTATCGCAATCCTCCGGGGCATAAAAAGTCTGTGAACATTGATGCCAGATATTATTGCGGAACTCTTCTGAACCCAAATCCAATACCTTCGATTTCCATGTATGACCGTTATACTCTATGCGGAACTCAAACCGTGCAGCATTATCCATCTCTCCGTAGTTGTTGATATTGGCGGCCCAGAACGAGAGTACATAAGTAGTACCTTTCTTGAGCTTCAGTTTAGCGTTCGAATCGGTGGTCGCATACCACGCTTTTTTATTCGCTCCTTCGCTTCCTGGTTTGGCATCAAAGAGGGCGAAATTGTTGCCTTGTCGGGGCTTTACACTTGCATATGTCTCTGCAAAATTCTTTGCATTGCGAATCACGGCAAAACCGTTATCCTTTTTTGCCAAACCGGGGTTGACACTGGTATTGGTATAAAAATTGATTTGCGTGCTTTCGGTTTGAGTGAATGTCCCCCAATAGTCATAATCACTCACAGGTTTTGCCGCATAGTCCCATGCGTCTTCATAACTGCCGTTGCTCATCAGGTCTTCCATCGAACCGGGAGCAGGGTTATACTCCTTATAGATATAAGTCACAGTGGAATCGTGACCGATAGCATCAACTGTCAGTTTCTTCCATGGGCTTGTAATTGTATCGGTTTTACCGGATATTTCGTTTTTCTTCAGCCATACAAATTGATTGCTCGCTACTGTATCTGCAGGCACTAATACATATTGCTGGCCTGTCAACGAATCCAATGTAACCGTTTCTGCAGCTATGGTGGAATTTGGTACGTCTATCTCTATCTCATAACTACATGCGCTTCCTCCGCCTACAAAATAAGCCTTGGCGGTCGTTTTCTGACCGTCTGTTGTTGCAGCGGGAATACCCGGCAGAGAAAACGACTGTGGACTTACTGGCAACGCTATCGTTGTATCTTTGCCGCCGCACTCTATCTTCAATGCCTTGCCGTTCGCCTCGCCAAAGGCTACCATGCCGTCCAAAGTAAACGTGTTGTTATCTGCATTAACAGCAGAATTAGCGGTCTCAAAAGAGGTAATGGAGCAGTCTAACTCACAACCGCTTGTAAGTGCCACCATTTTGAGAAGTCTTCGGCCGGAAGGAATATTGGAGTGCAGGTAATAATACAGTACGCCGCTTTCTATCTTATGCTCTATGTTGATATCCTTTTCGCCGTCGCGTGCATTGCCGGCATAACCGTCTATTGACGTCCAGGTCATGCCGTTGGTGGATTTATACCATCCGTGACCTTTTACGTCGGTATAGACATACTCTGTCTTCTGTGTATTCAGTTTGGCTTTCAGCGAGAACGGATCGCCTACTGCATTCGGACAATACTTAACCTCCTCGGCTGTAAGACTGGAAATAATGGCATTGATCTTCGACACCGGAGGTGTGTAGTTTTTCCAAGTCTCTGAAGCGACAAAACCCTCTCCGCAATTATCATCTACATTGGTTTTGGAAGTCATCGTGTACAACATATTGATGTCGACGTCTACATCTTTATTGTCCACTCTTACTTTATTATTGGGTATTTCGATATCGCATGTCTGGTTCCATCGGTTATTCCAGTTGCCGGAAGTACCTGATGGTTCTTTGCGTACTACTATCACACGGTCGTACATACAGTCACTTGTAAAGGTGCCGGCATAGGTGTCTCCGTCATATTGCGAGAGAGGCATCCAAAGAGTACCGTCAGACCACGACTGGAAGAAGTATAGGAACAACTTGGCATTGGCGTCTGACCAGTTCCAGCTTTGCTTGACATTCACATAAATCTGCTCGCCTTTCTTATACTCTCTCGCTTGGACGAACAGTGGGACCAACATCATTAGTCCTAATAATATATAGCGAGTCGTTTTCATGACCGATTGGGCACGGTTAACGTTGTTTTTCATAGTTTGCCTCCTTACTTCTTTTCGATTTCACTTTGTTTTTGCACCACTTTTACCTCTGCGCGTCTATCCAGCGGCAACTCGTGGTTCACGTTCTCTTCGTTCGGGATCAACGACCCGTGACCGATTACGATTACGCGTTTCTTGTCCACGCCGTTCGCTACCAGGAACTTGGCTACTGCCTTCGCACGGTTGTATGCCAAACGCTCGTTATGACGACGTTGGCCTTCTTCCGAAGCATGACCGTCTATCGCGATCTTGGCATCCGGCACTCTGTTTAGCACATCAATGATGGACAGCAGATAACGCTGCTCGTTGTCACGCAGTTTGTAACTGTCGTAGTCGAAATAAATCTTGTTGAATTTCTCCACTTCCTCGGCGGCTTTGGCAATATGCGCACGGGTGAGAGTATCAATGCGTTCTGTGACTACTGTATCCTGACGCGCCAGCATATCTACTATGGTGTCTTGCCGTGTGAAATAGTCGAAATAATCCACCACGTTGTGTTTGTCCTTGCCTATGTGGTGCCAGTGAACACCGACTTTCAAACCCACCTCATATGGGTGGGAAGCGTTCGTCGTATTCAGTGCATAGGCACCTTTGTAGTCGTTCATGAACGTGAAATTGTCATCTTTCCATCCCAACGCCTGCTTCTCCGAACGGTTCGCATCGTTCGCGCCACATTGGAAATAACCGCCCACAAACAAATCTATCTGTTTCGTCAACGGAATCAGCGCCCCCAAATCGGCAAAGACAATCACTTGCGGACGGACTGCCAACTGACCTTTTCCGCCGTCTTCTCCGGCATAGTCGTTCTCGCCGAACTCATGTACGCCCTTGTCCAGCGTCAAACCCCAATTGGGATAATAAGCCGAGTGCTCTATCACACCTTTGGTCACTTTGTAGGAATTGGCTACCGTGAACGACGGTGCCACACCTACTGCAGCAAACACTCCCGCTTTGCGCGCTTTGTTCAACCATTGGAACTGCAACGATACCGGAATACCGATATTATGCATCGACTGACGCTCGTCCCACTCCACTACCGTAGCAGAGTGGATATATTGCTGCTCGGTGTCCGAGTCGATTAGCGGGTCTCCGTTCGCATCCTGTTCCCATGTGTAGGTGCCGCCCAGATGAGCAGTGGAACTGCTGTAGGTATACCATGCGCCTATGCCGACACCCCAGTTCTGATGGAAGAAATAGGCGTACTGCAACTGCAACAACGGACTCACGAAGCCGCCCAAACGGCTCTCCTTGTCGCTGAACGTATACCCTAAACTACCATAACTCACTCCCACATGTGCTTCTATATAATGACCGCGGCGGTCAAGCGAATCCACGCGGATAGTGTCCGTTCGTTGCTGCGCGGTACTATCCGGCACGTACGCTATACTCATCAATGTGTCTGTGAAATAATGAATGGTAGTTACCTCTACGCGAACCAAACTGTCGGGAGTCTTCTTCAACTCCGGGGTGTCCTCCATCGGAAAGTTCTGTTCTCGCACTTCCGTTCGCTCCGCGTGCTGTGAGGCACGCAACACTCGGACAGTGTCGTTTTGGGCACTTGACAACGCTGGCAGCAATGCCAATAAGCCCATTGTCAGAAATGGTAATTTGTGTTTCATGGTTTGGTATGTTTGGTGTTTTTCGAATTGTGCTTCGGTATTTTCCCATTTGGGAAGCCTGAACCGTTTACCCTCTCGGGATGCGTAATAATCGTGACCCGCCCGGGAATCGAACCCGGATTTGAGCTTTAGGAGAGCCCCGTTCTATCCATTGAACTAGCAAGTCTGATTTTCTATGTTATCTGCAGTGCGAAGGAAACTCGCCGTATTCCTCAAAGGTGTAATTCAGAAAATCATTCATCGGTTTTGCAGTGATGGCTATATCCATGATTTTATCGATGAAATCGGGAGAACACACCTCGTCGTCACTCAGTGGATGGCTGAAGGTGTACATCTTGTGTTTCAGCCACTCTGCATGCACAAAATCCGGGTCAAAACCTGCCGGTACTTTCTTTAAGCCCGTTCCCCAATACGAATCGAAATCCTGACTGAAATATTTCTTCCATTTCTTCGAACCCATGATCTTCTCCACCTCTTCATAGTTCGCCTCTATCTCCGACCGGAGAGCTTTCAGCAACTCTTTGCCTGGGTCCCATATTCCGCCGGCAAACATACATTGCCCCGGCTGGATATGCACGTAATAACCGCCGCGCATTGATTTTTTTCCCCACGTCTTCGGCTGACCCGGAACTCCGACTGCAGGAAAACAACCAAACCACTCTTTATACGGACGCTTGTCTGCCGAAAAACGAATATCTCGGTTGATACGCCATATGCAGTCCTTCGGCTGCAAGGGAGCCAGCGCCGGGTCCATCTCTGTCAAACGCCGCAGGTATTCAGTCGAGAAGGCCACAAAACGGTCGCGGCATGATTGATACCACTCGCGGTTGGCGTCAAACCATTCTTTGTTATTGTTCACAGCCAACTCTGCCAGAAAATTCAGTGTCTCGCGCATCACATATCCATTATTCATTGTTCAGTACACGCATACATCTCTTCAACCCGTCCATCCAGTGCGGAATAGCCACACCGAATGTCTTCTTGAATTTCGATTTGTCTAGCACGCTGTAATGGGGACGCGGAGTCTTGTATGGATATTCTTCCGATAAAATCGGGCGAACTTGGCACTCTATGCCTCCGTGCAACGCATGGATGGCAAGCGTAAAATCATACCATGAGCACACACCCTCGTTCGTAAAATGATAGATACCCGGATGCCATATCGGTGATTCAATCACCACAAATATCGCCCGGGCCAAATCTGCTGCGTATGTCGGAGTGCCTATCTGGTCATACACTACTCCCAACTCCTTCTTCTCTTTCCCCAAGCGAATCATCGTCTTCACAAAGTTGTTGCCATACGACGAATACAACCATGCCGTTCGCAGTATCACCGCTTCCGGACAGGCGGCTAACAGGATTTTCTCGCCCTCGTATTTCGTACGGCCGTACGCTGTACGGGGACCTACACTATCCGTCTCGCGGCAGGGGCGGTGCTCGTCACCCGAAAACACATAATCCGTACTGATATGCACCACGCGCACGCCCTGATTTCCCAATACACTCAGCGCCTCGGCATTGATCTTCTGAGCCGTCGCTTCGTCTTCCTCCGCCTTGTCCACATTCGTATACGCAGCGCAATTGACTATCAAGTCTATCGCGTTCGACTGCACATAGGCACTTACCGCCGAACGGTCCGTGATATCCAGCTCGTCCACATCCGTGAAGAAATAATGGTGTTGGGGATGAGCACTGCTCAGCACACGCATCTCGCTGCCCAACTGACCCTTGCTGCCTGTAATTAATATATTCATATCTTAATTTGTCTTCGCTTACTATTCCAACTTACAAAACAACCTAAAACGGATTGTCCAATTCCCGTAATAGCGGATGCTTCTTGTCTTTTTCACTCAGTATTCGTAGTTCTTCGGGCACCTGCCAGTCTATAGCCAACTCCGAGTCGCTCAGCAACACACCGCCGTCTGCCTCCGGATGATACAGGTTATCGCATTTATAGGTAAAAATCGCCTGCTCGCTCAATACGGAGAACCCGTGTGCGAAACCGCGGGGGATGAAGAACTGATATTTATTTTCCTCACTCAATTCCACGCTATACCACTTGCCGTAAGTCGGACTGTCCTTGCGCAAATCGACAGCCACATCCAGCACACGGCCTACCGTACAGCACACCAGTTTGGCTTGGGTATAAGGTGGACGCTGGAAATGCAAGCCGCGTACTACACCGTAACTGGAACATGATTGGTTGTCCTGCACAAAGCGCGCTTCAATACCGGCTTCGCGGTAGCGCTTCTCATTGTATGTCTCCACAAAGTACCCGCGAGCGTCCTTGAACACCTGCGGCTTTATTACCAGCAAACCTTCGATTGGAGTTTTTATGATTTCCATGATTACTCTGTTTTCTATATCTTCATTCGAAATCGGCGCGCAGTACTCGTCCCTCGCGATTTCCATGATTACTCTGTTTTCTATATCTTCATTCTATACAGCATCAGCAGCCTATTCTATCCGCTCTCCGCGCTGCATCTCCGCTTCCTCTATCCGCTCTCCGCGCTGCATCTCCGCCTCTTCTATCCGCTCTCCGCGCTGCATGTCCGCCTCCTCACCTCTACATCCGCCCGCACTTCTATAACTATTTCTAACGCCTTCACACCACCTTACGACGGGCTGTTATTCAAAAAAGCGTACAAAGATACACAAAATTTCTCACACATGCAAGCACACGAGACTTTTTTTTGCGTTTTTTCAACATTTGTACTTACAAAACACAACAATTTTTCTTCCTCTTGCCGGTCACACGTCTCACACCACCCGCTTTGCTCTCGTACAGAAATGGCTCTCGCCCTTCCCTCTATGCGCCAAGTAGGTAACTATAAACCTTATAGGAACTTCATAGGAACCTTATAGGAACCTCGTGAGCTTCTATGTCTGATAATCAATGAGTTATACGGAATAAAAATAGAACGATTTTTCGAGGCCTGAACAACTTCTCAAAATACAGCACAAAGATACAACAAAATTTTTATATATGCAAATTTTTTGCAACTTTTTTTATTTCTTCATACACAAAACCTCGTTGCATCAAGAAACGTAAACGTTTCTCCTCGCTGTCTGCGCGGCGTTGCAGATATAAATTCTCAAGATTCTTGCAATACTGCTCTTCGTCTATTTCATCCATTGCAGTACTGATAGCTCTCTCGGAGAGTTGGAGAGCGCGTAATCCGGCTTGGATTTTCTGCCGCCCCCACGACTGGTAAGCCACTTTATCATGCACATAGGCATCACAGAAACGCGCATCGTTCAGAAAATCATTTTTATACAGATTTTCTTCGATTTCATCGTATAAATCTGCAGGTGCGCCCCACTCATATAACTTGCGGCGCACGTCTGCAGCGCAATGTTCGGCGCGAGCACAATAAGCCTCTGCCTTGTCAAGCCATTCGGCCTTGGATAATTCGCGGTTTGCCATAAATGTCGTTGGTTACTATAATGTCTGTATAGCCGTTGGCGCACATCAACGTTTTCATCTCTTCGGGATACGCCTCGTTGATTTCAAAATACAACCTTTCGCCCATACGGGATTGAACTATGCGGCGATAAAAACGCAGCGGGTCATCATCCGGCACAAAGAGCGCAGCAGAAGGTTCGTGTGCCAGTACATTCGGCCGCATATCCTTTTTCTCGCTCTCACAGATATAGGGAGGATTGGATACTACAAGGTCGAAAACTCCGTTGAAATCGGGTATATTCGCAAATATATCTGCCACCTTAAAATCCACTTCTACACCATTTCTTTGCGCATTTTCTTTTGCTATTTCTACTGCTTCTGCCGATATGTCAATACCTAAAACCTGCCACTCAGGATGGGCTTTTTTGAGCGCTATGGCGATACATCCGCTTCCCGTTCCGATGTCAAGCACACGGAATGGTGCATTCTCCGTCTGAATGATACCTGCTGTCTTGTGTATTTGGTCCACCAGCTCGGCTGTTTCGGGACGGGGAATCAGGGTAGCCGGTGTCACTTTGATATCCAGACCGTTCCATAAACTATGACCGAAAATATACTGAATAGGCTCGTCATGAAGTAAACGGTCTATTATTTCCTCTAAAAATGGGGTTCCGGCTTGCAGGTTCGAAAAAATTGTTGTATCTTTGCAATCAAATTGCAAACGTGTGCGGGTGCAGCCGGTTGTCTCCTCAGCAATCCACCATGCAAGCGCCGTTGCCTCGTCTGCAGGATAATGCGTCTCCAGACGCGAAACAATATAATGTATTATTTCTTTCACGCTGCAAAATTACTGCTTTTTTTTGACATATGCAAAAAAATATGGATTATGAAAAATATATTGCCCGCTGTATTGAGTTGGCGCGCAGAGGCGAGTACTATGTAGCCCCAAACCCCATGGTGGGAGCCGTGCTGCTACGCAATAGGGATGAACTCATATTGGCGGAAGGATGGCACGAAAAGTATGGAGAAGGGCATGCCGAGGTCAATTGTTTTCGCAGGCTTGATGAGTCCGAGCATCGCAATACGGATTTATCAGACTGCACACTATTCGTATCTCTGGAACCATGCAGCCATTACGGAAAAACACCGCCTTGCGCCAAACTGATTATTGAAAAAGGAGTTGGACGGGTCGTTATCGGAATGTTGGATCCGAATCCTCTGGTAGCGGGACAGGGTGTACGGATGTTGCGCGATGCTGGAATAGATGTGGAGGTCGGTTTTATGGAGAAGGAGTGCCGCGCACTCAACAAACGTTTTCTCGCTCTTCATGAAAAACATCGACCTTATGTAATCCTGAAATGGGCACAAACAGCCGATGGCTTCATTGACCGATTTAGAAGCCCGGAGACGAGTTCCAACAGCCGGGAACACCTGCAGGGAGCTTTGCCCATTTCCACGCCGGAAACAAAAAAAATGGTACACCGGATGCGGGCTGAGAACATGGCAATCATGGTAGGAACAAACACGGTACTGCTCGACAACCCGAGGTTGCTCAATACACACTGGGAAGGCAGAAATCCCATTCGGATAACCCTTGACAGACACCACCGCATACCAGCAGATGCACATATTTTCTCCGATGAAACCGAAACAATTGTCTATCGCAACAGAACAGACTGGCCTTTCATTCTGGCGGACTTGGCTCAGAGAAATATTCACTCCGTTTTGGTAGAAGGAGGGACCACCTTGCTCAACTCCATTTTAGCGAGCGGGATATGGGATGAGATACACATAGAGGTGGCTCCGGAGTTGGTTATCGGTACCGGAGTGGCTGCGCCGAAAATTGTGCTCCCGGATACGTATCAACTGGTGGACGGACATCTGTTGTACACTATTTTACATGCATGATTATGAAGGGTATGATATGCAAAAATTTGCATATATCAAAAAAAAGTAGTAATTTTGCACGGTTTTTGTACGATAGCTGCATACAAAGACATTACCTTATGAAAAAGAGATACTTTTTTTTATGTATTATCATCCCGTTCATTTTGAGCGGATGTAGCGCCTTTCAGCGGAAACACCAGGCTGGTGTGGCTGTTGAACTGAATGGCAAATACATATACCAGTCCACATTGGACTCGCTCACTATTGGTATGAACAGCGAGGATAGCATGCGTGTGGCGCAACAATTCATCAGCCAATGGGCGAAAGACATTCTGTTGTATGACAAGGCCAAAGCCCGCGTAAATCCGGCAATAGAGAGCTTGGTGGAAGACTATAGACGCTCGCTCTATGTGCACGCTTACGAGGAATATTTGGTAGAACGCAATATGCCCAAAACCATACCGGATAGCACCGTTCAGCAACTCTACGAACTGTTGCCGGACCGTTTCCGCTTGTCCGAAAGTTTGGTCAAAGGACTATTGGTGATTATCCCAACTGAAGCGCCAAACCAGAAAAAACTGCACCAATGGCTGTCGGAAGTGAACGACACAAAGGAGGATATAAAAGCCCAGGCTATGGATAACATTGAAAAATATGCTTACCGCTACGCCAGCGGATACGAATTGTTCACCGATAAATGGTTTACCACCTCGCAAATAACTTCCAATACTTCAATTGAACAAAACGAATTGGAAAACCGGCTGAAACAAACCGGAGAACTGATAGAAATCGCTGATTCAACCACTATCTATCTTCTCCAAATAAGCCAGAAAGCATTACAAGGCGAGGCTATGCCTATTGAATATGCGCGGCCGGAAATAGAGGAACTGATATTGAGTAGACGCCAGGTCGAGTTTCTCCAAAAGGAACGTGAGCGACTGTACAACGAAGCAGTGCAAGAAAAGAAAGTGAAATTTTATTAAACGCAGAAGCACGAACAGATGAAAAAATTTAGTATTATAGCACTCCTTTCCCTCTCCCTTGCAGCAGTATATGCACAGGGAGTAATTGACGAGGTGATATGGGTTGTCGGTGATGAAGCCATTTTGCGTAGCGAAGTGGAGGAAGAACGACTGCGCGCACAATACGAAGGGACTACCATTCCCGGAGACCCGTATTGTGTCATCCCAGAGCAACTGGCTATCCAGAAACTTTTCTTGCACCAGGCGGTGCTGGACTCGGTAGAAGCCAATGAATCCAGCGTGAGTCATCAGGTGGACATGCGACTCAACTACTACATCAACCAAATCGGCTCTAAAGAGAAAATGGAAGAATATTTCCGCAAAACGAGCAGTGAGATTCGCGAAGAAATGATGACTACCGTGCGAAATCAGATGATTATCCAGCAGATGCAGGCCAAGCTGACACAGAACATCAAACCGACTCCTGCTGACATTCGGAGGTTTTACAATACACTGCCGGTTGACTCCATTCCTATGATGCCGGCGCAAGTGGAAGTTCAGATTCTCAGTTTCGAACCGACTGTTCCAGTTGAAGAAACAGAACGAATCAAACAACGACTCCGCGAGTTCACAGAACGTGTACAGAACGGCACTGCCGATTTTGGTATGCTGGCGCGATTATATTCAGAGGACACCGAGAGTGCAAAACGAGGCGGTGAACTGGGATTTGTCGGACGAGGACAACTTGTCACTGAGTTTGCGGACGTGGCATTCAATCTGAACGACCCCAAACGCGTGAGCCGTATCGTGCAGACGGAATATGGCTATCATATCATCCAATTGATTGAGAAAAAAGGAGAGAGAATCAATTGCCGCCACATTCTCCTTCGCCCCCGCATCAGCGCCACTGACAAAGTAAACGCTATAGAACGGTTGGATAGTATCCGCCAACTGGTTGTCGCAGATTCAATACAGTTCGAACAAGCCGTGATTCTTTTCTCTCAAGACAAAAACACAGCCATGAATGCAGGCTTGATGATCAACCCGAACACTGGCAGCAGCCGTTTTGAATACCAAGACCTCGCGCCCGAGATCGCAAAACAGATTTACAACATGCAGGAAGGCGATATCTCGCAGCCGTTTGTGATGATGGACCAGCAAAAAAACCGTGAGGTATGCGCCATTGTCCGCCTGAAGAAAAAAACGGACGTGCACCGTGCAAACCTGATTGACGATTTCCAAGCCATCAAATCTATGTTGGAACAAAAACTCAGCAGGGATTTTATACACAACTGGATATTAAGTAAGCAAAAATCCACTTTTGTTCAAATAGATCCGGAATGGCAAGGTTGCGACTTCGAATATCCGGGATGGATTCATTGATAGGGAATATTGAAAGTTAAAATTTTCATAGTACTCTCCTTGCTTGCAGTGACAACCGTCATCTGCGCACAAGAGAAAAAACAGACCATGGTCTATCTGGAGCGGGCAGAAAATCTGAGTTTCGACCAGGAACGCATTGCTGACGCCCAGATTCTCCGTGGAAATGTGGTTTTCCGTCATGAGGAGGCACTGATGTATTGCGATAGTGCCTACTTCTACGAAAACTCCAACTCTTTGGATGCCTTTGGACATGTGCGCTTTCTGCAAGGAGACACACTTAGCGGTTTCGCAGACCTGCTCTTCTACGACGGGAATGCCAAACTGGCCCGGATGAGAAAAAACGTACGATTGGTCCATGGCAAACAAAACGAGAACCCAACTATTCTGACAACGGATAGCTTGAACTACGACAGGATAGCAGGTATTGCCTATTACTACACAGGAGGCACTATCAAAGACTCTTTGAACACACTGGCATCTGTACGCGGACAATACATTCCGAATACCAAACAAGCACAATTCAGTCAGAACGTTCGCCTCCAACACCCAAGATTCATCCTGACAAGTGACACGTTGCTCTATAATACAGAAAATAAAATAGCGGACATAATCAGTCCTACGACTATAGTGTACGAAGAGGAAACGGACATCTTGACTTCCAAAGGATGGTACAATACCGGAAACGAACACTCTATGCTGCTGGATCGCTCAGAAGTCATCCACAAAGACGGGAAATATATGACCGGAGACACTATTTTTTATGACAAGATGATTGGCTTCGGAAAGGTGCTGGGAGATATGGAAATGCGTGACACCGTCCAAAAAGCAACTTTATACGGCCAGTACGGCGAGATGTGGGAGGAAGACGGCCGTGGCTACGCCACCGATAGTGCCCTTATGGTCGATTGGTCTGACTCCGCACATATTGCATATATACACGCAGATACTCTTTTTACGGAGAAACTGCAATACACCGACAGCGCTATGGCAGACAGCACTTATCGCCGCGTACGCGCATACTATGGTGTGCGTGTTTTTAGGGACGATATGCAGATGGTGTGCGATTCTATGGTTTATCTGGGTTCTGACTCTACTATCCATCTGTTTACCCATCCTGTCAGTTGGAGCGAGAACCAGCAGATTTCCGCTGACAGCATTGTTATTTACATAGTGAACGGCACTGTCGACCATGCCATAGGGAATGGCAATGCGCTCTGTATCATGAGCGACACGCTGAATTTGTTTAACCAGATGAGCGGCAAGGAAATTACTGCCACGCTGGTAGACGGCGAAGTGAAACTCGTGGACATCAGTGGCAATGCATTAACCATCTACTTCCCTAAAGAAGATGACGGAGAGCTGGTGGGCATGAATACCACCGAAAGCAGTTTCATCCGGGTGTATGTGGAAGAACAAAAAGTGCAACGTATGCGGTTTACCAAAGAGACAACCGGTGTGCTATACCCGATGGACCAGATTCCAAACGGAGGCGACCGCATGCCCAATTTCTTCTGGGCGGATAAAATAAGGCCGGCCGACAAGGATGACGTGTTCCGAAAAACAAAGTGGACGAATGATGATACAATAGATCAATAACGATATGACAAATAATATGAAGAAAGTATTTTTGATGGTAATGGCAGTATGCCTGGCTATGAGCGCTATGGCGGTAGAACTGCCCAAACAGGGTTTCGGTATGCAAATCGGCTGGGCACAACCTATTTTGCGATTGAACAGCAAAGATCCGTCCTTCCCGAAAGACTCATTAGTGAACACTGTTAAACTAAACGGTTTCAAAGTGGGTTTGGTGTACGATGCCAGCTATGTGGCCGGATTTGGTAGCACCATTGGTATCAACTATACGTTCGGTGCAAACACCGGAAGTTGGAAATCGAAATACGCGTACGGCTATCCCCGCAGCAGACAAATGATCACCTACCACGAAGTGGAGGTATTTGTTGACTGGCAATACAAATTCGAAGTGGCCAAAGAGACATATCTGATGCTTTACACCGGTCCGAGTATCCAATGCGGGCTGGGACTGAACATGCGCGTGGACGAGCAGATGGATTTCGATGCAGAGGTAGTTTCCAATCGTTATAGCACGTATAAAACCGACAAAAAAAACGAAGCGCTGAAAAGGCTGAATGTAACGTGGGGGGTTGGTGCCGGATTCCAATACAAACGCTATTTCTTGCGCGGAGGATATGACTTTGGATTGCTCAACCCGTACAAAAATGCACAGTTCGTAGATGATTTGGGCAATCCGATTGACCGCAACACACGCGGACGTCTTGACCAATGGTCCATAAAAATAGGTATGTATTTCTGGTATAACGATTAGGAGACACAGAGTGATACCACGTGAAACCATAGACAAAATCTACGCCGCCGCCAAGATTGAAGAGGTGGTCGGTGACTATGTTACACTGCATAAGCGCGGTGCAAACCTGATAGGTTTATGCCCCTTCCACAACGAGAAGACAGGCTCCTTCACCGTCAGCCCGAGCAAAGGAATCTATAAATGCTTCGGTTGTGGAGTCAGCGGACATGCCGTGGGGTTCATTATGGAAATCGAGCAATGCAGTTATGTAGAAGCGCTGAAACAACTGGGGAAGAAATACCATATCGAAGTCGAGGAAAAGCAACTTAGTGCTGAGGAACAGCAACGTCAGGACGACCGGGAATCTATGTTCGTGGTTAACGAATTCTGCAATCAATGGTTCCAACAGCAATTATGGGAGACAGACGAGGGGAAAGCCGTCGGATTGAGCTATTTCCGTGAGCGAGGCCTACGTGACGATATTATTCGCAAGTTCCAACTCGGTTATTCTCCGGAAAAAGGAAACCCGCTGGCCAGAACGCTAAAGGAAAAAGGATTCAAAGAGGAATACATTACCAATAACGTAGATACCAAACTGGGCTGCGGCGTATGCGGGAAGAGCGAAGACGGGCGGCTGTACGACCGTTTCCGTGACCGTGTAATGTTCCCTATCTTTACCATCAGCGGCAAACCGGTTGCTTTTGCCGGACGTATCCTGAAAAAGAAGGACAACGTAGGCAAGTATGTCAACTCGCCCGACTCCATTATATACAGCAAGACAAACGAACTGTACGGCATATTCCAGGCTAAACAGAGTATTGCCCGTCAGGATATGTGCTTTCTGGTAGAAGGTCAGATGGACGCCATCTCAATGCACCAGTCAGGCATAGAGAACGTGGTAGCCAGCGGCGGAACAGCCCTGACCAAACCACAGATTCGTTTAATCAAGCGTTTCACCAGTAATATTACAGTTTTATATGATGGCGACGCAGCGGGTATTCACGCCGCACTGCGCGGTATTGACATGTTCCTGGAAGAAGGATTCAACGTCAAAGTGGTGCTCTTGCCGGACAGCGAAGACCCGGATAGTTATGCTCAGAGCCACGATGCGGCAGAATTCATTCGCTATATTGAGACCCATCAGACTGATTTTATACGTTTCAAAACAGCATTGCTAAGCAAAGATGCAGGAGACGACCCGCAGAAACGAGCTATGCTTATTAAGGATATCACAGCCTCTATTGCAATCATTCCGGATATGATTACCCGACAGGTCTACATCAAAGATTGCGCAGAACGGCTCCATATAAGCGAACAAGTATTGACCCGTGAAGTGATTTCTCTCCGCAAAAAAAAGATTGAGGAAAGCCATAAACAGACCGAAACGAACCGGACTTCGGAAACAATTGAAGAGGATAATAGAGAAAATAACGGCGAAAGTCTTTCCACAAATGAGTCAAACGCAGCAACCGCTCACCCTGCATCTCCAAAATCTCCATTAGAAGAAAACTACTACAATCTGATACAGTTGATAGTACGTTATGGAGAGAAACAGATGGATGTAGACGGTGTAATATACACCGTTGGAGAGATTATCATATTTAATTTGGAAAACGATGAAATCAAAGCACCGAGACCGGTGTACGAAAGAATCATCTCTGAATTTAAAAAGCATAGTTGTGATGCCGGTTTTCAAGCCGAACGTTTCTTCAAGTTCCACGAAGACCCGGAAATCAGTGCGTTGGCCGTAGAAATGGTAGCCGACAAATATCAGCTCAGTTCTCTCTACTCCCACCGCAGTATCTCGGAAAACGTTCAACGCGAAGTGGTAGAAGATACGGATGCCCACCTCGGCGAGTTGGTGTCGCAACTGATATATGAAATCAGACTGACTGTAATCAATATGCAAATCGAAGACCTTGCACGCGAACTCAAACAGGCCGAGCAGGCCGATGACTGGGAACGGCAGCGCATACTGCTATCTCACCAGCCGTTATTGCTGGAACGCAAACAAGAGATTTGCAAAATGCTGGGAAACCGCGTGGTAACGATTTGAGCAGGTCACAGAAAAGAGCAGAACAATATGTTGTTTAGCGAGATAGCCTACGGGCCAATACATAGCAGACGGTTAGGCGTAAGTCTGGGTATGGAGATTATGCCTCTGACCCATAAATTATGCACCTTTGACTGCGTTTATTGCGAATGCGGCTGGAACACCCCGGTATCTCACCCTGTACTCCCCACACGCCAAGAGATTTACGCTGCTTTAGAGACAAAACTGCAGGATGAGGCACGCAAAGGTATCCGACCGGATGTCATCACCTTTTCGGGTAATGGGGAACCCACACTACACCCCGATTTCCCCGACATAATACAAGATACCATTGGCTTGCGAGACCGTTATTGCCCGCAAGCCAAAGTGAGTGTACTGAGCAATAGTACACAGCTAGGGCGTTCTGAAGTAGTGAAAGCCCTGATGCTCTGCGATAACCGTATATTAAAATTGGATGCGGCTACTGATGAGATGATGCGCCGTATTGACCAACCGGTCTATTCCGGTCTTACCACTACTACGATTATCCATTGGTTGCAGCAGTTCAACGGAGATTTTACATTGCAGACCTGTTTCCTGCGCGGCGAACACAACGGGCTGCTGATTGACAACACTACTCCCGAAGAACTCGAGGCTTGGTATCAGGCTGTGGATTTGCTGCATCCGAAACAGATTATGATTTACGTGATTGACCGCAAGACCCCCGAAGAGAAACTGGAAAAAATCCCGCGTGAAAAGATGGAGCAGATTGCGGCGCCTCTACGCGAGAAGGGTTTTGATACAATCATCAGTTGTTAGTCTCCCCTATGAAGATACTGGTTGCGCCACTTAACTGGGGGCTGGGCCATGCCAGCCGATGTATTCCGCTTGTTCAGCGCTTCATGGAAGAAGGGCATGAAGTGATTTTAGGCGGAGACGGGGACAGTCTCATTCTGCTCCGCAAACATTTCCCGAAGTTGCGGTATGTATATCTGGCGCCGTTGAATCTGCGCTATAGCCGCGGCAAGAGTCAAGTCTTTGCCATTAGCAAATCTATACCGGCTTTGATTCGCTGGAGTTTTCGCGACCATGTTATGTTAGAAGCCATTCTGCGTGAAGAAAGCATAGACCGTGTCGTCAGCGACAACCGTTTTGGTTTGTATTCTCCACGAACCGAGTGTATCTACATGACCCATCAACTGCACATTCTGTTGCCTAAGGGCTGGCATTGGGCGGAAAAAATGGCATCGCGCGTACACGCACGTATATATGCGCATTTCAATAAGGTGTGGGTACCTGATTTTCCAGGCGACGGAAAGTCTATCCCTCCGCGCGACACGCTTGCAGGCGAACTAAGCCATCCCTCCTTCCGGATAAAACACCTCCAATGCCCCATCGAATATATCGGTCCGTTAAGTCGTTTTGAGAGACCGGTACAATCCGTCCCGCAGTCTGCAGATACGCAAGAAAAGGAGTATGGCATCGTGAGTGTGTTGAGCGGACCGGAGCCCCAGCGCAGTATGCTGGAGGCTGAGATTAAACAGCGTTTCAGCGGTCAGGAGCAGAAAGTATTAATCGTTCAAGGCTTGATGAGCAGACCGATGGTGCGTATCAAGCAGCGGAATATAACAATAATTCCGCACCTGAACGATGCGGAACTACAGAAAGCCTTGCTAAATGCAGACCGGATTATCGCCCGTTCGGGCTATTCCACCATAATGGATCTGCATGCATTGGGAATCCTCGGCAAAGCAGAGTTGATACCCACTCCGGGTCAGCCGGAGCAAGAGTATCTGGCTACTTGGCTAAATGCTCATGCATAGCCGCAGCTGCTTTTCTGCCATCCGACATGGCCAGAATCACCGTAGCACCTCCACGCACGATATCTCCGCCAGCAAAGATTGCAGGAATAGCCGACTGCATCTGCTCGTTGACTACGATTGTTCCTTTGCGGCTT
The DNA here is from genome assembly GCA_002392745.1 of Bacteroidales bacterium UBA3843. Lineage (GTDB taxonomy): Bacteria > Bacteroidota > Bacteroidia > Bacteroidales > Paludibacteraceae > Colicola. The sequence continues at coordinate 64,255 of DGHR01000009.1, read as the reverse complement.
ATCTCCAATCCCTTCACCGATGAGGGGATAAGCGGATTGGGCGATACCCCCACAGCCACAATCACCAGATCCACAGGCAGAGTGAGTGTTTGTCCCTCTACCGGTACAGGACTGCGTCTGCCTGACTCATCCGGTTCGCCAAGCGTCATCACTTGGAGGACAGCCTCACAGACACGACCGTTTTCGTCGGCATGGTACTCAACAGGATTATGGAGTGTCAGAAATTCTATACCTTCCTGCTTGGCATGTTTCACTTCCTCCACGCGCGCCGGCATCTCTTCTTCGCTACGGCGGTACACAATCATAGCTTTTTCCGCGCCAAGGCGTTTGGCTGTACGGACAGCATCCATGGCTGTGTTTCCTCCGCCCACTACCATCACATTCTTGCCGTAAAGCAACGGAGTGTCGGTCTGCGGATTGGAGGCGTCCATCAGGTTGACACGCGTCAGGTATTCATTGCATGACAGGACACCATTCAGATTCTCTCCCGGTATGTTCATAAACCTTGGCAGTCCTGCTCCCGAGCCGACGAAAATGCCTTGGAAGCCTTGTTTCTGCAGTTCCTCTACGCTAATCGTCTTGCCAATGATTGTATCCACATGGAACTGCACTCCCATTGCCTTCAGTCCGTCAATCTCACGGTCGACAATACTGTTCGGCAAACGGAACTCGGGTATTCCGTATTTGAGGACTCCTCCGATTTCATGCAGCGCTTCGAAAACATGCACTTCGTATCCGTACTTGGCCATGTCGCCGGCAAAAGTCAGACCAGCAGGGCCGGAACCGACCACTGCGATTTTCTTTGCGCCGTCGGGCAATGCTGTATTTGTATTGGCAGTCTGCGCCGGTGCGTTGTCTGCGACGAAACGCTCCAGATAGCCGATAGCCACCGGCTGTTTCCCCATCTTGAGATGGATACAATGCGCTTCGCATTGTTTTTCCTGAGGGCAGACGCGTCCGCATACTGCAGGCAGGGAGGAACTCTCGCGGATAACCTCTGCCGCTGCAGCCAGGTTGCCTTGTTCAATCTGCTTGATAAATCCGGGAATATTGATATTGACCGGACAGCCTTGTACGCAAGTCGGGGTCTTGCAATTCAGGCACCTGTGCGATTCGTTGATTGCCTGCTCGGCGGTAAGCCCCTGGTTGACCTCTTCGTGCAAGGATTTGACGCGCACTTCTGGACGCAATTCCGGCATCTGTACACGTGGAATAGCCACACGGTCCTTGGGCGTACCCGCAAAAGGTTCTATATTTTGCAAAACCTGACGGCCCTCCGACAAAAGTCCGATTAGAGTCCGATTAGAGTCCGATGACTCTTTGTTATTTTCGGTCTGCGATGTGTATTGTTCCATCGCCTTTGTTTCTTCTGTCTTGTAGGAACGGAGGCGGCTTAACATCTCGTCGAAATCTACCTGGTGTGCGTCAAACTCAGGACCGTCCACGCAGACGAACTTGGTCTGGCCTCCGACAGTGACGCGGCATGCGCCGCACATACCCGTTCCATCCACCATGATGGTGTTCAGGCTCGCTTCTGTAGGTATATTGTATTGCTTCGTCGTCAGCGCCACGAACTTCATCATGATAGCCGGACCGATGGTGATACATTTATCGACGTGCTCTCTGCGGATTACCTGTTCCACACCGACAGTCACAACTCCTTTCTGTCCCATCGAGCCGTCATCGGTCATGACGATAAGCTCGTCGGACCATTGAGCGAGCTGGTCTTTCAATATAATCAAATCGGCATTGCGGGCCGCCAGAACGGTAATAACTCTGTTCCCTGCCTTTTTGAGTGCCTCTGCTATCGGCAGCATCGGGGCTGCACCAACGCCTCCGCAGGCACATACCACCGTCCCATAGTTCTCGATATGCGTGGCTTTGCCCAGAGGCCCAACGACATCATGGATGGCCTCACCGGGGTTCAAGGCCAGCAGTTTATGGGACGAGACGCCGATCTGTTGCACGACGAGCGTGATTGTTCCTTTTTCCACATCTGCACCTGCTATGGTGAGGGGCATTCGCTCGGAATGACTGTCTACACGTACAATCACAAAATGCCCGGCTTTGCGGCTACGGGCGATAAGAGGAGCTTCGATAACCAATTCCGCTACGTTAGGCGAGAAAAATCGCTTGGATAAAATCTTGTTCATAATATATAAAACCTTTGCGTTTGCAAAGGTACAACAAATAAATGAATTATGCAAATAAATAGCACAAAACGGTTAAAAACGCAAAAAAAACGCCTAAAAATTTGCGTATATAAAAAAAATGTCGTACCTTTGCACGCTTTTTCGCCGGAATAAGCAACATATGGTGCCATCGTATAACGGTTAGTACTCAAGATTTTCATTCTTGCAATAGGGGTTCGATTCCCCTTGGCACTACCAACAAGACCTTCCCTAAAGTCACGTCCCGCACGGCTTTTCCTCTCATCGCCACGCGGGATATTCACTAAACCGCCGAAGACTGAGTAACCGCAAAGCGAAAGGCAACGGCAAAAACAAAACAAACAAGATGGCAAACCATAAATCATCTTTGAAGCGTATCCGCCAGACGGCCGCACGCAAAGCACACAATCATTACTACGCTAAAACCGCACGTAACGCTGTGCGCGACCTGCGTAAGACTACCGACAAAGCTGCAGCTGCTGCTGCGCTGCCTAAGGTAAGCTCGATGCTGGACAAACTGGCTAAGCGCCACATCATTCACAACAACAAGGCTGCCAACCTCAAATCGAAGTTAGCCCTGTATGTGAACAAATTGGGCTGATTACGCTGTTTGACAAGGTCAACGGAGAGACTATCAATGGATAGTCTCTCTTTTTTGTTTCTTCTTTCGCGACTTGCTCCCCTGTCTGCTCCCTTTATTTCCCTTGGCGTTTCCCATTCTTCGCATCTCTTTTTTGAAAAAAATGTCACATTTATTTTGATAATTCAAAAAAAAGCACTACCTTTGCAGCAAATTACATATCAATTATTAAGATGAAAGAGAATAATATCCCCATTGTTGATTGCCCTTACGGAGACTACATGATAGGTGATGCCAGCGGCAAGTTGATGAACGAGTACGGTCGCTATCCCTGTAAAATCAAGTGCGGAGTGTATGCTTTGCTGGTTCGTGGCACCGCGCATGCGACCATCAATGTAACCGAATATGACTTCAAGGCCAACGATGTACTGCTGCTTGAACCCGGGAGCTTTTTGCTTATCCACGAGTTCTCCGAGGATGCATTGGTGTACTGGGTCGTTTTTGGCAGCAGTTTCCTGGAAAAGCACACTTTCAACAATCGTATGTCTTTGACCGCATTGCAGCTTCACTCGCCTATTATCAGTGTAAGTGAGAACCACGCCAAAGTGCTTTGCTCCATGTATGACACTATCATCATGGCGCTGAATGCACAGCCGACGATGCTGGACAGCGAAAAGATGGTGCACATCTTCAACCTGCTTCAGACCAGCTATACCAAGTATGCGCGCGAGCAAGACGAATACCTGGTGCGCCCATTGGACCGCAAAACAGAGATTTACCAGGATTACTGCCAACTGGTGCTCAAGCATTACCATGAGTGGCACCACGTCAGCCAGTATGCCGAAGCATTGCGTATCACGCTGCCGCATCTGTGTTCGACCATCAAGTCAGTAGGAGAAAGGACAGCCGGCGATATTATCATCGAGGCTATTCTGACGGACGCCAAGTCGCAGTTGAAAATCACGAATCTTCAAATCAAGGAGATAGCGCTGAGCCTTGGATTTGACAATGTGGCATTCTTCAACCGATTCTTCAAATCACACGTCGGCGTTACCCCAAAAGCTTACCGCGTAGGGTAAGCAAGCATTTCTCCGAGAGGTTGTACTATGCAGACCATCCTGTGCAGGATGTTACACCATGCTTTAACGGCAATAATTTCCGCCATCCATACTGCGTGGACGGATACGGTCAATACTTTCATTTACGCATATGATATGCAGAACCGCCTGTTGCCATACAGATGTAAAGGTTAATGGTTATATGTTAACCGATAATCAGCAAAAACGAACTTCTCACCTCCGGCTGTGACTTCTTTTCGCTGCCGGAGGTTATTTTCCCAACTATTTTCCCAAGTGGTTTATTTGCACGTTCTGCAAAAATATTGTAATTTTGCAGCGTTAACGGAATGGATGATTTATGTTTGACGGAAACAAAATAATCAAATAAACCTTATGAAAGCATTTAATCAGTTTTTCACCATTATGCTGCTGTGTAGCGTATTGGTATCCTGCAATCAGAATGAACCTGATCCTGAAGAGATGAAGCAAAAGGCCGTGGAGTTAGCTACATTCCTTTCGGATAATTATTCAAAAGGCGATTCTGTGTTTTTTGTGACAGAAACCGGAAAGACAGAAGGGTTCGTCGTTAAAGCAAGTGAACTCTTTACCAAACAGATAAGTAATGAAGAGCTAAAATTTATACTTGAAGGTTATGCTATATATACGATATTAGAGAGCAGCAACAAAACATATTTTGACATTGAAATGCACTTAAACAGTTATACTCCTCCAGTATATCCGGAAGTGTATGGTAATATATCCATCAGTTATAATTGGGGTAGCAGTAGTAATGGCGAGCCTATAACGACTGTCAAAGAAGATTCCATCTTCATTAATCGTGGAGACGAAAGTTGTGTATTAGTCAAGAACATGGGAATCGTCAGCATCTCAAGCAGAGACCACACATGGACGCTAAAACGCTGAAGTGAAGGTTATTTTCCCAACTATTTTCCCAAGTGGTTTATTTGCACGTTCTGCAAAAATATTGTAATTTTGCAGCGTTGATTGGACAAAACTAAAATACTTCATTATGAAAACTACTATTCGTACCTTTATTGCTTCGGCAACGATTATCCTGGCTGCACTGGCCCTACAGGGCTGTCCGGAAGCCAAACCTGATGATACAGGAACTGATATCTACGCCTATGTCTTTTCTCCCTCGGATTCCATCTATACACGATTCTACACTATGCAGGACGGGATACGGAAAAAACATGAATTGACCTTCGCTCCGCGAAAAGATGCATTCCCCATAGAATGGTTCAGTGCCACCAAGAAAATGTATGGCGACATTATATATGACAGCGAGTATCATGACCTGCACATACGCAAAGGCTCGAACAGAGAACCGGCATACGTCCTGCGCTGTGCGCATGTCATTGTCAACGACCGTTCAATCGCATGGGACCGTTTGCCGGAAGCGGGATATAGCATGATACAAGTAATCGACACGCTGCTGATGCACCATCCCGAGGTGGTAGAGGTCATTGCCGACATGCAGGAACACAACATTTCCGGCAATCAGGACCTGCTCAAGCCTGTTGCCATACAGATGTAAAGGTTAATGGTTATATGTTAACCGATAATCGGCAAAAACGAACTTCTCACCTCCGGCTGTGACTTCTTTTCGCTGCCGGAGGTTATTTTCCATAGTAGTTGCACAAGCTGAAATACGCCGGCCTTTTTGTCCGCTTATTTCCTTTTAGCGGCCTTTGTACATCTCTTCGTAGTATTTCTCGTACTCGCCGGAAGTGATATTGTCCAGCCAGGGTTGGTTGTCCAGATACCAGCGGACGGTACGCTCAATGCCTTCCTCGAACTGCAGGCTCGGTTCCCATCCCAATTCGCGTTGCAGTTTGGTAGAGTCGATGGCATAGCGCATGTCGTGTCCCGCACGGTCGGTAACGAAAGTGATGAGGTCAAGGTCTGCTCCTTCCGGTCTTCCCAGTATGCGGTCCACCGTTTTGATGACCGTTTTGATGATATCGATGTTTTTCCACTCGTTGAAACCGCCGATATTGTATGTCTCGGCGATGGTGCCTTTGTGGAAGATGAGGTCAATCGCCCGTGCGTGGTCCTCAACGTACAGCCAGTCGCGCACGTTCTCTCCCTTGCCATAGACAGGCAAGGGTTTGCGGTGGCGGATATTGTTGATAAAGAGCGGTATGAGTTTCTCCGGGAACTGGTAGGGTCCGTAGTTATTCGAGCAATTGGTTACAATCGTCGGCATGCCGTACGTATCATGGAAGGCGCGCACGAAATGGTCGGACGACGCTTTCGAGGCGGAATAGGGTGAGTGAGGATTGTATTTGGTGGTCTCGTAGAAGAAGTCCTCGCCGTAAGCCAGATGGTGTTCGCCGGACGAAGCTTTGGTGGTGAACGGCGGCTCAATACCCTCCGGATGGGTCAGTTGGAGGGCACCGTACACCTCATCGGTGGAGATATGGTAGAAGCGTTTTCCTTCGTATTTCTCCGGCAGCGACTCCCAATAGAGTTTGGCAGCCTGCAGCATAGACAATGTACCCATTACATTGGTACGCGCGAACGTGAAGGGGTCTTTTATCGAACGGTCCACATGGCTCTCTGCGGCAAGATGTATCACACCCGTCACTTTTTCTTCGCGCATGAGCGCGTAGATGGTATCGAAATCGCATATGTCCGCGCGCACGAACCGGTAGTTGGGTTTATTCTCCACATCCTTCAGGTTCGCCAGATTGCCTGCATAAGTCAGTTTGTCCACATTGATGATACGGTAGTCCGGGTATTTGTTTACAAACAAACGCACAACATGGCTCCCGATAAATCCGGCTCCTCCGGTGATAATTATGCTTTGCATATTAATGAATAATTAATAATGAATATCTCGTTTCTTATACCACGTATCGTATCTGTTTGAAATGGTATTTTTTTGTCAATCCGTTCTTGTCTTCCAGTACTATTTCTCCGTCCGGTGTGATATCGGCTATACGCGCCATGAATTGTCCCGGAACTGTCTCATCCGCGTTCATGGTAGGAACGATGTTCACCTCCCGTTCGACGAAAGGCCAATAGCCATCGCGCCTGTACAAATGGCCGAGATAGTATGTCCAGAGTTGCTCATGCGTCCATTTCTCCGTTTCGACAAGAGACGCGATGAAATCCTCCATCAGTTTTTCCAAATCGTATTCGCTACCCGTTATCCGTTTCAGGGAAGTCGGGTTCGGGGCGTTTCCTATCCATTCGGTCTGGTTGACATTCAGTCCCACTCCGCCTATCGCCCATTCTATCCTGCCTCCGGAAATAGCAGTCTCCACCAATATTCCAGCCAATTTCAGGTCGCCGAAATAAAGGTCGTTCGGCCATTTTATGGAGACCGCTTCGCTGTATGACCGCGGGGCTGTAAGACCGCTATGCTGTAGGAGTGTTGTTACCGTCCTATGGAGCGCAACGGACACAACCACATTCAAGTCAAACTGCCTTTGGAGCGGCGTATGGCGGGTGTCCAGGAGTACAGAAAACAACAGATTTTTCTCCGGTTCGCTTTCCCATCCGTTTCCGGCCTGTCCTCTGCCTGCCGTCTGGTAACCGGCTCTGATGAAGCGTTCGTTCCGGTCCGTCCATTGTTCGGAAACAAGCATCTCCCGAAGCAGACTGTTGGTGCTATTGGTGACTTTTATATACATCCAACAAGTATTCCTGGATTATTGTCTGAATGCGTTTGGCTTTGCCCGGCGCCGAGTTGATGAGTATGGCAAAGACCCATTTGTCTCCGTTGGGCATATCAATATACCCGGCAAAATTCTTTGTTCCTGCAATCGTTCCGCTCTTGGCATGAATACGTCCCTCGAGCGGTGTTCCGGCGCATAGTGTCTTGAGTGTGCCAGTCTGTCCGCTGACGGGCAGAGACTCCATCCAGACATCCGCATTCTTGCTGCGCGCCATAAGCGTCAGCAGTTGCACGAAGGTACGCGCCGAGACGGCGTCCTGAGGCGCCAGACCGCATCCGTCCTTGATAATCGCATTGCCCATGTTCACTCCGCGGCGCTGCCAAAAGTCGCGCAACAGGTCCTGGCTGTTATGGATAGTGCCCGGCAGCGTATAGCGCGTTCCCATATACCGGAACAACGCCTCGGCATAGAGGTTGTTGCTATTCACGTTGGTCTCTTTCAGAATCTCGGACAGAGGTTCCGAATAATGGACGTACAATTCATTGCGCGGAGGTGTCAGGGGGTTGTAATCCGCCAGGTATGTTGCGTCGCGGAAGACGGCTATCCCTGCATTTCTAAGTCTTTCCGTCAGATGCTGCGCCAAGAGCAATCCGGGGTTTGGCAGGTCTCCCTTGACACCGAACGTGCCCAAGTCGGAAGGAACAGCCCCCGTGAGATACCTCTCGGAACTATATGGCAGTCCGCTTACAAAGGCCCCGTCGTATGTAATCTTGTCACAGCGGACCCTGTTGATGAAACGCACCCCTTCGACTGCCGGTTCCGTTTTCAGGACCGTAGCGACAGAGCCCGGTTCTCCGCTTTGGAGCACAATATTCATTGTGTTGCCATAATAATTGAGTGCGAAGATACCCGGTGCATAGTAGTTACCTGCGTCCTCGCAGAGCCAGTTGGGGTTTTGTGCTTCTCCGTCCAACATGGTCATGTCGGCAATCACCGCGCCGTTGATGCGCCGTATACCCGCTTTGCGGACAGCCTCCACCCATCGGTCGAGAAAGCCGTTACGTCCCTTCCATCCCAGCGAGGGGTCGCATGTGCCGCGGACGTACAAATCGCCCTGCAGCACGCCGTTCTCTATCGTTCCGCTGTATTCAAGGATAGTTGGAAAACGATAGCCGGGCCCCAGCATTTCCAGCGCCGCACCGGTAGTGAGCAGTTTCATTACCGATGCGGGCGGAACGACATGGTCCGGCCGATACGAGTCGATAGAAGCTCCCGTCGTCATGTTCCGCACCAATACGGACATGTTGGCCTGTCCGGTCAAGGGGTTACCGGTCAGGATGGACACCGAGAGCAATATGACGTTCAGCAAATTCACCTGCGGGGATTAGAAATATTTGGTCTCTTTCCCCACGATGGAGCTGAGCAGGTTGTTTGCCAAACGGCTTGCTCCGAAACGGAAATATTCGTTGTTGAGCCATTCCTGACCGAGCACCTCTTTCACGATGGTGAAATGCTGTACGGCCTCGTCGGTAGTGGAAACTCCACCGGCAGGTTTGTATCCCATCTTGACACCCGTCTTCTCCTGCCAAGCCTTGATAGCGTTGCACATGATGAATGTAGCTTCGGGAGTGGCGTTTACGGCAATCTTTCCTGTAGAAGTCTTGATGAAGTCGCAGCCGGCAGCCATAGACAGAATGGATGCTTTCCAGATATTCTCCGCCGTTTTTAGCAGTCCGGTCTCGAGGATAACCTTGAGGTGGTGAGTGCCGCATACGGCTTTGATTTCTGCAATTTCGTCGAAGCAGTCCTGATAGCGTCCTTCAAGGAACTTGCCAACCGAGAGAACGATGTCCACCTCAGTAGCTCCGGCCTTGATAGCCATCGCCGTTTCCGCCACTTTGATCTCCGGGAAGGTCTGCGCTGCAGGGAATCCGGCGCAGCAGCATGCGATGTTGAATTTCGGGTCCACCAGCGCCTTGCGTACATACTCCGCCATAGCCGGATATACGCATATAGCAGCCACGTTAGGAATTCCGGGGAAATCCTTTTCAAAGTTATTGACAGCGTTTGCCATCTTCTCCACCTTGGCAATCGTGTCATCGGCGCTCAAGGTAGTGTAGTCAATCTGATGGAGGCACTCTTTCCATACCTCTACATTGTTATTCTCTGCAAAGTGTTTGGCCTGCATTTCAGCCACTTGTGCTTTAACTTGCTCATCCGTGAACGGGCATGGATACTGAGCAAACAATTCTTCAAACTTGTTCATGATTGGTATATTTTAGGTTGTTATTATTTTTCTTTTTTCTCATCGGCCTTCTCCGGCAAACGTCCGATTATGGTCTCGTTGCCGCGAACAGCCTCTCCCACTTCGACAAACATCTCCGTGTCCAGCGGCAGATACATATCCACGCGCGAACCCAGTTTGATAAAGCCGAGATGGGTATTGCGGTGTGCTACATGGCCGGGTTTGGCATAGGTCACGATACGACGGGCCATAGCTCCGGCTACTTGACGCACGGCAACCTGCACTTTGGACGGTGTCTCTATAACCACCAGCGAACGTTCATTCTCGGTGGAAGACTTCGGCAGCCAAGCTCCTTTGTGTCTTCCTTTCTGGTGTTCGGATACCAGTATCGTACCCTCGATCGGATACCAGTTGGCATGCACGTTGAAGGGCGACATGAAGATGGAAACCTGCAGTTTGCGCTCATGGAAATACTCGTTCTCCTCGGTAGGCTCAATCACGACGACGCGTCCGTCGGCCGGTGCGATAAGGAAATTAGGGTCGTCTATCTCCAACACACGCACGGGATTGCGGAAGAAATACGTCACGAAAACCAGCAGCATCGCGGTGAGGATAAGCGTGAGAGCAAATACCCAATGCGGCTGCACGAACAAGTAAATCGGAACGTTGACAATAAACAGTAAAAGAACCGTTCCGCAAATCAGAACACGTCCTTCACGGTGAATTCGAGGTGTTTTCATTTTATCAATTATTTCTCTACTTTATCGGAGTTTTATCGTAGTTTTATCGTAATCTTATCGGAGTTTTATCGTGATAAGCCTATTGCCACTGTGCGTAAGGGAACTGCGCCAACATGTCGGCCGCTTGGTCGAGTCCCTGTTGCAGTTTCTTCTCTATCATAAACTTAAACATCATCGGAATATCGGCTTTGACGGTCAGTTTGATACGCGTGTCAACGGGCGAGAGTTCTTTCAGTTGGATCCAGAGGTTGGCCTGCATAGGCACTCCCTCCACACCGAATTTGACAGTATCGTTCTCTATGCGGTCCACGATAGCGATGGTTATCTTCTGTCCCAAACCGTCCACTTTCATGCGCACGTAATCAGGCGCCGTTTCCAGCTCTTGGATTTTGTCCTGAGGAATCAAATCCTTCACTCTGTCCAGATTCTGCAGATTGCTCAGGACGCGGTAAATCTGCTGCGCAGAGCAAGGAGCCGAAGAAATCTTGCTTTCGTATTTTGTCTCTGACATAAAATCTTATGGAGTATTAATAAGGTTGTGCGTTATATATATATATTTTTTTTCTCTACTCTTTCAAATTAGCGTGCAAATTTACTACTTTTTCCTGACATATGCAAATGTTTCAGCTTTTTGTAGTCTTTTTTGGTATTTTTCTACCTCAAGCGAGGTCCTGCGGATACGTTTTTCCAATTCGTAGATGTCGGACATGACGACAGACAACTGACAGGCCTGCCGCATCGCCGTTTTATCCGCCTCCGAGAGATAGAAGACAAAGCCCGCGCGCCCGTGCTCCATATAGCGTACACGCACACGCTGAGAGGCATATGCGTCCGCCCATTTCATCGCCTGCAGGGCGGCAGAATCCGTAAGCGTCAGCATCTGGTGCCAACCTTCCGCCTCGAAGGCATGAGACGAGCCGGAGAGCAAGACGGCCATATCCCCGACAGCCAGTTCAACCTGTTCAAAACCAATACGTTGCGCCCCGTAATAATAGCAGCGGACAAGCGGTTGTCCGTCATCGCGGACGAGCACCTGCAGGTACGAACGGTTTGTGTTGCGCTGCGACTGCTGCACGCGGAAGCCATAGAATCCATGGTCCTGATATTTCTCCTGTTTTTCGTATTGGAAAAGGGTCAGCAGCGAATCCGCCACCGGCTGGAGTTGCTCCAGTTGGGATTGGTAATATTCCAGACTTCGCCGCTGTTCCTCCAGGGCGATACTGTCTTGCGCATGTTTCTCCGCGCGGCGCAGTTCCGCCTTGGACGGACGAGGGGTGCATGCAGCGAAAAGCAGCAAAGCTGCCAGTAGCGAACAAGAGATAAGATATTTCATGCCCATTGCAGTCAGAATTGGTATTTTTTATTGTTTCCATTCAGTCGGACTGCAAAGGTACAAAAAATATTTGGGTTGCACAAGAAAAAGGTCTAAAAAAGACGAAAAAACGCTCACAGAGACGATGAAAGAAGAGGAATTTTGAGACATTCCGGAAGCGGAACACTTCACTTCCGCATACGGTGCGCCTCCAATAATAACGCACTTATCGCGCACTTATCGCGCACTAACGACGCACTAATTTTCGGGAAAAACCATTAAAAAACAGGGTAATGTGCAAGAATCCGGCACATTCAGTGGAAAGAATGCGCAAAGATACAAAAAAAGTCCGATTTATGCAAATCTTGAGAGTGTTTTTTAGCAAAAAAGAAGAAAAAATGCGTCACTAACACTTGTAAAGAACGCCATGGTGCACCGTACATATTTTTAATTAAAAATACACCTGATTATAAAAAAAAGGAAAAATACTTGCGTATTTCAAAAAAAAGCAGTATCTTTGTCGCCGATTTATGTCCAAACAGACACAAAGTTACATAATTCCAACAAAAATAAGTTACCAATTTATGCGTATGAAAAAAGGTTTATTTCTTAGCCTCATTGCCGCAGTAGCAGTGTTGGCATCGTGCAACAAGACGTTGCCCGAACCGGAGCAAATCTCTGTAAACCCGAGTCCTCTGGTAAAGAAGGGCGGTAAGGTAAATGCAGACATCACCGGTACATTCCCCGTAAAAAAATTCGCCAGAAGAGGTGTGTTGGTCGTTACTCCTGTATTGAAGTACGACGGTCAAGAGGCTCTCGGTGAGCCTGTAACCTATGTAGGCGAGAAGGCCAAAGAGAATGGTATCACCGTTAATTACAAAGCCGGCGGTACTTATTCGCAGAGTTGCTCATTCGACTATGTACCCGCAATGCGCAAATCGCAGTTGTATCTGCGTTTTGAGGCACGTATCAAGAACAAAGTCATTGAGATTCCTGACGTGCTGATTGCAGAGGGTGTAGTTGCCACAGACGAATTGGCAGAGGCCAAAGATAACAAGACGGTGAACACTCCGGACAAGTTCCAACGTGTTATCCAGGAGACCACCGAGGCTGACATCAAGTTCCTGATCCAGCAAGCCAACCTGCGCTCTTCGGAGACCGGTTCAGAGGCTGTAAAGAACCTGCAAGCTGCCATCAAGGCCGCCAAAGAGGATGAGAAGAAGGAAATCAGCAAGATTGAGATTAGCGGTTACGCCAGTCCTGATGGTAGCCAGAACCTGAACGAGAACCTGGCCAAGAACCGTCAGAAAGCCGCTCAGGACTTCCTGAAGAAAGACCTGAAGAAGAACAAAGTAAGCACCGCCGTTGAATCCAAGATCACCGCAGAGGACTGGGAAGGTTTCCAGGCCGCTATGGAGCAGAGCAACATTCAGGACAAAGACCTGGTATTGCGTGTTCTGTCGATGTACAGCGATCCCGAGGAGCGCGAGGCACAGATCAAGAACCTGAGTTCCGTATACAGCACCATCGCAGACGAGATTCTGCCGGCTCTCCGCCGCAGCCGCATGATTCTGACCACCGACCTGATTGGCAAGTCGGATGCTGAAATCAAAGAGTTGGCAAAGAACGACCCCGCCCAACTGAGCGTTGAGGAGTTGCTCTATGCTGCCAGCATCACCAACGACAACAAAGAGAAGATGGAGTTCTACAACAAGGCAGCCGAGCAATACAACGACTACCGTGCATGGAACAACATGGGTCAGCTCTATTTCAACGACGGCAACATCGCAGAGGCACGCCGTTGCTATGCAAAGGCACTGGAAATCCAGCCGAACGATCCTGACGTGAACTACAACGCAGGTCTTGCAGCAATGGCAGACGGCGACCTGGCCAAGGCAGAAGAGTATCTGGGCAAGGCAGCCGGCACCAAGGCTAACCTGAGCGCCGCAATGGGTACCCTCTACACCATGAAGGGTGACTACAACGCTGCTAACCAGGCATACGGCGAGAGCGCAACCAACAACGCAGCCGTTCAGCAGATTCTGAACGAGAACTACACCGCCGCAGCCCAGACGCTTAACAACGTGAAGGAGCCGAACGCTACCACCGCTTATCTGAAAGCTATTGTAGCCGCTCGCACCAACGACCGCAACGGTGTTTATGAGAACCTGAAATCAGCTATCGCTCAGGATGCAGCAATGAAGACTCGCGCACAAAAAGACATCGAGTTCAGCAAGTATGCAGAGGATGCTGAGTTCCAAGCTATCGTAAAATAATTAAATTATAATGTCCGTACTTTTTCCAAAAGTACAAAAACCCCGTGAGTGGGACTATCGTCCCATCTATTACGACAAGGATAAGGAGGCGCGCAAGGAGAAGAAACTTGCGCGTCTTCATCGCGGGGCATTCCGAGAGGAGCATGAGAAGAACATGACCGAGCTGCGCCGCAGGAAACAGTCCAAGCTGGGATTCTGGATAGCGCTGTTGGTGATGCTGCTTTTCGCCTTCTTTGTTTTGTTCTAACCCATCGGACGGAGGTCTGCCGTCTCCGGACTATTTATATGGATATCATACATCTCTTACCGGACAGCGTAGCCAACCAGATAGCAGCAGGCGAAGTGATACAACGCCCTGCGTCCTGCTTGAAAGAGTTGGTGGAGAACAGTTTGGATGCGGGTGCAAAACGCATTCAGGTGATTGTACGCGATGCCGGCCGCACGCTGCTGCAGGTAATTGATGACGGCAAGGGAATGAGCGAAATGGATGCCCGTATGGCATTTGAGCGCCACGCGACCAGCAAGATTTCGCAGGCTCAGGATTTGTTTTCCCTGCGCACAATGGGTTTCCGCGGCGAGGCGCTGGCGTCGATATGCGCTGTAGCGCAAGTAGAGTTGCAGACCCGCAGGCCGGAAGACGAAGTAGGCACATTGATTGAGATACACGGTTCCGAGCTGGTACGCTCCGAGATGTGTAGTTGTCCGGTAGGTACGAACATCAAAGTAAGCAACCTGTTTTTCAATGTTCCTGTCCGGCGCAAGTTTCTGAAAACGGACCAGACAGAGCTGCGCAACCTGCTGACGGAGTTTTACCATATTGTGCTGGTCTATCCCAAGGTTTCCTTTACCTTTGTGCACAACGACGAGATTCTGCTGGAGTTGCCGCCGGGGACAGAGAAACAACGGATTGAGGCGGTATTCGGCAATCCTAAACGCAATGTGTACACGTCCGGTTTTGTAGATGTAAACACAGATACCGAGCTGGTTTCCATACGCGGATTCGTCATCAAACCGGAAAGCGCGACCCGCAAGGCAGAGCAGTACTTCTTTGTGAACGGGCGGTACATGCGCCATCCCTATTTTCTGAAAGCTGTTCAGACAGCTTACTCCGGTATGTTATCCAGCGACTACCAGCCCTCTTTCTTCATCTATTTCGACATCAATCCGGAAGCGATTGATGTGAACATCCACCCGACCAAGACGGAAATCAAGTTTGCCGACGAGCAGACGATTTTCCAGATTCTGATGGCATCCGTCCGCGAAGCGTTAGGCAAGTTCACACTGGCTCCTCAGATTGATTTCGACACCAATGGAAGCATCGACATTCCTATTTCTCATGACGGTCCGGTCCGTCCTCCGCAAGTGACGGTCGACCCGACCTACAACCCCTTCCATACCCGCAGCAGCCATACGATGCAACAAACTGCGGCACCTCAATGGGAAACGCTATACCCGAGTGTCTCCGGCAGAAGCAACGAGATTTATCAGGACCGTCTGCCAAGCAGTATCATCCCGGCAGAGACAGGTCCGCACATTCCCGTTTTTGATGCCGAGACATGTCCGCTATGGCAATATGGAGGCAAATATATTTTAGCTGCAACCCCGGAGGGTCTATTGCTCATCAACCGCCACCGCGCCCACGTAGTGGTACTGTACCACCAGTTCATGACCATGTTGTCGCAAGACCAGTGCGCCATGCAGCAACTGCTGTTCCCGGAAGTATTGTCATTACAGCCGGACGAAATGGTGCTGATGTCGCAACTTCTGCCTGACCTGAAAGCCATCGGTTTTGAAGTGGAGCAACTGACTCCGGACAGTTACTCGATACAGGGTGTACCGGCCCAGTTGGCCAACCAATCGCCCATTCCGGTACTTCAATATATATTATCGCAGGTGCGCGAGCGCGAGGCCAACACACAAAGCGAATGGCGCGAACAAATTGCGCTGACCCTGGCAGAGAACGCCGCTGTACCTTACGGCAGAGACCTGACAGCAGAAGAAATGCGAGAAATCGTGCAACGCATGGCCCAACTGCCACAATTTGCCCGTACACCTGACGGAAAAACCATCGTTTCGCTGATGACGGACGACGAAATCAACAAACGGTTCTAATCTCCCCCAAAAACATGAAACACACTCTTTTATACGCGCTGACGGCCTTATGCTGCATAGCATGCACAACGCCTGACCACCTGACTATTCTGCACACCAACGACACTCATTCCCAGATAGAGCCCAAATCGAACGGACAGGGCGGATATGCCCGGCGTATGGGTCTGATTGCCCAAGAACGCCAAGCAGACCCCAACCTGTTGTTGCTGGATGCCGGCGACTATTGCCAAGGCACGCCCTATTTCAATTTCTACCACGGCAGAGTAGAGATTGACGCGATGAACCGCATGGGTTATGACGCCGCCACGCTTGGCAATCACGAATTCGACAACGGTCTGGACACTTTGGCAGCCGTACTGAGTACAGCGCGTTTTCCGATTGTGTGTGCCAACTACGATTTCAGCGGCACCGCATTGGCAGGAATAGTCAAGCCCTACACTATCATTCGCCGTGGCGGTCTGAAGGTGGGCATATTCGGTCTTGGATGCGATCCAAAGGGACTGATTTCCGATAAGAATTTTCTGCCGGCCCGATACATGGCTCCTTATCCCGTCGCCCAACAAATGGCCGACACATTACGCGCACAAGGATGCGATATTGTCTTATGTCTGAGCCATATGGGCACCTGCGGCAAAGCCCCGGAAGACGTATGCGATACAGCAATGGTGCGCCAGACAAGAGGTATTGATGCCGTCATAGGAGGACACACCCATAAATTATACGACGGACTGCGTGTAGCGAACGCCGATGGCGACTCCATTCCGGTATGCCAAATGGCAAAAAGCGGTGTGTATTTGGGCAAGATTGTGTTAAATTTAACTGACAAAACGAGAAAATAGTCTAAAAAATTTGCATAATCCGAAAAAAAGCAGTAATTTTGCGCCGTTTTTCCGAAATAGGCGAAAACAAAACTATCCAAATTGTAAAAAAAGAATAACATTACTATAAACAATCTAATTGTAAGTATTATGGCAGACATTGAAGCAAAAGTAAAAGCAATCATTGTTGATAAGCTTGGCGTAGAGGAGTCTCAAGTAACCAAAGAGGCTAATTTCCAAACCGACCTGGGCGCAGATTCGCTCGACACAGTAGAGATGATCATGGAGTTTGAGAAGGAATTCGGCATATCGATTCCCGACGAGGATACCCAGAAGATTGCTACTGTGGGTGATGCTATTGCATACGTTGAGAACGCTACAAAGTAATCTCTACCCCACAATGTAATTACGGGTTTACGGGAAACTGTAAACTCGTAACTTTGTATATTTACACAAACAATTCCACATACTCACCTCATGCAGTTAAGACGAGTAGTTATCACAGGTTTAGGCGCATTGACACCGGTTGGAAACTCAGCCCAAGAGACCTGGCAATCCCTGGTAAAGGGTGTGAGCGGCATAGCTCCCATCACATCGTTTGATGCCAGTTTGTTCAAAACCCATTTTGCCGGAGAAGTAAAAGGTTTTGACCCTACCACCCTGATTGACCGCAAAGACGCCCGCAAGATGGACCGTTATGCACAGTTCTCAGTGTGCGTGGCGGATGAAGCATTGCGTGACAGCGGTTTGAACTTGGAGAACGAAGACCGCAGCCGCGTTGGTGTAATATGGGGAAGCGGCATGGGCGGATTGCAGACGACCGAGGAGGAGATTATCGATTTCGCGAAAGGAGACGGTGTCCCCCGCTTCAATCCGTTCATGATACCCAAAGCCATACCGAGCATAGCAGCCGGACTGATTTCCATCCGTTTCGGGTTGGGCGGTCTGAGTTTCTCTGTTTCAACAGCCTGCTCATCATCATCGCATGCTGTAGCATCCGCTTTTGACCAGATACGTCTGGGTCATGCCGATGTATTACTGTCCGGCGGTGCAGATGCAGACGTCACCTATACCGGTATCGGCGGTTTCAATTCGCTGCATGCCCTATCCACGCGGAACGACTCACCGGAAACGGCCAGTCGTCCATTCTCCAAATCGCGTGACGGTTTCGTGCTGGGCGAAGGAGCTGCATGTCTGATACTGGAGGAATACGAGCACGCTGTAGCCCGCGGGGCAAAAATATACGCGGAGATGTTAGGAGAGGGCATGACGTCCGATGCCTATCATATGACCGCTCCCGACCCTGACGGCAAAGGTGCAGAACGTGTGATGCGTCTGGCTCTCCGCGATGCGGGTCTCCAGCCGGAAGATATTGACTACATCAACACGCATGGCACCAGTACACCTCTCGGCGACGTGACAGAAATAAAAGCGATAGAGCGTGTCTTCGGCAAGCATGTGTATGAAATGAATCTGGATTCCACCAAGTCCATGACCGGTCATATGATTGGAGCCACGGGCGCAGTAGAGGCACTGGCGTGCGTGATGGCACTGAAGGAAGGCATCATCCCGCCGACTATCAATCACGACCCGGAGGATATAGACGAAGAGATTGACTACGCCATCAATTTCACGTTTGACAAGGCACAGAAACGCGATATACGATATGCGTTGAGCAACACCTTCGGTTTCGGAGGACACAACGCATGTCTGATATTCAAGAAATGGGAAGAATAGGGATGGACACCCTTTGAATGTCCTATTAGTTTATGTTTAACTAAAAAATTAAGGTATTATGATTACAAAAATTGGCGAGAATGCAGGCCTGGTATGGAATGCATTGCAGAATGGAGCTCAGGGCACCAAAGCACTCAAGAAAGCTACCAAACTGAAAAACGAGGACCTATTTTTGGCACTCGGTTGGCTCGCTCGTGAAGGCAAAATCTCCTTCACTGTTGGCGAGGCTGACACTACAATCGCTTTAGTTTAATTTTACGTTCTTATCCTCCGTTGTGCGACACATGCGGGGGATAAGAATGCTTCATTTAATCGATATTATCTTTACTATGGTAGTAGCTATTGTAGGCGCCTCCGGCGCAGTAGGCCAAGAGCTATTGCACGTATTAGAACAACGTCATTTTCCTGTAAGCGAGTTACGCCTTTTCGGCTCTCAGCGTTCGGCAGGAAATACATATAATTTTTGCGGCAAAACGTACACAGTACAACTGCTGCAGCACGACGACGCCTTCCGAGGCGTCGATGTTGCATTTGTCTCCGCGGGTGCGGGCGTATCACGCGAGTACGCGCAGACCATCACCCGATACGGCGCAGTAATGATAGACAACTCCTCGGCATTCCGTATGGAAGAGGATGTGCCGTTAGTGGTACCGGAAGTGAATGCCAAAGATGCCTTGGTGCGTCCGCGTAACATCATTGCCAACCCCAATTGCACCACCATCCAGATGGTAGTGGCGCTTCAGGCTATCGAGCAGATAACACACATCCGCCGTGTGCATGTAGCTACGTATCAGGCAGCATCCGGAGCCGGTGCCCAGGCGATGGCGGAACTGGAGAACCAATACCGTAGCATCGTCAACGGCGGAGAGATAAAAGTAGAGAAATTCCCTTACCAATTGGCATACAACGTTATCCCTCATGTAGATATATTTACCGATAACGGCTACACCAAGGAGGAAATGAAGATGTACAATGAGACCCGCAAGATAATGCACTCGGATGTGAAAGTAAGTGCCACCTGCGTGCGTGTCCCCTCTCTCAGGGCTCACAGCGAGAGTGTGTGGATTGAGACCTCCGAACCGATCAGTGCAGCCCAAGCCAAAGAGGCCTTCGCCAATGCTGATGGCTGCGTACTGATGGACGAGCCGGAAGAGAAAAAATATCCCATGCCTCTGTATTTAAGCGGGAAAGACGAAGTATATATAGGCCGTGTCCGCCAGGATCTGACCGATGAATGCGGATTGAGCTTCTGGTGCGTAAGCGACCAGATTCGCAAGGGAGCTGCATTAAACGCCGTACAGATTGCAGAATACCTGATAAAAGCGGAGAAAAACAAATGACCAAATGGCAAATGAACAAATGACACATATCGAAATCATGGCTCCGATAGGATGCTGGGAATCGCTTTCAGCGGCTATTCAAGCCGGTGCTACCAGCGTATATTTCGGTATTGAGCATTTGAATATGCGTGCCCGCAGTTCAGTGAATTTCACGACCGAAGACCTGCACCGTATTGTCCATATATGCCGTGAGGCGGGAGTGAAGACGTATCTGACACTGAACACAGTAATGTATCCGGAAGACCTTCCGTTGATGCATACTATTGTGGAGAATGCCCGGAGTGCGGGTGTGGATGCCATCATAGCGAGCGATATTGCCGTGATGCAATATGCGGTGAGCCGTGGCGTTGAGGTGCACCTATCCACCCAACTGAACATCGCCAACACTGAAGCATTGCGTTTCTACGCCCAATTTGCTGATGTAGTGGTACTGGCACGCGAACTGAACATGACGCAAGTGGCATCTATCTACCGCGACATTCAGGAACAACAGATAAGAGGCCCGAAGGGTGAACTATTACGGATAGAGATGTTCTGTCATGGAGCGCTGTGCATGGCCGTGAGCGGGAAATGCTACCTGAGTCTGAACAATTACGGATTGAGTGCCAACCGCGGGGCCTGCGTACAAGTATGCCGCCGTGGTTATACCGTTAAGGACAAGTCGTCCGATTTGGAACTTGAGGTGGACAACCAATATATCATGTCTCCGAAAGACCTGAAAACCATCCATTTCCTGAACAAAATGCTGGATGCCGGCGTACGTGTACTGAAGATAGAGGGCCGTGCCCGCGGTGCGGAATATGTGGACACCGTTGTACGCTGCTACCGGGAGGCTGTAGAAGCATGGAGACAGAACGAATACACCGACAACGCGATTATAACGCCCAAGATAGCCGATTGGAACGAACGGTTAAGCCGTGTATTCAACCGCGGTTTCTGGGACGGTTATTATCAAGGCCAGCGTCTGGGCGAATGGACGCATGAATACGGCAACAAAGCCACCCGTAAGAAAGTGTATGCCGCCAAGTGTACGAATTTCTTCAAGAACCTGAGTGTGGCAGAGTTTGTCGTAGAGGCCGTTGACTATTTGCGCGAAGGGCAGTCCCTGTTGGTTACAGGAGAGACCACGGGTGTCTATGAATGTACCGCCAAAGGCCTTCGCGATGCCAAAGGAAACGCCACTGATACTGTAAAACAAGGGGAGTATTTCTCCATGAAGACCGACAGGGTAGTTCGACGGGGAGACAAAATGTACATCTGGGAATAAGCCGATGGAAGGTACCGCACACATATTATCCATACAAAGTGCACCATGGTCCGGCTGGATAATGCTGCTGTTAATGCTATGCGCTGTAATGAGCGAATGGCTGCAGCCGGGCGTTGTCAGCCGCGCTTCGGAGAACCTATTGAGCCGAGCGGACCGCACATACAAGGAGGCACCGGACAATTTGTTGGCACAGATACTGATAAATATATTCCGCATTGGCACGATTGCCATGGGACTCTGCCTATGTTTTGCCCCACAAGGCGATTTTCGTTTTGCTGCCTACGCAGCTGTGTGCGGTGTGCTATTAGGAATGCTGGTAGTAAAGATTATATGCAATCTGCTGTTGGACTATGTTTTCCAACTCAGCCGCCACTATGGTTCAATGTATGAGCCATACACCAGCCTGCTTACCTTAACCGCGCTTGTGCTCTATCCTTGCCTGCTTGTTCTTCTGCACCTGGATAGTTATATTGCCGGACGATGGGATATGGGTATTGTCAGTATCGTCTTCCTGATGTTATGGCTCTACAGGAGCATACGTCAATACATCCACACGGTGCTATCAATAAGTTATGTAGCATTCTATTTTATAACACTAGAGATTCTGCCGATGGCAGCCATCTTCGCTATAAGTTCGCTAACGATTGACAATATATGCAAATAAAAAAGATTTTATTTTCCCAGCCGCAGCCCACGACGGCCCACAACCCCTACTCACGCCTGGAGGAGCAGTATGGTGTCGAGTGTGATTTCTATCAGTTTATCCATATTGAGGGTCTGACTGCTCGTGAGTTCCGCCAGCAACATATCAACCCGCTGGATTATAGTGCAGTAATCTTAAACTCCCGATTGGGTGCCGAGCATTATTTCCGGTTGTGCGAGGAAATGAGGTTGAACGTGCCGGACTCGATGCACTATTATTGCAATTCCGAGCAAGTCGGGCTGTATCTGCAAAAATATATCCAGTACCGGAAGCGCAAGGTGTTTTTCCCCGAGACAGGCAACCGTTTTGAGGACCTGCTGCCGGCAATGCATCGTCGTCCGAACGAACGATACCTGATGGTATTGTCAGATATTCACTCTGACGACCAACTGAACATGTTTGCCGAGAACGATATCGTTGTCAAACCGGCTATCATGTACCGCACAGTGACGACTCCGTGGCCTGCAGACAAAGCATTTGACTACGATATGATCGCACTATTCACACCGGCAGGAGTGAAAGCATTGCGTGAGAATTTCCCGGATTGGCAACAAGGTGACACCCTGATTGCCGCCTTCGGCAGCGGCACCATCAATGCATTGTTGGACAATGGTTTCCGCGTAGATATAGAGGCCGGTCAAGGCTATAAGTTCGCCTCCCTTCCGATGGCCATCGCAGACTATCTGGACAATGAATGAACTGCCCAAACATAAGAGGCTTTGCGGGCAGGTTCGTATCTCGCGGCTGTACAAAGAGGGAAAGCGTTTTGTGGCATGGCCTATGCGCGTCACATGGATGCCCGCGGAAGAAGGCCGGCAGGTCATGGTATGGGCTCCCAAGTCGCTCTTCAAACACGCCGTCGACCGAAACAGGCTACGGCGGCTGATGCGAGAGGCATACAGGCTCCATCAACCGGCAGAAGAAGTCCGCCCTTGCATCATCGCATTCAACTATATTGACAAAGAGATACAACCATACGCGGTCATAGAAAAAGCCGTCGTCAAAGCCCTGAAAAGGATAAAGAATGATGAATAGCGAGCCCTCCGGAAATACTAACAATCCCATTCCCTCCAAGGAGGGTCGGATCAGACTGTTCATCCGGAAAGTTTTCCTTCTCCCTGTCTATTTCTACCGGGTGTTTATCTCTCCGCTAACGCCCCCCTCGTGCCGTTATACCCCGACATGCAGCCAATATATGGTTGAGGCGGTATTGAAATACGGCATAGTGAAAGGAGGCTGGCTTGGAATCAAACGCATATTACGGTGCCATCCATGGGGCGGATCAGGCTATGACCCGGTGCCTTAATCAAAATAAAGAACCAAGACCATTCACTTCGTTCTCTGAAAAATTAAAGACAACGTATCCAACTGACAGTACCCAGTCTTTATTTCTTATTTTTTTTAGCGAAGCGGTCTTTAATCCCAACATATGAGAATAGATATTATTACGGCATGCCCCGAATTGTTAGAATCGCCTCTTAACCATTCTATCATTCAGCGCGCAAAGGACAAAGGCCTTTGCGAGATTTACGTACATAACTTACGGGACTGGACATTGGACAAACACCGCAAGATAGACGACTACGCGTTCGGTTTCGGAGCCGGCATGGTGCTACAGATCGAGCCTATCGACCGTCTGATTAGCCATTTGCAATCCGAACGGCACTATGACGAAGTCATATTTACCGCCCCGGACGGCGAACGGTTCGACCAAAAAGCCGCCAACAACCTTTCTCTCAAAGAAAATATCATCATCCTTTGCGGCCACTACAAGGGTGTGGACCAACGTGTCAGAGACCATCTGGTGACCAAGGAATACAGCATTGGTGATTTCGTTTTGACCGGTGGTGAAATGCCTGCGGCGATGATGACCGATGCCATTGTACGTTTGCTGCCAGGCGCACTGGGGGACGTAGAGAGCGCATTGAATGACTCGTTCCAGGACGGTTTGCTCGAAGCAGGAGTATACACGCGTCCGGCGGAGTACAAAGGATGGAAAGTGCCGGAAATTCTATTGAGCGGCCATCAGGCCAAAATAGAAGAATGGATGTATGAGCAGTCTCTGAAACACACACAAGAACGGCGACCTGACCTGCTGGAGGAGTGATATCAAGGTAATTGGTGTTTACTATTGGTCATTTTGCAAAGTGGAATTTACATTTTTATGTTTTATAACACTTTTTTTGCAAAATATTTGGTCAGTTTGCAAAAAAGCAGTACTTTTGCACCGTGTTTTTCATGGTATTAGATTTAAGGTTAAGTAAAAAGATTGGGTTGTCGTGAGACAACCTTCTTTGTTTTATATAGGTTATAGGTGATTACTGACAGGTTTTTATCATTCCATTTTCTTATCTCGCCTGCGCTCGAATTATCACCCTATTTTCTTATCTCGCCTGCGCTCGAACGAATATTGCTATGCAATTTTCATTTTTCATTTGCATATGTCAAAAAAAAGTTGTACTTTTGTGGTCTCAAAAGTTCATAAACAACCATCATGAAAAGCACTATTTCTGTAATCGGAGGGGCCAATGTAGACTTGTCAGCAACGCTGGCCGACGCCTTTATCGCAGCGGACTCCAATCCCGGACATGTAGAGGTCGGTTACGGTGGTGTGGCACGCAATATCGCCCACAACCTATCGCTTCTTGGTGCGCAAACCCAGTTGCTTACCATTCTAGGCGGCGACTTGTTCGGAGGGCTGATACACGATTTTTGCAAACAGCAAGGGATTGATATGCACCTCTCCGAACGTATCCATGATGCAAGATCCGGTATTTACCTGTGCCTCAACAACCATGGAGGCGAGATGATTGCTGCGGTTGCGGATACGGAAGCCATAAGAGCCATCACTCCTGATTGGCTGGCCAAACGCAGCGGCGAGATTAACCTATCCGACTATATCGTAGCAGATACGAACATTGGTGAGGACGCTATCCGGTGGTTGTTGGAGAATGCGACGGCGCCGCTGTTTATCGATGGGGTCAGTACGACCAAAGCCCACCGCATTGTGAACGCTCTGCGCAAATGCAAGTTGCCATACCTGCACAGCTTGAAACTGAACCAAAAAGAGGCGGTGGCTGTGACCGATAGTACCAGTTACACGGAAGCGGCTCAGCGGCTGCTGGACATAGGAGTACAGCACGTATATATCACGCTTGGCAGCGATGGTGTATATTGCCGCAATGCCGCCGAAGAATGGCTGTATCCCGCACTGCCGGGAGAAGTGGTAAACACCACTGGAGCCGGCGATGCTTTTCTGGCCGGTGTGGTCTATGCGCACACCAAGGGATTGGCGTTTCCGCAAACGGCGCAGTACGGACTGATGGCCGCACGCGCAACGCTGATGAGCACCAAAGCAGTTAATCCTGATATAGCAAACATACTTTTGTAAAGTCGATAAAAATGAATAAATATCTATCTGTTTCGCCGGAGGTGCAGGAAGCACTGAAGGCAGGAAAACCCGTAGTGGCATTAGAGTCCACTATCATCAGCCACGGCATGCCGTACCCTCAGAACGTAGAGACTGCTTTGCGCGTAGAGCAAACCATCCGTGACAATGGTGCCGTCCCTGCAACCATCGCCATCATCGGAGGCAAACTGAAAGCCGGCTGCACGGCCGAAGAGATTGAATATCTGGGAAAGAAAGGCCAAGCTGTGACCAAAGCGTCACGCCGGGATTTACCTGTACTATTGGCGCGCGGCGAGGATGGAGCAACGACAGTCACCACCACCATGATGATTGCAGCGATGGCCGGTATTCAGGTGTTCGCTACAGGCGGCATCGGCGGAGTACACCGTGGCGCGCAACAGACTTTTGACATCTCTGCCGACTTGGAGGAGTTGTCCCAAACGCCGGTTATGGTTATATGCGCAGGCGCCAAGTCCATCCTGGATTTAGGCCTGACATTGGAATATCTGGAAACAAAAGGCGTGCCTGTGATTGGTTACGGCACAGACGAGTTGCCTGCTTTCTATACACGGCATAGCGGGTTCGGGGTGGACTACCGCATTGACACTCCTGAAGAACTCGCCGCTGCCTTCCACGCGAAGACCAGTTGCGGCCTGAAAGGCGGAATGTTGGTCACGAACCCTATTCCCGAAGAGTATTCAATGCCTGCTGCCACTATCAACGCCGCTATAGAGGAGGCCTTGCGCGAAGCAGAGCAACAAGGCATTCACGGCAAACAATGTACACCCTTCCTCTTGGCCAAAGTCAAAGACCTGACCGGCGGAGACAGCCTGGCGGCCAACATACAATTGGTACTCAACAACGCCCGCTTGGCGGCGCGGACGGCTGCGGCACTATCCGGTATTAGGGAATAGAGAATGAATGATCTACGGATATATTCGGGTTAGTTCGGACAAACAGACCATAGAGAACCAGCGGTTTCTAATCAGCCGTTTCTGCCGGAAAGAGCAGTTGCAAATAGACGGATGGATAGAAGAGTCCATCAGTGGTACCCTGATGTATGACAAACGCGCATTGGGAAAACTGCTCAAGAATGTCCGAAGAGACGACCTTATTATATGCTCCGAATTGTCACGCCTCGGACGCAACCTGTTCATGGTAATGGAAATACTGAACATCTGCATGCGAAAAGGCTGTCGGGTTTGGACCATCAAGGACAACTACCGCTTGGGCGAAGACATACAAAGCAAGGTGCTCGCCTTTGCATTCGGACTGTCGGCGGAGATAGAGCGCAACCTGATTAGCGCGCGAACCAAGGAAGCCTTGGCACGCAAACGGGCCGAAGGAAAACATTTAGGCCGGCCATACGGGCACCAAAGCAGAAAAGAGCGGCTCAAGGGGTATATGTACGAAGAAGAGGTTGCCAAAATGCGGATGCAGGGATTCTCGTTCCGCCACATATGTGAGGAACTGGGGTTGAACAGAAACACCGTCCAACGCTATTGGAGACGATACAAAATTGACCATGATACGTAATTTTTTATGTCTATGTCACACAAAATACTGATTTTATTGCTCGCAGCTGTATGTGTATGCGGTTGCCACAAGGAAACACGCGTAACGGGTTGCAGTACGCAGGCCATACCCGTAGATGCCTCAGCAGACTCCGTCCAGGATTCCGGTTATCTGGAAGCACTTGCGCCCATCAAGGCAGACGTAGAGAGAGAGATGGCTGTACAGATTGGTTTTGCGCCCGAGCGGCTGTGGGTGGGATGTCCCGAGTGCCCTATGCTGAATTGGGCCACTGATGCATTGTGGGAAGCGGCCAAACAGGTCTATCCGGGCAACGTAGATATTGCTATTGTCAATATGGGCGGTATGCGCTGCGAATGGCCGGCAGGAGCTGTCACGCGAGGTTCGGTCTTCGAGCTGATGCCCTTTGATAACATGCTGGTGGTGCTCACGCTGAACGGCAAGGATATCCTGGACCTGTGCCAGTCTTTCGCCACTTACGGAGGACAAGGAGTAGCCGGGTTGCGTATGACGGCTGTGGACGGCCGTTTAGCCGATGTCACCGTTGACGGACGCCCGATAGACCCGCAAGCCACATACACCGTTGCCACCAGCGATTACCTCTCCGGCGGCGCGGACCATATGGAGGCGCTGACCAAGCATGTGGAATACTGGAAGAGCGACCTGCTCATCCGTGACCTGTACATTCAGGCAGTAACCCGACAAGATACTATACGCGCCGCGGTGGACGGCAGAATGAACCTGTTATGAAAAAGCGAATACTGACTTATATAAACTTGCTGCTGGGCATTGCCAGTCTGAGTCTGGCCGGCTGCCATACTACCAAGAATGCAGCCAAACCGTCTGCTCCGGAGAAGCCGGAAGGTCCTATAGAAGAGAAGCACGAGGCAGAGGTCATATGCCTCTATGGCGTGCCCGTCAATTTGTATCGGGAAGAGGTACATGCCCCTGATACTACGGCTACGGACACTACTGCTGCGGACACTACGCGCCAAGAGCCGCCGCGTATCATGGTGAAATACGGTGTGCCCAACAGGCTGCGCTGACGCCTAATCAGCCAATGCGGGCAGTGTGGCACGAATCCGCAAGTTCTCGTCGAAATAGTAAATGGTATCGGCTGCCTCATAATTGAGGTGGCCGATTGCTTTGCCGGGCTCCAGAAAGCCGGTCTCTATATTATTCATATAGAGCAGTGTATGGAAGATACTTTCCGTGGAAACAGGCATATGGCTTTGCGCTTTCAGCCTCCGCATGAGTGCACGGTGGCGGTAGCGATAGTTGGGGTTCGCCCATATTACAAACGGCACATGCAACCTCGGCATATCTGTATGCCGGCTTATATTTCCCGCTCCCGCATAAACGAGCATAGCGGGTTGGTGCGTAGTACGGAGCGAGTCAGTGAGGTGCCACAATAGTTCCGGTGTATGGACGAAAGACGCCGTGTCGCGCGTTCCCTGAGTCGCCATTACCACCATGTGGCGCTGCGAAGGATAGCGCAGCACCTCACGGTACGAAGGCAGCAGAGCCGTGTCCGGACGGAAAGGCATATAGGCCAGGTAATGGCAGTCGTCCGCTATACGCATCAGAAAATGGTCGTGATAGCCGTAATTGCTGAGCCAGGCGGTGTAGAAACCGGCTTCATTAAAGGCCTGAATGACCGATTTTTCGGAGAAGAATGGAGCGCGGTTCTGCGGTGTGGCGCGGGATAGATAAAGCGGCAGCGAGACACCGGAAGCGGCGCATGGCGCATAGACGCTGTCAAAGAAGACTGCCAGCGAATCGCTATAGCACAACCGTTGGAAATCCTCATACCCCGCTTCTGCCAGCACCACTATCACAGTCTCTTGTGCCTTGCCGGCATTGGGTTGTATGCCATATGTGAACGCGCGTTGTTCCGGCATGTGTCTCTCCACTTGCACCGCCATTGAAGAGAGGCGGCCCAACTGGTAAAGCATGTTCATCGGGCACGCACGAGCCGGCAGCAGTATATAGGCGGACAACAAGACCGGCAAGGCTGCCAAACGCCATTTCAGGGGCGCTATGTAGGTCCGCGAGACGCAGTAATGCGCCATGACATAATAGAGCAGCCATAGACCCACTACGACCATTGCTACCCACCAATATTGTGTCCAAGGTGCCCAACGCTCAGCAGGAGGCGTCTTAAACCACGTATATAAATAAAGTACTGTTACGGTAGAGTGCCGCAACAACAGATGCATCAGTTCGAAAGCAGAAAGAGCGAAACCAAGAGAGATGGTGTAGAGATAGGCGCGCTTGTGGAGCAGACACAGTCCTATAGCGTACAACACACAGGTTTCACAGAAATAAGCGAACCTCTCCAGGGGCGTAGCCAAGTCGTCTGCCAAACACAGTATCATCAGGTTTGGCACCAGTGCTACCAAGAGCAGCAAGACGAAGGCTATCGTTTCCCTGAGTTTCATAATTCCAAAGGAGATGGGATGTGTATGCTGACGGTATCGGGTGTCACATGCAGTTCACTGCTGCTATGCAGCCACAGCGGCATATTAGCATCTACATGACCTATCGGCGCTGCGAAGACGACCGGATAGTTGTAGTCCGCTACGGCTTCGTATATCGTTTGTTCCACGCTGCCGCCAGGCATGGTCGGGTCGTCGTCACAGTCCGTGAACTGACCTACAATCAGTCCGCTCAGGTGAGCCAGTACGCCGCTCATACGCAGATTGCGCATCATACGGTCAATATGGTAATGGCGCTCTCCCACATCCTCTATCAGCAGTATCGGAAACTGGTAACTCATATGCGCCAGGCTATAGGGAGTGGCTTGCAGCCCGTACAGGACCGACAGGTTTCCTCCCACAACGGGTCCGCAGGCGTCTCCGCACCTGTTGAGCGGATGCGTTGGCCATGTATAATGCAAATCACCGCCCGTGAGTGCGCGGCGCAGACCGGCAAGCGGTGCACTATCCTCCGGCAGCGTAGCAATATGTTTGCACATTACTGCATGCAATGACGGCTGACCGCACAGACCGGAGAGTTGGTGCAGGGCAGTGATATCGCTGAAACCCACTATCGGTTTGTTCACTTCGGGCAGGCGGTCAATGATACGCTGCAGGCCATACCCTCCCCTGGCGCAGAGAATCATATCTACCGCAGGGTTCTCCATTGCCTGCATCAAATCCGCCAGCCGCTCGTCGTCCGTGGCTGCGAAGCGACCCCACTGACCTCTCGCATGTAACGCTTCGCTGACTTCGAAGCCCCATTCGCGCAGACGCCGGGCTGCACCGTCTATATAGGACGGGTCTATTGCCCCTGAGGGCGAGAGGATGTGGATGTGTGCGGGCATTGCGTGGGGTGTTGGAGGATTAACTATAGAGTTGATATTCTATCCAGTTGACCAGCCGTTTGGGGAGCAAGCGGTCGAGCAGACAAAGTACCCTGTAGAGACTGCCGCCCACATATTGGGGTCTCGGCGAGCGGCAAGTGGCAATACGGTAAAACAGTCTGGCCATCTTTTCGGGCGCCATTCCGGCTCGTTCGTCACGCTCCATCGCAGTCACTGCCTGGGCGGCATGGCGATATACGGCTTCTCCGGCATTAGACTTCTGCCGTGCGTCGGTAAA
The DNA here is from genome assembly GCA_002392745.1 of Bacteroidales bacterium UBA3843. Lineage (GTDB taxonomy): Bacteria > Bacteroidota > Bacteroidia > Bacteroidales > Paludibacteraceae > Colicola. The sequence goes on along the minus strand of DGHR01000009.1, from coordinate 33,705 downwards.
ACCGGTGCTGACGTCTCCGGGCATCATGACCGAGACTGTTATTCCGAAATCGCGCACCTCGTTGGCCAATGCCAGCGCCAGGGCATTGATTGCCGCTTTGCTGGCGGAATAGAACGCTTGGTACGGCACGGGCAACTGGGCTGCCACGGAGGATGTATAGACGAGCCGTCCGGCATGTTGTCGCCGGAGGGCGGGCAGAATAGCCTGGGTGAAACGGACGGCGCCCATGAAATTGACATCCATCTGGTGTTCCGCCTCGGCCGGGTCGGTGAACTCTACCGGTCCGGAGATACCGAATCCGGCATTACTGATGACCACGTCTATCTTGTCCGTGTGTTTCATCACTTCGTCCACAGCGCGTTCGCAACTGAGGCTGTCGCACACGTCGCAATCGACATGCGTGATACCTTCGCGGTTCTTCCCGTGCCGGCTCAGTTCAAAGACACGCCAGCCCCGCTCCGCAAAGAGCGAGGCTGTGGCTTTGCCTATGCCCGAACTACCGCCTGTGATTACCAGTGTTCGCATATAACAGTTTAACAATTTAACAGCTTAACGTTTTTTAACGCAACTCGCTGCCTTATCACCCGATATACTCGGGTACACCTTCTTTCAATACGCGCGCGATGATTTCCACGGCCTCGTCGATGACCGGTTCGGTGTGAGTAGCCATGAGTGTCGTGCGCAGCAGGCACTCTCCCTCGACGCACGCAGGCGCCATTACCGGGTTGACATACACGCCCTCGTCAAACAGTTTTTTACCGTAATAGAGCGTATCAAGCGTCTTGTAGGTAAAGATAGGCACGATGGGAGTCGGTGCCTCGATGATTTTGATGCCGGCGCTGAGGAGTTGTTTTTGGAAATACTTGGCGATGTTCATCAGTCTCTCCGGCCGCTCGGGATCAAGGATGAGTTGGTGCAGCGCCTCCAGCGCTGTAGCAGCAGAGCAAGGAGTGATGGAGGCGGAGAAGATGAACGGGCGGCTCACATGGCGCAGCCAGTCAGCCACACGATGGCTCGTCAGCATACATCCGCCGATAGAAGCCAGCGACTTCGAGAAGGTCAGCATCGTTATATCCACCTTGTCGGTCAGTCCGAAATGGGCGGCTGTGCCTCGTCCGCCGGGGCCGAGTACACCGAATCCGTGGGCGTCATCCACCATCACGCGGGCACCGTATTTCTCCGCCAGCGCACATATCTCCGGCAGTTTGCATATATCTCCGCGCATCGAGAAGACACCGTCTGTGATAATCAGTTTGCCGGCTTCGGCGGGGATGGACTTCAGTTGCCGCTCCAGGTCCTGCATGTCGGAATGGCGGTAACGCAGCACTTTGGCATAACTCAAACGGCAGGCGTCGTAGATGGACGCATGGTTCTCGCGGTCGTTCAGTATATAATCATCCTTGCCGGCAATAGCCGATATGATAGCCAGGTTGGTCTGGAAACCGGTAGAGACGGACATTGCCTCTTCGTATCCGGTAAAGGCTGCCAGTTCGCGTTCGAGTTGCAGGTGCAGGTCCAGCGTTCCGTTCAGGAAGCGGCTGCCGCTGACACCCGTACCGTATTTATCCAAGGCGGCATGACCGGCCTTGATAACCGCCTCGTTCTCGGTGAAGCCGAGGTAGTTATTAGAGCCAAGCATGATAACGCGGTGGTTTTCCATCTGGACGATAGGAGCCTGGCGGCTTTCCAGTTCGTGGAAATAGGGGTATATACCCAGTTTTCGGACCTGCTTGAGCGTCTCAAAATGGTCACATTTTTCGAATAAATCCATAAATTATTTACGATTTGTTCATTTACGATTTACCATTTATTTTGTCATTGTGTCATTTTGACTATATGCCCAAATGAACAAATAAATGACCAAATGGTAAATGATGAAATGGTAAATTACAGCACGTTCAGTTCTTTAAGGATTGCGGTTGTCTTGCGTACTGCAGCCTCGCTCTCATGCAGTTTGGCGCGCTCCTGGTCGCTGATGTTGAGTTCCAGGATTTTCTCTATACCGTTCTTGCCGATGATACAGGGCACACCGATTGTGATGTCCTTCATGCCGTATTCACCTTCCAGCGCAGCGGAGCACGGGATCATCTTCTTCTGGTCCTTGATGATAGCCTCTGCAACGGAAGCAGCGGCAGCACCCGGAGCCATCCATGCGCTCGTGCCGAGCAGACCGGTCAGGGTGGCACCGCCAACCATTGTGCTCTTCACTACGTTCTCCAACTCTTCTGCAGAGAGGAACTCGCTTACGTTGATACCTTTGTAGGTCGTGTAGCTCGTCAGAGGTATCATCGTCGTGTCGCCATGACCGCCGATAACGAAACCGTCCACGTCGTTCGCGTTGCATTTCAGTGCCTGGCTCAGGAAGTATTTGAGTCGTGCGCTATCCAATGCACCGCCCATACCTATCACGCGGTTGCGCGGCAGACCCAGTGCATGCAGCGTCAGATAAGCCATCGTATCCATCGGGTTAGAGACTACCACCAGAATAGCGTTCGGGCTGTAGGTCAGCACCTGCTGGGCTACGCTCTTGACGATACCGGCGTTCACACCAATCAGTTCCTCGCGGGTCATACCCGGTTTGCGGGGAAGACCCGAAGTGATGATTACCACATCCGAACCGGCAGTGCGGCTGTAATCGTTGGTCACGCCCTCTACCACGGTGTCGAAGCCCATCAACTGAGCCGTTTGCATAATATCCATGGCTTTGCCCTCGGCGAAACCCTCTTTGATATCAATTAGACATACTTGGTTGGCCACCTCGTTTACGGCCAACACGTTTGCGCAAGTTGCACCTACGTTTCCTGCGCCTACTACTGTTACTTTAGACATAATTGGTTGTATATTTTTTTATGTATATTTTTAGAATTTGTTCTTCGTACATCGTAAATCGTACATCGTACTTTAATTTACGTGGCTGCAAAATTACAAAAAATATTTGATGTATGCAAATAATATTCATTTTTGCAGCTATTTATAGCTGTTTTATGCCTTTTTAGCGAACTATTTTATACAAATCCTTCGTCCTTCGTACATCGTACATCGTAAATTGTACTTTAATTTATCCTTTCTTATATTTCAGTTTCTCGACCACTCTGCCGGTGCGGTCCACGCGTCCGACCAACGCCACCTCTTCGTCGTCGGTCATGCCGTAGCCGTCTTCGTCCATGAAATACCGCCCGTCGGGATTGAGTTGCCATATCATCTCCGCCGTGTCGTTTTCATAGACGCGCACTACGGTGGGATAGAACGCGTCCTTCTCTTTGGCGCGAGCCACTATGGTTTCCGGCAACTTACGCAGCGAGTACCAGTTGATATCCTCGTCGGTCACGGTTTGCAAACGGTAGTTGGGAAGCATGAACTCATAAGCGCATCGGGCGCGGTGGTCCACCAGAAAACGGGGCTTCCACCAGCCGTATATCGACTCTTTTATTATCTCCATCTGTTCCCCCAGATCGCGGCGTTCATAGGGGCGTTCGCCGTATTGGGCGTCTTGCAACTCCGCGTACAACTGTTGCGGTGAAGATTGATTTGATTGTAACATGTTTTTTCTATATAATTACCCTAAACATTCAACATTAAACATTTTGATTATGCGAGCGCAAAAGTAATACATTTTTCCGACATACGCAAATTTTGGCTCAAATAAATCCTTCGTACATCGTACATTGTCCCTTTGTACATCAAATAATTTCACCCTCAAAAACGCTTTTTTTAAAAAGTTGATATTTGTCTATATACCAAAAGCAAAAAAAGTCGTACCTTTGCAGCACTCTTTTGAAAACCGTTCTTGCTGTTGCCTCTCTCAAGAGCCTCTAATGCCATTTTCTCCCGACTTGCCTCCGAGATGCCTTCGGGATTACTCCGACATGCCTCCGATATCTGTTTTGTAAATCGCTGAAAATAAAGCGGATAAAGAATTAAAATTTACGGTTCTGGAAAGTCCGGACTTTCCGGACCGCTGCGCTACCCCAGAGGAAGAATGAGAGAAGCCTCTTAGATACCTCTGAGGTTATTCTGAGGTTATTCTTTGGTTATTGTAATAATTCGTCTATAATTCGTCTATAGTTCGTGATTGGCAGCATAAAAGTCCGAAAAAAGCACGAGGAAGACAAGGATTTTTTCGCCCATAGGGCAGTGTCGTACCTTCGGCCCCTCCCCTAAAGGGACCCTCCGTAGCTACTTCCGCGTCTTGCAATTTTTCGGCACGCCCCTTCCCCTACGGGGTGGGTTCCCTCCGAAAAAGGAGAGGTATACGTGACTAACTATTTGCCGCATAAAAATGAAGCAGGGACAAGTCCCTTTGTCATAGTGATATCCGAGGGCCTTTGTATGCAAGCATCCACGACCCTCAAATATCCCTATAACATAGAATAACATTCTATTCGCTTCATTTTTATACGACAAAAATTTGCGTATGTGCAATTTTTGTTGTACCTTTGCACTCGATTTATGAGAGCGAGACCAATCATAGTATTGCTGCTGGCTTTGGCCGTTGGCGCAGGCATTGTCCGGGCGGACGATGTGCGGAGACCCGATATGCAGATTGCGGACCACACCTTTTTCGACCCGACACGCAAGAACCAACCCGAGGAGAGTTACCGCTTCGGTATGGAATACCGTATCGAGGCAGGATACGTCCAGCACTGGCAACGCACCCGGGAGTTGAGTTATCCGGACATGTACCTGCACGGCGCACGTATCGGTGCCACCTTCACATTCAAACTGCCCATCCATTTCGGTTTGCAGACCGGGTTGTTATACACCGTTGCCTACGGCCGCAACAAACAGCACTGGCGCAGCGTGGACGCACCATCGGTGCAGGAAGAATACATCACACACCGGGTGGTGGAACACAACCTGACTGTTCCCCTGCGGGTGTACTATACCATTCCCCTGTGGAGGGAACTCAACCTCTTCTTCTTCGGCGGTCCACAACTGCACATCGGGCTGGCGCAGAACGACTATATGCAGAAACACCTGAGCGAGACCGCAGAGCAATGGCTCGTGAACAAAGGAATCGCCACCGAACCATACGACCGCATGAGCGACGAACTCCTGCGCGCGAACATACAGATAGGCGTGGGAGGAGGTCTGGAATGGGACCGCTACCGCTTGCAGGCAGGATACGACTTCGGACTGAACAACATGGTGCGCCAAAAGACCATAGAAGGCCGGTACATGTCCGAATGGGGATGGTTCGTCTCGTTTAGCTACAGAATCCATTGATGTACGAGGGGACGATGTTCAATGTACGAAGGATTACTGCGTTGTAAAAAAGCGGCTAAGCCGCATATCAATATTTATTCATATTATTCATTCGGGGTGCCGTCGCGTTCGGCAACAAGATTGCAACGGTCCATACCGCTCTGCTAAATGGACAGCAACTTGTGCCTTCGCTCTCCCCACCACAAACAGCATAAGCTTGGTTTGCGTTGGGGACCCTATATTACGGCTGAGAAAAAAACCCGTTGAACTTAGGCAGGTAATGCTGCTAAAGAAAATGAAAACATTTCAAAGAGTACGGAGTACAGAGTACAGAGTACAGACTTTTTTTGCTGTGCTCCTTATTGCTGCGCAAATGAGTGCGCAGAGCAACGCGCAGGACTCTGCGCAAGTTTCCCAACCGGACACCGTCAGTGCAAGCGATTTTCAGCTTGATGAGATTGAGGTAAGTGCCAAACGCGTACAACAGACGACCCTCTCCCACCAAGTAACGAAAAGCGAGGATCTGAACCGTGAGAACACGGGTCAGAACTTACCGTATTTATTGAGCACCACTCCCGGTTTACAGGTGACGAGCGATGACGGTTTAGGCGTAGGATACACGTATTTCCGTGTGCGCGGGACCGACCACACACGTATCAACATGACCGTGAACGACGTGCCTCTGAACGACGGAGAGAGCCAGTCTGTCTTCTGGGTGAACATGACGGATATGGCCTCGAGCATGAGCAGTATAGATGTGCAGCGCGGCGTTGGCACCAGTACGAACGGTTCGGCATCCTTCGGCGCGAGTCTGAACATGCAAACCAACGAGCCGTCAGTAGTCAGCCGACAGTATTCAGAGGACCAGAGCCGGTTCATGATTGCTTTCAACGGGGGTATGTACAAGACATTCCGCGAGATGGTGAGCGCGCATATAGTACTTCCCGGTCAATGGGTAGCCAACGCTCGTTTCAGCAAGGTCAACTCGGACGGTTTTCTCTACCATTCGGGCAGCGACCTGTACAGTTACTACGGTGATTTCGGCTGGTACGGGAAGAAGACACAGGTAGTGGCACGTATCTTCGGCGGCAGTGAGAAGACCGCTCAAGCATGGGAAGGAGTGGATTATGAGACCGCTTATGGGATCAATGGTGCAGACAGACGCACGAACCCCGCCGACTCGATGAATTATGACCTGTACGCCCAACAGAACGCGCAACTCGCTATTACACATCGTTTCACTCCCCAATGGAGTCTGAACGCCACCCTTCACTACACCCACGGCAAAGGTGACTACGAGCAGTACAAGCGGAAGAGTTACAGTTACTGGGGTCTCAGCGACAGCGGCAAGAGTTACGGTTTTTATCAGAAATGGCTTGAGAACCATTTTGCAGGCGCCGTTCTCTCCGCCAAGTATATATCCGAAAACGTAGATGCGCAATTCGGTGCTGCGGCGAACGATTATATTGGAGCCCACTGGGGTATTCTGGACTATTTAGAGACACCTTCCGCCACCCCACTCCCTTTCCACTACGAATACTATCGCAACTCCGCCAACAAGATTGATTTCAACACGTATGCGAAAGTCAACTGGCGAGTGATCAACAAAGCTCAGGAGAAACTGGCGTTATATGCCGACCTGCAATACCGTTTCATCCGTTACACGATGAAAGGTATAAGTGACGACAGCATGACTGAATTGCCGTTTGCCAAGGATTTTCATTTTTTCAACCCCAAAGCCGGTTTGACCTACCAAAATCACGGGCACCTGCTATCAGGTTCGTTCGCCATGGCTAACCGCGAACCCAGCCGCGCCAACTACACAGAAAACATCATCTACGATCCCTCCACGCAGTCTTATATAGGCAAGATGCCCCAAGCGGAGACTTTATATGACTATGAGTTAGGCTATACGTACGCGCATACGCGTTTTAATATAGGTCTCAACCTCTATTTCATGGATTACGACAACCAGTTGGTACTAACAGGGCGCGTAAACGACGTAGGTAAACAGAGCACAACGAACGTGAAAGACTCCTACCGGATGGGTATGGAACTGATGGCCGGCGTACAGATAACCAACTGGTTCAGATGGGAAGGAAACATGGTTGTGAGCCGTAACAAGATACAGAACTATACGGAGACTATCACCCGTTATGACGAGAACTGGGAATGGGTAGGAGAAGAAGAGGTATTCTTCAAAGAAACGACTATCGCTTTTTCTCCGACCATCACAGCGATGAGCCTCTTTACCTTTGACTACGCAGGTTTTGTAGGAACCATTCAGACAAACGTCACGGGCAAACAGTACTTGGACAACACTCAGAACGAGACCGCTGCGCTCAAAGCCTACACGACGACGAACGTACACTTGGAGTACAGCCTGCCGATGAAACAATGGTGCAAAGAGAAAAAAGGAGTGCCAAACATCAAACTGCTCTGCCAACTCAATAATATCTTTAACGCAAAATATGCGTCAAACGGCGGTAGCGACTGCTCCTATTTCCAGGATGGCAAAGCATGCTGGCCATGGTACTACGCGCAAGCAGGCATCAACGTACACGCAGGTTTCGTCGTGCAATGGTAGAAGCAATATAAGCCACCAGCATACATCCCGTGGGAATCCACGCCCACGGACGGATGGCAAAGAAAGCGACTCCCTGTCCCTCTCCCAAGGACAGGGGGTTTTGCATTATCCCAAGATAGACCAGCACCGCTACCCAGATGACCACCAGTCCCAAGCCGACCAGAGATGAGAGCAACGAACGGCGGGAGAAGATATTCTGGAACGCCAGATACGCCCACATGGGCAACAGCAATAACACGGCCGCAGGCATCCAACAGCCCGCCAGACCGAGAAACAGCCCCATCCAGAAACACTCTTCCACCGAGTCGGCATGGCGACGGAGACGACCTATCAGAAAGACTGCCAAGAAGGTCCACGCCGCCGGCACATAGTAAGCGGCGACTCCAATCTGTTCACGCAGCGAGGGAGAGAACACCCTGGACAAGACACATCCCACCCCTGCCAATAGCCATATGGCTACCGGCAGGGTGTGATATAATATATTCTGTGTACGGCGGGTCAAGATTATTTACGATATACGATTTATTTATTCGATAAATCCATTGCGGCGGAGCAGATTATTCGGGTCAGCCTCTTTTCCGCGGAACTCGAGATAAAGTTCCTGCGCATCGCGTGTACCGCCCTGCTCGAGGAGATGACGGAAGCGTTTGGCAGTCTCGACATCAAACAGGTTGCCTGTTTCCTTGAACGCCGCAAAAGCGTCCGCATCGAGCACCGCTGCCCATGTGTAGCTATAATAGCCTGCCTCATAGCCCGTAGTGAAGATATGGTTGTAGAACGTAGGACGATAACGGACGATAATCTCATCAATCATATCCATCTTCTCAAGGCACTGTTTTTCAAAGGCGTTGACATCCAATCCCTCTGCCGTTGTCAATTCATGGAAATCCATATCGAGGATAGAGGCAGAGAGCAGTTCGGTCTGGACAAAACCCTGGTTGAACTTACCGGCGGCGTTGATCTTCGCTATCAGACTATCCGGGATTACTTCGCCCGTTTGGTAATGGAAGGCGTATGTTTTCAGCACTTCGGGTTCGTAGGCATAGTTCTCCATGAACTGGCTCGGCAGTTCAACGAAGTCACGCGGAGTATTGGTTCCTGAGAGGGATTTATAATGCGCTTTAGAGAGGAGTCCGTGGAGCGCATGTCCGAACTCATGGAAGAGGGTCTCTACATCATCCATGGAAAGCAGCGACGGGTTGCCCTCGGTGGGTTTGTTGAAGTTGCCCACATTGATGATAACGGGACGATGATCCACGCCGTCCGCATCAATATACTGGGACATGATATTGTTCATCCACGCACCCGGGCGTTTGCCTGCACGCGGGAAATAATCGGTATAGAGAATGCCGACGAACGTACCGTCCGCCTCCGTCACCTTGAATACCTCTACCTCAGGGTTATAGACCGGCATGTTGTTGAGCGGCTCGAACTGCAGTCCATAGAGTTTGGTAGCGACGCCGAAAGCGCCCTTGCGCACGTTGTTCAGTTCGAAATACGGTTTCAGTTCCTCTTCGTTCAGCGCATACTTGGCGTTGCGCAGTTTCTCGGCATAATACCACCAGTCCCAAGGCTGAAGCAGGATTTGCTCGTCCGTATGCGGATCTTGCGCCATTTTCTCTTCATCCATCATCTGCTGCAGCGCTGCCGCCTCGCGTTTAGCCGCTTTGAGAGAAGGAGCCCAAACGGAAGCGAGGAATGCGTCCACTGTCTGATGGTTCTTCGCCATGCAGTCCGCGAGGATATAATCTGCCGGATTGTCGTAGCCGAAGAGTTTGGCTTTCTCGATACGCAGTTCCATCTCGCGGACAATAATGGCTTTGTTGTCGTTCTCGTTGTCATGGTTGGCACGCGTGGTGTAAGCCATGAGCAGTTCTTTGCGCAGTTCGCGGTTCTCGCAGTATTGGAGCACCGGAGTGAAACTGGTACGTTTGGGAGTGAAGAGCCACTCGCCCGGATGACCGGCAGCAGCCGCCTCTTCTGCGGCAGCCGCTTTGGCGCTCTCTGGCAGTCCTTTCAGTTGCGACTCGTCTTTCACGAAATACTGATACGCATTGGTCTCCGCTACGACATTATTTCCGAACTTGAGCGAGAGCAGACCGAGTTCCTTGTTGATTTCCTTGAGCCGCTCTTTCTTGTCCTCGGGCAGGTTGGCGCCGTTGTCGGCAAACGACTTGTAGGTCTCGGTTACCAGACGCATCTGTTCGGGATTGAGCCCCAACTGCTCACGCTGGTCATACACGGCTTTGACACGGCGGAAGAGCGCCTCGTTGAGGATAATGCCGTCGCTCAGTTCACTCAGCATCGGACTCACCTGTTCGGCAATAGCGTTCATCTCGTCGTTGCCGTCCGCCTCCAGCACGTTGAAGAACACGCCGCTCACGCGCTCTAACAGACCGCCTGCGCGGTCGAGCGCGACGATGGTGTTCTCAAAGGTAGGCTCGGCTTCGTTGTTGACGATGGCCTCTATCTCGGCTTTGTTCTGCCGGATAGCTTCCTGAAAGGCCGGCATATAGTGTTCGTTCTTCACTTGGTCGAACGCAGGCACACCATAAGGTGTGTTCGGCTGCTCCAACAGAGGATTGGTTTCTGTGCATGCTAATAGTGTCATAGCGAGTGCGGATAAAAGAATTGTCTTCTTCATTTTATTCTTGATTTGATTTTATTCGTACGTTGCGTTCCATCGAGGCCTTGATACGTTGGCGCAGTTCGCGGGACTGCGTGTCGGCCTTGTCAAACCAGCGCGGACGGAAATCCTGTGCGAACTTGCACTTCGCCAGTTTGATTTTCAGGTCATCGATATTCCCGCTCACGTTCACGCCCAGATAGATAGGCGAGAGCACATTGATATCGTAGTTGAAGGTCATATCGGTGTTGTGCCGTCCTCCGAGTGCCACCATGTAGTTGTCCATCTGTACGCAGAGCGGATAGACGTCTATCTCGTTCTTGTAAACCGTCAACTCGGCATTGATAGAGTCGATACGGTTCTCCGTTTTCTTGTTGAAGAGCAGCAGTTTGCTGATTTTGGAGAAGGTCTCGCCGTCCAATACGACAAGGTCTTTGCCCGTGAGTGAAGCCGCGCCGCGGAGAGTACTCATCTTGGGCTGATACTGACTGTTGAGATAGGTCTCCGCCGCAAGATGGAACTGCGCTGCGCCCTTGAAGGACGAAAGCATCGGCACCATCTGCTCCAAATTAGGAATCATCGTCAGCAGTTCGTCAATGTCCACATCAATCATGTGATAGTCGAATCCCAGATAGAGATGGCTGCGTCTCGGCGTACGGTACATAGCGGTAAGTTGCAGTTTGGCGGCCCGGCAGACGAAACCCATTTCGTCGAGGATGAGCGTGCCGTCCTTGACAAAGATACCGCCCTTCAGGTCCTTGGCAGTCTGGTTGAAGATTTCTACCTCCTGCATGTGTGTATTGAGTGCCAGGTCTACGTCGGTAGGAACTAAAAAAGGATCGCTTTCAGCTGTTGGACCGCTTTGCTGTTGGACTGTTTCACTGTTAGACCGCTCGCCTTCGCTCGCTGTAGGAGTATCTTCCTCACTGCCGCTGTCTGCGGAGAACCACGCGAGGAGCTGATTGGCATCGCAATGGTTGGAGACAATGTCCAGTTCGCCCTCCAATATACCTTCGTGGCGGAACCATTTGCCGATATGGCGCACGTTGCCCTTGAGGTTAAGGTCGGAGTTGCCCAACTCGACCCGTGCATCGTTGATGGCCATCTCGCGGTTGGAATAATTGAAGTCGATAGAAGGTATATAGACCGTCTCAGGCAGCCGTTCGGGCAGGTTGAGTTCGCCGTTTTTGAGTTTGACTACCAGCCGCGGGTTCCATTGCAGCAGGATGTTCTCCTCGCCGGCTTTATACCGCGCTGCGGCTTCCAGATCCAGTTTGCCGGTCTTGGCGGTCAGTTCCTCTCCCATGTTTGCATTGAGTCCGTCCGTTAGCAGTTTGGCTTTGAGCCGCGGTGCAGACTTGTCCTTGCGCCCGCCGGAAACGGAAGCCTCCAGTCTGGACTGTTTGAGGTCCGCCTTGATATCCTTGAAGAACCCGTCCAGCGCATCGCACGCCAGTGTGGCTTGCGCCACCGGCATAACGGTCGTATCTTTGGTGTTATACTCCGCGTAGAGCGTCAGTTTGGGCGCATCCAGCGTACCACCCATCGAGTCCATCTCAACCTCCAACGGCCGCTCGGTCTGCAGCCCTACGGCGGCATATAGGACAGGGTCTTTGGAAAGCACATTGCCTGCCTCCAGTTGGATGGCCGATGCTTTGAGAGCTGCTTTCAGCGGCGTTGCCATCTCGAAATCCACTTTGTCCGTCGTCAGGTCTATACGCGCCCAGTTGACTTTGGGTTTGGAGGGTTTGGGATTCGGCAGTTGGAGAACGGCATGCGTCTTAGGCAGGTCCGCTACCATCGAATCCATCGCATAATGGATATCCCTGAGGTCGAGATCCGCACTGATCTTGCCCTTCTCCAGACGCATATTGGTCAGGTCGTCCAGACGGATTTTGGCTTTTGCCGTTCCTTTGGCTTTGCCGTTGAGGGTCATCTCTTTGGGCAAGAAATAGGCGAAGTCCGGCAGGTTGGCATCGAGGCGGAGCGCCAGGTCGAGCAGCATGTCTCCCATCAGGTCGGACAATTGAGAATTGAGAATTGAGAATTGAGAATTGCGCGTAACGGCATGCAGTTTATGGATCTCCACATTGCTGATCTGCCCTTCCGTCAGACGGATATCGGCAGTAGCATCCATCTCTACGTCCCGCAGCGTATAAGGCAGCGGTTTGTAACTACCCTCGCCGTCGTCCAGCGTAAGATGCGCCTGCACACGCGGCATCTGCTTCTCGGAGATATAACCTTGGATGATGGCTTGCAACTCTGCCTCGCCGTCCACATCCAGGTCGCTGAGCGACTTGGCAAATTTCTCCGGCACGAGCGCCATGAGAGGTTTGATTTGCCATTTGTCTTTGGTCGTCACACTCATATCTACCCCGATGGAATCCTTTATATCCGCCTTTCCATTGATCACCAGCGCAAACTCATTGACCGCCAGTTCAGCTTTGCGGAAGGCAAAATGCATCGCGTTGAGGTCCATCGCCATAGGAGCGTCCAACTGCACATGCAGGCTGTCGGCGTAACGCTCTCCCTTCAGCAATGCGCATACGTTGTTGGCATCCAGAGCAAGGCGCATATCGTCCCATTTCTCCGCTTTAGCACTCAATTCCGTCTTGCCCAGCGATGCGGAGATAGTGTCCTTGTCATCGGCGAAAGTGATATATTTCGCTTCTATCTTCAGCCCATCCACTTTCAGTTCGTCGAAAGGCAGTGAGAAGGCCGTAGTGTCTTCCTCCGTAGTATCGGGCGAGGTAACAAAGACATCCGTCAGGTTGGTCGTGCCGTCCGGCGCGATATAGAAATTGACAAGCGCGTCGGAGAGTTGCAGTTCGTGTACGTGGAGGTTTTTGCGGTTGAGAAACTCCATCACATCGACTGTAGCCACGAGTTTGGGCGCCGAGACGACGGTATCGTTCTGCGCACCCGCCTTCGGATTGATGATTAGCAACCCGTCGGCACGTAAACCGAAACGCGGGAAGGTGGAGAAGAAGGTAAGATCCACTTCTCCTATCTCATACTCGCACGTAATGAATTTGTCCGCCACATTACGGGCAATAGGCGTGAGGCGCTCGGGCGTAAACACTACGTAGCAGGCGATTGTAACCGCCACAACTACCGCCAGCACAATACCCAAAAGCGTCCAACCGATGATTTTCAGCGCTTTCATTATTTCGTAACCATTTTGGAGAAATAGTATTTCTTCGAACTGTATTCTTTCTCGTAATAGACCAGATCCGTGTCTGTCAGTTTGGAGACGACATACTCCTTTGGAATCTCGCCTCCTTTATTGTCCATGAGGTGAATCTCATGCAAGTCTCCTTTGGTCTCAAACTGATACTTGAACCAGCCGTTGCCGGGGTAGCCCTGCTTATTGCGCTGCTCAATCAGAAAATCCTCATACGACCCCTCATCATACCAGTCGGCTTCGTCCCATTCGCGGCCGTAGAGATAGCCTGTCTCGTCGGACTGTTCCGTCGTAAAGCGCACATAGTGCTGCGTGCCGTTCTCCAGCCAAAGTCCCTGCAGGTCAGAGAGTTGGAAAGAGGGGCTGTTGTTGATCATGTTACAGCTCGCCAGAACGATACCCACAAGGGCGATGAGCATAAATTTGAAACTCTTTTTCATATTAGTTGTTTTTAGTGGACTGTTTGGTTAATCTTTCTTGATATCAATATTCACATTGTAGCCGTCCATCTCCAACTGCCGGCTACTTGCTACGGATGGCTGAAGGCTAATGGTGGTAGCCAGCACCTGACTCTTGATATAGTTGTCGCAATGGAGGACGGCATTGTGAATCTCCGGACGGTCTTCGAGCGTGATGGCAATACGGTCGGTAATCTCCAAGCCGGAGGACTTACGGAGGTTCTGGATGCGGTTGATGAGTTCGCGCGCGATACCTTCTTCTATCAGTTCGTCCGTCAGTTCGATGTCAAGGGCGATAGTCAGAATACCGTTGTTCGCCACAAGCCAGCCCGGCATGTCTTCCGTCAGAATTTCCACATCCTCGGGGACTATCGTGTAGTCAAAAGTAGAAAGTCGGAAGTCAAAAGCACCTTCGGTTTCCATCTTGGCAATGTCGTCCTGGGACATGGCGTTGATAGCGGCAGCGAGGGCTTTCATGTTCGCACCGACTTTCTTGCCCAACACTTTGAAGTTCGGCTTGATTTTCTTGACAAGGCGTATCTCCGACTGCTCGGCAGGAACGATGACGAGTTCCTTGACGTTCACTTCGGATTTGATGAGGTCGGCAACGTGGAGCAGGGCATCAGTAGTCTCCTGGTCGGGCGTCGGAATGACAGCTTTCTGCAGCGGCTGGCGGACATTCTTCTCTGCGCGTTTGCGGAGAGAGAGGATAGTCGAGGTAGCCTGCTGCGCGAGGTACATCTGACGCTCCAGGGTCTTGTTGATGAGTGCTTCATCGGCTTTAGGCCACGTGCTGAGGTGTACGGTCTCACCTGTCAGGTCGCGATAGAGACGGTCGGCGTAGAACGGTGCGTTCGGCGCCATGAGTTGAGCCACGGTCTTGAGGCAGGTATAGAGGGTTTCGTAAGCCGCCTCTTTGTCGGCATTCATCTCTCCGCCCCAGAAACGCTTGCGGTTCAGACGCACGTACCAGTTAGAGAGGTCGTCCTGCACGAAATCGCTGATGGCACGACCGGCTTTGGTAGGTTCATAGGCTTCGTAGGCTTCCGTCACCTCTTTGATGAGAGAGTTCAGTTTGGAGAGAATCCATAGGTCAATCTCGGCATACTCTGCTTTTTCTCCCGTATCTCTCCCGTTCCGATTCTCTCTCGTTAGTGTCTCGTTAGTCTGATTTGGCGTATTACCCCAGCCATCCACGTTCGCGTAGAGGGCGAAGAAACCATAGGTGTTATACAGCGTGCCGAAGAACTTACGGCGCACCTCGTCCACTCCTTCGGGATCAAACTTCAGGTTCTCCCACGGACTGGAGTTGGTGAGCATGTACCATCGCACGGCGTCCGCACCGTAAGTATCAAGCGCACCAAATGGGTCAACGGCGTTGCCGAGACGTTTGGACATCTTGTTGCCGTTCTTGTCAAGGACAAGTCCGTTGGAGATGACGTTTTTGTATGCCACAGTACCTTCTATCATCGTGTGGATGGCATGTAGCGTGAAGAACCAACCGCGTGTCTGGTCCACACCTTCCGAGATGAAGTCCGCCGTGCGCGGCAGGTCGGCGTTCTCGAAGGGGTAGTGGTTCTGGGCGTACGGCATGGCGCCGGAGTCAAACCATACATCAATGAGGTCGAGCTCGCGGTGCATGGGTTTGCCGCTCGGCGAAACCAAAACAATACTATCTACATAGGGGCGGTGAAGGTCAATAACCGAAGGATCGTAGTTTTCCTTGGAATAATCGCCCGGCTTATGGTTCGGCCACGGGTTGGCTTTCATGAAGCCCGCTTTAACGGACTTGTCAATCTCCGCGAAGAGTTCCGCAATAGAACCGATACATATTTCTTCGTTTCCGTCCTCGGTGCGCCAGATAGGCAACGGTGTGCCCCAATAGCGGCTACGGCTGAGGTTCCAATCGTTGAGGTTGTTGAGCCACTGACCGAAACGGCCTGTTCCGGTCGATTCCGGCTGCCAGTTGATGGTCTTGTTGAGGGCAATCATCTCCTCGCGCGCCTTGGTGGACTTAATGAACCAGCTGTCCAGCGGATAATAGAGGACAGGCTTGTCCGTACGCCAGCAATGGGGATAGGTATGCACGTGTTTCTCGCTACGGAGCAGACGTCCGTCGGCTTTCATCTCCAGACAAAGATGGAGGTCGAGCGACTCTGCCTTGGCAGCGGCTGCTTCATCGTATTTGCCGTCCACGGTAAACTGCGGGTCATAGGCGTTCTTGACCCAACGGCCTGCATAACGGCGGTAGAGTTCGTCGTTCACGTTGGCTTTGTACCACTCCTCGTCGAGGTCCTCAACGTTCCAGTACTTGCCGGTGAAGTCCACCATCGGACGCGGACCGTTGTTCTTGGTCTGCATATAGAGTCCCGGCACGCCGGCTGCATCGGCTACTTTCTTATCGTCAGCACCGAACGTAGGCGCAATATGCACGATACCCGTACCGTCCTCGGTAGTGACATAATCACCCGGAATGACGCGGAACGCTCCTTCGCCCGGATTAACCCAGGGGAAGAGCGGCTCGTACTCCAAGCCGACAAGGTCTTTTCCTTTGCCACGCCAGACGATTTTGGGCTCCAACGGTTTTCCGTCTTCATCCATACCGCATAGTTCTTTGCGGTACGCATCCAATCGTGCTTCGGCGAGGATGATATGGTCGCCTGCAGGAGTCTCCACCTCTATATAGTCAATCTTCGGTCCGACGCACAAAGCCGTGTTGGAGGGCAGCGTCCAAGGCGTAGTGGTCCAGGCGATGATAAATCTATTTACCATTTGACCATTTGGTTTTACCTTGAACCGTGCGGTGCAGGTGAGGTCCTTGACATCACGGTAGCAACCGGGTTGGTTCAGTTCGTGGGACGAGAGACCCGTTCCGGCAGCAGGCGAATAAGGCTGGATGGTGTAGCCCTTGTAGAGATAGCCCTTCTTGTAGAGCTCCTTGAGCAGGTACCAGAGGGTCTCAATATACTTGTTGTCATAGGTAATATAGGGATTCTCCAGGTCTACCCAATAACCCATCTGCCGGGTCAGACTGGTCCACTCCTTGGTGTATTTCATTACCTCGCGGCGGCAGGCAGCGTTATATTCATCGACAGAGATTTTTTTGCCGATATCTTCCTTGGTGATACCCAGCATTTTTTCCACGCCCAATTCCACCGGCAGACCGTGGGTGTCCCAACCTGCTTTGCGGCGCACTTGGAAACCTTGCATTGTCTTGAAACGGCAGAACGTGTCCTTGATAGTACGCGCCATTACGTGGTGGATTCCCGGTTTGCCGTTGGCTGAGGGAGGTCCCTCGAAGAAGAGGAACTGCGGATGTCCCTCGCGTGTTGTGATGGATTTTTCGAATAATCCCTCCTGCTCCCACTGGGCCAGAACCTCACGGCTCAGCTGGGGTAGATTCAGTTGTTTGTACTCGTTAAAATGTTTCATTATTGATATATAATAGTTGTGTATTTATCGGCTATTTTTGTTTCGTCGGCAACAGTTCATATCCCTCCGGCACCACCTCAACGCGACGGTCTTTGGATAGCTGGTGCTCAGCGTTGTAGCGATAGGGATGTGTGGCTCCGTATGAACGCACTTTCATCCGGCCGGATGATATCCCTTTTCGCCGGAGAATGGCAGCCACAGCCTGTGCGCGGCGGAGAGCCAGTTTCTGGTTGTAAGCATCCGTACCGATGACGCATGCGTGCCCGTTGATATGCAATTTCAAATCGGGATAACGATTCATCATAGCGGCTACGGAATCCAATATCCACTCCGGCTCCACTATCGGGTCATATTGGTCGAAATGGAACCATATGACGGCCTGCGAGAGCAAGGAGTCAGCCTGCTTGACCGCTTCGGTATGCATTGCCTCTTTGGTCATAACCTGTGTGATGCGCACAGTGTCATGCAGGATGATAGTATCGTGTATAATAATTGTATCGTGCACCTGTTGCACGGGGGTTAGTTCCGGGAACTGTTTGATGAGTCGTTTGAGTTGGCGTTTCTTTTGGCGTTCAGTTACTCCCGGCCAAATACTTACACCCAGTTTGACGCCCGCTACCCATGGATGGATGGCCCCCACATGGTCTGTTCCGACCAGTCCCCTATACTCCGGCATAAAGGTGTAGTTGTTGCGGCCGTTGGCAAAACCAAGCGCCGTTCTCTCGTCGCGGTTCACTGCCGAAAAATCATTGAGCATATACTGCGCATAGGCTGCCACCAGTAGTTCTGCGCGCTCGTTGAGGCGGATGGTAGTTCCCAATTCGGCGTAGGCCTGCACATTGACCGGATGCAGTTTCTTGGCAATAGACTCCTCCTGCGGAGTGGTAACTGTCTCTGTCTCAAAGCGGCCGGGCAAATCGTGTACCATCAGGTGCCATTGTTCGTACCAACCCGTGTGGGTCAACGAACCGGATGTGTTCTTGTAGTTGGATACTACCGGTACTGCGAGGTTGAATCCGAAGGCTGCATGCAATCCTGCCCGTTGGTCCTGCTCTTTGCGATAACGGAAACGCAGACCTATCGGCACTTGGAACAGATATGACTGCTGACGCTCGCGCCAGTTGTCAAAGGTAGTACGATGGGTATAGGTCTCGCCCTGATAGTCCGTCAGTCCGGTCCACTCCATCGGCTCCGTCAAACGGGCTGTTCCGCCCACCCGCGTCAGGCTGATACCAGTCTGAAGTCCCATATACGGAACGAAGAACCATGTATAGCCTGCCCCCACAGAGAACGAACCGCTCGGCGACATCTTGCCTCCATCGGGCGAGTACCCCATGCCTGTCACTCCGCCGCCTGCATAAACGTCTATGTAATGCTTTGGCAAGGGCTTTTTCTTTTTCACCTTGCGTTTGGTTGGTGCAGCTGTCAGACTGATAGCGCAGCAAATGGTTAAAAGCAATATGAACAAACGCCGGAGTGTCATTGTACTACTATTTTTATCGTTTCCACTTGCGCACCGGCACTTGCACTCTGTACCAGATACAAGCCGGCTGTCACGGGTGCGGGGATAGTATGGATGCCGACGGTCAGTTCGTATACGGCAACACACCGGCCGTATTGGTCATACCATGTCAAACGTCCGTCCGTCGGCATGGATACATGAACAGCCTGCGAAGCACGTACCGGAGAGGGATAGATTTGCAATCCGGGCAACTCCACATTACCCAGTGCCGACAAGGGGCGCATCTCATATTCGCAACTACGATAGACTGTGCCGTCCGCTGCCGTCATTTCCACTTGGTAATAGCCGTTCAGACCGCCTTGCTCATAATGGTACTGAGTGGTATCTCCTTCTATCAACTGTCCGTCTTTGTACCACTGCCATTTGACAAACGTAAGATCCTCTTCACAGTTCGGCTCGCAGTTCTTGTCGCTGTTGTCCACGAACACTACGTCGTTCCATTTGCGGTGAACATAGCCGTCCAGGTCGAATCGGAAAGGAACCGTTTGCACCACCCCTTTGCAATCGGATGCACCGGCTGTAGCTGCATAGAACATGATAGAGAGCGAATACTTGCCCAACGGCACTCCATCGGGCACAGGCACGTTGATTTGGCGCGAGGCGGGCAACGGCATGTTCGTCTGAGGTTGGAAACCAAGTGCCAGCGCTTCTTCGCTGAAGGTCAGGTCGTAACGGTCTGGAGCACCCTCTGCCACTTTGTACCGGATTGCCAGCATGGAATCCGACTGGCATACCGAAATCACGGGTTGCAGTTCCACTACCGGCACCTTGGTCGCCTTGCACTGCAGTGTTACTTCCATGGGGCAGCCTTGCTCTGTCCGGTCGTGCATCACTATGGTTTGCTGGTCCTCACTCATCGTATAGGACTGGGAATGACCGTCTTGATAGGTGTACTCTCCATGATAGGGTAAATCGGCCATGCAAACCGGGACCGGTTGCGTGCGGCGCTCTGACCTGCCCAGACGCCATTCGGCTGTCACTTCCGATGCCTTCCATTCAGTCTGACAATAGGAGTTCTGCACCATCCGGCGAACTTGCAAGGTTACCGGCAATGACATGGAGTAGTCGCTCAACTGGATAGTGGTGTCCAGCGATGCGGAGTTTATATAAAAAGTATCTAACAACAGCGGTTCATTCCCGCCCTTGTATAACAGCCAGCAATAAACGAACTCTCCGTCACCGTTGGCGCTACGTTGGTTATCTATATGCAGGTTCACCTCTTGTATCGAACCGGATTCCAGACACACTTGTTCGTCCACCGCTTGCACTGCGCCCGAGTCATACGCATCGTACACAACTATCGTCACCTCGCCTTCGGCTGTCTGCCAATCCATCAAGCCCGTGTCGTCCTTCACCTGACGGCGGAAGACATAGGTCTGACCGTTTTGCATGGCCACATTGCGCAACAACAGACAAGCGGAGTCCGAATCAGCTATCGGCTCGCCGTTGCACGTCCAGCGATACGTATAACGCCCGTTACCTCCCGTTACAGCTTCCGCTTCTATCACCGTGTCTGTGCACGTTGGTGTACATACCTCGCGGTAAAACGGAGTGATACTGCCCGGCTTAATCTTCTCGAACACCACCACGCGGTGTTTATTCTTCGACTCCTGGGTCTTGGAAGTACAGGATTTCTCCGTTACCATACGGGTATAGACATATTCGCCGGCTGTCGTATATCTGGCGGTAAAAGTGCTGGTTTTTATCTGCGCGTAGTCGTCGCCGTAAACAATACCCTTGGAAACAGTGTCTACTTGACCTGTCACATAATCCACTTTCAGCTGGACACAAGTCCACAGATAATCAAACTCTTCGCCGCCGCCGACAGCGTCACGTTTACTGTCTATCAGAATACTATTGGGCACCCCGTACAATGTATCGGGTTTCTCATACAACTCTCCGGTGCTGAATTCGCGGCGGACTATCAGGGTAAGCCTACCCATTGACTGCAACCACTCTGTACGACAGCGCGCATCGTGCACGTAGCGGTCATATACATATTCGCCCGGTTCATCGGTCTGCAGAAGCAAACTCCCGTACATTTTGTGCCCCATTTTCATGGTGTCAAGCGGAGTATAGATGCGGTTATTTTCTTCGTCGTAAGTTACCTTGTAGCGGATGATCATATATTGGTAATCCGTTGGATATGATTGTTTGTCATCCTTGCCGCCACTGGGTTCCTTTCCGTCATTGGATGTGTTTGCCGCAGCAAACTTGATTGTCTCGTTCCAGCACGCTACGTACGTGCCTCCCAGGTTGCCGGCATCAAAAGGATCATATCCCTTGACCAAAGTATATACTTGGCGTGTGTCCTGACCTACTGTCACGGTCAATATCACCTCCTGGTTGCCGCACGGGCGGAACACCTCGGCATACCCGGCTGTGGAATGTACTTTGATGACAGTCTCGTTTTCGGAACGCCAAGTTGCCGTTTTTTGGTTCAGTGTACCCAGATTGAATTTCTCGCGCGGTTTGTTGCCTTCTTTGGGTGTCCCTACTCCCTCTGCCCGCTCCATCGGCAGCTCGTCGCCGTCCAAGATGATGGGACAAGTGGTCGCCAGCGATGCGTCTTGACCGGCAAAACAGGCTAACTGCGGATAATAACCTTCCGAACAGTCCCATTCATCGTTTGCGGAGAACTTGTTACGCAGCAGCAGGGTGTTTTCCACCACATGGTCCGAATTGACCAATACAGCTTCGCTACTGCCGTTTCCCGTGGCGTGCATGCGCGTCACTTGTTGGTCGAAATAAACATTCGTTACACTGCAGCCTGCCTCTGCATCACCGAACAGAGAACCTATACGGGCGGACCCCAGACTGTAACCGATATTGTAGCACCAGCTCAACTCGGCCGTACTCTTGTTCAGTCCCACCAGACCGCCTACCACCGTATTCGCTTTGGTAATCAGACCGGTATTGTAGCAGTAATGAATCTTGCCGTAGTTGGTTCCCACCAGACCGCCTATACGGTTTCCGTTATTGGCCAGTATCTGCGCCATGTTGAAACAGTGGTGCATGCTGCCGCGGTGAATGCCTATCAAACAGCCCACATCGTTTGTCCCGTCCGTCAAAATCTGACCTTGCGACAAAGCCAAGTGGTGTATCTGAGCCTCTGCGCCTGTCTCGGAAATCAGTCCTGCTGCACCCGTGGAACCGAATATATACAGGTTCCTGATCACATGGTTCTGACCGTTCAACTCGCCTTTGAAGGGATAGTCGGCGTTGCCTATAGGAGTCCATTGCCGGCTCTCCAAGTCAATGTCGGCATCCAGGTAAACCACCTCGCCTGCAAAAGAATTGGTCTGGGTCTCCGTCGCAAAAGCCCGCAGTTGTTCTGCGGTAACTATGTGACGCTCTGCGGACAATGTTCCGCACAGCCATAGGACGAACAGAAGAACGATATTCCGCTTCATACTTTTTTATTTATTCATGAGTTACTTCCGGGGCTACCATCCTCAAGAATGGCTCCGGCAACGGCAAACGGTTCGGACCGCAACTGCCGCCATACGGATTGCGCAGGAACTGACCGTTCTCTTCTTTGCGTTCCTGACCGTCCAGAAACTTCGTCATCAGATAGATACCCAGCCGTTGCCAGTCAGCCACGACGTTCTCTGCCTGCGAACAGGAATATGAAGTCAGGAACGAACAGGCTTCGTCATCACTCAACCCGGACGCCTGTGCATCTACTCCGGCTATCTGGGTATTGAACTTGTCGTCCCATACCTGTTGCATCTCGCGAATATGAGGATACATCCGGCTGTATTTGGTGTACGCCCAGTTGGCTACAAGATTGAATGTCCACCACGCGCTTGTCGGAGAGAACGTATAGCTGTCGCCGTTGCCTTCCTCCATACATTCCGGCACATGATTTATACAACTGTACATCGGCACGTAGCATGAGCAGGCTGCGTCGTCCACACCGAACCAGAACACGCCGTATTTGCTGTTGCCGCGCATCTGTGCTACGTACGACCATGCCGTCTGCTGAGTGGCAGTAGGACGCTCGTACCAGTACTGTACGGAATCCAGTTTGAAACCCAAACCGCCGAAACGCAATTTGCTGTTCCACGGTCCCGCATCGGTTCCCTGCGTGATATCCAGCGGCGTGCCTTGATATTCGTCGCGCATGCACTCTTTGATATCCTGCACACTCACTTTGCGCTCGGGGACAATCCACAGAGGCATATGCTCGCCTGCATCTTTGCCGCCTGTGGCACGATAAGTGGCACCCGTCGCGTAGTTGAAATAGCGGTCCATGCCGCTTGCGAAATGGTTGAAAAACGACCATACACGCGCCTCGCATACGAACAACCCGCTGAAATCAAACGGACAATAAGCAGCTTGGAAACTGAAATCTTTGTCTGCCCCCGTGAAATAACCTTTCTCACGCGCAAAAGCAATCACATCCTTGCTCCACATCCAATCGCCGCGGCATACGCAACCCAGTTTCTTCTCCAGACGCTTCTGCTCCTTTGTCTTTCGCGCTTTGTCAGTGGGCAACTTCGTTATGCGAGCCTGGTTGGCATGCGCCGAGACGGCGTTGTCCGGTATACGCACGGCTACCCAGTTGGCGCCTTTCTTTCCTTTGCCTTTGCCTATCAGGTCCATTATCCATACCTCGTTCGGGTCGCCTATCGAGAACGACTCGCCCTCCGAGGCGTAGCCGTATTCGTTGACCAGCGAAATCATGCACTCTATCGCCTCACGGGCTGTTTGGCTGCGTTCCAGAGCAATGTATATCAGACTCCCATAGTCGATGCCTACGGTGTCCCATAGTTCCTGACGTCCGCCCCAGGTCGTCTCACCGATGGTCACTTGGTGCTCGTTCATGTTGCCCACCACTTTGTAGGTGTGAGCCACTTGCGGAATGGAGCCTTGGGGACGACCCGTATCCCAGTCTTTCACCTCGCGCATGGCACCTTCCGGCCAGTCTTGCGCAGGAGAGAAATGCAGAAATCCGTACATGCCGTACGAATCCGCTGCATAGGAGATGATGGTACTGCCGTCCGCCGATGCCGCCTTGCCCACCAGAAAATTGGTGCAGGCATCCACCGGCGAGAAACCAACGGACAAAACCAGCAGCACAGCTGCTATTAATCGGAGATTTTTCATGCTTGTTTTGTTGTTTGTTGTTTTTTGACTCGCTCTTTGGCTTTCCGCAAAGCTATCTCATACGCCTCACGGTAGTATTTGAAGAAGTGTTTCCAATCTGCTTTCTTGGCTATCGCAGCGGCTTCTTTGCGTGCCAAAGCCACTTCCTCCGGCTTCAATCGGGCGAACCGCAACACGTCATCGGCCACTTGTTCTGCCACCTCATTGAAATTGGAGTCGTTGCGTTCGATCACTATCACGCCGTACCGCTCTTTCTGACGGGCGGCCCACTCGCCGAAACCGGCAAGCGACGTAGTGATGGTAGGCACGTGGAAGGCGCATGACTCTAACGGAGTATAGCCCCACGGCTCGTAATAACTCGGGAAGACAGTCACATCCATTCCTATCAGCAGGTCGTAATAGGTCTTGCCGAACATCGGGTCGTTGCCGTCCAGATAATAGGGTACGAACACCACACTCACATTGCCGTTGCGGATAGGTGCACGGTCCAGATAAGGAATCATCACAAAGGCGACCACCTCCGGATTGTCCATCGGCAGCTGGTCCGGTAGCGGCGAGTGGTAGATCTTCTGCGCCAGCTTGTCCATCGCCCGGGCAAAGACATCTATACCCTTGTTCTTCCATTCCTGGCGGCCCGAGATGCACACGAACAACGCATTCTCCGGCACTACGCCGCCCAACTGTTCACCGGCTACACGGCGCAACACCTCGCGAGCCTCGGCACGCTTCTTGTCAAACGCTTTGCCTTTCGGCACATACGTCGGCTCGAAACCGTTGGGAGTCTCTATGTCCACTTTCTTGTCCAGCAACTGCGCACACTCGCGCGCCGTGATATAACTGACGGTGGTGAAGCAGTCGGCATAGTGCGCGGCCTGTTTCTCCACCGAGTGTTTGCTCACCATGTTCAGCTCTTGGGCCATCTGGTCGCCGTTGTAACCCTCAAAATAGTCGTACAACGGTTTGCCGTTGCCTGCTATCGAACGGCCTATTCCCGTAGCATGGGTCGTGAACAGGGTCGCTATCTCCGGACAATGGTCTTCCAGATAGAAAATCGAGAAGGCGGTCTGCCATTCATTGGCGTGCGCACAGAAATTAAGACCGCTGGTGCTGTTAGACCGCTTTGCTGTTAGACCGCTTACGCTGTTAGACCGCTTCGCTGTAAGATACTTATACAGGCTCTCCATTACCATTCCTGCGGCGTAGCCGAACAAGCACGACTCGTCGTAGTCGCCATACGCCGCATGGCTCTGAACCGCAAACTTCTGCCATGCCCAGCCGTAAATAGCGTCTTTCTTCGGCCATAGGGAGTCGAAGCGCAGCAAAATAGTTATCGGGTTGCCCGGTACAGCCCAGCGGCCTACACGCACGGGTATCGGCTCATGCGACGTCTCTTGCGCGAAATGGCGCTGCCACTCGGACAGCAGGGACCGGTCTTCGCGAAACCAAGTGTCGCTGTGGGCTCCGAAATCCGGACCGAAAAAGATGACTTGGTCGGGATGCTCCGCTTGCATGCTCGCTGCACGCGTGCTCAGGACTGCGTAAATGCCGCCTACACGGTTGCAAACCTCCCACGATGTTTCAAAAATATAATCGGGTTGAGTTGTCATTGATAATGGATAAATTGTTTGGTTGGTTGTGATTCTTTTTACTGTGGGTCCGGGTCAGCGGATATACGCGTTACTCCGGTCAGGTTGTTGAGTTTCTTCGGGCTGGTGACGAACTTGTTGTTGTCCGAACCGATAAACGGCATATACCATACGCCTTCGTCGTTCGCCCAATAAATGCGGTTGTCCGTGTAGTCCAGTTCCATGGCGTAACATTCCTTTTCGTCAATCGGAACCATGTTCGCACCATCGATGTTCGCTACCCATAATCCGCCCGCACGGAAATAAATCTTGCGGTGGGCGATATGAAATCCCTCTATCTCCGGAAACACGGTCTGAAACTCGCTCAACGTGAACGGATAGCCGTTGTACACTTGCATGGTGTCTTGGGTGATATCCAGCAGTTCCCCGGCCGTTTCATCCCTCTTGAGCATCTCGGCCCGCGCGCCGAAGATACGCTGACGGTAATCGCACTCGGCAGTACGGAACAATACCGAATTGGTTGCTCGGTCAGCCACACGGAACGAACGGTCGATATAGGTGGTATCGCCGTTCATCACAATCCTGAGACTGATAGGCGCAGCCTCCATTGCTTGCAGGAAGTAGACCTTGATACTGCTGCCGGTCAGACTTGCGGACGTGTCCACCTGCGCCACGTATATCGTGTTCGCCGGAAAACCCCATTGATACTTCACGTCCAAGTTGTAGGGGTTGTACAGGTTCGCCGTGAAAGTGTAGTCCTTGTAAACAGTGAATGCCGTGTCTGCGCAGCTGAACGTCGGAACGGTGTCATATACCGTTATCTCATGCGTCGCCGTGCGGGACGATTTGTTGTCCACCTTCAGTACCACGCGGTATTTCCCCGGCTTCTTGTAGGTGTGCGACGGCGACTTCAGGGTCGATGTCACACCGTCACCGTAAGACCAACTCCAATCCTCGCCTGCCGAAGACAGATTGCTGAATTTCACGGCTTGACCTGCACGAGGCTCCGTAGGCGAGTAGGAGAAATCCACCTCAACGCGTTTGCATGCTATCGTCATGCAGCAGATTGTCAATAATATGTATATTCGTTTCATAATCGTTTTGGGCATTTAGCCAATGTATTTGTTTGTCCCGCCGGAACCAGGTCATCTGGCGTTTGGCGTAGTGTCGCGAGTTTTGCTGTATCCGTTCGATGGCGCGCGCCAAGTCATATTCTCCGTCCATGTAGGCAAACAACTCTCTGTAGCCCACGGTCTGCAGCGCGGCCAGATGGCGGAACGGATAGACCTTCTGCGCTTCGGCCGTCAGACCGGCGTCCATCATCTGTTTCACGCGCCGGTCTATGCGCGCGTACAGTTCTGCGCGAGGACGCTCTATTCCTACTTTTATTATTCGGAACGGACGCTCCTTGCGGACGAATGTACGCAGCGATGAATAGGTTCTGCCGGTCGTCAGGCATATCTCTATGCAGTGACGCAAACGGGCCGGATTATGCCTGTCCACTATCTCCCAGTATTCGGGATCGAGTCGCTGCACCTCGCTTTGCAACCACGCCAACCAATCTTCCCTGCTTTCGACTTTCGACTTTTGCCTTTCGACTTGCCGACGGATAGCGGCAGGCACGGTCGGCAAATCATCCAGCCCGTTGCACAGCGCATCGGCATAGAGCATCGAACCGCCGGTTGCTACCACCACGTCATGTTCCTTAAACAGTTCGTCCAGCAATACCAGCGCATCGCGCTCATACTGACCCGCGCTGTAATCCTCGGTCACTGAACGGGTCCCTATGAAATAATGCTTCACACGTGCCTGTTCCTCTGCCGTCGGTGCGGCGGTGCCTATCGGTATCTCGCGGAAGAGCTGCCGGCTGTCACAACTGACAATCGGACTGCCGTAGTGCGCTGCCACACGCAGCGACAACTCCGTCTTGCCGACACCCGTTGGACCGAGAATCAAAACCAGTGTCTTTGTATTGGTGATTGGTAATTGGTTATTGGTCATTTGGCACTTGGTCCTTTGTCACTTGGTACTTAGTCCCTTAATCCCTTAAAACATGCTTCCGTCCTCGAACGACAAGTCCTGGAATCCCTCCATGTCAATATCGCCCAGGTCCAACTCGTCGCGGAATTCGTCGCTCAAATCGAAATCCTCGCCGCCTTTGGAGTTCAGTCCGGCCAACGGGTCCTCGCTCTTCAGCTGCTTCGGTGCTTTTCCCTTGCTCTCGACGCACTCCACACCGTTCATCGTGCCGGCCTTTATCTCCTTGAGACTGCCGAAGAAATAGCGCTCGAACATAGGGTCGAACACATAAATCAGGCGCTGTCCCTGCTCTGTCAGCAAATCCGACAGACGGGTCTCGTTCATCACCATGTTGTCGTACTCGAAGTTGGCATCCATCTCGACGAGCGTCACTTCCTGGCCTTTCTCCCAGTCCTCGTTGCATAGATAGAAACTGGTCATCTGGTCGTCGGGATAATCCACACTCTTCAGGATAGCTTCGTGCAGTTCCAGGAATGTGGCGTCCGGATCGGCCTCGAACACGCGCCGGAAATTGGGGTCGCCCTCCTCGCACGAAAATGTAAGTCTGTAAATCATATTGTTTTTAAGTTTATTGATTCGTTCTTTGTTGATAAAGGTTATAGGTTATTGGTGATTGGTTATTGTTAAATGACCAAATGGTATTGCTTTATCCATTTGGGGCGCAAAATTACAAAAAAAAATGCACATACGCAAAAAAAAATGCAGAATTTTAGAAAAAGTAGAGTAAACTCTACATTTTTTAGGAATAGACAGCAGGTGCTATGCTTGTGCAAGTGCCGTCTGTTTAGGTCTAAAAGGGAGAAAGCGACAGAGCGGGCACACCACCGGAATGGTGTATATAGCCACCCAATGTTCTATTTCGATGTGGAAAAATTGACACCCTGTCGAAAAATACTGATAATTTTCACAAAATGATAAATCTTTCTCAAATAATGATAACACCTATACCGGAAAAATGTAGTATCTTTGCAGCAGATTTGGAAAACGACCAACACCAATAACCCGATGAATGGTACATGGTAAATGAATAAATGGTAAATGAATAAAATGGCAAATGACCCATACGGCGAAGCAGATCGTTCGACCGGAGGGAGATTAGAAATGGTAAATGGTTTGATGTTCGATTTTACCCCCCCCCATTACGGAAATGTCGTAAAATACGGGGATGGATAGCAACGCAGAAGGCGGTGCATAGCTTTATGGCTATGTGCTGCCTTTTTGCATGTGGGCGGCTCGTTGAACAAAGCATCCATATAAATGCGTTATAAAAAATGCGGGCGCAACAACCAGCTCTACCCAACGGTACTTTGTAAATGACCAAAACCAACCATATTAACAAACAATCTTTAAAACTGAAGAGGCAACAGGATAACACAGCCAACATTATTATGAGAAAATTATTTACATTACTCATTGCGGCAGTATTATGCTGCATCTTTCAGGTCTCTTATGCCTCAGAAGAATTCATGATGTGCGGATTAACGATTAGTGATGCCATCGCGACTTCTCCTACCGGAATTGTAGCAGCGCTGAATGAAATCTCCGGCGTTACGGCATCCGGTACCATTACTTACGATGTCTCCACCCGGACATTGACCCTTAACAATGCCCAGGTATCATTTACCGGAAGCGCAAGTGTATTGGAATCCAAAAGCACCTATAGCACTCCGGCAGTAACTGTTCAACTTATAGGAGAAAACTCTTTGCACTATAACGGAACAGGTTATTATTGCGCTATTCAACTTAGCCACTATAGTGATCTGACCATAACCGGAAGTGGCTCGTTGAATGCAAAGTCCGATACCTATTTTGCTATTCATACAGCTCATGGTACGCTGCGTATTAATAATACAACTATTGTAGCGGAAAGTGATTATGGTATAGGGAACAATAGTGTAGGTGGAAAAACATATATCAATAACTCCAATGTAACAACATCTCAGTTGCTACGCCAAGATTATGTTGAAGTAACCAACTGCTATATCATTGCTCCGTCCGGAGCAGTAGTGCGCTCGGGTATGTCTTCCGGTGGATATGGCATTGACAAGAAAGGTGCCAGTGGTAATATCGTCATTTCTACGGAAGAGCCGGTAAATACCTATACCGTTACGTTGATGCAGCCGGAGCACGGTTCTATTAATGTTACCGAATCCGTTGATTTAACCGAAGTACCGGAAGGTACATTGTTGCATTTCACGGCCACTCCGGATGCCAATTATGAATTAGATACATGGAGCGGCTGTGCTCAAGATGGTACAATTACTGTCAATGAAAATGTGACAATCTCTTGCACTTTCAAACTAAAACAAATGAATGTGACCTTAGCCACTCCGACAAATGGTTCTGTAACTGTTACTTCCGGCGGAAATACCGTTGACCTCGGTCAACCTGTATTATACGGCACCAACTTGGTGTTTACTGCTACACCAAATAATCACTACAAGTTCGTCCTATATCTGGTAACACGTGAAGGGGAAAGTGCTGTCAATGAGTACACTAATCCCATGAC
This sequence comes from Bacteroidales bacterium UBA3843, assembly GCA_002392745.1. Taxonomy (GTDB): domain Bacteria; phylum Bacteroidota; class Bacteroidia; order Bacteroidales; family Paludibacteraceae; genus Colicola. The sequence goes on along the minus strand of DGHR01000009.1, from coordinate 3,444 downwards.
CCTACAAGTAACCAAGAATACGAATGTACAAGTTGTCTTTGTGCAAAAACCCAGTTACACTATTACGGTTGACCAACCGGCAAACGGTACTATTGCTCTGCAAGAGACCGGTATAGACCTCACATCAGTGGAAGAAGGAACTATCCTGCACTTCATTGCTACCCCGAATGAGGGCTACGAGTTCGGCGCATGGAGCGGTTGCGAAGCGGATGGCTCACTCACCGTTACCGCTAATGCTACCATTTCTGCTTCTTTCAATAAAAAAGCTTATCACGTAACCTTCGTAGATTTTGATGACCGTATTCTCAAGGAGGAAGATGTACTCTTTGAAGAGGCTGCTACTGCTCCTGCTGACCCGGCACGCGAGGGATATACCTTTGCCGGCTGGGACAAGGATTTCAGCAGCATCACCGCAGCAATTACCGTTAAGGCTACTTATACGAAGAACTCTTATCACGTAACCTTCGTAGATTTTGATGACCGTGTTCTCAAAGAAGAAGATGTACTCTTTGAAGAGGCTGCTACTGCTCCCGCTGACCCGGCACGAGAGGGATATACCTTTGCCGGTTGGGACAAGGATTTCAGCAGCATCACCGCAGCAATTACCGTTAAGGCTACTTATACCATTAATACCTATATGGTGACAGTAGTGGCCGAAAACGGCTCCGTAACGGCTAAAGATGCGGACAATAATCCTGTGGATTTGAGTCAGGAAATAGAGTATGGCAAAGTAATCTTCCTGACAGCCACTGCAGATGAGGGTTATGTATTCGAAAGTTGGGAAAACTACGATGAAACAACCGGTTTGACCGTAACGGAGAATGTAACTATTACTGCAAACTTTGTTCCTAAACCAACAGGCATAGATAACATCTTCTCCAATGAAAAGGTAAACAAAGTTCTTATTGACGGACAAGTCTACATTATCCGAGGTGATGGCTCTGTATTCAATGCACAAGGTGCACGAGTAAAAGATTCCTATTGACAAAATAATCATTTAAAACCGACGAGCCGATGGGATATAACCGGCAACAAAGCTTATGAAAAAAATATGGATTACATTGGCAGCGTGTCTCTTGATGGCAGGTAATGCGACCGCAGCTTATGTTAATGAGACCATTGCAGAAAAAACACTAATCAACGGACTCTATTATCGCCTCACACACTCCGCATGGCCGGAGATGGGCATCGCGGATACATACGATGCCATAGTGTTGCCTAAAGCGGAGCAGAGTAGCAATTCCAATTATGTTTCAGGAAGTATTACAATCCCCGGTCAAGTGAATTATGGCGGCAAATCATTTACGGTAAGTACCATCTCAGATAATGCGTTTTATCAATGCTCGAACCTCACTTCCATCACGGTTAACAGCTCGTTGATTGCCATTGGGAAATACGCGTTCTTTGGTTGCTCAAAATTACAAGACATTACTATCAATAGTTCGGATATTTCGTTTAACGGTGAATATATTTTCTCTGCATGCGGTGCACTGAAGAATGTCACATTTACGCAATATAACTCCGTATCAAACTTCTATGTTGCCGATGAGGCGACAGCTATTTTCTATGGATGCAGCAATTTGAAGTCTATTGTGTTGCCCGCTGCATGTGAGAAAGTGACCAACTACTTCTTCGGAAATTGCAGCTCGCTCGAGTATGTATTTTTCGGGGCGGTAGGTACTACATCTTCTTTGCTCAATTCGATGGAGGCAAACGTCTTCTACCAATGCGGAAATGTACGGGGTATATATATTAATAAGAATGGTGCCGCTCCTTCGATTCAATCCAACACATTCAGCGGTATTCCTTCCTCTGCGCATGTGTATGTGCCCTGTAATTATGTGAGCAATTACAATTCCGGCTATTGGAGCAGCGTCAGCGTTGCCGGCAATTTCCCTTACGCCTTTGAAGTGTTGAATAGCGATGCCGCAAAGGGTTCGATCACGGTAACTAAAGAGCCGGATTGTGATGATACATCCGCCCGGATTGCCGCCTATCCCTATGCAGGCTATGCCTTTGAGGCGTGGTATGATGTGGATAATAATGTCGTTTATTCGTATCAGCCGCAAACTACTATTGCGAATGTCAATCGCGACATGCACCTTTCTGCGCAGTGGGTTAAATCGGACTGCTCCACCAATGGTGTCTTCCCCTATCAGTTGAACCTGAGTGCCAATATGCCGCAGGCAGGCACAACCCAAATACGCAAGACTCCGGATTGTGATGATGCATCCGCCCAGATTGCCGCCTATCCCTATGCAGGCTATGCTTTTGAGGCGTGGTACGATATGGATAACAACTTGGTGTATTCGTATGAACCCATCACTTCTATTGCCAATGTGAACCGCGATATGAATCTGCAAGCCTATTTCGTGGAAGCAGACTGCTCCACCAATGGTGTTTTCCCGTACCAGTTGAACCTGAGTGCCAATATGCCGCAGGCAGGCACAACCCAAATATTCAAGGCTCCGGATTGCGAAGACGCGTCCGCCCGGATTGCCGCCTATCCCTATGCAGGCTATGCTTTCGAGGCGTGGTACGATGTGGATAATAATCTGGTGTATTCGTATGAACCCATCACTTCTATTGCCAATGTGAACCGCGATATGAATCTGCAAGCCTATTTCGTGGAAGCCGACTGCTCCACTAATGGGACTTTCCCATATAGATTAGATGTAGAGAGTGCAAATGCGCAACAAGGCGCAGTGGCAATCTATAAGATTCCAAGTTGCGATGATCCTTCTGCGCGTATAAGCGCTTCTGGTTTTGCCGGATACACATTTGAAGCATGGGTAGATGTGGATAATGGCAATGTTGTTTATTCATACGAACCTGTTACGAACATTGTAAATGTAGATAGAGATTTGCACCTAGTAGCGCATTTTGTAGAATCCGATTGTGACAAAAACGGCATTTTCCCGTATATGTTCAGCGCAGTGCCTGATAACGAGTTGTTCGGTTCTGTAGAAGTCAGAATACCGACCTGTGACGACAAGTCCGCTCGCGCTTATGCCCGTCCCAACACAGGCTATGAGTTTGTTATTTGGAGTGACGGTACTACCGAAAACCCGCGTAACTGGAGCGAAGTGAACAAAAATGTGAATATCTGTGCACTCTTCAAGGAAAAAGACCATAGTTGCCAAAAAGACGGTGTGCTTGGCTACATGTTCAAGATTGAGCCCAATGACTACAACATGGGAACAACGATGATGACGCGTATCCCGGATTGCACCGACCCGTCCACTCAGATTGCAGCTATCGCCAAGGAAGGCTATGAGTTTGTCCGTTGGTCCGATGGTGATAAGAATGCTATGCGTACGGTTACCGTCAGCGGCGACATCTATCTGCAGGCACTCTTCCAAGACCCCGCTAATCCTCTGCCGCAAGGCATTGAGGATGTACAAGGGAACAATGTACAATGTACAAAGATTCTCCGCGACGGTG
>DGHR01000020.1 GCA_002392745.1 Bacteroidales bacterium UBA3843 | reverse complement strand
ACAGGCAACCAAGTTATTTACGTTAGAAATTAAAAATTAAAAATTAAAATCAAAATGGCAAGAGTAAAATTCAAAGACGGGCAGCCGATACAGAGTTTGTCCGGCACCATAGGGGACATGGTCTTCAGAACCGTGAACGGCAAGACCTACGTTCATAAGCGGACGAGAATAGAACTGCCGGAGCAGCCGACACGTGCAGAGAAAAAACAATACCTCCGCGAGCGGATATTGGACCAGTGCGTCTGCATCCTGCAGGACGAGATAGGCGACATGACCGAGGCGATACGCATGCGGACGAAGATACGCAGCAGGCTGTGCGGGCTATACAAGAAATACGAAAAAGAATACAAAGCCCCCACCAAATTGCAGATGCGGATTATGACCGAATACCGGTCTAAATGGTGCGCCCAAGAAGACGGGAAAAACGAGGAAAGTCCGATAAACTCCCGATAAAAGTCCGATAAAACCCCGATAAAGTTTTTGAAAAATTAAGAATTATGGAATATCCTTTATATGACGTGCCGTACCTGGTACGGGACCCGAATGCGTTCCGAATGTCGGAGAAACGGCATCAGATAGAAGTGCGGAACCAAGCCGTCGTCGACGAGTATTTTATCGCACGCTTCAATGGCGCTACGGCTCATGAAGCACGAAGGCAAGTGGCGGAGAAACATGGAATAACCGCCAAAAGACTGCATTATATTTTCGTTTGGTTCTACCGCGAGGCAAAAAAAAGAGGAAAAATCGATTTTTTGCAAAAATTTTTCACCTCGGAAGGAACACCAAAGTAGGTTTTGATATTATCTTTGCAGCGGATTTTGAAAAGAACCCCACCCCGGCCCTCAAGGGAGGGAGAAAGAGGCCTCCCCCTAACCCCTCCCTGAAGGGAGGGAGAGGGGAACGGCGGAAGGGAAGCCGGATACTATCCGGCAGAAGAGACAAAGTCTGTCGAAGACGAAAGAAACAAAAGCAAGAGCGGAGAAATGCCGGATGGCATCCGGCGCAATACGAAGAATATAGAACCGGCATAGCATGCCGGACAATAAACGGAAAAAAGCCTACCCCTATAGATGTTCTACGACCGTCCACTGGACGCTCGATCGAGCAGAGCTCTTCACCCTGAAGGGAAGGGAAGCCGGATACTATCCGGCATAATAAACGAAGAAAGCCATGCGGATAACAGGACAATAAACGAAAAAAACTACCCCTATAGATGTTCTACGACCGTCCACTGGACGCTCGATCGAGCAGAGCTCTTCACCCTGAAGGGAAGGGGAGCCGGATACTATCCGGCAGAAGAGACAAAGTCTGTCGAAGACGAAAGAAACAAAAGCAAGAGCGGAGAAATGCCGACTGGCAATCGGCGCAATACGAAGAATATAGAACCGGCATAGCATGCCAGACAATAAACGAAAAAAAACATGAAACGAATTTTGCTTTTTGCGCTGATAATCAGCGCGGTGGGATTAGCCTCCTGCACGGCGACACGCGTCGTCACGACCAGCGCCAGCTACGTGCAGCACGGAGACACGACAACCACCATCATGACCAAGACCACGGAAACGTACCGCGGCGAGAAAAATTAGAAAGTCCTACAGCGCAGCGGTCCTACAGCGTAGCGGTCCTACAGCGCAGCGGTCTTTCAAAACAACATCTATTTACTCACTTAATTCAATTTTACAACTATGGGAAAAGTAACTTATTCTCCGGGTATCGAGTATGTGAACGGTGCCCTGGCCAAACCCAAGAAAAAAGACGGTCATAAATGCGGCGATTACCTGATTGGAACGCACCGCACCGCCGAGACCCAGAACCCCGAATGTACGCGTCTCTACATCCGCAAGCAGGATGCCTATGAGCGCACCACCCCCGTCACCGCCAAGGAGCAGGCGCAGCGCGAGAAGTTCGGCGCTATCGCTGCAGCAGTGACCGCACGCCGCAAGGACTTGTCGAAGATAGCAGCCGACACCGAGGCATTCCTCGCGCAGCGCGAGACCGGCAAGAAGACCATGCGTGCGTACCTCTGGTCGCTCGAGAAGCAAGCGTACGAGGATGCGCATAACGGGTAACGCGTTCAGCACCCTCATGCATTGACTGACGACCGCGTCGTCATTAGGGCATTCGGGGCTGCCCGCTCTCCCCATCGCAAACACTTCGTTGGTTTACGCTGGGGGCCCCAAGGAGGAAACGCCCCCTTTACACGCGGGGTGTTTCTTCTTTTTTTCTCTACTTTTTCAAAAATCTCGCTGATATTCTTGTGTATGTCATTTTTATTTTGTAATTTTGCGCCAAAATCGAAATCTAACATGAACACGGACGAACGCTATCTGCGGTTATTAAGCGAGAAATTTCCCAATGCACAATCTGTTGTCAGCGAACTGATTAACCTGCGCGCCATCCTCTCTCTGCCCAAAGGCACCGAACATTTTGTCTCGGACCTCCACGGCGAGTCTTCCGCCTTTATACACATGATAAAAAACGCTTCCGGCGTCGTGCGCAGAAAAGTGGACGAAGTGTACGGCGACAGGCTCTCGGAGGAGGAGAAACGCGCACTATGCGCACTCATCTATTACCCCGACGAGCGGATTGAGTTAATCAAGAAATACTACAGTAATGTAGAAGGGGACAGGGAGAAAATGGCGAAGGATGACGAAGAATACAAAAGCCTCTTCAGGCTCAATGCCCAGATATCCAACCTGCCGACACTGAGAGACTGGTACGTCCGGCGGCTGAACCAAGTGGTGGACATCGCCCGCGCAGTGACCATCAAATACAGCCGTTCGAAAGTCCATAAAATGCTGCCGGCCGACTACGCCTATGTCATCTCCGAACTGCTCCACGAGTCCAGTCTGGAACAGAAAGACCGACAGACCTACTACAACGCCATCATCGAAGCCATCATCGAAACAGGATGCGCCGACCAACTGCTCATCGCCATCTCGTATCTCATTCACGGTCTGACCATCGACACGCTGCATATAGTGGGAGACATCTTCGACCGAGGCCCCGCGCCGCACAAGATACTGGATGTGCTCTCAACCGTGCGGGACTATGACATCCAATGGGGCAACCATGACATCGAATGGATGGGAGCCATGGCGGGAAACATGGCGTTGCTGGCCACCGTGCTGCGCGTCTCTATTCGATACGCCAACATAGAGACCCTGGAGGAGGGATACGGCATCAACCTGCTGCCGCTCGCCAATTTCGCCATGACCATCTACGGCGACGACCCCTGCACAATCTGGCAGACCAAGGACTTTGAGAACAACCCGCGGCTGACGCGCTCTGCGCAGTTGATGGCAAAGATGCACAAAGCCATCTCCATCATTCAGTTCAAACTGGAGGGGCAGACCGTTCTCCGCCACCCGGAATGGCAAATGGACCATCGCGCACTGCTGGACAAGATAGACCTCAAGAACGGCACTATCACCCTCCCTTGCGGGAAAGGCCAGCAAGGTGTGTTCCCCCTGCTCGACACCAACCTGCCCACCATCGACCCGGAGCACCCGTACGAACTGAACCAGTACGAACAGGACCTGATGAACCAGTTATGGCGCTCGTTCCGCAAGTCGGAGAAGATGCAGCGCCACCTCCGCATGCTCTATGAGCACGGTTCGCTCTATCTGGTACGAAACGGGTTCCTGCTCTACCATGCCGCTATTCCTCTCAATGCAGACGGCTCGTTCACCGAAACCGATGTGTGCGGCCAACGCGTGAGCGGAAAAGCACTCATGGACCGCACCGACGAAATCATACGGCAGGCCTTCTACGGAGAGGGCAAAGCCAAACAGGACGCACTGGACTACATGCTCTATCTATGGGAAGGCGAAAACTCGCCGCTCTACAACAAGGACAAGATGACCACTCTGGAGCGCTATTTCGTGGCAGACAAAGACACATGGACCGAGAAAAAAGGCGCGTATTTCACATTGGCGGACGACAAGAAAGTCTGCGAGAACATACTGAAAGAGTTCGGTCTTGACCCTGCGACGGGACGTATCATAAACGGGCACGTACCCGTTCGCACCATAAAAGGCGAGACTCCGATACGCGCCGACGGCAAGCGGTTTGTGATTGACGGAGGGTTCTCCAAACCCTATCAGGAGAAGACCGGAATAGCCGGATACACCCTGATTTACAACAGCCACGGCATCCAGTTGGTGGAGCACGAGTCGTTCGAGAGCCGCGAACAGGCGGTGCTCTCCGGGTCGGACATACACAGCCGGGCGCTATTGCAGGATTTCTCCGGCCACCGCATCCGTATCAAGGACACGGACAAAGGAAAAGAGTTGCTCCGCCAACTCGAAAGTCTGGAACAACTCCTGCATGCCTATAAGACCGGCACCCTCCGCGAAAGATAAAGAGAAGGACGAAGGAACGATGTACGATGTACGATTTATGTACGAAGTACATTCCCTTGCTTACACCAGTGCCTTGACGTTCTCTTCGATAGTGCCCGGCAGCAAATCTACCGGCGCCAACTCAATCATGGTCTTGCACCCGTACTGGCCGCGCTCTTTCATGCGGACAGCCGCACGTGCACAACTGACCATCACCTGGCCTGTCAGCGCAGGGTTGTTGATCTCCATATTGAACTCGAAACGCTGGTTGTGGGTCTCTCCGCTCACACCCGAACGGACCAGATTGACTCCGTGCGCGACGTTGTTGAGCGCATCCACGCTCTCTACCTGCACTACGTGCGTCTCGTCGTGCGCGAAATAGTCATCCTTCAGCAAGTTGGCTTCCACGGTCTTGAAATCAGCCCCGTCCTCCAACTCCACATAGACCATGCGGCGATGGATGCCCGTTCCCAAGGGAATCGTCATACTGAGCGCATTCTGGACGCCGGCGATGGCTTTGGCAGCGACTGTATGTCCCATCGAACGGCCGGGACCGAAATTGGTGTATGTCAGACCTTTCGGTGCCATGGCCTGCAGCAACGCACGCACCATACTGTCCGTGCCCGGGTCCCAACCGGCAGAGATGATGCTGACCGTCTTATTCGCCCGGCAGACCGGCTCCATCTGTGCCCGCAACTGCGGGATTTGACCGTGTATATCAAAACTGTCCACCGTACAGATACCCCTTGCCGCCATGGTGGCTGCAAATTTGGGCACCTCGCGTGTCGGCGTGCAGAGCAACATGACATCGATGTTGCCGGAAATGCACTCCAGACAGTCGTTGTGGTGATAAATACCCGCCAACTCCATGTCCGGAGCGGCATTGATGGCTTGTTCCGCCGCACGGCCTATATTGCCGTACCCTAAGATTGCTACCTTTAGCATATGCATTGAAAATTGAGAATTGAGAATTGAGAATTGAGAATTGAGAATTAAAAATTGAAAAAACGATTTTTATTCTACAGTTACTGATTTGGCGAGATTGCGTGGCTGGTCCACGTCGCAGCCCTTCTCCACAGCGATGTGATAAGCGAGGAGCTGGAGCGGAATCACCGTCAGCAGCGGAGTCAGACACTCCTCCGTGTCCGGGACTTCAATCGTATAGTCCGCAATGCGGCTGACCACCCGGTCGCCCTCGGTAACGATAGCGACCACTCTACCCTTTCTTGCCTTGATTTCCTGGATGTTGGAAACCACCTTTTCGTACGTGCCGCAATGCGGTGCCACTACCACCACCGGCATCTCCTGCGAGATAAGGGCTATCGGTCCGTGTTTCATCTCCGCAGCCGGATAGCCTTCGGCGTGTATATAGCTGATTTCCTTCAGTTTGAGCGCGCCCTCCATTGCCACGGGATAATTGTATCCTCGGCCGAGATAGATGAAGTTCTGCGCATAGGTGAAGATTTTGGCGAACTGTGCGATTTGTCGGTCCTGTTCGAGCACCCGCTCAATCTTGGTCGGTATCTGTCCCAGTTCGCGCACGATACGGAGGTATTGCTCTTCGCTTATGGTTCCCTTCTCTCGCCCGATACAGAGCGCCAGCATCGTTAGTGCAGTCACTTGCGCCGTGAACGCCTTGGTGCTCGCCACGCCTATCTCCGGTCCCACATGCGTGTAGCACCCGCTGTCGCTCAGACGCGGGATAGACGCTCCCACCACATTGCAGATAGAGAAGATAAAGGCGCCTTTGGATTTCGCCAGCTGAATGGCCGCGAGGGTGTCTGCCGTCTCGCCGGACTGGGAGATGGCAATGACCACGTCGTCTTTGTTAATGACAGGCTTGCGGTAGCGGAACTCGGACGAGTACTCCACCTCTACCGGAATCTGCGCAAACTCTTCGATGGCATACATGGCAATCAGACCGGCATGCCAACTGGTGCCGCAGGCTGTAATGATGATACGCTTGGCGTTGAGGAAACGGTCTTTGTTGTCAATGAAACCCGAGAGGGCGATGTTGTCCTGACGTACATTGACCCGTCCGCGCATGGAATCCGCCAGCGTACGCGGCTGCTCGAATATCTCCTTGAGCATGAAATGCGGATACCCGCCTTTCTCCAATTGGGAGAGCGAGAGTTCCAGACGCTTGATTTCCGGCGTTTTCTGCACGTTGTTGATGGTGGTGATGTCGATTGGTGATTGGTGATTGGCGATTGGTGATTTGAGGACCACCACTTCTTCGTCCTCAATATAGATGACCTTGTCCGTATATTCCACGATAGGCGTGGCGTCGGAGGCAAGGAAATACTCGTCCTCTCCTATTCCCACCACCAGCGGCGAGCCCTTTCTGGCAGCAATGAGCGTGTCGGGATGTTCCTTGTCCAACACCGCAATGGCATACGCGCCCACGACCTGCTGCAACGCCAGTTGCACCGCCGTTTTCAGGTCCGCCTGACGGTTGAGTTGGGTATATTCAATCAACTGCACCAGCACCTCTGTATCGGTGTCTGACTTGAAGGTATAGCCTTCCGCTTGCAGACCGGCTTTGAGCACCGCGTAGTTCTCTATGATACCGTTGTGAATGATAGCCAGTCGCTCGCTCTCGGAGTAATGGGGATGGGCGTTCACGGTGTTCGGTTCGCCGTGCGTCGCCCAACGGGTGTGGGCAATACCGATGGTGCCGCCGGTGTCTTTGTCCGCCGCATAGGCTTCCAGTTCGGCCACTTTGCCTTTCGCCTTGTAAATATTCAGTTGTCCTTGTTCGTTGATCAGTGCTACACCTGCGCTGTCATACCCTCTGTACTCCAGGCGATGCAGGCCCTTAATCAAAATCGGATACGCCTTGCGCTTGCCGATATATCCTACTATTCCACACATTGTGATGTACGATTTATTTACGATGTACGAAGTACGATGTACGATTTATTTACTATTTGGTCATTTAATGCACGAACTGCAATTCGCGATATTTGACGAGCGTCCATAGTTCGTCATCAACAATCATTTCCAGTTCATCGGCATGCGCACGAATCTCTGCCATCAACGGCAAAACGGTATCATGATAAGCAATCGCCTTGGAGCGTTCGTCGGGTTGCCGGTTGGCATTGTGGCGCGCCTCGGTCATCTTCTCCACACCCTCAAGGATAGCTCCCGAATGACTCTCAATCTGGCGTATAATGCTATAGTCCATCTCGTTGAGCAGCGCCGTCTCGTCTTCGCTGAAGACTTGTTTGACCGCCAGCACGTTTTGCAGCAGCATCGTCTGGTAGCGTTTGGCGGCAGGCAGCACATGATTGACCACCAAATCCCCCATCACACGGGACTCAATCTGCACTTTCTTGGAATAGGTCTCCCACTTGACTTCCGAACGGCTGTTTAGTTCCGCCTCGGAGAGAACGCCGGTCTTGCGGAACATTTCTATGCTGGAGGGGGCGAGATAGCGGTCAATCATCAGCGGTGCGCTGGTCTCGCAGTCCAGTCCGCGGCGTGCCGCCTCGGCTTTCCACTCGTCCGAATAACCGTTTCCATCAAAACGGATGGATTTACATTCCACAATATAGCGTTTGATGACGTCAAAGAGCACACGCTCTTTCGCCTCGCCTTTCTCGATACGGCAGTCCACCTCTGCTTTGAAATTCATCAGCTGCTCCGCCACGGCCGCATTGAGCGCCAGCATGGCGGCGCCGCAGTTGGCACTCGAACCGACAGCGCGGAACTCAAAACGGTTGCCCGTGAAGGCGAAAGGCGAGGTCCGGTTGCGGTCGGTGTTGTCCAGGAGTATCTCAGGGATGTTCGCCACTCCGAGTTTCATCTCTTTCTTGGCATTGATGATGATGGCTTCCTCCGCCTTGGCGTGTTCCAGTTTGTCAAGCACCTCCGATATCTGTTTGCCGAGGAAAACAGATATGATGGCCGGCGGCGCTTCGTTGGCCCCCAGACGGTGTTCGTTGGTCGCCGAAGCGATAGAAGCCTTGAGAAGCCCGTTGTGTTTATAGACCGCCATGAGTACGTTCACAAGGAAAGTAATGAACTGCAGGTTTTGATAGGGGTTCTTGCCCGGCGCCAGAAGATTGATGCCGGTGTTGGTCTGCATCGACCAGTTGCAGTGCTTGCCGCTGCCGTTGACGCCTGCAAACGGCTTCTCGTGCAGCAATACACGGAAATGATGGCGCTGCGCCACACGCTCCATGATGGACATAATCAGCAGATTATGGTCGTTGGCGAGGTTCACGTCCTCGTAGATAGGCGCCATCTCAAACTGATTGGGCGCCACCTCGTTATGCCGCGTGCGGATAGGAATACCGGCTTTGAGCGCCTCGTACTCCAACTCGCGCATGAAAGCAAGCACACGCGCCGGAATAGCCCCGAAATAATGGTCCTCCAGCTGCTGGTTCTTGGCGGATATATGCCCCATGAGCGTACGGCCGGTCATTACCAGATCCGGACGGGCGTTATAGAGCGCTTCGTCCACCAGAAAATACTCCTGCTCCCAACCCAGATTGGCATGCACATGCTTGACCTGTTTGTCAAAATAGCCGCAGACCTCTCTTGCCGCATGGCACAGAGCGGCCGTAGAACGGATAAGGGGCGTCTTATAGTCCAGCGCCTCGCCGGTATATGCCACAAAAACCGTCGGAATACAGAGCGTGTCTCCTATCAGAAAGACTGGAGAAGAAGGGTCCCACGCCGAATAACCGCGCGCCTCAAAAGTATTGCGAATGCCTCCGGAGGGGAAAGACGAAGCATCCGGTTCCTGCTGATACAGCGCCTCGCCGCTGAATTCCTCCAGCAGAGCACCGTTCTTGTCCAAGGCAAAGAAAGCATCGTGTTTCTCCGCCGTACCGCCTGTGAGCGGCTGAAACCAGTGCGTGAAATGGGTAGCACCATGGTCCATTGCCCATTTGCGCATGCCGATTGCCACAGACCCCGCTATCTCACGATGAATGGTACGACCGTTATCCACATCGTCGAAAAGCTGTTCCAACACCTCTTCCGCGATATATTCCTTCATCCGCTCGCGCGTGAAGACATCAGAAGCGAAATAGTCTTTTACTTTCTCGTTGTGAGCCGGTACCGGCCGGTCCGCTTCCGGCTTGCGGCCCATCGCCGTCTTAACCGCTTCAAATCGAATGTTCGTCATAATTTATTTCGATTAGTTTTACTTTTTAGTGTCATTTTGACGCTGATTTTGCATTTCAATCGGATTAAAACCAAAAATCGACGACAAAAGTACTACAAATTATTCATTTATGCAAATAAAAAACAAAAAAAGTGAGCCAACGCCCACTTTTTTTTGATTCAGGAGTCAGGAATAAGGAGTAAAGACAAAAATGTGTTGTCTATAGTAACTTGTCCTGCTTTCGACTTTCGACTTTTGACTTTTGACTCCAATTCGGATTCAGGATTCAGGAATAAGGAGTAAAGACAAAAATGTGTCGTCTATAGTAACTTATCCTGCTTTCGACTTTTGACTTTTGACTTTCACCTTTAACCTTTAACCTTTAACCTTTACAAAACACTTTCTTCGCATGCCACGTGCCGTCATAGAACGCCATGACGAAATAGATTCCGGCGGACAGATGTATGTGTTGCGCGGCTATTTGCGCCTCGCTTGCCTCTTCCGGCACGCCTTCATAGCGATGAATCAGTTTGCCGTTCACGTCCATCAGGTACAGAGTGGTAGGCCCGTGCGGGATAGAAGGGTCTTTCTCGATATCCTCGGCCAGGAAAGGCTTCGGCATGAAATCGCTGACAATCTGTTCATCCGCCGTCTGTGCGTTTGCGTCATTGCAAACCGGCATATAACTGAACTCTACTATCGTGCGGACAAGCATATCGTTCAGGTGCTCCACCTTCAGACTGTCGGTTGTCGGTTTGAGATGGCTGTGCCCTATGCCCGAGTCGTCGGTCAGGAAGAAAGAGGTGCCGTTGGTAGCCAGCGCCATCGAGCGCAAGAGATACTCTCCGCTCTCGCCCAGACCGCTGCAAACGACCGGAACGATACGTACTCCCATGGCCGCCGCGTTCAGAATCTGGTCATGAAGCAGTGCGACAGTGGCTGAATCGCTGTGGCACGGTGCATCCAATATAAGGAACGCGATGCGCGCACGTGCGTTGTCGTCCCATCCTGCGCTGTTCAGCGCCGCCATCAATGCTTCCGGCACTGCCTCCGGAAAATCGCCGCCACCGTTGGCGGACTGCTTGTCTATGAAGGCCTGTGTGGTTTTCAGGTCGGCCGTCAGACGCGAAATACGCGTGAGGTACTCGTCCTGATGGTCTCGATAGACAACGGCTCCCGTGCGTATATTCAGACCTCCGGTAGCCTCTTTGGCGCGCGCGATGACATCTTTCATCTCCGCCTGCAGATAGCGCAACTCGTCTCCCATGGAGCCTGTGGCGTCAAAGACAAACATCACATCCACGGCATCGCTTGTCTCGCAGGCTTCGTCCAGCACAAACACATTCAGCCCTTCCGTCCATTGTTTGGCTGTCTGTACCTCTCCGTCCACGCGGATCTGCAGGTCCGTGTGCTTGCCGCAGAGGTTTTTGCCCGTGAGTTGGTACCATAGTTCCGCCTTGCCCGTATTGTCCGTCACGGCTTGGAAGAGCGTATTGCCGGACTGGTCCGACAGGCTTACCGCACGTCCCGCCACGGGGTGACCGTTCTTGTTCACAACCTGAGCCGTATAGCGGTGGCGCGGCGCAACAGACCATTCCTGCACAAACGGCTTGTGCGTGCTGTCCATCACCGTCGGCCAGAAATACCATTTGGCGAAATCATTCACCTCTCCGGCTGTCAGTCTGCCGGCAGAGACCGCATTGTTCGCTGCGGAAGGCACATGCGACGACATGGCCGTTTCTGCTATTGCCGCATCCTCCATCGCCTCTACCACTACTCCGCCATCCGATGTGTAGGCGGAAGGCGAAGCGGAAGCAGACGCCGTCCGCGCCGTTGCCTTGCTGCTGAACAGCATCATTCTGCCCGAAGCACCGCCGTATGCCCCGTCCGGCGCTGCGTCCTCTCCGTAGATGTCCTTGCGGGGTTGGGCTTTCAGTATGACCGTCAACGGAGACGCCGGCAGCGGTTCACGCAGCGTGAGGCGGTAGGGTTCATACCCTCGGCAAACCACTTTCAGTTGGCTGCCGCGCTTCAGGACAACCGACTTGAATACAAAACGTCCGTCCCACGAGGTGGTTAGAGTCGTGCCGTTCAGAGTCACTTCCGCGCCCGGCAGAAGAGCCGCTGTGGAGTCCATCACAAAACCCGTCAGTTCAGCGACTGTGTCGCGGCGGGGAAGACAAGCGTTCGCACACGCAACGACTCCGCATAACAATAATAACAAGGAGATACATTTACGCATAATGATTGATTTTTTTTAGGGTTCATGACCATACAGGTGCAATTATCATGCCATTTGTTTCCTTTTATATAGCATAAATGGATATATATACATAGTATATATAGTAAAAGGCATACATGACGCGTTTACCAGGCAATATCCTATGGGTATCCTATGGATTCCCCTTTCACCAATAACCAATCACCCGGAACGTCCTTCCGTTGAAGCGGAAGGAGTGGCCTCCGCCGAGAAAGGTAAAAAATGAAAAGTTATAGGAGTCAAGAGTCAAGAGTCAAGAGTCAAGACAAGTTACTATAGACGACACATTTTAGTCTTTACTCCTTATTCCTGACTCCTGAATCAATAACCAATAACCAATCACCAATAAAATTATGGTATATTTTTTGTACATAATTTGCATATGTGTAAAAAAAACGGTAACTTTGCACCCGAATATGCGATAAAGAATACTCACCGGCTCCAAAAGGAGAAAGTCAAAAGGAGAAAGTCAAAAGTCAAAAGCCGAAAGCCGAAATTTTAGTGAACACGAATGATATAACTTCTATAAATAGAAAACTCCACTAAAAAATACTAAATTATGAAAAAGATTGTATTGGGTCTGTTGATGGTTCTCAGCACAATGAGCGCTTGGGCCGCATTGCCGGACGTGACACTGAAGGATATCAACGGCAAAGAAGTGAATATCGCCAACCTCTCGCGCAGCGGGAAGCCTGTTATTATCTCATTCTTTGCCACATGGTGCAAACCCTGCATCCGCGAGTTGAAAGCCATCCACGAACTCTATCCCGACTGGCAAGACGAGACTGGCGTGGTAATGTACATCGTATCCGAAGACGAAGGTCAAGACGCACAGAAAGTAGCCCCTCTGGTGAACGGTTACGGCTGGGAATACAAGGTGCTGCTCGACCCCAACGGTACACTCAAACGTGCTATGAACGTACAGAACATCCCGCATCTGTTCGTGGTGGACAGCAAAGGCAAAACCGTTTATAACCATGTCGGCTACACCGACGGCGGCGAGACAGAAATCCTGAAGTATTTGAAATAAAGGTTATTGGTTATTGGTGATTGGTTATTGGTTAAAGGTGATTTGTAGTTTCTGATAGAGAGGACGTTAAGACATATTATTTGTTGCAGTTCGGGAAGGATAGGACGGAATTTGCGGCGCAGAATGGTGCAGCGTTTGGCATGCGCCATGTTGTGCGGTATTTCTGCGTTTTCTACGGTCCGGGCGAATGATACAGTGTTTGTGAGCGGCGCGTTGCAACACGACGGCTTGCTGGACTGGACACCCGTGATGTACCATAGCAACAGTTATCTGGACCTGAGTGTACACTGGCAGAGAGAAAGCCCCGTACAAGACCCGTCGCAGCCCACCGACTCTCTCCGCAAAGAAGTCAAAGAGAGCACTTTCCGTGAGCTGAGAGCGACAACACGTCTGGAGTTGACCCGCTGGCCAATGCCGGGTTACGAACGCGATTTCGGAGGGTACGGCATGAGCCATCTGAGCGTGGCAGCCTCCTTCACCTGGGGCGAAATAACCGTTGGAGACGTGTATGGTCAGTTCGGCAGCGGTTTGATACTAAACCTGCACGAAGACAGAGCGCTCGGAATTGACGGTGCACTTCGCGGTGCAAAAATAAGCGTCGAGCCCTATCAGGGAATCCGCCTGACCGCGCTCGGAGGCAAGCAGAGAAGATACTGGAATTGCTATACCGACAAAGCGTTCGGCTGGAACTACGGACGCGATGCAGCCATAGGAGGAGACGTAGAAGTGGATGTATTCAAGTTGGCAAGCAACAAAGACTCCAGGTTGGATGATATCAGTTGGACGATAGGCGGCAGTTATGTCTCCAAATACGAGGCGGACGACACTATCATGGTTTACAGGAGCGACGGCGCATACCGATACCGTTTCCCGAAATGGGTGGGTGCCGGAGACGTTCGTACACAGTTGCACGTGAAAGGTTTTGATGTATTGATAGAATATGCGCGCAAAGCCAACGACCCGACCACGGAAAACAACTATTCCTATCGCGATGGCGAGGCTCTGTTGCTGAGCGCCGGTTACAGCCGCAAAGGTCTGGCCGTACTGGCACAAGTGAAACGAAGCGAGAACATGTCCTTCCGCTCGGAGAGGCTGCGTACGGGTTTGGCCGGACGACTGAACCACATGCCGGCTTTTGCCCAGCAGCACACCTACGCGCTGGCTTCCCTCTACCCCTATGCGACCCGTTATGCAGAGGGCGAATGGGCATTCCAAGCCGAACTGCGCTATACATGGGCGCGCAAGACAAAAATGGGCGGCAGGTACGGCACTTCGCTCAAACTGTCCGCTGCACATATACGCGGACTGGCGGCCGAAGGCAGCTGGGCAGTTAACACCAGCGAGAAAGGCGAGTATTACACGGACGTGAACGTGGAACTGAACAAACGCATCAGCAAACGATGGTGGCTCAACGCGATGCTGATGTACCAGACCTACAACCGCGACATAATGGAGGGTCACGGCGAATTGGTGCGTTCCGGAATAGCCGTAGTAGATACGCGCGTGCAGATAAATAACAATGTGTCGATGCGCGGCGAGATACAATACCTCTATACACCGCATTACCAGGGACAGTGGATTTTTGCGCTGTATGAGTTGAGCCTGTACAAACACTGGACGGTCAGCGGGCAATGGATGTACAACATCGGTCATGCCTCCGAAGCCAATAACGAACATTACTACACCGCAGGCCTGACATTCAACTACGGCGCCCACCGCGCGAACTTAGGCTACACCAAGACCCGAGAAGGTTTTAACTGCTCGGGCGGCGTATGCAGGTATGTACCCAAAATGGAAGGAGTAAGCGTGAACTATTCGTTCACGTTCTAAGTTAAAGGTTAAAGGTTAAAGGTTATTGGTTATTGGTTAAAGGATGTACGAAGTACGATGTACGAAGGAAGAAGTTCGAAGGAAGATGAAAGGTAAACGGATAATACATATTATGTTCCTATCAGCCGTAGTGCTGTTGACGGGCTGCGAAGTGATTCATGAGAAGGACCGGCTCATTCCTTTTGACGGAGAGAGCGGCGGTACGCGCAAGCATGTGCTGATTGAGTTCACGGGTTTCCGCTGCGTGAACTGCCCGACGGCCGCAGAGAAAGCACAGCTGCTGAAAGAGCAATACGGCGAGCAGCTGTATGTGGTTTCCATGCACCCGGCCTCCAACCCCTTCACGCAAGGCAAATACGACTATACCTGCCCCGCCGCAGACAGTATCTACCGCCATATGGGCGGCGAAGCGTCCACCCCTTTCCCTACGGGAAACATCAACATGGCGAAATACAAAGAGTCGTATTTCATCGACCCGAGCGAATGGGCGACCGCGCTCTACCAGGCAACCAAAGACACCGTCAGTACAACGCAGTTGGCGGACGCCCAAGTGTCCTACTGGCTGATAGAAGACAGCGTGAAAGGCGTGCAGGCCATGCCGGACAATACAGTAAATACGGAGTATTACCACCGGCACGTGCTACGGTCCATCGCCCATGACGAGCATTTCGAGATACAGGACGGATGGAACCGCACGCAGTTGAGTGTATTGAGAGTTCTGTCCGACCCCAAAGACAACCATATTTTGCAAGTATATGAAAAGAAAATTGATTTTAGCAGCACTGAGTCTGCTGGTAATGAGTAACGCCAACGCACTGATAGTCAGCGTGGAGGGCCAAGGTGAAATAAACGAGTCCGAAATGGTGATTCAGCTGACGGAAGCAGAGGAAGACCCCCTGACCGGCGAACCGGTCTTCACAATAAGCGGCACGCTCCTATGCGCCGAGAGTCTGAGCGTAAAAATAACCCGCAGCGAAAACGACATCACGGATGAGTTCTGCTGCGCAGGCCAATGCACAAGCGGCAATAAGGCGCAGGAAGAGACTCTCTCATTCACGCCAAACGGAATCGCAAGCTGGTATGCACACGTCAGCCCCAAAACAGGCGCCAAAACGGATTTTACCATCCGATACACATTCACCCAAGGCACAACCGAAAACAAAGTGCTGGAGGTTCGCTACTCCCTTGACACACAAGGGATAGAAGACGTACAAAAAGCCGATATACGAGGTACGAAGGCAATCAAAGACGGCCAAGTAGTGATTCTCGGTCAAGACAATACATACTCTATACAAGGAACCATCATCAAATAATCATCCATATGAAAAAGTACTATTTAGCAGCTCTATGCGGGCTTGTAGCATTAGCCTTTGCGGCTTGCGAACCCCAAAACGCCCCCGAACCGATTCCCGAATCCTTCCCCAAGAAACACCTGATTGAGGAGTTCACGGGTCAAACATGCGGCTATTGCCCGTACGGCATGGACTGCATCGATCAGTTTATCGGCAACGACAGCAACTGGGTGCTGGTACTCCACCATTACGGTTACGCCAAAGACAACTACTCCGTATCGGGATGCCAGACCATCACCAACAAACTCGGAGTAAGTGGCGCACCCAGCGCATCCATCAACCGCGCCACCACCAACTACAATGTCGGAGGCGCTTCGAAAAGCAGCGTTGTTCTCCACCCCGCTTACCTGTCGACAACTGACAAAACACAATTTGCCACCACCACCTATGCCTCAATTGTACTTGCCAACCAATACAACGCGTCCTCCCGCACGCTCAAGGTACATGTGTCGGGAGCCATCGCCAAGGAGGATTATCCGGCTTCGCTCAAACTGACCGTATTAGTGAAAGAGTCCGGCATGATTGGCACCCAGGCAGACTATTACAACACCTATCAGGGCTGGAAGGAATTCCGTCATTGCAATGCAGTCCGCGGCTATCTGACCAGTTCGACAGGCGATACACTGGCCATAGACGCCACTCGTCACTACTCCAGCGACCTGAGTATCACAATAGACGAGAAATGGGTAGCAGAGAACTGCATGGTAGTAGCCTATATCACAGAGGATTTCAAGCCGGTAGTGCAGGTAGAAGAAGCTCCAGTGGTAGCAGGTAGCCGTGGCGGTGCCAACCAGAAACACGGTGGTATCACGCGTGTGCCGGTAGCGGATTATTATCCAGAACCCAATGCAACAGACGGACCAAGTAAATACTCCGGCAACAAAGCAGAGGTGCTGTCCATCGCCATGGCGCAATACACTCCGTACAGTTCCTATGGTTTCAACTACTGGCAAATCCAAGCATATGATGCCAGCACCCAAGTAACCATCAACAAAAACGCCTGCGTACCGTTTGCCGTCATCAATCTGTTCACCGAACTGAGTCAGGACACTATTCCATGGGGCACTTACGAAATCAACAGCAGCAACCAACCGGGCACGGCAGAAGCCGGTATACGCGATGATGAGCAGTTCTACTGCGGCGGCAGCGAGTTCTATTTTGCCCAATACAACTATCTCACCCAAGGCTATCTGGTTCCCGAAGTCGAATGGCTGATAGCAGACGGCACACTGACAATCGCGAAAGACGGCTGGAGTCTGAATGGTCATGCCCGTAATGGCGCATCCATTCTCCTGCAAGGCACCTCCGCTATCAAGAACAACGGGCAATCGTCAGCTCCCGCGCGCAGAAAAGCTCAGCGTTTGGGAGGAGCGACCCGTCTGGCGGAACAGTGCATAGAGACCCTGCAAGGCAAAGAGAGCCTGCCGATACTACGATAAGCCCGATAATTCGGACATTTGTACCAATGGAAACGCCCCCTACACCCGGGGCGTTTCTTCTTTCGACTTTTGACTTTCGACTTTCACCTTTCACCTTTAACCTTTACCTGCCCACAAGGCAGTGTCGTAACTTCGGCCCCTCCCCTAAAGGGACCCTCCGTAGCTACTTCCGCCTCTTGCAATTTTTCGGCACGCCCCTTCCCCTACGGGGCGGGTTCCCTCCGAAAAAAAAGGGGAATGGACTAAGTATATTAGCGAGATTTTTGAAAAGGGCAAAGCCCTAATTTTACTACTATCATCACCCGTCTTATGCAAGCATAGCCGACTGATAATCGTATTAAAATATAGAATAAATTATTCTATTTTTTCAAAAATCTCGCTAATATACTTGCGTATGTGCAATTTTTGTTGTACCTTTGTACCCAAATTTGCAAAATACTATCAATCATGAATATTTCTTATAATTGGCTTAAACGCTACATTGCTCTCCACGACGATGCGGAGACCGTAGCCAAAATCTTAACTTCCATCGGCCTCGAGGTCGGTACTGTAGAGACCGTTGAGACTATCAAAGGCGGACTCAAAGGACTCGTGGTCGGAGAAGTGCTGACTTGCGTTCCACACCCCAACAGCGACCATATGCATCTGACCACCGTCAACGTGGGCTGCGTTGATGCACAGGGCGCCACGCTCGATGGCAACGGCAACCATGTACTGCAAATCGTTTGCGGCGCGCCCAACGTGGCTGCCGGACAAAAAGTGATTGTCGCAACAATCGGCACCGTGCTCTATGACGGTGACCAGAGTTTCACCATCAAGAGAGGCAAACTGCGCGGCGAAGACTCGTTCGGCATGATTTGCGCAGAGGACGAGATAGGCGTAGGCTCCGACCATGCAGGCATCATCGTACTGCCGGCAGACACGCCTGTCGGCATCCAGGCGCGCGACTACTACCACGTGGAGGACGACACGATTATCGAGGTGGACATCACTCCTAACCGTTCCGATGCGTGCAGTCATTATGGCGTAGCCAGAGATTTGTATGCGTACTATACAAGTCGAAAGTCAAAAGTCGAAAGCATAAAGCTCTGCAAACCCTCTGTAGAGGCATTCAAAGTGGACAACCATGAGTTGCCTGTTACGGTTCATGTGGATGCGCCGGACGCTTGCCCGCGCTATACCGGCGTGAGCATCCGGGGGGTAGAAATCAAGGAATCGCCGGAGTGGCTCAAGAACAGCCTGCTCTCTATCGGGCTGCGCCCGATAAACAATGTGGTCGACGTAACCAATTTCGTGCTGCACGAGTGCGGACAAGCCCTCCACGCCTTTGACGCAGACAAGATAAAAGGCCATGAGATACATGTGCGCTATGCACACCAAGGAGAGAAATTCGTCACACTGGACGGCGTTGAACGTACCATGGATGAGCGCGACCTCATGATAGCCGACACCGAAGATGCCATGTGTATCGCCGGCGTGTTCGGCGGACTGGAGAGCGGTGTTACCGAAAAGACAAAGAATGTGTTCCTGGAGAGCGCTTATTTCAACCCTGTCACCATTCGCAAGACCAGCCGCCGACATCAGTTGCAAACCGATGCGTCCTTCCGCTACGAGCGCGGGTGCGACCCAAACAACACCCTCTATGTGCTCCAACGAGCAGCGCTCCTCATACAGGAAGTAGCTGGCGGAAAAGTAGCCATGGAGATAGAAGATTTAGTCGAAAGTCAAAACGGGACAGAGCCTGTCGAAAGACCGTTTGCGCCGTGGGACGTAACGATAGATATTGAGCGCGTATATTCTTTGATAGGCAAGCGTATCGGCGAAGAGACCATCGAGACCATACTCCATGCCCTGGAAATAGATATAGTAGCCAAGGATGGCGAAAAATGGCAACTGCATGTACCGCGTTACCGCGTGGACGTACAGCGTGAGTGCGACGTGGTGGAAGATATTCTACGCATCTACGGATACGACAACATCGAGTTCCCCGAAAAACTCAACACCAGCCTGGCATACGGACTCAAACCCGACCCGGAGAAACTGCGCCGGAAGATAGCCGAGCAAATGACCGCACAAGGTTTCTACGAGATACTCAACAACTCGCTGACGAAGGTTTCCTATTATGAGCCGCTCACCAAGCTGAGTCTCGACACCTGCGTCAAAATCATGAATCCGCTCAGTCAGGACCTGGGGGTAATGCGCCAGACACTGCTCTTCGGCGGACTGGAGTCCATCGCACGCAATGCCAACCGCAAGAACAACGACCTGCGCCTCTATGAGTTCGGCAATTGCTATCACTATGACAAGTCGAAAGTCGAAAGTCAAAAGCCGAAAGAAGGCGTAGAGCCAGATCCTCTGCGCGCCTACAGCGAAGAGCCGCATTTGGGACTCTGGCTCACTGGAAACAAGACCCCGCAGAGCTGGGTGCGCCGAGAGGAGAAGACGACCTTCTATCAGCTACATGCGTATGTGAACAACATCCTCACACGCCTTGGTGTCGATATCAGGAAGACCACCATCGAGCCTCTGGAGGACGAGCTCTATTCCGACGGATTCGTTATTAAAGCCCAAAACGGCAAAGCACTCGGCTACATCGGTATCGTCACACGCAAAGTGCTGAAACAACTGGATGTGGAGCAAGAAGTATATTATGCAGACCTCGACTGGAACCAACTGCTCAAGCAGAACAAACAATACAAAGCCGTCATCAATGACCTGCCCAAATATCCGGAAGTGAAACGCGACTTTGCGCTACTGGTAGACAAGAGCATCGAGTTCGCAGACTTGGCGCGCGCTGCATTCGACACCGAGCGCAAACTGCTGAAGAACGTCTATCTGTTTGACGTATACGAGGGCAAGAATCTCGAGGCTGGCAAGAAGAGTTATGCACTGTCGTTCATCCTGCAGGACGCAGAGAACACGCTCAAAGACACGCAGATTGAGAATATTATGAACCGTCTGAAAAAGACCTTTGAGGATAAATTCAACGCTACGCTACGCTGATGCTGACCAACCAAGAACAACAGGAGATATTAAGACGCCGGACGTTTGCCATCATCTCACACCCGGATGCCGGTAAGACCACGCTGACCGAGAAACTGCTGCTATACGGCGGTGCTATCCACGTAGCCGGAGCCGTCAAATCCAACAAGATACGCAAGACTGCGACCTCCGACTGGATGGAGATAGAGAAGCAGCGCGGAATCTCCGTCGCGACCTCCGTCATGGGTTTTGACTACCGGCCGACTTTCCACAACGAGAAGAGAGAGTCCGGAGCCGAAAACACGAAGGCGGACGACACCGTTTACCATATTAACATCCTCGACACACCGGGCCACCAGGATTTTGCGGAAGACACCTTCCGCACGCTGACGGCAGTAGACAGCGCAATAGTTGTTATCGATGCAGCCAAAGGTGTGGAGACACAGACACGCCGTCTCATGGAGGTTTGCCGCATGAGGAAGACCCCCGTCATGGTCTTTATCAACAAGATGGACCGTGAAGGAAAAGACCCGTTCGACCTGCTGGACGAAGTGGAGCGCGAACTGGGTATTCATGTCCGTCCGCTTTCATGGCCCATCAACCAGGGGCAGCGATTCAAAGGCGTGTATAACATCTACCAGAGTACGCTCGACCTCTACCAGCCGGACAAGACACACGTCACAGAATCCATCCGGTTTGACGATGTGACCGACCCGCAGATAGCGGCACTCGTTGGGGACAAAGATGCAGAGAAACTGCAAGAAGACCTGGAGATGATAGAGGGCGTCTATAACCCCTTCAGCGAAGCTGATTACCTGGCAGGCGAACTGGCACCTGTGTTCTTCGGCTCGGCACTCAATACATTCGGAGTGAAAGAGTTGTTGGAATGCTTCGTGCATATTGCCCCTTCTCCGCGCCCCGTGCAAGCCGAAGAGCGTGAGGTAAGTCCGATGGAGGACAAGTTCACCGGATTCTGCTTCAAGATACACGCAAACATGGACCCCAACCACCGCTCATGCATCGCATTCTTCAAGATTTGTTCCGGCAAGTTCGTCCGCAACACCTATTATAAACACGTGCGCAAGGACCAGCAGATGCGATTTGCGGCTCCGACGTGCTTCATGGCGCAACGCAAAGAGACCGTCGACGAAGCGTACGCAGGCGATATAATAGGACTGCCAGACACAGGCAATTTCAAGATAGGCGACACGCTGACGAGCGGCGAGAACCTGCATTTCAAAGGCCTGCCGTCATTCTCGCCGGAGATGTTCAAATACATCGAGAACGCCGATCCTATGAAGCAGAAACAGCTGGACAAAGGTGTGGCACAACTGATGGACGAAGGTGTGGCACAGCTCTTTACAAGCCAACTCAACGGCCGCAAAATCATCGGCACAGTGGGCCAACTGCAGTTCGAGGTTATCCAATACCGTCTGGAGCATGAGTACCAGGCCAAATGCCGCTGGCAGCCGCTACAGATGTACAAAGCCTGCTGGATAGAGAGCGACGATGCTGCAGAACTGGATACGTTCAAGAAACGCAAAGCCCAATACATGGCGACCGACAAAGACGGACGCGACGTGTTCATGGCAGACAGTGCATATGTGCTACAAATGGCGCAAAACGACTACAAGCACATTACGTTCCATTTCACAAGCGAATTCTAGTCAAACCCAATAGATTTAGACAGACTATAAAAAAAACAGTAAAAATACCATACAATTATGAAAAACAGATCTCTTGAAATCCGTCTCATCGTGATGAACTTCCTGGAGTTCGCCGTATGGGGCGCGTACTTAACCTCAATGGGCACGTATCTTGCCACTCACGGAATGGCCAACAACATCGGCTGGTTCTACTCCATCCAAGGTATCGTCAGTCTATTCATGCCTGCGCTGATGGGAATTGTAGCCGACCGCTGGATTCCAGCACAAAAGGCGCTGAGCCTTTGCCATGCGCTGGCAGGTATCTTCATGTGCGCCGCAGGTATGTACGCATATACCGCAGCGGATGTACAGTTCGCTACATTGTTCTCGCTCTATACCATCTCCGTGGCTTTCTTCATGCCAACCATCGCGCTCACCAACTCGGTAGCCTTCAATGCACTGGTCAAAGCCGGCATGGACACCGTCAAGGACTTCCCGCCCATCCGTGTGTTCGGTACTGTGGGATTTATCGCCACGATGTGGTGCATTGACCTGCTCGGATTCCAAGCTACGCCATGGCAGTTTGTCGTTTCCGGAGGTCTGAGTATCGTACTGGCTATCTATTCGCTGACACTGCCGCCGTGCGAAATCAAGAAAGCAGAAGGCGATGTGGACCTGGTAGAAGCATTGGGTCTCAAGGCCTTCACCCTCTTCCGCCAGAAGAAAATGGCGCTCTTCTTCATCTTCTCTATGCTGTTAGGAATGTGCCTGCAGGTTACCAACAGTTATGCCAACCCGTTTATCACCTCGTTCGGCGCCATTGAGGAGTTTGCCAATACATTCGGCGTGCAGCACGCGAACATCCTCATCTCCATCAGCCAGATTTGCGAGGCACTCTGCATTCTCGCTATTCCGTTCTTCCTCAAGCGTTTCGGAATCAAGAACGTAATGCTGATGGCTATGTTTGCCTGGGTATTCCGTTTCGGTTTCTTCGGCGCCGGCAACCCAGGTTTCCCGGGCGTAATATTGTTCATCCTAAGCTGCATCGTATACGGCTTTGCCTTTGATTTCTTCAACATCTCCGGCGCGCTGTATGTGGACCAAGAGACCGAACCGGCGCAGCGTTCGTCGGCACAAGGACTGTTTATGATGATGACAAACGGTTTGGGGGCCACCATCGGTACGCTTTCCGCCCAAGCTATTGTCAATAAACTCGTATATGCAGAGAGCGTCACTTCGCAAGGTCCGCTCGCTGTATGGGACGGATGGAAAGAGGCATGGTTTATCTTTGCCGGCTTTGCGCTGGTAGTAGCAATCAGCTTCTGGATCTTCTTCCCGAAAACACCGGTAAACCCCAACGCAGAAGTAAAGCACTAAGGTGTACAAGAAAGAGTTAGCATATTATTTCTCCACGCCAATTGCCTACATCGTTATAGGTTTGTACCAATTGGCCATCAGTCTTTTCCTATGGGTAATCCCGGGTCAATGGAATATCATTGATTCGGGTTACGCCCAAGTGGACGGATTGTTCCAATTGAGCCCATGGCTCTTCATGCTGCTTTGTCCCGCCCTGACGATGCGTCTGCTATGCGAAGAGCGGCAGTCGGGAATGTGGGATTTGATTCGCACAAAACCCGTTCCGCTCACACGTATCATGACCGGCAAGTATTTCGCAGCATGGACATTGGTTCTGATAGGTCTGCTGCCTTGCTTTGTACATTATTTTGTAGTGGCCTACATGGCGGAACCGATGGGTAATTTAGACAGCGGCGCATTCCTCGGTTCGTTCATCGGGCTGATACTGCTGAGCGGTACATTTATGGCCATCGGCTTGCTCTGCGCAACCATCAGCAAGAGCCAGATAGTATGCTTCATTACCGGTGCATTGAGTTGCTTTGTGCTATACTGGGTACTGCTGCAGGAACACTACTCCGCCCTCTCACGCGGCGTACTGGACCTGCGAGATGTAGCAGTCTTTATGACAATAGCCATAGCAGCCATTATTGCCTCCATCTTCAGCATCGACCGTCTCACACGTAAATAAAAACAGCAAACAGTATGACTCGCATCGGTATACTCTCAGATACACACGGATTGCTTGACCCACGGGTGTTTGCCCATTTCAAAGATGTAGATGAGATATGGCATGCCGGCGATATAGGTTCTATCGAGGTGTTGCAAGCCTTGCGTGAGTTCAAGCCCACGCGTGCCGTTTTCGGCAACATGGATAGCGGCGACGTACGCTACTCATTGAGCGAGTTCTACCGTTTCCGCGTAGAAGATGTAAACGTGCTAATGACACATATCGGAGGCTATCCCGGCAAGTACAACCCATGGTTGATACCCTGGTTCAAGAAATCACTGGAAGCCAAGCAGCAACACGACCAAATGGCAAATGTCGAAACGGGCAACGACCAAATAGCAAATACCATTGATTTATTCGTCTGCGGACACAGCCACATACTCAAAGTACAGTATGACCCCCACTACCGTTTTCTAACCATCAATCCGGGTGCTGCAGGCAAACAAGGCTGGCAACCATGCCAAACGCTAATCAGACTTTGCATTTCGGGGAGCACTATCGACAATCTGGAAGTAATTGAATTAGAAAAGAAGTAAAAAATGCCTGTTTTTACTTACAAAATGTAAAAAAATCGCAAATCGCGGCAAATATGTTATATAACATACAAAAAAATTTGTGGGAATAAAAAAAAAGCAGTACTTTTGCATCGGTTTTGAAAATGACAACTGTAGTTGACAAAACGAACGGGTTGCAACAGACAAAACCAAATTGATATAGACCAATCTTTTTTGTACCTTAAAATAAACAGACTAATACCTAAGAAACACAGTCGTCGAGATGACGGCTGTTTTCATTTTATGGGGTACTATATATTGGAATATTGTTTCTAATTAACGTTGGTTCAGGATATCTCTATTCTATGCCAGCGAGAGAGTATTTCAAAATTACACCGGCACAGACCACTCAGATCTATGCCGGCGTAATTGTTTCCAGAGCATACCGGTGCCGATTATTTCAATTCCAAGCCTGTAAGCGTATAGGTTTTTCCATTACGGCGAATCAGTAATTGCCCGTTGCGGAGGATTTTCTCCCCCACCCAATTCTCACCATACGGGTCTTCCAGACCTTCGGTAGAGGGAGTGTATCCGTCCTCCATTACCGGGCGGTGCGTCATAGCATAGTCCAGATACATCTCCAACATCGTATAACCGCTCTCGTGACGGGTATTGTTGTCCGCCACCGCAGGGTTGCATCCATTCGCCTCTTCCCATTCGTCCGGCATACCGTCCCTGTCGGAATCAGTGAACGGCGCTGCTTCAGGATAGTCGTAGAATCCTTCCGCATCCGTTTCCAAATCAATGATGCCTTTTTTTCTTCCTTTGTATCCGGTGTAAGTATGCGTGCCGGCACGAGTGTCCCGTATAAGACGCAACTCGACATGGTCACGCGGGAAACAGCCGACAGAGTCCATTACGCTCTCATAGGCTTCCTTAGCGGTATGATAGTCACCCACGGCATAGGCATAACTATCAAAATCGTACCTACCGTAAATACTATCAGCAGTCCATCGCCACCATGGTGTAGCCGGGCGGATAAGTGTGTCCACACGAAGCGTGTCCGTGTTGTTATACGGCGATTTACCATGTACGGCCGACCAGTTGTCAGCCGTAGCGGATGGTACGCCTTCGAAGACATTGCCGCTCAGATACCAATGGCTCGGTCCCCATGACTTGGCGTCGCTGCGATTGGATTCCACAGAGACAAAATCCTTTTGGGACTTGGTAGTATTCGGACCCACCTTATAGTAATTGTTGACGAAGTTACATTCATGCACGGAGTTCAGACCATTGTACTCCCCATCTGCAAGCTCGCCCGTATTCTCGCCTCCATAACATCCTGTGCTACCACCTTCATAGTTGTACTGCACATTATTGATATAATCAATATACACTACCCAATCGTTGCTCTGTGCACCATTGAAGCGACAGGAACGCGCGTTGTTGTTGACCAAGAGGTTGTGGTGATAAGTAGCAGGCGAACCACCCCACTGGCAACCATACGCACGCGGTTGTTTAGGGTGTCCGGAATAATAGAGTCCCTCATGCACAATACAATATTGTATGGTCAGGAAATGGCTGTCGTTGGAGTTCATGTTTTCCTCTGTGGACCAGCCGAAATCGCAGTGGTCGAAGATATAGTTCTCGCAATTCTCTGCACCAACCGCGTTGGCCTTCAGCAGATTGCCGTTCACATCCGCGTGACCAATACGGAAACGGATATTGCGAACGATGAAGTTCCGGGACCCTCCGAACTCTACCTTATGGTGCGTGATGACAATTCCCATACCGGGCGCCGTCTGTCCTGCAAGCGTAAAGTTCTGACGGCGGTCAAAATAGAGCCGGTCCACCAAACGAATCTCACCCGATACAGCGAAACAGACGGTCAATGGTTCATCGGGGAATTGCTTAATAGCCCAACGGAGCGAACCTTCGGTAGCACCGTCTTTGTCATCAGCGAGCGTAGTGACATACACCACTTTGCCTCCTCGACCTCCGGAGGTATATTTGCCGAATCCCTCAGCTCCGGGAAAAGCAAGAAGCGTGTCGGTCAGCAAAGCAGCTGACAAGGGACAAAGGGAGAACGTACAAAGCAGAAAGGTTAGAATCTTTTTCATTGTATTTCATCGGTTAATGCGCGCCATAAGGGGTCCTCGGGAACGGGCGCTGTAATACATATCTTCTGTTTGCTGACAGGATGAATAAATTCTATTTGTCGGGCGTGCAGGCATATTCCTCCATCAGGATTACTGCGTCTGGCGCCATATTTCAAGTCTCCTTTAACCGGACATCCGATAGCCGCCAACTGGCAACGGATCTGATGATGCCGTCCTGTCTCCAAGTTGACCTCCAGGAGTGTGTAATGGTCTCCCTTGGCTAATGTCTTATAGGTCAAGACAGCACGTTTGGCCTCTTTGTCTTCGTTTTTGGCGATGTAAGTCTTGTTCTGCTTCTCGTTGCGCGTCAGCCAATTCTCCAGGCGTGCTTCAGGAAGTTTTGGCGCCCCTTGTACGATAGCCCAGTAGGTTTTAGTGATAGACCGCTGCGCTGTAGGATCGTTTTGGGGAGTGACAGATTTCTCTTTGAACATCTCGTTCAGGCGTGTGAGAGCCTTGGAGGTACGGGCGAAGAGCACAACCCCGCTTGTAGGGCGGTCGAGGCGGTGCGTTACTCCCAGAAAGACCTCGCCCGGCTTGTTGTATTTGTCCTTAATATACGCCTTGACGGTCTCGGAGAGCGGCGTGTCGCCCGTCTTGTCTCCCTGCACAATCTCGTTGCAGGTTTTGTTGACAGCTATAATATGATTATCTTCGTAAAGAACAGTCACTACGATTTACGATTTACAAAATGTACGATGTACGATTTATTTACGATTTACAATTTCTCTGTCTGACGGCTTCGTAGATGAAAACGCCGGCAGCGACAGAGACGTTCAGGCTCTCGATGACGCCGGTCATCGGCAGACGGACCCTGTCGGTGCAGAGTTTCAGGTTTTCCTCGTATATACCCTTCTCCTCCGAGCCCATGACGATACAGGTCGGGAGGGTCATATCCACCTCGGTATAGTTACGCTCGGTGTGCTCGGTGGCGGCGACGATACGCAAGCCGCTCTCCTGAAGGTAACGGAGTGTGTTCTGCAAGTTCTCCACTTTGCAAATCGGCAGTGTATGCAACGCTCCGGCAGACGCTTTGACGGCATCACCGTTGATAGCCGCAGAGCCTCGCGCACCGATGATGAGTGCATCCACGCCGGCACAAACGCAGGTACGTGCGATAGCTCCGAAATTGCGTACATCCGTCACACCGTCCAACAGCATCAGCAACGGTGTTTTTCCTTCGTCGAAGAGACTCTGTACGAGGTTTTCCAGGGGATAGAACTCAATCGGGCTGAGAAAGGCGATGACGCCCTGATGGTTCTTATCGGTATATTGGTTGAGTTTCTCCAGAGGCACGCGTTGCACAGGGGTACTCGTTCCCTCCAGTTTGCCAAGCAGTTCGCGGCCGATAGCGGAACTCATGTCGCGTCGCAAGAGCACCTTGTCAAGCGCTTTGCCGGCATCGACAGCTTCCATCACAGCTCGTATACCGAAAATCATCTCCTTTTCAGGCGGACGTTTGGTGTCATAGCTGTGTTTGGTATCTCGTGCAGCATGCTCACGCGGAGCGGACTCTCTGTTGCTGCGTTCACGTTTTATCTCCTCACGGTATTCGTGATTGAAGTTCGGGTTGTAACTTTTCTTTGGTGTCATAAGCAATCTATTTGGGTGCAAAGGTACGACAAAAATTGCACATACGCAAATTTTGTCGTATAAAAATGAAGCGAATAGAATAATTATTCTATGTTATAGGGATATCCGAGGGGCTTAGGTGCTTGCACATATAGGCCCTGGGAATCACTATAACGAGGGGACTTGTC
>DGHR01000006.1:70948-88289 GCA_002392745.1 Bacteroidales bacterium UBA3843 | reverse complement strand
TATATGGCGTTTCGCCGGAATAAACGGGAGTAGCGCCAAGCTCCCAGAGGCTGTTTTGCCATTCGTGTCCCCATTCGTCATTAAAGATAATGCGTGCGCGGAAGACAGGTGTGTAAGTAGCATCTGCTGTGGCAGGCTGCAATTCAGGTGACCAACCGTAAAACTCTAATCCTTCCTTGGCCGGTATTTCACCCGAGTAGACAGGCATCACATTCTTCTGCCAATCGCTCTGTTGCAGCACATTGCCGTTGCCGTCCTCAAACGTGATAGTGTATTGGCGGTCCACTTGCGAATAGACAGCAGTATAGGTAACATTTCCGGTCACTTCCGGCAATACTTGTACTGTTTGAGCGGTTGCGGAACTAAACCAGCCAACGAAAATATAGGAGAATTCTGCATCGGTGTCGCGATGAGGCGTGCCTTTACTGTAGAAGGGAACGGTGCCATACTCGAAGAGCACTTCTTCCAGAACAGTGTCGTTGTAGTTTTTGAAGGTAACGGTATATGGATTAGCCACATAACGCGTATGGATTTTCATATTGCCCGTTACGTGTGAGAAATCCTCTTCCCAACCGGCGTAGGAATAGCCGGTAGGTACAGGACCGTATGGATAATTGGCATCGGCAACCGGATAAAGCGGTTCCGGCTCGATGGCAGGCTGACCTGCTACCACTTTTTGCGCAGCATAACCGGCATGAGCAGAACTGAAGCGAATGGCTGTGCCGTCATCGGTATAGTTGGTTCCATAGTCTTTGTTGCGATGGTAGAAGGTGACAGTGAAGAGTTCGACGTCCTCAATAGGACGGATTTTGTCCTGCACAATGGTTTTTGCAACCCAATAGGTGCTCTGCTTGTAGGCATTGAAATTAGCAGCAGGCACATAGAACATCAGATTGCTGTTCGTGCCATCGAAATGCTCCTCATAACCGTTATCATGTTGCAGAATAGCAGGATGGTCAGCAAGCATGGTAATTTTGGTGAGGCTGCTGCAGTTCTTGAAACATTGTGCATAAAGCGTATCAATGGTCGCAGGCAGGGTAACCTCTGTGAGAGCAGTGCAACTATAGAAAGCCGCTTTTCCGATGGCATTCACGGTATAGGGTGTTCCGCATACATCCAGTGTTGCCGGGATTTCCAAAGCGCCGGTAACATAATTCGCTTGCTGGGCAGGTGAACCGGATAAGTAATCCACCTTGGCGGTGTGGGCTTCGTGATTAAGCGTATAGCATATGCCATTGGAGTTAATACCTCCGATATGATAAGAGAAACTGTTCCAATACGAGGTTCCGGAGTATGCCGTGTATGCCTCAGTAGAAGGTATGAATACCATTTTAGGCATATATTCGCTGCTGAAAACCCTAGAGGGGCCATTCTCCGCATCGGTCTTAGGGGGTATAGGCGTCAGAAGTGTAAAGTACTTCAATGAAGAATTACTCGCAAAAGCACCGTATCCAATAGAGTCAATGCTCGCCGGTAAAATAACAGATGTCAGATTCGCGCAGTCAATAAACGCCATTGAAGATATAACGGAGATACCATTAGGCACCGCATATCCTCCTTCATATGATTTAGGCATATAGGCAAACAAGTGGGAATTATAAAGCGGTTCCGCTATTGCGTTGCATCCACTAAATGAACTTCCTTTCACGCTGGTTACGCTCTCCGGCAGGTTGATAGAGGAAAGACGTTTACAGGTATAAAAAGCATTATAATCAATAGTATCCAGACCTTCTGATAATACAACGGTGTTCAACAGTGTGTCATTGAAAAATGCCCATTGTGGTATGGTGGTTACTCCTCCTCCGATTGTAGCGGATTGTAAATTGTAGCACCATGCGAAAGTATATTGTCCTAATGTAGTTACCGTAGAAGGAATAGTGATCGTAGTCAAAGCTTTGCAAACTGCGAAAGCCCTTTGCCCGATGGAAGTCAGTCCTTCAGGAAGATTGATCGATGCTAATGCATTACAATAGTCAAATGCTGATCGTCCGATAGTTGTAACACCTTCAGGAACCACTATGGCGGTCAATGCACTGCATCCATAAAAACAAGAACGATTCAGGCTTGTTATTGTATTCGGAAGAGTGATTGAGGACAGTGCAGCACATCTGCAGAATGCGCGCTCACCAATTGTGGTTAGTCCATTAGGTAAAGAGATAGATAAGATTTCACTCCGAACGGAATACCATGGCACATCGGCTTCTGCGGCATAATCGGTCATGGCTCCAGAGCCGGTGATGGTTAGGGTTTTGGTTGATTCGTTGTACGACCAGTTGAGGTTGTCGCCGCATGTGCCGCTCGTCTGAGCCTGCAGACCGATTGCCGCGAAAACCGCAATGAGTAATGTAAATAATTTTCTCATAATAATACCCTCGTTTGTGTCGGGCACAACATTTGATAGTTAATAAATCCTGTTAATTGTTTTGTGGAAATGGTAACTCGGCGGCAAGCCAATGCCACCGAGCCTGAATTAATGCACTCTGATACCCTGTGCATTGTAAACCTCGCCATTAGTGCCAAAGATGAACAACTGACCGTCAATAATCACTTTGCGGTTGTCCTTGATACCGTTGGCAATCACTTCCTCTATTCCTTCTGCTGTCTCAAAATAAGCAGTCAGATGCATTTCGTTGCTCGAAGTAATGGTACGCGGATTGTCGGTGTTGCCGTCCGACCAGCGTTGGAATTTATATCCGGTTTTGGCAGTAGCCACCAGTACGACAACAGGATTGTTGCAATCGCCGGCATGAGTAATGGTTACCGTTCCTTTCGCCTCATCTTCGCTCTCGGCATAGACAGGACTCATCGTAGAGATGTTATTGAAATAGCTCCATTTCGATTGATAACTGCTCAAAGCAGAGCAAGGCACTTTGACGGAAGCATTGGCTGGTACGCCCTCAAACACACCGGAAGCCAGAGTAGGAGCAGTAGTTGCATACGATACGATATTGGTCAGCGCATTGCTGTATGCAAAAGCTTTCTGCCCGATGCTTTGCAAGCCTTCGCCCAAAACAATGCTGGTCAACGAGGTACCGATAAAGGCGGATTGACCGATGGTCTTTACGGAAGCAGGGATAGTGATTGTGGTTATCTTGCCGCAGTTATTGAAGGTGTTGTCGCCGATAGCCGTGATCTTTTTGCCTAAAGCAACGGTTTCCAACGAGGTGCAACCATAGAATGCTTCTGCGCCAAGAGTAGTTAAATCGTTGGACATAATAGCCTCTTTGAGTGCTTTATTATTCATGAAGGCACCTTGCCCGATAGAAGTCACACCCGACAAGTTGACTTGCTCAAAAATAGTATTGGCAAAAGCATAATTGCCGATGGTACGGAGCGAATTTGGTAAATCAGCAGTAAATAAATTAGTAGATTCAGAGAATGCACCGTCGCCGATACTCTGCACGCCATTACGCAAAATCAGTGTGACTACCTTCTTTGTGCTGAAATCTGTAGTGGTGATTGACGGGACAGCTACATTCAGCGTCTGTATCTGGTCGCAACCGGCAAAAGCAGCAGAACCTACCGTCACACCGCTTGGCAAGTGGAGAGAGGCAATAGGCAGATTACCGAAAGCACTAACACCGATATACGTGATGTTATCACCAAAACTGAGTTTATCAGTCAATTTGTTGCACAAGGAGAATGCATGGTCGCCGATATAGGTGATGGAGTTCGGTAAGTCTCCTGTTACCAGATTCGGGCAGTTGCGGAAGGCATCTTCTCCGATTTTAAGCAAACCGCTTCCTAAGGTAACGGACGCAAGTTGTGAACAGCTGGCAAAAGCGGAATTGCCGATTTCGGTTAGGGAGTTAGGCAGTACGACTGTTTTCAGTTTGGAGTTAGAGAAGGCACTCGTACCGATTTTCTTAACGCCTTCATTCAGCGTGAGCTTAGTCAGGTTGGTCGTTTTGAACACACCGGACGGGAACTCGGTCAGCGCAGGACCACCCACCGTGATAGAGGTCAAGTTGTCGCAGCTGAACGCATTGGCTCCGAGTGATTTTACGGAAGTAGGCAATACTACGCTTGTGAGTTTAGTGCCGCTGAACGCATTGTCTCCGACTGTCTCCAGGCCTTCGTGAAAAGTAGCAGTTGCGAGAGAAGTACAGTTCCAAAACGCATTTTTCTCAATGGTCTTTACCGAAGCCGGTACATCTACGGTCTTTATACTTGAACCTCCGAAAATGCCTTCACGTATAATAGTAAGATTGCTTGATAAAGTGATAGAAGCTTTGTTTCCGCCGAGGTCAGTAATATCGGTTACCTTGTACACCTTGCCGGTGGTCGGTCCCGTTACCGTAGAAGGGATAACCGGATTGTAGGTGTTTCCAGCTGTATAGGACGCCTCTACCAAGACTGCAAAAAGACCGTTGTCATAACAACGGAAAAACAGTGCGCGCGACTCTTGCGAGACAACCGCGAAATCCTGATAAGAGGATCCGTACGCCTGATCTGCCAAAGCGTGACCGTCATTGGCAAACGCCGGCGCGGAGACACCTGCCATCACAAGCAGCCCCCCTACTAAACTTAATAATTTTTTCATAAGCATTTGTTGCCGGTTATATCCCATCGGCTCATCGGTTTTAAAGAGTTGTTTGTTATGTTAGTTTGGTTATATACATACGAAAAGACGGTATACACAATAAGTGTACACCGCCTTCTGCGTTGCTATCCATCCCCGTATTTTACGACATTTCCGTAATGGGGGGGGTAAAATCGAACATCAAACCATTTACCATTTGGTCATTTGCCATTTTATTCATTTACCATGTACCATTTATCGGGTTATTGGTGTTGGTCGTTTTCTAAATCTGCTGCAAAGATACTACATTTTTCCGGTAAATGTGTTATCATTATTTGAGAAAGATTTATCATTTTGTGAAATTTATCAGTATTTTTCGACAGGTGTCAATTTTTCCACATCGAAATAGAACATTGTGTAGCCATATTCGCTATTCAGCAGATATAGAACAAGATAACGTTAATATATGGTCCGTGGATTAGTAAGTCTTTTGAAAAGACATAAAAATAGCTTCACTACGCGTGGAAACTATTTTTTTATTTGCATATATCAAAATAAAGCAGTACCTTTGCAGCGAAATTATATTGGATAATTAGGACCTAATGGATAAGATACGAAACTTTTGCATCATTGCGCACATCGATCATGGCAAATCCACACTCGCCGACCGCATGCTGGAAATAACCCAGACGGTGGATGTCCGGCAGATGGAGAACCAGGTGCTGGACGACATGGAACTGGAGAAAGAGCGCGGCATTACCATCAAGAGCCACGCCATACAGATGGCATACAAAGGTTATACCCTCAACCTCATCGACACTCCGGGGCACGTGGACTTCAGCTACGAGGTCTCGCGGTCCATCGCGGCGTGCGAGGGCGCGGTGCTCGTCGTCGATGCTACGCAGGGCGTGCAGGCGCAGACCATCTCCAACCTCTATATGGCAATTGAGCATGACCTCGAAATCATCCCCGTGCTCAACAAATGCGACATGGACAACGCCATGCCCGAACGCGTGGAGGACGAGATCGTGGAACTGCTGGGCTGCAAGCGCGAGGAGATACTGCGCTGCTCCGCCAAGACCGGCGAAGGCGTGCCGGAGATTCTGGACGCTGTCGTAGAGCGTATTCCGGCCCCGAAAGGCGACCCCAAAGCACCGCTCCAATGCCTCGTCTTCGACTCCGTTTTCAACTCCTTCCGCGGTATCATCGCTTATTTCAAGGTGGTGAACGGCACCATGCACACCGGCGACCAGGTGCGCTTCGTCAACACTGGCAAGGAATACGACGCCGACGAGATAGGTATTCTCAAACTCGACATGTCCCCGCGCCAGGAGATATCAGCCGGCAACGTGGGCTATATCATCTCCGGCATCAAGACCTCTACCGAAGTCAAAGTGGGCGACACCATCACCCATGTAGCGCGGCCCTGCGACAAAGCCATTGACGGCTTCGAGGAAGCCAAACCGATGGTCTTCGCCGGTGTCTATCCTATTGAGTCAGAAGACTACGAAGACCTGCGCGCGTCCCTTGAGAAACTGCAACTCAACGACGCCTCGCTGACCTTCCAGCCCGAAAGCTCCATGGCACTCGGCTTCGGCTTCCGCTGCGGGTTCCTCGGACTGCTCCACATGGAGATCATACAGGAACGCCTCGACCGCGAGTTTGACATGGATGTCATCACCACCGTCCCGAACGTATCGTACAACGTCTATACCAAGGACGGCGGCATGATTGAGGTACACAACCCGGCCGGCATGCCCGACCTCACGGAGATAGACCGCATCGAGGAGCCCTATATCCGCGCATCGGTCATCACCACGGCGGATTATATAGGACCAATCATGACCCTCTGCCTCGGCAAACGCGGCGAACTGGTCAAACAGGAGTATATCTCCGGCAACCGTATGGAACTGCTCTTCGACATGCCGCTGGGCGAGATTGTCATTGATTTCTACGACAAACTCAAATCCATCTCCAAGGGCTACGCGTCCTTCGATTGGCACATGAACGGTTTCCGACCCTCCAACCTCGTCAAACTGGATATCCTCCTCAACGGCGAACAGGTCGATGCGCTCTCTACCCTCACCCACCGCGACAACGCCGTCGATTTCGGACGCCGCATGTGCGAGAAACTCAAAGAACTCCTGCCCCGTCAGCAGTTCGACATCGCTATTCAGGCGGCTATCGGCGCCAAGATCATCGCACGCGAGACCGTCAAGCAGGTGCGCAAGGATGTCCTCGCCAAGTGTTACGGCGGTGACGTCAGCCGTAAACGCAAACTGCTGGAGAAACAGAAACGAGGCAAGAAGCGCATGAAACAGATCGGCAACGTCGAAGTGCCCCAGAAAGCCTTCCTTGCCGTCCTCAAACTGGATTAAGCGCCTGTGGACAATCACCAATCACCAAATTGATTAAGGAGTCAGGAATAAGGAATAAAGACAAAAATGTGTCGTCTATAGTAACTTATCTTGACTCTTGACTCTTGACTCTTGACTCTTGACTCTTGACTCTTGACTCTTGACTCCTTTCACCAATTCTCAATTCTCAATTCTCAATTCTCAATTCACCAATCACCTGTCATGGAAGTAATACAAAGTTTTACTATTGACCACACCCGACTCAAACCGGGGATTTATGTCTCGCGTAAGGACAAAGGGTTCACCACCTTTGACCTCCGAATCACCGAACCGAACCGGGAACCGGCAGTAGCTCCTGCAGCGATGCACAGTCTGGAGCACCTCATGGCCACATGGTTCCGCAACAGCAAAGCCAAAGACGATGTGGTATATGTCGGGCCGATGGGATGCCTGACAGGAATGTATATCGTCATGACAGGTCATTATAGTGTTCAGGACATGCGCAGTCTGACCATCGAATGTCTGCGGTGGGTGCTCATGCAAACCGAAGTACCGGCTACCACGCCCGAGACCTGCGGCAACTATCTGCTGCACGACCTACCTATGTGCCTTTGGGAGAGCCGGCGCTATTTAGACCGTTTGGAGCATGACTTTCACTGCGAATACACTCCTCTGCAAGTCATCCTGCCCGACGGAAAACGCTTTGCCGACGCATAAATCCATATCGCCCAGGAGAAACCCTGCCCATATCATGTGCGCGAAAACCGAACGGGACAAATTGACATTTTAGGTGGAAAAACACGCTTTTGCTTGCAAATATCAAAAAATTGTTGTAACTTTGCATTCGGATTCGGAAGAAAACCACAGCACAAGTGACTTTCGACTTTCACCAATAACCAATCACCCGGAGCGTCCTTCCGTTGAAGCGGAAGGAGCGGCCTCCGCCGAGAAAGGTAATA
Source organism: Bacteroidales bacterium UBA3843 (assembly GCA_002392745.1). Taxonomy (GTDB): domain Bacteria; phylum Bacteroidota; class Bacteroidia; order Bacteroidales; family Paludibacteraceae; genus Colicola. Next base: position 80,451 of record DGHR01000006.1, on the reverse strand, counting down.
ATCATACACCAATCACCAATCACCAATAACCAATAACCAATAACCAATCTCAATTCTCAATTCTCAATTCTCAATTCTCCAATCACCTTTCGACTTTCGACTTTCGACTAAAAAAATAATATACTATGGAACAATTTGTACATTCGGCATGGTCGCTGATTCCGTTCGGACTCATGCTATTGATGATCGCTATCGGTCCGCTGGTAGCAGAGCATTGGTGGGAGAAGAACACCAACAAACTCATTGTTTCCCTCTTCCTCGGCGTGCCCGTAGCGGTATGCCTGATCATGGGCGGAATGATGCACGAGTTGGAGCACCAGCTCTTCTTCGACTACGTGCCGTTCATCATCCTGCTGCTGGCGCTGTTTGTCATCACCGGTGGTATTCATTTCTCGGGTGACCTGAAAGCCAAACCCTGGGTCAACACCGGTTTCTTGGGCTTGGGTTGGATATTAGCCTCTATCATGGGTACGACGGGCGCCGCTATGCTGCTCATCCGTCCCCTCATCGAGACCAACAAACAGCGTGAATACAAGGTGCACACCATCCTTTTCTTCATCGCGCTGGTAGCCAACTGCGGCGGTCTGCTGACACCGCTGGGCGACCCACCCTTGTTCATGCTCTTCCTCCGCGGCGCACACTTCTCATGGTTCATGCACCTTGCTCCGGAATGGGCTGTTACGGGACTGCTGCTCCTCGGTATCTATTTCGCGATGGACACCTATTATTACAAGAAAGAGCACTGGACATCCCTCTCCGCAGACTCGCGTGAGGCGACTCCGATGGTGATGAGAGGTACTATCAATTTCGTCTATCTGCTGGGCGTTGTGCTGGCTGTAGCTTTTGTGAACGAAGGAACCATCAAGCAGATGGGTGAAGCAGACGCTCCGCTGTGGATCAAATACCTGCGTGAGATAGTTCTTCTCTCGCTCACAGGTCTCTCGCTCTACACGACCAAGAAAGAGGTGCGTTTTGGCGACAACAAGTTCAGCTGGACGCCGATAGTAGAAGTAGCCGTCCTGTTCCTCGGAATCTTCACGACAATGACCCCTGCCCTCGCCTATCTGAAGGCGCACGCAGCCGACCTCGGTTTCACCCACGCATGGCAGTTCTATTACTCGACCGGTGCGCTCTCCGCGTTCCTCGACAACACGCCGACAGCCGTTGCCTTCCACGGCGTAGCTTCCGGTCTGCCGGAGTCGCTTGCTGCCGCTGAAGCCGGTGTTGTAACAGGCATGTTCAACGGCACGCCGTTCGTGGCCGGTGTTCCGGAGATACTGCTCAAAGCCATCTCCATCGCGGCTGTGATGTTCGGCTCACTGACCTATATCGGCAACGGACCTAACTTCATGGTGAAAGCTATCGCAGAGGAAAGCGGAATCAAGATGCCGTCCTTCTTCGGCTATATGATTAAGTTCTCGCTCATCATCCTCCTGCCGGTATATATTATCGTACAACTGTTGTTTATTTAATATGAGTTTATTTGACCAAGTAAGCGAGGACATCAAGAAAGCGATGCTCGCGAAAGATAAAGTAGCGCTGGACGCGCTGCGCGGAATCAAGAAAGAGTTTCTGGAAGCCAAGACCGCCAAAGGCGGAGACGGCGAACTGCATGACGACAAAGCGCTGCAGATTCTGCAGAAGATGGTGAAGCAACGCAAGGAGTCGGCGCAGATGTATATCGACGCCAACCGTCCCGAACTGGCGGAAGACGAGTTGGCGCAATGCAAGATCATCGAGCGTTACCTGCCGGCAATGTTGAGCGAGGAAGAGTTGACCGCTGCACTCAAAGAGATCATCGCCCAAGTGGGTGCTACTTCGCCACAAGACATGGGCAAAGTCATGGGCGTAGCTACCAAGCAACTCGCCGGCAAGGCGGAGGGCAAAGCTATTAACCTCAAAGTGCGTGAGCTATTAGCCCAATGAAACGCTTTCTTTTGATACTGATATTGGTAGCGGGCACTCTGTCCGCTACCAATGTTTTTGCCCAAGAAGCCACACAAGCCCATAAGCCGGATTCCCTTTCTTCTCTCCCTTGTGGGGAGGGGCAGGGAGAGGTTTCCACCTCCTGGATTACAGCCGTCACCGACTGGTATTCCGCCCACATGAACTACGGCTCTATCGTAACACTGATGACCATTGAGAGTTCGTTCATTCCGTTCCCGAGCGAAGTGGTCATCCCGCCTGCGGCGTATGTGGCAGAGGACCCGAACAGTGCGGTCTGCGTAACGGACAACTATATTGTCAATGTCTCGCTTATCGTCCTATTCGGCACGATAGGCGCTCTGCTTGGCGCAATTATCAACTACCTCCTGTCCCTCTGGCTCGGACGGGCTATCATCTATGCTTTTGCAGACAGCAAGATAGGACACCTGTGCCTGCTGAGCCGCGAGAAAGTGGAAAAAGCCGAAGCCTATTTCAACGACCACGGCAAGGTCAGCACCTTTGTCGGCCGTTTCATCCCCGGCATCCGCCAACTCATCTCTATCCCTGCGGGACTAAGCAAGATGCACTTCGGCTGGTTCCTTTTCTATACCTTCCTCGGCGCAGGTATATGGAACGCCATTCTCGCCGTCCTCGGCTACGTGGCGCACGGCCAGGCGGACCTCATTAACCAATACAGCCACGAGCTATCCATTGCTATCCTCATACTCCTCGGGGCAGTGGTTCTCTACTACCTCGTCAAATGGATAATAAAACGCGCGAAGGCATAAGCCCCCGCGCGTTTCTTTTTCTTTGTTGCTTACTTTGCTTTCTTAGGCCTTAAACCACGCGCAAATAGCTTTGCGTTTGTCCACTGCCTCAGCGATAACGCATCCGCCAAGCCATCCCAGTAGGAAGAACAGCGCGAGCATCTTGCGACGGCCGTTCACCGGCACAGGTTGCACCGCAAAATGATTCTCCAGCACTACAGGCGCAGAGGCCAGTTGCACGCGATGGTCAAATTGCTGCATGTGTTCGCGCTGTTTATACAGTTCGTCGAGGAACAGACGCACACGGCGGTCGCCATAGAAATTAACGCCGTTGCCGCTGTAGTTCATCGGCTGGGCAGACGACGCATTGTAGAAATAATACGAACTGGTCAGACTGTCCAGTTTCTGCGCCTGGGAGTGATTGAAAGCCGCCTCGTCCTGCAAATTAGGCAGATATACAGCATATGACTGCTGCAATGCCTCGTTGCTGTTCAGAAAATCCAGCACCGCATTTTCTATCTCCGGCAAAAGATGCATGTCACGCACTTTGATGCAGAATTGGAGACAGATACGATCCTGCATCTGCACGTTCAGTGTGTCCGCCGGATTGGATTTACGCTTGAAGTCGATATAGTCAGCCATCCCGTCTTCCTTCGTGTCTATCACGCGGAAAGTGGTAAATTGAAAAGCCTGACGGGAGGAGACATACGTCCTGACCGACTGAGACGGATCTATCAATCCCGAGCACAAAGGCATGTATGCCTGCTCAAACTGCGAGATGGTCGGCCCGTTCAGCAATGCGACGGCATTGACTTTGTATGTCAGGTTCTCCCAACGGGAGTAATACAACGCAGCAGCGATTGCCAGCACTATTGTTGTTAGCACAATCCACCAATAGCGATAGCTCAATTTGAGCATCCGGCAAAACAATCGCCACAAGGCTTTGCAACCATTGCCAATCGCGCGGCCGCAGGCCACACACAAATCAAAGAAATTCATTTCTCTACCCTCTGTGGGAACGTTTTTTTCACGTTGTTCCATAGTATTGTTTTTTTGTTTACGTATTCGTTCTTTTGTGCTTCAGCGGAGTTTACTTGCGGCGGATCCAACCGAATGGGCTGCGTGCAGGCTTCTCCTCTGGCTCTTTGGTGTGCGTTTCCGGCTCTTCGTCTATGGTAATGACTACGTCGTCGGCCGAGACGGAGTTTACTCGCTCGCGGGGCTGTGCCGGAGCCGCTATTCCTGCCTCGCGCAGTGTGTCACTCAGGTCTATCAACTGCACCGGCTCGTCTTCCATTGGGTTCGGTACCTGAGGCGGATAATTGTCCTGGATAGCCTCGTCTATCGTCTTGCGGCCGGCCTCCGCTTCTTCTGTCGGCAGTCCGTCCACCTTGTATCCCGTAGCAATGATAGTGACACGTACATCTTCGCCGAGTGTCTCGTCTATCGACGCTCCCCATTGCACTTCTATATCGTCTCCGACTTCCTGTACGAAGTCATTGATCTGGTCTATTTCCTCCATGACGATAGCGTGTTCGGTAGAGCAGTAGAACTGCAGCAAGATGCGTTCGGCGCCATGTACGTCGTTGGTATTGACCAGAGGTGAGTTCAATGCATCGCTGATAGCATTGGTGATGCGGTTCTCTCCGCTGGCACGGCCTACGTTCATGATTGCTACTCCGCCTTTCTTGAGCGTGTTGCGGACATCGGCAAAGTCCGTATTGATATATCCCGGCACAGTGATAATTTCGGCAATAGCGCGTGCTGCATTAGCCACGACATCATCTGATTTGCTGAAAGCGTTCAGCAGGTTCAGCTCCGGATAAATCTGCTTCAGTTTCTCGTTGTTGATGATTAGGAGTGCGTCCACATGTTTCGCCAGACGTGCCACGCCCGTCATAGCTTTGACAATTTTACGTTTGCCCTCAAAAGCAAACGGAATAGTAACGATACCTACCGTCAGGATTCCCATCTCTTGTGCTACCTCAGCTACCACAGCAGATGCTCCTGTACCGGTTCCACCGCCCATTCCGGCGGTAATAAACAGCATTTGCGTACCGTCGTTCAGTGCCTCGCGTATGTGTTCCTTGCTCTCCTCCGCATATTGGCGTGCAGCCTCGGGATCGCCTCCGGCTCCCAAGCCGGGACCCAATTGCAGTTTACTGGGCACAGACGATTTCTGCAGTACCTGACGGTCGGTATTGCATACTAGGAACGATACGTCCTTCAGACCTTGGCGGTGCATGTAGTTAACGGCATTGCAACCGCCGCCGCCTACGCCAATCACTTTGATAATACTATCTTCTTTCAGTCCATCCAAAGGGAGGGTAATTAAATCTTCATCCATTGTAGTAGTATTTAATGAATAATGTATGTTTTTGTCGCAATTAATTATTGCTGCTCGATAAACATGTCCAGGGTGCTCTCTTTCATCCGTTCGAAGAAATTAGGCCGTTGTACCGGTTGGTTCTTGTGGCTGTCACGATAATCCTGTCCCAAAAGAATCGTGCCGACGAGAGATGTGTATTGCGGTGAGAAATACTTCTCGTCCGTATCACGATGGAGCAACAGGTTATGGGCACCGTACTGCACACGCACACGCGTCTGCTGTTGCAAATAGTCTGTCATGCCCTGCATCATACTCGCTCCGCCCGTAATGTAAAGCGTGCGTATGCGGTCGGAGTATTTCTGCAAATCCTCCATCAGAGGGGCCAATATCTCACGCAGTTTGATTTCTATCACTTCGGCCAACTCTTCCGCCGTAATGACCATCTCGTTCCCCACCTCCGGCAGAGCAGGAACACGCATGCGGAAATTCTTCTCCACTAATGCCGGCGAAGCCATACCGTAGCGTTTCTTCAGCACTTCGGCTGTCTGAAAAGCCATCCCTTGTTGCTCCAGCGAACGGGTGATGTGATACCCCCCCTTAGGTACGACCTTGTTCAGCAAGTACTGCCCGCCTTTGTAGATGGTGAGAGTTGTTGTCTGCGCCCCCATGTCCAGCACGGCACAGCCCTCCTGCAACACATGGTTTCCGTCACACGTAGCAAAAGCGGACAGAAGCGCCTCGGGACGCACGAACGCATGCTCGATACTGCGCCCCGCCTGAGAGAATGCTTTCTGCAATTGCGTGTCTATTATCTTACGGCCGCAGAATGCGATATAATGTGCCTCTACCAGAGCCGCCCTTTGCTCGGGTGAAGGAGCATCATCCTGCTCCACTCCGTCCAGGGTGAAAAAACTGGGCACCAGCCCCAGCACTGCTACCTCCGGATTCCGCAATTCAATCTTTTGTTTGCACTCCAGTTCCATCTCGTCCAGCAGCTGCTGACTGACCTCCTTGCGGCGCGCCTGATCGCGGCGCGAATGGACAGCTACAATGCGCATCGACTGTCCTCCCACCGAGACAAAAGCGGTTGGCAGTTCCGCTTCGCCGATTCTGTTTGCCAATAATTTCAGCACCTCGGCAATGGCATAGCCGGCATTGCCCGACTGAGAGACAATACCCTGTTCGACGCATACGCCGCCCATTTTCTGAACGCGCTCTTCCACACCGAGTATCTGAAACAGGTCAGGCGCTAAACGGCGGGCTGCCATTGCCCGTACACTATCGCTACCCAGATCAATTGCTACCAACGGAAGCGAGTCTGCTGTTTTTGCTTGTTTTTTTGCCATATTATTTATCTGTGCGGTCTATCCGCTTCTACTCTACCCCTACGGACGGCCTATGACTTGTCCGCGGAAACGGACATCCAGTACTCTGTATTGCTTGCCGACCATTGCCTCGGTGCTGTGTTCCATAAACGTGCGCAGTTTCGCCAACTTGCGTTCGCTTCCGATTAAAGAGCCTAATAGTACGTGTGGTTGGTTTTCCCCTCGCAGCCAAAGCACAGCGGTAGTGGGCGTCTGCATATGAATGCGGTATACACGCGAACGCCAATAGCTGTTGTCCTGCAACCATTCCGCAAAATCAGCCAACTGGGTAGCAGCCGTCTGCTGGCCAATGGCTCCCGTCACCAGCAACACAGTATCCTTCACTGCGGCACGGACGGGCATCAGGCGATGGTCAGTATCTACAAAATAATTATCTCCGGGCACGGCTACGCGTAGCAAAGGCACACGTTGCGAGATGACCACACGCATCTCATGGCGGGGTGTCAGGTAGCATTCGGCCGTACGCACCATAGGGTGATGGCGTACTGCATCCTCGATACGCTGCAGCGATACGCGGTTGGTCTGTCGTCCTACGGGATAAATATCCTCCGCACGCAGCAAGGCGTTCAGTTCCTCATCTGTCAGATACTTGCGCTCGTCGCCGTCACTATAGATGTATACCAAGGCTCGACACGGTTGTTGCGACGGACGGGACATGTATCCCCACATGATTGCGCCCGCCAGTAGCATCACTACCAACGAAACGCCTGTTATGGTCCATATGATACGGGCAACCTTGTTCATGTACGGTTACTTACTTGTTCTCACTTAATGCAGCGGTAACAGCGGGCACCAAACGGTCTATATCACCGGCTCCGATTGTCATCACCACCACCGCTCCGGCACTCTCTTGTACACTTTGGCGCAAATGTTCTACCAGTTCGTTTTTCTCCACCACACATACATCGCAGTCTGTAGTGGCAATCCGCTCCTGTAGCATCCGGCTTGTCACTCCCGGAATAGGCAACTCGCGAGCCGGATAAATCGGCAGCAGCACACACTCATCCAGCGTAGAGAGCACTTGTGCAAAACCATCCGCAAAATCTCGGGTGCGGGTGTATAAATGCGGCTGGAAGACGCCAATCAGTTTGCGGTCTGGATATACTTTGCGTACAGAGGAAATCGAAGTTGCTATCTCTTGCGGATGATGGGCATAGTCATCCACGTACACCACTTTGGCGGTGTTTACATGGATATTAAACCGCCGCTGGACACCTCGGAAAGACGCCATGGCATCTTGCAGGCAAGACGCGTCTGCGCCGCATAGACAAGCCACACTCATTGCCGCTACGGCATTCTCGATATTTACCCATACCGGAACACCGAGACGGACATCAGCAACAACACCTTCCGGAGTGTTGAAATCAAAGGTTATTGTTCCGTCTGCCACCCGGATATTCGAAGCATAGAAATCCGGCCGGCTTGCATTATCCGCCGGCGTCCATTCGCCGCAATAGGTATACATCTTGACCCCGGGTTGCAAGCGCGGTGTAATGGGGAGACCCTGTTTGATGACCAGTGCACCGGAAATCAACCCTGTATAATATTCAAAGGCTTCGCGGTAAGCCGCTGCTGTACCATAAATATCCAAATGGTCCGGGTCAACAGCCGTAATTACGGAAATAAAAGGATTCAGACGATGGAACGAGCGGTCGTACTCATCCGCTTCCACTACCACATAGTCGCTCTTCGGCTCTATTAGCACGTTCGTATTGTAGTTCATACTAATACCCCCCAGAAAAGCATTCACGCCGCCGTGCGTTGCCAGCAAATGCGCTATCATCGTACTGGTAGTAGTCTTGCCGTGTGTACCGGCCACGCACAACGCTTTTTTGGCGCGCGTTACCAAACCGAGAACTTCTGAACGCTTGCGGATATCGAACCCCTGTACACGCAGCCACGTGTAGATAGCATTATCCTCCGGTACTGCCGGAGTGCGGACCACAAGCGTGTCTTGTGCAACCAATCCTAGACTTTGTATGTATTCGGGAGTATCTGTATAGGTAATTGGTATGCCCTCGGCTTCCAACTCCTTAGTCAGCGCCGACGGGGTGCGGTCATAGCCGCTGACCGGCACTCCTGACCTGTGGAAATAGCGGGCCAGAGCACTCATACCAATCCCGCCGATACCCAAAAAGAAGATATTATGTATTTGATCGTTTGACAACATTGCCTACTTATGCAAATTAAAAAGCGTACAAAATTACAAAAATATTTTCATATGTGCAAAAAAAATAGTAACTTTGCAGCGCTTTTTTGAAATTGAATTAAAAACACAAATAGCTTTATGGCACAAACTCAAGAAGAAACATTCAAGAAAATCGTTGCGCATTGCAAGGAATACGGATTTGTATTCCCCTCCAGCGAGATTTACGATGGTCTTGGCGCCGTATATGACTACGGACAAAACGGTGTAGAACTGAAAAACAACATTAAGCGCTACTGGTGGGACTCGATGACTTTGCTCCACGAGAACATTGTCGGCATCGATGCCGCTATTTTCATGCACCCCACCACATGGAAGGCTTCCGGACACGTGGACGCATTCAACGACCCTTTGATTGATAACCGTGACAGCAAGAAACGCTACCGCGCAGATGTACTGATTGAAGACCAGATTGCCAAGTACGACGAGAAGATTGAGAAAGAGCTCGCCAAGGCGCGCAAACGTTTTGGTGATAGTTTCGATGAAGAACTCTACAAACAGACCAACGAGCGTGTACGCGAACACATCGAGAAACGCGAAGCACTCCACACCCGTTTCGCCAAGGCGATGAACGACAACGACCTGGCGGAACTCAAACAAATCATCATTGATGAGGAAATCGTTTGCCCCATTAGCGGCACACGCAACTGGACTGACGTAAGGCAGTTCAACCTCATGTTCTCCACAGAGATGGGTAGTACCGCTGACGGTGCGATGAAGATTTACCTGCGTCCGGAAACAGCACAAGGCATCTTCGTCAATTTCCTGAACGTACAGAAAACGGGCCGTATGAAGATACCATTCGGAATCGCACAAATCGGAAAGGCCTTCCGCAACGAAATTGTAGCACGCCAATTCATCTTCCGTATGCGCGAGTTCGAGCAGATGGA
>DGHR01000006.1:0-70904 GCA_002392745.1 Bacteroidales bacterium UBA3843 | reverse complement strand
GCAGATGGAGATGCAGTTCTTTGTCCGTCCGGGCGAGGAACTCAAATGGTTTGAGCATTGGAAACAATTCCGCCTCAAATGGCACAAAGCACTGGGTCTCGGCGACGAGAAATACCGTTTTCACGACCACGAAAAACTGGCACACTACGCCAATGCCGCCACAGACATTGAGTTCCTGATGCCGTTTGGGTTCAAAGAGGTGGAGGGTATTCATAGCCGTACCAATTTTGACCTCAGCAGCCATGCCAAATACTCGGGCAAGAAGATTGAATATTTTGACCCGGAAATCAACCAGTCGTACACACCGTATGTCATTGAGACCTCTATCGGCGTTGACCGTATGTTCCTGAGCGTGATGTGCTCGGCATACGAGGAGCAGCAACTCGAAGGCGGTGACACCCGCGTTGTTCTGCACCTGCCGCCGGTGCTGGCTCCCGTAAAAGCCTGCATCATGCCGCTTGTCAAGAAAGACGGACTGCCCGAGAAAGCACGCGAGATTATGGACGAACTGAAGTTTGATTTCAAGGTTTCCTACGACGAAAAGGATTCAATCGGAAAGCGTTACCGCCGTCAGGATGCCATTGGTACTCCGTTCTGCATTACCATCGACCACGACACACCCAACGACGGTTGTGTTACCGTCCGTTACCGTGACACGATGATGCAAGACCGCGTGAAGATTGAGGACTTGCACGAATTGATTCGGAAAGCCACCGATCCGAAGGAACTTTACCGAAAAATTGTAGGTGACAAACTGGAAGACACAATGGAGTAAAAACAACATGTATCTATTGTTCTATCAAAAAAGGCGACCTTGAGGCCGCCTTTTTTGATGCAATAGCGTAGCGTTTATCGTACGCGCACACCGGTCAGGTTGTACACTTTATCGCCGAAACGGATGAACATCTGCCCGTTCTCCAGGATTTTCTCGCCACGTACGGATTCATTGTCCGTAGTCATATCAAGAGCCGTATGGTCCCGCTTTTGTATATCTGCGAACACCGGAGCGGTCACAGCCGTACCCGTAAACACCTTTAATTCTCCGGGAGCCAGCGTATAACTGCCGGCAGCCTTACTGCCGTTTTCCAGATAATCATACCATGTTCCGCTCGGCAATGTGACAGTTTGGCTTGCGCTCACATCAAAGTTTGCCGCTGCGTATACGTTGTTGCTCCATTGTATTGTACGGAGTGCTTTTCTTGAACCGATAGATACCGTCGGATTGCCGGTAAAAGCGTTCGGCATCAACTGGGTTCGTAATGTGATAACCTGCGCGCATTTGGTAAATGCATCCACACGCTCCGGTTGGGTGAAGTAACCTTTGCTGGCAGGATTGGGTTTTGTGCCTGTGCGTTCATTATAGCCTATCGATATATCATAACCGATTTCCTCGAACTGCCACAACATGTGTGCACCATTCAGCAACACATTAAAGGCCACGCTCTCAGCCACACGCCCCAGACGAGCGGCCTCGTTGGTTGTCAAGTCGCCGTTACCATACATCTTGGCTTTGTATTGCATACGCTCCTCATCATGGCTCTCGGCGTATGACACATACCCCGTTCTGTTGGCGCCGTCAAAGGCATCGGTATTACCTCCGTCGTCCGGCTTGAGCCAGCCCATCGTCGTTTGATAATAGGCTGCGCATACACCGGCTCCTGTCCAGCACTGCATACCGTTATTAATGAGTTGGTCTTGACCATTTCCCCAGTGTTCAAGAATCATATAAGCGCCCTCGGAAACCGCATTGACGTGGTTTTTATAGTAACTAATCAGATTGGAAACTGCATTATTACTGTTTCCGCAGAGACCATGACTCAAATCCAGACGATACCCGTCAATCTTGTATTCCTGCAGCCAATATTCGAACACACGCTCGAACATCTCTTTCGCCGGACCGAAATCATGATTCCATTCTTCGCCGTAGCCGTTGTTGCCCTCTGGCGGATTGATATTTATCCAGGGATTAAGGCGCAATTCCGTCTGCGATTTGTCGTCGCTGGTCCATGGATAAAGTTTCACCATTGGATTGGACCCGTTGGTATGGTTGAACACCATATCTACTATTACGGCTATGCCGCGTTTGTGACACTCATCCACCAGTCGCTTGAAATCTTCCGGCTTGCCGTATGTTTTATCTACTGCAAAATAGAGCGCAGGATTATACCCCCAGCTCTGATTGCCCTCAAACTCCGACACCGGCATCAACTCTATCGCGTTGACACCCAGATTCTGGATATAATCCAGCCTGTCTATCAGTCCCTGGAAGGTTCGCTTGGTCGTATAATCGTACACCCATACCTCATAAATAATCAGATTGCTCTTCTTCGGACGCTTGAAATTAAGTGTCGCATCCGACCATTGGAATTCCGTTTTGCCGGGTTGGATTACCGTTACATATGTCCCATCTGCACCTTGGGTAGGATAACCAATCAGCGTCGGGTCTACTTTCTTCGGTTCATACTGATCAAGAGGATGCAGTACTTTCTCGGAATAAACATCGCAGATTTGCTTTTTCACTCCGTCTGCACGCTCCACGGCATACTGGAATCGGTACTCTTTACCGCGTGTCAAACCGGTCAGCGTAATCCAGAAATAGTTACCGTCCTTGTATAATTGATAATCCTTGCTCAGTTTCCAATTGGTCATGTCGCCCAATAGGAAAACGCGTTTGGCGGACTCCGTCGTGCTGGCGGCATAGGTACAAAGTGTCACCGATGTGCCGTCTGCGCCGTAATAGATTCCGTTGCTCACGCCGTTCGGACGTTGCTTCTCCACAGCCTGTACGCCTTCCACTGCTTCCCATATGTCTCCGCCTGTTTCCTCTCCCAGATAGACCAGGATATCGCTGTTGGAAGAGGTCTTACCTTCCTTTTGTCCGCCGGGACCGTCATGAAACACAAAAGCCAGTGCTTTGATATTTGTGCTCTCCGATACGTTGTAGAACGTATAGATATTCGGAATGACCAACTGCCACTTGTCATTACCCAACGATGTCAACTGCGGTTGTGAAGTGGCGCGCCATGTTCCTATGGTGCTCTTCCAGTCACCAGTATTGGAGGAAGCTGAGGTTATCAAACCCGTATGAGCATAACATTTCGTTGCCCCTTTCATGCCGCCGTTGCCTTTTGTCGCGTCATAAACAATGGTCACTTCACCCTTGAATCCCACTGGAATAGGATTGGGTGTTGGTGTCACTTGCGCCATGGCGAGAGACGCCATGCCTATAGCAAACAATAAAAACAGTTTTCGCATATACTCTAATATGTAATGTACGCCCGCGTGCGAGCGCAGGCGTACATAGGTTGATTACAACTGACGACCGGTAGCGTCAAAAATCTTCTCGCCGCGAACGATGCGCAACTGACCATCGATAATCACCTTGTGGGCTTTCCCGCTCACCTCGGTATTCTCGATTGCCTGATGGCTGCTTCCCCAGTGATAAGCATCGTAGGTCGCTTTGTCCACGCGCTCCAACTTAAGCTGACCTTTGAACTGTGCGCTACGGATAATAATATAGTTCACGCCCTCAGGAATAGCCCATTTCTCACAACCGGACCAACCATTTGCCCAATCCATCACTACTGACTCATTCGCAGTAGTCGTAGCTGTTTTTGAATAATAGTAATTACCCATATGGTCCTTGATAGCAATATAGCTTCCCATTTTGCAATCAATCGTCAGTTTGCCGTCTACGAACAGATAGTCATCTTCATAAGTGTCATAAGCAGCCTCTCCGTGGTCCGCACCGTTAATCCAACCGATAGCATAGTAGTTAACGTCATCATCTACTACAGGGTCGCCACCGCCTTGACCACCCTGGCCGCTGATATCAATACCGTCACCGCAGTCCTTGCCATTACCAATATACAATTCGTCTGCTTGGTATTTCAACTTGATATAGAAATCATAGCAGCCGTTTACACTGGCGTTATAATGGTCTCCATCACGCGTAAACCCAGCTACCGAAGCCGTATTCAAATCTACTGCCCATACTGCGCGGTTCTCTGCATCACATAATTGCAGTTTGTCTCCGCTTACTACCGGCACATGAACTAAATACTGTTGAAAGCCCTCAAACTCATCAGTTTTTGTTCCGGGGAAATACATTTTTCCGTTCACTAAGATACCATAACTCTGAGCGAACATTCCTGCTGCAAAAAGTACTGCAGCCATTACTGTAAAAATCTTTTTCATTGTATTATTGATTTTGGTGTTAATGTATGTTTCTCTCCCTCCCTGCTGATGAGGGAGGGAGAAATGTATGTTTACTTGATTCTTCTGCCAAAGGCATCGAACACCTGCTCTCCTAACCGAATCAGCAACTTGCCGTCTTGGAGGTATTTTACCCCCTCCCTAGAGGGGAGGGATGGGGAGAGATTGTCGATTCCTTGTGTCTTCGTACGGTCAACACGCTCGGTGTTCTTGTCGCCGCGCGTACTGTTCGTCTTGTAATATACGCCGTAGTTGACACCCGTAACGGCTTTGGTGAAACCGGACGGAGTGGTGTTGTAACCCGAGTTCGGACCAATCAGCACACGTATCTGGCCGTTCGTTCCGGTAATGGTCGCTTTGTAATAACCGTTTCCTGCCTCGTCGCTCACGGCACTCTCGCTGTGTACACCGGTCTTGTAACGAGCGTTAATCATCGGCTTCAGTTGGTCCTTGAAGGTGACCCAGTGCGGGAAGAATACACACGGTACGCCCGGCATAGAAAGCATATAGGCATAGCATTGCATGATTTTGTCTTTGCATACCGACAACGAATTGCCTTTCCCGCAGAACTCGTTATCATCACGTTGGAACGAGTCGTGACTGTCCAGGAAAGTCACCGCATAGCGTGCCTTACCAGCTCCTAACAAACCTGCACCCTTCAACGCGCCGTAGTTATCGGCGGCAATACCGTTATTGAATGCGGTATACTTTGTCGCAAAATCAAACGTCAACGTATTCCAACCGGCATCATTCAAACGGTCTTGCAATGTATTCACATTACCGTCCCAATACTCCATTACGGAGAAATAAGCACCGGCTGCCTTGTTATAATCATTGATATGGCTGTTATGGAATCCTTTGCAGTAATCATAACGGAAACCGTCTATCTTAACCACATTACGCAGCCATTTCAGGTATGCCTTGCACATATCGCGAACCTTGCTGTTCGTATGATCCAAATCACGACCGGCTTCGTAATTTGCTTCATTACCATAACCATCATCTGCAGCACCTGTAGCCGTGCCTTTGCAACTGCCGGCACTTCCATCCGAGTTCATCTCATCTGTTTTGCAAATCCATGAACCATCCGGGGTAAAGGTTCCGTACACGCCAAAGTTGTACGTACCGAAATTGCACCACCCGCTCTGCGCCGCCACGTGATTAACAACAATATCTGCTACTACACGTGCACCATTTTGGTGAAGTACCTGGATCAATTCGGTCAGCCTGGATTTGGTTCCCCAATCAGAATCCAGAGAGCTATAGTTTGTGGGCAGATAACCTGTTCCTCCTGTCGATCTAGACATTGGCGGCAACCATATCAGGTCAAACCACTGACCTATCTCGGCGGCACTTGTGCCATTGCTGCCGTTCAGGTAATAATTCCATTTGGTAATACCATACCCCTTGTCCTTATAACTATCCCAGTAGAAGGCTTGCAGCATCACGTCCGGGCACTTGGCGGGGGCAGAAGACGAATAGCCCGGATCCGGAGTAACAGGACCACTGGTTATATCCACACCTTTGATACCTGTACAAGTAGCATCTCCGCCTACATAAAGTTGGTCGTTTTCATACTGCAACTTAATGTAGAAATCATAGCATGAGGTCTTGCCGACATTGTAAACACCGTCGCCCATCGTGAGATTCGTTGTACTGGCGTTATCCAGTTTTACCACCCAAGCCGCAGCGTACGTCTCATCATACAATTGGCAATAATCGCCGGCTTTCAGACTCACACCCAACACCATGTACTCTTCAAACGCCGGATCTACAGGAGTCGAATTGTGCGAGCCGGCATAATACGTTTTTCCATTCACCAGAATTCCGTAACTCTGGCCGGAGGCTACAGCAGCGAACATGGCTGCCAAACAGATTGTGATTATTTTTTTCATTATGTTATTTTTTAGTAATTTTGTTCTCTAATCTATTATTCGCATCTTCTTCCCATGACGTCATAGACCGCTTTGCCCATGCGGATATAGAGTTTGCCGTCTTTGACAAATTTCTCTCCCTGTCCTTTTAGCGATCCGTCCGTACTTCCCACTTCCTCGATGCCTGTATAAATCGGAGGGTCGGTCACATTCACCCACATGGCGTAACCGTCACCTTTTGCCATCAGTTTGTAGTCCGCCAGCCATGCGAAATCACCGGTTGCGGAATGGGTGGTGCGGTCGCCCAGTTGCAGTATCAACCATCCGTATTTGCCGCGTACCGTCACCTGGTAACCGCCGTCGGCGGCATACTCGTCGCTGACTGCACTCTCGCTATGTACACCCGCTGCCTTGCGTGCCTCTATCATCGCTTTTATCTCCTCTTTGTATTTTACCCAATGCGGATAGAACACACACGGCACACCCGGCATACCCAGTATGTAAGCATTCGCGCCCAGCAAACGGCCTTTCAAATCTTTCGACAACGAATTGCCGCGGCCGCCGAACTCATTCTCGTTATCCGGACGGAGGAACCAGTCGTGGCTGTCCACAAAAGTAATGGCATATTTGCTATAACCCTTACCCAGCAGACCGCTTCCTGCGCATTTGGCATAGTTCCATCCGGCCATAGGACAGATGGCATCCCAACGGGTTTGGAAATCCAAGGCCATCAGGTTATAGTTCGCACCTTGGATTCCGCCGATTATCCGGTCGTCGCCGCTGTAGCATTCCATGAACGCTATCTCCGGTTGGGCGGCTTTGTTGTAGTTGTCATGGTGCCAGTTGTTGAAACCGTCTCCTTTGTCATAACGGAAACCATCGTATTTCATTACGTTCCGCATCCATTTCAGGTACGCCTTGAACATATCTTGAACGTACACGTTATCATGCGCCCAGTCGCGCGCTCCGTCCCAATTGTCGCCGTCATCGGCATTACCCGTAGCCTTGCCGTAGCAATCGCCTGCATCGGGGTTCTTATTCACCTCGTCGGTGTTGCAGATATACGATGCATCGGGTTGGAACTTGCCGTACTCGCCGAAATCCATCACCGGGAAATCGCACCAGTTGGACCATCCTGCACAGTGGTTGATGACGATATCTGCAACCACTTTCGAACCCGCATTATGCAATGCACTGATCAGGGCCTCCAACTCGGCACGAGTGCCCCAGTTGGAGTTCTGGTTGCTGTATTGTTTCGGATGATAACCTGCACCGTCGCCGTAGGCGCTCGGCGGAAGCCATACATAGTCGAAATATTTGCCTATCTCGGCGGCTTGCGGAGTTAAGGTCTTCCATTTGGTGTCGCCGTATTCGCTCACTCCCGGCGATTTGGCATCATACGACTCGTTGTAGAAGGCCTGCATCAGCACAGCACCGCATTTGCTCGGCACAGCCCCAAGATACAGATTGCTGTAATCCTCGCCGCTGCCGCAGTTGGAACCATCGCCGATATACAACTCATCGGCCTCCCATTTCAGCTTGATATAGAAATCATAGCAGCCGCTTACGGTCGCATTATAATGGTCTCCGTCGCGCGTAAAACCGTCTACCGAATAACTGTTCAAATCCACTGCCCATTTGGCGTCATTGTCGGCGTCACACAACTGCAACTTGTCGCCGCTCTTCACCTGTACGTGAGCCAGATACTGGGTAAATCCCTCGTACTCGTCGGCATACGTACCGGCAAAATACGTCTTGCCGTTTACTAGAACACCATAACTGTTCGCCTGAACCAGCAAACTGAACAATACCAACAGAATGGTTGTTGTAAATGTTTTTTTCATGGTTATTGTAATTTGGATGGTTGTCGCTTATTTCTCTCGCACTTCGCTGCCGGTCAGGGTGTAGGTTTTTCCTTCGCGGACGATATAAACTTGACCGTTGTAAATGATTTTGCGAACGCCCGTGTCGGAGGCAATGTTCTCCAGACCTTGCGTCTCGGCTTTGTAATAGATATTGTATTCCGGATAGTCAGCCACTGTCTCATAGCCTTCCGGCTGTGTCTTGTCGCGGTTTTTACCCAGACGTACGATTACCTTGCCGTGGTGACCTTGCACCGTTGCACTGTACTTGAATTGTCCGCCCACTTCGTCGCTCACAACGCTCTCGCTGTGGATTCCCGCACGTTTGCGGATGGCTATCAACTTACTGATATCTTCTTGATAACTCCTCCAATGCGGATAGAACACGCACGGGATACCCGGCATCATCAGTATATAGGCGTTGGCCTGTAGTATCTTCGAACGGACGGTCGAGTCATTCAGGTCGGCGTTATACTTGATAAATTCACCGCCTTGGTTATCCGAGCGCTCGAAGGTGTCATGGTTATCAATAAACGTCACAGCATACTTGCCGTAACCTTTTCCGCGCAGACTGTTACTCGGATTACGCAGTGCGCCGTAGGCGCCCATGTTTCCGCCTATCGCCTCGCCTATCTTGTATTTCAGCGGAAAGTCAAAAATCATCGTGTTGTAGTTGGCGGCCTTCAGGTGATTGACCTGTGTATTGATATCCGACCACAACTCCGACACCGACAAATACGGCTGTGCCGCCTCATTATACATACTCAGGTATTTGCCGTCATAACCCAGCGTCATGTCATAGCGGAAACCGTCGTATTTCATGGTCTTCAGCATCCACTGCACATATGCCTTCGCCCAACTCTGCACATACTCGCTGGTGTGGTCCAAATCGCGCACTCCGTCAAAATTAGTACCGCTGTCTGCCGCGCCGCGCTCACTGACGGGGGCATTGTAGCAAGAGGAACCGGATTTCGTAAATCCCTCGTCATAAAGGCATATATGCTGCTGTGTCAACTGAAACGAACCGTAACTTCCAAAATTGTCTGCATAGAAATCACACCAACTGCTCTTATTCCCGCGGTGGTTTATCACGATATCCGCAATCACCTTCGTTCCGCCGTTATGCAGTTTCGTAATCAGATTCTGCAACTGAAGTCTCGGTCCCCAGTCGCTGTCTTGATTGCTCAACTGCTTATGCGTATACCCGACACCACCTCCCATTGCACTGGGCGGAAGCCACACCAGGTCAAAATCCGTCGTGATAGCATCAATATTATTTATCAGGTAATTCCATTTGGTGCAACCGTATTTGGATACCGTGCCACTTTCAGATTTATAACTATCCCAATAGAACGCCTGTAACATCACGTCCTCGCACTCGGACGGTACACCGATATTTTCCGCGCGCGATGCATTGGCACACGCGAACAAAAAAACAACGCAGGATACGCGCAGAGCACTTTTTATGAATGGAATGTGGAATGCATGCAGATTTTTTTTCATGGCAATTTATGAGTTAAGTTTGGAACTTTATTAAACATTTTGCTCTGCAAAATTACAAAAAAAAAATAACATTTGCAAGTATTTTGTCTATAAAAATGCAAAAAATGTTGTTTTTTACGTAAAACAAGCGTATTTTTACCAAATAATAATCCACTCACCTGCATTCACATAATGGTTACAAATGCACTTCCCCAGATTAAAATCCCGTTTGAACAAAACAATATTGTTTTTTATGTGAGGCGGTATTGAGGCGGAAAGAAAGCAATTCGGAGGCGAATCGTATCCTACCCTATCTTATATATACTATGTATATATACCTGTGATTTTGAATGCACACTGAAAACTACCCTCCAACCGTTGTAATCCATCTTGTATTCCCGCTCAGGATCATCCTGATAGGCTGGACGCGGATCTTGGCTCAGGATATATTCCACTTCTTTCATCCATTGTCGGTCAGGTATCGGTCCATTGTCGGTCATGCATCGGTCCGTTTTCGGAAGATAATCTGTGGCAAACTTTCCCCAGTCCACCTCCAACCGGTAGTTTTTCGTCTCTTCTGCAAAACCGTTTTTCGCGTCCGGATGGCTGTCACTGAAACTCAAATATGGCTTGATATCATATATCGGCGTCCCGTCCATCATATCCGCTCCGCTCACAATCAACTCCATCCGTCCCTCCTTCATGTCAAATCCATGCTCAGACTTCGATGTATCGGAATCCCGATTTGTCGGTTTGCCGGGATATACCACCCCCACCAGTTTGACGCTGCTCAACCCTATAGGGTTCGGTCGGAACGGACTGCGCGTCGCAAACACGCCCATTCGTTTGTTTCCGCCTAACCGCGGTGGACGCACCGTGGGAGACCAGTTTTCCATGGGCGTCTCGCTAAATCCCCAGACTATCCATAGATGGCTGAATCCTTCTATTCCACGCAACGCTTCGGCTACATTATACTCCGGCTCAAATACAATGCGGGTCAAAATAGGACTCTCCTCTCTACTCTGTCGCGGAATGCCGAACTTATCCGTATGTCCGTTGCGCGCATATGCAATCACCTTCAATTCCATAATTTCAGTTTTTGCCCATGAATGGACTATCGAAAACACCGCAAAATTACTAAAAAATACGCATATTAACAAAAAAAATGCAAAAAAATTTGGTCATTTCAAAAAAAAGCAGTACTTTTGCACCCGCTTTCGTCCGAGGAGCATATTTTTTTGCCCTTTCCGGCGGAGGCCGGTTTTCCCGATTAACGGGAACACCTCCGGGTGCCATAGCTCAGTTGGTAGAGCAAAGGACTGAAAATCCTTGTGTCACTGGTTCGATTCCCGTTGGCACCACGAAAAAAGCTTTCACTTTCATGTGAGAGCTTTTTTTTGTGCGTGTCCCGGTATCGAACCACCCGTATTGGGGTCCCCGGAAATTTCTATTTTCCGGGCCTCTACTTCTCTATGTGGTTTGCAGATACTCTACCGCGTTTCCTACTGATGCCAGATAGCGCTGAAACGCCTCTTGCGAGACAACTACCGTCCCGCGGCAGTCATTGGGATGAAAACTTAAACTCTCCGCCTCTTTCAAACGGCTGTCCAGAAACAGGATTACATGGTGTTCCGTATCATTAATCAGTCCGAACGGACTCACACTCCCGGGCTCCAAACCTAAATAACGCATCATTCGCTCCGGAGAAGCAAAAGACAATTTACCCGGAGCCGGTTTTCCTTGCGCCACCAACACTTCTTTCAGCCAATGTTCGATATCGTGGATGGCCAAGTCGTCGTCACACGGAAAACAAATCAGGTAATGTTGGTTACCCTTATGATTGCGCATGAAAATATTCTTGCAGTGCAGGCTGCCGTCGTCGTGCCACCAACGCTTGGCTTCCTCTATGGTTTTGCCTTCGGGGTGGTTGTAGGTTGTAAAGGGGATTTGGTGCTCTTCCAGGTAGCGCAGCACTTTCTCCTGACGCTCGGAGATGATTTCGTATTCCGCCATTACAGACTCTTGATATATTTGTCTGCCTCGATAGCGGCTTTCGCACCGCTACCTGCAGCCACTATTGCCTGACGGTAATGAGGGTCCGCACAGTCACCTGCGGCAAATACACCCGGCACATTCGTTCGCGGACTATCGCCGTCAACCAGTATATAACCCTCTGCATCCCGTTTGAGATATTCGGCAAAAAGATCGGTGTTCGGATGATGACCTATAGCCAGGAAGAAACCGTCTATGGCTATATGCCGCATTTCCTCATCCGCTTCGCCTTTGCGATATACCAAATCAGCACCTTCTACCTTGGTTTCACCCGTCAGTTGCAATGTGTTGTGTTCAAACAGAACTTCTATCTTCGGGTTGTTCAGCACACGCTGCTGCATGATCTCCGATGCGCGCAAGTACGGCTTGCGAACTATCATATAGACCTTCTCACACAGCCCTGCCAGGTAGTTTGCCTCTTCGCACGCCGTGTCGCCGCCGCCTACTACCGCTACAGTCTTCTTCCTGTAGAAGAATCCGTCGCAGGTAGCGCAGGCACTCACGCCGCGGCCGCGATACGTACGTTCGCTTTCAATTCCCAGATATTTGGCACTCGCGCCTGTCGCGATAATCACTGCGTCCGCCGCATACTCCTCGGTATCTTCCACCCACACTTTCTTCGGACTCTCCGAGAAATCCACTTTCGTCACGATACCCGATACGAATTGCGTTCCGAAACGTTCGGCTTGACGCTTCATGTCGTCCATCATCTGAAACGGTTCCACGCCCTCCGGATAACCTGGAAAGTTCTCCACCTCGGTAGTTGTCATCAGCTGTCCTCCCAATTGCGGACCTTCAATCAATACCGGTTGCAAATTGGCACGCGATGCATAGATAGCAGCCGTATAGCCCGCAGGCCCGCTGCCAATTATCAAACATTTTACTTTATTCATTGTATGTATTTTTTTGCTATCTGTAGAATATGAATCAGACTAACTTGCTTACTGATTAAAACCGCATATCATTCACAAACGTATTTTTACCGGGTTTCAATATATATATCTCTTCGGGGGTTGTAGTTACAAATTTCGGGTCTTTCAGTTTCAGTATAGTGCTTTTCTTCCCCTCTTTGATCTCCACCGACAGGGGCATGAGATCGCTCTTCCTGAGTTTCAGGACAAAGCGGTTGATGCCGATTGACTGATCCTTGGGAGTCAGGGTGACGATGGTCTGCAGCCCGTCCTGGGTGGTCCTTTCCGTCACGTTGCAAACAGGCACCAACGCCTTGGCGTACAGGAACGGGTTGGCTTCCAACAACTCCTGCTCGGTCGGGTTGCTTAATGTCAACTCGTCTGTTTCACCGGAGTACATATACATCGTCTTCCCGTCGTACGCGGCCTCAATATCCATCATCTCCAGACGGAACTTATTCCCCTGCATGATGATTTCTCCGGGATAGTTCATAGGGGCATTTACCTCTTCCGCTACCGTCACGGTGAAAGCCGACTGCAAAGTCTTCTGCTCCAAGTTCGTCAAAAAAGACGACAGGATTGTTAGTATGGTTAGCAATAGTTTCATAGCATTTTACTCCTTTTTTCCCTCGTAATACTCTCTGTTCGATTCTCTCTCGTTAGTGTCTCGCCAGTCTGATTTAGCTACTTAACGCCCAATTCTTCCAGCAGTTGGTCCAGTTGTGAGAGGTCCTGAATGAGCACATCGCGGCCTTTCGGTCCTTTGTTCGGTCCGACGATACCTGCTGCCTCCAGTTGATCGGAGAGTTTGCCTGCCCGGTTGTAACCAATCTCGAAGGCACGTTGGAGACGGGAAGTGGAACCTTCCTGTTTGGTGACTACGTACCGCGCCACGTCTGCGAACATCGGGTCGAGACGTTTCATATCCACGGCTCCGGGAGCCAATGCCTCGCCTTCGCCGCCCTCACCCACATATTCGGGCAACTGATACGGCTCGGTGTAACGTTGCTGTTTGCTGATGTGTTTCACTATCTCATCCACTTCCGGCGTGTCCACAAACGCACACTGCACACGGGTGATACTTGCATTGCCGGCATACAGACTGTCGCCGCGGCCTATCAACTGTTCTGCCCCCTTTGCATCCAGCACAGTACGCGAGTCAATGACAGACTGCGTGCGCAATGCGATACGGGTCGGGATATTCGCTTTGATGACACCCGTCACGATGTTCACACTCGGACGCTGCGTCGCCAGAATCATGTGCATTCCCACGGCACGCGCTTTCTGTGTGATGCGCGCAATAGGCGTCTCAACCTGTTTGCCTGCCTGCATGATAAAATCACCGTACTCGTCAATGATAATCACGATATAAGGCAGGTACTGGTGATGCAGACTTTCGCCCACTAACTTATTGGGATTCAGTCTTCTGCGAACGAACTTGTCGTTGTAATCCTCCAGGTTTCGCACACCGGCATCCATCAGCAGTTTGTAGCGGTTCTCCATCTCGATGACAAGCGAGTTCAGGGTGTTAATCACCTTGTCGCAATCGGTGATTACCACTTGCTCGGGGTCCGTGTCCGGCTGAGCGGCCAGGAAATGCTTCAAGAGCGGCTTGTACGGCGCAAACTCAACCATTTTCGGGTCCACCATTACCAGTTTCAACTCCGCAGGGTGCTTCTTGTACAACAGCGATGTGATAATCGCATTGATAGCTACCGACTTACCCGTTCCCGTCGCACCGGCTACTAACAGGTGAGGCGTTTTCGCCAGGTCGAACATGAACACTTCGTTCGTAATCGTCCTTCCGTAGGCTATCGGCAGACGCATCTTCGTCTCTTCCTGGAACCGTTTGCTGGCAATCACAGAGTGCATGCTTACCACCTGCGGTTTCTCGTTCGGGACCTCGATACCGATGGTTCCCTTGCCCGGCATAGGAGCGATGATACGGATACCCGTTGCGCTCAGACTAAGCATGATATCATTCTCCAGCGCCTGAATCTTCGCAACTCGCACTCCCGCTTTCGGCACTATTTCATAGAGCGTCACCGTCGGACCGACGGTTGCTTTGATACTCTCAATTTCTATGCCATAATTGCGCAGCGTGGTCACAATACGTGCGCCGTTGGCGCGTTGTTCTTCTTCGTTGATGACCGGAGCCGCCTCGTTGTCATATACTTTCAGCAGGTTCAGACTGGGGAATTTATAGAACTCCAAATCTTTTCTCGGGTCATACGGCCCCAGTTTCTCCAACAGTTTGTCCGGATCTTTCGTGTACAAATCATCTACATTCACATCCTCTATCTTCAGGTCCGGATCCTTGTCTCCTTTCTCTTCCTGAGCGGGCTGCAGAGCGGTCGGGTCCTCTATCAGCGGTGCGTCGCCCAGCGGCTCTCCGTCCTCATCCACCAATGGTTCCGGTTCCGGCTGGGGGTCTTCTATCTCTACCTCCGGCATGGCGGGATCTTCCGGATTTTCCGGATTCTCTATCGTGAAGGAAATATTCTCTCCCTCTCCCTGTGGTCCTTCCGCGATATCCTCACCGTCTATCGGCAAGTCGAGCGTCACGGCATCACCTTCTTCTCCCTCAAGCGAAACGTCGGAGACAGGTTTTTCTTTTTTCTTGAACAACCCCTTCAGCCATAAGCCGAATGCCTTGCAGCGGTCAATGAAACGCGGGTCGGTTACAATCAGGAAGATAACCAGCGTCACCAGCAAAATGGCTATCGTACCGACGATGTTTACATAACTTACCAGCCATGCTGCGGACGCTGCACCGAACGCTCCGCCCCAACGGAATACGCCCAGACGAACCATTTGCTGCGCAAAACCCAGCACTACGGCACCCCATAGCACCCAGAACGCGCCGCCGCAAAACAACTTGATGGCATGGATATCCTTAAACACATGCATCAGCCGCAGACCGTAAATGGCGATCATCAGCAGCAACAGCACACTCACGAATCCGAATGTGCCGTCTATCAGGAAATGCGCCAGACGGGCACCCGGCAAACCCAACATGTTGCGGATGGCTTCGCGGTTCTCTACACGACCCGCATGGTCCATCGACAGCACCGACTGGTCTGCCGTTCCTGTGAATAAATAACTGATATATGCCAGCAACGCCACTATGGAAAAGCACAGTAGCACTACGCCGATAATCACGCGCGTACGACGGTCCGTCAGCACACGTTTACAAGCCTGCCACCAGCTCTCTTGCTCCACTTTGATTGCGCGTTCTTCACGACGCTCGGACACGCTGCCGCCTGATTTTGAAGAAGTTCGAGGCATAAATATAGGTATGATTTAACGATTTGACAATTGTACGGCTTTACACCTTAACGGATCGACGCTTTCACCGCAAAAACCGTTTTGGCGCATACTCACCCAAAATAGCATGCAAAGATACTAAGAATTATTCGAAAATAAAAATAGAGCCATGATTTTTTAAACATTTTTTCATAGAAAAGAAGAAAATTCAACAAAATTATGCACGCGCGCTTGCGTAATCCAAATTTTATTTGTAATTTTGTCGTCGAATTATGCATACTCCGTTGCAATGGACGAAATGATACGACATACAGGGGTGGTAATTTCCACGGACGGCAAGACAGCGCATATCCGGATTGTGCAGTCTTCTGCTTGCACGGCGTGCAAGGCAAAAAGCATGTGCGTATCTTCCGAGAGCCAGGTCAAAGAGATGGACGCCCTGATGCTCGAACCTATGCAACCGGGGGATAACGTGGAAGTGGAAGTGCGCGAACATCTCGCATGGAGGGCCGTACTCCTGGCATACATCATGCCGTTCATCGTCATGATGGCGGTGATTGCAGTGCTCAACTTCACTACGCAATGGAGCGAAGCGGTTATCGGAACCCTCTCGCTGTGCGCTATCGCACTGTATTACATCGGACTCTCCGTCTTCCGCCACCGCCTGCAGAAGCAGTTCTCCTTCACCGCAAGGAAATTATAAAGAACGCTGCACGCGGTTACGCAACGGGAACATATCTGTCATCGTACAAAAGACACATTAGGGTTGCATCGAACTAGTATCGGACCTATATCGTATCCTACCACACCCTATATATATATTAAAATAATATATATCCCGTGATTTTTACAAATTGCCGATAATACATTCAAAAATTCTAATAACAAACAAATTAAAACAACAACCAACATGAATCTGATTCTGATTTCTATGGGAGTGCTGGGCGTGACAGCTTTGGTAGCAGCGATTCTGCTCTATTTTGTCAGCCAGTTCTTCAAAGTAGAGGAAGATCCGCGTATCGACTTGGTACAGGCTGTTTTGCCTGGAGCCAACTGCGGTGGATGCGGATTTGCAGGTTGCCGCAACTTTGCCGAAGCATGCGTCAAAGCCGGCAATACCGAAGGGTTGGCTTGCCCTGTGGGAGGTGAACCGACTATGGAGGAGGTTAAGAAGATCCTTACACCGGCTGCCGCCGATGAAAGTGCCGCTCCGGCTGCACAGGAGGGTGACAAGAAAGGCTTCGACCCTGCTATCGCTGCAAAAATCAAAGCACTCGCTACCCCGAGAGCTACGTTCCCGAACTTAATCGCCATGGTTCATAACTAATCTAATGGCTCTTTTAATGAACAAATGGTAAATGATTAAATGAACAAATGATGAAGACTTTTCATATTGGCGGAGTTCATCCGCAGGACAACAAACAATTCTCCGCACATCAGGCCATTCAGGAATGTCCGCTGCCTAAACAGGCTATCATTCCCCTCGTGCAGCACATCGGCGCACCCGCACAGGCCGTAGTGGAGGTTGGTAAGAAAGTAAAAGTAGGCGAACTGCTGGCTAAAGCCGGCGGATTCGTGAGTGCGAACATCTGCTCGCCTGTTAGCGGTACGGTCACCAAAATCGGGGACTGGACCGATGCATGGGGAGCACCCGGACAAGCTATCTACATCGATGTAGAGGGAGACGAATGGTTGCCGGAAATCGACCGGACACCGGACCTCGTGCGCCAGTGTACACTCGAGCCCAAAGCTATTATCGACAAAATAGCGGCTGCGGGTATCGTGGGTCTCGGCGGTGCTTGTTTCCCGACACACGTAAAACTGCTGCCCCCTCCCGGCAAGAAAGCAGAAGTGCTGATTGTCAACGGCGTGGAGTGCGAACCGTACCTCACCTGCGACCACCAGCTGATGCTTGAGCATGGCGAGGAGATTATCATCGGTATCCAGATTCTCAAAAAAGCCCTCAACGTAGAGCGGGCTATCATTGGTATTGAGAACAACAAGCCCGACGCTATCGCACACATGCGCGATTTGGCTGAGAAACAGTTGGGCATCGAGGTTATGCCTCTCAAACTGCGCTACCCGCAGGGCGGTGAGAAACAGCTCATTGACGCTTGTATCAACCGTCAGGTGCCATCCGGTGCTCTGCCTATCGAAGTTGGAGCGGTTGTTGACAATGTGGCTACTATCTATGCCGTATATGAGGCTGTGCAGAAAAACAAACCGCTCATCAGCCGCGTTATGACCGTAACCGGTAAGTCGGTTGCCAAACCCGGTAACTACTGCGTTCGTTTCGGTACGCCGATTGACGAAGTGATTGCACTTGCCGGAGGTGTACCTGCCGACACGGGTAAGGTTATCGGCGGTGGACCGATGATGGGACGCGCCATGGACCATACCGAGGCTATGCCTGCCAACAAACGACTCAGCGGACTTCTCTTCCTCTCGCAGGCCGAGAGCGTTCGTCCCGAACAGGAAAACTGCATCCGCTGCGGCAAATGCGTGCAGGCGTGCCCGATGGGACTCGAACCATACCTCCTACAACGACTCAGCGAACTGGAGATGTGGGACGAACTGGAGAAACACGACATCATGGACTGCATCGACTGCGGTTGCTGCGTCTTCACGTGTCCTGCACACCGCCGTCTGTTGGATGGTATTCGTCCCGGTAAAGCCAAAGTTGGTGCAATACTGCGCGAACGCGCAGCTGCTGCGAAAAAATAAATGGTCAAATGATTAAATAACTGAAAAAATGGTAAATGATAAAATGAATAAGTTCATTGTCGCACCGGCTCCGCACGCCCATAGCGGTGACAGCGTTCGCCGGAATATGCTTTTGGTCATTCTTGCGCTGCTGCCTGCTTACGTGGTATCGGTTATTGAGTTTGGCTGGGGAGCATTGATTACGGCCTGCATCTCCGTTCTCGCTTGCGTTTGCACCGAGTACATCATCAGCCGTTATATCCTCAAGGAGCAACGCCAGACTATCGGAGACCTCTCTGCGGTTCTGACTGGTCTGTTGCTCGCTTTCAACCTGCCTTCATCCATCGACTGGTGGATTGTACTGATTGGCGCTGTTGTCGCTATCGGTATAGGTAAGATGACCTTCGGCGGTCTGGGACAAAACCCATTCAACCCAGCATTGGTGGGTCGTGTGTTCCTGCTCATCGCCTATCCCGCACAAATGACTACATGGCCCACGCCGCAAGGCTTTGCTACCAAGTACATTGATGCGGAGACCGGAGCAACGCCGCTTTTCTATCTCAAGAACATTGTTAACGGAGACGCTTCCGCCATCGACCAGCTGCCTTCGCTCTGGGATTCGTTCCTGGGTGTGATGGGTGGTTCGCTCGGCGAGGTCTGCGCACTCGCGCTGATCATCGGCGGACTCTTCCTGATTTGTATGCGTGTCATCACTTGGCATATCCCTGTAGCCATCATCGCTACCGTCGCTTGCTTTGCAGCTTGCACTGGATGGGCGGGAGTTCTGCCTGAGGGACTCGACACTTGCCATTACGTAGCATACGAACTGCTTTCCGGTGGTCTCATGCTCGGTGCGTTCTTCATGGCTACCGATTATGTAACCAGCCCGATGAGTGCTTGGGGAAAGATTATCTTCGGTATCGGCATCGGCTTCATTGTGATGGTGATACGTACATGGGGTAATTATCCCGAAGGTATGTCATTCGCTATCCTGATTATGAACGCCTGCGTTCCATTGTTGAACAAGATCCGCCCGCAGCGTTTTGGCGAACCCAAGAAAGCTTAATTCGTAATTTTTAATTTTTAATTTTTAATTATGAACAAATTAGAAAGTACATTCAAGAATATGGTGCTCAGCCTGGTTATCATCTCCATGGTAGCAGCAGGCGCACTGGCTGGTGTCTATGCACTTACGGCACAGACCATCGCCGTGCAGGAAGCACAGAAACAACAAGCGGCTATCATGGCTGTTCTGCCGGAAGGTTGCACGATTGCCGAGCCGCAGGAGATAGACGGACTGACTGTCTACAAGGCATACAAAGATAGTGCGTGGATGGCTACTGCTATTGAGACCAGCGAAGTTGGTTTCGATGGACCGCAAGTCATCATGGTCGGTCTGGACGCTGAAGGAAAAGTGCTGGACTACGTAGTTCTCAAGCAAACCGAGACTCCGGGTCTGGGCGCGCATATTGACCATTGGTTCAAAGATGCTGTAGGCAACCGTTCTATCATCGGTAAGAAAGCCGGCGAACTGACTGTTGCCAAAGACGGTGGAGAAGTGGATGCTATCACTGCTGCTACTATCTCCTCACGCGCATTCCTCAAAGCAATCAACAAAGCCTACGCTGCTATCGCGGCACAGCCTGTAGAGGCAGCGTCCGGCGCTACACAACAAGCAACTGAACAACAACCCGCAGAAGAAAAGGAGGCTGAATTATGAATAACGCAATGAAAACATTGACCAACGGTATTCTCAAGGAGAATCCTACTTTTGCGTTGGTTCTCGGTATGTGCCCTACGCTGGCTACTACCACCAGTGCCGTTAACGGTATGTCAATGGGATTGGCTACCCTCTTCGTGCTCGTATGCTCGAACGTGGTTATCTCACTCCTCAAAAACCTCATTCCAGACAAAGTACGTATTCCTGCCTTCATTGTTGTCATCGCTACTTTCGTTACGATGGTGCAACTGGTGATGCAGGCTTACCTCCCCGGTATCTACGATGTGCTCGGTCTGTTCATTCCGCTGATTGTGGTGAACTGTATCGTGCTCGGACGTGCCGAGGCGTTTGCGGCTAAGAACACCGTTGGTCTGTCGGCTCTCGACGGACTGGGAATGGGTCTGGGCTTTACACTCTCGCTCACAGTGCTCGGTATCATCCGTGAGTTCCTGGGAGCTGGTACTGTCTTCGGTTTGACCATCTATAACAGCCAGTTTGCCGCGCTGATTTTCGTACTCGCTCCGGGTGCATTCATCTGCCTTGCATACCTTATGGCTGCCGTCAACAAACTGCAGAAAAAATAATTCGTAATTTTTAATTTTTAATTTTTAATTGAAATGGTTTACTTCTTGATATTCATCTCTGCAATATTCGTTAACAATATTGTATTGAGCCAGTTCCTGGGCATCTGCCCGTTCCTGGGTGTAAGTAAGAAGATTGACACCGCGCTGGGTATGGGTGCTGCTGTTACGTTTGTGCTCACGCTGGCTACGGTTGTTACCTACCTTCTGCAGAAACTGTTGGTTCTCTGGGGAGTTGAGTTCCTCCAGACTATCCTTTTCATCCTCGTCATCGCCGCTCTCGTGCAGATGATTGAGATTATGTTGAAAAAGGTCTCTCCGGCGCTCTACCAGGCACTGGGTGTGTTCCTGCCGCTTATCACTACCAACTGCTGTATTCTGGGTGTGGCGCTTATTGTAGCCGACCAGCAGAAGCTGTTGGCAAAACTCCCGCTCGGTGCGGACTATGGTCTGCTCTCCGGTACGGTTTATGCCTTCGCAACAGCCGTTGGTTTTGCACTCGCGCTCATCCTCTTCGCAGGCATTCGCGAGCAGTTGGCATTGAACAAAGTGCCCGAGGCAATGAAAGGCACTCCGATTGCCCTTCTCACTGCAGGCCTCCTCGCCATGGCGTTTATGGGCTTCAGCGGAGTAGTTTAACCCCTCTAAACAGTTAGTCCCGTCTTGCCGGCGGGACTAATTGTTTGGACACACCTTAAAATTTATACACGCACGCGCATGAGTCGCAAACGCAAGAAGACCCAAACGGCCTCTTCTGTCTCTGCTGTCTTTGTCATCATCGTCGCTGTTGTATGGCTCTATACATATATAGACCATCCGCGCACTACGGCGGAGAAAATGCAGCTGTCGGTGACCGCAGAGAATAGCACTGCACAAGCCGCTCCGGAACCTGTATCCGCAGGTCATTCTTCGGATAGGGCTGTCTCTGGAAATATTGAATGGGCAGAGGTCACCGACAGTCGCCCGCAGCAGATTATCCGGCATACGGGGTACACACTTTCCTATCATCCTGAATGGCATGTGCCCAACTGGGTTGCTTGGGTTTTGACGGCCGACGAGGTTACGGGCGAGGAGGAACGCTCCAACCATTTCCGTCCGGACCCGTTGGTACAGGGAGACCCCGTTGTGACAAAAGACTATAGCAATAGCGGTTACGACCGCGGACACATGGCTCCGGCTGCGGACATGAAATGGAGCGAACAAGCCATGCGCGAGTCGTTCTATATGACAAATATGTGTCCGCAAAATCATAGTTGCAATGCAGGCGACTGGAAAGATTTGGAGGAAATGGAGCGCGACCTGGCACAACGGTACGATAGTATCTTCATCGTTTGCGGACCTATTGTCAAAGACCCGCTGCATACCATCGGTACAGAGCGCAAAATCGTGGTGCCGGAAGCTTTCTTCAAAGCTTTTCTCCGATATACGGGCGAACGATGGACGGCCATTGCATTCCGGCTGCCTAACACATCCGGCAACCGACCGCTGATGACCTATATGCTGCCTGTCGACTCGGTGGAAAAAGAAACCGCCATCGATCTCTTCTACCTCCTACCCGACTCTATTGAGACTGCTATCGAATCCGACTATACAGTCTCCGACTGGACAATAAAATAGTGCATCATATTAATAATTTATTTTCTTTCGTTAAGAAAAAGCACTCTGCAGGCATAATTTCTTTGCATATGTAAAGAAAAAGCAGTACTTTTGTGTCGTAGACGATATAATTCATATTGAAAGAAGATGAAAACATTATTAATGATATTACTTACTATTATGAACATCTATGATTTAACGGTGTTGGACACCAAGAAACAGCCGGTCAGTCTGGCTGAGTATAAAGGCAAAGTGCTGTTAGTGGTAAACACGGCAACGGGTTGCGGATTCACGCCGCAATACGAAGCGCTGGAGAATCTCTATAAGAAATACAAAGACCAAGGTCTTGTGATTCTCGATTTCCCCTGCAACCAGTTCGGTCAGCAGGCGCCGGGTACAGAAGAAGAAATTGTTTCCTTCTGCCAGTTAAAATACAAAGTATCTTTCCCTCAGTTTGCTAAGATTGAGGTAAACGGCGAGAACGAGAGTCCGCTATTTACCTATCTCAAAGAACAGGCGCCGACAGAGGAATACAAAGGTATCAAAGGGAAAGCCACTGCCGCTATGCTGAAAGGTATCAGCAAAACCTATAAGAAAGAGAGTGATATCCGCTGGAACTTCACCAAGTTCCTTCTTGACCGCGAAGGCAAGGTCGTAGGACGCTTCGCACCTACCACCAAGCCTGAAGAAATCGAGGCAGAAATTGTAAAACTGCTCTAATTATTAATTCGTAATTCATAATTTCCATGAAAGAGCAAGTATTAGCTGCCATGCGTGCAGCAGGCAAGCCGGTCTCGGCTGGCGAGGTAACCACCGCGCTCGGCGCAGACCGCAAGGAGGTGGACAAAGCCTTTGCCGAACTCAAGAAAGAAGGCGCCATCGTTTCGCCCGTCCGTTGCAAATGGGCTCCTGCGAACTGATTTATAGCAGAGTAGCTCTGCTAAATCCGAAGGAGGGTGTGTTTTGTAAACACACTCTCTTTTTTTTGTCTTCATTCAGTTTTTTTGCATGTATGCAATTTTTTTTGTATCTTTGCCCCCGATTTTTATCGAAACTAGCCAAATAACACATCAACCTATGAAATATCTTCGTAAATCCTCCTTCGTACATCGTACATCGTTCCTTCGTACATTGTACATCGTTCCTTTGTCCCTTATTCTGTTGCTCTCGTGCCAAAAACAGCAACCTGCTCCCGGGCCGGAGAAGGACAGCAGTGCGTTTGTCAATCTGACAGACATCATCCCCGATGCGGTTTTGGAGATTCGCTATTACAGCACGTATAATTTTGTGGGCGAACGCATTGACGGCTACGAGCAGCCCGTAGCACTCATGACACGCCGGGCTGCAGACTCGCTCAAAGCCGTCAGCGACGAACTGAAAGCGTACGGCTACCGCCTCAAGATATGGGATGCCTATCGTCCGCAGACCGCCGTCAACCATTTCATCCGCTGGGCGGAGAACGTGCAGGACACGGCGATGAAGAAGATTTTCTACCCCATGGTGGACAAGTCGCTGCTCTTTAAGCAGGGCTATATCTACGCGCGCTCATCCCATTCCCGCGGTTCGACGGTGGACCTGACGCTCATCGATGCTGCGACAGGCAAGGAACTGGACATGGGCTCGCCCTTCGACTGGTTCGGTGAGGAGAGCCATCCGTCTTACCCCTGCAAGCTCTACCGTCAATCCGAGAACCGCCTCACCTTGCGCAAGGCGATGCTCCGTCACGGCTTTGAGCCGATAGACAGCGAGTGGTGGCATTTCACCCTCCGCAACGAACCTTTCCCGGATACCTATTTTGACTTCCCTGTTAGGCAATTATGATATGAAGAATCCACTGATTTACCTGTTTATTACGCTATGTGCCCTCGGCGCTTGACCCTACCATGGTAGGCGAAGTGCTCTCCGTCATCCGTCTCCCGTTCACCGACCGATGACCGCCCTCTCATCCATATCTCAAGCAAGCAGTATCTCTGCATTGTTTTTGCAGCCAATCCCGACGGTCAACCGACGGTCAACCGACAGTCAACTATTACGTGTATATCTGCAAACGAAACCGTAAAAACGGCAGTTTTTGCTGCTTTTTGCATTCTTTGTAACTTGTTGATATATAAACTGTTATCGTGCGTTTTGAGCAACAAAGTCTAGGATGCCTCCTACGCGCTCCCGCTGCGTCCTTAATGCGCCGTCGAAAATCCGCTGAAACAAGTTTTTGTCCGGTCGGTATTGGTGGCAGAAGGTAGAAACAACGAGACGGGAAATATGCCACAAAAATGATGTACGTTCTTGCGTATGTCATTTTTTTGTTGTAACTTTGCAGCCGAAAGTTGCAAAGAGTTGATATGAGCAAGTACGAAATTCCATTTCTGACAAGTGCGATACAGGCATTTGCACGCAGGTTTGCCATGACACGGCAAGCCGCTTTCCGTTATCTGCAAAAGCATAAAGCACTTGCTTTTTTAGTGGAGTTTTATGATGTGGAGCACTTGCAGTCAATGGATGATACTGTTGATGACATGATACTCGTTTGCCGCCAAAATGGAGGAACACTGGCATGATTCTTTACCACGGAACAAATACGGATATTGAGTCCATTGACCTTTCCAAAAGTCTGAAACACAAAGATTTCGGCAAGGGTTTTTATCTAACGGATTCACGCGAAACGGCTATTCGTATGGCGACCAAAAAGGCACGCCTTTTCGGAGGACAAGCCACCTTGATCTGTTATGAATTCGACGAGACGGCTTTACACTCTGATCTCAAGATAAAAGTATTTCCAGAGAAGGCAACAGTGGAATGGTTCTTGTTTGTGGATGCGAACCGTGACCGCGAAACACAGCAACCGATACACGACTACGATATTGTTGTCGGACCGATTGCGGATGACGGTGTGGTGCTGCAGATTACGAACTATCGTGAAAAAATCTACACGCCGGAACAAGCAGCGGCGGCACTTCAAGACAAATATCTGGACCGGCAGTATTATTTTGGCACAGAGAAAGCATTGCGTTTTATAAGGAAAACAAAGGTAGAAATCCTATGACCCAACCAAGCCATCAACAAATAGCAACCTATCTGACGGACTACGCGATAAGCGAGTTGGTCCGGTATGTGATGGAAGATACCGGCTGTACTTTGGAGCAGGCGATGGAACGTGTCTATAACTCATCGTTAATGCCAGCCTTGCAAGACGAGGAGAACGAACTCTACATCCAAAGCCCGGCATACTTATATGAGATGATGAATGCAGCGACAGCATAAAAACATCGGCAGCGTCCAACGCCAACTAATGACAAAATAAAGAAGAAAAAATATCGTCACTCACTGACGTTAAACAGAAGGACATAAAAACAAGCGCAAAGCGTTGCGCAATAACATATTAACAAAGCATTACTATTATTTCGCGTTTACCGAAAAGCCCGTCAATCTTTAAGGAAATAAACAGCAAATAAATAGTAAAGGTTTCCGTATATAGGATACCTTATACCTCTAGTAATAGATGCTCATACTCTGTGTGAGTTTCTTAAGAGGTGAAAGGTTTCCTTGACGGGCTGCCTTGGTACGCGATAAGAAACTCACATTTTCTTATTGTGTGCGGATTGATAGTTTTGCATAAAACAACTATCAATCTATATGGCACATGCCACTTTAAACACAGCTAAAGAAGCTAAGAAAGACGAGTTCTACACTCTATTAGACGACATCGCCAAGGAACTTAAATACTACACGCAGTACTTTCAAGGGAAAGTGGTGTTGTGCAATTGTGATGATCCATACGAAAGCAATTTCTTCAAGTATTTTGCACTAAACTTCAACCGATTAGGTCTCAAGAAACTAATCGCTACCTGCTATGATGGTTCACCCGTTGCCGGCGATGAACTGCCTTTGCTATTCGAAATAGAGGAAACGGAACCAAAGAAAATTGCTTACAAAGTAGAGATTACCGAAGTGCAGGATTATAATAATGACGGAGCTGTAAACCTCGCGGATGTACAATATCTAATCCAAAATGACAAGAACGTACTTTCGTTACTTAAAGGGAATGGTTCTTTTGACAGCCCGGAGTGTATCGAATTACTCAAAGAAGCGGATATAGTAGTCACAAATCCACCTTTCTCGCTGTTTCGTGAATATCTCGCTTTATTAGATAAATATAGCAAGCAATTTTTAATAATTGGCAATATAAATTCTTTAGCCTATAGAGAAACATTTAAAATGTTCCAACAAAATAAAATTCGGACAGGCTATACGAATTTTAATGTCGGAATGTATTTTCAAGTCCCCGATAGTTGGGAAAAGTTTCATCATTTAGAAAACGGCAAAAAAATAGCGCGTGTATCTACTTCGTGTTGGTTGACAAACTTACCAGTAACCAAACACAATGAAGACTTGATTTTATACAAACATTATACTACCGAAGAATACCCTAAATACGAGAATTTTGATGGTATTAATATAAATGCCTATAATGATATTCCAGTTGATTACGAAGGAATAATGGGTGTGCCACTTACATTTTTAGACAAATATAACCCAGAACAATTTGAGATAATAGGTTTAGGAATTTCTAATTCCGGTTTAGAGTGTGGAGTGCAGCCATATAAACCTGATCATAAAAAGTATAGAAAAGAAGTACAAAAGCGTGGAGCAGTGGATGGAGACTTATATATGATGATAAATGGTGAAGTTACAGTTCCATATACCCGCATTTTAATTCGCAATAAAAAACCACAAAAGCCATGAAAATAGAATTGCATGAAATCCGCGTGCGGGAGTTGTGTGCGGACTACAATGATTTGAGTATTCAGGAAGAAGGTATCGTCGGCTACGGCGGACGGTTGAACATTCGCCCGAAATACCAGCGCGAGTTTGTCTATGACGAGAAACAGCGCAATGCAGTCATGGACACCGTTTGGCAGAATTTTCCGCTGAACGTCATGTATTGGGTCAAAACAGATGGCACAGACGGCATCGAATATGAAGTCCTCGACGGGCAGCAACGTACCATCTCCATCTGCTCGTTTATTGCAGGCGAGTACATGATGAACTTTGACGGTAACTTGCTCGGTTTCAACAACATGACCATTGAGCAGCAAAACCGTATATTGGATTATAAACTGCAAGTCTATATCTGTGAGGGAACGGACGAAGAGAAACTGAAATGGTTCCAGCGTATCAACATAGCCGGCGAGAAACTCAAAGAGCAAGAGATTCGCAACGCCATCTATTCCGGGTCGTGGGTGACACAAGCCAAACGCCGTTTCTCCAAGACAGGCTGTGTGGCATACAAAATCGGTTCGGACTTCATGAACGGTTCGCCTATCCGTCAAGACTATTTTGAGACCGCACTCAGTTGGATTGCCGACAAACAGGGTATTACAATTGAGCAATATATGGCGCGTCATCAGCACGACACGGACGCCGACGAACTATGGCAGTACTACCAAGATGTTATTCATTGGATCGAGAAACTCTTCGGGCGCAAGTACAAGAAAGAGATGAAAGGCGTGGAATGGGGCTTGCTCTACAACAAGCACAAAGACACCGCTTTAACCGCTACGGCTATCGGCGAACAGATGACAAAACTGATGGCGGATAGCGATGTGCAAAAGAAATCCGGTATTTTTGCCTATATCCTTGACGGCGACATCCATCATCTGGGTATCCGCACTTTTGATGCCAACACGCGCCGTGAGGTTTATGAGCGGCAAGGCGGCAAGTGCGCTATCTGCGGCAAACCCTTTGACATTGAGGTCATGGAGGCCGACCATATAACACCGTGGGTGGAAGGCGGACGAACGATTGCAAGTAACTGCCAAATGCTTTGCCGGGATTGTAACAGACGGAAAAGCAGTAAATAGCGCAGAAAAGTAATTACACAATAAAAACAGTTGCAAAAGAGGTGATAGATGTAATGAACCCCAAAAGTTGAACAAAAAACTTTTGGGGTTCATTACAGAAGGTCCCTTTTCTTTATAACTGCTGGCCGGTAAGCGTGTAAATCTTGTCTCCTCGCTTAATCAGCAACTGTCCGTCGCGGAGCACTTTCTCTCCCCTTAAGGGGGAGTCGGAGGGGGAATCTATCCCTTGCGGCGCTCCCAATACCGCATCTATCGCCGCACGGATCGCGTCGCATTGCGTCTTGTCCGTATTCGAACTGAAGCACGCCAAGTGGTTTTGCGCCGGAAGAATGAATTTCTTCACGTTGCTGCCGTTGATATACTCATCTTTGACCGCTGCACCTGTCCATGTATCGTCTTCTCCGTAGATCAGCACAATCGGCTTGGTCGCATTCTGCGTCGTCTCCATTACGCGGTCGTACAACGCAGGACTATATGTCAGCGAAGCAAAGCACGGATACGTGAGATCATACAGACATCCCATCTTCTCCTGCCAATACGCATTATACCACGCCCCTTCTTCCGGCGTAGGCGCTAACATATCAAACAGGAAATCGTACGATCCCAACTCGCGCTTGGCTTGGTATTCATATGCTTTCGCATTGTCGGTATGATAAGGGTCATCTTCACCCCACCATTCTTTCTCCGTGATTCCGAATGGACGGTAATGATGCGTAACGAGCCTGCGACCCGGGATCTGCTTTTTTTCCGGGTATTTACGCAGCGTGTCCAGCCATTTGCCGATGCTGTCTAATGCAAACCGGTCGGTCGAATAGATATATGCCAGCACCGTGTCGTTGTAATTATTCCAGTTATAACTCCTGAGAATACTGTCGTTCTTCACGAACTGTTTCTTTATCGAGACGGTGTCCGAATACGCGTGATCCAAGAAACCGAAGTACGCCGCATTGCAAATATAGATGCCGAAAACGGTATCCATACGTGCTTGCGAGCCGTCTCTTCCTGCGTTCATCTTGTAGAAAATCGGCCATATCGTGTTCGTTGAACCCGCCTGTCTCGGTGCTCCTTCAAAGGCGGCACGACGGACGGACATGAACCAATCTAACAACCCTTGGTTCCAACCGTGCGTGTACCAGTATTCCTGCATCAACGTGTCGCGGTCCGTGCGGAAGAACGGGGCCGAATACGGCACATAAATATCCATATCGTTCGGATAGAAAGCATGTTGCAGCAAGGTCGTTATTCCGCCTTTGCTTACTCCCGACATGATCCATTTGCCTTTCAGCACTTTCTTCATACCTTCTACAAAGTTATGAAAATCCTCCGCTGCCTCTTCTGCACGCAGATAGTCTAAGTTGGTCCAACATTGGTTCGGAGCCGAGTACTGGAAATAGCGGTGCTCGATCTGGATAAAATTGGCGTTATAACGGTGCGCAATCTCCGACGAACACATCTTGGCCTCCGCAACGAAGGTTGAATCCGGGTGCTTAAAAATACAGTCGTAATTGATCGAATAGCCCGTGCAATAAAAATGGTTTATCGCCTTGGTCGGATCATTATTGGTATTCACCGTAATCAACGCACGCAAATGGAACTGTCCGCTACTCGGATTAGCGTGCTCCAGAGGCTGATGGTAATAAATCACGTATGTCCGATACCCGGGTGCCGACGGATGAGCGTCATAATAAGCCGTGGAGTCTATCAACCCCGGATTCTGCCGCTGCAATTCCTGTAACCATTGCGGATTATCGCTCGGATTTTGAGCCTTTGCGGCGATGCTCAGAATGCATACCGCCATCAAAAAATAAATCTTTTTCATAACCTATTTTCAAGAACGCCTGCAAAATTACTACTTTTTTTTGAAATACGCAATTTTTTTTGCATATCTCTTATATTATCGACATGTTCCGTCGGGAGAACGCTCCGGGGGAAAAGCAAAAAGAAAGAAGAACCTATTTCGAAAACCTGTCGCCGACGAAGCCGTTGCTGACCACACCGCTTATCAGGTCGAAATGTTTGAATACAGGCGGAGTCGGATTCAAGTCATAATAATCTATTTCCGCTATCGGCAGCACGAAATATACGAGTTGGTCGTAACGCTCATACAGGCGCGGCAACACCGGGTTATTCTCAAAAATCCAGCGTTTCACATCCTCCTCAACCTCAAAACTGACTGCCCCTTTGCAGCGGACAGAGATACGGTCGGCATTCGCCAACAGTTCTATATTCGGGTTGTCTTGCAGTTGCTGCCAGACGGCCTTCTTGGGCGAAGTGGCGAAATACAGCCGCACGCCCTCTTGTTTCATTATTTGGAACACACGGAGCTCGGGTTTGTTGTTACAAACAGTAGCCAAAGCCACCTCATTATGTGCTTGCAGAAAATCCAATGCTCTTTGCATGATTAGTGGTGATTTAGTTGTGAAATGATACGATTGATGTCTTCGGTGAAGGGGATAAAATGCTCAATACCTGCTTGATACGGCTGCGGGTAGTCGCGGTTGAACGGGTAGGACACTCGCCGGCAAATAAATAACGGCAGGTCTTGGTGACACTGCCGTTATTTATAATAGGGATGACTACCATTTCAAAGGCTCTTTCAGAATGTTGCCGTCTGTCATTGGGCTGTCATCGGGTCCGAAAGCATTGGCTTTGTACTGGATGCACAACATCGTCAGATTCTCTTTGCCGGTGTTCTTGAGAGCACGTTTGCCATCCGGTGCGACGCGCACTACGGCTCCCTCGCTAACGGGGAAGAGTTCGCCATCTACTTGGTATGTACCCTCACCGCGCAGGATAAAGTAAAGTTCTTCGTGAGTCTTATGGGTGTGCAGGAAGCCGCTGTCCTGTCCGGGGACGAGTGTTTGAAAAGACAGTTCTGCTCCGGTTGCACCCAATGCCTGTCCCAGGAACACTTTGCCGTGCAAAGTAAAATCAGGTCCCATTGGCAACTCATGTTCGATAATTTCAGCAAAGGAACCGGCAGTCACAGCCGTAAAATTCTTGCCGCTTTTGATTGTTTCAATCTGTTTCATAAATAGTAATTATTATTGTTTACAATGTAATTAATCGAAATCTGCTGCAAAATTACTGCTTTTTATTTATTCCCACAAGAAGGCACAAGAAAGTGACTTACTTACAAAAAAGTAGGAATTGTGTAAATACACGCCAAACTGCCATGCAAAAAAATGCAAATATTTTTATTTTTATTTTTTACTCAAAGAAATTTGGTTACTTTCGGAAATTTTTGTAATTTTGCAGCGCATTTGACAAAATGTCCCAATGATCCTAAATCGTACATCGTAAATCGTCAAATTGTAAATATCTTTATGCGTAGGATAAATAAGGAGGTGGATCCTCAATACATGAACTGTCCGATTCGGAACGTGATTGACAAATTCGGCGACAAATGGTCGCTTTTGGTGTTGTATCAACTGCACGACAAAGGCACACTTCGTTTCAACGAACTGCATCGGGAGATGGCGGACTGCTCACAGAAAATGCTCTCGCAGACGCTCAAACGTCTGGAGCAAATAGGGCTTATCAGCCGGCAGGTTTATCCCGAAGTGCCGCCGAGAGTTGAGTACAGCCTCACCGCCCGCGGTCAGTCCCTCATGCCCCATGTCTCCGCCCTAATCGGATGGGCATTGGAGCACTTTGAGGAGATAACAAAATAAAGTTTCATATATAGAATCATGTTTAACCCTCAAAATAATCTTCTTGTGAAAAGCGAAACTAATCGTGCCTTTACGGCTAAGAAAAAGAACTTATTAGCAATCTGTACGCTGCTGACCATATTGTCCTGCGTGGTTAGCAGCTGTGCCGGAACAACTACTACGAAACAGACCTCCGGCTTTCAGAAACTTGACGAATGGACCCAAGTCTGGAAAGAAGGCCAGCAGACCTATTTCGGTTATCCTGTCAACCAGCAATCTGA
This sequence comes from Bacteroidales bacterium UBA3843, assembly GCA_002392745.1. Classification (GTDB taxonomy): domain Bacteria; phylum Bacteroidota; class Bacteroidia; order Bacteroidales; family Paludibacteraceae; genus Colicola. Next base: position 38,849 of record DGHR01000006.1, on the reverse strand, counting down.
GCTGCATGATTTCTACGAGTGGTATCTGGCTGCCGGTATGGATGTAATCAACCTCAACAATGCCGGAGACCCGATGAGCGGCGAGCCGCAGAAGATGTCCACGCAGGCTTTCGAACGCGAGGTGATTGAGTTCTTCGCACCGTTGTACGGCTTTCAGAAAGACAGCGTCTGGGGCATTGTGACCCATAGCGGCACGGACGGCAACAACCACGGCATCTATTTCGGCGCGAACTACCTCTATAACAAGACTGGGAAAATGCCCGTCGTCTATGTCTCGGACGAAGCGCATTACTCCAACATGCGGCTATGCGACCTGCAAAACTTGGAAGTCAAACTCATCAAGAGCGATGCAATGGGGCGCATGATTCCCGAGGAACTGGAGAAAGCCCTTGATACCACCCGTCCTGCGCTGATGGTCTTTGCGATGGGCTCGACTTTCAAAGGGGCTATCGACGACCAGGAGGCGTTGAACGCCGTGTTGGACAGACATCCGGAGATGGCAGTTTACCGGCATGTGGACGCCGCCCTCTTCGGCGGTTACCTGCCATTCACGAAAGACAAAGACATGGTCAGCCACGCCCGGATGCGCTTTGACGCCATCGCCATCAGCGGACATAAGTTCTTCGGCATTGACTCGCCCTCCGGCTTGTTCATCTGCACACGCGAGACATACGACAACCAGAACAACTTCAATGTGACCTACCTCAACGGCAACATGAAGATGATCAACTGTTCGCGCGATGCGGTGCAACCGCTCAAGTTCTGGTGGCTGATTCAGAAAGTGGGTTATGACCAATGGTCGCAGCAGGCAAACCGGATGATGGAGTGTACGGCGTACCTCAAGCAGCAGCTGGATAATATCGGCTGGCCATGCTGATGTAATACCTACAGCAACACCGTCTTTTTCAAACGTCCCTCGCCGGAGATTTGCTACGAATATACGCTGGCATTGGGCTACGACGAGCATTTCGGCGGCGAACTGGCACACGTGGTTGTCATGCAGCATGTGACCAAAGAGCGCATCGACCGCTTTATTGCCGACCTCAAGAAGGAGCAATAAGAAATAATCGCCTTATGAAAACCAAACTGCTTACTCTTTGCTTCGCTCTGATGGCAAGCCTTACGATGTCCGCACAAGACAAGTTCTATTCCACCCTCCGCGGCTTCATCATCGCACAGTTGCGAAAAGAAACAGAATAAACAAAGAGCATGACCAACGAGCATGACATATGGCAATGGCAGGAGCCGGATACGGCATGGAAAGGTGCCGGACTCTACCATGTCACGCTGACCATCCCCTCGCGTGAACCCTCGCTTGGCACCCTCGTCATCCCCGATGCCGACGCCACCAAAGCGAAGGTGGAGATTCTACCGTTGGGGCGGGCTGTATTAGATATCCAGCGGCAGTTATCCTCATTTTATCCTGAGATACAGATATTGCACTACTGCCTCATGCCGGATCATTTACATGCCATCTGGTATGTACGGCAAGCAATGCCGCGTGGCATAAGAGCTGCCGTTCGCGGCTTTTGGCAGGAGGTCAAGAAGGTCGGGCGTCTTTCTTCTTTTGCCCCGAATTTAATTCGGGAGAACTACCAAGAAAGAGCTAAGACACTGCGTGAAGAGATAGGCGCAGATAGATACGATGCCCTCCCTCCCATCTTCACCGAGATGCCCTTTGTGCGCCCGATGGGGCAGCGGCGGCAGCTGCCTGCCACGCTCCGTTATATCGACATGAACCCGCAGCGGCTGGCAACCAAGCGTCTCATGCCGGGTTTCTTCCGCGTGCAGGAAGGGATAGAGCTCGCCGGACGCACGTATAGCGGCGTGGGGAACATCGCCCTGCTGCAAGCAGAGCGGTATGCGCCCGTCCATGTGCGGCGGATGATGGTGGAGGCGGCGGAACACGGCGAACCGCAGACGCTCCGCGAGTACATGAACGGCTGTGTGCTGGCAGCCCGCAAAGGCACGGTGATGGTCTCGCCTTTCATCTCGCCGCAGGAGAAACAGGTGATGGAGATACTGCTGAAAGAGGAACATCCGTTCATCTATATAGCGGACAACGGCTTCCGCGATTACTACAAACCGCACGACGGGCTCTTCGATGCCGTAGCCGCCGGTCGTGTACTCATCCTCTCTCCGTGGGACTACGATGCCGGCAAACGCCATGTCACCCGCGCCGACTGCGTAGCCATGAACCAAATGGCGGAAGAGATTTGCAACCACTGTTCCCTTTCTTCCGCTCCACCCAACAGCATTGCCCTTTCTTCCATTACGCCGGATTGAATCCGGCCTGGCTGCCAAACAAAGAAAAATTCTTCCATTGCCCCGACTGCCAGTCGGGAAAACAATAGAATAAAGAAATGAAAAGAACCATCTATTACATATTAGCCTTTACCCTCTGCTCATGTGCGGTGCAACGGACAACCACAAGTGAGGAGTTCGCAAAAGATATGCGGAGGGACATCCCCTTCAAGGTCCCCGACCTGAAGGCGGTAAACAACCACGACAACACCTATTCTTTCCGCAGCGATGCCTATATCAGCCTGCTGCCGGACTACGAGGTGGACAGCGAAGGAGCAAGCATGATCTACCAGACTACGTTCGCCCCCACCCACCACACGCAGCCGACCAACATCATCTGGCGCAACATCGTCATCAATAAACGGGATAAGCGTGTCCTCTGTATTGACCGCCTCGTCCAAAACGGCAGAACTTTCGGCTATGTCTATGTGCTGCAATCGGAGACGGCGCGGTACAGCGACTCCGGCACGTTCCATTGGGATGTGAGCAACCCCAAACTGCTGCTCAACGTGAGCGACGCCATCGAAGGCATGAGCGAACTCTCCGTCGAAACCCTGAATACATTAATGAAAGAATAAAGTTGGTCTTTGTAGATATGGCAGGACAATTCAAAATAACGAATATTGAATGGCTCCGCGTTATTGCTATGGTGGCAATAGTGCTAATGCATATTGATGCATGCTATACTTACACTCTCCTGCCGGCGACACGGTTTGCAGTACCTTTCTTTTTTATGGTAACGGGGTATTTTATAGGAGACCAAAGCAAAAAGAAAGACTGGAAGAAATATATTATCCATGCGTTGCTTTTATTATTGGGTGCTACATTGCTCTATGGCGCTTTTGAGTTCGCGGGATGCTTGTATAGTGGAAGAAGTATGTGTACTTGGCAATGGGCAAAGATATTTATAAAATGGATATTCTTCAATGTAAATCCTTTTCATTACCATTTGTGGTTTTTAGGCGCATACTTGTATGTGATTATCTTAGGTGCGTGCATAGATAAGTTCAATCTGTGGAGATGGATATATTGGTTGATAATACCGTTACTGATAGCCCGATTCAGTATTCAATATACTGATTTGCCGCCTTATGTAACGCGAAACTTCCTGTTTATCGGTTTACCCTGTTTCTTAATGGGGAGTTGGCTGCGAAAGAACCAGTCTCTGTGCGTTTCGCATCTGACCAACGGCAAACTCATTTGGGTATGCTTGGTCACAGCCATACTTCCATTCGGAGAGGATTATATTTGGGAAAATATATTAGGCGTTCAGTATGGAGATTTTATAACATCGTATATCCTGGCATTCTTATTGCTGCTTGCGGCTGTTGAGTTACCTTCGGTACTTCAGCGATATTTACCCTCCAATGCGCGTAGTTTGGTATTAGGTATTTATATTATCCATCCGATGGTTCAAATCATCTATACACATATATTGCCACAGAAAGCGTTGATTTTATATAATACATGGCTCGCACCTGTTGTTGTGTTCATAACTTCATGGTTGGTATGTGACATAACTCTCCGAGCCGTAAAATATGGATTTGTAAAAAAATAGCAAACTACATGAATATTGAGGATTACAGGGAATACTGCCTGTCGTTAGGGGCGGATGTAGAGGAGAAACTGCCGTTCACGGCGTTCAGGTATGCGTCGAACGTGCTGGTGTTTTATGTCTGCGGACACATGTTCGCGTTTCTGGATATCGACCATTACGGCATTGTGACGCTCAAATGCCAGCCGGAGCGGATAGACGAACTGAAAGCGCGCTATGACTGCATCGGCAAACCGTTCAACCTGCCGTCCAAATACTGGATAGGCGTGGATGCGAACGCCTCCGAAGAGGAACTGCTCAAAGACCTTACCCGCAACTCCTACGAAATTGTCAAAGCCAAATATAATAAGAAGAAATAAAACAGATGACGCGAGAGAAAGAGATTATACGAATCACCCTATGGGGTAGCGTGGTTAATGTGGCATTAACTGCCTTGAAGTTCGTGGCGGGAATCATAGGTTGCTCGGCTGCGATGATAGCGGATGCCGTACATTCGTTGAGCGACCTGCTGACGGATTTTGTGGTGCTTCTTTTTGTGAAGATCAGCAGTCGTCCGGCGGACAGTGAGCACCCCTATGGTCACGGTAAATATGAGACACTGGCCACTACTATCGTGGCTATTGCGCTCTTGGTGACAGGTGGTGTCTTGGCGGCGGAGGGTGTGCAGAAGATAGTGAGTGCGCAGCACGGCGCGGAACTGGTGATGCCTGGTCGGATAGCCTTATGGGCGGCGCTCATCAGCATAGCAGCGAAAGAAATCATCTATTGGCTTACGGTCCATGTCAGCCGTCGTGTCAACTCACCGGCTCTGGAAGCCAATGCCTGGCACCATCGCACAGACGCGTTGTCGTCGGTAGCTACGGCGGTCGGAATAGGCGGAGCGTTGTTGTTCGGCGGTCAATGGGCTATTCTGGATCCGATAGCCGCTGTGCTGGTAAGTATCTTCATCATCGTCACAGCCGGCAAACTGCTGCATGAAGCCGTACAGGATTTGATGGAGAAACGTTTGCCGGAAGAAGTGGAGCAACAGATCCGCGAGATCGTAGCACAGGACAGTGAGATGAGCGAGATGCACCATCTCCGTACGCGCCGTGTGGGCAATGTGTACTCGATTGAGATGCACTTGCGCATGCATGGAAACGTGTCGCTATACGAGGCGCACAGGCATAGTGTCCTTCTGGAGCAAAAACTGCGTGAACGTTTCGGCGCAGCGACGATGATAACCATCCATCTGGAACCGCTCAAAGCCAATGGCGTTTATTTACCCGATTAATAGAACTGATAGCATATGAGTAAGTTTCGTGCAATAGCCGGCTATGTGCTCGGCGGAGTGATGTTCGTGGTGTTGTTGCCGACGATCATGTGGTTGGCATCAGGTATGCCGGCATTGGAGCATATCGGCGTGTGTCGCGCATCGATAACAGGTGTGCTGATTATCGGCGGTTTGGCTCTCAGTATATGGACGATCGTGTATATGAAACGTCGCGGCAAAGGCAATCCGATGGACGCTTTTAATCATGAGATAGGTCCGCGCACCCAACATCTAATGGTGGATGGACCGTATCGGCTCAACCGCAATCCTATGTTGACGGGGACGTTCATCTATCTGCTCGGTTATATCGTGTGGCTCTGGACGTGGCAAGCTTTGCTTGTTTGGGTTATCTTCGTGGCTATCATGATAGTACAAGTACTGAGCGAAGAGAAACGGCTGCGCCGTGATTTCGGCGAGGAATATGAAGCTTATTGCCGCCGTACCGGCCGGTTTCTGCCATGGACATGTAAAAAATGAACTTCCAAATTTTCGGCAGCGAAAAAGCCCCGACGTTATTGCTCATTCCCGGATTGGGAGTGTCGTACGAGATATTCCTTCCTCTCATTCGTTTGGTGGAAGAGCGGTTTCGTATCATAGCCGTGGAGGTGGACGGTTTTACGCTTGGCAAGCACACACGCTTCACCTCTGTGGACGACCAGGCTTCGCAAATCATTGCCTATGTGCAAGCGTATTTCGATGGGCATTTGGATTGCGCCTATGGGCTCTCGCTTGGCGGTAAAATCCTTTCGCGTATCTTGGAGCGCAACGTATTGACCATTGACCATGCTATCCTTGACGCGGCTCCTTTGCTGCCCTTGCCCAATTGGCTTGTCAATCCTTTGCGACACTATCAGGCAATCAACGTGTGGACATGCTACCATTGGACGGGATTTTGGAAAGCAGTCTTCCGCAGTCACTATTTCGATGTGCTCCTCGACGAGTGCAAGAAGACTTGGCCGTGGGGTGGAAGACAAGCCGTCTTAGATGGCTACAAGTCCGTTTATACCAATAAGTTGGAATCCATCTCCGGCAATGACATTCATTTTTGGTATGGCACGAAAGAAGCGTTTGTCGCCAAACCGCAAGCGAAACATCTCCTTTCGCTTTATCCCAAGGTACATGTCAAGATTTTCGAAGGCATGAACCACGGTCAACTCCTTATTGACCACCCTGAAGAAATAGTCCAACGAATCATTGAGATAGAGGCTTGCGGACAAATGAAGTTGGAACGCTTTGAGTTTTGACGGTTAATTATAATTTCCATCAGCGGCACAGCCGTTGTGATTGAATAAGTGATGACGAAGATATGACCATAGAACAATTTCGTGAACGAATGGCAACGGACGAGCCGATTATCGGCGGCTCGGAGTTGCATATGGAGTTCCATAAGTATTCTCAGGAAGCCCTGCGTATCACCGCCGAGATCAACGGCTCGTATCATACTCCCGAAGAACTGCGACGGTTGTTGAGTGAGTTATGGGCGATAGATGTGCCGGAGTCGTTTGGTATGTTTCCGCCGTTCTATACCGACTGCGGCAAGAACACGCATGTCGGCGAACGGGTGTTCATCAACATGGGCTGTAAGTTCCAAGACCAAGGCGGTATCTTCATTGACGACGATGCCCTTATCGGGCATAACGCCACACTCTGCACGCTCAATCACATCCCCGACCCGGCGCAACGGGCGGGCATGATTGCCAAACCGATACACATCGGCAAAAAAGTGTGGCTCGGAGCGAATGTAACTGTGCTGCAAGGAGTGACCATCGGCGAAAACGCCATCGTTGCCGCAGGAGCCGTGGTGACGAAAGATGTCCCTGCCAATGCCATCGTTGCTGGTGTTCCGGCGAAAGTGATCAAGATGATAGAATAATCACAATCATTCCTTCTAATTATAACAAAAAGAAATAACCCAATACAATATGACCTATTCAGAATTCAAAGAACGGGCAAAGCGGTTCTTCCGCAAGCAACTGAGTGTGACGGATTACATCGATGTACTTGCCGCCAGCGCGAATATCCGCAGTAATATTCCTTTTCGCGGACCGAACATCTACATCCTCTTTGTGGCGATTGTCATTGCTTCGGTCGGTTTGAATGTCAACTCCATTCCGGTGATCATCGGCGCCATGCTTATCTCGCCGCTGATGAGTCCTATTATCGGCTTCGGCATGGGCTTGGGAACCAACGACACAGACCTGCTGCTCCAGTCGCTCAAGAACCTCGGAATCATGTTCGCCATCAGCCTTCTGGCATCGACGCTCTATTTCGTGGTAACGCCTCTGGAGACGGACAATCCCACGGAACTGTTAGCGCGCACCAACCCCTCTGTCTATGATGTGCTCATCGCTTTCTTCGGAGGCATAGCTGGCATCTTGGAACTCTCGCGCAAAGAAAAGGGAACGGTTCTTTCCGGCGTGGCGATCGCTACGGCGCTCATGCCGCCGCTCTGTACGGTCGGTTACGGAATCGCCAGCCTCAACTGGCAATACGCAGCAGGAGCGCTCTATCTGTTCTTTATCAACTGTATCTTCATCGCCTTGGCTACTTTCCTGGCAGTCAAGTACTTGCGTTTTCCTGTGGTGGAAGAGAAAGACGGAACCTCGCGCCGCAGAATCATCTCTTACGGTTTGTTGATCCTCGTTGTGCTCGTACCCAGTTTCTTTACGGCGTATAGTATCGTCCGCGAGAACCGCTTCACCACCGAAGCACGGCATTTTGTGAAGGAGAACCAAGCCGTCGGAGGCACCTATATCTATGACTACAGCACGGATATGTCCGTCAAACCTTATACGCTTACGCTGCGGCTGGCAGGAGAGGCACTGAGCCCTGAGTCCCGCGCACAGCTCTATACGAACGCTGAGAAACACGGGATTTCGCATGCGCAGATTCTCTTTCAGGAAGATGCCACCATCGAAGTTCACCGGCTGAACGAGACGGAGGTCATGCGCGATTGGTTGGCGTCCACCGAGCAGCAACTGCGTCAGCGAGACGATTCTATTCGCGCACTCCGGCAACAACTGGATGCCTATGAAGCGCTGGTTCTGCCTACAGAGCAAATCAGCAACGAACTGCGCGCACAATGGTCGTCCATAGACCGTATAACCCTTGCCCGTGCAGACTCCACCGTGCTATTAGTCATCTCCCAGAAACCGGAGGCAAGCCATAACAAGGAGACACTAACCCATGAAGATCTCGCGCGTATGGAGCAGTGGCTTGCCATCCGCCTGAATGTCCCGTCCGTACAAGTGATTAAAAACAATTGATACCCAACCATGAAAATCGAAGATAATCGTGCCTATGGCTAAGAACATCAAAGATAATCGTGCCTATGGCTAAGAACATCGAAGATTACAGGGAATACTGCCTTTCGCTGGGCATCGATCCCCGTACCGTGCCGGACACCTTGCTCCGCGACCTCACCCGCAACTCCTATGAGCTCGTCAAAGCCAAATATACAAAGAAGAAATAGCATAAAATATAAATGGAACAGAAAAAACAAAACGGTTTTAGTTCTAAAGTCGGACTGATTCTTGCAGCCGCAGGTTCGGCTGTGGGGCTGGGCAACATATGGAAATTCCCGTACGTAGCCGGCGAGAACGGCGGCGGTGCCTTTCTCATTGTGTATCTGATATGTGTGCTGCTTTTCGGTCTGCCGCTACTGATGTCGGAATTCATCATCGGCAAGACTTCCAAAAAGCCCACCATCAGCGCCTTCAGCACCATCAGCGGCAGCAAAGGCTGGCTGTGGCTGGGCGGGTGGTGTGTCTTGGCAGTCACCCTGATGATGGGTTTCTATTTTGTGGTCACAGGCTGGTGTTTCAATTACCTGTTCGAGTCCGTCACCAACTCATTCGCCACAATGGACACGGCGGGTTTCTCGGCACATTTCGATGCAATCTCCTCATCCAAGCCGAGAATGCTGCTTTGCGGTCTGCTGCCGATCATACTAACCGGAACCGTGCTGTGGTTCGATGTCAACAAAGGCATCGAGCGGCTCAGTAAGATTCTTATGCCGATGCTGCTGCTGATTATGTTTCTGATGGCGGTGCGCGTGCTGATGCTGGAAGGCAGCAGCGCAGGAATGCGTTTCCTGTTCCGCTTTGAGTGGTCCCAGATCACGCCGGAGATGATTATGAAGGCGGCGGGGCAATGTTTCTTCAGCCTCTCGCTGGGATTGGGTCTGCTCATCACGTATGGCGCGTATATGCCGTCCGTACAGGACATCACTTCCACTTCGCTACAGATTGTTGTCCTGGATACGCTGGTGGCGGTGTTGGCGGGTATTATCATCTTCCCTGCCGTCTTCGCCTTCGGTTTCAACCCTGCCGAGGGACCGGAATTGGTGTTCGAGGTCCTGCCGGCTGTGTTACAGAAGATGTCCCTCTCGTGGCTCAGCAGTGTGCTGTTCTTCACCCTCCTCTGCATCGCTGCGCTGACCTCTACCATCTCGTTGATGGAAGTGGTGGTGGCGAGTATCTGCGAGGTGAGCGGCGGCAGACTGAACCGTCATCACTCGGTTCTGATTACCGGCGGAATAGTGTCCGTGCTGATGGCGTTGTGTATCTTTTTCCCGCAAGTCTTCACGTGGACCGACATCCTGGAAACGACTATCCTGCTGCCCGTCGGCGCACTCGGCGTTTCGCTGTTTGTGGGATGGTTCATGCCGATGAAAAACAAAGACCTTGTGCCTCGCAGCGACAAACGGTGGAAAACGCTGATGCGGCCGTTCCTGGTCTTCGCTCTCCGGTGGATAGTACCCGCTGCCATCATCCTGATTTTCCTCAACGGCCAGGGTGTATTTTAGGAAAAACAATTGCCAAAATAAATAAATCGTACATCGTACATTCGTAAATCGTAGTCGGAGTCGCGCCGCAAGGCGGTAGCCAAAGAGTGCGGTGTGGAAGTGCCGCCGTTCCTTACCTGCCGCACACGACTCGCGTACATTGCACTTAGATTTGTGGATTTTTAGCATATTCGGCAAAATAAATTTGTGGATATCAAAAAAAAGTAGTACCTTTGCAGTGGGATAAGAGAAATTTACATATTGCAATACAATCCTATGAAGTACGCAAGCGTATATGAATAAATCGTCAATAACATGGTGTACGAACAACTGAAATTAGACAACCAACTCTGTTTCCGCCTCTACACGGCGGCGCGCCTCGTCACGCAGGCATATTACCCGTTTTTCGAACCGCTGGGAATCACCTACCCGCAATACTTGGTATTGATGGTTCTGTGGGAGAAAGACGCACAGCCGGTAAACGACATCGCCAAGCGGCTGCGGCTGGAGACGAACACCATCACGCCGCTGCTGCAGCGCATGGAGAAAATGGGGCTGCTGACACGTGTGAAAGGGCAAAAGGACAGCCGCCAGCGCATCGTCGGACTGACCGAAAAAGGCAAAGCGATGCAGGAGCAGGCCAAGGCGATTCCGGACTGTCTGGTCAGCAAAATATGCGAGCGTGGGATTGAGCCGGACGACCTGCTCACACTGATTCCCGCGTTGGACAAACTGATAGAAGGACTACAACAAACTAACAAATAAATTTATACCATTATGAGCAATCTATTCAAAGGTGCCGCTCTGTTTATAGGCGGAGCATTGGCCGGTGCGGCAGCCGTCTTGCTGCTCTCGCCGGAGACGCGCGACGAAGTGCGCAAACAGGTTTCCGAATGTGCCCGCGAGGCGCAGGAACGTATGCAGCAATACGCAGAGAAACTCAAACAGGACCTGGCCGAAGCCAATACTGCGGCTGAGACTCCGAAAAACGAACCCAAACAAGAGGAGGCATAATCATGGAAAACGAGATTTTTGAGCAGATCAAGAACGAACTGACGGATTATGGCAAGTCGGTTGGTGAAGTAGGCAGACTGCGTCTCATCGGTATCGTCAGCCATCTACTGGGCTTGTTCCTGTTGATTTTTACGCTTACGCTCTGCGTGCTGGCGTTGTTCACTTTCGGTGCCGTAGCGGCTATCGATGCGATGGCGGCGTACATGCCTGTTTGGGCGGCAGCACTCATCATCGGCAGCGCCTATATTGTGCTGATTGTCATCGCCATAGCGTGCCGCAAGCAGCTGTTTATCCATCCGTTTATCAAACTGCTGAGCCGGGATATCCGGACGGAGGAAGAGTTGGCGCTCAAGACGATGGAGGCGGAGCATCAGGTCGAACTCCGGAACGTACGCATGGAATGTCATGTGGAGAACGCAACGCGGGAACTGGATTTCTATATGAATCTCTTCCGCCGCGTTTGGAATCTCCTCACCGGCAAAATCCGCAAATAAGATGACTTCTAACCAATAACCAATAACCCGGAACGTCCTTCCGCTTTCGGAAGGAGTGGCCTCCGCCGAGAAAGGTAAAAAAAAACAATCACCAATACCCAATAACCTCTAACCTTTATATTAGTTTTATGTCTTTTTAGTGCTTTTAACTCTCCGGAGTGCGGAGTTGGATGATAAAAACTATCCGAAAGCTCACTTGCGAGTAGTTTTTAGCAGCTAAGTACGCAAGGCGCATCGCGCCAAAAGCACTAAAAAGTGTCAAGTTAGGTTTTTGTTTCTAAAAATATTTTCTTTATAATCGATTTATTTTCTTTATTTTTTTCCAAAAAAACAATAACCAATAACCTATCACCCGGAACGTCCTTCCGCTTTCGGGATGGAGAAGCCAATTGACTTTTGGCTTCGAACGGCAGGAGCCGCGGGGAGCGTCGCTCCAACCAGACATGGCCTCCGCCGAGAAAGGTAAAAAAAACAATAACCTTTAACCTTTAACCTATAACCTTTACCCCAATCACCAATAACCAATACCCAATACCCACAACTATGTTTTCGCGTCTCTACGGCGTTTTACTGCCGTTTTTTGTCAGTTTTCTGTTGGCGTATGTGCTGGACCCTGTGGTAGTCTTCATCCAGACCAAATGCCGCGTACGCAACCGTGCGCTGGCGGTGGTACTGACGCTGGTGCTCGCGGTCGGAATTATTGTCGGAGCCATCGCCTCGCTCCGCAAACCCGTTACCGACCAGGTCAACGCCGCGTGGGCGGGATTCCAGACGTATATCGCGCAATTCAACATCAACGACTATGTCTCATCCGAGACCCAGGAGAAACTGCTGCAGTGGAAATCGGAATGGGACTGGCAGGCGTTTCTGGCAAACCCCGAACTGACCAATTCCCTCAAGAACCTGCTGCCGAAGATTGGCAACTGGATTACCGGCGGACTGAGTTGGATGAGCGAACTGTTGGTTGTCTTCATCGGGTTTATGTACCTCATTTTCCTGATGATTGATTTTCCCAATATCCGTGCGAAATACAGCCACTATATCCCGCGTAGAATCCGGCCGAGAGTCGTGACGCTCATGGGCGATATCGACCGCAATATGAATGCCTATTTCCGCGGTCAGGCGATGGTGGCTACCTGTGTGGGAATCCTGTTCGCTATCGGATTCACTATCACCGGCATGCCGATGGGTATTGCGATGGGACTGATCATCGGCCTGCTCAACATGGTGCCGTATATGCAGGCGCTGGGTATTCCGCCATGTATCATCCTGTGTCTTATCCAGTCGGCGCAGACGGGGCAACCGGTATGGCTGACGCTGTTGATGATGACGGTGGTTTTCATCGTGGTGCAGACAATTCAGGATATGGTGCTGACGCCGAAAATCATGGGGAATGTCACAGGCTTGAGCCCTGCGGCTATCCTGCTCAGCCTCAGTATATGGGGCGCTATATGCGGAGTGATTGGAATGATTATCGCCCTGCCGCTCACAACACTCATCATCTCTTATTACGACCGCTATGTGGCTAACCGTGGAGTCTCTTCGCGTGCCCACCAGGCCCACTACCGCGGCCGCCTCCGCCAAGAAAAGTAAAATCACCTTTCACCTTTCACCTTTAACCTTTCATCTTTAACCTTTATTTAGGACGGAGATACATGGAATGCAACTGCTTTTAGCAGTGCGGAAAGGAATAGTAAGGCGTGTATTGAGCTCGCTCGAATACGCGAATTAGTAGTCATTTACGCTCAGGCCGCGTAGGCCGTATTCCATGTAGCACCGGCGGAAGGGTTTATCCATGTTTATTTTCTTTATAATCAATTTATTTTCTTTATTTTTTTCTAAAAAACCAATCACCTATAACCTATAACCTATAACCTATAAAAAATATTTTATAGTTATGCAACATTTTATTTGCGCATGTCAAAAAAATGTTGTATCTTTGCAGTCGGTTTTGTGCGCGTATGTTTTCACGCACGCGTGGAAAAACCGCTTCCGACCACGAAAATACATAAAATCAAAAGATATGAATACCTTAAAACAAATCACAACCTTATTTTCCAACAAACCATTTTCAGGTTGGTCTCTTCGTCATGTGACCACCCTACTCCTAACCCTCACTTTTTTTGCAGCCAATGCGTGGGGTAAAGAATACGCCTTGACAAATGTTAGCACGCCTACAGAGGCAGTTACTGATGGTTTTACATTTACGTTTACGAAAGGAACCAATGATGCAGCCTGGGTAAGTAGCGAAGCTCGTGTGTATGCAGGCGGAAGCCTTATTATTTCATCCGAGACTAATACAATTACCAATATTCAATACGCCTACGTCGCTAACAAAGGAGGAAAGGCAAAGGTAGCGCCAACAATTACCGGAGTTTCTGGCTCCGTGAATGCAGGAACATGGAACGAAAGCGCAAAAACATGGTCTGACGCAACAGGAGATAAAAATATCACATTATCAACTAGCGGCACGGCAGGAAATCTTGGTTTTACTGCCATTACAATCACATACACATCTGGCGGCACTTCCTATACCGTTACATACAACGAGAACGGCGGAACCGGAACTATGACAAATAGTACAGGCTCCAGTATTATAATCAAAGACAACGAATTCACGGCACCATCCGGCAAAGTATTCGGCAAATGGAATACAAAAGCCAATGGAAGTGGTGATGATTATTTACCCGGTGCAACAGTAACGAAAAATCTTGACCTATTTGCGCAATGGGTAGCAAAAACCGCTGCTTCAATCACTCTGTCCGATGCAGATGGTACTACAAACCCGACAGGATATTACACAGGAGACCAATACACTCTGCCCACCACGGCAGCCTCTTGTTCTGGGAAAGAGTTTGTTGGATGGAGTACAGTTACAGTCGCCACTACAGACACCAAGCCGACAACCAATTTCTACAATAAAGGAGCAAAAGTTACTCTCCTTGCTTCGCAGACATTCTATGCAGTATATGCCAAGGCGACAGAAGGCACACCTACATCACTTGCTGGAGGCAATATGTCATATGGTGTTACTTCCGGTTGGACAACATCCGGAACCGGCACATATTCCGGCAAGGGTGTGAAATTTGATGGCAACGGAGATTACATTCTTTCTCCTGATATTTCTTCTAATGGCTTGACCACTGTTACTGTCAAACTCACCGCCGGACACAATGGCGGAAGCGGGTCTGTTTTAAGAATCAAAGCGATAGATAAAGATGGGAATGAGATCACAGGTGTAAATTTTACGCCGACAGAAGCCTATACTTCACAATCCACAAAAGAAACTTTTGTTTTGGATGCCGGCGAGACCATATACAAAGTAGCCATTGAAATGACCTCCAAAACGAATAATCTCGGTATGGCCTATTGCGAAGTATTTGGTCCGTCTGTAACCTATTCCAAATATTCTACGTCTTGCGCGGTAACAGAGTGCGAACTCCCTACATTTACTCCTGCGGAAGGCACGTATACCAGCACGCAGAGCGTGACCATCAATTGCACGACTACCGGTGCGGCTATTCATTATACCACCAATGGCACAGACCCGACGGAGAGTAGCCCGACCTATTCTTCACCGATTAGCGTAAGCAGCACCACTACCATCAAAGCCATTGCAGTCAAAGCCGGTTTAACCAACTCGGCTATAGCCAGTGCAACGTACACTATTGTGGATGCGGAGGAATATGAGTTAATCACGAACTTAGCATCTGTTGACCCCACAGACGAAATTGTTATTATTGCTGACGTAAGCGGGACGTACTATGCATTAGACAACACAGAAACGTCATCAGCACCAACTGCAGTAAGTAGTGGATTCTCTATTTCCGGAACCACTCTGACTGCTACAGCAACGAATATACAATGGAATATTGATTACGATACAGAAAACAATACATTTGTTGTATACAGTGCCAAAAATGCTGCCAATTGGCTATATTGTTTCAACAACAACAATGGTATTCGAGTGGGAACAACCGGCAGTGATAAAACATTCAAATTAGATGATACATATGAGTATCTCTACAATATTGGTCAAGAACGTTATTTAGGCGTATATAATAATGCCGACTGGCGTTGTTACACCACCATGCATACCAATATCGCAAACGAATCATTTGCTTTCTACGGTCGCTCAATGGGTACGAAATATACTGTTACCACCAGCATCCCATATGGCCATGGTACTGCTACATTGAGCAACTCCAAAATCATAGAAAGTACAGGCACTATCACCATCACATGCGTACCGGATGCAGGTTATACGGCGGATGTAGTAAGTTCTACCAGCGGTACAATAACCAAGAAGAGTGAAAATGTATATGAATTGACAGGCGTAACAGCCGATGCAACAGTAACCATTACGTTCCGCAAATTGTGGGAGATTTCGGTTACTACCGATGGTCACGGAAAAGCCGTTTTGAGTAGTGCATACGCCGATAACAACGGCTCGGTTACGCTAACACTCACGCCTTATGCCGGATACGGCGACCCGATTTCAGTTGAGGTCACCAGCGGTACTGCTTCTGCCGGTTCTGTTACAGCAGGCAGTTGCACCGTCAGCGGCATACAGTCTGATGTAGAACTGACTGTCACATTCACCAAATTACCCGTCTATACCGTTCATTTCGATGCCGGAAACGGTACCGTTGGTGGTGTAGCCGTCAAAGACTTGAAAGAGACCTATCGCGGTAATGGAGTTACCGCACCAGTCGCTATTCCGGCAGCCTCATGCTCGGGAGACTGGGAGTTCGCTTATTGGAGCACAACCAACCAGACATCCGAAACAACCACTGCCCCGGACGGACGTGTGGATAAAGAGACCAAGTACGTCCCTGCAGCAGATAACATCACACTCTATGCTATCTACAAACACACCGAGAGTTCAGGTACCACCACCGATGTAGCAGATATCTTTACATATAGTAATGTAGGTGTAACAGGTACAAGTTATTCTGATTGGAGTGGTCTCACCCTTTCTTCGGATGCCGAATATGCAGGAAACACGGCAGGAGGAAATACTGCTATCCAGATGCGTAGCAATAACAGCAACTCCGGTATTGTCAGCACCACTTCTGGCGGTACACTAAAGAGTATTTCTGTTGAGTGGAACACAAATACAGCCTCTGGACGTCAGATATCTGTGTATGGTTACAACACAGCTTATACGGCACCAAGTGAGTTATACGCCGCCGGCACACAGGGCTCCTTACTCGGCACGTTAACAGCCTCTACTACCTCCTTGGATATTGAGGCAGAAGGGGATTATGCTTATATAGGTATTCGTTCAAAAGATGGAGCTTTATACCTCGACAAAATCACTATCACTTGGGCTACAGCTTCTACTGCTGAAATCTATTACTGCACCTCTCCGACATGCGAAGCTTGTACGGAATCAACACATAGTTTTGCATCGCCAAGCGTCGTATTAACCTACCCGCATAATGGCACCTACACCAATACGTTCACCACGAACAACAGTGGTACGCCTACCTACAAATCGAGCAACAAGAGTGTAGCAACCGTGGACGCCAACACCGGCGAAGTCACTGTGGCTGGTATAGGAACCACTACTATCAGCGTGCATATCGGCAAAACTGCCGGCAAGTGCGCCGTTGACGACTCTTACGAAATCAATGTAAAAGAGCCTACTATTCAGGTAGTGGAAGTTACCAATAATGATGAGATTATCATAGAACATGATTTCGGTGGAAATACGAATGCTCTTCTTGACCAATATGTGACCCATGAGGAAGGAAATGTGGCAGAAGAGGTATTCTTCTCAAAATACTTCGAAGCAAGTGGTAATGTGAAGTTATTGGCTATTTATAATGGCACCGGCAAAGCCGTTGACCCGACTAAACTGCGTATTCGGATAGTAAGTAAAGATGGCGGCGCTGTACATACTGTCAATTTGGCTGACTATGTAGGGGCAGATGGTATGCCTAACGGAAAAGAAATCATCCTCTATAGTTATCAGACTTCCAGCAATAATGATAATGATATCATGGATTGCGTAGAAGGCAAGGATATTGATATGTCTGATTGGATTAAGATTACATGGGGTTCCTGGACTGCCACCTACCCGGCAATTATCTTTGGTGGTAGCGAGGCTATTGTGCTGGAAAAAACTACGGATGGTACTTCTTGGGAAGTGATGGATATCATTGGTGCACTTTCATTAGATGGCACAAAAGCAGATGATTCGAATCTGGTCAAGAGTACAGGTAGTGGTAGCGGCATTCCTTGGGGAGATGGAACATCCAGCAAACCTAATTACGGATGGTATTGCACAAATGGACGCCAGATTGGTGGAGACGATACCGATTACGCATTGTCTACTCTGCGTTGCCTCTTGATTCGTAAATTTGATGTGCTCTCGGGTAAAAACGCACGAAATAAAACAACCGGAAACTGGGGTACCGGCAACTTTAACACACTCTGCACCGAATGGTATGGACAACAAGTAAGTAACTCTTCTCCAATATCTTCTTCTTGTAATGCATTCGCTTACGTTGGTAGTTACAACTACTATAACTCCTATCAGAAATACGAGGAGATGAACACGGATGCCTTCACTGCTACAGATAATGGAGATGGTACCATGACCATTAAAATAAATCCTCCGCACTCATTAGCAGAAATGGCATGTAATTTCCTCATGATTAAGGTTACAGACGCCACGCGGACCAATGTGCTGTCCGAATTGGAATATCGCGTTCCAATTATCGTAAGCGGAGATAAGACAACCAATGATGCTATCTTCACTCATTTCGGAACCGAGGACAATGTTTGTGAGATATGCGATGTGGCCATCCTAAAAGATGCAACCCTAACTCCGCATCCAAGCGGAAAGAATATCCTGCACGATGTAGAAGTGTACCGCGGAGCCAAACTGACTGTTCCAAACACACAGACACTGAAGATAAACGACTTGATTCTCCGTTCTACAGGAGATGAATTCCCGCAGGCAGATATACAAGGCACACTGACTCGCTCTGACACGAAACTCTATTTCGACAAGCGCGTTGATGAAAACCAATGGTACTGGTTCGCCCTGCCTTATGATTGTGACATTGATGATGTTGTACTTAGAGACGGAACCAAACCTACTTATGGTATCGGGAAAGACTGGGTTCTGCAATACTACGATGGTGTGCAACGCGCGAACACACAAGCTGGCGGTTGCTGGAAAGTGTTTGAAGGACCGACTATCAAAAAGGGTGTCGGATATATCCTGGGCATAACTCCTAAAGCAGGTCATGACTACATTGAATTGCGTTTCCCAATGACTGCTACCAAATGGGACTATGAGTCAGAGCGCGCAACCATTCAAGTTCCTGTCACTGCAACAAAATCTGAAGGTATTACTCCTAACCACGTCGGTTGGAACTTGGTAGGTAACCCATACCTGACTTTCTACACCCCCGGTAATATAGGTCAGTCAGGCGCGTCCAACCTGATTCCTGTGGGTATTCTGGAAAAAGATGGTGCTGCATACAAACGCACGAACAATGGTGTCCGCTATGTGGTCATTCCGCAAGATGGTGGATACAGCGAGTACAAACAAGTGGCTATCGGAGACAAACCGCTTGAGACATTCATGAGTTACTTTATACAAATCGATGGTAACGAAGGCACAGAGTACGCCGTAGATTTCAAGTATGCACAATCCAGATACGCAGCCAGCCCTGTACGTCGGGCTCCTGAAGAGTATACCGAAACAGAGGACGACCACATTGTATGGGTGCCAATAACCATTAGTAATGTAACCGACGAACAGGATGAGACCACACTCCTGGTTAGCAACCGGTTCACCAATGGTTATGATATGATGGACGATTTGGTGAAATGGCGTGGTGATTATTACAAGTACCCGCAGATAACAACCAAACCGGTTTTGGCAAGTAGAAACGATGCAGGAGAAATGGCATTTAACGCACTGCCCGATAGTACTGCACTTCAAGGAATACCTTTGAACTACTACGCTGCAAACGATGGTATGTACACTATTGCATTGAGCGATAAATACGGGTTGGACGAAGTAGCAGAAGCTGCTCTCTTCGATGCTACTACGCAGCAATGGTACAATCTGAAAGAAGATGCCTACACCTTTGCTTCTAAACGCACAGATGACAAGAGCCGTTTCACTCTCTCGCTACGCATCGAGCGAAAGCGCATAGCAACCGACATCGGCTCGCCTACAGGTAACAAAGATGAGTTGCGCAAAGTGCTGATTAACGGACACGTGTACATCCAACGCGGCGGTAAGACATATGATATCACGGGCAAGCAATTGTTGAACTATTAATTGGAAGGGAGTGACTATCATGAATAAGACTCAACAAATGCTCAAAAATCACAAAGTACTGTTGATTGTCTGCGGAGTGGTTCTCTCCTTCGCATGGGGAGGCTACACCGTCCACGAACTGATAAAGAGCAGTCTGACCAAGAATACCAACCACCCTGCCCTGCAGGTGGTGCGCGCCGCTTCGCCCGACATGGGTACACCGGCTGCCACTTTCGCTCCGCGCAAAAAGACCTCTTTCGGCCGTGCGCGGTACAGCCGCCCGGCAGCAACCGCTACACCGACCGCAGCACCGGTTGTGACGATGTCGAGCACATCGATGCGCCTGCACGAGACCGGCAAAGCTGTTGCGCAGACTGCCGGCAGCAACCAATCCGTACAACCCGAAGTGCTCGGATTGGGACAAAGCCACCGCGCTAAAATGACCGAGGTGAGTTCCTCCTCTATCAACAATGCCGGAGTGTTGGCAATGAGTACCGCACAAGCTATCACCGCTGTCGGAGCCGGCAATGCCAATAGCATGGCTACGATTATTACGCAAGCACCTGCACAAAGTCCGCGCCGCACACCAATCAATCCTCTTGACCCACTGCTTACCCCAATAGGAGATATAGCATGGGGACTGATGGCGCTGCTCGCTGCCGGCTATGCCATCACCATTGCTTGCCGCGCAAGAGCCCGCCGACAAGCGAAATAAGCATGTAGAACGGATAGAGGAGTTCAAGTAAGAGAGCCACGTACCACAAGGTGCGTGGTTCTCTTTTCTTGATGAGATTGTACTCTATCGGGAATTTGATTAGAATGACCGGCGGGAAAAGGAGCTGCACTATATTGGCTGCCGCTACCAGTGCGCCGCAGCGAAGAATATCTTTGTCCGTATAGTGGGGAGCTTTGCCTGCCCAACGCATCCGCTGACGCCATAACGCGCGCCACGTCGCAACAGGGCGGACCACCGCCGTATAATCCGGTTCGTCAATAACGGTAATCCGCATCCCGCGGCGCTTCATGGCCTCCAGGAGAAACATATCATCACCGCTCGGTATCTCGGGATGAAGTTCACTCTCACATTCCAGCCATGCTTCTCTCCGGACAATCAGATTCGCGCCGGAACACATCACCGCTCTGCCGGCTTTCGCTGTCCGCATGGTCAGTTCCTGAATAGCCGCATATTCCGCTATCTGGAGAGCCTCTAACAATGAAAGGTGTTCGCTCTCGCTCTCCATCTTTAACGGCAGAATAATAAGGTCAGCGTTTGTACTTTGTATCCGTTCCTTCGTACATCGTACATTCGTCCTTCGTACATCAATTGCCTTTGGCAGTATGACGTCATCGTCATGCAGCCAGACATATTCCGTTGGGGCGGCATGGATGAGTTTGGAGAGGGCATGTTTTTTGCCTAAATTATCATCATTGATACCCTTCCGGGGGGTAATATGGGAAACAGACCCATCTATGACGTCCGTAATGGTCACGAAGTGGTCACGGGATTGACCGCTGATTGACTGCCATTGTTCCACAAACTGAGGATAGCTCTTGGCGATGATTTGCTGCAACTCTTCTCCCTTTCCCTCCCTAAGGGGAAGGGGGTAGGCTCCTGCCGCCATCAGCGCCATTGCCATGCGATGGTCGTTGCGCACCTCATGCCGCTGCACCGCCTCTATACGGTCGCACTCTTTATACCGCAACCGCTCCGTGCCCGTGGCGTCTAATGTAATCCCGAGATGTTCGCATGTCAATGCCACAGCCGGATAGAGATCGGGACAGTTGGTAAAATCGATTGAGACAAATCGTACATCGTTCCTTCGTACTTTACTTTGTCCTTCGTACTTTACTTTGTCCTTTGTACTTATTATTGCACCTTCGGGTACAAACTCCGTCTTTACGCCAAAATACTTGGCATATAGATCCGCCACTACCCTGTCGCCTTGCAGACTTTCTGCCCTCAATCCCTCTAACAGCAACTCGCCGCCATGGATAGCCACGTACTCATACCAGAACGCCGCAGCACTCCAGTCGCGTTCACATCCTTGCTCCTTTCCCCCTTCGTACATCCTTCGTACATCGTACTTCGCTCCTTCGTACCTTTCTTTGATTCTTCGGCTCATCGTGATATACGGTGATTCGTTTTCGGCGACAGGAATATCTTCGCCATGGAGGATCCGCGCAGAAGTCGTTTGCGTCGTCGGTTTGCCATCGCGCTCCATGAGCCGCGGGTCTCCGGTCAGGGTTATCGGTGCACCCGGATAACACTTCTCCAAATGGACTTGCAAAAAACGCAGGGCGGTACCGTTATTCTTCAGATACAGCGTTAACGGCTCCCCCTTCTTATATTCCCTCAACTGCTCCAACGCGTCGTGCAGTACTACCACATCATCCGGCATATCCGCAGAGACCCTCATCAGAGGGTCCCCGTGAATAGCCTGTAGCAACAGTATTCTGTTGGCTATGGATTTCGATATCGGAAGGGCTACTTCGTACATCGTACATCGTTCCTTCGTACATCAATTGATATCGGGCAGCGGACTGTAGTCCTTGCTGTAACGTAGGTGCTGCTCCGTGTAGCCTTCGGTGAAATCAATCTTCACGTCCGTAATCTCGCCTTCGGCATTGCGTACCGCCGTATAAACCGGATTGACAAATCCTTTATACGGTGCGAGGTTCAGTTTCTTGTAGCGCGCCAATATCTCTTGGTGCAGTTCGGGATTGACCTTCACGGCGTATTTCTCCACCATCTCTTTTGCCGCAGCATAATCGCCCTCGGACGTGATGCGCTGTATCTCTGCCAGCAGTTCGCCATAGAGGCGGCGCAGACCCTCGTAATCGTTGATTTGCAGATAGTGCTTGCCGTCACGTTCAACAATCTCCACCTCCTTGTTCGTGGCGTGCTCATAGACCCAGTTGGCAATGAGCTGGCGGTTGCGCATGTGTGCCTCCTCGATGTCCTTGCCCGGCTCGATACGCACGAGTTGGGTCATCAGGCCGTTCATCTGTTGCTGGTAGTAGCCGGCTTTGTAGGCATCGGCAGAAGGCAGCAAGCCCAGTTCCACCAGTTTCGGGTCGCCCAGGAAATACAAACCGAACAAATCCGCACGCGCCTCTTCGATAGTCGATGCGTGCTCCTTGAGGGCATCCTTGGTCACACCCGGCATCAGCTTGCCGCTTCCGTGACCGACGCACTCATGCAGGTCCGTATGCAGGTCGCCGCAAACAGCGCCGTATTTCTCATAGAGCGCACGTGTCTCATCGTCTATCATGAACTCCTCGTTGAATCCGTTGCCTTTCGCCGCTTCGTTATAGGCGTGCACGAGGTTGTCTATCGTGACGGACTTGGAGCCGTACTCCTTGCGGATCCAGTTGGCGTTCGGCAGGTTGATACCGATGGGCGTAGCGGGATAGCAGTCGCCGGCGAGAATAGCCGCCGTAATCACCTTAGCCGACACGCCCTTCACTTCCTCTTTCTTGTATTTGGGGTCGGTGGTCGAGTGGTCCTCGAACCACTGTGCGTTCTTCGATATCGTCTCCGTGCGCTTGGTGGCAGCCAGGTCTTTGAAGTTGACCATACTCTCCCATGTGCCGGTGATACCCAGCGGGTCGGAGTATGTCTCCGTGAAGCCGTTCACGTAGTCAACACGGCTGTCAAGGTCTTTCACCCACGCGATACAATATTCATTAAAGGTCTTCAGGTCGCCCGTCTCGTTGAAGGCTATCATCTTCTCTATCGCCAGTTTCTGGGCGTCGTTCTCGGCGTACTTCAGTGCCTCTTTGAGCCAGTAAACCACATGCTCCAGCGCCTCGCCGTAGAGACCGCCTACTTTATAGACGCGCTCCTCTATCTCGCCGGCTTCATTCTTGACCAGTTTGGAGTTCAGACCGATCCAGAGAGGCTCGGGGCTGTTGTCCTTGTGCGCAGCATACCATGCCTCGGCTTCAGCCTGCGTTACACCCTCGCCATAGTAGTTGCCGGCGGAGTTGAGCACCAGGTCCACGCCGTCCTGTGCCGTCGTGCGCTTGGGCATGACGGCCGGGTCGAACATGACGGGCAGAATAGCCGGGTCGTATTCCACACCCGCTTGCTCGCAGGCATTCACAAACCACTCTTGCGAGAACTCCGGCAGGAACTTGTCTTCGCTGTAGTGATGGTGAATACCGTTGCTGAACCACACGCGTTTCAAATACCGCTCAAGAGCATCCCACTCCGCCTCTTGGCTTTCGACTTTTGACTTTTGACTATAAAGAGCCTCCAAAGCTCTTCTGATACGCAAGTTATACCGTCCGTTCTGGTCAAACAGGATGTCGCGACCCCAGAGGGCGGCTTCGCTCAGGCAATACACGAGCTGCTTTTGCTGCAAACTCAGCGAATCAAACTCCGGCACATCGTACCGAAGAATCTCTAAATCATAAAACTTGTCCACGTTGTATTGGAAAGAAGATTCTTGTTTACGGCATCCCGCAAACAGGAGTGACAATGTGACAACACACAATGTGCACAGGCGCATCGTCACCGGATTAAACATGTTCTTTTTCATAGACTTAATCGTATAAATTGCGCACAAAGGTACTATTTTTTCTTGAATTACACAAGGCTTCGAGAATATTTCTCTTGTATTCCATAAAAAAAATCGCCCCGAAGGACGATTTTTTTGTTTATGGTTCTCGGACGAGTACGGCGCGTACGAAGTTGCCGAACTGGCAGATGCGTTTCTTACCGAGCGCGGGATCGGGCGTTCCGTGGAGCTGTGCGGCATGTCGGGCTACCATCTCCGCGTACCGGGGATGTGTAGTATCCTTGGCTATACGCGCCGCCTCCTGACAGGCTGCCACCCATCGGCTGTGCTGTGCCGTCTCTGCCGCCGTGCGGGGGTGGCGCTTGTAATCGCGCGCTTGCTGAGCGTATATCTCCTTCGGTCCGCAGCCGAAGACCCTGCCGTCCGGATAGTGCCAGTGTTTCTGGCGAGTGGTCAATGATTGTTTCTTACTCAGTTTGCCGGTGATTTCTTCGATACCGGCGGATGTTTCAAATTGTGCCATAATAATTTATTTTATTTGTCTGAAATTATCAAAAATGTTCCAAAAAATTTGTACTGGCACTTTCGGCACTTTGGCACTTTCCTGTATTTTCTTTGCTTTCCGCACTTTTCTTATCCGCCTAAGTGCCAATAGTGCCATTTGTGCCATACATTTTTTTCGGATGCCATCGTAAACCAAACTGCAAGTTTTTGCAACCGGTTTGCCCTGCATGGCGTTAGAGATAAGTTAGAGATTCATTAATGGTTCGTTAGTCATTATGCTACTCATTACCTACTCATTACCTACTCATTACCTACCCTTACCCTATGCCACAGCAAGGCTCTTCCGATACACTCCGTGTCGGATCTTTTGTATCACGCCGGAATGAATCCATTCTTCGCTCCATCTGAATATAGTGCGTCTGGGCACGCCTTGCAACTTCGCCTCTTCTACCATCTGCCTGCTGTTAAACTCTTCTGGAAGCAATTCTAATAGTATCTGCTTCTGGTCCAGTGCTTTCACTTGCAGTTGCTCCACTTTCTCTTCTCCCTTCACCATCTGGTACGCCTGTGCCATATGCAGGATCAGTTTGTTGCCTATCATCTCTGCTGTATTATAATCCTCATCTGCACATTCCATTCGTTGTTCGTGATTTGTAATTCGTAGTTGCTCTTCGCCCAGACGAAGAGCGGTGAGAATCATGGCGATGCGCTCGATATGGATGGCCATACGGAGGATGACGGAGTGGAAGTCTTCGCCGAGGAGGCGGATGAGCATGGGGTACGCGTTCTCCAGATGCGTGCCGAGACGGGCTCTCTGTTCCCGGCTGAGGACGAACTCACGCGGGCGCGAAAATAATAAGGTCTCATAGAGACGGTAGAGTTGGCCGGCGCAGTCCCGGATGAGGGTGTCGGTTCGCCCTTCGGGTTCGACATAACGGGAGGAGAAGGCCCGAGACTCGTCGATGATGAGGGTCAGCAGTCGCGAGAAATAGCCGTTCTCGATACTCGGCACGAGTGCGCGGTACTGGCTGAAAGTGCCGGTCAGAACCATGGACAGCTGAGGGTTGTTGATGACGGAACAGGCTTTGCACCGGGCCTGTGAGATCGGTTCGTGTTCGGCTGCTTTACGAAGCGCAGTGTTGTAGTTGGCGGTCGATGAGCGCCAGATGTCAGTGATGACCGAGCCTTCGGACTCGTGGATGTAGCCTCGTCCGTTCTGTTTAGCCAGGGTCCGGTAGAAAGCCGGATAGGTGGCATCGCCCGGGATGATGAGGGGCGTGGCTTCATGGATTGGTTTGACCAGCTCAAGCGCAAGGTTGGCGATTCCTTTGCCGCACGCCGCAGAACCGACGATAAAAAGCTGGAGATTCGGGTAATAGCGCTTGGCGGCAATGCCGTAACGACAATAGAGATTAGGCATGCACGCACCGCATGCGGTTAGAGAGGAGAGGAGCAGCATGTCTTTCTCGGCAGGCGTTGAGGCAAGCGAGAGGAGCGATTGCAGGAACGGCGGCAGGTTCGTTTCATCCATGTTAGACACGATGTGGAGGTTGGCCTGTTCCTCCGGGTTGAGTTTCTGAAAATTTTGCATAGCATTCATTTGTTAAATAGTAAAATCGGGTACAAAATTACGGCGGAAAGTGTCCTTTGAAAAGGACGGACATGAAAAAAGGACGTCGGGTGACGTCCTTTTAGGGGAAAAACGGTTATTATTGCAGATGGGATTTCTTGGGGTGTTTGAGCCGGCGGTTGAGGCTCTTTCCCAAGGGATTAGGATCCACATACCAGCCGAACATAGAGCTCAGTTGGTCGCATAATTCTGTCCTTTTTCGGGATTGGACAAATTTCTGAAATTCTTTGTCGTATTTGGACCGTTCGCGGATATATTCGCGCACTGCGGCATAACTGTTTTGCTGCGGAACGGGGAGAACGGTATCGAGGAATAATTCCTGACGCGATTTTTTATGAGCGAGACCGGGTGTAGCGGGAGCGAGTTTGTCCCGGATAAAATCCGTCCATGTATCGAGCCATTGTTGCCATAGCCGGCGTTGCTCCGGCGAGAGGGCGGATAGTTCATCGTCGAGGAAGGCGAAATCGGTCTCTTGGGAGAGGATAAACTCACGATCCTCGCCGGTAATCTGTGCCCCCGGAAACTCTTTGGTCTGCGCTTCGTACTCCGTGCTCAGCCATTGGAAATAGCGGGACAGGATATCCTCCGCCTTTTCGCCTTCGAAAAAGAAGGTAGGTTGCTCCTCCTCGGGGGCGTCCGCCAAGGCCATGACAGTAGCGGCATCGAACCAGTTGGTATGGAGATAGCGCTGGCGGATGGTCTCTAATTGCACCGCTGACCATAACCATTGTGCGAAGGGGACTTTCCACGGCTGCCGGTCCCAGATATGTTCGCCGAATTCTTCTTTCACCAGCCGATGCATATAGCTCTCCACGAGCCGCATCAGAAGCGTCAGGAGACGGGCGTTGGGGCATAGTTGCTGGAGCGTGACGGTAGAGACTGCGAGCTGGACATGGACGTCGTGAAGTTGCATCTGCTCTGCGCGCAGATAGCCCCAGTCATCGCGGAGCACTTCGTCCTCATAGCAATCGAAAAAACGGGCGATGGTTTCGTCGGAATCGAGCGTGATTCCTCGCGCATCGCCTTCGTCGGTATGAACGAGCGAAACCGCCATCATCGCCGCAGCGAAGAACCCTCCGAAATCCAGGGGTTCTTCGTCCGGACGGATGGATACAATCATCCTGTGCGCCTCATAGCGCATCGAGGCGGAAAAGATATAATCCGACAGGAGTTTGGACACAGATTAGATTCTCTCCAGTACGGTCTTAACCAACTCTTTGATACGCGGTTTGTAATCGGTGTTCGCCGCCTCAATCTTGCGCTGTGCGATAACACAGCATACCGTCATGGCGCGGTGCCCCATGTGCAGTGCCAGACCGGCGATACACGAACCCTCCATCTCATAGTTGGTAATACGCTGACCCTCATAGCGGAAATCTGTAATCTTCTCGTTGATATCGGGCACTGCCAGACCTACGCGCAGCACGCGGCCTTGAGGACCATAGAAACCGTTGGCGGCAATCGTGCATCCGCGCATCATGTCGTCTTTGGCGATACGGTCAACCAGCGCCGGATTAGCTGCCACTACGTACGGCACTGCCGCCTTCTTGGGATAGCCCACGAAATCTACGAATGCCTTCTCGAAACCGAGGTCGGATATCTTGTCGCGGTCCTCATAGAAAGCCAGCACTCCGTCAAAACCGATGGATTTCTGGCTGACGAGGAACGTACCCAGAGGTATATCCTCCTGCATTCCGCCGCATGTACCGATACGGACGATGTCGAGCACCCGTTTTTCGGATTTCTCTGTGCGGGTAGCGAAATCGATATTCGCCAGCGCATCTATCTCGTTCATCACGATGTCGCAGTTATCGGTACCGATACCCGTCGAGATACACGAGATGCGTTTGCCGTGAAACTTACCGGTGATGGTATGGAACTCGCGACTCTGAACGTCGCACTCGATAGAGCCTTCGTCAAAGAAGGATGCTACCATATTTACTCGGTCCTGGTCGCCGACCAAGATCACTTTGTCTGCCAAGAACTCAGGCTTGAGGTGCAGATGAAATGCAGAACCATCCGCATTGATGATTAACTGCGAAGCTGGAAATGTTTTCATAATATTGATAATTTAGATTTTTAAGATGAGGCCCCCTAAAATTTCTAATTTTTGTGGGTGAAGAAGTGCTTCGGATAGCACTTCGAGTGTTGCAGGCAACACATAGAACCTCGGAGGCAATGGTCGCACTTGCCAATTAGCGGAGCGGTTTGGCTCTTGCGATCCATTTGCCGAACGCGATTAGGCTTCTCCTCCGGTAAAGGGCACTGAGATAGTGCTGCCGGGAAGCGGTCCGCCGATGGGGTTTATCGTGCCGAATTTCTTTTCGTACTGGGCGATGTTGCTGCCCAATGCACCCAGAATCTTCTTCGCCTGGTCGGGGGTTACCACTACGCGGGACACCACGTTGGCTTGTTGCAGACCGGGCATTATTTGTGCGAAATCCAGCACAAACTCTGTGGGAGTATGCGCTATCAGCGCAAGGTTGGCAAACACGCCCTGCTGTTTGTCAGGAGCGATGTTGATATTCAGTTTCTTCTCTTCCATAGACTATTTGCTTTTTTTATTCGTTATACGTTGTTTCTACCATTTGATTTTGCGTTTCGGGGTGGCCAGCATCCATAGATTCACCAGTGGGAGCACTATGTCAAACCACAATACGCTCTGCGGCTGAAAGCCATGCACTCCCATCCGCCGCGCAGACACATTCAGTATGAGCGTCTGAAGCAGCCAGCGGGTCAGGAACAGCACCAGCGCGATGTACAGCGGGAGGAAGTTCAACGTGCGGAGGCTATAGATGACGGCGGCAAGGATTGCGGCATAGAATAATCCTCGTATCACTGGTTCGATGACTAACCGCCATTGTGTGTCGCGGCGGTAGGACGGCGAGACGGACAGATGACGGCGTTTCTGCTGCCACCACTCTTTCATCGTCTTCTTGGCAGGAGACCAGGTGATGGACTCGCGGCTGAGCACTACCGTCGTATTCTCCCCGGTGGCGGTGTGGTTCACAAATAGGTCATCGTCTCCGGCACTACTGGTCATCAGGTGGGTGAACCCGCCCGACTCGAAGAAAAGCGACTTGCGGTACGCCAGGTTGCGGCCGACACCCATATACGGATGACCGCACAATGCAGCGCCGAGGTAATGCAGACCGTTGAAGAGTGTATCATACCGCACCAGCCTGTTCACATGACCTTTTTCAGCAAAATACGCCCCGAAACCCAAGACAATATCCTTTGTACTTGGTACTTGGTCACTTGGTACTTGGTCACTTGGTCCTTTGTCACTTGGTACTTTCCCAAATCCCTTGACCATCTCGCGGATCCATTGGCTGCTCTCCGGCACACAGTCGGCGTCCGTCATCAGCAGATAATCGTACCGGGCGGCTTTGGCGCCAAGCGTCAACGCCAGTTTCTTGGTCGAACGCACACGCGCACCCAGAGGCACAAACGTGGTACGCAGATGGGGATAGCGGAGCATATAATCCTCTATTACATCGCGGGTGTTGTCCTCCGAACCGTCATTCACCACTATCACTTCGTATGTCGGATAGTCCTGCGTCAGCAATGCCGACAGATAATTGGTCAGGTTGTCGCCTTCGTTCCGCGCACAGAGAATGACCGATACTGCCGGTTCTTCCTCTCCGTCTTGCAGAGAGGGAGCGGAAGATTTCTTCCGCATCTTGCGTGCCGGAGCGGCCATATAGCGGGCGTAAAAATACACCTGCGCTATAAACAGCACTGACAGCATCGCTATCAGTACCCAGTCTGCCGTATGAATCTCTATAGGGAACAAGGCCTTAGTCTGTTATTTGGATTTTATATTCATGCTTCGAACTGCCGTCCTCCGCCTGAACGGTAATTACCCACGGGCGGCCGTTCACTTCGCCCGGCACTACGCTCATCTCTTTGCTATCCAACTTGCGTCCCTTGAACCGGGCTACTTGGCCTTTGATATTCTTCAGTGTACCGATACCGCGGTATCCGGCTATCGTTATTGCAGCCGGTGCGGCTCCGTCTGCCGGAAGTTTGTACGTCTGTACCTTACCGCTGTTGGGGTCAAACTCTTTCCATTCCTGGCCATTGATAGTCAGACGGTCTATCTTCGACGAATAGATCAACTCCACGTCGTCCACATACAGCGCATTGCCGTTGTACAGACCGTCATTGGCGCGGAAGGCAGGATAATTGCCGGCGGAGAAAATCACGTTGCACATCGTCGGCGCACCGTCACTCATATACAGGATAGGCACCTTGATTTGGGTCCATTCGTTGTATTGCGCACGGGCACGAAGCCATCCCTCTGCCACCTGACGGCCGGGAGTCACGGTCGTGCACTCATTGCCGTCTGTCTTCAGACGGATATCGCTCTCCTCGTTGATGCGTTCCGTATAGGTGCAACCGCCTTTCTTGTTCTTGTACTCATTACCCTTTGCGGTTCCTGACCACGAGTAATAGAGCAGATGGAAATCCTCTTTTTCCGTAGCGGGACCCGTGCGTTTAATCCACACCGACATCGTATCCGGACGATACTTCCATGGTATTCCGCCCTCTGTGCCGGCCGTTGCGCCGTTCACGTTCAGTCCCTTCAGATACTGCCAGGGCTGACCCAGACTCATATAGCCCGGACCGATGGCTCCTATTCCGAGTTTGGGAATACCTACGGCACGGTCGGCCACGTACGCACAACTGCCAGTACGACCCGGCTTCTTGTACATAAACGTGAATTTCATACCGGCTTGGCTCACATTCGAACCATTCCACTCTACCAGTTGGGCATCATCTTTGAATTTGGAACCCCAGTTCTCAAAATGACTGTCTGGCAACTGCTGGGCATATGCCATGCCGCTTAGCAGCAAACCGATGCTCATTAATACGGTTATCTTTTTCATATTGTAATGATTTTTTTCGTCTTCACAGGCACACAAAGTGTGCCATTTTATCAAATTCGCTACAAAGGTACGCTTTTTTTTGCACATATGCAAACTTTTTACTAATTTTGCAATCGATTTCAGCAATTATCATGCCATCGGATATGAATGTATTTGGAGACAAATGGACTTTCACCTCTTTCGGAGAATCGCACGGAGCGGCTATCGGAGGGGTGCTGGACGGCGTTCCTGCCGGCTTGCATATCTCTATGGACCTCATCCGCGAGGAATTGGAGCGTAGAGCAGGCAAAACGGAAAATAAATCGTACATCGTAGATTCTGTAAATCGTAAATATATTGTTTCTCCTCGCGCCCTTCGCGAACCCGACGAGGTCGAATGGCTCTCAGGAGTAATGTCTGTCAGCGAGCGAAGCGAACGGTCTGTCAGTGAAACGGTCTGGGTCACACCTGAAAGCGGTCTGTCAGGCGAAGCCGGTCTTATCACTCTCGGCACTCCTATCGCATTTATTATAA
The DNA here is from genome assembly GCA_002392745.1 of Bacteroidales bacterium UBA3843. GTDB lineage: Bacteria > Bacteroidota > Bacteroidia > Bacteroidales > Paludibacteraceae > Colicola. The sequence goes on along the minus strand of DGHR01000006.1, from coordinate 7,032 downwards.
GGAATAAGGACGCACGTCCGGAAGACTACGAATGGCTCAAACACACCTATCGCACAGGACATGCCGACAAGGTCTATGAGCAGAAATACGGCATCCGCGACTGGCGTGGCGGAGGCAGAGCCTCAGCCCGCGAGACGGCGGCACGAGTGGTAGCCGGATGTATCGCCAAACAAGAGCTTGCCGCAAAAGGAATCAGCATCCATGCATCCTTGATTCAAGTGGGCGCAGAAACCGACCCTGACAAATTCGCAGAGACCATTGCCGCCTACAAACGCGACGGAGACTCTATCGGTGGTATCGTTGAGTGTATCATCACCGGCATTCCGGTCGGAACAGGAGAACCTGTCTTCAATAAATTGCAGGCCGAACTGGCCTTCGCCATTATGTCTATCAATGCCTGCAAAGGTTTTGAGTACGGCACCGGCTTTGGCGGAGTGACACAACCCGGATCCGCTATCAATCATATATCCGGAGGCATCGCCGGTGGTATCGCCGATGGAACACCTGTCACCTTCCGATGCGTCTTCAAACCCACACCCTCCACACCAAAAGCCCTTGTACATTGTACTTCGTCCCTTGGTACTTCAGGCGTCCAACCTGTCAAGGTCGGTCGCCATGATGCTTGCGTCGCTGTACGCGCCGTGCCTGTCGTCGAGGCGATGACTGCCCTGGCTTTGGTACAGTTTTTGTAGAAAAACAACTAAATGACCCAATAGTAAATGATTAAATCGTAAATAGTTTTATGGCACAGAAAAAATTAACCCGCTCGACCAATAAGATTTTGGCAGGCGTTTGCGGCGGTATAGCCGAGTATTTTGACATTGATCCGACAGTGGTGCGTATCCTCTATGCCGCATTGACTTGCTTCAGCGCAGCCTTCCCCGGACTGATTCTTTACATCATTATGTTGCTGATTATGCCGGAGAAAGACAAGAACGACCATATCCAGGACGCAGAAGTGGTGGAATAAATATTCTAAGCACAAACGAAAATAAGCGACTCGGACGAGCCGCTTATTTTCGTTATAGCATCCCTGCACTATTGCACGCGGTGACCTTGGATATTGTACTTCGTCCCATTGTACATCAGATAGAGAACGCCGTTCTCAAAAACCTTTGTACATTGTACTTGGTCACTTTGTACCTTACCAACGCCCGTAGCGCTGCTTTCCTGACGCGCCATGCGGATGGCCGCTATGCCGCCGTCACCGCTCGACTGCGCGGAAGCGATAGTCAGCATGAAAGGTGCATTTTGGTTGACCGCTACGGCATTACCTGACACTGCCAGTGTCATCTGGCTGCCGACGGCCTGACCGTTGATGTAAATTCTTACGGCGCGCTCCTTGCTCATCGACTTGAGAACAACAGTGTCACATGCCGGCAGGAAGAGTTCCACATGCGTCTTGCCCGCTATCTCACGGCTGTAGTCGCTGTCGGTTTTGGAGAACTTCCATTTCTTGTCGCTTGCCCATCCATAAGCACTCTTGACCCACGTCTCTGTACCGTCGAAGATTATCTCATCTGCTGTATAGTCCACCGGGGTTACGGGCTGGATATCCAGCGTGTATTCCGCCGTCTCACCGTCGGCGCCGGTTAGCGTAATGACATTGCCGTTCTGTGACCAGGTGGTGCCTTCGTTCACTTTATAACTGCTTATAGTCGGCATATCCTCGCCCGCCATATACCATCCGCGGATGACCGTCTCACCTTCGTTGATATAGGCGCTGTAGCGGTTCGAGAGGATCACCTCGTTAATCTTCTTGATAGCGTCTGCACGCTTGAACGTAACCGTATAGGTCATCTGCGTCTCGCCATCCTGAGCCGTCACTACCACCGTTGCGTTATTTCCGACCTTCGTCACTTCCGTCACGTTGGTTACTTCGGCTGTAGCAAACGCGTCATTCGTTTCCGCGGTCACTACCGGCAAGGCCGCCGTGTAAGCGATAGTTACAGCATACGCAAAACTATCTGCTTTGAAACCCTCGATAGCATTACCATTCACGCTCAGACTCTTCAGCGTAGCGTCCGTGCTCGGCGTCGCGCTGATTGTCAGGTTGATGGTATAGGTGATGGAGTTCTGCCCGTTCTTGGAGGTACAAACGATAGTGGCTGCACCGGGGATTGACAGCGGCAGATTGACCTGAACCGTTCCTTCGTTAGCCGCTGTGGCTGTGATAGTCGGCATCGCGGTGGTGCCGTAGGGCAACACCACATCATAGGTCGTTTTCTCTACTGTGAAACTGGCTAACGCTTCTCCATTGATGGTTATTCCCGTCAACTCCGCCACACTCGGGTCCGTCGTGCGCACGTATCGATAAATAGGTGTGTCCTTCTTGCTGTCCGATGTGGTATAGAAGGTCGAAGCATCTTTCCATGCCAATGACTCGCCCTGTTCCTCTTTCTGATATGCCATCACCTGCACCGGATTGCGTTGCGCGGTAGCACTCAGGCTTTCTGCTCCCTGGCGCTCCCAAAGAAGGATATATTCCTCGTTCTTGATTGCCATCCAGTGACCATCAGGAGTGATATCTCCACCGTTTGCCAGTACGAACTTGGAGCCGTTACCCAACGCACACACTTCCGTCAGACGCTGTACACCCGTTCCGTACGTGGTAGAGAATGGCAACTTATACAGATGGCATACGCCGTCCACTTTGTCGGCGATGTAGAACATCTTCTCTACATTGTCGTACATCAGTGTCTCGGTGTTGTGTGCCTTGTTGTCCGGATAGCCGAAACAGATGGTGTTTGCCGTAATGCTCTGCGTACCGGATGTAATGGCCGGCTCTTCGAAATAGTAGATATAATACTGGTCATTAAACTCCAGATCATTATCTCCTATCGCTCCGATGAAGACATAATTTTTGCCGCCATACACACCGGTGGCTATATCTTCCCAGTCGTCACGGGTTGTATTGGGCGTTGTGATATTCACCGTCATCGCCAACGTGCCGTCCGGCTGAATAGCAATGATTTTGCGCTTGGAATCTACGTTCTCGTCGCCATGCGCCCAGAGGTAACCCGGCGTCTGGCGGGAAGCTGCCAGACCGCTGATTTCTTTCATCGTTTTTTTCTTCATCGTGCCGCACTCGGTACGCGTGAAGTCTGTGTTTTCCTGCAGGGTCGTGCCGTTGTAGTTGATTCCGGCACCCCATGCCATAGTAGCGGACACAAGGCCCGCTACTACAGATAAAAGGACGCGTTTCATATCACTTTGTACTTAGTCCCTTGGTACTTGGTACTTGGTACTTAGTAACTTGGTTACTTAACCACTACCGGTTCGTATTTCGGTACCAGCATCTTCATAACGCTCCAACCGATCAAATATGCTACTGCGCAGATGCAGAACACAATCATGTAGGCTGCCGGTTTGCCGGTGAAGCCTGCAAACTTAAAGGCCTCGCCTAATTGGGCTGCATGGTCGAAGAGCATACCCGAACCCTTGTTGATGAGGAACGAGCCCACACCGCCGGCCATAGCACCAATACCGGTGATGGTAGCGACAGCACTCTTCGGGAACATGTCACCCGTGGTGGAGAAGATATTCGCGCTCCAGCTCTGGTGAGCCGCACCCACGATACCGATGATGATAGCTACAGCCCAAGGACCATAGATACCGCCAAGCGGCTGTGCGAACAGCGCGAAGATTGGGAAGAACGCAAAGATCAGCATAGCACGCATACGGCCTGCATATGGCTCCATGCCTTTCTTCTCTACGAAGATCTTAGGCAGATAGCCGCCGAACAGCGAAATCACTGTTACGATAGCGTACAGCGTGAAAATCAGCGCAATACCCTGCGGGTCGGAAGCCTTGATGCCGAACTGGTCCTGGAAATAAGCCGGAGCCCAGAAGAGGAAGAACCACCAAACGCCGTCTGTCATGAACTTACCGAAGGCGAAAGACCAAGTCTGCTTGTAGGTGAATGCCTTAGCGAAGCTGAGCTGCTTCTCCTCTGCCTCTACCTTAACCTCTTCAGCCTTTTCCTCTTCATCATCCTGGTTTACATAGCGAAGCTCTGCCTCGTTAACGAACTTAGACTCTGCTGGCTTGTCATAAACGAATATCCAGATACCAGCCCAAACGAAACCAAGGAGACCGATGATGATGAATGCCATCTCCCAACCGAGAGCCTTAGCAAGCAGAGGTATGGTAGCAGGAGCTGCCAGCGCACCTACAGAAGCACCTGAGTTGAAGATAGAGGTAGCAAATGCACGGTCCTTCTTTGGGAAATACTCTGCTGTAACCTTGATAGCTGCAGGGAAGTTACCAGCCTCACCAAGACCGAGTATCATACGGCAAGCAAGGAAGAGGTAAACGCTGAGCATAGCAACGTTGCTTGCAAGTGCAGAACCAGCCTCTACGGCACGCAGTTCCTCAAGATTGTCAAGTCCGTATGCCTCCATTGTCACCCATCCGCAACCAGCGTGGAGCACAGCACCAAGAGACCAAACTACGATGGCGATGAGGTAACCCTTCTTTGTACCCATCCAGTCAACGAACTTGCCTGCAAAAAGACAGAAGATAGCATAGAACACGGAGAACGCGCCCGTGATGGTGCCGTAGTCACTATCAGTCCAGTGGAACTCAGGAGCAATAAACTCTTTCCATGTAAGTGACAGCACCTGACGATCCAGATAGTTCACCGTTGTTGCGAAGAAAAGCATCGCACACATGACCCAACGCCAGTTGGTCATTTTGTTAGTTGTAACAGAACTCATTTGTTAGATTTTTAGTTATTTTAGTTGTTATTTATTATTCGTTTTTCCTTATTCGAGGCTCCAAGTTTCTCGGCCATTTAAGGCGTTTTGCAAAGATACTAATAAAAGTTGAAAGTTGAAAGTTAAAAGTTAAAAGTCTTTTTGTTTTCATGCTTTTTAACACTCAAACCTTAACTTTTAACTCTTTCGGCACCAACAATTTCATTACTATCCATCCCACGAGGTATGCCACCGAACATATACTGAAGATTATCATGTATGCAGCCTGTTTGCCAGAATAAGACATGAAGGTGAACACCTCCCCGTTCTTTTCCGCATAAGAGAGCAGGAAGCCCGAAAGCATAAGAATAAGGTATGACCCCACACCACCAGCACAGCCACCAAGACCTGTTACTGTGGCTACGGCTCTGCGTGGGAAGAGGTCGCCAACCATAGAGTAGATGTTTGCAGACCAACTCTGATGTGATGCACCCAGCACACCTATCACAAGCACAAGCAACCAGGGTGACATGTCTCCCAGAGGCTGTGCCATAAAGCCCACCAACTGCAGACAGGCAAAGTAAAACATTGCCTTCATTCGTGCGCTGTAAGGTTCGTTGCCGTATCGCTCAACAAAGAACGTGGGCAGATAGCCACCTACTATGCTGAGTATTGTAATGAGGTAGAGCACAAAGATGAGTGCCATGCTCATGGTAGAGTCTGAGGAATAGCCGTATCTGTCGGAAAGGTATGCAGGTGTCCAGAAGAGGAAGAACCACCACACGCCATCCGTCATAAACTTACCAAAGAGGAAAGCCCATGTCTGGCGGAAGGTGAGGCACTTGCGTATTGTCATCTTTGGTCCTTCGTCTATCTCTTTCTTGGCAACCTGTGCTTCGTCCTCGTCTTGGTAAATATATCCAAACTCGGCGTTGTTCACTCTCTTGGTCTTTGCAGGCTTATTGTATAGAATGAGCCATATCAGCATCCAGACATAGCCCAGAGCACCAATTACGAAAAATGCCATCTCCCAGCCAAAATGGCTTGCAAGCGTAGGAATAAAAAGTGGCGCAAAGAGTGCGCCCACAGAAGCACCGTTATTGAAGATAGCAGTGGCGAAGGCCCTGTCTTTCTTAGGAAAATAGCCCACGGTTGTCTTTATTGCAGCAGGGAAATTGCCTGCCTGTCCTAAAGCCATCACAAAACGGCATCCCATGAACATATATACCGTCAGGGTGGTTATGGGCAGTAGTGGGGCTGTTGTGTCATGCAGGGCTTCTCGTGCTCCGTCAAAACTAACAAACCACTCACCAGTAATAATTCCACAAGCCCATGCTCCGCAGAAAGCGTGCATCATGGCGCCCAGACTCCATATTGCTACAGCCCACGCATAGCCCCTCTTCACCCCCAGCCAGTCTATAAACTTGCCAGCAAAAAGCATACATACAGCATAAGCGATGGAGAATGTAGCCGTTATTGCTCCATAGTCTGAATCATCCCATGCAAATTGTGGGGCAATGAAATCCTTCCATGTCAACGACAGCACCTGACGATCCATGTAGTTGATCATCGTAGCTGCAAAGAGCATGGAGCACACTACCCAGCGGTAGTTGGTTGATTTGATAGTCTTTATTGGCACTTTTTATATTGAAGATTCTTTTAGTCGCGCTCTGCGCTTTGTAAAAGCGGCAGAGCCGAGGGAAAAATTGAAGATAGAAGTTTCTTGCAAAACTCTTAAACTCTTGAACATAGAGACTATATGCTAAGAATTAGTTCTACAGGACAATGGTCTGACCCCATGATGTCGGTATGTATCTTTGCCTCTGCCACCTTTGGCATCAGTCTGTCTGATACTACGAAATAGTCTATGCGCCACCCTATGTTTTTCTCTCTGGCGTGAAAGCGGTATGACCACCATGAGAAAGTTTGTTCCTCTGGATGCAACGTGCGAAAAGTATCCTTAAATCCAGCCTCAAGCAGAGTAGAGAACTTTCCTCTCTCCTCGTCTGTAAAGCCCGGGTTCTTGCGGTTTGTCTTGGGGTTCTTCAGGTCTATCTCTTCATGCGCCACGTTTAGGTCGCCACAGAATACCACTGGTTTCTTCTTGTCGAGTGTCTTTATGTAAGTAAGAAACGTGTCCTCCCACCTCATGCGGTAGTCCAGCCTTTTCAGTCCGTCCTGTGCGTTGGGCACATATACTGTGATGAAAAAGAAATCTTCATACTCCAGTGTTATCACCCTTCCCTCGTGCTCATGCTCAGATAGGCTCTCGTCTTCCAGCAGCCATTTCATGCCGTAATTTACGCTTACGGGGTGGTGCTTCGTGTATATGGCT
>DGHR01000007.1:100095-172511 GCA_002392745.1 Bacteroidales bacterium UBA3843 | reverse complement strand
CAGATACCCTCGCGGCAGTCGTGATCGTAGGTCACGGGGTCCTTGTGCTCTGCAATAAGCTGCTCGTTCAGGATATCAATCATCTCCAGGAACGATGCGCCTTGGAATACATGTTTCAGCTCGTAGGTCTCGAAATGTCCCTGAGCCTTGGGTCCTGCTTGTCTCCAAACACGAACCTTAATATCTATATAACTATCCATGATTAGTTTTTGTAATTACGCGTTTTACGTTCCGTGAACTCGTAGTCAAGCGGCTCTTTGATGAGTTGCGGCTCTTTGTCCTCACCCATGTATTTCCAGCAGCCTACGTAAGAGAACTTGTCGTCCTGACGCAGCGCCTCGCCTTCCGGTGTCTGGTATTCCTCGCGGAAGTGACCACCGCAGCTCTCCTCACGATGGAGAGCATCGACAGCCATCAGACGGCCAATCTCAATGAAGTCCGCCAGACGGAGCGCTTTCTCCAACTCGTTGTTCAGGCTGTTAGCCTCACCCGGGATATAGACGTTGGTCCAGAACTCTTTCTTGATGGCGTCAATCTTCTTGATACCTTCTTTCAAGCCCTCTGCGGTACGACCCATTCCGACGAAGTCCCACATCACAAGACCGAGCTCTTTGTGGATGGAATCCACAGAACGCTTGCCCTGGATAGCCATGAGTTTGTTGATTTTGTCCTGAACGGCTTTCTCCGCCTCGGCAAACTCCGGCAGGTCGGTACTCATACGCGGTACGCCGATTTGGTCTGCGAGGTAGTTCTGGATGGTATAAGGCAGTACGAAATAGCCGTCCGCGAGACCCTGCATTAATGCAGAAGCACCCAGACGGTTGGCTCCGTGGTCGGAGAAGTTCGCCTCGCCGATACAGAACAGACCCTTGACACTGGTCTGCAACTCGTAGTCCACCCAGATACCGCCCATCGTATAGTGGATAGCCGGGAAAATCATCATCGGGTTCTCGTACGGGTTCTCGTCCACAATCTTCTCATACATCTGGAAGAGGTTGCCGTATTTCTGAGCTACCACATCTTTGCCCAGACGCTGGATAGCCTCGCTGAAATCGAGGAACACAGCCAGACCGGTGTTATTCACGCCGTAGCCTTTGTCGCAACGCTCTTTGGCAGCACGGGAAGCCACGTCACGCGGAACGAGGTTTCCGAATGCCGGATAGCGGCGCTCCAAGTAGTAATCGCGGTCTTCTTCAGGAATATCGCGTCCCTTAATCTCGCCTGCTTGCAGACGCTTGGCATCCTCCAGTTTCTTCGGCACCCAGATACGTCCGTCGTTACGCAGCGACTCGGACATCAGGGTCAGTTTGGACTGGAAGTCTCCGTGCTTCGGAATACAGGTCGGGTGGATCTGCGCGTAGCAGGGGTTAGCGAAATAGGCGCCGTGGCGGTACATCTGCATAGCAGCCGAACCGTTGGAAGCCATGGCGTTGGTGGAGAGGAAGAAGGTATTACCGTAACCACCCGAACCTACTACTACCGCATGCGCGAAGAAGCGCTCGATGCGTCCGGTAACAAGGTTACGGGCGATGATACCACGCGCACGCTTCTCGCCGTTCTCATCAGCGATGAGTACGATGTCCAGCATCTCATAGCGGGTGTACATCTTCACTTTGCCTTTGCCAATCTGGCGGCTCAGTGCGCTGTAGGCGCCGAGCAGCAACTGCTGGCCGGTCTGACCCTTTGCGTAGAAGGTACGGCTTACCTGTGCGCCACCGAACGAACGGTTGTCCAGCAGACCTCCGTACTCACGTGCGAAAGGAACACCCTGTGCCACGCACTGGTCGATGATGTTATTGCTGACTTCCGCCAAACGATATACGTTCGCCTCGCGTGCACGGTAGTCGCCACCCTTGATGGTGTCGTAGTAGAGACGATACACCGAGTCACCGTCGTTCTGGTAGTTCTTCGCCGCATTGATACCACCCTGCGCTGCAATAGAGTGCGCACGGCGCGGACTGTCCTGAATACAGAAGTTCAGTACGTTGAAACCCATCTCTGCGAGGGATGCGGCAGCCGAAGCACCGGCCAGACCCGTACCTACCACGATGATGTCCAGACGGCGTTTGTTAGCCGGGTTCACCAGTTTCTGATGGTTCTTGTAGTTGGTCCATTTGAGTTCCAGCGGACCTGCAGGGATCTTCGCCATTTCCGGCGTGATGACCTGGGTGTTTTTCTCGCTCGGCGTACTCATCACTTCGGCAGCAGCCTTGGCGGCTTTACCTGCCTTCTGTGCAGCGTTTTTCACAGCTTTTACGGCTTCTTTCACCTCTGCGCGCTCTCCGGCCTTCTCGGCGCGGGCTTGCAGTTCTTCTGCGGCCTCTGCGGCTGCCGCTTTGGCTGCCTCATAAGCCTCACCGGCCTTCTCTTTCAGCACCTCTGCAGCCTGACCTGCCAATGCCTGTGCCTTCTCTGCGGCCTTGTTTGCTGCTTTTTTTGCAGCATCCAGTATTTCTTCTTTTTTTGCCATAATTCTTTCCTTTCAGTTTTCAGTTTTCACCTTTCACTTTAGCACAGCATCCCGATGCCCATGCCGAAATAGTACAGCGCCACAATGGTGAACGGCAGGATGACGATGGTGGCTACTACGGTGCTGATTACCTCTACGCGCTTCTGCCATTTCAGGTTGTTCAGTCCCATGGAGGTCATTGCCGAACCTACACCGTGATTGAGGTGCAGCCACAGGACTACAAACCACAGCAGGTAGAGTACACAATAGATCTGTCCCCATACCGGCTCTGTGAAGAGCGCTTTCGCGTAGGCGGCTCCGTTCTGAGGGTCGTACGCCCCCGTCTCAATGCCCGTCAGCTCCGCAAACTGCATCTTGAACCAGAAATTGTACAGGTGCAGGCAGAGGAAACCGAAGATAGTCAGACCCAGCACAAGCATGTTCTCCGACTCCCAGGTCACACCTTCTTTCTTGCCGCGAACCTCATAACGGTCATTGCCGCGAGCCGCACGGTTCTGAATCGTCAGATACAAGCCGTAGCAGAAATGCACCAGCACAAGAAAAGCGATGCCGAGTGAACCGATTACTGCGTACCAGTTTGCGCCGAGCAAACGGCAGATCGTGTTGTACGCCTCTTCGCTGAACACCAGCGCCAGGTTCATGCAACCATGAAACAGCAGAAACAGCACCAACGCTGCGCCGCTCAGCGCCATAACGAACTTACGGCCAATAGATGAATCTTTTAACCACATAAGATTGTTTGTTTTTGTTTTGGATAAATTATTAGTGTTTGTTTTTATTTCACTTTGAAACTGCGTGCAAAGTTACTGATTTTTTTTCACATACGCAAATGCCCGCGCGTTTTTTACAAAAAATGTACATTTTTAAACGAAAAATTGGCTTCTCCACCTCCGAAAAAGGAGAGGGGAACAGATTAAGCAAATAATGAGCACCTGCTATCTATTCCCAAAAAACGTAGAGTTTACTCTACTTTTTCTAAAATTCCGCATTATTTACTTGCGTATGTGCAATTTTTATCGTACCTTTGTACCCGATTTTAAAATGCGGTAGTGTGGCTATTGGCAAAAAAATACTAACTTTTGTCCTTTGTACTTTGTCTCTTGGTACATTTGGTCAGGTGTCGAATGCGGGCAGGTCGGTGTTCTCGTTTATGAGTCTGCCTACCTCGTCACGCATCAATGCACTGGGCGGGTCGAACGTGAGCCTCAGCGACGGAGACGTCTCTATGGGCATGTGCAATCCTGCGCTGCTGCATAACGAGACACACATGGTGCTGCAGCTCAACTACTCGTATTACCTGCCCGGAACGATGTTCGGCTCCGTCCTCTACGGACATAACTTCGGCGAAGCGAAAGCCTTTCGCTCCACGGACGACGGGAAACCCGAGAGACCCAATTATTTTGCGGTGGGTGTTCATTATCTGGACTACGGGCGCATGCAGTACGCCGACGAACACGGCAATCTGACCGGAGGTGCATTCGGTGCAAGGGATATTCTCATAGACGTGATGTACGCACGACAGCTGCACCCCTGCTGGAAAATAGGCGTCACACTCAAACCCGTCTATTCCATCTACGAGGCCTACTCATCGTTCGCTATCGGTGCCGACATTGGAGCGCATTTCCAGACACGCGACTCCACCTTCCAGATGGGACTCGTGCTGCAAAACATAGGATGGCAAATCAAAGGTTTCTACTCCGCCGAAGGCGGGTCGAACCACGAGATGCTGCCGCTCAATCTGCAACTCGGACTCACCTACCGCATCAAACATGCGCCATTGCGGTTCCATCTGCAGATACACAACATGCAGACCTGGTACCTCAACTACGAATGGACCAGTCTGGACAAATCGCCCACCACCGGAGAAATCCTGCCGCACGATGTCAAATGGTACGACATGCTGTTCCGACACACGATTTTCTCACTGGAGATTGTGCCCAAGAGCGAACGATTCTATATCGCACTCAGCTACAACCACCGGCGACGCGCAGAACTGAATCTCACGGACCAGAAATCGCTCGCCGGCTTCTCGCTGGGCGCAGGTGTTCGCATCAAACAGGCACGGATAGGATTTGCCATCAGCCAACTGACCAAATCCAATTTCTCCTACCAGGCCGGACTGACATTGGATATCAATTCGCTGATGAAATAATGCCCTTGCGGCTAAGACATAAATGACCAAATGGTAAATGACAAAATCATAATTGCTATTGACGGCTACTCGTCGTGCGGTAAGTCAACGATAGCCAAAGCCTTGGCGCGTTACGCAGGATACACCTATGTGGACACGGGTGCGATGTACCGCGCGATAGCTCTCTATACGTTGCGGCATTCGCTGCAGAATGACGAGGACGTCATCAATGCTCTTCCCTTGTTAGAAATCGGGTTTACACATGTGGACGGCGCACAGCATGTGACGCTCAACGGCGAAGATGTGGAGCCCTATATCCGCACGCTGGAGGTGGGCAACGCCGCCAGCCGCATCTCGCAGATTAAAGAGGTACGCGCTTTCCTCGTGGCGCAGCAACAGCAGATGGGCGTCGCCAAAGGTATTGTCATGGACGGACGCGACATCGGCACTGTGGTCTTCCCGCACGCCGAACTCAAACTGTTTCTGACAGCCCGACCCGAAGTGCGCGCACAACGCCGTTTCGACGAACTGGTGGCGAAAGGCGAGAAACCCGTCTATGCCGAGGTGCTCGCCGATGTCAACGACCGCGACTATCGGGACACGCACCGCGCGGAGAGTCCGCTCCGGCAGGCGGAAGACGCCATCGTGGTGGACAACAGCGACCTGACACCAGACCAACAGATGCAAGTCATCATCGGACTTTTCGAGGAGAAAACAAATGGTAAACAATAAATGCCCTAATGGTAAATTGCTCGTCACGATTGACGAGCACAGCGGTTTCTGCTTCGGCGTCACACGCGCCATCAACACTGCGGAACAGGAGCTCCGACGCGGAGCTCTTTGCTGTCTGGGCGATATCGTACATAACGGTCAGGAGGTAGCGCGGCTGGAAGCGCTCGGGCTGCAGACCATCGACAACGACGAGTTGCGCAGCCTGCCGCCGCACTCACGCGTTCTGCTGCGCGCACACGGCGAACCGCCTTCCACCTACTGGATTGCGCAGCAACGGGAGATTGACATCATTGACGCCACCTGTCCGGTAGTCAAGAAGCTGCAGGACCGCATCCGCGAATGCTACGAGACCCACAAGAACGACGAACCCCAACCGCCGCAGATTGTCATCTACGGCAAAGCCGGGCATGCCGAGGTCATCGGGCTGCAGGGCCAGACCAACAACACCGCAGTCGTCATTGAGGACATCAACCAACTGGACCGCATCGATTTCTCGCGGCCCATATATCTCTTCTCACAGACCACCAAATCCGTCGAGGGCTTCAACACCCTCGTAGAGGCTATAAAATCTCAAATTTCAAATCTCAAATCTCCAATTGCGCTGGAAGCGCATGATACCATCTGCCGCAACGTGGCAAACCGGGTGGCGCAGCTGCAGGAGTTTGCACGGGCGCAGGACTTGGTCATCTTTGTCGGCGGAGCCAAATCTTCCAACGCGCGCGTACTATATAATCATTGTCTGGAGGCGAACCCGAACACCCTATTCGTCTCCTCGCCCGACGAGGTGGAAGAATTCTTGCAGCAACGCGGCCTTACAGGCTCGTCCTGTCTCAAAATCGGCATCTGCGGCGCAACGAGTACGCCGCTATGGCTTATGGAAAAATGTAAAGAAAGGATACAAAATGAGTGCTAATCTGAAAATCATCGGAGTACTGACCTCCGGAGGAGACGCTCCGGGGATGAACGCAGCCATTCGCGCCGTGACGCGCGCTGCAATCGGACAAGGAATACGTGTCAAAGCCATTTATCGCGGCTACAAGGGGCTGATAGACGGCGAAGTAACGGAGTTCACATCGCAGGATGTATCGGGTATCATACAGCGAGGAGGTACCATCATCAAATCCGCCCGATGCACCGAGTTCCAAACCCGTGAAGGCCGCGAAAAAGCCTACCAAACGATTCTCAAAGAGCAGATTGATGCGCTGGTGGTCATCGGCGGCGACGGCACTTTCACAGGAGGAAGGCTGTTTGCGCAGGAGTATGACATCCCCGTAATAGGTCTGCCGGGAACTATTGACAACGACCTGTGGGGCACAGATGCCACTATCGGTTACGACACATCGCTCAGCACAATCACGGAGTGTATCGACAAACTGAGAGACACAGCCACTTCGCATGAGCGCATTTTCCTCGTCGAGGTAATGGGCCGCGATGCAGGCTTTCTGACACTCAACGCCGCTATTGCCGGCGGATGCGAGGCTGCCATCATACCCGAACGGACATCTGTCATGGAGCAGATCGAGGATGCTATCGGCAACGGACGGCGCAAGAGCAAGAACTCGGCTATTGTTCTGGTGCAGGAACACGCTGTCGAAGGCGGAGCAAACGCAGTGGCTCAGATGGTTGAGAAAGAGCACCCTGAGTACTCCACACGTGTGACCGTACTGGGTCACCTGCAGCGAGGAGGCAGCCCGACTGCCTTCGACCGCATACTGGCCTCCCGAATGGGTGTCGCTGCTATTCAGGCGCTGCTGGACGGACAACGGAATGTAATGGTCGGTATACAGAATGACGATATCGTGCTGGTGCCGCTATCCAAAGCCATTCACCAGAAAAAGGATGTCAAGGAGGATAAATGGCAGGCAATGCTGACCCTCTCTATCTAAAGTTATCCTGTACTTACTTCATTCCCACCCCAAAAAATCAGCGAGGCTCTCACCTCGCTGATTTTCTTATCCTTGGTACTTCGTACATCGTACATTTGTCCTTCGTACATCATCTGACGCTTGTCAGTTTCTTGATTTTGGCGTTCAGTTTGTCGCATTTCATCAACTGCTCCAGACTGATGTGCATACGGTAGTTCCAGAAATGACGCGGGTTTGCCGGCACGTTGATTCGGTCGGCAAACTGGTCCTTGATACGCACGTCGCCGTCTATCGCCAGCCAGTCTTGCAGCGGCAGAATAGTCCACATGGCAGGGCTGTACATATGCTGGTTGATAATAAATTCGGCTATCTCGGGTGTCATCTCCTTCGGTGCGTCACCCCACCAGCCCATCTGCTGGTTGTAGAACTGCTGTGTCACATTGCGGTCTTCCTCCCACCATGCGCGCAACGGGTTCATGTCGTGCGTGCCTGTGGTGCAGACACTCTGGTAGGGGGCGTCTGCCGGATGAGCGAACTTGACAGTCGGGTCTTTCGGCATACGCTGGATCTCCAGACTCAGTATCTGCAGTTCGTGCATCACATCGGGCACGCAGGCAGGCACCATTCCCAGGTCCTCGCCGCAGCATAGCATCTTCGTTGCCTTGATCAGCGTCGGCAGTTTGCGCATGGCCGAGTCACGCCAGAACTGGGTGTGACGACGGTAGAAATACTCGTTGTAGATGCGCATCAGCACCTCTTTCTGGTCTGAATAGAGTTCGTTGAACGAATGGCTCTGATAGATAGAGATACGCGGATGCAGCCAACCCGGACGGCGCTGGTCCTCCACCATCAGCACCTCGCAGTGCAGGTAAATCAGTCCGTTGCAGATGTTCTTCGCCGCCTCCTTGGTCAACCCGCTTGCTTTCAGCTGTTTCGGGTCGGTCATCAGACGGTCGTACCACTCCTGCACTTTCACCTGGGTGTCAAACTCAGGACGGAACCAATATACATAATTGTCGCGTGTGAGCAGTGCGTTTTTCTTCGCCCACTCGGTATCAAAGCCCAGCACTTCACCCAGGAAGTTTGAACGGATATACGGTTTGGTCATGCGGTCCCAGTCGAGGCATACGCCTTGCGCACAGAGGTCATCATAGCTGTACGGCAGCGCCGGTACGAAATGGCCGCAGAGTCCCCATACATCGGTCTTGCGCATCTGCCATATGCGGAAGAATCCGAGGATATGGTCCACGCGGTAGGCATCGAAATAATCCTGCATCTTGCGGAAACGCTTCTGCCACCAGCCGAAATTGTCCTCTGCCATCTTGTCCCAGTTATAGGTCGGGAATCCCCAGTTCTGGCCGCTGATAGAGAAATCATCGGGCGGTGCGCCGGCTGAAGCGTCCAGATTGAACAGCTCCGGATAAACAGCCGCATCTACGCTGTCAGGACTGATACCGATAGGTATGTCGCCCTTCATCGCTACGCCTATTGAGTGAGCATAAGCCACCGCGTCTGCCAACTGCTTGTCCGCATGGAACTGCAGGAAATAATAGTACTCCTTCGGCTGCTTGTCACGTTTGCTCAGGAATGCCGCATACGGCTCCAGCCACTCGCGGTTCTTCTCGAAGAAGGCCTTATATTCCTCGCTGCTGAACAACGCGTCTTTGTCCTGTTTGAACAGCGCCTTGAAGAATACGGTCTTCTTGTCATACACGTTCTGGTAGTCGGCGATTGTCAATGCGTTCAACTCCGCCTTCTGCGCCTCGTATTTCTTCTTCTGCGCAGGCGTCAGACGCCCCATCTTCTCTATATTGATATAGATAGGGTGCAGTGCGAACACCGATACGGCGTTATAGGGATAGCTGTCCAGATTGTTATGACGCAGCGTGGTGTCGTTGATAGGCAGTGTCTGAATCATTTTCTGGCCCGTAGCTGCCGCCCAGTCGGCCATCTTCTTCAGGTCCTGGAACTCACCGATACCGAATCCCTCTTCCGTACGCAGCGAGAATACCGGAACGGCCACACCGGCTCCTTTCCAACGGGGCTTTGTGCGGCGGAAACCGCGGTCGTTCTGTTCGATAACCAAGCCTTTTTCCACTCCCCAGATCTGGCGGTTCTCGCCCCACTCTATATCTACCTGTGCACCTGTCTTCAGGTCGTACACCAAGTATTTGTATTCGATAATCTGGGTGGCACCCACTTTGATATCTGCGCGCCATACGGGGAAATCCGCATCGCTCATCTCCAGCTTGTTGTCCGGATTCCAGTCGCCTAACTCAGGACAGTTGCCGATGATGGCCACACCCTGGGTCGGAAGTATCTGCGGCAGGTCTATCGAGAATCGGATATTGCCCTTGGCCGCTTTCGCTTTAGCCGGATTATGGCGTGCAAAGAGGGATTTCAGGAATACCGTCGTATAGAAACTGTCTTCGTATGTGCTGGCCTGCCATGCATCGCGCACCACGATTTTATCTTTTGCGTTTCGTACATCGTCCAACCGTAAATGTCTCGGTTCACCCGCCTCATAGATATAACGGCCGTCCTGCAAACGGATGGCGTACTTGTACTCCACGGAGCCTGCAAAATCGCTTACCTGGGCATTCACCTGCCAGAAGTCGGTACCTTGGCAGTTCATCAGCAACGGATCTTTTTCCGTCCAGCCTAAAATAGAGTCTTGTGTCTCTATTACACACAGCGTCTGGCCGTACTCGGCACGATAATGAATTTGGAAATTGATGTTCATGGTATAATTGTTTTATTGTTTTGCGAGCACAAAGTTACACTTTTTTTCGCATTCTTGCAAATTATTCTGCATTTTTTCTAATTTTTGTTTTATATATGCAAAATTTATTGTACCTTTGCGGTCGTGAAGATGAATCGCCGTATTCTGCATATCATCGAATGGACTGTTGTTCTTGCGGCCTATGGGTACCTGACGTATAGACTGGTCACCTATGACAACTATCCCCTTGTCATGGCCGGTCTGCGCGCTATGGGCATGAGCCAATGGCTGGCGCTGATAGCATGTTGTGCGCTGATGCCTGTGAACATGCTCATCGAGGCGTGGCGATGGCAGACGCTGATGAACCGTGCCGGCACCGGCAGCCGGATGTCGTGGCGCGAGGCACAGCGCCAAGTCTATTACAGCAAGATGGCCGGACTGATTACCCCATGGCGGTTGGGCGAGTATCCGGCACGCGCACTGCTGATGGACCGGCCGTCGATGCCGCAAGTGCTCTCTATGGGCGCTGTGGGCAGCGCCACTATGACGGCGGCTATTGTCGGGTGCGGAGCAATAGCCTTGTTGGGCCTGCCCGCGGTCTCTGCGATGACGGGAAACGGCTACCTGTATATCCTGGCGGCTGTGGGGCTCGTCCTCGTCGCTGCATTGGCATTGGCTCCGAAACTGTTGCAACGATGGGCGCAAGTGTCGCAAAGGACGATTGGCCTCAGCCTGCTCCAAAGTATCCTGCGGCTGGGATGCTGGTGTTTGCAACTGGCTCTGGCGCTCTATGCCTTCGGGGCAATCTGCAATCTGCAATCTGCGATCTGCTACCTGTTCGTCTATTACCTGCTGCTCACCATCACACCGAATGTGCCGATTGCCGAAGTGGGCGTACGCGGCGCATGGGCGATGGCACTCTTCGGCACCGTCAACGCTGCCTTGGCAGGAGTCGTACTATGGGTGGTCAACACACTGCTCCCGTGCCTGTGTTGGCTCTTTATGAAGAAGCGTGCGTAACAGATTACTCATATTCTTTGTACTTGGTACATTGTCCCTTGGTACATGTCCTGCTTCAGGGCAGAACCTCGACGACATCATCCTCGATATCTACCGCGCAGCTACGGAGCTGGGCGAGACGGACTACGAACAGCTCCAGACCGACCTCTATGCGCTCCATGACGCGCCTATTGACCTCAATCACACATCTGAAGAGGAACTCAGCCGCCTGCCTTTCCTCTCGCCGCACCAGATTGACGAACTGCTCGCGTATGCCGACCGGCATCCCTTCCTTTCGCTCTACGAACTGCGCCTCATCCCTTCTCTCGCCGATTATGAGATACGCGACCTCCTGCCTTTTGTACAAATCACCAATGACCAATCACCCGGAGCGTCCTTCCGCTTATCGGAGGAAGACCGTGTCCGCTCCGCCGAGAAAGGTAATAATCATACACCAATCCTCAATCACCAATCACCAATTACCAATCACCAATCACCTCTCTACCCTCGCGAGGTCTTCCACTATGCCAAGCATGAACTGCTCGCACGCATAGACGCACGTAATATAGAGGATTTCGAGGGGTCGGACCCTGTCTATCTGCAAACCCGCTACCGGTTTGATTTCCGCCGCAGGGTCACGTTCGGGCTGCAGCTGCGACGGCCGGCCGGGACCACAGCACACGACCTGCAGTACGGCGCATTCCTGCAACTGCGCGATATAGGTCCGCTGCACACGCTCGTGGCCGGACATTTCCAGGCTTCTTTCGGCCAGGGGCTGGTCATGGCGCCCGCCTTTCATACCGGTAAATCCGCTTATGTGCAGTCGGTGGGAATGCAGCCTGCCGGATTGCGGTACTACTCTTCTGCTGACGGTCAAGGGCTGCAAGGGATAGGGGCTACGTTCCGCCATGCGTTCAGTCCCCATACACGGCTGGATGTCAGTGCTTTATACTCACTCAAACGCGCCAATGATTCTGTCTTGCACCACCTCGTCGGAACCAACCTGACCTTCCGTCACCGGCAGTTGGAACTGCAACTGACGGCTATCGAAAACATATGGTCGGATACCATTCGTCCTTATCGCAACACAACCTACAACAGCCATTATTTCCGCGGCACCAACCAGGCCGTCTTGGGAGCCTCCGCGCGGTACAACTATGGTTGGTTCGACGCCTTCGCAGAGATTGCCACTGCGCAAAATTATCAATCATCAATTAGCAATTATCAATTGCGCGAAGCGCACTGGGGCGTTGGCGTGATAGCCGGCAGCCGTTTCTACCCGGCGAGCGGTGTTTCCCTGGTGGCGCTCGGCCGTTATTATTCGCCCTATTTCGACAACCCGATGGGGTATGCCTATTCCGAAACGGCCCGACTGGGCGATGAACTCGGCGGGTATCTCGGTTTTGACATCAGCCGGTGGCGCAACTGGCGGCTCTCCGGATATGGCGATGTCTTCTATTTCTCCGGTCCCAAATACGGCATTCCCGACCACCCCACCCTCGGTTATGATGTCATGGCAGAATTGCTGTATCATCATTCCACCATTTCATCATTCAGCGAAGCGGCTCATTCCGTCATTCCCCAATGGCGGCTTTCTCTCCGTCTGCGGGCCAGAAAGAAAGGCGAATCCGCTTATTCCGCCCGCCTCCTGTTTGATTGGTCTGAAGGACAACTCGCCTTGCGCAGCACTGCAGAAGCCAATTTGGTTAATCAATCACCCGGAGCGTCCTTCCGCTTATCGGAGGAAGACCGTGTCCGCTCCGCCGAGAAAGGAATAAAAAACAATAACCTATCACCTCTCACCAATAACCAATCACCAATCACCTATGGCTACACCCTCTTCCAAGACGTTTCATACTCCCTTCCCTTTAGGGGAGGGCCGGGAAAAGGCTTATCTTTCCGTTTCCGGCTCCAATGGTTCGATGCGCGCGAATGGGCCAACCGCATCTATTGCTACGAACACGACGTGCTTTATGCCTATTCCTCGTCGGCGGTCTATGGTATGGGAGGCCGGGCGTACGTATGCCTCCGATGGCAGATTATTCCGCAACTGGCGCTCTATTTGCGGGTCAGCGAAACGCTCTATACAAAACGATGGGCGGCCGACCACGACCGCCCATTCACTCGCACGGATGTCCATCTGCTTTTCCGTGCCACACTCTGATTTCTCGGATTTAGTTTACCAAGCGTACACCACGTATTTCAAGGTGGTTTTTATGTTTTCCGAGTTTACTTTGACGACATAGCAGCCGCTCACGCCTTGCGCCTGCAGCATGTAGGTAGGCGAGTCTTTGGAGGTGTAGTTGCCCACCATCTGGCCACTGGAGCTATACACGCGTATAGAGGTCTCCTCGTCCGGGTCCAGACCCACCATTTGCATCCAATCGTTTATACTGACGGCATTCGGCAGCAACAGCACTTTGCCGGGCGCCCATTCGAAATAGGCGGTATACTCGGCATCGCCGCTCACCTCTATGCGACGCGTAGCATCTGTACTACCGTCGCTCCAGCCCACGAAATGATAATTCTCCAGTGCCGTGGCGCTGATTTCGATCCACTCGCCGCAGTCATACTCATTGCGCACCCAGCCTGCGGAGCCGGCTTGCGCCATGGCTCCGAGGCTGATGAACAATGCGGTTATGTATAGAACAATCCGTTTCAAGGCTGTGCTACTCTTTGCCGGTTGCTATGTTATGGTGCGGGAGATACGCTCACTGTACCCATTCCATCGTCATCCGAAACGACGGTAATGGTGTAGCGGATCTTCTCGAAATAAGCGGTATACGTAGCGGCGCCGGTTACTGTCACGTCGCGCGAAGCGTTGGTGTTTCCGTCGTTCCAGCGTACGAAACGATAGCATTCTTTGGCGGTTGCTGTTATAGTGGCTGTTCCGTTGTATGCAAAGGTGCCTCCGCCGCTTACTGTACCCATAGCGTCGTCATCCGAAACAACGGTTATCGTATACGATTCGGAGCCCGTTGAATATTGGGCGGTATAGGTTGCCGTGCCGGTTACGGTACTGATAGTCATATCCCATCCGCTGAAGGTATAGGTCACGCCCATATAGGTCGGACGTGTAGGAGTCGCGCCTGAATATATTGGCGTGGCGCCGAATTCCCATTCCGATGATTGCAACTCTGTGCCGTCCCAGTTCACGAACTTGATGACATATTTGCGTTTGGTCTTGTCATAGACGGCGGTATAGTCCGCATCGGCGGTAGCGGTGGGGTTGATGGTCGGTGTCCAACCGGCGAATGTATATTCCCATTCAGCGGTAGAAGTCTTGGTGGGGGTCGACCCCTTGTAGCTGACGGGCGAGCCGTGGGTCAGCACTTCCGATTGCAGTTCTGCGCCTCCGTCATTCAGAAAGCGGATAGTGTAACTGTTGATTTCGAAATACGCCGTGTATGTCACATCGGCGGTAGCATCTACCGTACGGGGGTTGTCGGTGTTGTGGTCGTTCCATTCCACAAAATGGTAGCCGGTCTTCGCCGAAGCTGTGATTTGCACCTGCGTGCCGCAGTCCACTTCCAATGCCGCAGCAAAAGCCATGCTGGCCATCGTAGTCAATGCAATGACTAAAGAGAAAATCTTTTTCATGAGTGTGATGTTTTTTATTGGTTTGTATTATTTCTTTGCTTGTTTACAAGGCTGTTATACTTACTGTTCCCTGACTCTCGTCGCCGGACACAACCGTCACCGTTACCCGGCATGTACAATCCGGTGAAGTGGTGTGATAGGTGGTGCCGGTCGCTTCGGATTGCTGTTTGTATAGATAAACAGGCGCGTCGGCCGAGGTATAGTATGCCCATCGTGATTTCGAACTGTAGTATTCCAGCACCCGGTCGGTATAGGTGACGGAGCGGAACAACCAGTTGCCGTCCGTCACGCTGTAGGTGAATTTGTTGTCAGTGGTGTTGTCGCCCAACTTGATGTTGTAGTAAGAGCCCGACTGCTCAATATACAGATTGCCGGCTTCGGCATTGCTGATAGTCACTTGGCTGCCGCTTACTGTGATGGTCCAGACAATCGTGGCATCTGTGGTGGTGATGACATCCGATGCGGGGGTTACCGCCGTCGGGGACAAATAATAGGTGTCCTTCCAGGTGGTGCTCATTGCCTGGTAACCGCTGCTGTTGCCTACGATGAGATAATTGCCGCTGGTCAGTTCACCGGCTGTAGTTATCTTCTTGTAGTTATTGGTCAGGGTGCTGCCTCCGCTTACGGTCTTGCTGTAAACGGCATAGTAGGTGGTGTTGGCGTACGGGATTGTGCCGGCGAAATCAATCACGGCGGCTTCGGTGTTGCCGGTTGCGTACTCATGTGTACTCCACCCCTCGAAGGTGTATCCCGCACAGGGAGTCGGGTCGTCTATAGTGATTGGCGTACCGGCTGTGCCGCTCTGGGTTGCGAAGGTGGCACCGTTATTCTTGAAGGTCGCTGTGGCGGTCACAGGGGCCGTGCTGCAGTTCAGCGAATAATTGCTATAGGTAGTGGTAGAACCTGTGCCGGAATATGTAACCGACAATTTATTCAAATATAGACGGGAAGAACTGGTTGTTCCTTTACAAGTAAATACCACAGTACTTGCCTCTATGCCGTCTAATGTATAAGTTCCATTGGCAGATATTGATTGGTTTGCGCTGGCGCTTCCGCCGTCTACCGAATAAGATACAGACGTGGCCATTGATGAACCGATAGTTATGCTCGTCAGTTTTTTGCTATTGTTCGCACTAATGGTCAATGTACCGCCGTTTTGATAAATACGTATCACATTGCTATATATAGCAGGAGCTGTTCCTGCACTACCTTGTGCTGCTATATAACTTACGTTGCTATCGTCTTCCACATTTCCGGATATTGCATTGAAAGAATTCATCGAAACGGTTGTGTTTACCGTTCCGCTGCCGCTGCTGCTCTTGTCAGCATAAACGGCATAGTAGGTGGTGGCCTTTGTTACAGGCGGCGCCGAGGTGGTAAACATATCGTCGGGGGCACTGTTGCCGCTATGGCTGCTGCTGGCTGTCCAGCCGCGGAAGACGCGTGTAGCGTCACAATCGTCCGGAGCCTCAGGGACAGACGGACTGCTGCCGCTCACGGCTGTATTCGAATGGTAAGGCGCTCCGTTCGCCATCCATGTCACGGTATACGAAGTACCTACCTTCACAGTGCAGGTCGCTGTCTTGGCACTATAATCACCGCAGGCGGAAATAGAAGCAGTGATGGTACATGTTCCTTCTGCTACACCCTGGATAACACCGGCGGAGCTAACAGTGGCTACAGAAGTATTGCTGCTGGTATAAGTAATGGTGGCGCAGGTTGAATTGGTGGTAGCGGCGTTCGTTATGGTGTTGCCGGTATTCACACTGACACTGCTGTTGGCAAAACTCAACGTGGTTATTACGCCGCAACTGCAACCGTCGCTCACTCCTGCCTCAAAACTGCTCTCAAACGAACCAAGTACCTCGGTTAGTTTGAAGGTCTCACCGGTCTTGTTGCCCCATAAATACTCCGCCAGACACGGATAATCGATAAACGGATTGCGGTTGCCTTGGGTGTTTTGGCAGGCATTATTGCGGTCTATTTCCTTCTGACTGACAGGATCCGCGCGATGCCATTTCATCAGCAAGGCTACACCATAGGCGGTCAATCCGTAGTAATGAGAAGCATCATAGGCCGTATTAAATATAGCCGCACCGTCACCTTTTGTAAATGTCTGGTAATCTCCGTTGGCCCATCGCACCATTGTGCCGAAATAGGCACGTGCAAAATCGCCCTTGTACTCATCGCATGGCTCAAAGACAGGCGATGTGCTGCAGGTCTGTGTATTGGAGCCGGAGGCCTCCAAAATCGTGTTGCTGACGGTGATACTCTTCGGGGAACCCAGTTTGCTGTTGTTATAGCTATAGGTGGCGCTACTCACTTCGCCGAAGGCATAATTACTGCGCTTGTTGTTAACATAACCATCAGTAGGGAAAATATGGAACAGATCAGTACCGGGAGTATTGCTGTTTTCGGAACCTCCGAACCAACTTTTGGGAATAGAGTGCTCACGGTTGTAGCAATCGCATTCGTCGCTATAAGATCCACATTGATTGCTACTATAAGTAAATGTGCAACCGCCATACATATCCCATATCTTGCCGGCATTGGGATGCCCTGCGGGATAGACATCTGTCGTCTTGTAAGCGGTCCATAATCCCGCATAGCCCAAAGAGGAATAACCGGTCTTACTCACCGTATGTATGGCGGCAAACAGATTTGCTCCGCTCTTGTTGTCAAGACTGCTGTAATACGCCGAAGTCACTGCCAATGATGGCAGAACAACCCATAGCGAAAGAATAGGAATAAGCAGCCAACGCTGCAGCCTGTAGAATATGTTTTTCGTGGTCTTCAAGGCGTCGCTTTTTTCGCTTCTGCTCACTGCCACCATTCGGTGGACGGAAGCGAAAAAGTGTGCAAAGATAATTATAAATCGGTAAACTACCAAACAAAATGTTTTAAAAAATAATATTTAGAGAAAAAATGTCAATTTTTCCGCCCTTTATGCAAATCTACACAAAGAAGACCGGATAGTTCTGCGGCATTTTTGCCGTCGTTAAATTCTTTGTATTGCGCCGTCTATTAGACGGCATTTCTTTCTTTTTTTTGCTTGGCATTGAATGCCGCATCTACAAAAAAGCAGGACTCATCATCCTGCCTTTTTTACGTTTTTAACACCTTTCACCTTTCACCTTTCACCTTTCACCTCTAAACTGTAACTTGCCTGTGAGTTTTGTTCTGTTCGGCGGCATTTTTGCCGTCGTTAGATTCTTTGTATTGCGCCGTCTGTTAGACGGCATTTCTTTCTTTTTTTGCTTGGCATTGAATGCCGCATCTACAAAAAAGCAGGACTCATCATCCTGCCTTTTTTACGTTTTTAACACCGTACACCAATCACCAATAACCTATAACCTTTATTTATGTTTATCGCTGACGACGGAGATACATGGAATAGAACTGCTTTTAGCAGTGCGGAAAGGAATAGTAAGGCGTGTATTGAGCTCGCTCGAATACGCGAATTAGTAGGCATTTACGCTCAGGCCGCGTAGGCCATATTCCATGTAGCACCGGCGGAAGGGTTTATCTATTTTTTTTCTAAAAATATTTTCTTTATAATCAATTTATTTTCTTTATTTTTTTCTAAATCACCATACACCTATAACCTATAACCAATAACCTATAACCTATAACCTATCTTCCCGTCAACCGTATAAACCACTCCGTTGCGGATAATCATCAGTCGACCATCGCGCAGCACCTTGGTACATTGTACATTGTCACCTTGTACTTCCTCTATATCTGTGCCTATAGGTGCTACATACTTACGGTAGTAAACATATACATAGACGGCACCCGTTGTCGTGGCTTTGTAGGGTTTGATAGCGGCATTGCCGATATGGTATTTGAACATCGCGTTCGTGTTCAGCAGGTTGCGGACGTAATACCCGTTGCTTCCATCGGCTACGAATTCCCAGTATCTGCCGTTCTGCGTGTTGGCATCCACGATATCGTTTGCATTGGCTGCCACAGCAATCGGTTTGCTAGCGCCCGCTATGGTCAGCGTATACCCCTTTTGGCCGCTCTCCGTGCCCAGAACCATACGGCATGCCTCATCAGCATAAGCCTCAGTCTCTGTTACTGTCACTCCTTCAGTCAGTACGGTCAATTTCTTGCCATCGCGTTTGCCGGCTATCACTCCGTTGGTTTCGTAGATAGCAGCAAGGATGATGGTGTCCTTGGCGGCCAGCACACTCGGGTTGGTCAGTTTGGCAAAGGTCGCCGCAGCTACGACATGAATGGTTATCTGTGCGCTCTTGCCGTCAATCGTGGCAGTAATGACAGCGTCTCCTTCTGCGATACCCTTCACTACTCCGTCAGTGCTGACGGTGGCCGTCTCTTCGTTGTCCGAGACATAGGTAATGGTGTAATCGTCTGCAGCCTGGGCGGGAGTTACCACCGGCGCCAGTTGCAGCTGCGAACCGACAGTCAGGCTGGCCTCTGTGGTGGCGAAAGCGATACTCTCTACCGTTACGGGCACTACGTGCACCTGACATTTCTTGACCACCTCACCGATGGTGGCGCTTATCTCTGCTTCGCCGATGGCCTTGGCGGTTATCACGCCGCTCTTGCTGACCGTCGCTACTTCCGTATTGCTGCTTGCCCATGTGGCGGTAGCGGTGGCATAGTTCGGCACAAACGCAGTTATGCTCATCGTTTCCGTACCGCCTGTGTAGAGCGTCACTTCGCTCTTCGACAATGTAAAATCAGTGATGGTCGGCACAGTAATGGTCAGCGTATGGCTGGCGCTCACTTCCGGTACGCGGACCGAAGTCACGGTTACAATAATCTGGCCTGTCACTTGCTTGGCGTACAGTTTGCCCTCGGCGTCTATAGTGCCCTGATAATCATGGTCGGTTGACCATGTCACGGATTTGTCCACCGCGTCGTTGGGCGTGAATACCAGATACTGGCTCATGTCTATCGTCTGGTGCTGGTCAATCGTCTCCGGCGCACCCACGAACTCTATCTTCGTCAGTTTGACGGTATTGTCAATCAATGTCAGCGAGATGGGGAACGAACCCTCCATCGGGTCGAGTTTGATATCCTGGGTCAGGTAGCTCAACTTGGCGTCAACGGCGCCGGTCTTGGTACCCGTTCCTTTGTAGGTCACAGTTACTTTGCCGCTCTTGTTGTCGCCTTCTTCTTTGACCTCAAAGAGCGCAGCGTCCGTACCCTCAACGGCCCAGATGATATCGTCCGTCAGGTTCTCCGCGGTATAACTTACCTCTACGCTCTGCGTCTCGCCCAGCTCGCAGTCTGTGAACGTCACACTCTCCGTATTCAGAACCACGCTGCTCTTTATCTCCTGCGCCTCACCGGATTTCTTATAAAGTGCGATGTCTGTACCTGTACTCTCGCTCATGTAGGGTTTGAAACGGTCGCTGTTGAAGCGGACGGGGTATGCCGGGTCTGCTTCGTTCGGGCGAATCACAGAGGCCACGCCTCCACTGATGGTTATCTCCCAGCTTTTGACCGTCTGACCAACGGCATATGTGGTGGTGAAAGCACCCTTTCCGCTGTTCGAACTATAATCCAGCAACAGGGCTTTCTCGCTGTCGTCCGGATAGATGAACTGCCAGTTGCCGCTGTATTGTTTCAGTATAAATGTTTGTGCTCCGGCCGGTACATCGGCTTTGCCGGTGGCTTTGTCCACCTTCACGCCTTCTGTCAATGCCGGCAGGTATGCTCCGTTCAGCGGAGCGCTCACAGCGCCACTTGTCTCATCAACAAACACCACCTCGTCGCCGTCTTTCAACTCGCTCGTGCTATTGATACGCTCGAACGGAGTGGTTTTTGCTACGATAGCCTCATCGGTAACCACCAGCTTCATCGTCATATAATATGATGTGCCGGGCACCTTGTTGTACCAATCATCATCGCTGTTGTAACTGTAGAAACGAATCTTACCGGTGTACGTACCGGCTTTGTCTGCCATATAATGGAGCGTCAGACCTTCACCTTCCGCCGGGTTGTATGCATCGCCGCTGTAGATCCATCCGTCTGTGTTCGTTCCTTCAATCCAGAATGCAGCTCCGTCTTCCGGCATCTCGACATCCTCAAAAACTACACCGCAATATTCCACCAGACCGGAATAGGTTACATCAAATGTGGCGGAACCCTCTACACTGGTCTTGCCCTTGATACTCACTTCTCCGAAATCCACATGGCTCGGATTGATGGTAATGCTCACTGCAGCGGACATCGCGATACTCATCGCGCACGCTGCTAAAAATAAGAAAAATTTCTTCATGGTTGTGTTATTGTTAAATGATGTTTTTGTTCATTCTTCCTTTATCATAACATGGCTGCTACTCGCGGAATACGCGATAGCCATGATTGCAACTTGCGGTCTTGCCTTGCTGTTTGCATATTGTATTTGGTTTGAATAGCCATCAATGCGTCAGCAGGAATATCCAGTGCGGTCTCAAACATAAGAGCCGTTGATGGAGTTAATGACCGTTTGCCATTAACCAGCTCGTTCAATACCGTGTAAGACATATGTACCTGACGCGCAAACTCACGTTGGGATATATTGCGTGCCTTCAGTTCGTCTTTGATTACCTCACCCGGATGTACCGGGTAGAAGGGATAACCTAATGCTGCCATAATATCATGCTTTAATCTTCTAATTTGCAGATTGTAAAGACTGTTTCTCCGGCTTTACTGGCCATCTGGAAAACCAGTCTGTAATGGATATCAATCCTTACTGAAAAAAGGGGTTCCGCCCTTCAAGAGCCTCAAAATGGAGCGAATTGAATCGGTACAAGTCTTCCATCCTGCTGACTGCCTCCAGTAGGCCTACAACCTTGGCATATTTGCGCACTACTTCAGGTTGATAGCGGTGTTGTTTATCGCTCGTTTTACCGGTATAATATAAATCGCTCAGGTAGTCTTTTTGAAAGATTACATCCATCCCATTTACAAATCCGCTGCAAAGATACTACATTTTTTTGATATTCACAAATTTTGCGAACATTTTTGTTTTTTCTCCTATACTATAATTTAATTTTAGGATTGATCGCGCGTACGTACGCTCACGCAAGTACACAATAACCAATAACCTTTAACCTTTCACCTCTAAACTGTAGCTCGCCCAGCGAGCGTCCTCTAAACTATAACCTTTAACCTTTTCCCAATAACCTTTATTTATGTTTATCGCTGACGACGAGGATACATGGAATGCAACTGCTTTTAGCAGTGCGGAAAGGAATAATAAGGCGTGTGTTGAGCTCGCTCAAATACGCGAATTAGTAGTCATTTACGCTCAGGCCGCGTAGGCCGTATTCCATGTAGCACCGGCGGAAGGGTTTATCTATTTTTTTTCTAAAAATATTTTCTTTATAATCAATTTATTTTTATTATTTTCTTCTAAAAAAACACTATACCCTGCGCTTGCGTGTGCGTACCTTATATTGTATGGGATATTGTATGGGGTCCCCAGAGTAAACCGAAGTCTGTCGGACTGTTTGCTATGGGGAGAGCGGAGGCAATGGTCGCACCTACTAATTAGCAGAGCGGTTTAGTTTTTTTGCGATCCATTGGCCGAACGCGAACGCAAGCGCCAGCAGCGCCAACGGCCATGCCGCATCGCCCAGAGGATTCAAATACGGGTCTGTCCAACTCCCCGGGCGCTCCTTCCGTGGGCGACTGGGAGTGGTGGAACTCGCTGAACTGCCGCCTCCGTTTGCTGCTGTCGACGCATACTGGCTTCCGCTCAGCATCAGTCCGCCGGCCGAGGCGCCGCCGCTCAAGCCGCTGCCTTTCGTCTCACGCGTCGTGCGAGGGTTGATGATGGGCATACTGCTGCCTGATGATTGTGAACCGGTTGCCTCATATCGCGCCGAGGAAGAAGGGGGCGTCGGCGTTGCCGTATGGCGGAACGGGTTGTTGTTTTGCACCATCGGCACGGCGGTGGTTACTGCCGAACGAGAGACGCTGCGATTGAGTGCAGCATTGGCGGCCGCAGCACCGGTGCCCGATTTCTTCTTCGCGTTGGTGTTCAGGGTCGGCACACCACCCTTCTGCTGCTTTGGAGCAGCAGAAATGGTGGTGACTGACAAGGTGATTGCCAGTAATGGCAGGATGATATATCTCAATGTGCTCATAATCTCTAATATTTTAATCATTAAACATTAAATACTAAACATTCAACACTAAGATTATCTAATCTCACGCACTTTCTTACCCGTAGCATCATAAATGACTCCATTCTGCAGGATATACATCTTATCTTGATAGATGAACTTCTGCGGTTGCTCGTTGTTT
This sequence comes from Bacteroidales bacterium UBA3843, assembly GCA_002392745.1. Taxonomy (GTDB): domain Bacteria; phylum Bacteroidota; class Bacteroidia; order Bacteroidales; family Paludibacteraceae; genus Colicola. The sequence goes on along the minus strand of DGHR01000007.1, from coordinate 149,724 downwards.
GCCTCTGACGCATTTATACCGGTAGTAATATCCTCTTTTTCCTCCTTAAGGATTACATTAATAGCAAAGCGACTCTCATTCTTTCCTTTAACAGTCTCAAATGTGTATCCCTTGTCTAACAAATCTACAGTACTACCCTGTTCGTAGTCCATTAAGTAGATATGCTCAACTTGTTCATAATTGCTTTGGTCATCCAATTGGAAGGTATATTCTCCTGCCGTTGGAACTACATAACCCACTGGAATCTGTTGCTCTGCCTCTGCTGGGCTAAGAGCGTTATACGCAAGGTTGTAACCTCCATAGATTGTATAAATGGACATTGTTCCAATTATCTTCTCCAAATCGGCATTGATTTCATATGCAGAGCTATATTTTTCTGCAATTAGCATACCGGTATTGTCTGTGTAGGTTGTATTGCCGAACAAAATCTCGAACTCTACTTCGCGATCCTTCGTTTGCATGAAACGGGCCGGTGCATTTTGTCTACTTGATAAAGCGAAGGACAACTCACCTCCGTTAGCAACCTGAATGAAGAAGTTCTTGAATGGTTTCAGTTCGGCACTTGAGAATTTTATCTGGCGATAATCGGTACCATTGTCATTCGGAATGGTTACATAGCGATATGTATCATCCTTCCACTCCCATGGACCGGTTCCGGTTTCTACCAAATAGCCTACTACCAATTTGCTATCCGCTTCACCTCCGCTGATAGTAACCATATACGGGTTGCCAACGAGATTCCAACCCTTGTTGTTATCACCTATGGTCACACCTTGAGTGTTTGCATATGCAGTCACCTGAATTGATTTGGCAGCTTCGGTTGCGTTTGTACCTACGTTGCTGTTCATCGGCATACGGATAATGGAATATGTATTTCCCACTCCACTCTGCAATTCTGCAGAGATAGTGTAACCTACACCAGCCTTGAATTTTGCTTCTGCGAAATCTGTTTCATAAATCCAAGTATTGCTCATCTGCATGTTCGCGCGGGCCTGACCATTATAGGTCTCCGCATAGAGGTTTGCTCCTGGTGTCATGGATGTGCCATCCCAATACGTAATTTCATTTAAATTCACATCATAGGGAACAGCCAACGAGTACATTTGATTTAAATCTACACGCATCACATAGTCAATCTTAGTGATGGTCTTCGTACCGAATTTACCTTTCAGCGACAACTCCGGCACGCCATACTTGTCCGTGCTATAGGAAGAACCATTGTAAATATCATCAATTCCGCCAAAGAATGTCAGACTGTGGACACCGAACTTATTCTCTGCACTACTGGTATTCAGCGCCGGAACAGATATCTTTGAATTAGAATGGATGGTTACATCGTGGAACGTATTATCCGTTGCACTTCCGTTCACTGTCAGCACGGCACCGTCGCGGACAACCAAATCGGTCTGGTTGTAAACCGCCTTGCCGAGCGTACTGAACGGCGCATCGCTGATACTCTTCGTTCCGCGCGAGATGATAACAGGGATGGTCTTGACAGCCATAGCTCCGCCATTGGTGATTGTCAGCGTCTTGGCCGGATTAGACTCCAACGGCAGATTTCCTATTTCATACCACTTACTGCCTTTAGCTGTTACGGTCGGACTGGCAACAGGAGTGCCGTCAATCGTAACAGTCGGGCTGCTGATAGTAGCTTCTGTCTGAATCAACATCTTCGTCGGATACCATTCGATTACGCTATATTCAAATGGCTCAACCGGTGTCAGCGGCAACAGATACATGTCTTTTGTCAACTCATATCCTGCGTTGTATGCTCCCCATACAATATCATTATTCTTGATATTCAGATAATTGGTATTGTTGGTTTGATCTGATTGGATATAGTATTTCCATGTACCGGCAGTCGGATCCAGTGCATCAAGCGGTGTGGTGGTAATCTTCCATTCGTAAGATGTCGTTACGCTAGCGCCGACGGAAGTTACAACTGCATCATTCTTAATAGTGTATGTACCTGCAGTAGGACTTGCCCACAGTGCTTTGTTGTCGTTACCCACCAATCGCCAGTGGTCACCGTTAGCCGTGTAGCTTGGTGCAGGGGTTATACTTGATGATGTATGTACCGGCCACATTGCATACGAAACGGTTGCTGGACCTTTGGCTGTCCAGTTGGTTTCATTAACCTCAATCTGAACCGGTGCGGGGTTTCCTGCTCCACCCATGTTTGCAGGCAGTGCATACCAAGTGTTACCTACCTTAGTGGCTACGGCAAACTGTGCCGGCATACTACGAACATATACGTGCGTGGTGCTCACTTCATCCGGATCCGGCACTGCATAGGTGGCAGTAACCGTCACGTCACTGATGGAACCGTCGCCCGCTGCGCTCGGCATGAAATGTACGTATATGGTATAGCCCTCATCGCCATTCAGTTTACCATTGACATCTGTTTTCAACGTAAGCGAGGTCTTCGGCTGATTTGCCGTACCGCGTTTGATATTCTCATTGGTGGAAGTCGAGAAATATACATTGGGGTTATTGGATGTAAGCGTTACATCCTCATCGATACCCATATTGCGTCCTGTAAGGGTCAGTTGGCTTGTACCGCGAATCATACCTTCGTTGGAAGCATGATACAAACTGGTAATATAGGTCGTTCCAGTCAAAACCACTTCCGGCTCCGGGCACCATGCCAACGGATCGGTAAAGTGTACCCATAGTGCATATAACGTGGGCGAAGAAGTATAGTCTGTTGCGCCCAGCGATGTCACCTGCGTTCCGGATGTGCAGGCGCTACTGGTGTACCAACCTGCAAACTCCCAACCGGATTTCGTAGCTCCGGAAAGAGTTGTCTCGGTACCATAAGTGTGCGTGGTCGGATAGCCGGTGTCATGCGTTCCGGAGAATGCACTTCCTCCCTTATCTAAATAGATTATCGTGTAACTATCCGCTGCATATACCGGAGTCAAAACTACATTCGAAGCCGGCATCGTAAATCCGTTGCTGGCGGAGGTCGCAGCCGAACTAAGGCTTGCTCCACCGGAAGTAACTGTCCAACTGACGAAATGGTAACCTGTTGGCGCAGTGGCGTTAATCGTCACAGCCGTTCCGGATGTTACCGGCGAGAGTACAGGCGATGAGAAGGTCGCACCTGTAGCACTCGCACTTACGGTCGCTCCTGTAGGTGCGGAACCTAAATTGAACGTCACCGTGTATTCCGCTGCATCACAATCCGGATTGATAGTGTACGCATTTGCAGTAGAGGTTCGCTTAAAAAGATAGAATGTCGCTTTATAACTATCTCCTCTAAAGAAAACACGGTTGTTGGAAACACCAAGACTCTTTTCTGTCTCAGAGTCAGTTTGACGTTTCGTATTAGTAAACATATATGGTACCGAACCGTTGTTTTGAGCGATAGTCCAGTTGGTGTATGCATTGGACGATTCGTCCACTAATCTCATTTTTCTGTCGGCAGGACTACTTACTGTTGCTCCGCTTTCAGAGGCAAGATACTTTCCGGAGGAAGCATTGTACATCTTGTAATTTCCTGCTGTTCCGGATATATGCCATATATAATCTTCATCCGTACAACTTAATCCGGCAGCCGTAAACGTATATTCGCCATCTTGCGTGTCCATACGACCTCCGTTCACTGTATTAGTCATGATTCGCGCACTACTACCCGGATCATAATTGGTACAGATAACATAATCACCTTCAGGGATTGATGTGTTTACACTACCGCTCGTGTTCTCCGGCATCTTTTCAAATGTGGAACTAACTTTCTTAAACACTGCATGCAGGTCCACATCAGCTGTAACGGTAATAGATGCCGGCTGCAGAGTCGGTGGAGTGCTGTTGTCACTATAGGAACCGTTGGTTGTCCATCCGGCAAACTGGTAGCCATCTATTGACAAACCGGTTGGCAGGGTCAGACTTCCCAAGTAATTTGTTTTATTTGCCGGCTTGCCGCTTACACAAGATTTTACATGATACGTAACATTATAACCGTTCACATTTAGTGTGTAACTTTCACTTGATTCACAGTAATCTCCACTTTCAGCAGCAGTAGCAGTGATAGTGACAGAACCGACGAAGTTGGCAGGTATGCTAACGCGACCGGATGCGTTAACCGACACAGACGGATTGCTTGAAGTATAGGTAACTGTCTGTCCTGTGTTGACATTGTTGCTAACTCGTTTCGCCGTGCCGGCATTGTCAAAGGTCTGCGCTGATGTGCTGGCATTCACATTCTGCGTCCCACTATTAGCAAAGACGACTTTTGTATCAATAGTACACGTTGTTTCCACAAAGTGTGCCACGGCAATAAAGTAATCTGGATGTGTGAAATTATACAACTCAATAGAGGCATCGGTGCTAAGTCCAATAATGTTATCTTCAGTAAACTCATTTTGTGTCCAACGTGTGCTATAGGGATCGTAGTTAGTACAGGTGTTACCGACGCTGGTCACCTCCCAATAATCAAATTGCCAACCTGATGCAGGAACGGCAGTTAGCGTTGTGGTTGCGTCAAAACTAACAGGATTACTGCTTACGGTTACAGTTCCGTTTCCATCCGCAGAAGCAGATACAACACTCTTTCCCGAAACAGCAGCTGTTCCCATTTGACTGCCATTATGCGTTATGGAAAGAGAAGCCAAGTGAAACTCATTGTTGTTGGTGTTATTGCGTAACTCTATCGTACTACCGGCGGCAATGGAAAGTGAAGTAAAGGTATAAGACCCGCTCGCCGGAATACTGGAACTGGTTGCTTGTAATGTGCCGTTGACGTATAATTGGATAGTACGGGAAGTAGCTCCCGAACCGGATCCGGAAGTAACGGTAATGCTACTTACCGTGCCGTCGAATGGAGGCAGAATAATTCCTCCCCATGCGTTGTGGTCGGATACATCGCTGTAGTAATAATTCAATATCCAATAATCATTGTATCGATTATACATCGCATCATGAGCCTGAATGGCATAGCCACCATAGGTGTACACTCCGCTTGCATAACTTGTACCGAGTCCCCAACATTGCGTGAAGTCCATCGTTTCGGTGACTGCCCACGCGTGTGCGCTCGTTCCTATTACCAATAGTACTGCGCATAAATATTTCATATATTGTTTCATAATCGAATTGATTATATTATTCGTTGTTTTCATAATTTTCAATCTTTAAACATTAAACATTCAACATTAAACTTTAATCATTCGATTATCTTATTCCACAACTTCTGCCCATACTGCATAGTAGGTATAACCTCCGGCAGTCTTCGTCGTTCCGGGAGAGAAGATTTTGGACTCATCGGTTATCTCTCCTTTTGAATTCACATAGCTTGCTGCTATCCATCCGCGCAGTTTGTAGTGGCTCGTCTGGCAGGCATCGCCTGTCTTGCTGTCAACGGCGGTCGGCACACTGTAGGAGCACCCCTCTTTCAGAATATAATACTTCCCTTCGTTCGTGCCTTCTGTCTCCGCTACGCCACCATGACTGGCATCCGTCTGGTCGTGCATGCGGTCGAAATACTTATCCGCCTTCGCGGTCCACGTAGCGGTAATCACTACATCGTGATCCGGCATCGTGAATTGGTTGCTGCTAATCGTAATGTCATCATCATCCTCAGTCCAACCGGCGAAATCGTGTCCTACCAATTTAAATTCGTTTTCTTGCAGCGTGACGGTTGCGCCTGCTTCATAACCGGTCGCGTCTGTAGTTGAATTCGTTGCAGTACAAGTACCGGTTCCGCTACCCTTTGCATAGGTCACATGATAAACCTGATTGGTAGTCGTACTTCCGGAACGGACATCCGCGCCGCAAACAGGATCTTCGTATGTCGCGCGTACACGCCACGTATAAGTGGTGTTGGGCGTCAAACCGGAAACAGTGTGAGTACAACTTCCGCTTGGCGTTACCCATCCGCCTGCACCGTTCCACTCAATCTGCCAACCGGTCGCCTTGACATCGGACGGCCATGTCAATGTGATGCTGGTCGAAGTAACCGTGCTGGCTGTTACCACCGGTGCATCTACTTTATTCGTACAACATGACGTGCGGTAATGAACCGTTCCGGCCGTACCTACCAGATAGAAATATGCAGGATCTCCTGTATCAGATGTATACCATCGCAATCCTCCTGATCCGCTGTTGTAGTTGTATCTTAAACGATAACTCGTACAACCATCACCATTATTATATACCGTACCGTTAGATTTTAGTTCAACACTTGTTTCTGAACCGCTGATATAGAAAGCCTTGGTTGTACATGGTGCTTCAAGATAATTGTTCAAATTGTCCTTAGCAACCAATGCAGAGGCAGTTCCAGATAACGTGAATTGGATGGGCGCATCTGATGAAGAACAAGTTCCCCAACTTAAATTATAGGCAATATTATCAGGATCGTAATCAGAGAAGTAATAAGTTGTTCCTTCATGCTCGGCTCCTAATACATATTTTGCGGGAGAACCGCTAAAGGCATCGCTCGTCAATTTCGTATAAGTGGCACTTCCCGAAGCATCCGCCCATACAGCGTAGTAATTCTTAGTATCCCCATTAGCCAAGGTATAAGAAGTAACCAAGTGGTCTTCCGGATTGGTATTATTATTGCCCTCCGTCCATCCGGCGAAGATATAATACTCACCTTCGCAGGTTCCTGCGCTCTTCGTTTGGTTAGCCAATGTCGGGAACACGACGGGTGTTCCTTGTGCTGCGGTTAGATTATAGCTACTCAGCGAAACACCATCTTTGTCTTCCGTCAAGTTATGCAGCGCATCTGTGAAAGTAGCCGTTGGCTTGGCGATGACTTCCATCTTCACCGTCACAGTCGCACTGAATGCACCGCTCGTCAATGTCAACGTCTGGTTGTAGTCGCCAATCGTTGCTGTCGATGCAGAAATAGTCAATGTCGCATTCGATGAGTTGGCGGCTAACGAAGCCGGACTGAAACTAAACGGACTACCAACAGGCAACGATGGCGTGATATCATTTGTTAATCCTAAACCTGTGACATAGATGGTTTTTGTTCCTATCAACGCGCCTTGGTAAACTTGTCCGAAGTTCACCGGCGTTGTTCCTGTTACTTGGATACCACTTACTGTCACGTCATTTGAGTTAGCGCTCTTCTCGCAATAAGTAGCATCGCCATCCCATGTGGCTGTGATATGTGCCGTTCCGGCACCAACGGCATGAATGGTACCATCAGCAGCTACGGTCAACACATCATCATCGCTCGACTCATAAGTCACCGCGCCATGAGTTGTTCCGCTGCCAATAGTCACACCCTCCGATGCATTTATCGCCAAACTGCTCGAATAACTTACCGTCGGCGTACTCCAATCCGTACAGGTAGGAGTTGTTGCGGTGAGTACTTGTTCTTTATCGCAATAGCCGGAAGCGCCATGTGCAGTAATGGTAAATGTATATCCGATACCGCCGGTCAAACTGGTTATTGTACACGTGGCTTTGGCTCCGCTTAAGTCAATGGAACCAACACTACCAGCGGCAGATCCGCTGGAGGTCACTTTGCAACTTACCGTATACGGTGTCGTACCATCTACATTACTTAACTTGTCCCATTGAAGCGTTGCACTATTCTGCGTGGTCGAAGAAACCGAACCATTGATTGCTGCCAGTTCTGTGCAGCATGTTGCAGTAGTAGAATAATAAGTTGTACCACCTCCGGAAGTTGTCCACGTAAAACTGACACTTGCAATAACAGTGGCAGAAGAACGAACTCTAATACCTACATAGTCATAATCGTCTTCAAAATTATATGTCGTTGTATAATCGCTGCTACTCGTATAGGTAATTGTACCTACTTTATCTCCATCTGTAGAGGTATTATATAAATCAGCTGCAGTAGAGTATGCAGAATTGTTTCCATATACATCTATATAACGGCTATTTGTTGCGTTAGATCCCCAATCAATAACAACGGATTTAATTTTACCACCCGACGTGGAACTTACAATACCGGCAGGATTAGTCCCTCGTAAACCGATACCACTATTTTTTGTGGATTGGCCGGCATAAACGGCATCAGAATTTGCACCCGCAACATCCGTAAACGCAGTATAGGTATTACTCGTTGCAGCTAAATCTGCATCAGTAATCTCATCAGTTACATCACTACTTCCACCGCCTCCCTCAGTATGGCTATAAACCGCATAATACGGTCCAGCGCCATCGACGGTCGTGACAAGCGTCATAGCTGTAGAAACATTTTGTGCAGCACGTTGGGTTTTACTCCAGCCGACAAAAGTCCATGCAGAGCAGCCTCCTTGATCGCCATCGCCATCTATACTGTTAAGGGTTGTGCCTTCAGTAACATTATTGATAGTCTCTGTTGCCCCATTACGATTAAGCGTTACATTACATGTCCATTTGGCGTATAAGTCTGCATCTGCAGACAACGATGCTCCTGCTACCGCTGCGGTTGTAAGCGTTGAATTTGTATACCAACCTCCAAAAGTAGAACCCGCTTTAGTTGGCGCGCTTGGTAATGGATTAGGCAAAGCAGTTTGCCCAGATGCATCACTTGGACATCCGGATGTTGCTCCGTTGCAATGGTAAGTGATTTTATAACCTGATACAGCATAAGTGATTTCAATTTTTTGCAAACGGCAATGTGCCCGATTAACGGAAACACTCCAACTTGTTGCATTAGGTGTGACTGTGTATGGGCTGGTAGAAATATCTCCTCTAAAAGTATACGAAGAAGAGCTGAACGTAAACTTGATAGAAGCAATTGTTTTGGACGATGTGATAGTAAAAGTACCGCCACTATAAACACGCAAACCACTACCTGTCGAATAATACTTGGGATGGTTACTTCCTCCATTCGTAGCTGCCCAACTGGTGTATGAATCAATTGTACCAGAATACCAATCGTTTCCAGAGCCAGGATTGCCACTGGCCGAACTTAATGTATAGGTCACATCTGCGCTCCACACATTTGTGGTAAAAATTGTGAGTAGTGGTATCATTAACCACAATACTCGTTGTAAAAATTTTGTTTTCATATTATTTTGATTTTTATATTATTCGCTTTTTTATTTAAGGTACGCGTGTGTACGAGTTATTATTTGTGACCATAGGTAAAACCAATCACCTATGACCGAATAGTTGTGATTACTTCGCTGGATTTGCTTTTATTACTTTTATTACTTCATCGTCTAATTCGTCAGGATCCCCAAGACGAGACTCCAAGCGTATTTCGGAAATCTGCAAGCGTTCATAATCTTCTTTTGTCCAAAATTCCTTATTCGCTAAGTTTTGTGGGATTTCGGCGTGTAACCCTTTTGCTAAAACAACAGCAACAAGTTCCCGAATAAGTTTGTTATAAACAAATTCTTGACCGCTAATCCTGGTTAATGCACCATACTGGCGTAATTCTTCCCATGTGGGGCGATTCCTAAATTTTGCCATAATGTTAGATTTTTATAGTTAAACTTTTTCTTTCAAGTGAATTCTCCATGTGAGTGGAGATGCACTCGAATTCTTTATCAATATTCTGCAACAATTTATTTCGCCTTTCTTTATATATAGGACGCAAGACTTCGTTTTGATTTAATAGATTCTTAAGTTTTTGTATGTGTAGAATTAAATCGTCCGCAACCGGCCTAACCTCCCTTATATTAGGGAATTCTTTACTATAATCTTTAATGAATGTATCAAGCATATTCAATGCAGACTGGTAGATAGCATCCGTAGAATTCCTTTTCTTGGCACACGGACGTAAAACTTTGCTGATAGTTTCGTTGAATTCAATAATTTTGCTTACACGCTGTCGCTCCGAGTATGGATATAGCTCTTGAACATTATAAAATTTATCCCCAACATATTCTCCCCATTGAATCGCATCATAGTAAATATACTTGTCTCGGACATCAACTATGTTTGAGATGGTATTCGTTGCAGATATGCGCCATTTTAATTGAGCCCACTGCTTGTAAAAACCATTCACAGACTTAAATATAAAATAACGGTTAAAGCGATCAATTGGTTTATGACCGAGTTGGTTTGTCAACAATGTCACTTGTGAATTACTATCGAGTGCAATATTGTTCAAATATTCATCATCGTTGGCTTCAGTTGTCCCGCAATAGGCCAATTCGAATTTGATAGAATATAACTTGGCAAACAGAGATTCGTTCTTTACTACTATACATATATGATTATTTAGTGACCGCGCAATAATGGGAGCCACCTCAAAGTTTGGTCGCAATAAAAGATAAGTGAGTAGTAATGCAAGAAAAGCGCCCGCGATATTTAATATCAATGTATTAACAGAGGAGAGGCAATCTCCCTTTGTTTCCATATACCAAGTTATCAGCACTATATTCATCACTAAACTGACTACAAATATTGTTAAGAATATTATGCTACGATATTCACCCCGAATTTTATTATACACATATAGGCCTGCAACCTTGAGTTTTTGTGGTATCTTCTTAAAAAACTTAATGGTATAGTGCAAAAGAAGAACAGCTCCAATAAAAGACAAAGCAAATGTAACAATAATACTACTTCCCAATGCCCCAACAGTAAATGCTAAGAGACACAAGAACCAAGCTAATATTTTCAAGATTTTAATCATTTACATTTTGTTTAAGAGCTCGCGCAATTCCTTCAAACGAGGCTCTAAAAAACTTTTGTTCTTTTGATAGTACTTCTTGATTTCTTCAATTCCGCCTTCTTGATCTTCCGAAAAGAGAGTCTTTGCTTTTACAAGAAAACTATCCGGATTTGGTGCTTCGTCAAATAATACATGTAGCAATAGTATTGTCAAGTCTAAGTTGCGATGGATAGGTAACTCTTCTGATTGTCGACTCCAATGTCCATTCACATGCCGCCATACTTTCATTGCGATTTCATTATTGTCATATTGGGCGTACCCAATACTCAAAGCTTTGGCATCTGTATTGTTTCTATACATACCATCTACCTTATCATAGTCATTAACTGACACCAACGGCTTATGACTCAAATGTTTTGGCGATTTCATAACTTTTTACCCTCATCCGTGTCGGGTACAACTATTATATTGATATTAGATTTCAGTTATTTTACTTCTTTCAAATTTTTTAAACTCTCCATCACTTCCCATGCTATCTGGCGTAATGAAGTGTACACTGGCGCGGGCTTGAATTCTATCTGTGTGCCATTGAGGTTGACGCGCAACGATTCCGGCTTTTGGAAAGTCTGCTGTTCCGGGGTGCTGTTCGTGTCATAATGACAACCGCCTTCCTTCTCCGCTATATTCTCAATCACATTCTTACGGGTCATCTTCTGTTTCGTATCATCCAGCACTTCATCGTTATACCAGTCATCAAAACTCTTCAGTTGCTGTTGCTTATAGTGACCGAACTTGCACAAAGGTTGCAAACCAACCATAACAACATGTCCCGTTTGTTCCAACTTCTTGGACACCAAGCCCGCATACACAGCGCCATCAATGAGAGTAGAGTTCTGCAGCCCGTTGATTTCCCAGCAACATATACCGCCTTTGCAGTGATGAGCACTATCTATAAACTGCATCTTGTCTTTCCATCCGAGTTGCCCGAGCAGTGAGTGGCAGTTTTTCGTATCTTTGAGCAGCACACGCAGAGCCGTACTCATAGGGTACACATATTCCCAATTGCCGGCATCATATTGGTTGCAATAGTCTGCCAGCAATTTGAGTTGAGCTTTCAAACCTTGCTCTAACTCCGTCTGTGTCCTTTTGCTGTCTCCTGCCATCTTTTTTTTTTGCACTCCCTATCCGTGCGCACTTTTATATTTGTTTGACTCTTTTTTACTTAGTCCTTTTTTTGCTTTACTTGTTCCTTTTCGGACTAAGCTTGTGTCTTTTTTGTCCAAAACCTCTTTCAAAAAAGACACAACCCCTATTCCTCTCGCACTCCCTCGTGCGCGCTGTTTATTTTCACTTTCTCTCTGTAAGTAGATCAATTGTTTTTTCGGTTTATGGCGGCGATGCTATTTTTCTTATTTTTTTGAAAGCGAAGCGATTTTTTGTAAGGAATCTATCAGTGGCAATTTATTGGTACTGAAAAATGAATCGGTTAGCAGTCGTCTGGAAACTTGCTTACAAGTGAACTGATGAGCGATTTCATTTAGTTACGATGAGTAACTGATGATTCCGCATTTTTGTTTTCGTTTTTGATTACATTATAATTTTAGCATCGCAGTGTTTTATTTGTTTTTGTATACCATCACTCCCTCATTCATTCCCTCATTCACTCTTTTCTCCTTCATCCATGTCTGGCACAACTTTATATTATTTCTATTCGTAGTTATTAGTATCTTCTTTTCTTATCGCGCGTGAATGATGTACACGCACAAAAAACGGCAACTCTATTGATTAGTAGAATTGCCGTTGGGTATGTTAAAATGTTTAGTAAGCGACTAATAGAAAAGTAGTTCGTGACACGCTTCGTAAACAACCACCACTTTCTCTCCGGATGGTATCGTCTCTATTTTGTATCCAAAATGAAAACCATCAATATAATAGTCTTTATAACCTTTTTGAACCCATGGAAGATGCTGCGTTTGCTTGTGGTCGGTAGGTGCGTATGTTCCCAATTTCTTTAACTCATTAATAAGACGCTGCTCCTTCTTTAGAACAGTGGCCTCATCTAATGTGGGATGTTTCTTGAGATTGAATTCATAGAACTCAACTAAATCCAAGAATACCTCATCCTCAATACGCACCTCCAAGCTCATTATCCTTGAAAATGTTTATGAATAACATTCTTAAGAGTGGAATCCAACTCTTCAATAGTATGAAGGCTTTCCCACTTCTCTTCGGAGATAGTTCCCTGCTGAACCGGCTGTCTTAATGCTGCTTCCATATTCGTCAGTTTTATTGTTTATTTGCAATTTTGCAGCGCAAAATTACTGCTTTTTTCTGACATATGCAAGCATTTAACGAAAAAATATCTATTTTTCTCGTCTTTTTTTAGGCAATTCTACTATTTCAAAGATCTTTTCGTTCCCTTTTAAAGTACCGAACGATAGTACTATATCTTCTTTCGCCCTCATCCCTGTCGGGCACAACTATTATTGTTTTTTCTGTTTCTCGGTCTTGTGCCGGTCGTCTCCCGCTCATCGGTCGGTGGGTGAAGCCTTATGCACAAAAAAAACGGTAACTCCGTTTGACAGTGGAATTACCGTTTGTAATATTTGTTGGTTAGTAGTTAACTAAGCGTCTTGTACATTCGCAAGGAATCAATTTGCTGGCTCATAAATTCGGAGGCAAAAAACCGGCATTTACTATAAAATCCAACAGCAGAATATTCCTGTGTGCAGTATGCTTTTACGGATAAGAACAACGGATGGCGATAGTACATATCATCTTTGAAAGATTCAATAAGAGATATAATATCTTTCCCGATATGCTGCTCCCTGTACTCTTTTCTTACGGCCAGATAGTTTATCTCTATGCTGGGGAAAACACCTGCCTCCCAATAATCTTTGAGTGCCGGCCATTTATCTATATCCGGGAACTTCAAGCGTAAATCATCCTTGCAGTCTTCATCTAAAAACAATTGTCCCCCGCTTATAATAAACATAGCAACAACCACGTCCTGCTCGTTACGCAGTACGTAAAAGCGGCAATCGTATGCCCTTAGAAAAGCAGATAAGCGCGTATGGATAAAAGCATCCATAGCATCTACTCCGGAATAAAAATCCTTCAGGATTGATGCATCGTGCTCTAACTTAAGATGTAAATTTAATTGCACCATCAATCCATAACAATGTTATGCACCGTCTCATTTACATCTTTCTTAGGTTGCTTTTGGGCTTCTAGAAGGTTTCTTACAAACTCTTCAGCGAATTTTCCGCTAATTGGTTGATTTGATGATTTTACGCCAAACATAAATCTCTTTTTTGTTGTTCGTTACTTTTGACAGGCAAAAGTACAACAAAAAATTGACATATGCAAATGTTTGAGCAAAAAATCGTTCAAATTCTTGCATTTTATTGGTAATTCCACTATTTCAAAGATCTTTCAACCATTTTTGAGTGCTGATTGCCGGCACTATGTCTGCCCTTTTATCGTGTCGGCTCCACGTTTTGTGGTTTTCATTCTTCCTTATTATACTGATTTGCATACAAAAAGCAACAACATCTTTCGACATTGTTGCTTACAAAAAGGATTGTTCTTGTGTTACTCTTTCACTTCTTCTGTATCATTAAACGGCAGTTCCTCCGGCGGGTTGGTGAAATTCATTGCACGTTTGTCTGAGATAACCGTATCTCCTAATTCCTGTTCCAAACGCTCGCGCGCCACATGGGCTACGTCTCCGCCGCGTTGTGCAACATTGGCATTCTCCGCAAAACCTTTCGGATTCTCGCGTTTACTCAGTTCCGTTGCCGCTGCTTCTGCCAAGCCATTGAGCATCAATTCTACATTCGTCATGTTATCCCGCAGACTCTCTTTTCGCAGCCCCTTATACTTCTTATACTCGCGCGTCGTCATTCCGCTCCACGCCCGCGAAATAATATCCGTCAGCGAAGCATAATCACGCTCTTCCTGCATACCGCCTCGTTTCCATTCGTCCGTCAACCCTTTACGAATCTCGATAGTTTTGATACGCTGGTTGATCCAATCTTCCGAATAGCCCAAACGACGATAGTCTTTGATAGCCTGCTCTATGCTCAACTCCGGATCTTGCAACTGGTTCATTCGCTCCTGTCCCAGCGCCGCAAGCCATAACTTGAACGGTTCCGCCTTCTTGCTCGGTACCGATTGTATCAACCTAAAAACCTGCTCTGTATCAGCCACATCGGTAAGATAACTCTTGCCATCCGACGAGGGCAATTTCAGTTGACTACAATTTGTAGCCATCTCACTTCCCTCTTGTTTGAGACGGGTCTTTAACACGCTCCAATACTTGCGAGGGTTCTCACTGTCAGTTAACACTCGGATAACATCCACTACAGAGAAGAAGTACTTTTCTTGCTTCTCGTCCCATATATAACGGACTTGCTTGCCGTCAAATAATTGGATTTCGTTTTGCTCTGCCATATTCGTTCCGATAATGGTGCAAAATTACAAAAAAAATCTGACATACGCAAGTAAATCGCAAGAAAAATTTTCGTTTTTCTCCTTATATAAGCAAATCAGTATTTCAAAGATCTTTTCAACCATTTTTGAGTGCTGATTGCCGGCACTATGTCTGCCCTTTTATCGTGCGGGCTTTTTCGTTTTATATGCTCTTTCTCCAGTCCCCCCCTATTTGTTGCTTCAATTAAACGGACGTTTAAATGGAACCACCCTTTTCTGCCATTTAGTCGTTTCCATACCGCAAAATATGCTGCAAAACATATATAATTATATATATGTACTATCACGGCGCAAAGATACAAAAAATAAATTATATGCGCAAATCTTCACGCAATTTTGTCGATTTTTCCACATTTCTGCCAAACATAACTGACAAAAGTTCGCAAAAGTGCAAATTTTGCCACTGCTCCCCAATCGGCAATTTTTCGACAAGTCTGTAAATAGCTTTTAAACAATGTTCTCTGGCTCCATTTAAACGTCCGTTTAATTGAAGCCAGAGAAAAAAATCGGCAATTCGGGGAAATAGGTTATTAGGCTCTTAGCCACAGGTCATTGGGTTAGCCTATGGTCACAAAAAGACAAGTGCGCACGGGGGAGTGCAAAAGAAAAAAGAAAGATGGCAAAATACTGGCTTCATAGAATAACTGGAGGAGAAAATGCTATTAAATTAACTCATCCCCTACTATTCGAACATAATGTTCTTTCTACAGGGTGGGCATCGCTTTCGTGGGATGACTTTGTGACGAGGAGCCGAAACGATTGGAATGCATTTGAAAGGGAATTTTATAATGAATATGGGGGCATGCGCAATCGTTGGAGTTTATGGCGTTTCCTTAAAATGGGTAAGGGTGATTTAGTAGTAGTTCCCACATGGGGAGAATTCAGTATCTATAGAATAGCAGATGATGATGTTTACACAAATCAATCATTGTCTTCATTGATAGATATTGAAAATGTACAAGACTGGAATGGAGAAAAAGTTCATGTGACAAAAAACAATAATGGATATTACTACTTATATGACGAGCATGAAAAGTTTATAGATCTTGGTTTCTTCCGTAAAGTAGAACCCGTTGTGCTCAAGTTGCCTCGCCAACTATATGCAGATCAAGCTTTGTACTCTCGCATGAAGATTCTTCAGACTAATGCGGATATCTCTGATATTTCGGGAAGTATAGAAGATGCTATTAAACGGGGGAAGAGTGAGGCTCCTATTAGTATTCACGAAGAACTGATAAAGTCAACATTGCAGGCTGCTCAACAGACGATAACTGACTATACCCAACATCATAAATATGAGGAGTTAGTAGAGAAATATCTACGAGCGATTGGAGCGACGGAGGTAGTTAAGCCCGCGCCTAATGAAACTTCTACAGAATGCGGTGACGCAGATAGAGTTGCGTATTTTGAGGAATTGAAAGTCGCCATACTTGTGCAGGTGAAAAAGCATAACAGTATTACCAATGAATGGGCCGTGAATCAAATTATTGCATATAAGGATAATCATACGAACGCAGATTATAATGTTCAGATGTGGGTGATATCTAATGCTAATGAATTTACAGATGAGGCTAAACGAAAAGCTAATGCAGAAAATGTACGTTTGATAAACGGACAAGATTTTGCAAGGATGATATTGGAAGTGGGATTAAAACATTTTGAATAATAAACAGGCCACGGGTTATTGGGTTGACCTATGGCCACAAAAACGAAAATTGCAGAGCAATAATCGTTCCGAAGAATTGAGGATAAGAATATAATATAAAAATCAAACAATATGAAAAAGATTTTTGTTATTTTTGGAAAAAGAGATGCCGGCAAGACACACACTAGTTGGCTTGTTTATAATTTGCTTAAAACTATCAGCACAAAGGTGGTTTGCCTAACAGGTGCGCCTAAAGAATGGACTTATAATGATGTCTTGGCTAAGATTAATGATTTCATTCCTGACTTTAGAACTATTGTTGAGATTAATGGGCATCGTGTTGGTGTTATCAGTGCAGGAGATACACTAGAAGGTTTTCGTATTGCGATGCAGTGGGCAAAAAACGAGAACATTGAATTCCTTATTTGCTGCGCCCGTAGATATAATCGCAAAAATTCCGTGCATAAGGAACTACAAAGCCTCTATAGTGCACTTATATATAAATGGTATTTCAAAACTTATTATGATGCAAAACTCAGAAGTAATCGTATCCTTGATGCAGAAACCGTTGCGCGTACTGTATTTAACGATGTAAAAATATTTGTCTAATTTCCGGTCAAGGGATATTGGCTTATCCCTTGGTCACAAAATAAAAATCACAAACGCATACGCGCATAAATCATAAATAATGAATAATATATAAAAACTAAATACAATGAAAAATTTATTAGTTAATCATGTAGTTAATCATGCCCAGGCGGCGAAGAAAGACTTATTTACTTTTAGTCAAAGGCTTCGAGTTTTTGGCAAGTCGGTCATGCAGTTCTTGAAATGGCCAAAACTGACCGAGCAAATTTTTGCCGAAAGTGCCAAAAGTGCCAAAAGTGCCAAAAGTGCCATGCCAATTTTTGCACGCCGTGGGTTAAAGGACAGTAGGGTGAAGGTAGGTCAATATCCAACGAACACCCAACTTATCTCCAACTTATCTCTAACGATAGACAGGTATTTGCTCCGTATCGCCACCTTGTTTATGCTTGCTTTCACCATCGGAGTGGGAAATGTGTGGGGAACGGATGTGACAGATGTGATAACTGCATCTTACTTAGTAGCGACAGGTACCACGTACACCGATTTTAGCGATGTGACCATAACATCAGATGCTGTATATGCCGGACAATCAGCAAAAGACGGAAGTGAAAACATTCAGTTACGCTCCAAAAACTCCAACTCTGGTATCGTAACGACCGCATCTGGAGGTAGCAGAGTAAAGTCTGTTAGGATTGTTGTAGCAAGCGGGTCTAACACTATAAAAGTGTATGGTAAGACCACTGCTTATTCCGCCGCAACCGACTTGTATGACAATAGCACAAAAGGAACTGAAATTGGTAGTACGTCTTCTACTGCTACATTAACAATAACCGGTGATTACACATTCGTTGGAATCCGGTCAAATAGTGGTGCTGTATACATATCAAGTATAGAGATTACATGGGAAACAACAGCCGGTTGTTCCGGCACAGCACTCAGCACTCCTTCCGTTACAGCAACACCGTCCAGCAATAAGCTTGTTTTATCGTGGCCGAATGTAGATAATGCAACTAAATACCAAGTGAGTTGGAATGGTGGTGCCTATGCTGATGCAACATCTCCTTTTACAAAAAATAGTCTTTCTAACGGAACAACTTATACTTGGGCAGTAAAAGCGATAGGTGATGGGTCCACTTGGTGTAACAGCGAAGCTGCGGAAGGCAGTTCTATTCCCGGTACGTATTACACCGTTACATTCATGAACAATGGTTCTACGTATGACACAAAATCTATTCGTAGCGGTCAAAATCTTGTCCTGCCAGATGCTCCATCCAGTTGTGACCCAGCAAAAGAGTTTGTCGGATGGGCGACTGCTGCGATTGTTGGTTCTACAAATACTAAACCTACGTTTGTGTCTTCGTTAACGACTATTGGATCGGCACAAACTTATTATGCAGTATTTGCAACTAAGACAGCCAACAAATATGAACTTGGAGCTAAAGCTGACTTAATAGATGGAAGACAGGTTTTAATTGTCAACCCCTCTGCGAACAAATCCATGTCCGGAACTGCCAGTTCTTCCGGGAAATTAGGAGGTGTTGATGTCACAATCAGTTCAAGTACAATAACAACAACTGATGCTACAATTATTTGGACAGTAGGCATTAAAAATGGTAATTATCAATTTAAAAGAGACAATAAATTTTTAAACTCAAGCGGAAATAATGCTTATTGTGACGGCGATGAAGATACATGGTCTGTGACCGTAAATAGTTCTAAAAATATTCTTCGTAGTCAAGCATCATCAAACGACTTAGAATGTTTTAATGGCAATTTTTACTGTTATAATACAGGCACAAGCGATTACTACAAAATGGATATATATATTCCCGAGTATAAAAATTATGTTACTTCTTGTGCCGCATGTGCAGCAGATCCGACGGAGGGAAGTGCGGCATTGAAAGGCGGTTTCTCTTTGAGTAGCGTTGGCGTGACAGCAACAGGTTGGGCTCCAGGTACAAACTGCGCATGGGAGGACTATGGTTTTGTATGGGGAACAAGCGCTAATCCAACTATTAGCAACAACAAAGTACAAGTAGGTACTTCGGGCAGTGCAACCACATGGGATGGCACTTTAACAGGTCCATTTACCGTTGGTAATACATACCATTATCGTGCTTATGGCAAGAATGGCAAAGCCAGTGCGACATATTATTACAGCAGCGATGCGACTTTTACTCCGCTGAGTGTCACATTGATGGACTATACAACATATGCTACGGTCTATGCTGCGAGCGGAACACCTGCCGTAAAACCGGAAGATCCTACCAAATCAGGATATACGTTTGCGGGATGGTATAAGGAATCAGGTTTAACCAATGCCGTCAATTGGTCAGATAACATTACAGAGAACAAGACATATTATGCAAAATGGACGGGTAACCCATATACTATTACTTTGGATAACCAAGATGCAACAACTGCAGGCACCACTTCTATCTCTGTCACATATGGTGCGAATACCAATCTATCCGGCACACCTGCCATTACCGTTCCAACAAAAACCGGTTATACTTTTGGCGGTTATTATACAGAAGAGAATGGAGAAGGAACGCAAATTATTAACGCAACAGGAAGTGTAATTGCAGAGGCAAATGATGGTGTTTCGGAGATATATACAGACGAATATAAGCAATGGCTATACGCTGGAAATATTACCCTCCATGCCAAATGGACAATTAACAATTACACGGTTAGTTGGAGCGTGAACGGAAGTAGTTGGTCAAGCGGTGTGAGTGCAAGCAACAACAATGCCGATTACAACACAACCGTCAGTGCACCGACTGCTCCGACGAGCAGCGACTGCGACGACAGCAAAGTGTTTGTGGGCTGGACGGATGCAGAGTATAGCGATGACGACACCGCACCTGGTGTGTTATTTACAAGCACTTCGCCGGCCATCACTGC
Organism: Bacteroidales bacterium UBA3843; assembly: GCA_002392745.1. Taxonomy (GTDB): domain Bacteria; phylum Bacteroidota; class Bacteroidia; order Bacteroidales; family Paludibacteraceae; genus Colicola. Next base: position 129,559 of record DGHR01000007.1, on the reverse strand, counting down.
CAATACGACCTTCTATGCTGTATTTGCTGACGCAGGCGAAGGTGGAGGAGTTGCGACAGTTTTTTCCGAAGACTTTTCCGATTGTACAGGTACTGGCGGTAATAGCGGAGGTTGGAGTGGCTCTATTGCGTCTACTACAACACCGACTTCCATATCATCATCATGGCTCCTTTCGTATGACAAGGCTGCTGATGGATGCTTGAAATTAGGCAATGGTGATTATGCAGGATCTGCCACCACTCCAAACATTGATTGTGGAGCAGCTACCAGTGCGACCTTAACTTTTAGAGCCGGCTCGTGGAGTGGAGATGGAACTGTACTTGGTTTAACAGGAACTAATTGTACACTAAGCGAGAGTAGTATCACCTTATCTGATGCATCTTTCACTAGTTATACTATTTCTATAACCAGTATTACGGATGAAATTTCCATTACATTTGCTAGTGCAACAAAAAAACAACGTTTCTTCTTAGATGATGTTGTAGTTAAAACAAGTAGTGTTTCTTATTCCGAATACTCGACAGGATGCAATAAGGTAGCCACACCGAAATTTACACCTGCAGCGGGTAGTTATGATGTATCACAGAGTGTTAGCATTAGTTGTTCAACACCAAGTGCTACGATTTACTATACAACGGATGGTACGACTCCTACAACGAGCAGTAATGTGTACAATGGTGCCATACCAGTAAACAGCACAACAACAATTAAAGCCTTTGCGACCAAGGCTGGTTTAGATGACTCGAATGTTGCGACAGCTACATATACTTTCCAATGCGCCACACCTACATTCTCTGTGGAGGCAGGAAGTTATGAAGACGTGCAATCAATTTATTTAGCTACCACAACCGTTGGAGCAACCATTTATTATACAACAAATGGCGCCGATCCGACCAGCAGTAGTACGCGCTACACAGGAGACCCGATAGTTTTAGATGCTGCGGGCACAACTACGATTAAAGCAATCGCCATCAAAGATGGTCTTGGTAACTCGGAAGTTGCAAGTGCGACATATACTTTGACTAAGCCTTCCGGTAGCAATATCGTAACGTTTGTTACCGGAGAAGGAAACCCGACCGTTCCTACAAAGTGGTCTTATCAAGATGGTACTGAATGGTATGTTAAGTTTCCGAACGGTCCTACCCCAGCGTGCGCTGACGATGGTTGGATGTTTGCCGGTTGGGCGACTGCTTCGCAAACGGAAACAACCGTTGCGCCGCGTCTCTATATGCCGGGAGATGCAACCCAAGTAACCACCGCCATTACATTCTATGCCGTTTATCGTAAAGAAACTACAGGAGAGAGCACTGTGACCTATAACGCTAGTAGCATGACTAGCGGATATACTGAGATTGGGGAGGATTATTGGTGGTTACACAATGCAAGCGGTGTGGAATTTTATATAAATAGCTATGAATTAAATAGTGATTTATACCAGATTTATTATGATTCTTATAACAAATATGAAGGCTGGGCATTAATAGACGCACATAATCGAATAAAAAAGATTGAGTTTACGAACACAAGCGGCTACGCAATTGACCATATTGGAAACGATGATGGAACCGCTACATTGACAACCAATACCCCTACTTCGCAAACAGTTACATGTGACGGCAATGTTACACAGATTTATCTCTACCCGCAAGACAAAAAAAATAGTTCCTATAAAATAAAATTATCTTCCTTCACGGTCACTTACTATAACTCAAAATTTAATAGTAATCCTATTTGCGACCCAATACGCCCAGAAGAGCCGGAGAGATTGACAAGTAGTAATGGCGAAAAGGTATATTCCAAAGAGTTGACTATTGTATGCAGCGGAGTAGAAGGAAGCGCCTTGCAGGCCAATATTACCGGCACGAACGCCTCTATGTTTGGCTGTGAATTAGCATCCAACACCATTACAGACGGAGAATTGACGACAACATATCGTGTTTGGTATCAACCATCCGAGGCTAATGCTACTCATACTGCCACTCTGACTTTCCAAGACGGCAAGAGCCCGACTCCGAACAGCAAAGCCATTACGTTAAATGGTCGTTCTGTTCCAGCACAATTTGCAATCGTAGCTACCGATGGTTCAAGCAATAGTTTTGTACTGGATGGATCGATGACAACCGCCACTCGTCCTACAGCTCTGCCTGTTACCATCAACGGTTCCAATCAAGTAGAGAACTGCCCAACAAGAGCTATATATACTTTGGAAGATCTAAGTAGTCCTGATAAGTATGTTCATTTAGTTGGTCCGTCCGGGCAATTATGGGGAAGTACCGCCAGTTCTAATGGAACGACTCTAGCCACCCGCGCAGCAGAAAGCGATCAGACCGGTTGGTTATTAGAGACCGAAGATTTTAATACATACCATGTAACCAATCAGGCTATGGGTACTCGTGGCGTTATGCTACATGATGGCGTCTTTGGCCATTACGCGACCAGCAACTACGGCGCAAGTGGTTACTACGGAAACTTAAGAATCTTGCCAATCGCTTCTACATGTGTTTGCTTAGATGCGCCAAAGCCGACTGTTGTGGCGAAATCAAGTAAAGCTATACTAACATGGGCTCCGGTAGCAGACGCAGTAAGTTATACCGTTACATGCAGTGGCGGAGCAGTTGGAACTATAACCGGAGATGAGACATTAACATGCGAAATTACCGGTTTAAGCAGTAATACAGAATATACATTTACAATTAAATCGAATGCAGCATCTGATGATTGTTCGCTCACATACAATGGTTCTTTCACCACTACCACATGTGATGATATTCCAGTGTTAGGAGAGCCATTAGTTAGTACTACAAGTGCTACTATATCTTGGACTTGCGAGGCTGGAACAGCGACTGTAAAGGTTTATAGCGATGCGCTATGCACTGCACAAGTTGGTTCAGATTATACAAGCAAGACATCTCCATTTGAGATTAGCAATCTGACAAGCAACACTACCTACTATTATAAAGTATTTGCAGGCGGTGTAGCAGGTTGCGTATCTTCGTTAGGATATTTCACCACAGAAGAGTTACATATGGATGTAGCAGAATGGCAGGCGAATGCCGTAGTGGTAAGTTATAATGGTGATGCAGATGTAACCATTTATACCTCCAATGAGGTTTCGCATGGTAACAAGAATGCCAACGTAGCTAAAGACCTATTCATTTCTAAGTATTTCGAAGCACAAAGTAATGTAAAGATGATAGGTCTATTCAACGGAACCAAAGATACTATCGATTTGAGCAATTATGAGATAAAGATTGCCCAACACGGAACGAGCGGCTATAGCACATCGCTTGATTGGAGTAGTATTGCAGACATAAACAAAGGTCGTACTGCCGCTCAGAAGAAACTGCCTCCGATGAAAGAAATAATTTTCTACTCCAAACAAACAAATAATGACAAGGATGCTAATATCATTAAATGTGCCCAAGATAATCCATCCGAATCAGGCTGGGATCACTATGTATATTTAGGAGCACGTATGAATTTTAACGGTGATGATCCTGTGGGGTTATTCAAAGAGGGAACCTTGATTGATATAGTCGGCGCGGGAACACAGTCCGGAGGCTATTGTTTGAGCACGGGTGAAGGATTTGTTTCCTCTAACACAGACAATGTCAATGGTTTTATGGATTCACCGGGTGGTTGGTACACAGAAACAGGTATCGACTATGATAACCAATCTGCAGGTGCGACCTACGCCCTATCGACGAACCGCTGTCTGCTCATTCGTTTGAATACCGTACAAAGTGGTGATTCTGCGTTAAAATACAATAAGACAACTTTCGGTACTCTTGGAGGTGCCCATAATGAATGGATGGGTAAGCAAATACCTACACCGCTAGATGATTCCGACAAACCTAACAAGGACGATGTCTCATCATCTTGTGGTGCCTTTGAGGCCCTTGGTAAATATAACTACTCTGATTATTATACCGCTTTTGAGAATGAGACACACAATAGTTTCGAGGACTTAAAGAGTAATCCTTTTGATGGTACCTATACCATTCCTATTCCTCGTCTGGACACGATGGCATGTACCCAAATTCGTATAGAGTTGAAAAAAGGCGATCCAGAGACACTGGTACTCCGTAAAGATATGCAAGTACCTATCATGGTGCAAAGCGGAACCAAGCAAACGACAGATGAGATTTTCCACAATTATGGAAAAGATGCGGAAGTATGCCGCACATGCGACGTAGTAGTATTCAAGAATGCCACTCTGGAAAAAGCAACAGATGGCACAACAGGCGATGTGCCCGAGATACGAAATCTGAAGTTATACGAAGGTGCTACATTATCCGTTCCTAGCGGTTCCAACTATTCCATTCAATCCCTTGCATTGCGCCGCAAAGGCGAAGAAATATCCAAAGCGGACATAAAAGGCAATTTGAACGTCGGAAAGACAAACGGAGTAAGCCTTGACTTATACATAGACCCCACCAATTGGCACTTTGTATGCTTGCCGTACGACTGCAATGTGGCAGACATTACATTCGCAGACGGCACTCCAGCTGTTCACCGAACAGATTACTTCATCAAATGGTATAATGGAGCATATCGTGCTGAGCACAAGACCGGTGGTTGGGAGACTTATACCGGTGAAGTACTAAAGAAAGGTATAGGCTATCGTATTGGTTTAGCAGGAGATGGTATTATCAAGGAAGAACTTCGATTCCCGATGGCGAATGGAGTTATCGCTGATGAGAAAACAGACAAGACAATCGGTAATGTCTACGCCTATGGCGGTGACAAAACAGATACCGAACTGACACCTAACCATAAGGGATGGAATCTAATCGGCAATCCGTATATGATGTTCTATGCAACAGATATCACAGAGCCGTTGGCAATGGGTGCTTTAGAGCCGGATGGCGAGACATATAAACGCAGTGGTAGTTTGCGATACCTCGTTGAACCCATCAACAACGGGCGTGAAGGCTACCACCAGATAGATATCACCACCCATATGCCTCCGTTTACAGCATATTTCGTTCAGGTTGGCGGAGAGGACAACGCCACAGGCGGAGATAATCCAAAGACAGCCCAAACGGTTACCTTTAACCAATCATCTTCCGGTCAAAACAATATAGTAGCCCGCCGCAACGCACCGGCTGAAGAAACAAACGAGTTAATGTATCCTGTATGGTATGGTGTAGAAATGATTGCTCCGAACACAGAGGCAGCCAAGACAGCGTTGTTGATTTCGGATGAATACACAGATAGCTATGACATCATGAACGACTTGGTAATGCAGTATGGCACAAAGTACACCCAGTATCAGCACCCGCTGCTATCCAGCACCAATAATTCGGGTGAAATGGCGTACAACGCTTTGCCTGACAGCAGTGCAGCCGTAATTGGTGTTCCGCTGAACTATTATGCGTACCAAGCAGGCACATATACTATTGCTACAGATAGCCGCTTCGACCTGGAAGAAGTGAAGTCAGCGATGTTATGGGATGCAACAACCGGTCAATATTATGACCTGCTGACGGATAATTATACATTCACAACAGCCAAAGGCAAGAATACCAGTCGGTTCAGACTGTTTGTATCGGTAGAGCGCAAGAAAACGCCAAGCATAGCCACAGGTGTTGACAATCTGCTGACCGACGGCAAGTTGAGTTTGGTAGCAATAGACAGGACGTTGGTATTGAGCGGGCTCACTCAGAACGCAGACATCTATGTATATGACATGAGCGGCAAGCTGATTAAGGGCGAGCGCTATGCAGGCGAAGGCGTATGGCGCGCCAATGTACCGGCACAAGGCGTTTACTTCGTCCGTGTCAATAGTCTGAGCGGTCAACAGACACTTCGTACCATCGTTAAATAAGGAGGAAAAGAAATGTATTACACAACAGCCGAAAGTCGAAAGTCAAAAGACAAAGGAGTATATATGTTTACAATCCTGATTATCCTATCGTTATTGATTGTGGCACCTGCCTACGCTGCTGCTCCGAAACAGCAGCAAGGCGGTGTGCCGACGCTGAACGCCAACGCGAAGAACAAATCAGCGTATGATGCCAAGCGTAGTGCGGCTGCATCCAACGCGGCAGTCCGTCGCGGTGCGTCACAGGCGGCAACAACTACTGAAGTGCCGATGGTGCAAAACAACAACCCGTTCCGCCATACGGCAACGCCGACGCCCCCTTCTTCCTCGGCGCGATATGAGGCAACCGGTTCACAATCATCGGGCAGCAGTATGCCCATCATCAACCCTCGCACGACGCGCGAGACGAAAGGCAGCGGCTTGAGCGGCGGCGCCTCGGCAAGCGGACTTATGCTGAGCGGAAGCCAGTATGCAGGAGGAGGCAGCGAAGTGAGCAATGGTGGAGCGACCGGTGGTTCCGGTACAACTCAGCCCGGACGTCCCAGACGAGTTGGCGAAAACGATGGCGATGACGAGATCCCATTCCCGGATCCCATAGGCGATGCAGCATGGCCGTTGGCGCTGCTCGCGATTGCGTACCTTATAATGCGCGTAGCGCGCAAGCGCGGGGTATAGTGTACGGTGTTAAAAACGTAAAAAAGGCAGGATGATGAGTCCTGCTTTTTTGTAGATGCGGCATTCTATGCCAAGCAAAAAAAAGAAAGAAATGCCGTCTAACAGACGGCGCAATACAAAGAATCTAACGACGGCAAAAATGCCGCCGAACAGAACAAAACTCACGGGCGAGTTACAGTATAGTGGATGGTGTAAGGGAGCCTACCCCCGGCCCTTCCCCAAAGGGAAGGGAAAGGGTGTACGGGTTATGGGTGATTGGTGATTGGTTATAGGTGTATGATTATTACCTTTCTCGGCGGAGCGGACACGGTCTTCCTTCCGATATGCGGAAGGACGCTCCGGGTTATTGGTGATTGGTTATTGAGAAATCTTGTCCAACGCACGCTGGTACATGAAGAGAGTTTGGGGTCTGCTATACCCCTTGAGATACCCCATTCCCTTTTCGCTCGGAGAAGACTTCGGATAAACAAAAAGGGCTACCGGATTAGTCGTAAACCCCAGCCGAGCAGTCAATGTCTTATTCTCCGGAGCACTTATTTCAATCAGATAGAATCTAACCTTACCTTCATATTTAGGCATCAAGTCTTCGAATGCCTTTTTCGCCATTTTGGAATAGGAGCATTTTTCCCCATAAAAGAGAAGAACACATGGTATGTCCACTCCGGGTTCCAAACTACCATCCGGCGTCTCGACGATGACTGAGTTACGGATAAAATCAGCAGTGACCGTCTGAAAGCCTTTGGGTTTGCGGTCACGGGTGGGGAAATAACAAGGGAGTTTGATGTCATACAGACAACCGGCATCAATCTTATAAGCTGTATTCCCCTGCTCTACCTTAAACTGGGTTATTTCAGCATTATCGAAGGCTGTATGGTGTATTTGTGCAACGCCTGCATGGATATTCAGCAATGCGAGATTCGCGTTTTCAAAAGCCCGGTATTTAATCACCGTGACAGAAGCCGGCACCGAATAGGCACCTGTAGTCTTAGCCGGCGGAAAGAACAGCAGCTCAGTGCCGTCAGCGCTGAAGAGCACACCGTCGATAACGCGGTATTTCGAATTGGCATCGTCCAATTGAATATCCGTTAGACCGGTACATTGCATGAAGACAGCATACCTAGAAACGTCCGCTCCCAGACGCAGGTGGCGAACGCCGGTCCATTTGTCGGTCCACTCTATCATGTCGGGAGCATTGATGGAGAGCGTAGCCGTGGAACGGTCCAAGGTCCAGTGGACAGTGTTCGTGCCATTACGGCCGATAAGCATATTGCCGGATTCCGTAAGGATGTACGGGTTCTGGGCATGGGCAGCGAAAGCGACACTGCAAAGGAGGAGAAGGGAAAGGAGTAAGCGTTTGGGAGTCATAGTGGTTAATGGGTAAAGGTTAATGGTTAATGGTTAATGGTTATAGGTCAGAGCAGTTCGATTTCGACGCGGCGGTTCATCTGGCGGTGTTCCTCCGTGTCGTTCGGGACAATCGGGTCCTTTTCTCCCCTACCCTGGATCTCAATGCGCGAGGCATCAATGCCGCGTTCGCTCATCGCCTGGCGGACAGATTCGCATCGTCCCTCGGAGAGGAGTTGGTTGCTGCGGTCGGTGCCGATATTGTCCGTATGGCCGATGATGCGTATGCGTTGTGCAGGACGTGAAGCAAGCAGATTGTACAGTTCGGTCAGCGCGGATTCGGAGATATCGAGAATGCGCGTCTTGCCGGTCGCGAAATAGATATCGCGGAGGACGAAAGTCTTAACCTCGCGCGGCGACATAACAATACCGGTATAGTTGTTCGGATCGGCTATGGTATCGCGGAAGGGGAAATAGTTGACGGCGGTTGCCTCAATCGTATAGAACGGCACGCGGTCGTCGAGCAGCACCGCCAACACGGAGTGTACGGAGTCAGAGGTCGTCTGCATCACTTTTCTCCGCTCGTGGTTGCGGACAATCACATTCGCCACCACGGGGCGCGAAGTGAGCGAATCGGTCACCGTAAACGTCAGGCGTGTCTCGGGATAGAGAGAGAGTTTGAGTGTGTCCTCGTCCTCGCGATGATTGAAAAAGAGTGTGTCGGAAGTAAAGAAGCCCGTCTTGGCCGCCACAGCCCAATACCTGCCTTGCGGCAATCCCTTGGAGACGCGCGAACGCTTCTGGTCCGTGGGCTTGTTGATTTTGGGTTTGCGGTTGGGCCTTGCGTTGACATCCTGCAACGTGACATGCGCTGCCGGCAACGGTTCGCCCGTCTTGAGGTTGTAGGAATAGACGTAGAGCAAAGGTTTGCCGTCCTTGATACGCTTGCGTTTGGCCGCTTTGGCTTTCGCCGCCCGTTTCTTCTCGAGCTTGCGTTTTTTGGCTTCTCGTTTGCGCTCCATCTTGGCTCTCTCCTTCGCGCGTTTCTGCGCGGATGTGAGTGCATAAGCGTTCGAACTCCCCACGATAAGGAGAGAGAGTACGAGAAGCAATATGGACGACAGTCTCTTCATTATACAAATGACAGGAGGACAGTCTTGGGACTATCCTCCTGTGTGGTCCCACTTGGGCTTGAACCAAGGACCCCCTGATTATGAGTCAGGTGCTACTAACCAACTGAGCTATGGGACCTCGCGTTCGGCAACCTCATGCATTGACTGACGACCTCGTCGTCATTAGGGCATTCGGTGCCTCCGCTCTCCCCGCTGCAAACACTGCGTTCGGTTTACATCGGGGACCCCCATTTTTTTACAGGTCTTGGGATGACCTTTTTAAGGTTCGGCAACCTCATGCATTGACTGACGATTTCGTCGTCATTAGGGCATTCGGTGCCTCCGCTCTCCCCGCTGCAAACACTGCGTTCGGTTTACATCGGGGACCCCCATTTTTTTACAGGTCTTGGGATGACCTTTTTAAGGTTCGGCAACCTCATGCATTGACTGACGACCTCGACGTCATTAGGGCATTCAGTGCCTCCGCTCTCCCCGTTTAACCGGGGTTGTTAGTCTTTTATTTGTTTTGGCGTGCGTTACCGTAGAGAATAAGGCTCTCGTTCTTGGTAATCTGCACTTCCTTTTCGGTCAACTCCGGAATAATAATCTTCGTCCCCGGGGCAATCCTGTTTGGATTCGGAATACGATCCTTGTTGGCGATATAGATATATACCCAGCAATAGGTATTGTTGTATTTCTCGCGGGCAAGTTTGGAGAGCGTAGTGGATTTCTCAGCAACCACCTCTTCGTGTGCACGCTCAGCGTAGACATTCTGCTTAGTGGGTCTGGATGTCTCGGAAATCGGCAGTGTTGCCTCCTGCTCCGAGACTTGTCCGTCGATAGCCTCGATGACTTGCTCTACAATCGTTTTCTTCTCCTGCTCGGGTTCCTCGATATGGCGGTTGGCGCGTTTGTTCTCGAGTTCACCCTTCATGCGGTCGAAGGTCTCTTTGTCCACCAGACGTATAGCGGCTCGGCGGTTCGGTCCGTAGGCAGCTGCGCTGCGACGTCCGACGAGTTTGCCGAGACCGGTAGAATACATATGGTCGCTGCTTACGCCGTGTTCGTCACGCAGCTCGGTGATGACATTCTCCGCACGGAGGTCGCCGAGTGCATAGTTGAGTTTGTCTGTGCCGGTGTTGTCGCAATAGCCGGTTACGACAGCGTAGAGCGTGGTGTCTTCCGCCAGGCGGTCAGCCACCTGTTGGATGGTAATCAAGCCTTCTTCGCCAACCTCCGACTTATTGCTGTCGAAGTAAACATAATAGATTTGCGACTGCTGCTTAACCTGCTGCTGCATCTCGCGGATGGTCTCGCGGATGATAACAGAGTCCTGTTTCAGGATAAGCGTATCGTGGATATATACCGGTTCGTTCTTGACTTTGGGTTCTGCCACATCAAGCGAAGCGATGTTGCGCACGTGGGTCTTGGATACCGCACAGAGTTTGAACCGCATATTGAGGGTCACGTCCACGATACCGTCGTTGTTCTTGGAAGCGATAGCCTTCGGTCCCGCATATCCGCGTCCGTCTACGTAGTCATTAATAAAATAATTGTACGTAGCGCGTACGCCGAGCGCGAGCGTGCGGTTGAGGTTGAACTCCACGTTGAGACCCGCCTGGAGATACAGTCCTCCGCGATAGTCCGTCATGTAATCCGGCGCGTTGTCTCCATACGTATTGATATATCCGGCGGTATGTCCGCGCTGGTGGCTGGCGGTAGAGGGGTCAGCCGGGTCATAGTCGTCGTGGTACATGATGCGGTTCTTGTACCATCCGTAACCACCGCCTATAACACCCTGAATGCCACAGATTTTGCGTTTAGCCTTGGGATAGAAGAGGTTCATGAAGTCCATGGACACATACAATCCGGCTTTGTGCATCATACCATTTAGGAGCGTATCCGCATTGTCATAACCGGGTTTGCCGGTCACGTTGTACATATCGAACATATAACTGAGTCCCAGCGCCCATACGGGGTTGAATGCATACTCCACATCCAAGCCGGCATTAGGAATAGCGATCGAATGTTTCGCCTCCGAATTGAAGTCACCATCGAAATAGTTGAATCCAATATGGGGCGTGAGCGACCAGTGGGACAATTCGGAAACCACCTGCTCATTCTCCGACACCTTGTATGGGTGCGCGCCTTTGACCTGCGCCATCGCTGTGGCAGCCAGACCGATTAGCAAGACCAGTAATAAATCTCTCTTCATGGTAAAAAGAAGACTATTTATAGCAAAAACTATGGTTTTTCAGTTTTTTTCCAACAAAAAAGGGAGTACCGATTGCGGAAATCACCATTCAGGGTGCAAAGGTACAACTTTTTTTTGAAACCGCCAAACAAAAAGAGAAAAAAAAATGTTTTTTATGCGAAGTATTGCATATATGGAATTATTTTCGTACATTTGCAGTCGATTTAGAGCGATGGGTAAAGCGGCTGCCTCCGGAAGGTCTGCCAGACCGCAGAGAGCCAGCCTGCGCCTACGGTGCGCCTCCAACAATAACGCACTTACCGCGCACTTATCGCGCACTAACGACGCACTAATTTTTGAAGAAGTCGAAAGTCGAAAGTCGAAAGTCAAAAGTCGAAAGTCGAAAGTCAAAAGCCGAAAGAAGGTTCGGCAAGGGGATTTCCGGAGAATCCGGATAGTCCAGACCACTTCGCTGTTCCGGGAAAGGTCCCGAGTTGTCCTTTGCGAGTGCAAAGATACAACAAATTTTTGACATACGCAAATTTATTCTTTATTAGATAATTAAGAATTAAAAACAATATAGCATTATGGACATTTTAAATCAAATGATTGCGCGCGCGAAAGCGAATCCCCAGCGCATTGTGTTGCCGGAAGGCGATGAACCCCGTACGTTAGAAGCTGCGAACATCCTGTTGAGAGACAAGATTGCGCAGCTTATTTTAATCGGTGACCCTGAGAAAATCAAGGGTATGGCTGCCGAGAAAGGTTATGAATACATCAAGGAGGCGAAGATTGTAGACCCGATCAACGACCCGAAGATGCCGGAATACGCCAACCTGCTGTTCGAGCTTCGCAAGGCGAAAGGCATGACAGAGGAAGAGGCGAAGAAGAAAGCACAAGACCCGTTGTATTTAGGCTGTCTGATGATCAAGGCAGGTGATGCAGACGGCGAGCTCGCCGGCGCACGCGGCACAACGGCTGACACCATCCGTCCGGCGTTCCAGATACTGAAGACCAAACCGGGCTGCTCGATTGTGAGCGGTGCATTCCTGATGTTCACCCCCGCCAAACAGTTGGGCGAGAACGGTTTCCTGCTGTTCGCAGACTGCGCAGTCAACCCGAACCCGGATGCCAAACAGTTGGCCGAGATAGCTATCTCGACCGCCGAGACCGCCAAGGCTATAGCCGGCATCGAGCCGAGAGTAGCCATGCTGAGTTTCAGCACGAAGGGCAGCGCCAAGCATGAGCTGGTGGACAAAGTAGCGGAGGCAACGAAACTGGCCAAGGAGATGGCTCCCGAATTGCAGTTGGACGGCGAGCTGCAGGCAGACGCCGCACTGGTAGAGAGCGTAGCCAAGACCAAAGCTCCGGGCAGTCCCGTAGCCGGCAAAGCGAACGTACTGGTATTCCCGGACCTGCAGGCCGGCAACATCGGCTACAAGCTGGTAGAGCGTTTCTCGGGTGCGGATGCCGTAGGTCCGATTCTGCAAGGTATCGCCGCTCCGGTGAACGACCTGAGCCGCGGATGCAAGGTACAGGATATCGTGCAGATGGTAGTTATCACAGCTAACCAAGCGATAAAGTAATTGAGAATTGAGAATTGAGAATTGAGAATTCAGTCAATTGAGAATTGAGAATTGAGAATTGAGAATTCAGTCAATTGAGAATTGAGAATTATGGCAAAGGGAGAAGAAAATGTCATTGCAACTAAATCAAAGTTATTTGCACTACGTGTAATTAATCTGTACAAATATCTTGTTGACAAAAACGAATACGTTCTCTCCAAACAAATCCTTCGCTCCGGAACATCTGTAGGAGCAAATTGCCGTGAGTCTCGCAATGCTCAAAGTCTCCCTGATTTTGTCAACAAATTAAACATCGCATTAAAAGAAGCTGACGAAACTGCATATTGGTTAGAATTATTGAAAGAAGGAAGTTTTATAGATGAACAAAGTTATACGTCTATCTATAATGATTGCGACGAACTTATAAAACTACTTACATCAATAATAAAAACCAGCAAGAGGAGAATTGAGAATTGAGAATTGAGAATTGAGAATTCAGTCAATTGAGAATTGAGAATTGAGAATTGAGAATTCAAATCAATTGAGAATTGAGAATTTTTAAACATTTTACTATTATGAAGATATTAGTATTGAACTGCGGAAGCAGTAGTATCAAATACAAGCTCTTTGAGATGGAGAGCAAGCAGGTGATGGCCCAAGGCGGAATCGAGAAAATCGGTCTGCCGGATTCGTTCCTGCTGGTCAAACTGCCGAACGGCGAGAAAGTGAAATTCGAGAAGCCGATGCCGGAACACACCGTAGGTATCGAACTGATTCTGGAGAAACTGGTAGACCCGAAGGTAGGCTGCATCAAAGACCTGAAGGAGATTCAGGCGGTAGGCCACCGCGTGGTACACGGCGGCGAGAAATTCAACAAGTCGGTGCTGATTACTCCGGAAGTGAAGGCACAGATTGTGGAGTGCATCGACCTGGCTCCGCTGCACAACCCCGCCAACCTGAAGGGCATCGATGCCATCGAGAAGATTCTGCCGGGCGTACCGCAAGTGGCAGTCTTCGACACCGCATTCCACCAGACAATGCCGGACTACGCATACATGTACGCGCTGCCGTACGAACTATATGAGAAATACGCCATCCGCCGTTACGGCTTCCACGGCACCAGTCACCGCTATGTGAGTGCCCGCGTATGCGAGTTCTTAGGCGTTGACCCGAAGGGCAAGAAAATCGTAACCGCCCACATCGGCGGCGGCGGCAGCTGCACAGCTGTAATGGACGGCAAGAGCGTTGATACGAGTATGGGTCTGACACCGGTAGAGGGTCTCGTGATGGGCACCCGCGCAGGAGACCTGGACCTGGGCGCCGCCACATTCATCATGGACAAAGAGCACCTGAGCACAGCCGAGTTCAACAACCTGGTGAACAAAAAATCGGGTCTGCTGGGCGTGAGCGGTGTATCGAGCGACTGCCGCGACATCGAGGCCGCCATCAACGAGGGCAACAAACGTGCAGATTTGGCACGCAAGATGTTCATCTACCGTCTGAAGAAATATATCGGCGCTTATGCCGCAGCGATGAACGGTCTGGACATTCTGGTATTCACCGCAGGTATCGGCGAGAACGACCCGTATATCCGCGCTGAGGTAATGAAAGGCCTGAGTTATCTGGGTATTGAGTTGGACGAAGAGGCCAACAACGTACGCGGCGAAGAACGCATCATCAGCAAGAAGGGTTCGAAAGTGACGGTTTGCCTGATACCGACGGACGAAGAACTGATGATTGCAAGTGACACTTTGGCACTGATTTGATTTACCATTTTGTCATTTACCATTTGGACATTTATTGAGACATTTGGTAATTGAGACATTTACCAGAGAAAGACGCACATAGACATTATGATAAATAAACCCATCATTTATCAGGTCATTCCGCGGTTGTTCTCCAACTACAACGAGACGCGCAAGCACAACGGCAGTAAGGAAGAGAACGGCTGCGGCAAGATGGCCGACATCAATGAGAAAGCGCTCAAGTCCATTGCGGATTTAGGTGTGACTCATGTATGGTACACAGGCATCATCCGCCACGCTACCGCCGAGCACAACAACCCGGCCATCACCAAAGGCAAGGCCGGCTCGCCCTATGCCATAACGGATTATTATGACGTCAATCCGGACCTGGCGAAGAACGAGAAGAAGCGGATGGCGGAATGGGAAGCACTGATAGAGCGTACCCACGCAGCGGGTTTAGGTGTGCTGATGGATTTTGTACCGAACCACGTGGCACGCGAATACAAGAGCGAATGCAAGCCGGCCGGCGTACAGGACCTGGGCGAAGGCGATCATCCGGAATGGGCCTTCTCGCCGCTGAACAACTTCTATTACCTGCCGGGCGAGCGTTTCACGATGGACAAAGACCTGCAGGGCTACGATGAGATGCCGGCCAAGGTGACTGGAAACGACTGCTGGACAAGCCATCCGAGCGAGAACGACTGGTATGAGACCGTCAAACTGAACTACGGCGTGTTTTACCAAGGCGGCCGCGAGAAACAGTTCGACCCCATCCCCTCGACATGGCAGAAGATGCTGGACATCCTGCTCTACTGGGCCGGGAAGAAGATTGACGGCGTTCGCGTGGACATGGCCGAAATGGTCCCTGTGGAGTTCTTCGCATGGGCGATAGCCAAACTGAGGAAGAAATATCCGAAGTTCCTCGTGATAGGCGAATGCTACGACCCCGGGCAATACGATGCCTATCTGCAAGCAGGTTTCAACTACCTGTACGACAAAGTAGGCATGTATGACTATCTGCGCGGCGTGACGAGCAAGAACTGGCCTGCCGAGGGCATCACACATCAATGGATGCAGCACGGTGACGAGCGGCTGAAACATATGCTTTACTTCCTGGAAAACCACGACGAGCAACGTATCGCCAGCGGCTTTTTCTGCGGCGACGGAGCCTGTGCGGAGCCGGCAATGATAGTGGCTGCCACGCTGAACCAGAGCGCCGTGATGGTATATATGGGTCAGGAACTGGGCGAACGCGGCATGGACATGGAAGGTTTCAGCGGTATTGACGGGCGCACCACGATATTTGATTACTGGGGTGTGAAGAGCATTCAGGCATGGGCGAACAAAGGCAAGTACGACGGCGGCAAACTGAGTCCCGAGCAGAAAGAACTGCGCGGCTTCTACCGGCAGTTGCTGAACCTGACCCGCCAGAACCGCGCTATCCAGAAAGGAGCCATGTATGACATCACATACGCCCAAGGCGAAGGTTTCAACAAGCACGAGCAGTTTGCCTATATCCGCCATATCGGCACGGAGACCCTGCTGATCGTTGTGAATTTCCACGACCGCGCGCAACAGATGCATGTACGCATCCCTAACGATGCGTTTGTCTATCTGGAGATGGAGGAAAAGCAACGTGCCACCGCCACCGACCTGCTGCGCGGCGGGAAACAGGAAATCAGTTTTGTTGCGAACGAGCCGATTGAGGTGACCCTGCCGGCGTGGAAAGGAGTGATATTAAAAATCAAATAAAGACCTGATTTTCAATAATATACCATATGGTCATTTACTATTTGGACATTTATTGAATCATTTAAGCATTTAGATATTTTGGAACTTTTCAAGGACATAATGCGTCTGGTGCGATGGGGAAACCTGCTGTTTCTCGGTGCGCTGATATGGCTGATGGAGAAATGGGTGGCGGTGCCGATACTGGACCGTGCCGCTTTTGGCGAACAGTTGGAATGGTGGCTGTTGCTGTTGGTGGGCGGTGCCACCGTGCTAATTGCCGCAGGCGGATATGTTGTGAATGACTATTTTGACATCAAGATAGACCGTATCAACCGTCCCGACCGGGTGATTGTCAGCCGCAGTGTGAGCAAGCCGGCCGCGATGCGCCTGAGCATTGTGCTGAGCGGCACAGGTATGCTGTGCGGAATAGCGGCAGCGTGGGTGATGAAGAGCATGACGATAGGTATCATTTTTGTCATCATACCGGGTCTGTTATGGTTCTATTCGAGCAGTTACAAACGCCTGTTCATGATAGGCAATCTGACCATTGCGCTACTGGCAGCCATGACTCCCATGATTGTAGCGATGAGCAATGTGGCTATCCTGCAACTAAGGTATGGCACTATCCTGCCCTACACCACCCTGGTGCATGACCTATACGCATGGTTAGGCGGTTTTGCGCTGTTTGCATTCCTGCTGACATGGATTCGCGAGATCATTAAGGACATGCAGGACCAGATGGGCGACCGCGAACTGGAATGCCACTCGATGCCTGTTGTGTGGGGCGAGACATGGACCAAGGTGTTTGTGACGGGGCTGATAGTGCTGACTCTTGCCGTCATCGGCCATCTATGGTGGCACGCACTGCCCTTCCCGACCGGCTGGAACAGCCTGAGTACACGGTATATCGCGCTTGGCATCGTCACACCGATGCTTTGCACACTGTGGCTGCTATGGGCTGCGAAGATTCCAAGCGACTACAAGACATGCCAGCAGGTAGTGAAATTCACCATGTTCATAGGCATGCTCTACAGCATTGTTATCGCAAGAGGGTTGTAAGCAAGCGAGAGCGGAAGAGAAGATAGAGAAAGAAAAAAGCGAGGGTCAGAAGAAACCTCGCTTTTTTAGTTGGTCATAGACCATATGCACGGGAAAGCCCATGACGTTGAAATAAGAGCCGTTAATGCCTGTGCAGGCCACATAGCCAATCCATTCCTGAATACCATATGCACCGGCCTTGTCGAAGGGACGGCAGGTGGAGATATAATACTCGATCTCGGTCTCCGTCAGTTCGCGGAAGGTGACATCGGTGCTGTCCACCACCGTTTCGAGCGCGAGGGCTTGACTGTCCGGCATTCTCTCCGCAAAAGTGACCGCAGTGTAGACCCTGTGTGTCTTTCCGCTGAGGAGACGGAGCATGCGGCGTGCCTCGTCTTCGTCGTGCGGTTTGCCGAGCATATGCTTGTCGCACCAGACAATAGTGTCCGATGTAATGAGGAGTTGCTTATCGCGCAAGCGTTCCTCATACGCGCGCGCCTTCGCACGCGATATATAGATAGGTATATCCGCCTCTTTCAGGTCGTCAGGAAAAGACTCGTCCGCCTCGATGGAGACCGCCGTGAAAGGGATGTGCAATGCCGCCAACAATTCGCGCCGGCGCGGACTTTGAGAACCTAATATAATTAACCTCTCTCCGGGGAGTTCTACAAACGGCCACCGGCAGTCCGATTGAGCAGAGCCCTTCCCCCCGTCAAGGGAGGGAGGAAGATTGGTGTTGGGTTGAGAGTTAGCCATCAGAACAAATCCAATTGTGTGTCGGTAGGTTTCTCAATGGTCATCGGCACCCCCAAGACATCAACCGTTTGAGCATTTTCCGTCTGGTCATTAACCGTCTGGTCTGGCGAGGAGGAAGCCTCCTGTGTTTCCTGTGTTTCCTGTGTATCCTGTTCTTCCGGAGTTTCGCTATCGTCCGGTTCGTCAGCTTCATCCGGTTCGTCAGGCTCAACAGGTGCAGGCGTGATGTCTTCTACAGACACCACTTCGAGGGTTGTGATGCGCTTGCCTTTGGCTCTGGCGGATTTCTCGTCGATAAACTCCTCCATGAGAATATCCATCGGTTCCTTGTTGGCATCGGCGAAGGTGATGCGGAAGAGCGCCTCCTGACGATCCGAGAGCGCAGCGATGCGCGAGTCTTTATCCTCTCCCAGGAAGGACTGTACTTTGGCCTGGGCGTCGTCCAGCCGGAATCGCTTGCCGTAGTAGTATTTCAGTTCACCGTTCCATTGGATGAGCGACCATACCTTCTCCGGATCGAGTTTTTCGATGCGCAAGATATTATCGTCGAAATGTGCCGTAAGGTCAAAGGAGGTGGTATAATACGTACCGTCCGTAGTAAGTACCAGAATACGGTCCGTATCAAGGAACTCCCCAAGATAGATACCGTGCTCGTCGTAGTTGACCCGTAGTACGTCAGGGTCGAACCAGACTTTTCGTCCGCCGAGTGTGGAGTGTCCTTTCTGTTTGAGCGTGATAGATTTGACCTCGTATTTGGTAAGGAGATTTCCTCTGACAGTACGCGACTTGACGGCGAGTTCGGAGAGGTCTTTGCAGACCTCGAGTTTCTTGAGGTGCAAAGCGGGTTTGAGAGCCACTCTAATTATCTCTGCCTCACCGTTGGGGTTGACTGTGAAATAGGCGATTTTAGAGCCGGGTTTACCCTGCGTGAGGTCATATTCCTTGTCGCGTGCCACACCGGTAATATTGAATCGCTTCATGTAATACGCCCCCTTCTTGCCGTCACGATAGACCACATTGTAAACCGTCCGGTCGTCGCCGCGCTGGAAGACGGCGATATGTAGTATATCGGTACCGACAAAGAGTTTGTCAGCCACCTTCATGACCTTGTATTTACCGTCCTTGTGGAAGACGATGATGTCGTCGATATCGGAGCAATTGAAGAGGAATTCGTCCTTTTTGAGTCCGGTACCGATGAATCCTTCCTCGCGATTGATATAGAGTTTCTCGTTGTTCTCCACGACGGCTTTGACGTTAATCGCCCCGAAATTACGCACCTCGGTCCGACGCGGGTAGAGCGCGCCATATTTCTGTTTGAGCATTTCGAACCAGTCGATGGTGTATTCGGTCAGGTGGTTGAGGTTCTTGACGCAGGCCTTGATTTTCTTTTCGAGATCCTTCATCAGCTCGTCCGCCTTTTTGGAGTCGAACTTGGTAATGCGAATCATGCGGATATCAAACAGCCGCTCAATATCCTCGGTGCGGACCTCGCGAATGAGTTGGGGTTTGAAAGGAGCAAGAGCCCCGTCAACGAACTGAATCAACTTCTCCTTATTGGGAGCAGTCTCGTATCCCTCTTGCTTATAGATACGGTTCTCGATGAAGATTTTCTCGAGCGAGGTGTAGAAATACTTCTCCTCCAATTCGCCTTTTTCTATTTCAAGCTCCCATTTGAGAAGAGATTTGGTGTTGTCGGTAGAGAGTTTCAGCAGATTGCTGACGGAAGTGAAAATCGGTTTCTTGTTCTCTACAACGCAGCAGTTGGGACTGATATTGACCTCGCAGTCGGTGAAGGCATAGAGTGCATCGATGGCCTTGTCGGACGACGAGCCGGGTGCGAGTTGTACGACGATACGCGCCGTATCGGCTGTAAAATCATCGATTTTCTTAATCTTGATCTTGCCTTTCTGATTGGCTTTGAGGATTGTCTCGATGATTTTCGAAGTAGTAGTTCCAAAAGGTATCTCGGTGATGACCAGCGTTTTGTTGTCATCCGCTTTTTGGATGCGTGCGCGTATCTTGACTGCGCCTCCCCGCTCACCGTCATTGTACCTGGTGACATCGATAACGCCTCCGGTAGGAAAATCCGGGAAGAGTTGGAAGTCTTGATTGCGCAGATATGCAAGCGAAGCGTCGCACAACTCGTTGAAGTTATGCGGCAGTATTTTGGAATTGAGTCCGACGGCGATACCCTCGACTCCCTGTGCGAGGAGTAGCGGGAACTTGACGGGCAGATGGATAGGTTCCTTCTTACGGCCGTCGTAGCTGAGCATCCAATGGGTGGTCTTGGGATTGAAGACGGTGTCGAGTGCGAACTTGCTAAGCCGAGCCTCAATATAACGAGGGGCTGCAGCTCCGTCTCCGGTGAGGATATTTCCCCAGTTACCCTGGCAATCAATGAGCAAGTCCTTCTGACCCAACTGGACCAGTGCATCCCCGATAGAAGCATCGCCGTGCGGGTGGTACTGCATCGTCTGCCCGACGATGTTGGCCACCTTGTTCATCTTGCCGTCATCGACGCATTTCATGGCATGCAGTATGCGGCGCTGGACGGGTTTGAGTCCATCCTCGATAGCCGGCACGGCACGCTCGAGTATCACATACGAAGCATAGTCCAAGAACCAGTCCTGGTACATGCCGGTCAGGTGATACTTGATCGCATCATTAAACGCCCCCTGCGGTTTGTAGGAGGAGTGCGCTTCGGCAGATTGTTCCAACTCGTTTTCTTCGGGGTCGGCTGCCATTTATCAGTTGAGTTTTTTATTGATAAGGATGTATGCCAGAATACCGATAACCTCGAGTGCAAGTCCGGAGACGAGGAGTGCGTTTTCGGGCAGTGCGTATTTATACACTACAAGACATACAACTCCGAGCAAAAGGAGAATAACTCCCAAATACTTAAGAAAACCTTTCATATACTAACGTATTAAATAATTTGCGAGTGCAAAGGTACAACATTTTTTTGAGATACGCAAATAATTTTTCATAGAAAACAAACAAAAACGCCCCAAAGGACGTTTTTGCCCGTAATATGAGAGGCTATACTAACTCGCGTGCCAACTCCATACAGGCTTCTGCCAAAGCCAGGCTATCCGAATACATTTGCCCGTCGACTCGTATTTCATCTGCTACAACGATGGTATTTCTTGCCGCATCCAGTTTCCCCGACGAACAAGCCGATAGGACAAGCGTCATCAACAGGCGAACACCTATCAATGGACTTATCTGTTTCAATATGCAAAAATCCACTTCCATTTTTATCTCACGAAGCGGTATATACCGCCCGGCATAGCCTTGACGAGACCCTGAATCTCCAGCATAACCAAATCGGAAGCAACGTCGCCATAGGGACGTTCGGTCTCCATGACCAATAGATTGATATGCATTCCCTCCTCTGCTTCCTGTAGCAGTTGCAGAAGTGTTTGTTGCGGGGCTGACAAATCATCCATCAAGCCGATGATTTGCGTCTGCCGCGGAGTGGGCGGTGTGTTGCGAGTGGTCCATCCCATCGTCTCGATGAGTTGGGAAGCGTCAGAGATAAGACATGCAGCATTGGTACGGATAAGCTGGTTGCAGCCACGTGCATTTTCGTCCTGCGGCCGACCGGGAAAAGCGAACAATTCGCGGTCATAATCCACAGCCATACGCGCTGTGATAAGACTGCCGCCTTTCTCTTTGGATTCGACCACGACTACCGCATCCGCCAAGCCGGCCACAATACGGTTGCGCTGCACAAAATTGGCAGCAACGGGTTCCGTGCCGGAAACGAACTCTGTCAGCAGTCCGCCCTTCTCCAGAGCAGCAATCGCCTCCGGCCGATGGGCAGTCGGATAAATACGGTCCAACCCGTGAGCAGGCACAATAACCGTAGGGATTCCCTGTTTCAAGGCTGCCCGGTGCGCCGTAATATCTATGCCATATGCGCCGCCGCTGACAATGGTCACTTCATCCAGTTGCTGCGCCAGGTCGCGGACCAGTGCCTCGGTCAGTTCACGTCCGCGCTCGGTAGGGCGGCGCGTACCGACAATACTGACAAAATGACCGGCAGACAAGTTGACATTCCCCTTGCTATACAGAAGCAAAGGCCTATCGGGGCATTGGGAGAGGCGATAAGGGTAGTCCTCGTCCGTTATGCTCCAGACACGGATACCATGTTCCTCTATCCATCCCGCCTCACGTTCCGCCTTGCGGAGAGTTTCATTTTTATCCGGAGCTTCCAAATGACGCCATGCCTCTTCCGCAGAGCCATACTCACGCATTACTTGTAATGCTGTCCGCAAACGATTCCGGTAGAGCAAACTGAGTGCAATCTCGTATATATATTTATTATTCATGCGACTTTCTATTTCTAATGTTCTCCACGATAATAAGCGCTACTATCACCCCTATTCCGTCCGCCAGCACATCCGCCCATTCGGCTGTGCGTGTTGCAGTACAAGCTGTCTGAAGAACCTCCATCACGCAGCCATATAGAAAAGCCGTCAAGCCGGCTATCAAATAGACGCTCCACCCGAGGCGGGGTTTTCGGATTTGCGGCAAAAGAAGTGTCAAAGTCAAGACCGCATACATCAACGCATGAATAAGTTTATCGTTCATCTGCAAAGCAAATGACGACTGCGGATTTTCCCAAAGACTAACAAAGGCAATACCTGCCGCCACAATGGCGGCAGGTAAATACACAATATATGATTTTGGATTAACGATCGGAGAGATGTATTTTGGTTCCGTAACAGAGGTCGCCGGCATCGCCCAAACCGGGAACGATATATTTCTTCTCGTTCAGAATCGGGTCTATAGCAGCGCACCAGAGCGTTACATCGGGACTATCATTAAGCGTCTTGCGCACACTCTCAATAGCCTGTGGCGTAGCGATAGCACAACACAGATGGGCATGTTTCGGTGTGCCATGCCGGAGCAAAGCGAGATACCCTACCTCCATCGACATACCGGTAGCCAGCATCGGATCTGCGACAATCAGAGTTTTTCCGTCAATAGCCGGAGCGGCCATGTACTCCGCCACTATTTCCAGTTCGCCTTTCCCGTTAACACGGCGATAAGCGCTAAGGAATGCATTATCGGCACGGTCGAAGACATTTAGAAATCCCTGATGCAACGGCATTCCAGCACGCAGGATGGTAGCCAAGACGAGTTGATCGCTGATGGTATTCACTGTAGCTGTCGCTAACGGAGTTTGCACCTCCACCGGTTGATAATCCAGTTTTTTGCTCACCTCCATTGCCATGAACTCACCGATGCGCTCTATATTGCGGCGGAAACGGAGAGGATCCTTTTGGATATTCACATCGCGTATCTCACGCAGGAACTGGTTGAGCACGCTATTGTGCTCGGATAGATTGATAACGTTCATGTGTATTGCGCCGTATGGCGCGTTGTAATGCAGCAGAGCTGCGGTTTATTGCATAGATTTTGCGGCTTTCTGCTCGTTTTTAAGCGCGGCAAGACGTGCTTTATACTCCGCCTCGATTTGGGCGAGTCCGGTAGCTTTCTGCTCTACCTCTTGTACGTAAGACTGGAGGTTGGTCTGCGCATTCTGGAGCGAGGTTTGCAAATCCGCGATAGCACGCTGGCGGTCAGCCGCCTCACGCAAGGAATAGCCCAACTCCTTCTGCTCCTGCTCCATGAGCCCCATGAAGACATCTTTCGACTCTCGGTTGAGTTCCTTCAGCTTGTTGATGGTCTTTTGCTGCTGCTCGACGTTTTTCTGCATGGATTTCAATTCTCCCTCTTCTTTGGCATAGAGTTTTTTCAATCCTTCAGCCATCTTATTGGCGTTCTTGATAGACTTGTCCATTTCCTTAGCCAGTGTCTGCTCGGCTTTAAGTTCCGCTTTCGCCTGCTTGATTTGCTCGGCGTTCTGAGCGAGTTGTTCTCCCACCACGTCCAACGAAGCACGATACATAGTAGGCTCCTGGATATACAACGCGCGCAGCGAGTCCAGTTTGAGGTCCACAATCTGAATGTTGAGAGGAGTAACATGTTGCGCCATAGCAGTCATCCCAATAGCTGCGAAGGCAATAAGGAATAATTTTTTCATAATGAAAATGCGATTTATGATGATTAATAGATGTTAATTGAATCGTTACTGTCAATTTGGCTGCAAAGTTAGTAAAAAAAATCTAAACTCACAAGTCATTCTGATTATTTTTAGGAAATTTTTGCGAGTGTCATTTTTTTTTCTTACCTTTGCACGTTTTTTACAGCGTTATAGACATGAAATCATTTGTATACGAAGAGAGTACAATATCGTTTGTGACCGCCGCGGCTCAGACGTGTCTGCTCATAGAGCACGCCGAGGAGCATGAACGCATCGAGTTGCGGGAACAATTGCTGCGCCTGCTGCCCGTGCTCTACCTGCGCGCACGGCTAATCGGCGAAGGCGAGAGTATGCTGGAGGAGTCTCCCCAACGTTTTGTGACAGAAGAGGATTACAACTACATCCTGATTGGTCTGCGCAATGTATTCGGCCAGGACGATGCCTACTTGGATGTGTTTGTGGACCAAGGCGTCTATACCGACGAGGTCCAGACGGCCTATATATCCGAAGGGCTGGCGGACATCTACCAGGAATTGAAAGACATGGCAGCCGCCTTCCAGACCGGCGAGGAGGCCATTATGAACGACGCCGTGCTGGTATGCAGACAGGCCTTTGACGAGCACTGGGGACAGAAGCTGCTGGCCGTCATGCGTGCGCTGCATGCATCCAGCACAGAAGCAAAGGAGGAAGACCAATACCCGTCAGTACAGTGAAGAAAGAGAACACCTATATACACCACATCAACAGCGAACTGCTGCAATGGATGCCGGTTGTCGCTTTTGAAGGCGAAGTGGTGGTTGTGGACAAGCCGGAGATGGTGGATGAAGCCGTCTCTTATCTGCGCACCCAACGCGTTGTGGGCGTGGACACGGAAGCGCGGCCGAGCTTCCAGCGAGGCACCCACTACCCCACCGCTCTGGTACAGATATCCAGCCGCGAGCGGTGCTATCTGTTCCGTCTGACACACATCGGGATGCCTCAGGCACTGGCGGATATATTTTCCGACCCGAAGATATGCAAGGTGGGACTTGCCTTCAAGGACGACATCAACGGTCTCCGGAAGCGCAGGAATTTTGTGCCGGCCAATTGTGTGGACGTGCAGAAAATGGTAGGGCAATACGGCATATTGGATTTGGGACTGCAAAAAGTGTTCGCCATATGTTTCGGCAAAAAAATATCCAAAGCCCAGCAACTGACCAACTGGGAAAACAGTCATTTGACCCCAGAACAAGCGCGTTACGCCTCGACGGATGCTTGGGCGACGCTGTTGATATACGAAGACCTGATAGCGCATGAACCACTTGCCGAGTCAGAGGTGAACGAACTGCGTCGAGCGGAGAAAGAGAAACAGATTGAGCACCAGCAGGAGATACAGGACCAGCGTCTGCGCGAGCAAGGCATAGAACCTCCGCCCCATCTGACTGCCGAAGAGCGTGAAGCCAAGAAAGCCGCCAAACGGCGCGAAGCACGGAAAAGGAAAAGACACAACGCCTCCGCCAAGCGGAAAAAAGGAGAGATATGAAACGACAACTAATATTAGTAGCGCTACTGGCAGTAGCGATGATTTTACCAGCGCAAGCCAAGTATGTATTTTACTTCATCGGCGACGGTATGGGTACAAACCAAGTACTGGGAGCCGAGATGTACCGTTCGGCATTGCAAGGAGAGCCTCTCGGCCGCGTCCGTACACTGATGAGCCGGATGCCCTACTCCGGTCAGGTAGCGACCTTCTCTGCAAGCAACGGTATCACCGATTCCGCAGCCGCAGGGACCTGTCTGGCCACAGGGAAGAAGACCAAGAACGGCACCCTCGGTTTGGACGAGAACGGCGACACGCTGCGTACGATAGCGGAAGAACTGAAGGAGAAGGGATGGGGCATAGGCATCATGACCACCGTTGCCATTGACCACGCCACTCCCGGTGCGTTCTATGGTCACGCCGCCAAGCGCAATGAATACTACAAGATAGGGAAACAGCTGTGCCGCAGCGGTTTTGACTTTTTCGGCGGAGCCGGATTTCACCACCCAGAGGGCAAGCATGACGACAAGCCGGAGAACCTCTATCGAAAGGCCGAGAAGCACGGTTACACTATTGCGCATGGCTACTCCGAAGCGCAACAAATCATGCATAGCGCCGAAAAACTAATCATGGTACAGCCTACAGACGACCAGGGCGCCAAGCACAGCGATAACATCAATTACACCATAGACCAACAGAAGGGAGACATGACGCTGGCACAGATAGTGGAGACTGCCATCCCGTTTTTGGAGAAGCGGTATGACCGTTTCTTCATGATGGTGGAAGGCGGAATGATAGACTACGCATGTCACGCCGATGACGGGCGTACAGCGATTGAAGAGGTATGGAACATGGACGAAGCAATGCAGTACGCATGGGATTTCTACCAAAGCCATCCGGAAGAGACCCTGATTGTGGTGACCGCCGACCATGAGACAGGAGGCATGGCCCTGGGCAACAGCGATTACACTCTCCAGCTGGACCTGCTGCAGTACCAGAAATGCTCGGCATGGGTTCTCAGTGACAGATTCAGCCAGTTGTTCAAAGAGCAGCAAAAGCCGGCATGGAAAGACGTGAAAGCGCTATACCGCGAGCAACTGGGGTTGTGGGAGCAAGTGGAAGTGAGCGATGAAGAGGAAACGGAACTGAAAGAATTGTACCGGGCAGTTCTCGCCCACAAGAGCAAAGACACCAAGACGATGTACAAAACGATTAACCGTTTGGGAGATGCAGGTATCCAACTGCTCAACAAAAAAGCGAAGATAGGCTGGACGAGCCGTGCGCATACCGCGCACGCCGTTCCTGTATTCGCAATAGGCGTAGGCGCAGAGCGATTCAGCGGATGGCACGACAATACAGAAATCGTCCCGTTGATACGCAAAGCGATAGCAGAATAACAGAAAAACAACAGAGCCGCCCGAGAGGACGGCTCTGTTGTTTTAGTACGGATGGTTATTTCTTCTTGAAGAGGCTCTTGAAAGATTCAAAGAATCCTTTAGGTTTCTCCTCTTCGGCAGAAGTATCTCCCTCAAGCGGCATAATCTTGACATCGATGATATCACCCTGTTGGTACGGACGGAAATTAGCATACACAGCCGGTGTACCGCAGACAACCACTTGCGTGAGGACATTGTCCTGATAGTCAACATATATTTTCTCGTTGAGGAGGAAATCGGCGTTGTATGCGGCCAGTACGGCAGCGCGTGCCTGCTCTTTGAGTTCCGCCTCTTTCACTGTAGCGGTCTGCGCTTTCACACGTTTTTGTACGCGCGGGCAGACAGCCTTGACATCAGCCGTAATATTGTTGTACACAACAGTCGGTTCTTTAGTCATACCGAGTTTGTCGATTTCAGCCTTGGTTGCCGTGCGATAGTTCACGTATCTGGCAGGGAAAGCGGTGAGAGTGAACGTGCTCACTGCGCCGTTTACAATAGTGGTAGTATATTGCGGGTGATAGAGGAAATCCGCTTTCTCCTGACGCAGCAGTTTCTCCTTGGCAAGAGCCAGCGCTGTTTTCTCGTTTTTGCCAGCCAGGTCAGCAGGTGTAAGCGTGATGCTTTCCTTTGCTCCATACTCCACCTCCGCTACAGTAAGTGTATTCGATACTGAGCGCTCAATAGGACGTTTCTGCGAAATCTCGCCGGTTACAGCGAACAGGCCGTCGGACTCATTGATGGGACGGAACGAGGTGAAAGCAGCGGGATAGCCCACTACGGTGCAGGAAATCATCTTGCCGTCGTCGCCCTTCTTGATTGAATATTGCGGAGCGACTAATATGTCTGCGTTTACCGTAGCCAAGGCTTTAGCCGCCACAGCCTGACGTTTCTGCACGTCGTTGAGCGACTCCAGCTCGGTAGCTGTCATCGTAGCGGTAACATGATTGGGCTGTACGGTGATATTCGCCAATGAAGGTACATAGCGAATAGAACGTGCCAAATCTACTGAAGATGAGGTACTAATCGTCATTTTTGAACTTCCTCCACATGCTGAGAGGAGTACAGCCACAGCAGCAACGGCTGTAGCGATAAAAAGATGCTTCTTCATACTAAACATATGTTTTTATGGTTATTAAACGGGTATTATTTTTTGTCCTTGTAGATGGGAGCTCCCAGGTGGAGTTGCGCCGTGAGATAGAATCCCTGCGGAATGATATCCAGGTTACCCTGAATGGGGTGACGGTACTCCGCCTTGATTTCCAAAGGGATAGCCGGAACAGCCGAGAACTGGAATCCGAGTCCTCCATATGCACCGAAGAAATAGTTCTGTGCCGGGATATTTGCGTCAGCATAATAGGATGTAGAAATCTTGCTCCAAAGCGAGCTGAGTTCGTACTCCACACCTCCGTACAATTCCAGTGCGAGCCAGGAGGTACACGGGATATAGAACTTGATGGACGGTTTGTAGGCAAACCACATTGTTTTGCCTGTGGCTTCAATCAGACCGTGTCCATAACCGTCAGCTCCCAAGGGGCCACCTCCCATGATGGTAGTAAGGTCTATTCCGCTTTGGGTGGTAGTGGTTGAGTTCAATCCCATTTCGAAGTTGAACATCTGCATACCGAATATGCTTGCACGCCACTCGAAAATCTCGAAATTGAGGATGTGTCTTTTTCCTGCAAACTCAGCAGTTGGCAGTCCGGCAGCATTCTTCGGCATCAGGAAGAAAGTGGAATAACCCACAGAAATGATAGAGAGGAAGTTCTTTCCTGATTTTTTATAATAGCGTTGCAAGAGAGTCAGTTTCTCCGGCTCAACTTCTTGAGTTGCGGCAGCTGCCGGAGCCTGTTGCTTTGGTGCCGGTTGCTGTGCCTGCTCAACGGAGCGTGCCGCCGAAGACTGCGATACAGGTGCTACAGGCTGCTGAACGGGATAAGCATATCCGTATGGATAAGCGACCGGTGTAGCTTGTGTTCCTGTAGGAACAACGATGACAGTAGGTTGCCCGTTGACGGTCTGCGCAGCCTGGTTGGATTTGAGAGCAGCAGCGGCCTCTTGCGCAGCTTTAGCGGCTTCTTGCGCAGCCTTGGCGGCATCAGCGGCAGCAGCTTCCGCAGCCGCAGCACGTGCTTCTGCATCGGCGATAGCCTGATTAGCATCCGACTGGATTGCAGCCGCTTTGCGGGCAGAAGTATGCTCTGCTTCTGTAGCGGCAGTAACGATAGCAGCTGTTGCAGCCGTAGTTGCTGTAGCAGTGACTGCGGTCTCTGCGGCCAGGCGTTCTTGCTCTGCCTTTTCTGCTGCTGCTTTCTCTGCGGCCAGGCGTTCTTGTTCGGCTTTCTCTGCAGCCAAACGCTCTTGCTCGGCTTTCTCCTTAGCGGCTTTCTCTGCAGCGAGGCGTTCTTGCTCGGCTTTTTCTGCAGCGGCCTTTTCTGCAGCCAGACGCTCTTGCTCGGCTTTCTCTTTA
>DGHR01000007.1:99886-100019 GCA_002392745.1 Bacteroidales bacterium UBA3843 | reverse complement strand
TAAGCGTTCCTGCTCGGCTTTCTCTTTAGCGGCTTTCTCTGCAACTAAGCGTTCCTGCTCGGCTTTCTCTGCAGCGGCTTTCTCTGCAGCGGCTTTCTCTGCAGCTAAACGCTCTTGCTCGGCTTTCTCTTTA
>DGHR01000007.1:0-99807 GCA_002392745.1 Bacteroidales bacterium UBA3843 | reverse complement strand
CTAAGCGTTCCTGCTCGGCTTTCTCCTTAGCGGCTTTCTCTGCGGCCAGGCGCTCTTGTTCGGCCTTTTCTTTAGCCGCTTTCTCTGCTGCCAAGCGTTCCTGCTCGGCTTTCTCGCGTGCTGCCTTTTCTGCAGCAGCTTTTTCCCGAGCCGCCTTTTCTGCAGCGGCTTTCTCTGCAGCGCTTGCAGCGGCAGCGCCAGTAGCAGCACCTGTCGCAGCGGCAGGAAGTATGAGTTCTTCATCGTCCTCCATTACCGGAGAAGTCGGTTTTGTCGATGTGGTAGTAGTTGTTGTTGCGGGAGAGGATAAGACAATATTTTCCTCATCCTCCAACAGCGTGGTAGTAGTTGTGTGCGTAGAAGCCGGTGCAGAAGTTGTTTGGGGCTGCTTCGGCGTTGCCACTTCCTCTTCGTCATCCTCAAGCAACAGAACAGGAGGATTTTGGAGAGAGGTTGCGCATAACAGGCTGAGCGAGCCGATTAGTGCACACATGAGAGTAAGAAGTTTTTTCATACGATAAGAGATTTTATAATTAGTAATAGATTTTGCTGGCTGCAAAGGTAGTGTTTTTTTTTAATATACGCAAATAAATTTCGTTTTTTTATGATTTTGTCTATATAAGTCTATATTAAGACATTTCCGTTGGGGTAATTATCCCCCGATTTTGGCTCGTAAACGGAACAATAATTCGTCAGCGGAGAATGATTTTGACAGTGCGTGTTCCGTAGGTAGGCGTAGCAAGACGGAGCACATAGCATCCTGCCGGTGCAGGCGTGTCAACCGTGAGTTGGTCTCCGTAGTTATAGGTTCCCTCTGCCATTATGATACCCGACAGGGAAATGAGTGTATAAGTGCCGGCAGTAGAAGCGTTGAGTTTGAACTGGCCGTGTACTTGCGAAGGCTGGACAAAGACAGGGAAGTCGGAAACGAGTTCGGGCGTCTTGTCATAGATGATAATCGGGCAACTCGGCACTGCGTACTCCTCTCCGCGCCGCGTAGGAGCGACCACAACCTCATCACCGATAGCAAGGGTTTGCGGCATATAGATATACGGTCCGTGCTCGTCCACCTGGTTACCGTTGATATACCAGTCGTATTTGGAGAAGAGGTATCCTCCGTTGTAACGGTCGTTGAGAAGCGCCACTACGTCATTCCAGTTCTGTTCGATAATCCACGACGGATAGCGTACCAACAATTGGAAATCATAGGTATTGTCGGTATTGTTTGCGCACACCTGGTTATCGAGAATAAGCGTCGCCGCATAGTAATCAGGCCGCACGTAGCTATCCGCAAACGTAGGCATCGGAGCGGAGATATAATCCTCGTACGGTTGATCCAACAAATCAACAAATCCTGCGTTGTGCGCCTGCTGGTTGAAGAGTATGGAATAGGTCTCCGGCTTCCCTCCGGAGAAATACGCCTTGAGTGCAAAATTCTGGTCGTCCGCACACGCCTCGTCCACAATCACATTGGAGATGACAGTCGGTGCCGTGAATGCCAAGTCAAGCATAGTAATGACACACCGGCGGGTAACAGGGTCGTTGATGGTATCGCGGTATAGGCCGGAGCGTGTGAGCGGCGTGCCGTAATAGTCGTATGCATCGCCGAGACACAGGTTGACAATAGAGGTATCGCGCCGCGTGGGCGTTACGGTCAAGTTCAGTCTGTAGACGGAGTCGCAGCCAGCACGGGTGAGAAGCGAATCGTAATACAGACCGGATTGGGTGAGGTATTTGCCGTTGTAGTAATACTTCTCCATGTCACATATATACGCCTGCTCGGTAAAGAAATAAGACGGATTGACAGTCAGATTGAGTTTGTAGACAGAGTCGCAACCTGAGGAAGTGGTATAGGCGTCATAATAGGTACCTGTGCGGGTATAAGTCTGACCCTGCCATACATAGCGTTCGTCGGAACAGATAACCGCATTCGTCTCCTCGAAATAGTCATGTTTGACAGTCAGCAAGAGGGTATAGATGGAGTCACAACCATACACCGTAGTGAAGGAATCCCGATGGAAACCGGAAGTATTGACCGGACGCCCGTTGAAATAGTAGGTGTCGGATTCACAAATGGTTTTCTCTTCGTAGAAATGGTAGGACATATGCGCAATTACAGTCACCTGCAGAATTGAGTCGCACCCGTTAACCGCCCGGAGCGTGTCGCTATATGTGCCGGTCTGCGTCAGGAAGCGGCCATTAAAGTCATAGCGTTCTCCGTTGCAGAGTTCCACGTTCCATCTATGGAAATAAGCTTGTTTCACCGTCAGGTTGAGGCAATAGACGGAGTCGCAGCCATAGAGGGTCTGTAGCGAATCGTAATAAACACCCGTTTCCGTGTAGAGACGGTTGCGCCACAAGTAGGGTTCATCCGAGCAAACAGTCACCTCGGACGGGAAGAAATAGGTATCGCGAACGTGGAGCGTCAGACGTATGATAGAATCGCAGTTGCCTATCACGGAACGCAGCGTATCGTCGTATATACCCGGCTTGGTGAGCGGCACCGTTTGGCCATTATGCATCCAATAGAGTGTGTCACCGCGGCATATGGTAGCCGTGCGCGGAGTGATTTCTATAGGATACTGGCTGAGGTGGAGCGTCACGATGGAGTCGCAGCCGAAGACCGTTCGGAAGGTGTCTGTATATACACCGCCGGCAGTTATCGGCCTACCGTTGAACATGTAATATTCGTTGGCGCACATCTTTGCATAGACGTCATGCTTGTAGGTAGGCGCTATCTTGAGGTTGAGCACATACGAGCTGTCGCAGCCGTGCTCCGATGTCATTATATTGGAATAGACTCCCTCTTCCGACAAGAGACGACCATGGAAATTATAGTAGTCGCCCTGACAGATTGTCTCTGTCCATTCCTGGTGCAAATTGGAATGCACGTGTACTTGCATACGTACAATAGAGTCACAGCCATGGATAGTCGTCAGGCTGTCGGTATAGATACCCGCGTTATACAGATAGCGCGTACCGAAGAGCACACTGTCGCCGTGGCATATATCCACCTCGTTGAACACATGGTAAACAGGATGGACAGTAAGCGCCAATTGTACGACTGAGTCGCAAGCGAGTGCCGTACGGATGGTATCATAGTAAATACCCGATGTTGTGAGTTGACGGCCGCCGAACCAGCGCACCTCTCCCTGACACAACGTATCGGTAATCGCGGTAAACGAAGCCGGATTGACCGTCAGTTTGAGACAATAGACAGAGTCGCAGCCAAAGGCAGTCTGCAGCGAATCGTAATAATCACCTGTGGTTTGGTAAGACTTGCCGCGGAAGATGTAGTTCTCGTTGGAACAGATAGTGGCCACCTCTTCCTGATAGAACGTCGGATGTACAGTCAGCGTGAGACGATGGATAATCGAGTCGCATTGACCGGAAACCGTGCGGAGTGTATCGTAATAGATAGCATTGCGCGAAAGCGTCCGTCCGTACCAAGAATAGGTTTCACCCTCACAGATGACAGCGTTCTCCTCTACGATGCTGACCGGATGGTGTACGATGGTTATTCGCAGTACAGAGTCACAACCGGCACGAGTGAGCGCAGTATCAATATAGAAACCGCCGTTGGTATAGGTATGACCATTGAAGGTGAAATAATCCCCGTCGCATAGCGAGACTGTAGTATCGGCGGCATAAGCGGGATTGACCGTGACAGTTACCGCATATACGGAATCGCAGCCCCAATGAGAAATCAGCGAGTCGGTATAGGTGCCCGCCTCATAAATCAGGCGTTCGTGGAACTCGTAGTATTCGCCCTGACAGAGGGTCACGTAACGGTGCTGGTAGAAATCCGAGTGAACATAAAGCCTCAGCGTGACAATAGAGTCGCAACCGATAGAAGAGACAAGGGTATCCACATAGGAACCGGGGGTCGAAAGGGTACGTCCATTGAAGACATAACTGTCACCACGGCAGATATGTTTCTCCAGCGAACGGCGCAGAGTCGGCTTGACATTCAGGACCATGCGCACCACGCTGTCGCATCCGGAACCAATAGCGGAGAGGGTGTCCACATAATGGCCTCCGACGGTGTAACTGTTGCCGTTGAACATCACATAATCACCCTCGCACATCGTATGGTATATAGTGCTGTCGTATGCCGGTTTGACAGTCAGGTCGAGGCGGTAAACCGAGTCGCATCCGCTCACAACCGAGCGCGCAGAATCCCAATAGACGCCGGGCAGTTTGAGCTGGCGACCGTTGAAATTATAATACTCGTTGGAGCAAATCGAGGCATTGATTTCCTGGTAGAACTCATGCGTAGTATTGAGTGTGAGGCGGAATACGGAGTCACATCCGAAACGTGACTGGAGCGAGTCGTAATAGACGCCCGCCTGCACCAGCCTGCGTCCGTGCCATTCATATACCTCGCTCTCGCACATCGTGTGGGTCTGCTCGATATAACTGGTCGGATGCGAGATAACTTTCATTCGCAGGACACTATCACATCCGTTGACAGTCTGCACTGTGGCACTATAGACACCGCCCGTAGTTATCGGGTTGCCGTTGAACATCACATAATCGCCCTGGCACAGTTGTACTGTGGTATCGGATGAATAGGTCGGATTGACAGTCAGGTACAACACATGGATAGAGTCACAACCCCATTGGGTGACAGTCGAGTCCTTATAGGTGCGTTGTTCGCTTACCCTGCGGCCCAAGAAATCATAATACTGGCCTTGGCAGATGGTAGCCGAAATAGTGTCGTAGAACGGAGCGTGAACGTAAACTCTTGTGCGGAAAATAGAATCACAACCCGTTGTTGCTTGCAGCGTGTCAATGTACAATCCCGGAGATGAGAGAACTTGTCCCGTAGGCGACAGACAACTCTCGCCCTGACACAGATGAACGGTTTTCTCATGCACGGTAACCGGATTGACCGTCAGGATAAGCCGGCGGATAGAATCGCATCCCAGCATCGTAGGTATAGTATCTATATAGGTACCTGCGCTCTTGTACGCGTGACCGTCAAACATATAGGACTCACCCTCGCAGATAGTATCTACGACAGTTATCCGATAAGACGGACGCGTATAGAGAAGCAGTTTGTACACACTGTCACATCCGGTTACAAGCGACTGGGCGGAATCCCAGTATACACCCGGAGCATTGAGTTGCAGACCATGGAAATTATAATATTCACCCTGGCAGATAGAATCCACTATCTCACGGTAGAACTCGTTATGTACATTCAGCGTAAGCTTATAGATACTGTCGCAACCCGTAATGACAGAACGCAGGGAGTCATAATAAACACCGGATTTCGTGAGCGATTTACCATGCCACTCATATGTATCTCCGCTGCAAATCACCCGTGATTCTTCAATATAGTTAGACGGATGTTTTATGAGCGTCAGCTTGAAGATAGAATCACACCCTTGCTGTGTCTGGATGGTATCGAAATACGTACCTCCATCGTAAATAGGCGTGCCATTGAAGGTGTAATAACCACCGGCGCATATCTCTGCTATCGTGTCGTGGCGATAGGTCGGATTGACCGTCAGAGTAAGCACATAGACAGAATCATAGTTCCAGATGTCGGTCTTCAGACTATCGTAGTAAACTCCGGTAGTGTCAAGCTGTTTTCCCCGGAAATTATAATATCTGCCTTGACAAATCTCCTGATTATCCTCGAAACGATAGGTCGGATGGACGTACAGACGGAGCCGGTTGATTGAATCGCAGCCCGTGATGACAGACGTAGTCGAGTCATCATAGACACCGGTATTTTTCAATGTCAATCCTCGCCATGTATAGGATTCCTTATCCGAGATATGCACAATAGTCTCGCTGACAATCTGGCGGTAAACAATCAGATTGAGCCGGACAATCGAATCCACTCCATGGATGGTATGCAGTGTATCCGTGTACAAACCGCCCTCACTATAGGTCCGGCCATTGAAGAGGAAGGTCTCTCCCTCGCACATCTCGTGAGAGACTGTGATGTCATATGTGGGATGTACAGTAAGTGTCAGTTTGTAGATAGAGTCGCAACCGGTCAGCACAGATGTGAACGTATCGCAGTATACACCGGACTGTTTGAGCACTTTTCCGTTGAAAACATAATAGGATGTACCCGGTATGGTCGCTTCCAATTCCTGGTAGAACGGCGTACGGGCGATGACGGTGAACTTATATACACTGTCGCAACCGTGCACAGACTTCAGCGAGTCATAATAGACACCTCCTGTCTTGATAACCCGGCCGTGCCATAGGATGGAGTCACCCAAACAGAGCGATTCGGATGAGGCATCGAAGAACTTCGGATACTCGTTGATCCGGATATGGAATATGGAATCGCAGCCGGATGCCGTCAGGAGGGTGTCGTAATATTCACCACCATTGGAATATTTCTTGCCGTTCAGTGTGATGTAATCTCCCGAGCACAAAGTGAAGGTGGTATCTTTGGTGTAGGTAGGATTGACCTTCAGCACGAGTACGTAGGAGCTATCACAGCCGAACATGGATTGTCCATGGATAGTATATGTGCCGGTAGCAGTATAAGTCTGTCCATGGAAAGGATATTCCTTGCCCCGACAAATCTCTGCACGGGTAGTATCGCGTAACACGCGATGAACATATACATGGTAGGTTGTTATGCTGTCACATCCGGTAACGGAAGTAGCCGTATCCACATACAAACCGGCGGTGACCACATGTCTGCCATGGAAATCAAAGTATTCTCCTTCACACAGATGCACGTCACGGTAGATACGCTGTTTCGGCAATACGGTCAGGTTGAGATAGGTGATACTGTCGCAGCCTTTCTCTGTAGTGCGATACTCTTTATAGACTCCGCCCTGTGTACGGCTTTGACCGTCAAAGATAACGGACTCTCCCTCGCAGATAGTGTCAAAGAGTGTTCTACCATACGTAGGATTAACCGTCAGGTTGAGTTTATAGATACTGTCGCACCCCGTAATGAGCGAAGTTAGACTATCATAGTAGACACCTGTTTGGTTGTACTGGTTATGATGGAAATCATAGTATTCATTCGCGCAGATGGTGGCATTCTCCTCCTGGTAGAAGACAGGGAGCATTGTAAGCGTCAACTGGTATACACTATCGCAGCCGTGCATGGTAGTCAGGCTGTCGTAGTAAACACCCGGTGTAGTGAGCGTCCTGCCTCGCCATATATACTCGCTGCCACGGCAGAAGGTCCTGGATTCTGGTATAAACGAGGACAGATTCTCAATAAGCTTGATGCGGTATATTGAATCGCATCCTTGCTTGGTACTGAGTGTATCAACGTAGTTGCCACCGCGTGTATATGATTTGCCGAAGATGACAATCTCTTTATTTTTACACAGATAGATGGTAGTGTCTTTGATGTAAGTCGGATTGACAGTCAGGTTGGCGACATAGGTGCTGTCACATCCCCACTGCGTATAACCCGGCAATGTATAGGTACCCGAAGCCGTAAGCTTCATTCCGTGGAAATCATATGCTTCTCCGGCACAGACAATCGGCGACACCGTATTATAAAATGGCGCGTGCACGTATAACTGCAGGGTTACGATGGAGTCACACCCTGTGAGAACAGAGGGGAGCGTATCTATATATTGTCCCGGCGTAGAGAGTGTCTTTCCATTGAAAATGTATGTCTCCCCTTGACATATATGCTTCGCTATCGGCACGCGGGATACCGGATTGACGGTCAGATTGAGTCGAACGATGGAGTCGCATCCTCCCACTTTTGTCTTCAGACTGTCAACATAGATACCTCCGGTAGTGAGCGCTCTGCCCGCAAAGGTATAGTGCTGTCCCTCGCAGATGGTAACATAAAGGTCCTTGGTCGGATATGCAGGGTTAACCGTCAAATAGAGGTGTATGGTACTGTCGCAACCGGCGGCTGTGTACATCGTATAATCATATTCGCCGGTGGTATTAAGCAGCGTGCCGTAGAAATCATAATATTCGTTGGAGCATATGGTGGCACGTACTTCACGCCTGTACGAAGG
Source organism: Bacteroidales bacterium UBA3843 (assembly GCA_002392745.1). Taxonomy (GTDB): domain Bacteria; phylum Bacteroidota; class Bacteroidia; order Bacteroidales; family Paludibacteraceae; genus Colicola. The sequence continues at coordinate 91,831 of DGHR01000007.1, read as the reverse complement.
ATTAACTTTCAGTGTCAATTTATATACACTGTCGCAACCGGTACCGGTAAGCAGACTGTCGTAATAAACGCCTTTCGTATTAAGATTACGCCCGTGCCATGGATATGTCTCACCGCTGCAGATGGTCCATTCGCTCTCTATCAGGTGGCTTTGGTTCTCTTTGAGCGTAAGCCGGAAAATCGAGTCACAGCCGTCGCTTGTTGTAAGTGTATCGACATAATATCCTCCGGCTCTCAACGGCCGGTTGAGGAAATAATAGGTCTCGCCGGTACAGATAGTGTCATTTATATCTTTGACGTACGTCGGTTTGACAGTCAGTGTAAGTGTATAAATACTGTCATAGCCATAGATGGAATGTAGTGCCAATGTGTGTGTGCCCTGCGTATGCAGTTGCTGGCCGTGCCACTCATAATAGTCACCCTGGCATATCTGTGCCGTCTCGGTGAAATGATAGCTGGGGTGAGTGTACAAACGCAGATGAACGATACTGTCACATCCCCATACTGTAGAGCGGTTTTCATAATAATCACCCGCTGCAGAAAGTGACCGGCCGTACCATTGGAGGGTAGTACTATCTTCTATGTGGGCTACCGTATCTATGGTGTATTTGTCATGCACATACAGTGTCAGTTCCACTATGCTGTCGCAACCGTGATCCGTCAGCAGCGTATCGCGGTATATACCGCCGATGGAGAGCTGTTTGCCGCTGAAAGAATAGGACGAACCGCTACATATATCAACGCGCTGGCGCGATATACGCGTCGGGTTGACGGTCAGACGCAAACAATATACGGAATCGCAGAATGGTTCTACCGGAGACTGCAACGAGTCATAATAAACGCCTGTCTGGTTGTAACTGCGTCCTCGGAATGTATAATGTTCGTTTCCACAGATGGTAGCCACTTCCTCCTGGTAGAACGGTTTGCGAACCGTTAGGGTAAGCATATACTGCAAACTGTCGCAACCGGTCAGAACCGATTTGATGGTATCACGGTAAATTCCGGTCTCGGACAGAGCCCGTCCGTGCCAGTTATAGATGGAGCCCTTGCATATTTCTTTCGTTTCGTTCACACTGCTTACCGGATGCTTGATGATAGTGACGCGGAAGATGGAGTCGCAACCCGTCAGCATCGTGGGCAGCGTATCGATATACGTACCACCCTCGTAAACAGGCCGGCCGGCTACCGTATAATAATCGCCGTCGCAGATATGAACGGTGGTATCGTGGCGGTAGATGGGATGGACTGTCAGGTTCAGGACATAAACCGAGTCGTAATTCCATACAGCCGTCTTGAGCGAATCATAATACGTGCCCGACTCTTGCAACGGACGGCCGTGGAAATTATAAAATTCGTTGGCGCATGAGGACTGATTCTCCGCAAACACGTAGGTCGGATGAACCGACAGACGCAGGCGGTTGATAGAATCACAACCGGTGATGACAGACGTGGTGGTATCGTCATATACGCCCGTCGTTGTGTAGTTGTTTCCGTTCCATGTATAGGATTGCTTATCCGAGATATGCGCAATGGTCTCGCGGATGATTTGGTGGTAAACGGTAAGAGACAGACGGACGATGGAGTCCACACCGTGGATGGTTTGAAGCGTGTCGATATAGTAACCGCCTTTGGTCAGGGTCTTGCCGCCGAACATGTATGTCTCGCCTTCGCACATCGCGTGCGATATGTTTATATCGTATGCCGGCAGTACGTTCAGAGTCAACTGGATGATACTGTCGCAACCCGTCAAAATGGACGGGAAGGTGTCGCGGTAAACACCGGAATCTCTGAGCACTTTGCCGTTGAAATCATAATAGGAGGTACCCGGGATGGTGACTTCCAGTTCACGGAAGAACGGCGTACGGGCGATGACGGTGTGCTGATATACACTATCGCAACCGTGCTCAGTCTTCAACGAGTCGTAGTAGATACCGCCTTCCTTGATAACCCGGCCGTGCCATAGGATGGAGTCGCCCAGACAGAGCGATTCGGAGGAAGCGGCAAGGAACTTCGGATACTCATTGATTCGGATGGTATAGATACTGTCACAACCGGTGCCTACGGTTTTCAGACTGTCATAGTAGATTCCACCGGCATAATAATTCCTGCTGTTGACCGTCACATAGTCGCCGGTACAGATACTCAGCGTGGTGTCTATGGAATAGGTCGGGCTGACCGACAGAATCAGCACATATGTACTGTCGCAATGATATGGGGAGTGGCCTACTATGGTATGCGTACCCTGAGTGGTGAAGGTCTGGCCGTGGAAGAAATATTCCTTGCCCTGGCATATCGTAGCACGTGTCGTATCCCGCAGCGAGCGGTGGAAATAGACGTGATAGGTAGTGATACTGTCGCATCCGGAAACCGAAGTGGTCGTATCGGCATAGATACCGCCCGTTGTAATATGGTTGCCTTTGAAATCAAAGTAATCGCCGTCGCACAAATGTACATCCCTGTCTATACGTATCTTGGGCAGTACCGTCAGGTTCAGATGGATGATGGAATCACATCCCTTGGTGGTTTTCAGGTTTTGAGTATATACTCCGCCCACGCTACGGCTCTGACCGCCGAACATAACATACTCACCCTCACAGATGGTGTTATATATCGTGGTCTCGTATGTCTGGTTTACCGTGAGCCGCAGACAATAAACAGAGTCGCAACCGCGCGACGTCTTGAGCGAGTCATAATACGTACCTGTCTGGTTATAACTACGTCCACGGAAGGTGTAGTTCTCGTTGCCACATATAGTAGCTACCGTCTCCTCATAGAACCGCGGATTGACAATAAGCTGCAGTGTAACGACGGAATCGCAGCCGTTGGATGACAGGAGCGTATCGGAATATAGTCCAGAGGAGGAATAGGTACGCCCGTGCCATGTATAATTGTCGCCCTCGCACATCGTATGCGATACTGTGCGGCGCAAGATAGGTTTGACATTCAGTATCAGGCGTGTAACGGAGTCGCAACCCGTCAGTACGGAGGTCGCAGAATCAACGTATATACCTCCCTCGGTACGGCTACGACCGGCGAACATATAATAATCACCTTCGCACATCGTATGCGTGATGGTGTTATCATAAGACGGGTGAACCGCCAGATGCAGACAATATACCGAGTCGCAATAAGGGAAATAGGCCGATTTGAGCGAATCGTAATACGTGCCCGCTACGTTGAGCGAACGACCGCGCCAATGGTAAAATTTATTTCCACAGATAGTCGCATGCTCCTCTTGGAAATACGGTGTGCGGACTATCAGGTTGAGATTGTATATCAGGCTATCGCAACCGGTCAGTGCAGAACGGACGGTGTCGCGATACAAATTCGATGCCGTGAGCGTACGACCGTGCCATGGATAACTATCCCCTTTGCATATAGCATGTGTTTCGTTGTAGACATCAACCGGATGCTTGATTAGCGTTAGGGTCAATATACTATCGCAACCATTTCTTGCGGTCAGTGTGTCACGATAGGTTCCGCCTTCATAGCGCGGCGTCCCACCGAAAATATAATAACCGCCGTCGCATATATGCACAGTCGTATCACGCCGATAAACCGAATTGACCGTTAGGTGGAGCACATATACGGAATCATATCCCCACGTGTCCGTACGGAGACTGTCATAATATGTGCCGGATAAATCATACGACCGGCCGCGCCACTGGTAATAACCATCGCATATCGAGTGGTTTTCTTCGAACAGATATGTGGGATGCACATACAGCCGCAGCCGATTGATGGAGTCGCAACCGGAGATAACAGACGTGGTAGAGTCATCGTAGGTGCCGGAATGTGTATATGTATTACCGCGCCATGTGTAGGGCTCTTGGTCTGATATATGGACAATCGACTCGCGGACGGTAGAGCGGTACACTATCAGGTTTAGACGGACAATGGAGTCCACGCCGTGAATCGTATGGAGCGTATCGATATAGAGTCCGCCGCGGGTCAGCGTCTTGCCGTTGAACATTACAGTGTCGCCTTCGCATATGCTGCGGGTGAGAGGAACATCATAAGTGGGCAGAACAGTCAGGGTGAGTTGGAAAATACTGTCACAACCCGTCAATACCGAAGTGAAGGTGTCGCAATAGACACCCGACTGGGTAAGTGGACGTCCGTTGAAATCATAATAACCGGTGCCGGGGATGGTGGCGGACCATTCCTTCTTGAACGGCGTACGGGCGATGACGGTATGCTGATATACACTATCACAACCGTACACAGACTTCAGCGAGTCGTAGTAGATTCCGCCTGTCTTGATAACCCGGCCGTGCCATAGGATGGAGTCGCCCAAACAGAGCGATGCGGAGGACGCGGCGAAGAACTTCGGATACTCGTCTATATGAATGCGGAATACGGAATCGCAGCCGGCTGCTGTATGGAGTGTCTGCACATAGTCTCCACCCGAAGTATAGAGATGACCGTTGAACGTTATGGAATTGTTCTGACAGAGCGTGAACGTTGTGTCTTTGGTATAGCGCGGATTGACCGTCAGAATCAGTACGTATGTACTATCGCAGCCATAGGCAGACTGACCCGGCAACGTGTGTGTACCGGGAGTGGTGAATGTACTGCCATGGAAGATATATTCGTCACCCTCGCATATCTTCGCACGCACGGTGTCGTTCTTGACGCCATGAATATAGAGATGGTGGGTTACTATACTGTCACATCCCGTCATGGATGTCAGTGTATCCACGTAGATACCTGCCGTTGTGATGTGACGGCCCTTGAACTCGAAATAGTCACCGGCACATATATGCTCATCGCGGGAGACACGTTGCGCAGGCAAGACGGTCAGCGCCAGATGCGTGATAGAGTCACACCCCGTGGAGGTGGTACGTTTCTCTGTATATACCCCACCCGCTGTGCGGTTTACTCCGCCGAACATATAGTGTTCTCCTTCGCAGATGGTATCCTTGATGGTCTTTTCGTATCGGTCGCGGACAGAAAGGGTAAGTTGATAGATACTGTCGCAACCGGCGACGGTCGTGCGATTGTCATAGTAAATACCGGGAGTGGTCAGTGTCTGGCCATGCCATACTTTGGTCTCGCCGGCACAGATAGATGACTCTTCGGTATAATAGTATTTAGGGAGCGGCGTAATTACCAGTTTGTAAACCGAGTCGTAACCATGTATGGTTTTCAGGCTGTCATAATACGTGCCGGGATGGTCATATACGATGCTGGCGCCGTTCTTATGGTAGGTATAGCTCTCGCCCTGGCATACGCTGTCCGTTTCCTGAATCAGGTACTTGGGATAAGCCGTCAGTATGAGCGTTACGATGGAGTCACAACCCTTGGTGGTATGGCCGTTATATACGTAGGTACCGCCGGTGGTCAGCGACATTCCGTTGAACGGATAGACACTGCCCTCCGCCATTTGAGCGGTCTGGGTGACATGATATGCCGTGTTGACGGTCAATACGATTTTATATACCGAGTCGCGGCCATGGATGGTTTTCAGACTATCGTAGTATGTGCCGCTTTGCGTCAATGGTATACCATGGAAGTCATATACTTCGCCTTGGCAGATAGTGGCCGGTACATCTTCGAAATAATAGGTGGGGTGTACCGTCAGGTTCAGGTGAATGATGGAGTCGCAGCCGTTGACGGTCTGCAGGGTGTCGAAATAATGACCGGTGCCGGTACACCATATCCGGTTGTGGAACAGGAATGGAACCTGTTTGTCCGTCATGAATGCCACTGTATCCACCATGTACGACGGCAGTCGCGTCAGGTTCAGTGTATAAACGCTGTCGCAGCCCTGTGCACTGGTAAACGGTACGGTGTAGATGCCGCCCTCTGTGTAGTCATGACCGCGGTAGTGGAAGGTCTCGCCCTGACAGAACGTGCGGGATTCTGTGAAATGGTACGACGGTTTGACATGCAGATCCAGACGATACACCGAGTCGCAGCCCCACGTCTCTGTGTGCAGCGAGTCGAAATAAGTGCCGCTTGCAGTATAGGTCACAGGGCTGTTGTTCTTGTGGAACGGATAACTCTGCCCCTCGCAGATGGTATCCTTTATGTGGAAGAAATGCTTCGGGTGCACGCGTAGCACCAGTTTGTAAACACTATCGCACTGGTGGACGGTCTGGCACGAATCCCAATATACGCCGTTGCTGAATACCCATTTCTCCGTTCCGGCGTGGTGGAACTTGTATTTCTCACCCTGACATATATCTATTGTATCTTCACGATAGAAGGCATCCCATACTTTCAGGTGCAGATAGGTCGTCGAATCGCAAAAGCCGTTGGTGGACTTGCTTATCTTGGTGTACACATCCGTCTTGTTGCGTTTCACGCCGTCGAACATCACAAAGTCGTTCGAGCAAATGGTGTCATACAGATGCGCCTCGTGCTTTGTCTCCGTTCCCCGGACAGTTACCGTACGAATCTTGACATCTTCGCAATTTCCGTGCAGCAGACGGGCAGTTTGTTTGATGGTATAGGTGCCGTCATGCGCATATACGATAGGACGCCCTGCCATGTTCTCTTTGGTTACACGTCCGTCTCCTAAATCCCACTCCACCTCATCTACGTCGCGATGCGGAGCATAAGGCACCACTCCATCCGGAGAAACAGCACTCAAGTCTGCTAAATAAATAGTGTCCACACATGCTTCTCGCAAATCTACCGAGAAATCAGCCAACGGCAAACGGGGCTCAGATTGGGCATATAGTTTGAATGCACATGATGCGTTGCCCGGTGTCTGTACCTCGCACTCGTACAACTGACGATTGGATTGCACCTCCACCGACTGACTCGTTGAGAACGCATCAGTGCTCAATCGGTTTGAGTCCGGAGACAACTTATACCAGGCATATTCGAACCCGGCAGGAGCTGTAAAAGTGTTGGTTGAATTCTCGTCACCGCACTCGGGTGCGAACAGATTGGCCTCCACGCAACGAACGGTAAAATAGGCATAACCGAAGTGCGCCGTATAACCGCAGTCACCGGCCGTTATTCGGATACGAATGGTTTGACCGATATAATTTTGAAGACTTACACCCATGGTCTGCCAATCCTGCCAATAGACATCATGGTCGCCTACATCATTTATCCATGCACCTAACCATTCGACGCACTCATACTTGCCGGTTCGATAGTTGTATTGCCACCGGTTACAAGTGTGCTCTTCATCAAAAATCTTATTGTAACTCGTCCATGTACAATGATTCATGTAATTGGCACGAGTCACATCTATATCCACTTCACCGCAACTAACTGTCGCCGGAGTATTATCTTCCTTCAGAAATTCTATTTTGAAACGGGGAGCCAACTCCGTGTGGTTTGGCGATTCCCAGACTACAGCGTATTTGATTTGCAGGAATGGAGCTCCTTCCGTTACGTGAAAATCGTAGGTTATTCGTTCCGCCTCACCTTTTAGTTGCTCGTTGGCGTTACCATCCAACCAGTTTCCCAGGCGGACGGATTTCTGTTCTCCGGCAGGGATTTCCAGCAAGCCTCCGGGTACGGGATTGCCCAAATAGTCCACACTTCCAACCGTACGCTCATCATAGCGTCCCACCGCATTATGAACCGTATGACGGCTGGAGGCGGAGTTCATACCATAATTGACACCACCCTGTCGGGTCGACCATGCGGAGCCGCCCTCTATCGCGGAATATAGTCCGTATTCACAAGTAACTGACGGCCCGTTCAAATCATAGAAATCAATGCACTGCCCCGATGCGGAAACGGGACGCACCAATAGTGCGACCGCCAGCAATATGCCGTTCAGCAATATTCTATGTATCCGGTTCGTTTTCACTTGCTTTGTTTTCTTTCCGGTTTGTCCGCCAAATAGTGATCGAGGTTTTATCGAGGTTTTATCGGGGTTTTATCGGAGTTTTATCGAGGTTTTATCGAAGTTTTATCGGAATAAAACAACCTTTTACCTATCACCTCTCGCCAATAACCAATAACCTATAACCAATAACCTATCACCAATCACCTCTCACCAATAACCAATAACCTATCACCTATAACCTATAACCTATAACCTATAACCTATAACCTTTACCCTACAGCGGTCCGTAGCAACGGCAGTTGGAGGTGCGGATGCGGAGCATGAATGTCACTTTCACTCCCACATAAAAGGGCACGACGCGCGCTTTCTCCACGTTGTGCCGCACGTAATAACTGTCGGCTATCAGTTGCGTCGGGTCTGCGGGGTTGAACTTGTATATTATCTCGTCGTGTGCATTGCCCGATGTGCAACTATTGATACCGTATTCGGCGTATAGCGCCACCTTCAGCACCGAGCACAGCGCATAATTGCTCATTCTCTCCTTGTTCAGCACGTCGTAGCCCAGCTCTGCGATGACTGACCCTTGCGGATGCATCTTCACTTCCGTCTTGCCCGGCACGGAGTACTGCGTATAGAAATGGTTCGGCATGTTCTCAAAATCCGCCAGGTAGCGCTCGTAGGTACCGCTGGTCGTATAGGTCATGGCCGGTGTGGTCACCGTGTGCGGGGCGTAGGAGAACTTGGCGCCTATACCGCCGTACACGCCGTTGGTGTAAAATCCGAACAACACAGGCACTCCCACACGGAAATCGCTCTGCGTATCGCTGTATTCCTCTATGTTGTAATGATAGCTGACACGCTTGCCCTGAGTGTCGTACATCTCGCGGTGCACCTCAAACGGCGCCATCGTCAACGTCGAACTGCCGTACTGTACGTCGGCGCCCACCGAGAACCAGAAACCGCTGTAGCGGAACTCATAGTTGACACCCAGCATGCCTGCGCCGCCGCCGCGGGTCGTCACTTCCGGGATATTCTCCAGCAACGAATAATACCCGCCGCCTGCGGAAATAGAAAAATAATGTTTGGTTATTACATTATACTGTCTCCACACCTCTGCACGCAACGGCAGAGATGCTATGATGAGTAGCAGACAAGTGGTAATATGTATAGGGCTAATACGCATGCACAGTCGTCCGGAGCAGTCCGAACGATATTACTGTTTGTCATTTTCGCCGCAAAGATACAACTTTTTTCTGACATGCGCAAGCGTACGCGCGTTTTTTGTACATTTTGACAAATTTACTTACCAATATCCATACTATCACTTTTCACCTTTCACCTTTCACCTTTCATCTTTCACCTTTCACCTATTCCTGACTCCTGAATCAATAACCCGGAGCGTCCTTCCGCTTATCGGAAGGAAGACCGTGTCCGCTCCGCCGAGAAAGGTAGTAATCATACACCAATAACCTATAACCTTTATTTTTTCTTCCTTCTTCAATACAAGAAACAGCCCCGCATTTCTGCGGAGCTGCTTTCTTGCAGGCGTAAGACAGTTTTACAATGTAACGGTCTTACAGCCGTAGGCGGTCATTACTTAACAACTACACCCTGTGCATTGTACTTAACGCCGTTCTTGATGATGAACAACTGACCGTTCTCAATCATCTTAACTGCCTTCTCTGCTACCTCGGTGTTGTCGATAGCTGTTCCGTCAGAACCCTTTGCATTGTAAACGGTGAATGCATAGGATTTAGTATCAACGGTCTCTATGACTACATCGGTGTATTTAGCAGAGAATGCGGTCAGGTAGAGAACTACGCCTGCTCCATCGATTGCATATTGACCCTCAGCCAGCGATACAGTAGAGATTGCTGCAGGGAAGTTGGTGTAGATACCACCATCAGCAGCCCATCCCGGTTTCTGGATGTTTACTACAGCCTGACCTTCAGCAGCGCAAACCTTGAACTGCTCTGTGTAAGCACCGCCGCCGAAGCCGTCACCCAGCCATGCGATTGCATCCCAATCGCAGTCGGTAGAAACTTCCGGATAAGTAATCTCCAGAGCGTTGGTTGCAAAGGTCCATGTGAAGGTGTACTCACCGGCTACATCAGCCTGCAACTTCATGTTGTCGCCATTGCTGGTGATTCCTTCTGCGCCGGTGTTGTCACGGTTGTAAGTCTGACCGTTACTCAGCCATGCATCATTCACTTTCACTTTGAACTCAATGTCTGCCGCTTCAGCAATAGACACTACGAATTTAGCAGTCTCTGCATCTGCTGCTACTTCTACAGCCTCTGCGCTCCAACCATTAAAGCCACCGAGTACCACGAATGTCTTGTTCACTGCAATCTCTTCCTTGAGTACTGCATTTGCGGCATACGCTTTCGTTGTAGCATCCAGCGTGAACGTAACATCGTATTTACCGGATTTCTCTACAGAGAAGGAAGCGTTGCCTGATTGCGGGAACGATACAGCCCAAGAGTGATCCTCTACGATCTTATACTCATACTGAGTTCCGGCGGTCAAGGTAACATCCTCGATTTTGAATGTATAAACACCATCATTCAGAGTCATATCGCCGGCAGCAGATGTTTGATCCCATCCTGCAGGGCTCAGCGGACCAACAAGCGTATATGTATGCTCAACAGTCTCCTCTACAAACTCGAACTCAGAAATTGCTTTAACACCGAAATAAGTAAAGTAGGATACAAGCTGACCAAATACTTTTACTTTTTTACCTTTGTTGGTTGTGTTATCAACAAGATTCAAAGCCGTACGAATGTCACCACTCGGGAGCTCAACAGGAATAACATTTTCAGTTTGGTCTGCTGCATCACCCAATGCAATATTGCTAACCGCATCAGTTCCTATCAAACCACCATTAGCTGCACAACCTACGATATAGCCTACTACCCAATATTTTTCAGCACTGTATTCATTGTTCAATTTAACTACATCAGCTACGTTGAACGGATTTGCTTTAGTTCCATCACCCGTAGTTTTTACGATATCAGCCTCTACAGCTACTTTGGTAGTAGTAGCACCGGAAGTCAATACAATTGTATCAGAGTATTCACCCTCAGCAGCGGCAGCAAACTTTACATTCAGAGTTCCACCCTCGGTTGTCAATGTACCGGTTACTGTTGTATTCTCGCCCAATACAGAATAAGTGATTGCATCGCTCAAGTTTGCACCTACAACGGCCAATTCTACTGTTTTCTCATACGGAAGAGTGGTAGTCGGAATTAACCCTAAGGCAATTTTCTCTGCATTGATTGCAGGAGCTGTTGCTGACTGATAAGAATAGAAATCAATCTTGTTAATCGGCAAACGATAGTTCTTAGTTTTAGCATTGGTCAAGAAGAACGATACTTTGTAATAAGCATCTTTAGCCCAACTCTCTGCGGCTAAAAACTCTATAGTTCCAGCAACATTCTTTGAAATTGTAGGATTTTCTTTCTTACGGTCAATCACATTATTGAAATCCTTGTCAGAAGCGACTGTCAAAACTACTGAGTCTACCAACAGTGCATCAGATGTAGTTCCGCTATGGCTTACTACAATCTTGGCAATGGCATCTCCCATTGCTGTTTGGGAATAAGTGGCACGTTCTTTACTGGTAAGACTCTTTCCACCTATAGCCCAGAAATCTCCCAAATCGGTATTTCCGGGCAATGACCATGTCATCCCACCAACTGTCATTTCTGCGCTGCCATCATAAGATGTGTTTCCGCCGGCGGCAGCAGCAGTCTGGCTGATTTCCAGAGTGTAGTACAGATTTCCCACACTCGCCATCATACTGCCTGCGAATAGCACGGCAGCCAAAAAAGAAAAGATTTTTCTCATGTTTTAATGATTTTAAGTTAAACAAAAAGTTAATTAATATATCATATCAAATTTTGATAGATTCTAAAGGTTCTGCTTTTATTATACATCCTATCAACCTGCGCATCGGTATAGTACCGCCCGCTCTCGATCTGACACGTACCCTCTTCTACGCTTGCACGCAACTCATCTACAGTGTAAGACGATTTTTCCATAAGAGGTATTTTTGATTTCGGCTGCAAAGATACTGCTTTTTTTTCGAATATGCAAATAAAAAAATTATTTTTTTTAGTCGAAAGTCGAAAGACAAAAGTCGATGCTTATTTTTTATGGGCGGCGATGGCCAGTTGCGCGGAATTGAAGACGTTTTGCCATATGATATATGCCGCTGCGCCAAGTGCCGCCATGGGGTCCAGATAGGTCTGCGCCATCCATACGCCGAGAGAGGTGTTCTTCTGGCCGAACGCCTGCCCAGCAGTAATACTGCTGACACCCTCCATCGTCTTGGGCGCGGCGGCAGGATTGATCAGCACGTCCTGATAGTCTTTCCCTTTGCTCGCCGCCGGCAGTTTGAAACCAATCAGTTTGCCTAATCCGAACTGAATCAGACAGGCTAAGAAAGAGGATAGCAGAAGAATCAGTATATTGGTGATTTGTGAATGGTAATTGGTGATTGTTGTTTGCGTAACGGTTGCGAAGAGGACGACGATGGATGCCACCCAAAGGTAGAAGGGCACTTGCGCAAGTCCCGGGGACAGCGTAAATTCCCGCGGACCGTCTTCTTTCCCCGCAAGGGGTACGTTTTTTTCGGCTGTAAGACCGCGAGTTTCACTCGCTGAAAGATATTTTCTACGTTGGAAGTAATTATACCCTACTCTCACCAACCATGCGGCGAAGAAAGGGCCCAGAAGCAATGGCGCTACACGACTGAGTATCAGCAGAAAAGCCGGCCAGAACGTCATGTCCGTTGCCGGATTGACCAACGGGAAAAGAACGGGAACGATAATCGCCGTAGCGAAATTGGAAAGTAGCGTAAAGGCCGTCAGATTCTGTATCGAACCGCCCAGTTTGCCGGCAATGATTGGCGCAGCGGTTGCCGTAGGCATGATAAAACACATCATCAGTCCCTGCGCCAGTACCGCATTACCCGTAAAATACATCACTGCCCCGTACGTCACAAGGGAGAAAAAAAGCTGCGCCGCCAGCACCGCCCAGTGCCACTTGTGCAGACGCAGATCCAGCGGATTGACCTTGCAGAACGTGAAAAACAGCATAAAAAAGATGAGCCACGGCAACAACGGGCTCAACGGCAAGAACAGCTTATATCCCACGGCTCCGATAACCATCGAGAGCCAGAGGGCGTTGGAATCAAAGAATTTTTTCATTTGGTCATTTACCATTTCTAATCTCCCTTCGGTCGAACGATCTGCTTCGCCGTATGGGTCATTTATTTGGATATTTTGCCATCTGGTCATTTACCATTGGGGCATTGGGTTTCGTTATTTCCCCATTGGGCGATGATAGAGTCCATGATAGCGAATACCTCTTCAACCGTTTCTGCACGGAGAAGGGCGATGCGTGTCTGCCGGAAATCCGGCAGGCCCTTGAAGACCGGCGATGCGGCAAAATGACGCCGTGAATGCACTATTCCCTTGCGTTCATCGCCTCCGCACCACTGAATGGAAGAAAGCACATGTTCCTTGAGAACATTTACCTTTTCTTCCATTGACCGCGGCGGAGCCGCTGAAAGACCGCTTCGCTGTAAGACCGCTTCGCTGTAAGACCGTCCTTCGCTGTAAGACCGTCCTTCGGACTGTAAGAGCGAAGGGCCGTCCAGATACTCTTTTATCTCTGCGAAAAGCCATGGATTGCCGAAGGTGGCGCGGCCTACCATTACCGCATCCACTCCATAAAGGTCGAAACACTCTTTCGCCCGCTCGGGCGTGCACACGTCCCCGTTGCCTATAACAGGTATATGCATGCGCGGGTTGTTTTTCACCTCCCCTATGAGTGTCCAGTCCGCCTCGCCGCGGTACATCTGCGAACGTGTCCGGCCATGGATAGCCAGTTCCTGAATACCGCAGTCCTGCAAAGCAAGAGATAAATCGGTAATAAACACCGATTTATGATCGGCTTCGCCTGTAAGACCGCTTTGCTGAAAGACCGCTGATGCTGTAAGACCGCTTTGCTGAAAGACCGCTGATGCTGTAAGACCGCTGACACTGTAAGATTTTGGCAAGTTAAGGGGATTGACGCGGGGGTGGAGGTCGTTCTCATCCCATCCGAGACGTGTCTTGGCGGTAACGGGTGTATGGACGGCGTTCACTACCGCACGGGCAATCTCCAGCATCCGCGGCACGTCGCGCAGCAGTCCCGCTCCGGCTCCTTTGCCCGCTACTTTCTTGACCGGACAGCCGAAGTTGATATCAATGAAATCCGGTTGCGCCTGCTCCACTATACGCGCCGCTTCCGCCATCGACTCCGGCGTACGGCCGTAGATCTGTATCGCCACAGGCCTTTCGGCTTGGTGAATGGTCAGTTTGCGGGTGGTGGAAGCCACATCGCGCACCAGCGCGTCGGCATTGACGAACTCCGTATAGACACGGTCCGCCCCGTAGCGTTTGCAAAGCATACGGAACGCCGGGTCCGTCACATCCTCCATGGGAGCCAAATAGAGCGCGTGGCGCTCTGACCGCTGCGCTGTAAGACCGGCTTCGCTTGAAAGACCGCTGACGCTGTAAGACCGCTCACTATCGTTCGCTGTAAGATTAGATTGCATCATTTATTCAATGTGGGATAGGAGATTCGATGATGGTTCATAGAGATGATACGGGCCTTGAAGACGCGGCGGATGTCCTCTACGTCCTTGAAAGAGAGAGGTGTCTCCGCGAACTGCCCGTCAGCAATCTGCGTGTCTATCATCTGGTCCACCATACGCGAAATAGCCTCTTCGGAGAACTCGTCCAGACTGCGCGACCGCGCCTCTACGGCATCCGCCATCATCAATATAGCCGCTTCCTTGGTGGACGGTTTGGGTCCTTTGTACTGGAAAAGCGCGGTATCAATCTTTTCGCCCGGGTGCGCATTCGCATACGTATTATAGAAGTAACGCACGAGCGAGGTGCCATGATGGGTGGTAATAAAATTGATAATAACCTCCGGCAGATGGTTTCTCCGCGCGATTTTCTCTCCTTCCGCCACGTGTGCAATCACCACTTGCGCAGCGTCCCGCGGGTCCATCTTCAGCAAAGGATTGTCCACTCCCTGCTGGTTCTCCGTGTAATAGAGCGGGTCGGTCATCTTGCCTATATCGTGATAGAGCGCACCGGTACGCACCAAGAGAGCATTCGCCCCTACGGCTTTGGCTGCTTCGGTAGCCAGATTGCTTACCTGCATCGAGTGCTGGAAAGTGCCGGGAGCCCGTTCCGCAAGCGTGTGCAACAGGTCGGAGTTGATATCCGTCAGTTCCACCAGGGTGATAGACGAGATGAAACGGAACATCTTCTCAAACATATAAATCAGGCCGTAGCAGCCGACCGTCAGCAGTGCGCAGATGAAGAAATAGAGATACATCCACACGTCGATAGACGACCACATGCCGGTCTGGGCAAAAGAGATTGCCGTATAAGCGACCAACTGGGCGAGATAAATCCATCCTGCCGTCTGTACCAGCTGTGCGCGGCGCGTCATGTCGCTCAACGAAGAGACGGCTACCATACCGACCACAATCTGGATAAAGAAAAACTCTACCGGTGCAGGCACAATAATCGAAGTGATGAGTATTGTGGTAAAATGCAGGAAGAGCGCGGTGCGCGAGTCAAAGAAGACACGCGTCAGTATAGGCACCCATGCAAACGGAATCAGGTACACCGACAGGTTGAAACGGATAGCCAGACTGGAGAGCGCCACCACTATCAGCATGAGCAAACAGAAGAAAAGCACAGTGTTGGTATTGCGCAGATACTGGACCCGGAAGACGTAGAGATAGATAACAAACAGGCACAGGAAAAGCGACACCAACATCGCCTCGCCGAGTACGGAGAGCGCCCTTTGCCGGTTGCCCGCGGACTCGTTTTCGTAGGCTTTCCGCAGCGACTGGAGCGTCTGGAAGTCCCTGTCGGTAACGATTTCGCCTTTGCCTATAATCTTCTCGCCCTTCTGCACCAGTCCATGTGTAGGCGAGAGCGTAGAGAGCAGTTTCTCGCGCTGTGACTGCGTGAACGCCGTGTCGCGCACCAGATTCAGCGCACAGTCGTATCCAAAGCGTTTATAGGCCGATGCCGGCGTATAGAGTTCGGAGACCATACAGGATTTGTACACTCCCCCTCTCTGCATGATTGCCACACGGTTGAAACCCTCCGTCTGGAGCCAGTCCATCTCCGCCAGCGAGACTACCATCACCTCGCGCTGGACTTGCGGGACATAGCGGTAATACGGCGTGAACGTAGTGAGCAGTTTGCGCTGTTCTTCTTGCATTTGCGCATCCGTCTTGTATATCGGAAAATCAAAGTCCGCAGTCAGCGTGGCATAGCCCCATGGTTTGCCTACCTCGAAATGATAGCGGAAGGAGTTGTTGTAACGGGGAAACAGCAGAACAATCACCGCTGCCAGCACTACGAACGCCCCCATACGGAAGATGCGATTTACAATAGTATCATTCATATCTATAGGTGTTTACTGTCTTTGCCGGAAAATCCGGAAAGTCTTTATTTTCGTTTCTGTTGAAAGAAGGTCTGCATGAGTGCGCGGCACTCCTCTTCAAGCACCCCTGCCGTCACTTTCGCTTTGGGATGAAAGGCGTGCGGTGCATAGGTAGCATAGCCCCGTTTGGGGTCCGGTGCGCCATAGACAATACGGCTGATTTGCGCCCATCCGATAGCGCCTGCACACATGGTACAGGGTTCGACCGTCACATAGAGTGTAGCGTCCGGCAGATATTTCCCTCCGACCGTCTGCGCGGCGGCTGTAATCGCCTGAATCTCAGCGTGTGCCGTGACGTCCTCCAGTGTCTCTGTCAGGTTGTGTCCGCGCCCGATAATCTGTCCCTGGGAGACGATAACACAACCGACAGGGATTTCTTGAGCGGAGAGCGCCTTCTGCGCCTCGCTCAAAGCGATTCGCATATATCGCTCATCCGCAGACCGCTGCGCTGTAGGACCGCTCGTTTCACTCTCTGTAAGATTTTTTGAGCGAACAAAGTTCGCGAGTTCTTCGGGGTGGGATTCAAAGTGATTGCCGATGACGACGATGTCGGCTCCTGCGGCATAAGCCGCCCGCATTGCTTCGGGTGTACGTATGCCTCCTCCGACAGCGAGCGTGACAGTAGTTCGTGCACGCACCGCCCGTATGACGTCCGGCGGAACGGGGTTCTTTGCGCCGCTGCCCGCCTCCAGATAAATAAGCCGTTTACCCATCAGTTCGGCGGCAATGCAAGTGTCTATGATGGTTTGGACACCTTCGGCGTTGGAGGGATTGAGAGGTTCTGTACCGGTCACACGCATGGTAGAGGTGACCACTCCGCCGTCAATCAGTATATAGGCAGTCGGGACAGCCCGGATATGCGAGTCCTGAATCGTCCGCGCAGACTTAATCTGCTGTCCCACAATGTATTCCGGGTTTCGCCCCGAGAGAAGAGACAGGTACAAAACAGCATCCGCTTCGGGCGTAAACTGCGCCGCATTGCCCGGAAAGAGGATGATGGGAATGGAGAATGGAGAATTGAGAATGGAGAGTTTCTCTTTGAGGGCACGGACAAAAGCGGTGGTATCGCCTCCGGTGGAACCGCCGACGAAGATATAATCAGGAAGGCAGTCCGCAGAGAGCGGAAGGGCATTCAGGTCCGCTTTCTCCGGGTCCAGGAGGAGGGCGAGCGCTTTTTTATTTACCATTTGGTCATTTACCATTTTTCATTTATTTGGTCATTTCGTCCATTGGAAGGTTTCGACCATTTTGATGACATCCGTCCGGAGGTAGTTGTACACAGGAGCGAGCGAGTCCGCATTGGGCGGACAGTTGCAATAGACCGAAGCCCGGAAAAAATGGTGCGTGGAGTCGGTCAGGAAGAACTGGCACGACGAGGCCGTGTTGCCCTCCAAATCAAAGAGGACTCCATATACATTTTCCTCCGGATGGCTATATTCGCGTTCGGGAATCGACGAGGCGAAAGAGGCGTTTTTATAGACAAACTCCAGCGCATCATCGGTGAGCACGCGGAGATTTCCCTTCACCGGTTTGTATGAGCAATGGATGGTAGCATTGAGCGAGGGGTAGAAGAGATTCACCCAATAGGGTTCTCCCACATCCGTACGGGGCTGAACGACCGCGTTTTGCGAGAGCGCAAAAGTATAAGGATACGCCTCTCCCGCGACGCGTGTCCGGAAATCCGCATAAGCAGTGTCGGGCGGCGTGATACGGTAGTAGCCGTAGGGTTTTGGAACATACGTATGGTTACATGCCACGCATGCCAACAGCAGTAAATTGATAATTGAGAATTGAAAATTGAGAATTATTTTTCGAACAGTAAAGCCCATAGTATTCCAAATTACGGTGCAAAGATACTACTATTTTTTCATTTATGCATCCGCCCTTGCCCATTTTATATCTTTTCGGAGGCAAAATAGAACTTTTTTCAAAATAATGTACGCGTGCGCTTGCGTATATAAAAAAAAAGTTGTACCTTTGTGCCGAATTGGGCATTATGAGGTTCCGACTCAAATAATAACACACTAATCGCGCACTTATCGCGCACTAACGACGCACTAACGACGCACTAATTTTCGGATGGAAAACGGGAAAAAAGAGAAAATGAGAAACCGGAAACCCGAGTTGTCTGATTGCGAGTGCAAAGATACAACAAATTTTTGACATATACAAATTTTCTTCAGGAAAAACTCAGGTAATACCATAAAAAAACACACCCACATATTTATGACAAACAAGAATAACTATTGCGTAATAATGGCCGGCGGCATAGGCAGCCGTTTCTGGCCGTTCAGCCGGGCTGACAAACCCAAACAGTTTCTTGACTTCTTCGGTACAGGCAGAAGTTTACTGCAGATGACAGTGGACCGTTTCCGTCCGATAGTGCCGGTCGAGAACATGTTCATTGTAACAAACGTAGCGTACAAACAGTTGATACTGGAGCAGATTCCCGACCTGAAGGAGAGCCAGATACTATGCGAACCGGCGCGCCGTAACACTGCGCCATGCATCGCTTATGCGACCGCTCACATAAGGGCTCTATGCCTCCAAAGAGCATACGGTTACACGCAAGAAGAACAGGGTTATACCAAAGACGGGAAACTGAAAGGCGGTTCAGCCGCATCGCTCCTGCCCAGTTACATGGACATCGACTGGACCAAGCCGGAGATGCAGGCCAACATAGTTGTGGCGGCGAGTGACCACCTGATTTTGGAGGAGGAGACCTTCCGCCAGACCATACTGAAGGCTTTTGATTTTGTGAGCAAGAACAAAGCGATTGCCACCCTGGGCATGCAGCCGACGCGACCGGAAACGGGCTACGGGTATATCCAATATCTGAAAAGTACGAAGGACGAAGGTACAATGTACGAAGGGATTTATCCGGTGAAGACGTTTACGGAGAAGCCGAACCTGGAGATGGCGAAAGTCTTTCTGGAGAGCGGAGATTTCCTCTGGAACAGCGGTATCTTCATATGGAACCTGCAGACCATCAGCGAGGCGTTCCGCTACCTGTTGCCGGAAGTGGCCGACCGTTTCCGCGAGGGCGAGTTGCTGATGGGAACCGACAAAGAGGAAGAGTTTATCGAGCAGATCTTCCCCAAATGCCCGAATATCAGCATTGACTACGGCATCATGGAGAAGGCGGACAACGTGTTTGTCCTCCCGTCCAGTTTCGGCTGGAGCGACCTGGGGACATGGGGCAGTCTGTACGAGTTGAGCGAGAAAGACGAGTCGGGCAACGTGAGTCTGCACAGCGCGGCTCAGTTCTACGAAGCGAAAGGGAACATCGTAACGCTGGAGCACGGCAAACTGGCCGTAGTGCAAGGCGTGGACGACATGATTATCGCCGAGCAGAAAGGCGTGCTACTGGTCTGCAAGAAAGGCGAGGAGCAGCGCATCAAGCAGTTTGTAGCCGATGCACAGGAAAAATACGACGGACGATACAACTAAAAAACACATAATACTTAATATTAAATCACACATCATGAGTTATCTGAATTTTGACAAGACAGTGCTTGTTAATCTGGAGCGTTCGCTGCAGAAAGAGATGATTCGAACCAACCGTGCGGGTGTGTACAACTCTACCACTCTGGTAGACTGCAACACACGCAAGTACCACGGTCAGCTGGTGATGCCTCTGCCAGAGATGGGGGACGACAACTACGTGCTACTCAGTTCTCTGGACGAGACAGTGATCCAACATGGTGCAGAGTTCAACCTGGGTCTGCACGAATACGGCGACAACCATTTCAGTCCGAACGGTCACAAGTACATCCGTGAGTTTGACTGCGAGGTTATCTCGCGCACAACGTATCGCGTAGGAGCGATGGTGTTGCAGAAAGAGCGCATGCTGGTGAGCTTTGAACCTCGTGTGCTGATTCGCTACACACTGTTGGAGAGCGGCAGTCCGACGATTCTGCGTTTCAAACCGTTTCTGGCGTTCCGCAGCGTGAACGAACTGACGCACGAGAACCCGTTGGCGAACCCGAACATGGACGAATGCGAGAACGGCCGTTTCAACCGCATGTATCCGGGTTTCCCGAACCTGTACATGCAGTTCAGCAAAGCTGTGGAATACAAGCACGATCCGCAGTGGTACAAAGACATCGTCTATCGGAAAGAACGCGAGCGCGGGTATGCGTACAAGGAGGATTTGTTAGTGCCGGGTTACTTCGAGTTGCCAATGAAGAAAGGCGAGAGTGTCATCTTCGCCGCGGGTGTGACGGAGTGCAAGACCGGGACGCTGAAGACGACATGGAAGAAAGAGTTGGAGCGCCGCATCCACCGTGAGGACATGTTCTCGACCCTGAAGAACAGCGCGAGCCAGTTCTACAAACGCGAAGGGGACAAATGCTACCTGCTGGCAGGATTCCCGTGGTTCAAAGCAGATGCACGCACGACATTCTTCTCGGTAGCGAGCTGCACGCTGGATATCGACCGTCCCGAATATTGGGAGGCCATCATGGACAAGACTGCTATCGACGAGGTGCGCAAATTCATGGACGGCCACATCTATGACATCAAGATGAGTGGCATGGACGAGCCGGATGTATTGCTATGGTTCATCCGCGCCATCCAGAAATTCGCCCATAAATACACGGTGAAAGAAGCCGCCGACAAATACGGCCAGCTGTGTCTGGACATCATCAGTTATTACCGCAAGCAGAACCATCCGCGTACATGGCTGCACCAGAACGGTCTGCTATGGGTGGACGGCACGCAGCGTCCGGCAACATGGATGAACGCCATAGCCGACGGTTGGCCCGCGACCCCGCGTACAGGCTATGTGGTAGAGATGAACGCGTTGTGGTACAACGCCATGCTCTTTACGGCAGAGATGCTCCGCGAGATGGGCAAAGAGACGAGCGCCGACCTGATGGAATACCAAGCCGACATCACGAAAGACGCCTTTGTCAAGACCTTCTGGAACGGTCTGTACCTGAACGACTACGTGCTGGACAACTACCAGAACAAGGAAGTGCGTCCGAACATGATATGGGCGGTAGGTCTGCCCTACAGTCCTCTGGACCGCAAGCAGCAGAAGGCAGTAGTGGATATCTGTACGAAGGAGCTGCTCACACCTCGCGGTCTGCGCAGTCTGTCCCCGAAGAGCGGCAGTTACCACCCGATGTACGGCGGAGCGCAGTACGACCGCGACCGGAACATGCACAACGGTATCGTATGGCCGTCAACCATCACCGCTTATTCGCGTGCGTACATGAACATATACAAATACAGCGGCACCAGCTTCATGGAACGCCAGTTGGTAGGTTTCGAACAGGAGATGAGCGAGTTGTGTATCGGTACGCTGAACGAGTTCTACGACGGCAATCCGCCCTACAAAGGACACGGCGGCATGAGTTCAGCTCCGAGTGTGGCAGCCGTCATCAGTCTGCTGGACACCCTGAAAAAGTATGAACAGGCTGAAAAAGAAAGAAAGGAGGCACAGCAATGAAAGCGTTAATGTTCGGTTGGGAGTTTCCCCCTCATATCTTAGGCGGTCTGGGAACAGCGAGTTTCGGTCTGACACGCGGCATGGCGCAACAGGAAGACATGCATATCACGTTCGTCATTCCCAAGCCATGGGGCGACGAGGACCAGTCGTTCCTGCGCATCATCGGTGCCAACAGCGTGCCTATCGTATGGAAAGACAACAACTATGAATATGTCAAGCAGCGCATGGAGGGCAAGATGAGCCCCGAGGAGTACTACCACCTGCGTGACGGCATCCGATACGACTACCGCCGCATCGGCACAGACGACTTAGGCTGCGTAGGTTTTTCGGGCCGCTACCCGGACAACCTGATAGAGGAAATCGGCAACTACGAGGCCGTAGCCAGTGTGCTGGCGCACAGTCTGGATTTCGACATCATCCACAGCCACGACTGGCTGACCTATCCGGCCGGTGTGTTCGCCAAACATATCAGCGGCAAACCATTGGTCATCCACGTTCACGCCACCGATTTCGACCGCAGCCGCGGCAATGTGAACCCGACGGTATATTCCATCGAGAAACGCGGAATGGACGAAGCGGACCATATTATATGTGTGAGCAACCTGACGCGCAACACGGTGATAGAGAAATACGGCATCGACCCGCGCAAGGTAAGCACGGTACACAACGCCGTAGAGCCGCTGGCTCATCCGGAAGAGTTCACGAAACCTGCGAGAAAAGACAAACTGGTTACATTCCTCGGCCGCATCACGATGCAGAAAGGTCCGGAGTATTTTGTGGAAGCCGCAGCGCGCGTGCTGAGCAAGACCGACGGCGTGCGGTTTGTGATGGCCGGCAGCGGCGACAAGATGACCGAGATGATAGACCTGGTAGCCAAACGAGGTATTGCGGACAAGTTCCACTTCCCGGGCTTTATGCGCGGCAAGCAGGTACAGGAGATGCTGGCAATGAGCGACGTATATATCATGCCGAGTGTGAGCGAGCCGTTCGGTATCTCTCCGCTGGAGGCGATGCAGGTAGGTTGCCCGTCCATCATCAGCCGCCAGTCCGGCTGCGCCGAGATCCTGCAGCACGCCATCAAGACAGACTACTGGGATATCGACGCCATGGCAGATGCTATCTACGCCATCGTGAAATATCCGGCAATGTACAAGAGTCTGCACGAGTTGGGCCAGGCCGAGGTGAACAACATCCGCTGGTACGACGCAGGACTCAAAGTCCGCAGAATATACGACGGAGTAATCAACCATACGTTGTAATTTACCATTTGGTCATTTACCATTTGGACATTTATTCAGTTATTTAACCATTTAGTAATTTATAGAATTATGAAAAATATATGTTTCTGCTTTCAGATGCACAGTCCTTACCGTCTGAAACGCTATCGTTTCTTTGAGATCGGCCATGACCACTACTACTACGACGACATGGCGACCGAGGAACATGTAAACTGGTTGGTCCAGACCTCCTACCTACCGCTCTGCCAGACGCTGCGCGACATGATCAGCCTGAGCAAAGGCAAGTTCCACTGCGGCTTGAGCGTAAGCGGCACGATGATTGAGATGTTCGAGCAGTTCAATCCGGAGATGATTGATATCCTGAAAGAGCTTGCGGCCACCAAGTGTGTAGAGTTTCTGGCTACTCCGTACAGCTACTCGCTGGCCTCGGAATACAACGAGAGCGAGTTGAAAGAGCAGATGAAGAAACAAGGCGAGCTGGTAGAGAGTATCTTCGGCGTGAAGGCCCAGACCGTATGGAACACCGAGTTGCTCTACACGGACGAGACAGCCTACAACCTAAACAAGATGGGCTACAAAGTCATATTGAGCGAAGGCGCCAAGCATGTACTGAGTTGGAAGACCCCGAACCAGATGTACCAGTCGGCAGGTGCGCCGAAGATGAAAGTGCTGCTGCGCAACACCAACCTGAGCGACGAACTGAGTTTCCATTTCTCCGATCCGAATTGGAGCAATTTCCCCATTGATGCCGAGAAATACGCCGACCAGCTGAAGGCATTGCCGGAGAACGAGAACATCGTGAACATATGGGTAGGCGCCGAGACTTTCGGTGTACGCCAGAATGCCGGCACTGGTATCTTCGACTTCCTGAAGGCGCTGCCGTACTATGTACTGGAGCGCGAGATGGGCTTCATGACCCCAGCCGAGGCTGCCAAGAAACTGGCTGCCAATGATGTTATCTCGGCTCCGTATCCTCTGACCTGGAGCGGCGAGGCAAAGGACCTGAGCGTCTATGTAGGCAACGACCTGCAGCAAGAGGCGGTACAGAAACTATTCGCCGTAGCGGAGCGTGTTCACCTGTGCCAGGACAAGAACCTGAAGACCAACTGGCTGCGTCTGCAGGATGTAAACTACCTGCACAACATGAACCACATAGACCAGGGCGAGACACAATACGAATCGGCCTACGATGCGTTCATCAATTACATGAACATCCTGTCGGATTTCCTGCAGACAGTAGAAGAGCAGTATCCGACGACCATCGAGAACGAAGAGTTGAACGCCCTGCTGAAGACCATCCGCAACCAGGAAGAGGAAATTCAGCAACTGCAAGCCAAACTAAAGAAAAAATAACCTAACTCCCCTTGTCCCCTCTCTAAAAGGGAGGGGCAAAGGGGCTGCATGTTTCCTTTTTGAGCAAACGATTTCTCATAGTATTAGTGCTGTTAGCAGCGACCCTGTCGGCCGCTGCTAAGCAGCCGCGTGTACGGACGCAGGTGCGGACATGGCAGATGCCGAGATTCAGCGCAGTGGCCGACACTATACTATTCAACGATACCGCCATGCTGAACTATCCCGATGTGGATGTGCAGCAGCTGTATTCGCCGAGCAGCGTGACGAACGGCAACGTACTGGTATCGCCCATTGAGAGCCGCGTGGTGCAGCACCGTCTGCAGACCATAGACGACCCGTTTGCCACCAGTCTGGCGCCATACGTGGTAACACCTCAGCAACAGCGGTATTTCAACACCACCACCCCCTATTCGTCGATAGCCTACAAGAAAGGCTTCACCTCCGGTCATGAGGAGAACGATTTGGATTTCCTGTTCACCGGGAATATCGGCAAGAGGCTTAATCTGGGTGTGGAGATGGACTACCTGAACTCGATAGGGCACTACGCCAACACTGCGAGCAAGTTGTTCCGCGGGTCGGTGTGGGGCAGCTATGACGGCAACCACTACAGCATGCACGCCGCCTTCAGCTGGAGTCAATTGAGTTCGTTCGACAACGGCGGACTGAAGGATGTGAGCCAGTTGAGCAGCAGTCTGAACGCCGAGGACCTGCCGGTCCGTTTGAACGCGATGACGGGTTTCCGGTACCTGAGCGGCTATCTGCACAACCAATACGCCATCACCAAAGAGCGCCAATACACTGACTCGATTGAGGTGGTGGAAGACGGCCAGCGTATAAAACGGGACACGGTCAAAGTGGAACATATCCCCCTGATGACCTTCTCGCATATCTTCGAGACCAACAACTCAAACCGCCGGTATATAGAGCATACAGCCAACCAGGATTTCTACGACACTACGTATTACAACAGCGAGGCGACTCACGACACGACGGATGTGCTGACCATCCGCAACACGTTAGCTGTCACTTTCTGCGAAGCGTACAACACGAAACTGAAGTTCGGCGCCACCGTGTTCGCCATGAACGAATGCCAGCGTCACCTGTACGACTCGGTGCCCTACGACAGCATCTATGACTACCGCTGGACCAACAACACCTACGTGGGCGGAGCTATCCATAAACACAGCGGCAAACACATACATTACAAAATAGAGGGTCAAGTATGCGTATTGGGTTACAAAATCGGCGAGTTTGACGTGCACGGGCAACTGCAAGCCAAGTTCAAGGCCGGCAAGGACCAGATGTACATCACAGCCCGTGCTTTTGCCAAGAGCAAGACGCCGAGCCCGTACCTGCAACGGTTCCGTTCGAACCACGTCATGTGGGACAACCATTTCGGCTTCACCTACCGTTTTCTGGGCGGCGCTACTATCGCCTACCCCACCCGATGGGTGAAACCGAGTATCGATTTCAGTTTTGAGAACCGCACCCGTCCCATCTATGTATCGTCCGCCGACTGGCGTCCGCGCCAATACGACGGCAACGTACAGATCATCACCGCCGACATAGGAGCCGACCTGACGACCCCTTGGATCAATCTGGAGAACCGCGTAATCGTACAACACTCCACCAACGACTCGGTGCTGCCGGTGCCCGCTGTGATTTTGCAGCACCGCCTGTATTACCACGGCACATGGTTCCGTGCGCTGGATGCCCAGATTGGCGTTGACCTGCGCTATTTCACCCGCTACAATGCGCCGGTGCTATGCCCTGCCACCGGCATGTTTGCCACGCAGCAGGACGAGAAAGTCGGCAATTACCCGTGGATGAACATATACGCCAATTTCTACGTACGCTCCATCCGTCTGCGCTTCTTTGCGCACTACCAACACCTGAACCACTTGTTCATGAAAAAGAACACAGACTATCTGACCATGCCCGGCTATCCGACCAACCGCGATGTGTTCCGCGCCGGTGTGGCATGGCACTTTTATAATTGAGAATAGAGAAATGACAAGTGCCATTTTGGCAGAAAGAGACTGACAAATACACTTTAGCACGATATTTGATATAGACAAGACATGCAAGTTACACAACGACTGAATAAGATTTTGTACTACGCGCACGACGAGGCTGAACGTCTGTCGTGCCCTCAGGTAGAGCCTGAGCACCTGCTGCTGGGTATCATCCGTCTGGGCGAAGGCAGCGCCTACGAGTTGCTGCTTCATGCCAGTTTCCGTCCGGAGGACGCGAAGCGCCAGCTGGACGAGCATCTGCGCCGCGAGCCGCAGGCCACCATCCAACCGATAGGCCGTAGTCCGCAGATAGAGCGCATCCTGCGTGTGGCAGAGCGGATCAGCAAAGAGTACCAGACCGAGGCAATCGGCTCGGTACACCTGTTGCTGGCAATCATGCGCGAGCAGATTAACAACGCCGCCGCCTATCTGGAGGACATATGGGGGATGAGTTACCAACAGCTGGTGGACCTATACGGTCAACCGCACAACGCTCCGCACACGCCGCCGATGGACGGCAACGGACAGATGGGCGACCTGAACGACAGCGGATGGCAGCCTCAGCGTCCACAGCAAGGCGGCAAACGCGCAGGCGCAACCACTGCGTTGGACAAATACGGGCACGACCTGACCAAACAGGCCGAGCAGGGACAGTTGGACCCCGTGGTAGGCCGCGAGGTGGAGATTGAGCGTGTGGTACAGATACTAAGTCGCCGCAAGAAGAACAACCCCATCCTGATTGGCGACCCCGGAGTAGGCAAATCGGCTATAGTAGAAGGTCTGGCCCTGCGCATCAACAACGATGAGGCAGGCGCATTGCGCGGCAAGCGCATCGTGACGCTGGACATAGCCTCGATGGTAGCCGGCACTACCTACCGCGGTCAGTTTGAGGAGCGCATGAAACAGGTGCTTGGCGAACTGCAGAGCCATCCGGAGGTCATCCTCTTCATCGACGAGATACACACCATCATCGGAGCGGGCAATGCATCCGGTTCGCTGGATGCCGCCAACATACTGAAGCCTGCGCTGGCGCGCGGCGAGGTACAATGCATCGGCGCCACGACGACCGCTGAATACGCCAAGTCAATAGAGAAAGACGGAGCGCTGGAACGGCGTTTCCAGAAAGTGGTGGTCCGCCAGACGACCCACGAAGAGACCTTGTCCATCCTGCACCGGCTGAGCGAATACTACGGGAAATACCACAACGTGAATTACCCGGAGGAAGTGCTGCAAGCCTGTGTGAGTCTGAGCGAGCGCTACCTGACCGACCGCGCCTTCCCCGACAAAGCGATAGATGTGATGGACGAAGCCGGTGCACGCAGCCATGCGCGCCAGAAAGCGGTGGGCGAAACCGATGCTCCGGCCTATACTATCACCACCGACGATATAGCCGGCGTAGTGAGCATGATGTCCGGTGTGCCGGTACAGCGGGTGGCGAAAGCCGAGAACGAACGGTTGCGTACGATGGGCGAGACCCTGCGCCGCCGCATCATCGGCCAAGACAAAGCGGTAGAGACCGTAGTGCGTGCCATCCAGCGCAGCCGTCTGGGTCTGCGCGACCCCAAACGGCCTATCGGCACCTTCTTCTTCCTGGGACCGACCGGCGTAGGCAAAACCTATCTGGCACAGTGCCTGGCCGAAGAGATGTTTGGCAGCAAGGACGCAATGGTGCGTTTCGACATGTCGGAATATATGGAGAAGCACACGGTGAGCCTGTTGGTAGGCGCGCCTCCGGGATATGTGGCGCATGAGGACGGCGGCAAACTGACCGAGGCTGTCCGGCGCAAACCCTATTCGATAGTACTGTTTGACGAGATAGAGAAAGCCCATCCGGACATTTTCAACGTATTGCTACAAGTACTGGACGAAGGACGACTGACCGACCGCCAGGGCCATGTAGTGGATTTCCGCAACACAGTGATTATCCTGACGAGCAACGTAGGCACGCGCCAGTTGCAGGAGTTCGGTGCAGGCATCGGTTTCGGCAGCGAACAACCGGACCAGAAGACCGTCAACCAGACCCTGCTGAAGGCACTGCAGAAGCAGTTCCCGCCGGAGTTTGTGAACCGTATAGACAATGTGATTACCTTTGAGCCGCTGGACCATGAGACGATTGCCCGCATCGTACGGATTGAGATAGGCCTGCTGCAACAGCGCCTGAAGAACCAGGGACACCAACTGTCGGTCAGCCCGGAGGCCATCGACGAGTTGGCAGAGAAAAGTTATGACCGCAAGAACGGTGCACGTCCGGTGAAACGGGCCGTACAGACCTATCTGGAGGACCCGCTGACCGATATATTGCTACGCAAACCAAACCAAAAACGAATAACTATCAAAAAAATAAAACAAACCACATTATGACAGTAGAGATTACAGACGCTAACATCAAGGATGTGATTGCGTCAGGCAAACCCGTTGTAGTAGATTTCTGGGCCGGCTGGTGCGGTCCCTGCAAGATGATGCTACCTATTTTGGAAGAGCTGAGCAACGAGTATGAAGGCCGCATAACAGTAGGCAAACTGAACGTGGATGACAATCCTGACACTTGCGAAGAATACGGCATCATGAATATCCCGACCATGTTGTTCTTCCAGAACGGCGAATTGGTAAACCGCCATGTAGGTGCATGCCGCAAGCAGGAGTTGGCCCAACTATTTGACTCGCTTTTGTAAAAAAAATTGCACAAGAATTCATTTTTTTGCACAAATTCTTGTATATTCCAATTTTTTGTAGTACCTTTGCGCGCTTTTTGCGCGCGGTCCGGTAGCTCAGCTGGATAGAGCAACAGCCTTCTAAGCTGTGGGTCTCGGGTTCGAATCCCGACCGGATCACTCGCGTTCGGCAAGGAGATTGCGATAGTTCATACCGCTCCGCTTAATGACAAGGCAACTCCTGCCTCCGCTCTCCCCGATTGAAAGGGGAAATACAAAGAATATAATAGTACATATTATATGCGTCAATTAAAAATTACAAAATCAATCACCAACCGTGAGTCAGCCAGTCTGGACAAGTACCTGCAAGAGATTGGTCGCGAAGAGCTGATATCGGTAGAAGAAGAGGTGGAATTGGCCGGTCGTATCCGTAACGGAGACCGCGCAGCGCTGGAGAAACTAACCAAGAGCAATCTACGCTTCGTAGTGTCTGTGGCCAAGCAGTATCAGAACCAAGGTTTGAGTTTGCCCGACCTGATCAACGAGGGTAACCTGGGACTGATAAAAGCCGCAGAGAAATTTGACGAGACACGTGGTTTTAAGTTTATCTCCTACGCCGTATGGTGGATTCGCCAATCTATTCTTCAGGCTCTGGCCGAGCAAAGCCGAATCGTTCGTTTGCCGTTGAACCAAGTCGGTTCGATGAACAAGATCAACAAAGCACTCCAGCGTTTCGAGCAGGAGCACGAGCGCAAGCCGAGTGCCGAGGAATTGGCCGAAGAGCTGGACATGCCGGTAGACAAGATTGCAGAGACGCTGAAGATGTCCGGCCGCCACGTGAGCGTAGATGCTCCTTTTGTGGAGGGCGAGGACAACAGTCTGATCGACGTGATGGTCAACGAAGATTCGCCCAATGCGGACCGTGGTCTGATTAACGAATCTCTATCGACCGAAATCAACCGTGCGCTGCAGACGCTCACTCCGCGCGAGGCCGACATCCTGCGCAAGTTCTTCGGAATCGGCACTCCGGAAAAGACGCTGGAGGAGATAGGCGACGAGTTGCACTTGACACGTGAGCGTGTCCGCCAGATCAAAGAGAAAGCAATCAAGAAACTGGAGAAAGGCCAACGCAGTCACATACTGATGACCTATCTGGGCTAATAATCACGAACAGGTGAGAAGAAATGGCAAGCGCCTCCCGACGGGGAGGCGCTTTTATTTTATATATCAACTGTAATAAGCGAAGAGTACGGGGAGAGGGAATATCAGTCGAACAAGGTAGGCTGGTCATTCTCCAGACGGTTGAGTATGGCGCGCATGAGTGTCTCGCGAATCAGGCGGCTTCGATTGGACACTCCGTATTTCTCGCAGAAGCGTTCCAGCGCCCGTTGTTCCTGCTCGTTGAGCAGGATGGACACGCGGTGTTCGCGGGGCTGCTTGCGTTTTCTGTTAGCCGGAGTGGGAGTCATGGAGAATGGTGAATTAGAAATAAAAACCGAGTTTTAGACCTGTGGAGACGAGACTACGTCCGGCCGTATGCGAATATTCGATGCCGTCTATCAGTTCGGAAACGGTCAGTTTGGCCTGTTGGAACTGCGCGAAGAGCACCAGCGCCATCGCGGACTTCTCGTTGATTTGATAGCGGTAGCCGAAATCGACATCTGCGTATATACCTCCGCGGTAATCCTTGCTAAGCGCGATGCCGTAGCCGGCCGCCACGCCAAACACAGGCGCATGCTTCTGCTCCATCAGCGGCATCCGCAGCGCCACCTGAATCGGCAGGAAATTGTATTTCTCCTCTCCGATGAACAAGCCGTGGTAACCGACTCCTGCGCCGACGAAGATATGCCGGTCCGCCAGATGATGCGAGCCTACCAGCAAGTCGGCACTGACAGCACCGCCCGCCTGCTGATTGGGGACAAACGCCCCTCCACCGCTGATTTCAATCAGGATAGACACGCGTTTGGAGGTTTGGATAGCCTCTTCCTCAACCGGTTTTTCCTCCTGGACCGCTTCATCGGCGATAATCTCCAATATATCTGTCATGGGATACTGGAAACGTGCGCCGGAGGCATCACGGAGAATAACCACGTCGTCATTGCGGAGGACAATCTCGCCTTTCACGCGTGCGCCTGTACGCAATAATAATGTTTCCGCGTGCGCGCATAAGGCACACACCAGCATCAGCCATATAGAACAGATATATTTTTTCATACCAGGTACAAAAGTACTGCTTTTTTTGCAATTATGCAAATTATCAGTTATTTTTGTGTCTAATTTATTGTTTTTTACCTCTTTTTCGCCGTATTTCCGTCCGATCGTCACGGTCTTCGTTTACCAGTTCGAAATCAATCTGCGCCTTGTTGACATCCGCCCTGACGACGCGCACCAGCACGGGGTCGCCGAGCGTAAAGGAAAGCCGGGTCTTATCCCCACCCTGCTGCGAGGGGGATTTTTTTGTTTCTGCGACCAATCGGTAGTTTTGCTCGTCGTGGAGCCAATATCCGTTCTGCGGGAGGGAGGATATATGGACCAGTCCTTCGCACCGGCTGTCGTCGAGTTGTACAAAGAGTCCGAAATCAGTCACACCGCTGATGTGTCCGGGCATGATTTCTCCGATGCGGTCCGCCATCCACATAGCCTGGAACATCTTGACGGACTCGCGTTCCGCCTGCTGCGCCTCCTGTTCGCATTCGGAGCAGTGGCGGCAGATATCTTCCAGTTCCTCCTGTGTCCAGGTAGCGGGTTTCCCGGTCAGGATATATTTGTCCACGAGCCGGTGTACCATCAGGTCCGGATAGCGCCGGATGGGCGAAGTGAAGTGGGTATAATGGGTAAAAGCGAGTCCGTAATGACCGATGTTGTGCGTGGAATAGACGGCTTTCGCCTGCGCTCTAATCGCCAGCATATCAAGCACTTGCGGTTGTATGCGGTCGCCCATCCGTTTGCGGAACTGCTCCAGGTCTGCCAGTTTGTCTTCATTAGGTTTGTCGTGTACGCGATAAACGAAAGGCGGCGCCGTGTTCGCACGGCGGCTGCTCTTCAGGTCCGCCACATCGCGCGCTACGGTACGGTTGGCCAGCAGCATAAACTCCTCAATGAGATGGTGCGCCTCGTTGGGCTCTTCGAAATAAATCTCTACGGGATGTCCTTTTTCGTCAAGGCGGAAGCGCATCTCCTGCTGCTCTATATCCATCGCTCCGGCAGCCATCCGCGCGGCGCGGAGTTTCAGCGCAAGCCGGTTGAGCGTGTCGATTGCGTTCATTTGAGTCCGAGTTGCCTCCAATCCGCCTCCTATCCGCCTCCTATCCGCCTCCGATAAAGTTTTTATAATCTGCTGTGCTTCAGTATAATCGAGCCTTGCGTCGGAACGGATCACCGTGCGGCAGATTTTGTGCTTCAGTACGTGCGCGTCGCTATCCATCGTAAAGATAACGGACATACACAGTTTGTCCTCGCCGGGACGGAGCGAACAGAGGTCGTTGCACAGTTGTTCAGGCAACATCGGCAGCACGCGGTCCACCAGATAGACGCTTGTTCCGCGGCGATATGCATCGTCGTCCACCTTGGAGCGCGGCTTGACGTAATACGACACGTCGGCTATGTGGACACCGATTTGGTAAAGGACCGCTTCGCTGTAAGACCGCTGCGCTGTAGGACCGCTTTGCTGTAGGACCGCTTTGCTGTAGGACCGCTGCGCTGTAGGATTGGTTTCGTCTGTAAGATATTCGAGCGAAAGGGCATCGTCAAAATCCTTGGCATCGGCAGGGTCGATAGTAAATGTGAACACATTGCGCATATCGCGCCGGCGGAGTATCTCTTGGGAATCAATCATTGTTTGCTAATTGAATTGGGCATTTTTTTAATAATCGTCTGCAAAATTACAAAAAATCTTGCATATCTCAAAAATTTTGAGTAATTTTGCGCCCTGTTTTGTGAATAATCATATAAAAACTATACTATAACATGCTAATCAAAGTAAGTAATGTAAACCAGCCGGCGTGGAAAGAATGCAATATTCACGCAACGCTTCCCGCCGACTTGAGCAAACTGCAGGAGATCGCGTACAACCTCTGGTGGACGTGGAATGCGGGTGCAAAAGACCTGTTCCGTTACATTGACAACGACGCATGGCATCGCGCCAACTCCAATCCTATCGTGCTGCTGAATATCATCAGCTACGACCGCATGGTAGAGCTGTCGAAGGACGAGAAATTCATGAAGCGTCTGAACGATGTATATGACGAGTTCCGCGCTTACATGGATGCTCCGAAGGATAAGAAGAAACCGACCATCGCGTATTTCTCGATGGAGTACGGTCTGACTCACGTGCTGAAAATTTATTCGGGCGGTCTGGGTATTCTGGCCGGCGACTATATCAAAGAGGCTTCGGATTGCAACGTGGACATGACGGCTATCGGTTTCCTCTACCGCTACGGTTATTTCACCCAGACTCTGAGTCCTGAGGGTCAGCAGATAGCCAACTATGAGGCACAGAACTTCAGCAACCTGCCTATCACGCAGATGAAGGAGAAAGACGGTTCGAACATGGTGGTCGAGGTGCCTTACCCGGGCCGCACCGTGAAGGCGTACCTCTGGCGTGTAGCTGTAGGCCGCATGGACCTGTACCTGCTGGATACCGACAACGAACTGAACAGCGAGTGGGACCGTCAGATTACCCACCAACTCTACGGCGGCGACTGGGAGAACCGTATCAAACAGGAAATCCTGTTAGGTATCGGCGGTATGCTGGCGCTGAAGAAACTGGGTATCAAGAAGGATGTTTACCACTGCAACGAGGGTCACGCCGCCCTGATGGGTCTGCAGCGTCTCGTGGATTTGGTACAGGAAGAAGGCTTGACCTTCAACCAGGCCAAAGAAGTAGTCCGCGCCAGCGGTCTCTACACCTGCCACACTCCGGTGCCTGCAGGTCACGACTATTTCGAGGAAGGCTTGTTCTATAAATACATGAACGAATATGCCGGCAAACTGGGAATCGAGTGGCACGACCTGATTGGTATGGGCCGCGTCAATCCGGACGACAACACCGAGAAGTTCTCCATGAGTGTGTTCGCGCTGAACACCTGCCAGGAGGCCAACGGTGTGAGCTGGCTCCACGGCGAGGTTTCGAAGAAGATGTTCAGCCCCGTATGGCCGGGTTATTTCCCCGAGGAGTTGCACGTGGACTATGTGACCAACGGTGTACATATGCCTACTTGGGCAGCTCATGAATGGAAAGATATTTACCAGAAATACCTGCCGAAAGGCTGGATGAGCGACCAATCGAACCTCGAGATGTGGAAGCCGTACAACGACATTCCCGACGAGGTAATATGGAACACCCGCATGAGCTTGAAGCGCAAGATGATGGACTATATCAAGGAGAAATTCCGTGAGGACTGGATGAAGACTCAGGGTGATCCGGCTCGTATCGTCCGCGCGCTGAACGAGATGAACCCGAACAACCTGATCATCGGTTTCGGCCGCCGTTTCGCTACGTACAAACGTGCCCACCTGCTCTTCACCGATCTGGAGCGTCTGGATAAGTTGGTTAACAACCCGAACTATCCGGTTCAGTTCCTCTTCACCGGAAAGGCTCACCCGGCAGATGGCGGTGGTCAGGGTCTGATCAAACGTATCATCGAGATCAGCCGTATGCCGCAGTTCCTGGGTAAGATCATCTTCCTGGAGAACTATGATATGCGCCTCGCTAAACGTCTGGTATCGGGTGTGGATATCTGGTTGAACACCCCTACCCGTCCGTTGGAGGCTTCCGGGACATCCGGTGAGAAAGCCCAGATGAACGGCGTACTCAACTTCTCCGTCAAGGACGGATGGTGGTACGAAGGTTACGTAGAGGGCGCAGGCTGGGCGCTGACCGAGAAACGCACCTACGAGAACCAGGCTCACCAGGATCAGCTGGATGCTGCTACTATCTACACGATGCTGGAGAACGAGATTATCCCGCTCTATTACGCCAAGAACAGCAAGGGTTACAGCCCCGATTGGATTCAGTATATCAAGAACTCGGTAACCAAAATCACTCCGCGTTTCACCATGAAGCGCATGATCGATGACTATTTCGACAAGTTCTATTTCAAACTGGCCAAGCGTCACAAACTGCTCATGGCGGACAACTACAAGACCGCCAAGGAGATTGCCGCCTGGAAAGAGAACATAGTAGAGCATTGGGACGAGATAGAGGTGGTTTACAAATCAGAAAACCTGCAAAACCTCAATGTAGGCGACAAGGTTCAGATACAGGTAGAACTGGACACCCACGGTTTGAACGACAAGGGCATCGGCGTTGAATTGGTAGCCATCCGCACATCGACCCACAACAACGACAAACTCTACGAAGTAGAGCCGTTGAAACTGGTCAAGAGCGAAGGCAGCCACCTCTTCTTCGAGGCTGTTTATCAGCTGGACTATGCCGGAGGTATGAAGTTCGGTCTGCGTATGTATCCGCAGAACGAGTTGCTGCCTCACCGCATGGACTTCTGCTACGTTCGCTGGATTTAATCGGGCAAAACACTCTTCGGAGAACAAAACAGAATATTCCTATCAGCGGGATTTCCGGAAACGGGAGTCCCGCTGACTGCGTCCATAGAACTGCCGTTTTCAACATTACCATGCACATATTTTCACACGCGAACAAAACATGAAATATCTCATTTTTATGTATTTTTGATAAAAAATGTAGAAAAATATGACTTTTTTGTAAAAAAAATTTGCGTGTTTAGTAACTTTTTTTTATCTTTGTCCCGATATTTTGTTGTATAACAAAAAACACCTTAAACGCACCATGAAGAAGACCATTGCACAATTATCATATTTTCTTCGTTTTAATTTTGCTTGTATTTTTTTCCTTCTCACAGGAATAAATAGCAGTGTTGCCGGCGACTATAATCAGCAGGGAACGAATGCCGGTTGGTGGAAAGACGGAGGCCTTATTTTCAATTGGACAAAGGATGCCACGGCACCCACTACCACTATCAACTATAGCGGTATTGCTTCCGGCGGAGACTTAGGTGCGGTCAATTCAACCTTGAAGTTGACTAAAACAACCGTCAAATTCTGGCGCACAAGCGGCTCCGGAAACATCTGTTCTTCTACCATATGGTGGGAATTATACAAGGGAACAACAAAGATTGACCAAGGTAGTTACAGTCCCTCTACGTGGGGAAGTTGGAGCGGAGGAAGTAACAACACGATGACTTCCAATACAGCAATTGATTTTTACTCAAAAACTACCGGTGCCGGCAATTATACCATCAAGATTTACGCCAAACTGACCGGAAGTGCAAACACATCCGGCGATTGCTACGACAACTTCTGGTACAATAACAACAGCACAGGCACT
This sequence comes from Bacteroidales bacterium UBA3843, assembly GCA_002392745.1. Taxonomy (GTDB): domain Bacteria; phylum Bacteroidota; class Bacteroidia; order Bacteroidales; family Paludibacteraceae; genus Colicola. Next base: position 55,469 of record DGHR01000007.1, on the reverse strand, counting down.
TATTCTATCACATTCAGCGTTCCTTCCGACGTCTATTTTGTCAACACCGAGGGATGGGAAAATGTCTATTGCTATGCATGGAGCGGCAGTTCGAACAACGGCGCCTACCCGGGCGTTGCGATGACCAACACGGGCACGACACTCTGCGGCTATCCCGTGTACAAATACCACCTCTCCGGCAGTTTCGCCAACTGCATTTTCTCTGCCGGCAGCGGCAAACCCAAGACGCGCAACCTGACGGTGACGCCCGACGGCTATTTCAACTACGAGATGCAACAATGGTATGCCGACGAAGCGGCTGTGACGGCCGCGTGCGTCTCTTCGACCGGTACGCCCGTCATGACCTACGGCAAAGCCGAAGCTATCTATGCTCGAAAGGCCGAGATTCAGGTCGGAGCGATTGACGACAACACGCCGTTCGACGAGATGGTGTACTACTGCGAACTGGAGACGCCGATGGGCGAGACCTACCGCTTCTACCAAATCACGTTCTTCGAGAATATCCACGGCTATTTCGACATCATCAACCTGATTCCTTGCAGCGACTACACCCTGACCATCCGCGCCATCGACAACGACGGCAACCTATCGACCAACGATGAGGTGATATCGTTCAAGACGACATGCGACGACGGCGACGGCCTCTACCTGAGCGGAACGTTCAACAGTTGGGACGCCGCGAACGAGGATTGGCGGTTCCAATTCCACAACGCCGACCACGACCGTTATATCCTCATCAAGGACAATATACCCGCCGGCGCCAAATACAAACTGACCAAAAGCGGCACATGGGATCCCGTCTGCAATATCTACAGCGCCGAGGGTGCCGATGTGGCGGTCTTCACTGCTAAAGCAGTGGATAAACACATCTCCTCGCTCGACGAGGTTTATATCGTCGGTCCGGCGGTGAACGACGGCAGCGTATGGAACCTGACCAACGCACGCAAGATGACATGGGAGAACGCCATCTCCGCGCGATGGAAAGGAGCCATGACCAAAGGTCAGAAATACCGCATAGTGGTGCGCCATCATTACATGTGCGACGACAACTCTACCGGCACTTATGACAAGTGGGATTATATCACCGACTACGACCTGACCTTTGACAAGGACTACTCCAACGCCGTCCTCACTTTCGACTTGCTCACATGGAGCTGGGATTGGAAAAACGCGGACGACAACCTCTGCGAGAAAGTGGGTGCTCCGCCTGCAGGTGTACTCCCGCCCGACTATCCGGGGGCTTCAGCCTTCCAGATGGGGTACGAAGTAAGCATCTACACGCCCACGGCAACCCAACTGGTGGTCACCGCCAAATCCAACGACTGGAAAAAACGCACCGGTTCGGTGGCGCCTGTCTTCCAACTCTTCGCCGAAGAGAGTATGACGGGAATAATTCTGGAAAAAACGATGGTCGAAGATGGACGACAAGACGCGAACGGAAATAAATACTACACCCTGACTATCAACCAGGGCGATAAAGCCGAGAACTATCCCACGAATGATTTGGTAGCGGATTTCACGATGGGCGCATGTATCCGTTGGTCCGTTAAGTTCCCTTATGCCGGCAAATTCTCGGTAACCGACCCCATGTATTACTACATCCGTCAGGGGTGTGCACCGTATTATTTCGAGATTTACCACCACGACGACGCACCCGACGCTTCGGCCCTCACCTCGTTTGCCGGAGGACACATTCCGCAGCCTATTATCTACCGCCGCAAGTTCCATCCGGGGGCGTGGGAGACACTCATCCTGCCTTTCGAATGTTCAGCCGTGCGCGTCTATGACCCGGACGACGGCATGGAATACGACCTCGGACCGCAACACGCCGACGAGAGCGCCGGATATTGGCTCCGCACTTTCGGAGAAGCGGTGGACAGAGACGGCTTCAAACCCAACTGGTCCAACGTGCCGACGGGAGTCGAACGACCGCAAAAAGACGTGCCGTATATCATGATGATGCCGGATGTCGGAGGCTATTACGACGACAAGTATGTCATGTTCTACGGCAAGGGATACCAGACGGTTGCCGACAAGACGAGTTGGACGAAGAGCGGTTCCGCCAACGGCTTCCGCTATTTCGGAAACACCACGATGTGGCCGCAAAACCTCGGACAGGCGTATATGATTTCCTACGACGGACTTTGGTTTGAGAAGAGCGGTGGCAACACCCTCTACCCCTTCGAATGCTACGTAGTAGCCGACCCGACTACCACTGCCCGCTATGTCCGTATGGGAGCCACGAACGACCAAAGCGCCGAGATTGCCACCGGACTGCCATCCACTGCGGACGACCATTCGCTGGCATGCCGATACGACGGAGCTTTGCTCTATCTGGAGGCTACAGCCGACACGCCGGTAGCTATCTATACCGTGGACGGAACACTCATTACCAAAGCGGCACTCACGGCAAACACCGAAGCCGCTTTTGCTCTCACGCCCGGTATTTATATCGTCTCCACGGAAATAGGTTTCTATAAACTGGCTCTCTAATGTTCCGACACATGAAAACACATCCTCTCTATATTTCCCTGCGGCTTACGGCGTTGCTGCCGGCGCTGTGGTGCTGTATGGTGATGCAAGCCGGAGGAAAAACAGTCAGCCGCTATCATAAACCGCAGGAGACTTCCCAACTGATGGAGTTTCTCCGGGCAATCCACTCCAAGGAACGGACTGCTGTGTTCCAACAGAAACATACACCCGCCAAGGCGTCGCAGAAGCAAGCCGCGCGGCCTGCGCCGCGTGCAGTCGAACTGCCGCCGGCTGTCCAAAACTCCAACCTGTTGCTGGACGGACGGCATATTCAGCCTTTCGCGCCAACGGAAAACCGCTTGCCGCAACCGCAGATACACTCGGTGACTGCGCCGATACACGAGACGTGCAAGACCGCTCCCGTCGCTTCCGGCAGCGGAGCAACAGTTGCTAACCGTTTAGCCGATGTCTCCCACTCCGCTTCCGTCACCGCCGTCGGAGCTACCGAAGCTACGGCGCTCTACTCCACTCTGACCGGCCCTCGCAAAGCGCCGCCGGGTACAGGAGGCGGGAACCCGCAAAACCCCGATATCCCGCTCCCTCTGGGAGAACCGGTTATGCCTATGTTAATCGCCGCAATGTTGTATTTTTCCCTACTTTATGGGGCAAAATTTATAAAAAAGTCATATAAACTCAAAAAAGCTCTTGCGGGTTTGAAATCTTTTTTGTAACTTTGTACGCTTTTTGTAAAGAACCATGAAACACACATTTATACCAATCCTTCTGCTGGTCGGGTTATCGTGCGCGTACGCTACGCCCCTCGAACCGCAAACGGCTCCGCCGGCTATGACTTTCCAAAGCGTAGCTCCCATGAACACAGGCGCGGCATACTCTTCTACCATCTATCAACCGTTTTGCGAGGCCTCCCCGTCGGAATGTGATGCCGAGGGCAATCCGAATGGTCCGAACCGTGTGAGTGGCAAACGCAATGGCTTCGGTCCGCGTCCCGATGGCAACATCGGCAAGACTTCCCCTGTGGGCGAACCGTTCATCCTGCTCGCCTTCGCAGCAGTGTTTGCAGGATGGATTGCACGGAAGAAAAGAACGCAAACTCATTGATATAAAAGATACAAACTCACTGATTAAAAAAATACCACAACGATATGAAAACTTTTGACAACAACAATAAAATTGTGAACGGGGTTTTATCGGACTCTTATCGTAGTTTTTACGTAGTTTTATCGGGATACAAACATTCTCCGGTTCGCCGCGTAGTTTTACTCCTCGCCCTCATCCTCACCCTCGGCATAGGAAATGCCTGGGGATATGATATATCGGCAGGAACTACTGTTATTTGGGATGCTGGAAAAGAAAGTTGGACTACAGCTCAATTATATATATATAAATCTGACTATAACACAGCTGACGCGTTAACTCGAATTGGAACTACAACGCAGTTCTACAAGACATATAGTTCAAACTGGAATGGCTATAGTGGTTTAATTTTCCGCAAAGATGATAGTTGGACCGCTCAGACTACTGATATAACAAGAAACATTAGTGGAATCATTTTATTTACTTACGATGGAACTAAAACCGGTTCAAAACTTAACTGGCAAGTAACAAGTCCAGCATACAAAGGGACAAGCGGTCAAACGATTTATTTTGATAATACCGTTACTCAATGGGTTCTTCCAAGATTTAAATATGGTACATCTTGGTTTAATCGTTATGCAGACATGGAAAAAGTAACTGGTACTGCTAACTTGTGGAAGTATACACTGCCGAATGATATTTATTACGGTAAATATAAAATTGCGAATGAATATGGATGGACAGATTATAATAGTATTGAATCTGATAACTGTTCCAAGTATACCGCACTGCAATCTTCTGCCATTTCTGCTTCAAAAACACTTATCCCAAGTACAAATGGTGCACCTTGCACAACGACTTCTTTAACTGGTTATACGCGTTCAGTAACAATTACTGCCCCATCCAATGGATCTATCGCGGTTACATATACAGATGTTGATGGTTCTGCCAAAAGCAAAACATCGGGAAGTTTTAATGTAGCACAAACTTGTATAATAACAGTTACTGCGACTCCTAATTCTGGGTATTCATTAAAAAGTTTGACCGTTGGAGGAACTGCTTTTACGTCTGGAGACACATATATAGTACGTGGAGCTACTACTATTGCAGCAACATTTCAAGCCGAAACCACGCACAACGTAACCGTTGCTTATACGTGTTCTACAACAGGTGCGACAGTAAAAACAGGAGGTATTACTGCCGTTGGTGAAAACACACCTTCCACTTTCATTGCCGGAACTCCAGATGGTTATACCTTCAGCTCATGGACTGTAGGAAACGGATTAAATATCACAAGTGGGTCTGCCACTTCAAATTCCATTAGCGTGACTACTAAATCATCTGGGACATACACTCTTACCGCAAACTACACAGAAGACCTAACTTCCAATTGCACACTAAAAGGTGCTTTCGACTCATGGGGAAGCGGTATTGCTATGACCAAAAAATCCGGTCACAGCACCGAAGATTGGGTTTACGCCAATGTGTCACTCATAGGTAGCACAACAAAAACTCCCATAAAGATTGTGGATGATGGTGATTGGTATGGCAAAGAGAGCACCAATGTCACAAAGACGTTAGGCTCGCTCACAAAAAGTGTTACGGGACTAACCTCAGGTGGTGCAGACGAAAAAAATATTTATATAGAGCACCTTGTATCCGGTACATACGAAATCGGGTATAACATGTCCACTCAAGAGTTAAAAGTGACATGGCCGGATGTCAATCAAATACAAATCACCAATAGTACTGCCGGAGTAGCCACAGGCTACTACGACTGGACAAGCACTTCCGGAACCACTTCATCTAAAGCGTTTACCACAACTGCTGCCGGACGTATTTCTGCCAAAATAATCTTCCACTCGGATTTCTATGCATGCAACACAACGTCCGACATGAGTATCACGAACCATGAAAACTGGCGCGTATATGACACCAATAATGGTGCAAACATATGTAATGTGTGGGCTCCTGTAGCAGGCACATATACATTCAAATTCAATAGCAACTACAGCGGGAACACAGTTCTTTCCGTTGATTTTCCGGATATGTACACAATCACATACGGAGCAGGAACAATCAATGGTAGCAATAGTGCCATCAGCGTTTCTCCGTCGTTCACAAGCGGGGCATATGTACTAAAATCCACTGCCGTTACCTTCAGCAAAGGAACAACAAAAGCCGGTTACAAATGGAAGGGTTGGTATTCCAATGCCAATGGGTCCGGAACACTTTATTCATCTACAAATGGAAATTGGACAAGCGCTGCTAATTCACGTACCGCCAATATATCGGTATACGCTTGCTACGACTATGCAACCTACACCGCAACGCTGAGCACAACCGGCATTGAAGGTTACGGTTCTGGCGCACCAGCAAACCAAACCGTTACATACAACTCGGCTATGCCGGCTATCACGCCGCCTACCGCTGCTAACGGATATGCATTCATGGGATATTGGGATGCTGCAAACGGCACAGGCACGCAATATTACACTTCCACCGGTGCTTCCGCTCGCAAATGGAACAAGACCTCCTCTGCTACCCTCTATGCGTATTTCAAGAAAGCAGAGATAACCGCAATCACTCTCTCGGAGGATGTGCATGAGCCCGTCGCTGCAGGAGGAGAAGATGTGTTCGTTACCGCCGAACCGACGATTGCGCCGAACCCCGTTGGTACAGTCACCGTCTGCTGGGAACTGCAATACAGCAGCAACGGCAACCCCGTGGGCGTGGAGATTGTCAGTGCGGAGGAAGTCGGGCACCCCAACAAAGTGAAATTTGCCATCAACGGTCTTGCCACCGGTTCGTACAAACTGCACGCCATCTTGCGCCTCGGTTCCGGTTGTTCCGGCACTGAACTTGGCACTTTCGACAAGACCTTCCGCATCGCCAGCGACTATACCGTCACTGTCAAATACATGTGCGATGGTGAAGAAATCTACTCTTCTACCAAAGAAGTAGCAAGTCCGTTGACCGCGGCAACCATTACTGCTCCTACCTCCAATATCAACTATACCTTTGTTGAATGGCTACTGGGAGACGGTATTACCCTGACTTCCGGAACGGCTACCTCAACCACTATCTCTTTCAAAGCGTCCTACGATGCCACTATCCGGGCCATCTATCGCCCACGCGGATTGATATATTTCAAGAAACCTGCCGACTGGACCGGAGCCAAAGTATATTACTATAATCTCGGTTCTGCTGACAAATGGAAAGAAAGCGATGGAGATTGGAAGAAACGTGGCTTATACACCAAAGACATCAGTTACGGAGCCCAAGAGATGACCCGCATCGGCTCTACAGATATCTATTATTACGACTACGAAGCCACTGCTACCACAGCAGATGATCCCGGACTGTATATAGCCTTTGCAGACAAAGCACAAGATGGCTACGAACCGATGCATGATTGCAAGGCTTCATGGCCTATTCAATATACTCGGAGTTTCAACGCCGGCACTCCGTTGTTTGTTCCGTCCAACTACAAGAATTCAAATGTATATAACGAAGTCTCATACTACAACAGAGGCTATTGGACCAAATACACGGAAGGAACCGGATATACACTGAAGATATACAACCAGAAAGGGGGCGGCAGAACGGAATTGAAGTCGATTCCTTTCACCGCAGAAGGTCACACATTGCCTTACAAAGTAACCGTCGAATTGGAGGGCGGACAGACCTATGGCTTCAAATTCGTGCGTGATAATAATATTTGGTATCGCGAGGAAACAGATAAGACAATCACATACACCACCCGCGCTACGGGCGGCAAGTTCATCTGGGATAACTCAGATGCAAATGCTTGTGGAATAACCACCACAGCCACAGGCTACTATACGTTCACCTTGAGCATCGACAATTCCGATGACGGCAAACTGCAAATCACGGTGGACTATCCCGTTACTTCTGGGGACTACCGCCTTATTTATAAAGATGACGTCCACAACAAATGGCATCCGTCGGACAATATAGCAAAACGCTACAACGCAAAAGATACCGTTTCGTTCTTTGTTCGCAAAGATAAGCATCCTGTTCTTAAGATTCAAAAAGCGACTGTTGCATCCGGAGGCGCTGTTACTTGGAGCGATTACTCTGCTACCAACCTGTTAGCCACTATTCCTGATGTTATCAGTTCGCAGACCGACACAATGGTGTTCAACTTCAACCTTGTAATGAACGGAAGTGGCGCTATCTCGTTGGAGAATGTGACTACCTATACCGGAAATTTCTACATCCGCACCAATGCTGTTCAAAATAAATGGGATAACTATAAAGCAGCAGACCACCTGATGACCTACTCCGCGTTCTCCGAGAGCAAAGAGAACTCCTTCGGCGTCAAGTTCAGTCACTACCATTGCCAATGGTGTCCGCGCGGTACTAACATCAAGTTTACCATCGCCAACGATTATAGCCCCTGTATATCAGATACATTGACTACAGATGCCACATTCAACAATACGGATGCATCCGGAACTCTGAAAACCGAAGCCGGGGTAAGCGATGCTACAGCCGACAAGTACAGCGCTAACATCCGATTCATGTGGAACAGACACTCTAATGAAATCGGGCGCGCGTATGTAGCCTCAGCAACGAATATTACAAAGCGTTTCCTCGTTTTGGTCAGCGGAGACAACAAACTCAAAAAACAAGACGGGACAGACATTGCAGCAACTGCTAATCTGGAAGCTAACGCTGTTCTGCTGCAGGATGACCAGAACTGGATATACGAGACATATATAAAAGCAGTTCCCACTGCACGCGTCAAACTGTACGCATGCTACACCACAACAGACCCTACAAGTGCGACCACACAGTACTTCCGCGGAAAAAATGGTGCCTTCTCTAATGAAAACACCATCCAAATACTCGGTGGTTCCGGCTCCACGGCATATTTGATGCGTGTCATCTACGATTTCAAGACCAACCGTTTGGTTACCGCTTGGGTTCCTGATGGGACGAATATATCTTCCGATTTGGGTATTGAAGCGGACGTAATGGTTATCCGCGACCACCAAAATCCTGCTGAAGCCATTACGTTCAGCGGAAGCAGCGGAAAACTATCCAGCGTCAAGACCGTTTACGGCGTGATGCGTTTCAACCGCTGGACACTCAACAACCGCTACCGCAGCAAAGGAAGCGAGACCGTAACCGACTACGACAAGGACCACAGCAACACCACAGCCGCTATCTCGGAGCACCACGCTCCGCTACCTGCCGACAGACAGAAATCGTCCTTCGAACGCAACAACTACTTCATCTCCTTCCCGTTCGATGTACGGCTGAGCGAAGTGTTCGGTTTCGGCACATACGGCACGCACTGGATTATCTCGGAATACAAAGGCAAACGCCGCGCCGAGAGAGGCTATTTCATTGATAACTGCATCAACGAGGACTGCACCAACTGGGATTATGTTATCCCCGACTTGGGCTATGACATCAACTCGTACGTGCTGGAGAAGAACAAGGGTTACCTGCTCAGCCTGGATTTGGACCTGATGCAATACGACGACACCACCCATTTCTGGCTCAACCAGATACAGCAGGTGGAGCTCTTCTTCCCATCCTCCGTGCCGATGGAGACTATCACTTCCACCAACGTGACGATGCCTGCTCTCGGTTCGGAATACGAATGCAAAATCAACTACGACACCCCCAAGGGCTCCAACCCCGAAGGCGACCGCCGCGTGAAGGACAGCTACTGGCGCTGCATCGGTGTACCGAGCTACGCTTCGTATGGCACCGTCCTGAAAAACGAGAGCAACAACGACATCCAATGGCAAGCCAACTATAGCTGGGAGGCAAACCCCAACACCATGCCGTTCCTCTATGAATGGAACACCACGGACAACACCCTCACGCCGCAGTCCACCAAGACCTTCACGTTCAAACCGATGCACGCCTATCTGGTACAATGCAAGAACGAGATTCATTGGACGGCCGTGAACGCCACTCCGGCTTCTATTGTGGCACGCCAACGTCAGGAACCGCAGAACGACTACACATGGACGCTCTTGCTGGAAAACGGAGATGACAAAAGCGAAACCTTCATCCGTCTGACCGACGACGAACAGGTGACCGACACCTTCGATTTCGGACAGGATATGTACAAGGAGTTCCGTGACGGCTTCCTGCTGGACGAGAACGGCGACCCCATCTGGGACAACAACATCTATAACTACAAGCAGGGCACGCTCCATAGCGACCTGTACTCACTGATCGGCACAGAGCGCGTAGCCGCCAACAGCCTGCCGCTGAACAGCGAGACAACCACTATCGTTCCGCTGGGCGTACGCGCCAAAACTGCAGGAGAATACAGCATCTCCCTGCCGGACGGAAGCGACGGAGTAGGTGTTACCCTGGTGGACAGCGAAACCGGTACACGCACCAACCTGAGCGCAGGGCTCTTCTACACCCTCGACCTGCCGGCCGGACAAACAGAGAACCGCCTGTACCTGGAGATTTCGCCCGTCAAGCATACTGCTACAGGCATCGGCGAGACCGACTCCGAACCTGTGCGGAACGCAATCCGCAAAGTGCTTATCAACGGCATACTCTATATCGTCCGCGACGGACAGCTATACACCGTCACCGGTGCACGCGTAGAGTAAACAGGCTGTTGCCACGCAATTATATTGTTCACGATGCGAACGAGATGCGAACGAGATTGATTGCAAAACAGCTGTAAAATCACTCAAAAGAGGCTCGAGCGAGTCTCTTTTGTTGTAAAATCGTTGAATTTCAGGAATTATATTTGCATATTCCAAAAAAAAGCAGTACTTTTGCACCGCTTATTATGGGCACCTAACAAATTGCACATCGTAAATCATCAAATTGCAAACCACAGGATGTATCTGAACATACTGAAATCGAAAATCCACCGTGTAACGGTTACGGAAGCCAATCTGGAATATATCGGTTCGATTACTATTGACGAAGAACTGATGGAAGCAGCCAACATCTATCCGGGCGAGAAAGTGCAGGTAGTGGACAACACCAACGGCGCTCGGCTGGAAACCTACGTCATCGCCGGCCGCCGCGGCTCGGGCTGCATATGTATGAACGGCGCCGCCGCACACCTGATTGGCGTAGGCGATACGGTCATCATCATGGCATACGCGATGATGACACCCGACGAGGCCAAGACCTTCAAGCCGAGTATTGTGTTTCCAGCGAATAACAAACTAGTCGACTAGTTGACTAGAAGACTAGAAGACAAGAAGAGTATGCCTTTTTTCGAACCACATAGCGATCCGAAGACCGTTGGACCACGTGCAGGTGTCATTCATACCGACCACGGTGATATACTGACACCTATCTTCATGCCCGTTGGCACCGACGGCACCGTCAAAGGTGTTCACCGCCGCGAACTGGAGGATGACATCCACGCCCAAATCATCCTGGGCAACACCTATCATCTATACCTCCGCCCGGGCACCGAGATACTTCGCCAAGCCGGCGGACTGCACCGTTTCGAGGGATGGACACGTCCTATCCTGACCGACAGCGGCGGTTTTCAGGTGTTCAGTCTGACCGACATCCGCAAGATGACCGAAGAAGGCGTGCGTTTCTCGTCGCATATCGACGGACGCAAACTGATGTTCACGCCGGAGTCAGTCATGGATATCGAACGCGAGATAGGCGCCGACATCATGATGGCCTTTGACGAATGCTGCCCCGGCACGGCCGACAGGAAATATGCCAAAGACTCGATGGACCGCACGCACCGGTGGCTGGACCGCTGTATCACACGGTTTGACAGCACCGATGACCTCTACGGCTACAAACAGCACCTCTTCCCCATCGTACAAGGCTGCACCTATACCGACCTGCGCCAGGAAGCCAGCAAACGGCTGCGGGACCTGGACCGCGACGGCTACGCCATAGGCGGACTCGCCGTAGGCGAACCCACCGAAGTGATGTACGAGATGATTGAGGTATGCAACGATATACTGCCTGCCGGAAAACCCCGTTACCTGATGGGCGTAGGCACGCCGTGGAACATACTGGAGGGAATCGCCCGAGGCATTGATATGTTCGACTGCGTGATGCCCACCCGCAACGGACGTAACGGCATGATTTTCACATGGCAAGGCGTGATGAACATGCGCAACAAGAAATGGGAGGATGATTTCACAGAACTCGACCCGACCGGCACATCCTATGTGGACCACGCCTACACAAGAGCGTATGTCCGCCACCTGATACATGCCCAGGAGATGCTCGGGCTGCAGATTCTGTCCATCCACAACCTGGCTTTCTATCTCGACCTGGTCGGACAGGCACGGCATCACATCCTCGCCGGAGACTACACCGAATGGATGAACAGCGTCATGCCGGGGATAACCAATAGGTTATGACCGCCCTTGGGGCTGTAGAACCGCTGCGCTGCAAGATAAGATGAAGCGATTAGATTGGTATATTATCAAGAAGTTTCTGGGCACGTTCTTCTTCTCTATCGTGCTGATTCTCAGTATCGCCATCGTCTTCGACCTGACGGAGAAGATGGACGATTTCTTTGAGCACCAAGTACCGCTTCGGGAGATACTGCTGGATTATTACCTACCCTTCATTCCCTACTATATGAATATGTTCAGTTCGCTGTTCATCTTCATATCCGTCATCTATTTTACCAGCAAGATGGCCGGCAATTCGGAAATTATCGCCATGCATGCAGCCGGCATGAGTTACCACCGGCTGATGGTGCCCTATGCCTTCTCCGCCACACTGTTGTTCATATTAGGCATTTTTCTCGGCGGTTGGGTTATTCCCAAAAGTTCGGCGCGTATGCTCCATTTCACCGACCAGTACGTAGAGCATTTCAGCAAGGAGAACGCACGCAACATACAGATGGAAGTGGAACCCGGGCGGGTGCTTTATATCGAGTCCTTCCAACGGCGGAGCAATATCGGCTACCGTTGCTCTATCGAACAGTTTGAGGGCAAGACACTCGTCTCGCGTACTACAGCCGACCGTATCTATTACGACTCGCTGCAATATTGGCATCTGGACCAATTCACCCAACGCACGTTCTCCGGCATGCGCGAGCGGCTGTCACGCGGCGAGAGGCTGGATATCGAGATGCCTGTCATCCCCGACGAACTGTTCATCACCGCTCAGGAGGCGCAACAGATGACGACTCCCGAACTGCGGCACTATATGGAACGCCAGCGGCAGCGCGGCTCCGGCAACGTGAAAGCCTTTGAGGTGGAGTACCACAAGCGTTGGGCCTCGCCGCTCGGTGCATTCATCATGACACTGCTCGGCGTGACGATGTCCAGCCGCAAAGTGCGGGGAGGAATGGGAAAAAACTTGGGAATCGGTATCGTTCTCACCGCCGCCTATATTCTGTTCTCAACCGTCAGCACCACCTTCTCGGTCAACAACGTGATGTCCCCCTTCATGGCGGCATGGCTGCCCAATTTCGCATTCCTGGCTATCTCTATCCCGCTATATATTCGCGCCAGCAAGTAAGGATACAAAAAAGAAAGTCACGCTCGCGCGTGACTCCCTCACAACCTTTTTTGTACAATCTTTTCTTTTTTGTTTGACTAATACCTATTCTTTATATCAGCGGAGCTCAATTCTGCGGGTAACAGTTTCGCCGTTTACTTTCGCATAGAGGCGGTAGGTGCCACGCTCCAGCGGAAACTCGACAAAACGACCTTGTTCCTTTTGCAGCAGCTTGCCTTGCATAGAATAGATTCGTGCTTCTTCCATCTGCGTGGAAGCTACAATTAATGTGTTTTCGCGGAAACGGACAGTAAAGTTATCAGTGTTCATTGCGGCATTGGTAACAGTTACTCCTGCGATAAGTGCTACACTCGTCAACAGGCTGAATAATACCTTTTTCATAATCTTGTCCTTTCTTTTAATTTTGACTAATACCGTTTTTCTTCGCATGCCCGCACTCGGGTCATACATTTCCACGTCACCGGTTGTGACAAATGACGCTTCTCCGAAAAACGATGCAAAATTACTGCCTTTTTCGGACCCCTCCAAATATTTCCCTCAAAAAGCGACAAATTTCCGCAAACTGCATAGTTCGGTTGACACATTTCTACCCGATTGCCAAGTCGAGTTGCTATTTGTCATATGCTTTTTTGCTATTTGGAGTAGTCATTTCGCATAAAAAACGCGCACGCGCTTGCGTATGTCAAAATTTTGTTGTAATTTTGCACGTTGTTTAGTTTGCCTTAATGTGGCATTAGAAAACAGAATTATGCAAAATATCCGAAATATAGCAATTATTGCGCACGTAGACCACGGCAAAACAACGCTTGTGGACAAAATGCTTTACACGGCGAACGTCGTGAAAGCGAAGGAGGGCACAGGCGAAAGCAAGCCCGAGCTGATACTCGACAACAACGACCTGGAGCGCGAGCGTGGCATCACCATCCTCGCCAAAAACGTTGCCATCGAGTACAAAGGTACAAAAATCAACATTATTGACACTCCGGGGCACGCCGACTTCGGCGGCGAGGTAGAGCGCGTGCTGAACATGGCAGACGGCGTTCTGCTATTGGTTGACGCCTTTGAGGGACCGATGCCGCAGACCCGTTTCGTATTGCAGAAAGCACTGGAACTGGGACTCAAGCCCATTGTAGTCATCAACAAAGTGGACAAACTGAACTGCCGTCCGGACGAGGTGCAAGAAGAGGTGTTCGACCTGATGTGCAACCTCAACGCCACGGACGACCAGTTGGATTTTCAGACGCTGTATGGCTCTGCCAAGAACGGCTGGATGTCGCGTGACTGGAAAAAACCGACCACCGACCTGACCGACTTGATGGATGCCATCATCGAGTACATTCCGGCTCCCGAGGACAATCCCGGCACGCCGCAGATGCTTGTAACCAGTCTGGACTACAACAGTTATGTGGGCCGTATCGCCATCGGACGCGTTCACCGCGGCGAGTTCAAGGACGGACAGAATGTCACCCTGGCCAAGAAGGACGGCACACTGGTCAAGACGAAAATCAAGGAACTGCACACATTCTCCGGCATGGGGCATGTGAAGACTGACATCGTGAAGAACGGCGACATCTGCGCAATGATTGGTATCGACGGATTCGAGATCGGCGACACGGTGTGCGACTACGAGAACCCCGAGCCTCTCAAACCGATTGCCATCGACGAACCGACGATGAGTATGACATTCTGCATCAACGACTCGCCCTTCTTCGGCCAGGACGGCAAGTACGTAACGAGCCGTCATATCCAGGACCGTTTGAACAAAGAACTGGAGAAAAACCTGGCGCTACGCGTGGAAAAAGGCGCAGAGGAGAGCAGCTGGCGCGTTTACGGCCGTGGCGTGCTGCACTTGTCGGTACTCATCGAGACCATGCGTCGCGAGGGATACGAACTGCAAGTCGGTCAGCCGCAAGTTATCGTCAAGGAAATCGACGGCGTCAAATGCGAGCCGGTGGAGATGCTGACAGTCAACACACCGGAAGACTGCTCCGGCAAAATCATCGAGTTCGTCTCTACACACAAGGGCGAGATGACCAAGATGGAGATGGTGAACGACCGTGTTCATCTGGAGTTTGTCATCCCCAGCCGGGGTATTATGGGTATGCGTACCTACGTAATGAACGTATCAGCCGGAGAAGCTATCATGGCACACCGTTTCTTGGAGTATCAGCCGTGGAAAGGCGAGATTGTGAAGCGCAACAACGGTTCGCTCATCGCCATGGAAGCCGGCACAGCGTATGCGTATGCGCTTGACAAACTGCAAGACCGCGGCAAGTTCTTCATCGACCCGCAAGAAGAGGTCTATGCCGGACAAGTCGTGGGCGAGAACGCCAAAGAGGGCGATATCGTCATCAACGTGACCAAATCCAAGAAACTGACCAACATGCGTTCCAAATCGGCAGACGACAAAGCAGTTCTGCCGCCGCCGGTGCGCATGAGCCTCGAGGAAGCGCTTGAATACATCAAGGAGGACGAGTACGTAGAGGTTACTCCGCACGCAATGCGCATCCGCAAAATCATTTTGGACGAACTGGAGCGCAAACGCGCAGGAAGAGTATAAAGGACTTTGGAACACCAAGTTCCCGAAATATCGAAATATCGAAATAAAAACAACTATATTATGAAAATTGAACAAAGTGAATTGAAAAACCTGACCGGCGTAATCACGCTCACTCTGGAGCCCGCCGACTATCAGGAAGAAGTAACCAAACAACTGAAAGAAGTGCGTCACAAAGCACAAATTCCGGGGTTCCGTCCGGGAATGGTGCCTGTCGGACTGGTTAAGAAAATGTACGGCAAGGGTATTCTGGCAGACGTGCTGAACAAGAAAGTGGGCGAAAGTCTGCAGAAACATATCGAGGACAACAAACTGCAAATCCTCGGCGACCCGCTGCCCAGCGAGAACTCACCGAAAATCGACCTTGAAAACGAGGACACCTTCACCTTTATGTTCGACATCGCCGTAGCTCCGGAGTTCGATGCCAAACTCAATGGAAAAAACAAACTGACCGAGTATGAAATCGAGGTAACCGACGAGATGGTCAACAACCAGGTAAACAGCTACGCAGAACGCTTCGGCGAGTATGTACAAGCAGACGAAGTCGCTGAAGGTGATATCATCAAGGGCCTGGCAAAGCAGGTAGATGGCGAGATTGTAAAAGAGAACGCTGTGCTCAACCCGCAGTACATGAAGGACAAGAAGCAGCAGAAACTGTTCGCCGGCGCCAAGAAAGGTGCAACCATTACCTTCAACCCGATGAAAGCATTCGAGAGCGAAGTAGAGGTTTCTTCGCTGCTGGGCATTACCAAAGAGCAGGCTCAGGAGCTGAAGAGCGATTTCACCTTCGAGATCCAAGAAATCACCCGCCACACAGCAGCCAAGATTGACAGCGAGCTGTTCGCCAAAGTGTATGGCGAGAATGCTCCGAAAGACGAGGCTGAGTTCCGCGCGAAGGTAAAAGCCGAGATTGAAGCCAACATGGCCGAAGATAGCAAATACAAATTCGGTCTGGATGCCAAAGAGGCTATCATGAAGAAGATGGAGAAACTGGAGTTCCCGGTTGACTTCCTCAAACGCTGGGTACTCGCTACCAACGAGAAGATGACTCAAGAGGACCTGGACAAAGACTTTGACAAAATGCTCGAGGAACTGAAATGGCACCTCGCCAAAGACCAACTCATGAAGGAATACAACGTGGACGTACAGAAAGAGGACGTTGAGGCGTACGCTAAAGAGGTAGCCCGCATGCAGTTCATGCAGTATGGTCTCATGCACGTGGACGATCAGTATCTGACCAACTACGCCAACGAGATGCTCAAACAGGAAAACCAACTCCGCGGTATTGTTGAGCGCGTGGCAGAGAACAAAATCTACGAGGCACTCAAGGGTATTGCCAAGATTGAGAAGAAGCAAATCTCTCACGCCGATTTCGGCAAACTATTCAGTTAACTAGTCTGCTAGTCGGTCGGACGACTAGACCATTATGACACACATTCATTTCATAGCGATTGGTGGCGCGGCAATGCACAATCTGGCATTAGCCGTGGCCTCCAAAGCGGGATACAAAGTTACGGGGTCGGATGATGAAATCTTCGACCCTGCTTTGTCTCATCTGCGCGAGGCGGGGCTGCTGCCGGACGAGATGGGTTGGCATCCGGAGCGTATCACACCGGATATAGATGCTATCATATTAGGAATGCACGCGCGCGAAGACAACCCCGAACTGGTGCGCGCACGCGAGTTGGGACTGAAGATATATTCGTTCCCCGAATACCTCTATGAGCAGACCAAGGACAAAATCCGTATCGTTGTGGGCGGCTCGCACGGCAAGACGACCACTACAAGCATGATTCTATATGTGCTGCAACGCTTGGGCATCGAAGCAGATTATATGGTGGGCGCACAGATAGAGGGGTTTGAACGGATGGTACGCCTCTCCGACACGGCCAAATATGCGGTCTTTGAGGGAGATGAGTACCTTACTTCCCCACTCGATTTACGGAGTAAGTTTCTCTGGTACCACCCGCACGTGGCTATACTGACAGGTATCGCGTGGGATCATATCAACGTGTTTCCTACCTTCCCTCAGTACGTAGATACGTTTCGCAAGTTTGCTCTCTCGATTGAGCAAAACGGCAGTTTTATCTATTTTAGCGGCGATGAGAACCTGAAGCAGATTGCCGGAGAAATGGCCACATTACGTCATGAGGACATGACAATTATTCCGTACAAGGAGTACACGGGCGATGTGCCCATGCAGGTCTTCGGCCGCCACAACATGCAAAACATGCAGGCAGCTATGCTTGCGTGCTATTGTATAGGTGTAGCACCTGACGATTTCTACCGCGAGATAAGCACGTTCACAGGTGCCAGCAACCGTCTGGAGAAAATTTGCGAGACGGAGACATCTGTAGCATACAAGGATTTTGCCCACTCGCCGTCCAAACTCAAAGCCACCATCAACGCCGTGCGCGAACGTTATCCGGAGAAGAAACTGGTGGCGTGCATGGAACTGCATACCTTCAGCAGCCTGATGGCGGATTTCCTGCCGCAATACAAAGGCTGTATGGCCGAAGCAGACATCGCGTATGTATATTTCAACCCGAAAGTGATTGAGCACAAACGTCTTACGCCTATTACGGCGGAAGAGGTTCGCAATGCGTTTGGCACGAAAAATGTGGAGGTCTTCACGGAAAGCCAGGCGATGCAACTGAGACTCCAAAGCCTGAATTACTCCGACACAGCACTGCTGATGATGTCAAGCGGCACATTCGACGGCATTAAGATAAATGAATTTGCAAAACACTTATTACACTGCAATGACTAAACAACAGAAACGCGACTACCTGTACATGCGCATGGCGCGCACTTGGTCGGAGAACAGTTATTGCGTGCGCCGGAAAGTAGGTGCACTGCTGGTAAAAAACCAGATGATCATTTCCGACGGGTACAACGGCACACCATCCGGATTCGAGAACATCTGCGAGGACGAGAACAACGTGTCCAAACCCTACGTGCTGCACGCGGAAGCGAACGCGTTGACCAAGGTTGCCAGGTCCAACAACAGTTCCGACGGAGCGACACTGTACGTTACAGCCAGCCCCTGTCTGGAGTGCTCCAAACTCATCATCCAGTCCGGTATCAAGCGCGTTGTATATGGCGAGGAATACCGCATCATGGATGGCGTAGAGTTGCTCAAACGGGCAGGCATCGAGGTCGTTTTTCTGAACGACACCAACAACGACGAACAATAACATCCTTTTTATGAAAAAATATCTTCTCCCTACACTGACGGTGATTGGTGTGGCGCTGGGCATCGCTATCGGCGTTGCCATCAGCCAGAAAGCCAATGCACAACGCATCGTTTACCAGAACGGGCGGTGGAATATCGAGATGTCCAAAGTGGACCGGCTGCTCCAATTGATGGAATCAGCCTACGTGGACAGCCTCAATATCGACAGCATCACCGACGAAGTAATGAGCGAACTGGTTCAGAAACTGGACCCGCATTCCTCATATATACCCAAAGAAGACCTGGAAATGGTCAACTCGGAACTGTCGGGCTCCTTCTCGGGAATCGGAGTGCAGTTCACCATCCAGCAGGACACCGTCCGTATTGTAGCGGTTATTGCCGGTGGTCCCAGCGAAGGGGTCGGTGTACTGGCCGGCGACAAACTCATCACCGTGGATGACAGCCTCTTTGTCGGGAAGAAAATCAACAATGAGAAGGTGATGCGTACCTTGCGAGGAGAGAAAGGGACACAAGTCAAACTCGGCATTCAGCGTGCCGGATCGCCCGAAATGCTGTACTACACCGTGACCCGCGGAGACATACCCGTTACCTCGGTCGATGCCAAGTTTATCATCGAGCCGGAAGCTGAAAATCAAAAGTCAAAGGGCAAAATCGGTTTTGTACGTGTCAACAAGTTCGGTGAAACCACCTATCGCGAGTTCATCACTGCCCTGGCGGAACTGAAATCCAAGGGTGCGACAAGTTACATTGTGGACCTGCGCGAGAACTCGGGAGGCTATATGGACCAGGCTATCCGGATGGCCAATGAGTTTTTGTACCGTGGCGACCTGATTGTCTATGCCGAAGGGCGAGCCTACCCGCGCTACGAGGCTACTGCCAACGGAGGTGGACGCTTTAAGGATGTGCCGCTGACGGTGCTGATAGACGATTTCTCCGCCTCTGCCAGCGAGATTTTTGCCGGTGCGATGCAGGACAACGACCGCGCGCAAATTGTCGGACGCCGGTCGTTCGGCAAGGGGTTGGTGCAACAACAAATGCCTTTCTCTGACGGCAGCGCCATACGACTAACCGTTGCGCGTTATTACACACCCTCCGGCCGATGCATTCAGAAACCCTACGCACTGGGCGACCAGGAGGACTACCAGAAAGAGTTGCTCAACCGCTTTGAGCATGGCGAGTTCTACTCGGCCGACTCCGTTCATTTCGCGGATACTACCACCTACCGCACCCGGAAAGGCAGGATTGTACATGGCGGAGGAGGTATCATGCCGGATGTCTTTGTCGGGCGCGACACCACACTCAACACACCCTGGTACAACCGCTGCGTCAACATGGCTTACACCTACCAGTTCGCCTATAAATACACCGACGAGCACCGCAAGCAGTTGAGCCAATACAAGGACTGGCAGTCGCTGGAGAAATACCTGCTCAAACAAAACATCCTGCGCGAGTTTGTTGCTTTCGCCAAGGACAAAGGTATCGAACCGAACGAAGCGGAGATACAGAAATCCAAACCGCTGATGACGCGCCTGCTCAATGCCTACATTGTCCGGAACATACTGGGCGACGACGGCTTCTTCCCGCTCTTCGAACGAGACGATGAAATCACAAAGAAAGCCGTTGAGGTGCTTTCGAAAGAAAATTAAAAATAAAGACTCGCGGAATGCGAGTCTTTATTTTTTTGCCATAGGGGAGTCCTGTTAGAGGGCTTTCAATGCGGCCTGTACGAAACGATAGAATTTCTGAACAGTAGCGATGTTGACCCGTTCGTCCGGACTGTGCGGGTGTTCGATGGTCGGTCCGAAGGAGATCATCTCCATTCCCTCGTACTTGCTGCCGATAATGCCGCATTCTAGTCCGGCATGAATGGTCACGATGCGCGGTGCAGCGCCGAACTCCTGTTGGTAGGTCTTCTGCAGCGTGGCCAGTAATGTGCTCTTGAAATTGGGTTTCCAGCCCGGATAGGCACCGCTGAACTCCACCTCTGCACCTGCCAGCGAGAAAGCGGACTGGATAATGGATTGCAGCTCTTCTTTGCGGCTCTCTACGCTGGAGCGCGTCAGACAGCATACCTCTATTACATTCACCGTTTGGTCTTTTACCATTTTTTCAGTGGTGGAAATCATGGCGATGTTGTTGCTGGTCTCAACGATGTCAGGCATCTCGGGAATCACGCGATAGACGCCGTGCGGACAGAGGGTGATAGCGTGAATCAGGTAGTCCTGCACATCTTCAGGCATCTCTTTCTTCGGGCATTCCACCTCTTGCGCGGTAAAGGTAATACCTCCGTCCACGCCGTCGTACTCACGCAGCCACAGGTCCTCGTAGCGGTCCACCAGGTCCTGTAGGTCCTGATAACTCTCTGCGGGGATGGTAATGACAGCCGAAGCCTCGCGGGGGATGGCGTTGCGCAGGCTGCCGCCCTTTACATAGGCCAGACGGGCTTCGTAATTCGCCACTGCGTCTTTCAGAAAACGGAACAGCAGCTTGATGGCGTTGGCGCGTTGCAGGTGGATGTCACATCCCGAGTGACCGCCCTTGCAGCCTTTGACTTCCACACGGAGGGCGATATCGCCGGACTCGGTCTCTACCTCGTTATAGGTGAAGGTGGCGGTGGTGTCCACTCCTCCCGCACATCCGACATACAGTTCGCCTTCGGTCTCGGAATCAAGATTCAGCAGATACTTGCCTTTCAGCCATCCGGGTTTGAGGTCGTTGGCACCGTACATTCCGGTCTCTTCGTCGATGGTGAAGAAGGCTTCCAATGGCGGATGCACGGCATCTTTGTCAGCGAGGATTGCCATGGCGGTAGCGACACCGATGCCGTTGTCTGCACCGAGGGTCGTGCCGTCTGCTGTTACCCATTCGCCGTTATCTTCTACATAGGCTTGGATAGCATCTTTCTCAAAGTCAAACACTTTGTCGCTGTTTTTTTGTGGCACCATGTCCATGTGGCCCTGGAGAATTACGCCGGGGTGGCCCTCCATGCCCGGAGATGCGGGTTTGCGGATTAGCACATTGCCTATCTCGTCCTGCTGGGTTTCCAGACCGAGACTCTTGCCGTAGTTAACGAGAAACGCGGCTATCTCTTTGCGTTTGCCGCTGGGACGCGGGATTTGTGTCAGGCTGTAGAAACTCTCCCACAGCGCTTGCGGCTCAAGGCCGTTTATCTTTTTGTTGTTTGCCATAAAACCGCCCTCGTTTCCCCTCTGGGGGGACGAACCTGCGAGGGTGCAGGGGTATAATGTTGGTCAGTCAATTGTTACTTCTCCGCAGAGGTTTTTCTGCAGCAGGGCTTTGACCCGTTCGGGGTTGTCAGGCAGTTCGCCCAGCAGGTACATCATCTTGGTCAGCAGTGCCTCTGTCGTAATGTCGTATCCCGACAGCACGCCTGCTTTCATGAGATTCAGCGAGACAGCGTACATGCCCATCTCGACCGAACCGGTACTGCATTGTGTCTTGTTGACGATGATGATACCGCGGTCGACTGCGGCTTTCAGTTCACGGTAAAGCCATTTGTCGGAGGGTGCATTTCCGGCGCCGAACGTCTCGAGCACTACTCCTTTTAAACCGCGCGTGCGCAATAGCGCGTGTACAACGGGTTGTTGTATTCCCGGAAATAGTTTGAGTACCGCCACATTGGTGTCGTATGCCGTGTGCAGTTTCAGCGTTGCCTTCGGGTCGTTGTAATACACCAGGTGGGGTTGGTAGGTGATGTGCACACCCGCTTTCGCGAGGGCGGGATAGTTATAGGAGTTGAACGCCGAGAAATGCTCTGCATTGCGTTTGGTCGCCCTGTTTCCGCGGAAGAGCCGGTCCTCGAAGAAAATCGTCACTTCCGGAACGATAGCATCTCCGTCCTCGTCCTGCGCGGCAGCTATCTCGATGGCCGTCAGCAGGTTCTCTTTGGCATCGCTGCGCAGGACACCCACTGGCAGTTGCGAACCGGTAAAAACTACCGGTTTGTTCAGGTCTTCCAGCATGAAACTGAGGGCGGAAGCAGAGTAACTCATCGTGTCGGTGCCATGGAGTACCACAAAACCGTCATACTGCTCGTAGCGGTCGTAGATCATCTGCGCCATCTGCGTCCATTTGTCGGGGCCTATATCTGACGAGTCGAACAGAGGGGTAAAGGCCTCTATGTCCACTCCTATCTCACCCGCGAAGAGTTCGGGCATGTAGGCCTTGAAGGTAGCCATATCGGCCGGTACAAGGGCGCCGGACGCTTTGTCACGCACCATCGTGATGGTGCCGCCCGTTGAAATTAGAAGCACTTTGTGTAAGGTTTTTCCCATATTTTTCCGCTTTTGCGTTGCAAAAGTACAAAATTATTTTCATATATGCAAAAAAAACAGTAACTTTGCGCAAAATTATCGCGTTATGACCAAATGCCTTGTCATAGACTCTGACCTCAGTCTCTCGACTGTATTGTGCGACTATCTGGATAGCCGGGGCTATCGTTCGCAGCATGTCGGCAGCGGGAAGAAGGCCATTGAGATGATGGGGCTGGAACATTTCGATGTGGTGATCATGGAGTTGCAGGGACTCGAGACCAACGGTTTCGAACTGCTCCGTGAACTACGACACAGGGACTCACTGCTGCCACTCATAGTGCTCACCGCGCGGACAGAGCGGGAAGCCCAGATGCGTGCCTTCCAACTGGGGTGCGACGATTATCTGACCAAACCATTCTCGATGGACATCCTCATCTACCGGATCGAGGCTATCCTGCGCCGTGCGCGCATTCACCAGGAGAGCCGGCAACGGCTCTTCGAACTCAACGGTCACCTCTTCGACTCGACCCACCAGACCTTTGACGGCCTGCACATGTCCGCACGAGAGAGCGACCTGCTGCTGATGCTATGCAGACGCGAGGGCGACACTGTGGACAAGCACCATATACTCGCGGCGCTATGGAAAGAGGACAACGCTTTTACCGCACGCTCGCTGGGAGTATTCGTCAACCGTCTGCGACACTACCTGACCCCTGCCGGTTATAGTATCATAGCCGTGCGCCGAAGAGGGTATAAACTTGTGAAAAATTGAGTACGGCGAATCTGATCGTTCGACCGTAGGAAGATAAGCATTGGTAAATGATAAAATGATAAAATGATAAAATGATAAAATGGTTAATGATAAAATGATAAAAGATAAAATACTTGCGCCGAGTGTATTGTCTGCCGATTTCGGGCATCTGGCGGACGATTTGGAAATGATAAACCGCAGCGAAGCGGACTGGCTTCATGTGGACGTGATGGACGGAACGTTTGTGCCGAACATATCGTTCGGCTTTCCGCTGATGAAGGCGTTCCGTGCGAACTGCAGCAAGCCTTTGGACGTTCATCTGATGATCGTGCATCCCGAGAAATACGTAGAGCGATTCTGCGATGCAGGCGCCTGGTCCGTCGGTTTCCATCTCGAGGCGGTGGATGACCCGTTGCCGATACTGGACTTGATCAAGGCTAAGGGAGTACGCACCTGCCTCACCATCAATCCGGATATTGATGTACACCGTCTCATCCCTTATCTGGACAAGGTGGACATGGTGCTGCTGATGTCGGTCTTCGCGGGTTTCGGAGGCCAGCAGTTCATCCCGGAAACAATGGACAAAATCCGTACGATACGCTGCGAGATAGACCGCAGGGGACTGCAGACGCTCATCGAGATAGACGGAGGGGTCAACACGCGGAACGCCCGCGCCTTGTATGAAGCGGGAGCGGACGCGTTGGTAGCCGGCAGCGCCGTCTTCGGAGCTCCGGATCCGGAAGAGGCTATCCGTCAAATGAAAAACGACTGATGAAAGCCAACGGCCAACCCAAAACAGCACATCATTATCCATGAAATCGTACCCGATGATAGCAGTATTGGCAGTAGTGATAGCCGTACTGCTATTATTGGATGCTCACAAGCCCTCCGCCCTGCTCTATCAGACTGAATATGAGGGAATTGACAGTCTGCGGACCTACCGTTTTGTACTCAGCGGTACACCGCGTGACACGAAGCGATGTTGGCGTTTCGCCACAGAGCAACGCGTGCTCCTTTATATACCGCGCGACAGCACCCGCGCCTGCCCGCAAACGGGCGATACCGTCATCGCCCGCACACGAATCCGCCGTGGCGGACAAATAGGCGGTTTTAATTATGGTCTCTACTTGCGACGGCAAGGAATTATCGGAACCGCCTACGCGGGAAAAAGATACCGTCTGGCTGCTGTCGGAGACACCACAGCCCGCCCCGAACAGCCTTTGCAGCAGCGGCTCTATCATCGGCTGGCGGAAAGCGGGCTGAGCGGCGATGAACTGGCCACAACCGGGGCTTTGACTTTGGGTTACAAAGAGGACCTGGATCCGGAATTGAAACGCCGTTTTCAAGTCTCCGGAGCCGCACATGTATTGGCCGTCAGCGGACTGCATACCGGGATCATCTATTTCCTGCTGACAGGCCTGCTCACCTTGGGAGGACGTGTGCGTCCGCCACACGAAGATATACTGGGACGGGGTCTCATGGCGGCTCTTATCATTGCTGTCATGTGGGGGTATGCATGGCTTACTGGACTCACACCTTCGGTGGTGCGGTGTGTGGTGATGGTTACATTGGTCGAACTGGGCAAAGTCCTATATCGCAACAGTCCTACGCTCAACACCATCGCCGCTGCGGCGGTGCTCATCCTCTTGGTGAGGCCTTTGGACCTCTGGAGCATCAGTTTCCAACTCAGTTTTGCGGCCACGGCAGCCATCGTCATTTTCGCCGATGATTTCGAGCAGGCACTGCCACACTGGGGACGGAACGACTCGCTCAGGGGAAAGATAAGGGGATGGATTGTCAGCACTGTGATTGTCAGTCTGGCGGCGCAGTTGGGCACCCTGCCTGTCACGCTGTACACTTTCGGACGGTTGAGCAATTATTTCCTGTTGACCAACCTGATGGTTCTGCCCCTTGCTACAGCGCTGGCGCCTTGCGGACTGGCCTCTGTGGCACTCGGCGGTACTCTGTTGGGTAAAATAGTCGGATATATCACTTTCGGGCTGGCTTGGTTGATGAACCACGCCGTCGGATGGATAGAGAGCCTGCCGGGCAGTGACTCCGAGGCGCATATATCACTGCCGATGGCAGCCCTGCTGTACGCAGCTTTGGCGATGGGATGGCTCACTCTCCACAAGAGCCTTTGGTGGCTCGCCGGCGTTGCTGCTGCAATGATTACATTTTGCATTTTATACACGCTATGAATAGTTTTTTGACATTATCGCAACTCTGCGCAGAGATCGAGGAAGTACTGGCCGACGGCTTGGCGCAGACCTACTGGGTGCAGGCGGAGATCAGTAGCCTGAACGAACGGGGAGGACACCTGTACATGGAACTGGTCGAGACTCAAACGTCCAACGCCAATGCCGGCGCCAAAGCCAAAATACGGGCTACATGCTGGGCCGGCACACAGGAATTGCTCACGGCCTTTTTCATGAGTGAAACGGGACAAACGCTCCGGACGGGAATGACCATTCTGGTGGAAGCCCGGGTGCAGTTCCACGCCCTTTACGGACTCAGTCTGTCTATCGTGAATATCGACCCGACCTTCACCATCGGCGAGATGGCGCGACGGCGGCGGCAGACGATTGCGCAACTGGAGGCCGACGGACTGATGGAGGCGC
This sequence comes from Bacteroidales bacterium UBA3843, assembly GCA_002392745.1. Taxonomy (GTDB): domain Bacteria; phylum Bacteroidota; class Bacteroidia; order Bacteroidales; family Paludibacteraceae; genus Colicola. The sequence continues at coordinate 29,023 of DGHR01000007.1, read as the reverse complement.
AGCAATTATTGCCGGTGCCTACCCTCATCCGGCGCGTTGCTGTCGTCTCTTCTCCTTCCGCGGCCGGATACGGCGATTTCTGCCACCAGCTGCAACAGAACGCATACCGGTTCGAGACAACACTCTTCGGCGCCACCATGCAAGGCGACGGAGCCGAACGCTCTATCATCGCCGCACTCGAAGAGATCTCTGCTACCAACCGCGCCTCTATTGAGAAGGCCGGAGATGGGGCTTACGACGCAGTTGTGATCATCAGAGGCGGCGGTGCCACCACCGACCTCAGTTGTTTCGACCAATACACCCTCTGCGCCGTCTGTGCGCAATTCGAATTGCCCATCCTCACAGGTATCGGTCACACGCGGGATGTCAGCGTGCTGGATTTGGTGGCGAACAGGGCGCTCAAGACACCTACGGCTGTGGCAGAATGGCTCATCCACCGCATGGACGAACAGATGGCACGCATCGAGACCTTGGAACAACGGCTCGCGAGGACGTTCGAACGGCAACTGCTGATTCGCCGGCACCGCATCGAGATGCTCGAACAGCGCCTGGCGGCCTGCAATCCCGAACGTATCTACCGTATGGGGTACAGCCTGCTTACCAAGAACGGACAGGTCATCCGTAGTGTCCGCCAGCTGTCCGCCGGAGACCTCGTTACTACCCACCTTGCCGACGGTTCGCTCTCCGCCCGCATCCAACCCTGACCTGCTTGGAACTGATACATTATTTTCTAAAAAAAATAACTGCAAAACATGACCAAAAAGCAACTCATCGGAGCGCTGTTATTGCTGGGAATGGCCGCTGCTGCATGGCTGTTTGTTGCCACCCACCCCACTTCGTCACTTCCTGCCGTACTGACGGAGGAAACGGGCACACGCGACAGCCTGCGCCGGGCGCTTCGGGCGGATAGTATCGCACGGGCAAGAGCACGGCGGGACAGTCTCCGGGAGGCGAGATGGGAACATATCAAGGACTCGTTTCGGCAAATCGACGACGCGCGGTTTGCAGCGTGGACAGCCGAACGTCAGGCACGCTACGATTCCTTCCGGCTGGCAGACTCGCTGTGGAAAGACAGCGTCGGTTGGCACTTCCCGCAGCACATCAAAAAAGACACGTTCCTTGACCTCAACCATTGTGATACCATCGAACTGCAGTTCATCCGCGGCATTGGACGCTATACGGCACGGCGTATTGTGGAGTACCGAACGCAACTGGGTGGTTTCTACTCGCCTGCGCAACTCACCGACGAACCTTTCTCGCGAATGCGTCTGGATACTATCTTGTACCGTTTCTCCGCCTCACCGCAGGACATTCTGACCATTGATGTGAATAGCGCCGGTATCGACGAACTGAACAGCCATCCTTATCTGCGCTACCGACAGGCGAAAGCCATCTACACCCTCCGGCGCAAATATGTCCGCCTCTCGTCCATCGATGACCTCCGTTCGCTGCCGGAACTGACCGAAGAAGACTTGCACAAACTGCAATACTACCTGCGCTTCGACTGAAATCAGCAGACAAACACCCTGCATTTCTAAAGCCTCCGGCCTTCCCGGATTTTCCAGACTTTCCGGTCTTTCCGGTACAATGCGGCTGGCCGGTTTCTCCGGTTCCTCTATTGCACAGGAATTTCTTGCATTTTTTTCGTCGCTGTACTTTTCGATAAAATCAGCGACTTACGCGTTTTGCTGATATTTTCTAATGGTTTCCGCAGCCCGAAAATTTGCATATATCATATTTTTTTACTATCTTTGCACAGAATTTCCCTTTGCCCCGAAGAGCCTATGTCAACAACAACCTATACCAACGCCAACAGCCTATTTTCTTTACTATGAAAATACGCTTTTTCGACTCAAAACAACACCCGCTCTCAGGCAAATTTGGAGACGCATCGTAGTAATCCTAGACTTTATTAAAATCACAAAAACCGTAACCGACTATGAATCAACAGCTTACACCACATTCCGACAACTACCGAAAACACCTCAAAACGCGCATTATCGGCCGTTTGCAGTCCGCTTGTTTCACTTTTGTCACGCTCGCACCCACCGAAACGCCTCACAAACGCGGTGTGCACTATCTCACGGTCTGCGAGGGCATCAACACTGTCCGCAAAGCGATGGACACCTTCAAGGAGGGCCGGCGTTATGGCAAACGTATTGTCGTACGCCCGTCGCGCCATCGCCGCGGGCTGCACGAACTGTACACCTATCACATCCCCTCCCACTGGTCCGAGGCATGCATTGCCAACCGCAATCTCATCAAGGCCGCACAGCGTCTCGCCCATGCTATCGAACACGACCACTCGTTCGATGCACTCCAATGGCGTGTACGCTTCCTCCACCAGTACTACGCGCTGCCCGTCTGGAAGAGAAACATGACGTGGGTGCCCGTTGACCGGCGGCGATATGCCCATTTCTATACCTTTGTCTTCACCACTATCTACCGCGCCCTCAAGGCCGCTGCCGACAGCCGGAAACAATGCCAAATACAAAGCCAACCGGTTTTCGAGCCTGTCACAGAGCAGGAGGAAGGGGGTTTCACCGTGAAAAATGCGGAAAAAACGCGCACGCGCTTGCGTATATCAAAAAAAAGCAGTAAATTTGCACGATTTTTAGATATACCAATTAGCAATGAAACGAAAGATAGCAATCATCGCCGGTGGCGACAGCAGCGAACATGATGTGTCACTGCGTTCGGCAGCAGGTTTGTATTCCTTTATGGACAAGGAGCGTTATGACATCACTATCGTTGACCTGGAGGGTACGAAATGGAACGCCTACCCACAGCCGCTACCGGAAGGAACGGCTGCGGAGGAGTATTTCGCTACGGGCGAGAAATGTCCAATAGACAAGAATGATTTTTCTTTTACGCGCGGAGGCGTGAAACACACGTTTGATTTCGCGTATATCACTATCCACGGCACTCCGGGAGAGAACGGGCTCCTGCAGGGGTATCTCGAGATGATGCGCATTCCCTATTCGTGCTGCAACGTACTCGCAGCTGCGCTGACCTTCAATAAATACACCTGCAACCACTATCTCGCTCCCTTCGGATTCAATATCGCCCCAAGCATTTTGCTCCGCAAGAACGAATACAAGTCACAAATCACAAATTACAAATCACAAATAGCCGAGTCCCTCGGCTTCCCCTGTTTCATCAAGAGCAACGTAGGCGGATCGTCGTTCGGTTGCACCAAGGTGAAGACTCCCGAGGCGGTTATACCGGCTATCGAGCGCGCTTTCCAAGAGGGCGACGAGGTCATCTGCGAGGCGTACATGAAGGGCACGGAGGTCACCTGCGGTGTCTACAAGACCCGGGACAAAGCCGTAGCGTTCCCTATCACCGAAGTGGTGACCAAGAACGAGTTCTTCGACTATGACGCCAAATACAAGGGGCAGGTGGACGAAATCACGCCGGCACGTATACCCGATGCACTACGCGACAAGATACAGTCCGAGACACTGCGCATATACGACATCATCGGCGCCAGCGGTATCATCCGCGTGGACTGGATTATAACGGGCATGCGCAACACCGAGGACTTTATAGATCCGGTTGAGGACCCGAGCCGGGTGCAAATCAACCTGCTGGAGGTGAACACCACTCCGGGTATGACCGCCACAAGTTTCATTCCGCAACAGGTGCGGGCGGCTGGACTCGACATCAAGGACGTACTGACCGAGATCATTGAGGATAAATTTAAATGACCCATACGGCGAAGCAGATCGTTCGACCGAAGGGAGATAAGAAATGGTAAATGACTAGATGGTATGCTTGATATCAACAAAGCAATAGAGTCCCTGAACTGGGACAAGGAACCGCGAGGACTGTATGAGCCTATCGGATATACGTTGGCCTCGGGCGGCAAACGTCTGCGTCCCACGCTGGCGCTCACAGCTGCCGAAGTCATCATGAACGGAGGACTCATCAACGGTGACGTGCCGGAGCATGTACTGCCTGCCGCACTGGCCTTGGAGGTCTTTCACAACTTCACCCTCCTGCACGACGACGTGATGGACCGCGCAGAGGTGCGGCGTGGACGACCGACTGTGCACGTCAAATGGGATGACAACACAGCCATCCTATCGGGCGACCAGATGCTCATCGAGGCATACAAACTGTTGGCGGACGTGCCGGCAGACAAGCTGCCGAAAGTGCTTAGATGGTTCAACGAGATGGCAACCGCCATCTGCGAGGGGCAGCAGTACGACGTGGACTTCGAGCATGACGCGCACGTGAGCATCGACGACTATATGATGATGATTGAGAAGAAGACATCGGTGCTGTTGGCATATGCCATGAAGATCGGCGGATACATCGCCGGTGGCAACGAGAGCCAACTGGAAGCGCTGTACCAATACGGCCTGCACATCGGACTGGCGTTCCAGATCCAGGACGACATACTCGATGTCTATGGTGACCCGAAGACCTTCGGCAAAGCCATCGGCGGAGACATCCGCTGCAACAAAAAGACATTGCTGCTGCTGACCGCGCTGCAGACGACCGACACCGAGAGCAAGGCCGAGTTGCTGCAATGGCTCATCGCTACCGGCCGGGATGAGGAGAAGGTAGCGGCAGTGACCGCCATCTACACGCGATTGGGTGTACGCGAGCAAGCAGAGAGCGTGATGGAGCAGCACACTGCCGCAGCGCTTGCGCAACTCGACAAACTGCCACAGAACAGCGCCACAGAGCGCCTGCGAGAGTTGGCGGAGAAACTCGCTACCAGAAAATCGTAAATGGCCAAATCGTAAATAGCCAAATCGTACATCGTAAATGACTAAATCGTAAATAATATCATGCCTTACAGACGACTCCCAAACACCGATGTAGCCCGGCTGCACGCCTTGCAGTACGCCCTGCGGCGCGCGCAAGAAGCCGATTATACCGAACAGGCGTTGCCGTATAAGATGCAAAGTGAGATACAACGCTTCCTTGTGCCCTTTGAGAATGCGGTGATGCAGTCGAAAGACAACTACACCAGCAAGGTGAATGCGAACAAACAGTACCGTCACGTGGTGCAGAACGCACGTATGTACATCTCGCATTTCATACAGGTGCTCAACCTGGCTGTCATCCGCGGAGAGATCAAACGCGAGCAGAAACTGCTGTACGGTCTCGACCCTCACAACCACATCGTGCCGGACCTCTCAACCGAGGAATACCTGCTCGAATGGGGAAAGAAAATCATTGACGGCGAACAGAAACGCATGGCCAACGGAGGTTTCCCTATTTACAACCCCGCCATCAACAAGGTGAAAGTGCACTACGACATCTTCTGCGAGCACCAGCGACAGCACGTCTTTCACGTGCAGAACACCGAACGCGTGCAAAACGACCTCGGACAACTGCGCGCACAAGCAGATGCCATCATCGTTGATATCTGGAACCAGATAGAGAACTACTACCAGAAACTCTATCCCTATGAGAAAATGCTCAAATGCCAGATGTACGGCGTGATATATTACTACCGAAAGGGCGAAAAAAAACTCTCAGCCGAAACCGACCGGGAGTTGAAACGCATTCAGGAGAGCCAACCTACTATCCAATGGTCAACTGAGGAGTGACCACACGGTCCATGCGCTGGTCACGCCACGTATGAGGCACATCGTGTTTCTTCAGTTGGAATGAATAGCAGACTCCCACCTTCTTGGCATGGTGCTGCTTGGCAAGAAACTTGTCGTAATAGCCTCCTCCGCGACCAATGCGATGACAATGTTGGTCAAAGACCACGCCCGGCACCAGTATCAGGTCAATCGGCCCCTTGTAGGTAGCGGTCTGAGGTTCGGGGACACCCAAACGGCCTTTGCGCATCATATCCTCGCCGTCGTACGGACGCACCTCCATCGAATGGCGGTGGGTTACCGGGAAGAGAAAAGTCTTTTGGCCTTGGTATTTATCCAGCAACGGACGCAAATCCACCTCGTTGTGAATAGGGTAATACAACAATACCACCTGCGCCTCGCGGAAGGAAGACATCTGCTCCAGTTGGGCAATAATCTGAGCCGACTGCTCAGCCACCTGCTCGGGAGTCATTATACGGCGTTGCTGCTCCACGATGGCACGCAGAGCGGACTGCTCACGACGGGCACGTACCCATGGCAGCAACATCTTAAGATCATGAATCTGAGAACTAAATAACATAATTGAATTGTGATTTCGGACTGCAAAAGTACTGCTTTTTTCCGACATACACAAATTTATATACGCTTTTTAGTAAAAAACATCAACCGAATGAAGCGATATTCGTATATCATTATTGGCCTGTTGGCTGCCTTGGTAACGGCCTGCGACACCAATACTACCACGACCGCCAAATCCTCTGTGGCGCAACTCACGGCGTTCTCTTTCGCCAAGAATGACACCATGCCGGGACTGGCGAAAGCGGTCTTCACCGTCGAAGAGAGACTCGACACCGGACTGGTATGGAACAAGGACTCTATTCAGTACGGTACCCGTTTGGAAAAGGTAGTGCCGCGTTTCGTTTTTGCATCTACGCCCGGCTCGGCGTACCTGCGCACCGCAGACACGCTATGTATTCTGACCGGCTACGACACTCTTGATTTTACCAAGACGCCCATCTACCTGACAATCCGTTCGCAGGATGGTAGCACCACCAAGACTTACGAGATTCGTCCTACGGTACACACCAAGGACCCGGACCTCTACGAATGGACGCAACTCAAGGATGCCATCTACCTGCTGGACGACAGCGAGCAACGCGTGCTCGAACTGGACAAACGCTTTGTGATGGTCAAGAGCAACGGCTATGAACTCGATGTGTTTAGTTCGGAGGACGGCATTGACTGGACCCACCTGGGAGAACCTACCGGACTGCCGGACGGCACCGGCGTGCGCCAGATAATCAGCAATGGTGATACACTCTTCTACGGAAAGGACAAATATGTCTACACCTCCACCGATGGTCTCCTGTGGACCGCCCATAGCGTTTCATACCCCGTTAGCACCATGGTGCTCTATTGGAACAAGCGGGTGTGGGCGATGGTGGACAACAACGGCCAGGAACTGGCTTTGTGGAACGGTACGGACCTGGAACCGAGCGGCCTCAAAACCTCGGAAAACGACTTCCCTGTCAGCGATTTTGCCACCGTGTGCTTCCATAGCGCCAGCGGACGGGAGAGAGCGATGATCATGGGTGGATTTGCCGAGAACGGACGCGCACTCAACTCGCGGTGGAACCTGGAATACTCACGCCATACGCCGGAAAACAACGGCTATCGGCTCCAGGAGTTCTCGGTGGACAGACCTGCTTTCAAAGCACTGACCGGAATCTCGGTCATCTGGTACAACAACCGCCTGCTGATGTTCGGAGGCGTGGATGCTGATATGAAATACCAGGGGCGCGACATTCTGATTTCAACCGATGAAGGACTCAACTGGACAGCCGCAGACACTACAAAAAACAAACTGCCCGAAGTCTACACCGCCCGACAGAAACAGACCGCACTCGTGCGCGACAACTATATATACTTGTTCGGAGGACAGGATGCCTACGCCACCTATAGCGACGTGTACAGAGGCAAACTCAACTCTATCGATTGGTAAACTAACACAACTAACTAAATATTACACACAATGGAAATCAAGAATTACAATTTTGCCGGTAAGAAGGCAATTGTCCGTGTGGACTTCAATGTGCCCCTGGACGAGAACGGAAAAATCACAGACGACACCCGCATCCGCGGTGCGCTGCCTACGTTGAAACACATCTTGGACAACGGTGGTGCACTGATTATTATGAGCCATATGGGAAAACCCAAAGGTAAAGTACAGGCTAAACTCAGCTTGGGACAGATTAAGGAAGCTGTGGCTGCCGCACTGGGTCGCCCCGTTCAGTTCGCCGAGGACTGCGCAAAAGCCAAAGCACAGGCAGACGCACTCAAACCCGGAGAGGTACTGCTGCTCGAAAACCTGCGTTTCTATCCCGAGGAGGAGGGCAAACCTGTAGGTATCGATAAGGAAGACCCCGCCTACGAACCGGCCAAGAAAGAGATGAAGGCCCGCCAGAAAGAGTTCGCCAAGACGCTCGCTTCGTATGCTGACTGCTACGTGATGGACGCCTTCGGTACTGCTCACCGCAAACATGCTTCCACAGCTGTCATCGCTGACTTTTTCGATGCGGACAACAAGATGCTCGGTTTCCTCATGGAGAAGGAAGTAGCCGCTGTAGATGCAATCCTCAAGGACATCAAACGTCCGTTCGTTGCCATCATGGGAGGCTCGAAAGTGAGCTCGAAAATCGGTATTATCGAGAACCTGCTGGGCAAAGTGGATAAACTCATCCTCTGCGGTGGTATGACCTATACGTTTGCCAAAGCGCACGGAGGCGAAATCGGCGGCTCTATCGTTGAGCTCGACAAACTGGATGTTGCCCTCGGCGTGGAGGAGCTGGCCAAGAAGAACGGCGTGGAGCTCGTGCTCGCTCCGGATGCTATCTGCGCAGACAACTTCAGCAACGACGCTAACCAGAAAGTGTTCCCCTCCAACGCAATTCCTGAGGGTTGGGAAGGCCTGGATGCCGGTCCTGAGGCACAGAAGAAATTCGCTGCCGCCATCAAGGGTGCTAAGACCATCCTTTGGAACGGTCCTGCCGGTGTATTCGAGTTCGACAACTTCTGCGACGGCAGCCGTGCTATCGGAAACGCCATCGCGGAGGCAACGGCACAAGGCGCTTTCTCCCTCATCGGAGGTGGTGACTCGGTGGCTTGCGTCAACAAGTTCGGCCTGGCAGACAAAGTATCGTATATCTCTACCGGCGGCGGTGCACTGCTCGAGGCTATCGAGGGCAAAGTGCTCCCGGGAGTAGCTGCTATCAAAGGCGAATAATTCATCATACATTAAACATTAAACATTAAACATCATACATCATAATGGAAGTTGTAGGAAAAATCATACAAGTATTGCCGGAGCAAAGCGGAATTGGCAAAAACGGCAACCCGTGGAAAGTACAGCCTTACGTGCTGGAAACCCTCGACCAGTACCCCCGCAAAGTACACTTCGAGGTATTCGGTGAGGACCGCATCAAACAGAACCCCTGCGCTATCGACGAACTCGTAACGGTAAGTTTTGATATCGAGAGCCGCGAGTTCAATGGCCGTTGGTACACATCTATCCGTGCGTGGCGCATCCAACAGGGCGACACCACGCAGCAGGCTGCACAGCCCGCACCGGCGGCTGCGCCGTCGGCAACGGCTCCTGCGGCAGCTCCGCAAGCCGCAGCACAACCGATGGAGAGCATGGGAGCGGCTAACGTAGACCCGTTTGACGCCTCGGCTGCCGATGGCACAAGCGATCTTCCCTTCTGATGCGCAAGTGGATTAAAATAGCAATATGGACCCTTCTGCTGGCGGTCGGCGTTGTGATATGCGTCGTCCGCTGGCAGGCTTGGTTCGGCATTCCTGACGAACCGGTGTGGACGGGCGACTCGCTCTCCTTCCGTTTCAACACCTTCGGACAAGACAGCGTGCCGGGCTTCGTCTGCACGCAAGAGGGATGGCGCGACACGCTCTCGCCGCAGTCGTTGGATATTTTGGTGCTGGGAGACATACACAACAGGCTCTCTCAGGCGGACTACGACACGCTTTCGGCACGGGTTCCGTACGCAGACGCCGTAGCGCAGGTGGGAGACTGGATGGACCGCGGACAGGAATACTATCACCAGCTCCTGCTGCGCGAATGGACCGCCTCCGGCTTGGCCGGAATACCCGTTATCAACTGCCCGGGGAACCACGAATACAACAAACATCTGCGCAAGGGACTGGATGTGGACTGGTGCAGCTGGTTCGACCATCCCGACAACGGACCGGTAGACCAGATAGGCACCACTTACTACGTGGACTTCCCGCAACTCCGATTCATCGTAATAGACACCAACCCGCTTAATCGGACGGTTTACCTGACCCGCACGCTGACATGGCTGCGAGAAGCGATGAACAGCGCCGGCGGACGTTACACGGTCGTTATGATGCACCACCCTGTCATCTCCAATGCCAAAGGACGCTCCAACCCGCTCCTGTACGCTACTTTCCGCCGCGCATTGGGACAGACCGATGCCGTCTTTGCCGGCCACGACCATAGTTACATGCGCCGGATGCCGTTCATCGTGCTCAACACGGCCGGAAAGAACAAACCGATGAAGGAGCGCCACAAAGCGGAAATAACGGACGAAGCGCCCGTCTATTCCATCATCTCTATCCCATCCGCCGATACGGAGGCAGGTGCTCCTATGGTCATTCGCACCTACCATCTGAGTGACGGAAAAATGATTGACTCTATCTATGTTGACCACAACGGATGCGATAGTACTTGCATTGCAACCACACTCCGATAAAGCACACATACTGCACGCCTATACGCGCACAGGCGGGCGCGTAAATTTTATGGTGTACGGTCTGGGACGCAAGCACGCAGCGGGAATCTATACACCCCTCTCGCTCATCCAGCTGACAGCCGACCACGACGCCTCCGGACCTTTGACCGTACGCAGCGCACAACTGGCCTTCACGCCGCGCACTATTGCCAACGACCCGTACAAACGCACCATTGCGCTCTTTCTGAGCGAAGTGCTCTACCACACATTGCGGCACCCTATGCCCGACGAAGAGATGTTCGATTTTATAGCCGAAGCCGTTCCGCTGCTCGACAGGGACAACAACCCCGGCAATTTCCATCTGCAGTTTCTCATCTCTTTTGCTGCAAAACTGGGATTTGCCATCGACCCCGAACAACATCCTGAACTGTACACACTACCGGCTAACCGCGCTCAACGGCAAACGCAACTGAGAAAAATGTGCGCTTACTTCGCGGAACAGGTGGACACATGGACAGAACCGCGTTCGTTGGAGGTTTTAACCGAAATCTTTGATTAATAACTCTAAATCAGAAATTATTTTTCAAAAAAATGCGATAAAATTTTGTCAATTCAAAAAAAAGCAGTACCTTTGCACGCTTTTTCGCTATTAACAATTCCTCGGGAGAGGATATAAATACATTAAACACAATGAAACGTACATTCCAACCATCGCAACGCAAACGCCGTAACAAACACGGTTTCCTCGAGAGAATGACCACCGCTAACGGTCGTCGCGTATTGGCTGCACGCCGTGCTAAAGGCCGTAAGAAACTGACCGTAGCTGACGAGGGACGCCACAAATTTTAAACAGTAGGTAAGTCCGCTCATCTGAGCCGATAGCATGCTATCCGGCCGATGACAACTGACAAACTATAGGGAAAAGAGATGCGTCTCCTTTCCCTTGTTTTGCTAATTAGACACGCGCACACGTGCATCAAATACGCGCACGCGCATATTTGGTAACGCACACGCATCTTAACAACGCACGCGCATATACACGCATCTTAACAACACGCGCGTATCTTTAACACTCATACGTTTTTTCTATGGAAACAACACGTCAACACAAAATCGCACGACTCATACAAAAAGACATGAGCGACATTCTCCTTCGTTATGCACGGACACTGCATGGCACACTCATCTCCGTGAGCGAAGTGCGCGTCTCGCCTGACCTCGGTATCGCGCATATTTACCTCTCTATTTTTCCGCAGGACAAAGTGGCGGAGACCATGCATAGCATTGAGGAGAACACACATAAATTCCGCGGAGAACTCGGCACACTCGAGCGACATCAGCTCCGCATTATTCCTGAGATAGTTTTCCACCTCGACGAGACCATCGACCGTATGGAACGAATCGACCAGCTGCTGGGCAAATAAAACGCAATTACCTTGAAACTGGAGCCACACATCGCCTGGCGTTACCTATTCTCCAAGAAAGGACACAACGCTATCAACATCGTTTCCGGCATTAGTGCCGCAGCTGTAGCGGTCGTTACAGCAGCTATGGTCTGTGTGCTCAGTGTAATGAACGGTTTTGGTGCGCTGGTCGAACAGATGTTCTCCGAGTTCGATGCGCCCATCCTGGTCGTGCCGGCTCAGGCGCCTACGCTGCGAACCGATGCTCCTGAGATAATGGCGCTTAGCGGCATTGACGGCATACAAGCCGTTTCCGCGCAACTGGAGCAAACGGCCCTCGTGCGATACAAAGATCACCAACTGCCGGCACGCATCCTGGGGGTCGACTCGCTCTTTACCGCTACCGCACACATTGACTCTATTATTACCGACGGTTTCTATTGCGTGCACGATGGAGCTTTCGAACGAGCGGTCCTCGGACGGGGACTGGCGGCGCAGATTGGCATCAATGCGCATTTCACAGGGGCGCTTCATCTGTATGCACCTGAACGCACAGGACGGGTCAACATGCTCCGGCCCGACCTCTCGCTTCGGCACGAATATGCGTTCATTGCCGGCACTTTCGCCGTCAATCAAATTGAGTATGACGACCAACTTATGCTCGTCTCTCTTCCCATGGCGCAGCGCCTCTTCGGATATGACCCGCATACCGCTAGCGCACTGCGCATTCAACCTGCACATCTGACATCTGACATCAAACGTCAGATTTCCGACACCCTCGGCCCCGCCTACCGGGTAATGGACCGGTATGAGCAGCAGGCGGATTTCTTCCGCATCCTGCGCATCGAAAAACTCCTCACAGCGCTCCTGCTGGTCTTTATACTCATTATTGCCGGATTCAACATTATCGGTTCACTCTACATGCTCATCATTGACAAGCGGGATGACATTCGGATTCTCTCGCACATGGGCGCTGACCAGTCTGTTATCCGGCGTATTTTTCTTTATGAAGGATGGCTCATATCCGTTCTCGGGGCCGCTATCGGACTGGTTGCCGGATTGCTAATATGCCTCGGGCAACAACATTTCGGATGGCTGCAACTCGGCAACGGAAGCGAGTACATCATTTCCTCCTACCCTGTGTTGGTACAATGGACCGACCTTGCAGTCGTTGCGGTCATTGTCGTGGGACTTGGATGGATTGCCGCATACTTCCCATCACGCAAGATACAAATATGACCTATGAAACATTTCCGTCCTATACACTTTGCGTTGAGCGCTCTCTTCGCCGCAGTATTACTGACGGCCTGTTCCACCTACCCCTCCGACCGGCGAACCCCTGTTCCCGTGGAGTACACGTCCGCCTACCAAGAGATCTATGGTCACTGCTACGACTCGGTGCCATACGCTGTGGTCGCGCTTGACCTCTATTCCGACAGCCTGTATCTGGATGCGAACCATCGCATGCAGGGGACCGGTTACAACCTCTATATCTCGGACATCTTCGTTCCCGACTCCCTGCTCGCCGTCGGCGAGTACCACTCACTTCCTGATAGCAGACAGCCGGTCGTGCCCTACACCTTCCTTCCCGGACGGGACTGGGACGGAACTCCCACAGGCATCTACCGTCTGTATGTCGAGCAGGGAAAACTGCAGTCCATACAATTGCTTGACAGCGGCACGTTGGTCGTGAGGGACACGACCAACGGTCTCATTGACATCTCGTTCACGTTCTATTACCGCAACACATATGGCGCCAAAGCCACCTATAACGCACACTACCAGGGTGCACTCTCGCCATGGCTGAAAAAATGAAATCCGAAGACGAGTTGCTCCGTCAGTACCATTCCTACCTGAGGCTGGAAAAGGGTTTTTCGCTGAATACCATTGAGGGGTACGAGATGGACCTCGAGAGGCTGCGTACATACTGCGCAGAGCACTTGGATGCAGAGGGCAGACCTCTGGACATGGTACATACTTCTTTCGAGCAGTTGCAGGAGTTTGTTTTTCATGAGTTCAAGACGACGACTGCCCCTGCCACGCAGGCAAGGGTCCTTGCCGGCATACACGCCTGGTACCGTTTCCTGCTCTACAAGAACTATATTGACCAGGACCCCAGCGAACTGATAGAAGGTCCCAAAAAGGACAAGCACCTGCCTACCGTTCTCTCGCTCGACGAGGTCAACCGGATGATGGCGGCTATTGACCTGAGTACGAACGAAGGGCACCGCAACAGGGCGATGCTGGAAATGCTCTATGGGAGCGGTCTGCGGGTGAGCGAACTGGTCGAACTGCGCTTCAGCCGTATATACCGGGACGAACATTACATGCTTATCGAGGGCAAGGGCTCCAAGCAACGGCTGGTTCCCATATCGCCCGTCGCCGAAGAGTGGCTCGGTTATTGGATTCAGGACCGCAACACTTGGCCCGTCAAGCCCGAAGCACGGGATGTGGTCTTTGTGAACCGCTATGGGCGCCCGCTCACGCGCGCCATGGTTTTCACTATTGTGCGGAAACTCTGTGCCGAGGCGGGAATCAACAAAACGGTGTCGCCGCACACGCTGCGCCACTCCTTTGCCACCCATCTGCTGCAAAACGGAGCGGACATACGCGTCATACAGCAACTGCTCGGGCATGAGGACCTCGCTACTACCGAGATTTACACCCATCTTCAAATCGAGGATCTCCGCAAAGCCATTCTCCAATACCACCCGGCCAACCGATGAGACAATCTTACAGCGATAGCGGTCATACAGCAAAGCGGTCATACAGGCTGCTTGCAGTTGGTCTTACAGCTATTTTCTTAATAGCGGTCAGCCCTGTAAGGGCTATTGAAACCATTATCGTCGGCGAAGTGGTCAACGAGACGACCGGCGAACCTGTGCCCAATGTGAACATACGTTTCCGGGGCAGTAAAGTAGGCACGACCTCCGACGAGAACGGTTCGTATGTCCTGCGTGTGGACCTGCACAAACGCCTTGTGCTCGTTTTCTCCGCCGTGGGGTATTACTCCCAGCGGTTTGAGATTGAGCCCGGCAGTATGGCCGGACTGCAGGTCGCTCTGCGTGAACGGGTCGATGCACTCAGCGAACTGGTGGTACAGCCCGATGACGCGCCTGCTCTGGAACTGCTCAGACGTGTACGGGCGCATCGTTCGGAGCATGACCGCACGCTCCATCCGGAACGCGCCGCCACGCTTAACCGGGAACAGAACCTATATATCTCCCAAATCAACCGGAGACATCTGCGCAGAGCCTTGTGGAAAAGCCTGCAGGCAGGTATGATTGCAGGCGAGGACAGCACCTACATCCTGCCTCTGTATCACGAGACACAGTCATTCCGCATGCAGGGGGACGAAGTCATCCCCGCCAACGACCAAATGGCGCAGGCCCTTGTTCTCTCGCCCACCGACTACTCGTCGCTGCTGGGCAATAACGGGAACCTCAATTTCTACAGCAACTCCGTCGTGCTCATGAACCATGCTTTTCTCTCGCCTCTCGCCGCCGGAGGAAACCTCTATTACCGGTATTACCTCGCCGACTCCGTTGTGACCGACCGTCCGACATCAGACAGCACTCACCGGGCAGGACGCACCAAGCAATACATTCTCCATTTCCGCACACGCAATCCATTCTATGCCACGTTCAACGGCGAGATGCGCATCGACTCTGCCACGGCTGCGCTGCGCAGCATACAGGCTTATGTGCCCAGCGAGGTTGCGGTCAATTATGTCAATACCATTCACGTCCGTCAGACACTTGCCCCGGACGGCACTATCGCCTCCGAGCACCTCTCGGTGCTGCTTGATTTTGCCGTCAAGACCGAGCAAACGGCCACAGTCTTCCCTACGCTCTTATTGAACACCTCGCTGACTAATCCTACAGCGAACAATAGCGAGCGGTCTTACAGCGCCAGCGGTCTTACAGCGCCAGCGGTCCTACAGCAAAGCGGTCTTACAGGCGAAGCCGGTCCCTCTCCCGACTCCGCATTCGCCGGTCTGGATTCGGTCCCGGTCATCCGGGTAGCCAAGTGGATTGCCACTATTGCCACGACGGGCTATATCCCTACCGGCACGATGGTCGATATCGGCCATATCCAGGAGATACTGCAGGTGAACCGGCACGAGGGCGTCCACCTCGGTTTGCCGTTCCGCACGAATGAGCGCCTCTCCCGTGTCGTCTCGCTTGAGGCTGCGGTGGGTTATGGTTTCCGTGACCGCAAGGTGAAAGGGCTCGGGCGTGTGTCCGTGAACCTGCCTACGACACGCAAACAGGTTCTTCAGATCGAATACCGGGACGGGTATGTATGGTCGGAGGTGGATGATTTCGACCGGCTGCTGCGTGAGAACTCGATTGGTTCAGGCAGTTTCGATTTCACTGCGTATGCTTTTGAGGCGCTGCGCCGCGACACCTTCTGTATCAACACAGCCGTCCACCAGCGCCAGCTGCAAGTGCATTGGTTCGCCGACTGGGCACCCGAGGTCGAGACCCATGCCTATTTCCGTGCCGGCTGGCTCCCTGATTCTCAATTCTCAAATCTCAATTCTCAATTCTCAATTCTCAATTCTCAATTCTCCAATCACCAATCACCAATAACCTATCAGTCCTTGTCGCTCATCACCCGTCTCTCGTGGGGCGAGCACAAGTACGACGGTTATTTCATGCGCCGGTATGCCTACTCCGGGCGCTATCCGGTCCTCTACCTCGGTCTTGAGACAGGGCATTGGTCCTCCGACCAATCTCAAATCTCAATTCTCAATTCTCAATTCTCAATTCTCAATTCTCCAATCTCCAATCACCAATCCGGTCTCTACGCGCATCTGCGCGTCATGCTGAGCCATCATGTGCATCTGGGCATGGGCGGCACACTGCATTATGCGCTGCAGGCAGGTGCTCTTTTCGGCAAAGCGCCGTCGTGTCTGTTATGGCACGCCGACGCCAACCAGGGCTATGCCTATGACCCCTACCGCTTCACCTTGCTGCACGGGGGTGAGATGGTTGGCGACAAGTACGTGGCGCTGCATGCCGAATGGAACGGACAAGGCATCCTGTTCAATCTCATCCCCGGCATCCGTTGGCTGCACCTGCGCGAGCTCATTGAGGGCAAACTGGCCTATGGCTACCTATCCTCTTACAGCGAAGCGGTCCTACAGCAAAGCGGTCCTACAGCGCAGCGGTCCTACAGCGAAGCGGTCTTACAGCGCAGCGGTCTTACAGGCGAAGCCGGTCATCACGCCCTATACGCCGAGATAGGCGTAGGCATCGGCAACATCCTCCGTGTCTGCGACCTCTATTCCGTATGGTCGCTTGTGCCGTCCTCATCCCGGCTGTCGGTGCAACAAAAAGGGAGCGCCGCATGGGCGCTCCGTTTCCGTATTCATTTAGGGCTCTAACCCCTAAACTGTAGCTCGCCTTGCGAGCGTCCTCTAAACTAAGCTTTGCCTTTAACCGCTTTCATCT
The DNA here is from genome assembly GCA_002392745.1 of Bacteroidales bacterium UBA3843. Lineage (GTDB taxonomy): Bacteria > Bacteroidota > Bacteroidia > Bacteroidales > Paludibacteraceae > Colicola. The sequence continues at coordinate 11,828 of DGHR01000007.1, read as the reverse complement.
TCGCCATAATAGCCTTCCAGTCGTAGTTACGTTTCAGGCCCACAATCGTGGAGTATAGCATGATTCCTGTGGAAACGACAGCTATTATCACCAGCGCAGCCACCAGCAACACCACTTTCAGCACTACGGTGAACCAATTCACTTCCGTCTCCGTCGTCTTGCTTCCGTCCGACCAATGAACGCGGTATTGTTCTGTAGCTTCCATGGCCGCTGCCGCACCAAACAGACCTCCGGCTATACGGAAGCCCCAACGCTTGATCGTATCCAGCAGTTCCTGCTCCTCACGCGTACGGGTTATCACATAACCCCATGAGTGGTTGGCAATAATATACAGTGGAATAAGCAGTAGGAAGAAGATCATCAGTACATAGGAGAACGCCGCTGACTTGGAGGCCGAACGGTACCAGGATTTCTGTCTCTTGACCGCATCTTTCTTGGCGTCTTTCAGGTCCCATTGCTGTATTTTGGCCAATTCCTTCTGGTATCTCTCTACATCCTTCTGCTCGTCTTTTGCCCACTCCAAGTACTGTTTCTTTCTATCTTTGGTAGAAGCTGTGTCTGCCATGACCGTGTATTTGGCCGCCGACTCTTCGTTCGAGCGGATGGCTTCTGCTGTGCTCTTCATCTGATAAGCCTTGTACTCTGCAGCTCCTCTCCATTGGTCGGCGTAATCCAGCGTGTCCATCATCTTCTGATAGTTCAATCCCGCCTCGTCGCCCGGCAACTCCCAGGCCTTAACCTTCTCGTACTGCGCCTTGCGCATCGCCTTCGTCTCCTTGTCGCTGTTCGACCAATACATCACAGCCGCTACAGTGATAATTGTTCCGAAGATAATGCCCCACGAGAAATTGAAATGACGGCGACGACTCCAACCTACTATGCCTCGCAGGTCAACTATCATCTTGTTGTATTCCTCGTCGTTCTCGTCCTTGAGGGCGCGTTCTGACTTGTCCAGCAGTTCATCCATCTTCACGGTTTCTTCGTACGTAGTGGGATAAACATCGTCCATGCGCACGCCTTCATCCGTAATGGTGTCTCCCATGTAATTGGCACTGACGGCCATCGCTTCCACCATATATTCATACGCCTTCGCATTTACCGACTCTTTCTGGTCCTGTACTTTGCGCACGTCCTCCATGGTAAAACCAACGGCACCCATTTCGCGCAACTGATCATTGCTCAAATGTTTCTTTTTATCTTTGTTCTTTGCCATACTTGTACTCATTTAGTATGTTAATATTCTGTTGATTTCCTTGGTACTTGGTCACTTGGTCAAGGCGCCGACCTGCGGTTTGGACCATACCCAAAAGAACTGCACTTTGGCAACTCCTCCTGCCTCCGTGATTTTATTGGCTATCTTTCTTGCATTGAAATATCCGCCGCCTTCTGCCAGATAGGGAGTGTTCTTCGTAATGAAGATTGCTTGACGCAATGTGGTTTCCAACTCGATCTTTAAGATCTGTTCCTGTTTAGCGACTTCGTCGCCAACCGACTCAATCCGCACGTAGTATGTCTTCTTGTAGAAGAACCACCATGCGAGAATTACAAGAATAATTAGAATCATAATGGTTAGTAATATTAAAATGGTTTGTTTTGGCTCTTATTTGTGTGCCGCTACCAATGCGTTCAGCGCATCGATAAACAACTGCGGGTCACTGGTACGCGTGTTGCTGTAGGTAATGTATTCAGGAAACTCGTTCTGATAAGCGCAGATGGACGGCTCGCCGTGAGGCGGAAAAACGATGGTGGAAACGGTGCCGCCTACTTTCTCTATCACTATTCCGTCACTCTTCTTGCTGACGCTCAATATGTTCTTGTAATAGATGTTCTCCGCGTCACACGAAGTGATTTCATTGCTCGTTGTATCCCAGTAATTGTACAGTAATGTCAACTTGTCCACCTGCGGAATGGCAATCACGTAATAGATCCGGCTCAGCACATCGTGCGGCGCTTCCGACGGGTTGCCGTCATCATCTGTATCGTCGAAATAGTTCAGGAACAATATCTTGCCCTTCATGTCCAGTTCGTCAATATGGTTGTCGTTGAGAGCCAGGCTAATCGGGTCACCTGTGAACGGAAGTAACGGACTCTCTTTACCCAGATAATGCTTGCAGAACAAGATATAGTCCGCAATCGACGGACGGCCTTCGTTGAACATATAGAGTGCGTGCTCGTATGCGTCCTGACGGGCTTGGTTCTCATCGCCTATCTGTTTGCGCTGACGGCCAATCTTACCAAAAGCTATTATCACGCGCAAGACGCCATAGACGATCGGCAGCAAGACGAGCAGTATAGCCAACAGCCCGCGCCAGGACTTCTCCAATCCGTTATATGCCGATACCAACGCACGCTCCTCGTCCGTCGGGGCGTGGAACCACATGTTACGGGTCTCTCCATCCTCATCCTTGTAGGTACTTGAAATCATGAAATGTTGCGCCAGGAATGCACTGTCTTCCTCTACGCGGGTTAGACTGTCTTTCCGCAACTCTTCCATGTGCTGCTTGCGCAGTTTATTGCCCTCCTTCTTGCGGCCGTACAGGTCCCGATACTCCTGCTGAACCGACTGCACAGGCGATACCTCGCGCTCCACGAGGCCAAAGCTGCATGCCGCTACTATCAGCAAAACTATCAGTGCACCAACAGGTGCCAATATCAGATGTTTCAGCAGCGTGCCGAACGGCAGCGAGGGTTTCACCAATTTGACCGGTTTGTCCGGTTCGTACATATACTTGAAGAAATCCGCACGGGTCTGCTCGTCTATCAGCCATGTGCCTATTTTCTCCGGTTCGTCAGGGAAACTCAACTGTGTATCATCGTTCTTCCGGTTGATTGGCCAAGGTCCCGCATATTCGTAACGGCTGGCGTAGTAACGGTTCTCGCGGTCGTCGGCCGACTCCTGCTGACGTTCGCCGCTCTGTATTTCGCGCAACCATTCCTTCACCTGCTTGTCTGTTATCTGCACATGCTCCATTATCTCGCTTACGTCATCCGTCTCCGGCACCATCTTGCGGATTTTCTCCATCAACTCCAGCGGAGACTCACCCTTGACCTGCAGACCGTTGTCCACGTACGCGCATTGACGCAATACCATCAGCAGCACCAGGTATTTGCGCTTCTCCTGACGGTTCGAGGCGGTATGCAACCACTCCTCTATACGGTCAGCCACGTGCGGATTCAGATGCTTGGGGTTGTGACCCTCAAACAGCGATAGAGCGAAATAGTAGTATATATCCGGCTCCAGCGGAGACAACTTGACCGCTTCCTCCAGGTTTTTCTGCGCCAACTCATAGTTCTTCAGGCCCATATAAACCAGTCCCATACCGAACAGCGCATTCGTATCCTTCGGGTTGGCGGCCGTCTGGGCTTGGAAATGACGGATATAATCCGCTGTTACGTCTTTGGGCAGGTGCAGCGGGTTCACATCTGCCTGTTGCAGTTTGTTGACAGTCTTGCATTTCGGGCAGGTCATCGTTCCCTCCGGCAGGGGGAACATACAATTCTTACAACGTAGTATCTTCAGTGTTGCCATGACTTATTCTCCTTTCTTCGCACGTCTGTAATCACGATAACTGCTGTCGCTCTCTGCCAACCATGCCGACGGGACAAGCCAGATTGCGAACACTACCAACTGAACGGCAATGTACCAACGGATATCCACCGTCAGCCATAATGACGCTACGGCGAAACAAATCATTATCAGCACACCGGCTACCATATAGAGCCAGCCGAAGGTGCCCATCGCTATTTTCAGAAACGACGAGGTCTCATCCTCGGCCTGACGCATCCATCCCACCCAGCCGAAAAGGCCTAACTCCAACAGCAGGGTGTAGGCGAAATTCACCCAATACAATGCGGAAGGCTGCTCGCCGCGCAGCAACAAAAACAGCGCTACCGTGATTCCTATCACCGTCAATGGCATTACAATGCCGGAAAATACACTTACTTTTTTCATATCAGTTCTCTAATCAGTTTCGTTTTTTTATTCACACGACTCCTACGTCTGTCTTTACCCGACCGGGGGAGGAGGGGGCACTGCGCCGAACAGGGGTGCCAGCTCAGGGCATTGCCCCGCAGCCTGCCATTGAGCCATACCGGGTTTCCATACGTAGGTCTGAGGCGTCAACGTGCCCTGCGCGGCCATTTGTTGCAATACGGCCAACTCGAACGGTCCCTGCTGTGCGTTGTTCACCAGCACATGGAAAGCTACAGCTGCGGGAGGCGGAGGAGGCACCGCACCCGTTTGCTGACCGTAAACAGGCTGCGCATTCATTGCACCCTGTGCCATCTGTCCCATCTGCTGACCGAACATGCCTCCCATGCCGAAGCCCATACCGACCCCCATTCCGGCCCCCATCATCTGGCCGGCAGAACCTTCGTTCTGCGCCGCCCCTTGCATGATGTCAAACTGGCGCTCCTGCTGATAGGTATAACCCTCACGCTGGCGCTGACGGGCACGGGCTCTGGACTCAAAGTCCATGGCTCCGCCTGCTGTCTTGGCGGCCAGAATAGACTTGTAGTTCTCGTCGTCTTCGTCCGGTTCAATGGCTTCAATGGCAAATTCGGTAAATTCTATTCCGTAGCGAGTAAAGTAGGTATTCAGTTCTGCGGTCACGGCATCAGCTATCTCCAACAGGTATTCCTGCACCGAGGTCACAGGTATATGCCGGCGGCTGAACTGCTGACTGATCAGCGGCTTCACACGTTGCGCTACCTGGGCGGTGAACTTGTCGGTAAACTCATCCAGTCTCACCTCATGCAGTGTGCCGGAATATTGGCGGATAAAGGCTAACGCATCGGTGATGCGGAACTCATAGGAGCCGTACGCCCCTACGCGGATGTTGGTGCCCTCGTCGCCGAGCGAGTAGTCGCAAACGGTCATGCCGATGCCCCACCCCTGCTCACCGGCTACTCGCTTGCGCGTCGTGCTGACCACAAACAGCGTCGCTTTGAAAGCCGACGAGCCGCCGGTTGCCAGATTCATGATACGCTGCAAGAACGGCACGTTGTTGGTTGTCAGTACGTGACTTCCGGGCAGAAAGATATCGGAATACTCCCCTTCCTGGCAGAAGACCATCACCTGGCCTTCCTGTACCGTCACACGGGCGTTCGTAGACAAGTTATCATACGGGTGACGCGCCAGCAAGACATCTTCTTCCAAGTTGTAAAACACGTTGTCGATAATTCCGACACGCTCCGCACCCTGGCCGTCATAGGTCTGACCATCCGTGCGCTGTTTGTTAAAGAAACCCATAGTTATTGTATATTGATTGGTTTTTCAAAAGGGCAATACCGCTCCCGACGGGAACTGTTTGCGCAGGCGGTAACGGACACTATAGACAGTGCCTGTATCCACATTGAACAATGACGCTATCGCGCGCACGTCCATAGTAATATAAAAACAGAGGATATACCGCAGGCCGGTCGAGCTCAACGGCTTATGCGCCTGTCGGGTCAATGCCTCCACGCGGGAGGGCACCAGGAGACGAAGGCGCTGCAGAAGGTCCGTCTTCAGACCGGCCGGCATCGAAGAAGACTCTATCTGAATACGCAAATATTCTATTTGCGTTTCTATATATACGCACTGCCCTTGCATACAATGTGTGTTTTTGCGTGCAAAGGTACTGCTTTTTGCGTTGTCAACCTATAGACAAATATAGATTTTTTTAGAACTCGCCCGAAAAAAGAACTTTTTTTACCAGGGAAAGGGCCGGTCCTTGGGAAATTTCTTGCGAATACGGTAACGGACGGTGTAGACGGATGCGGGTTCGACGTGGAAGAGTTCGGCGACCTCCTCCGCACTGAGTCCGGCGGCAAAGCACATGAGGTACCGCTTGTCCATCATGGACAATCCGTTGGCGTCGCCGATGACCTGACGAAAATGCTGCAGGTTGAGCCTCTCGACTCTCGACTTTTGACTCTCGACTTTCGACTTTTGACTCTCGACTTTCGACTTTTGACTTATCGCTTTCGACTTTTGACTCTCGACTCTCGACTTTTGACTCTCGACTTTCGACTCTCGACTTTCGACTTTCGACTCTATCATCTGCTCGAGCAATGTTCTGCGGAGTGCCTCGAGCGGTTCGACAGCGGGCTGGGCTTGCATCTGGCGGAGTTCGTTCTGCGCGTCCTCTGCCTCGAGTGCCTTGACATAAAGTGCATCCTCTGCGCGTCGTTTTCCGAGCCATAGGGCGGCAGTGAGGGCGATAGCGGCGAGGAACAGGAAGACGGCTGTCAGAGCCGTCAGACGTATGATGCTCCGCTGGTGGCGTATGAGCATCTCCTTCTTCTCGACCTCATACCGTGTCTGCACCTCGTCGAGGACGCGTTGCCGCTCGGTGCTGTAGCGTTGGTTGTTGTTGTCGGTGAGGAGCTGCTGGTAGTTGAGTGCCTCGTTCCATCGTCCCTGCTTGGAGTAGAGTTCGACCAGGAAAGAATAGGCCTCACCACGCTCCGTTATGACCGAAGCCGGTGAGTCTTCGGCTACAGAGTCTATGAGATTGAGAACGCGCAGCATCCGTTGCTCGGCGCGGTCATCATCGCCTGCGTAATAAGCGAGCCATGCCTCTTCGTCTCCGATACTGATCATCGCCTCCTGCCGGTCCAGCAGGTGCGGCTCCGTAGCGGCAGATGCGCGTGCTAACGCCATGTACCGGGCGATACTGTCGGTGCGCGGAGGGGAGTAGAGCAGGTCGTAGATGAGGCCTTGGTTGTAATAGAGCCAAGCCAGCATGATGTTGTAACTCCTCGGCTTGTCGATACGCTCGGCGTAACAGATGGCCCTTCTGCCCCACTCGGCTATTGTGTCCGCGGGTGTGGACGTCATCTCGCCATAGGCAAAAGCGATAGCGTAGTAGTTATACCGGGTCAGTGCGCTTGTGTCCGTTGCCGCCAAGTCAGCCAGTTCAGCCAGCAACGCCGCCATGTGCAGCGTGTCTCCGATGGAATGGTATGCGATAGCTCGTTCGTAGAGACAGAGCGACGCCCATCCGGTCTCTCCCTCTGCGAGGAACAGGTCTTGTGCACTGCGTGCATACTCCTGCGCCTTCTCCGTGAGCCCCAGTCGCCCTGCCGTGTAGGCATAGCTGCGTTGTGTGCGTGCCATCTCCAAACGCCCGTCACGTGTCGTTTCCCAGCGCGTGCGGTGCAGCACAGCCATACGTGCTGACAGGCTGTCCAGCATCTCACGGTTGCTACTGCCCTCCGCTACCGCCGCCAGAGAGAGAACCAGAACAAATAATATGTATTTCTTAATTCTCAATTCTCAATTCTCAATTCTCAATTCTCCATTCTCAATTCTCCATTCTCAATTCTCAATTCTCAATTCTCAATTCTCAATTCTCAATTCTCAATTTACCACTGCTCGAGTGTGGCAGTCAGTTGGTCAAAGGTCTTGGCTTTAGCGTGGTCTCGCACCTCGGCAATCTGACGGTTCACGGCTTGGTCATACGTCTCCGCTTCCACATCGCGTATGACGCCCAGCGCTATCGGGAGTGAAGAGTCCCCATGGCTCTGCTCAAGGGAGGGAGCGTTGACTTCGAGATTCCTCTCTTGTCCCATGAGGGCAAGGAGTCGATGGAGCGTCGGGTCCTGTTGGTGCGCGTCGTGGACGAGTACACGCGGGTCAGACGCATCCACTACCATCAAAGATAGTAGCGGCTGGTCATTTTCCATTTGACCATTTACCGTATGGTCATTGATTTTCAGCGCAATTCCTTTGTCGTTGTTCTTGCCGAAGATCATCTTCTCGCCGTGTCGGAGGATGATACTATGCTCGGCGCGTTGCTCGCGGTCGGCAATCCACGCGTGCGTACCGTTATTAAAAATAACGCAGTTGACGAGGCACTCCACGACCGAGGCTCCCTTGTGCTGCTGGGCTGCGACGAGACAATCCACCGTTGTCGGCACATCCACATCCAGCGTGCGAGCGAAGAACGTGCCTCGTGCGCCAAGCACTAACTCTGCCGGCACGAAAGGACGCTCGACCGTTCCGAAAGGACTGCTTTTGCTCACAAACCCCTTGGGGCTGGTGGGCGAATACTGCCCTTTGGTCAGGCCGTAGATGCGGTTGTTGAACATACAGATGTTGAGGTCCACGTTGCGTCGTATCTCGTGTATAAAGTGGTTTCCTCCGATAGCCAGACAGTCGCCGTCGCCGGACATCTGCCAAACGGTCAATTCGGGATGGGAGGTCTTTACTCCGGTTGCGATAGCTCCTCCGCGACCGTGGATAGTGTTGAAACCGTAGGTGTTGAGGTAGTGGGGCATGCGGCTTGAGCAGCCGATGCCGGAGATGACTGCTACCCTATGGGTCGGGATACCAATCTGCGCCATGGCTTTCTGCAGCGCCATGCAGATAGCATGGTCACCACACCCCGGGCAGAAACGTACGTATTGGTCTGATTTGAAATCACTTGCTTCCATAATATATTGGTAGTTGACTAGAAGACTAGTTGACTAGCTGACTAGCCGACTAGCCGACTATAGATTTAACAAAGTTAACGATTCTTTCTACTGCGAACGGCTGGCCTTGAATCTCGTTGTACTGCTCGACATGCAAGTCGGGGAAGTTGGCTCGGAGATAGGCGGCGAACTGGCCTGTGTTGAGTTCGCAAACAATGATGCGCTTGTATTGGCTCAACACCTCGTGCGTGTTCTTCGGCAGCGGGCAGATATAATTGAACTGCGCGAGGTCGCATCCCAACTCGTTTGCCGCCGCATGCAGGTGACCTTCCGTACTACCCCAGCCTACCAGCAAAATGTCTTTCGACTCTTGACTTATCGCTTTCGACTTATCGCTTTCGACTTTCGACTTTTGACTTTCGACTTTCGACTCTTGACTTATCGCTTTTGACTTTTGACTTTCGACTTTCGACTTTTGACTTTCGACTTTCGACTCTTGACTTATCGCTTTCGACTTTTGACTTTCGACTTTCGACTCAATCACTTTCAACTCAGGTATTCTCTCCGCAATCTGCTCGATCTTGTGTTTGCGGGCGAGGACCATCTGTTCGTGGTTCTCCGGGTTGGTGGAAATCGTTCCGCGTTCGGCGTCGCGCTCCAGACCGATGTTGCGGTGCTCATATCCTTCCATTCCGGGCCATGCCCAGTAGCGCACTCCCCGTTCATCGCGCAACGCCGGGTTGTAATGCCCTTTCAGTTCCTCCGGTACCGTTTGCGGATGGATGTCCGGCAGTTCAGCCAATTTCGGGATGCGCCAAAGCGCCGTGCCGTTCGCCAGATAGGTGTCAGTCATCAGGATGACAGGTGTCATGTTCTCCAACGCAATCTTGCATGCCTCGTAGGCGTAGTAGAAACAGTTGGCCGACGACGAAGCGGCCATCACGACTGCCGGGCACTCGCCGTTGCGGCCGTATAGTGCTTGCAGCAGGTCCGTCTGCTCGGTCTTGGTCGGCAGTCCCGTACTGGGTCCTCCGCGCTGCACGTCAATGACCACTAACGGCAACTCAGCCATGACCGCCAGACCTATTGCCTCGGATTTGAGGCTCAGACCGGGTCCCGAAGTACTCGTGCAAGCCAAGTCACCGGCGAAAGCCGCACCGATAGCCGTACACACGCCCGCTATCTCGTCCTCCGCCTGAATGGCCATGACGTTCATGTCTTTGCGCGCTGCCAACTCATGCAGGATATCCGTTGCCGGCGTGATAGGGTACGAACCGAGGAAGAGACGTTTGCCTGCTTTCTCTGCCGCGGCAATCAGTCCCCACGCCGTCGCCTTGTTGCCCGCGATGGAAGTGAAGCGAGATGTTAATTGTTCATTATTAATTTGAGATGTTAATTGTTCATTATTAATTATTAATTGACTACCCGCTTCACGAGATGTTAATTGTTCATTATTAATTATTAATTGACTAATGGCGAGGTTCTGGCCGTAGTTGTAGCCGTCGACCATCACCTTGGTGTTCGGCGCCACCAATGCCGGTTTCTTCTTGAATTTCTCCTCCAGCAGATGAATGGCTTTCTCCATCGGCTCGTCAAAGAGCCAATAGATGAGCCCCAGTGCGAACATGTTCCGGCACTTGAGCACGGCCTTGTTGTCCATGCCGGAGTCCTTCAGCGCCTCTTTGGTCAGCGAGGTCAGCGGCACCGGCACTATCTGTACCGTCTCGGGTATGCCCAGCTCCGTGAACGGATTGTCGGTGTGGTACTGTGCTTTCTCCAGGTCCTTGTCGGTCAGTGCATCGGTATCGACAATTACTATCGCGTGCCTGTGAAAGAGCGCGAAATCATCATCATAATGCGCCTGCGGATGGTTGAAATGCGAGCCCAGAGTACACACCTTCAGCGCCGCAGCGTTCATCGCCACAATCACATCGGCCTTGTCACCCGAGGTGTACACCTCCTGACCTAACTCTACTTGGAAAGCACTCACGCCGCCTAATGTACCTTGCGGCGCACGAATCTCTGCCGGGAAATCCGGCAATGTGGAAATCTCATGACCCATCTCGGCGGCCAGTTGGGCAAACATGTTACCCGTCAACTGCATACCGTCTCCCGAGTCTCCACAAAATCGGACTACAATATTTTTCACTTTTCTCGTGTTTGGTATTAAATTACGTTTGCAAAAATACTGCTTTTTTTTTACATACGCAAGCACTCGCGCGTTTTTTACAAAAAATGTGCATTTTTGAGTGCAAAAAATTTGGACAAAAGATATTTTTGTATTATCTTTGCAGTGGATTTTGGAAAGTTATTCAAAAAGTCCGAAATCCGGCGTCAAACATTCTGTGACGCAAGAGAAATCTCCCCCTTATCACCCCCTTATCACGCCGAAATCACCCGGAAATCACCCCCTTTAACACAAACAAAAGTGCGTATTTGTGTCGAAATGGTATGAGAATGACACAAGAAAAGCAAAAGCGACGTTTTTGCAAAAGTTTGGCAAGAAGTTAAGCGAGGGTTGGTGAGAAATTAAACGGGAACTGGCGAGAAGTTAAGCGGGAACTGGCGAGAAGTTAAGCGGGAATTGGCGGAGAGGCAATGAAAGACCATGAAAGGCAATGAAAGGCCATGCATTCATGGTCTTTTTGCATGTGAATTTTCGGATTTCAAGTCTTTGTCAACTTGCTCATTTTGAGTAGTTTGCAAAACAGATATCGGAGGCAAGTCGGAGTAATCCCGAAGGCATCTCGGAGGCAAGTGCCATGCAACTTGAGAAAAGAGACGAAGCCGAGGACCAATGGAAGTGTTCGTAAATTTATAACCGCCGATTATTGGGAATAACCGCCGATTATTGGGAAATGCCCTTATAACGCAAGCAGACGGGCATTGCCCGCCTGCTCTTTTTGTTCATAGACTTGGTACTTTGGTACTTTGTACTTTGTCGCTTAGTACCTTTGTCACTTTGACATTTTTGTCTTTGGTACTTTATTGACTTGGGTACTTAGTACTTAGTACTTTGTCACTTTACTTGACTTCTTGGCCTTGGGCGTTGTAGGTCTTGTCGCCGCGGAGGATGAAGATTTGGCCGTTAAGGAGAATCTTCGTACATTGTACATTGTCACTTTGTACATCCTCAATGCCTTCTGCTTGTTCGTATTGCGCCTTGATGGTCATGTCTTCCGTGACAGCGGAGAAGTCCTTGTCCCATCCGATGAAGGTATAGCCTTCGCGTACAGGGTCTGCCGGAGCGATAGCGGCTTCTCCGTAGTTGACGGTCTGCGCGGCTTTCAGTACCGTGTCATCCCAGTCCACAAATACTACAATAAACCGCGGCACTTCCTCAAAACGGGCATAATAGAACTGCTCGCCGTTCACGGCGTGAATCTCCGGAGTCCAACCCACATGGTTGTACTTAACGCCTTCGGCGG
>DGHR01000012.1:69635-162312 GCA_002392745.1 Bacteroidales bacterium UBA3843 | reverse complement strand
CTGTAGGACCGCTATGCTGTAGGACTTTCTAATTTTTTTCGCCGCGGTAGGTTTCCACGCTTGCGCTACGGCTCAGAATGATTCGCGACCTTGTCGCTCATATAATCTTTCGCCGTGCACTACGCTTTCCCCCATCGGGTGCACTGTGTTAGCGCCCGTCGGGGACCCCTAACGCTCTCGCGTTCCTTCGTAACGCTCGATTGTTTTGGTCATGATGGTGGTTGTCGTGTCTCCGTGTTGCACGTAGCTGGCACTGGTCGTGACGACGCGTGTCGCCGTGCAGGAGGCTAATCCCACCGCGCTGATTATCAGCGCAAAAAGCAGTAAACGTTTCATGATGAGTTATTGTTGGTTGAGTGAGTTGATGAAGTCGGAGAAGCGCTGCATGTTCTCCTTCCGGATGTATATCCGGTAGGTGTTTGGTGCCAGCCGGTGTTTGTCAACCGTGATGCCCGCCTGTGCGAGTTGGGTTGCGATATCGTCGATGTTTTCGTTCGGTTTGATTCTGATTTTAGCCATAAAGGATGTTATTTTTAATTACGATAAAAGTACGATAAGCATACGATAAAACCCCGATCACTCGCGTTCGGCAAGGAGGTCGCGCTCTTTTCAAAAACCGGAGCAAAGATACGATGAACAAATTATCTTTTGCAAATTTTTTGAAACTTTTTTGTATTTTTTTCGAGACAAAAGATGCTCGTTCACAGATTCACAGATTCACGCATCTGTGTCTGTTGAAAAAATCTCCATAATAATATAATAATTATATTATATATTTATTATGACCAAAATGGCTCTCAAAATTTTGTGTGAATGTGTGAATGTGTGAACGATTCTCACACAAAAATTTGCATATATCAATTATTTTTTGTACCTTTGCGCAATCGCGCAATGCAAATAGAATATTGACTATGGCACAATTCGCAATATATAAAATCAAATTCGAGAAATCGAATGAGCTTGACACTTACAATCAAGATGTCAATCCTGATGAATCGTTAAACAACGCGTGTGAGCTTTTTGCTTCTATGTTTCGCAAGAATAGCACGCTTGGACTTTTCGACTTACAAGGCGGAGAACGCTTTAACAATTACATCTGGCGACAAGATGACAAAGAGGTTTATCTCATTCGATTACACAAGAGCCAAATAAAAAATTTGGTTAAGTTAGAGGAAAATCCGGAAGGTGGCGCACCCGAGTGTATTGAAAAGCAAGAGGAATCCAATCCTTATTGCTATGTTATTTTCGATAACCGTGATAACCGAGGACAGGTCGCAGTTGAGAAATCTTCCGTATGGGGGAACAACCCCGATAACCCTGGAGTCATCTTACAGGATTATCTCTCTGCTCTCATGACGCAACATTATAGGCTCAAAGTTTCCTTCTTGCCCAAAATGCAGCCCACGCGCATCTGGGACTATTATCGCCAACTAATTTCTAAAGGTGATGTACTGCAAAGTGTCACGTTTGAAATTGATAATCCGGATAAGATTAAGAATCTTGACCAATCCCAAGAACTGGAGATTAGCGATGCCATTAACCACATGACAGAAACTGTCAAAGCGACCGGTGCACTACGAGGTGTGTTCAAACTGTTTGCCGACCATGCTTCTCCTTTCGAGTTCGACCAAAAAGTGGAGGACTTCAAGAATATGGTTCGCATTTGTGGAGGGCAAGCGTATCATCTTGTGCTCAATTTCAAGAACCATAAAGCCTATCGGTGTGACGAGAAAGTACATGCGCTTATTAAACTTAATCGAGAACCTATAGAGGACTATAAGAAAGGCGCGAAAGTGATTGATGATACTACGGATGAGAAGCAAGAATATGCGCTCGTCCAGTGGTTGGATTATGTGTATGCAGAAACTAAAAATTTTGAAAATGCAGCGGAAATTCACAGACCAAGAAAGGGACGCCATAAGAAATAAATATGGGGCTGAACCACTATTTCAAGTAGCCGAAGTCATTTGTCAGTTCTTCGACAATCGGCTTCAGGCATTTGTACTATGGCCGGAAGACATTTTCAACGAATCGGCTTCCATTATAGATAACATCAAGGAGAATGGAGATGAGTACATACCCAAAATTCAAAACCTTTGGAAAACAATCTATCCACGATTCCGCGAATATGACAAAACCATTCCAGATGAACAAATCACGCTCGCTACTAGTATCGTTTTGAACATCGCCGCTATTACGCTCCATCTCAGTTCTGACAAAGTGCATCAGTATATGGGACAACTGCTAATGGGAGTTATTAGCAGCTATAACAAGGAACAATGGGAGTCCGTTCTCACCGACCTTGGAAAAGCATCGAACCATCTTTCCAAACCGCTCCGCGCATGGATTAACGATTATATGAAATTGGAAAATGAGCAGTATTTCTCCGATGAAATAGACAATTTGTTTGCTCCCGTTCCAAAACAGAAGAAAGCCAAAGAACCGGAACCATTCGAACCGGAAGACATGACTTTTGCTAAAGAAAAAACGCTCGATTATAATATTGCTGCTTTATATCAAGAACTACTCAAAGCAAAATGGATTGAGGATGGTGATGCCGACGATTTTACAAACTTATTTAGTGGGAAAATATGCGCGTGCCGGATCAAAAGAGGTGATATTGGAGCTGATAATATTTATGCTTTATTCCAGATGATGATGGATAATAGGTTTATAAAACTTCCTGATTCATACGGAATGGAACTCATCGTTCGCTCGCATTTTGTTGAAAGCGATGGGAAAACCCACATTGCGAAATATAGCGGAAAACCAGGTGCAAAAGCTAAGGCAAAAATTGATAAATGGCGAGAGTTGTTAGCTGCTCGTCAGAACTTCGACGATTAACCATTTCGGGTAATCTTTCGGGAAAAGCAAAAAAATCAAAAAAAAAATAATTATTTCGGAATTCATTGTTTATCAGTGAGTTCCGATTTTCTTTTTATGTCATTTTGACTCTTTTATGTTCGGGCTCCCGAAATTTCACCCGAAATTTCACCCGAAAAAAACGGCCTTTTTCAGCGTAGGGTGTAGGATGCGACACCGATAATCAATGTCGATTACGGTTTTCCCGCACCACAATTACTACAATGAAAAAAAACATTAATTTGTGCGTGGACTTAGTCACGCTGATGAAGCAAGATGACTTGCAAGTGATGGACAGTCGCAAAGGAACACTCTTCCGCAACGAGGAAGACAAGTTCACTTTTACCGAACGCGGCGCACGACCGCACACCATCCATCCGGAACTGCATTGGCAAGTGTTGGACCGCTCCAAGAACGGCAAAGTCTCTGCCAATGCCAACCACATCAAACTGGAGTTGTATATCCCGCATGAGGATTACGCTACCGGTCGTGAACTCGCGGACATCCTTACGCAGCAGGTCGAACAAATGGGCGACAACCTCTGTGAGATGGAGCTGTCGAAAGTGGTAGAAGCCATCCGAGCACTCAGAAAGGAGGCCTCATGTTAATCATCGCCCTTCGGAAAGGTGGTAGTCCGTGTAGCACGGACTGCCCCTTCTACACCGAGACAGGCCAAGTGACCGGTGTACGCGGTATTCCTCTCAAGACATACTGCCGCATGACCATGAACCCATGGATGGCAGATTGTGACATCTACAATGTCCATTGTATAGACAAACTCGAAGTCACCGAGGAGCAATGGAAAGCGATGCAGAAAGCCGTCCACAAACGTGCTATCCGTCAGCGCAAACTCTATCCCGAAGACCATGCCGAGATTCACGCCGTCGGTTGTGAATGGACCCGCTCTAAAGGCAAATGGAACGCAAAGAAATCAAGTAACATCAAATAAGATTTAATATGAAAACAAGAATTTGTTATCAAAAATCCGTAGTTGCCGGAGCACCTGAGCAACTCTCCAAAGAAATCTGGGACAGCCTCATCGACAGTCCCGAAGTGAAGAATATCTGCAACCGCATTGCAGCACTCGACCCAACTGCCGAGGACTACAACGACCGCAAGCAAGCACTCAAGCGTCGCCTGCCGATTATCATTCCGCACGCAGCGTCTTTCCGTAACGGCAAACGCGTCAGCGCAGATGCCATCCCGTCCGGTCTCGCTATGCTGGACGTGGATCATGTGGACAATCCGAGGGAAGCCTACCTCCGACTCCTCCCTGAAGGGAAGAGTGAAGAATGGTTCATAGAGAATGGTATCTACCTGATTGCTATCACCGCAAGCGGACATGGGCTGCGGGTTATAGGGCGGAGAAACTCCCTTCCCTTTAGGGAAGGGCTGGGGTTAGGCTCCCTCGAATCCATCGAAGCCGCGCAACTCCGTATGGCAACCGTACTCAACATCACCGAGTATGATGCTGTAACCAAAGATCTCGCACGTGCGTCCTATGTCGTTCCGCGTGATTATATCCTTTGGATATATGAAGCTGGCCTGCTTTATATGCCGGAGCATGTATCTACTGACGCATGGACAAACATCCCGCTTGCCTTGCCGCCTCACACCCCGGAAGAGCGTAGCGGTCAAGACTCGCCGAATTCTCCGGAGTATCGCGGCATTCCCTACGCTAACATCGTAAACCAACTCATGCTCTCCATCGGAGCCGCAGAAGGAGCAGTACAAGGCGAACGCAACACCGTCTATTTCTCCCTTGCCAACTACATGCGCTACATCTGTGATTTCAATGCTTCGCTGCTTTTCCAGATTCTCCCGGACTTTGGTCTCACCGAACAGGAACGCCGCCAAGTCATTTCCTCCGCTATCGGTCGTCCGCGCAAAAGCCAAATACCGATGGTGCTCCAATCGGCTATCGCTATCTGCGAAAAAGAGGCACATCTGGACGAGCAATCGCCGCTGGAGAAATCCACGGCATTGCCTTTGCCCGAACTGCCGCGCCTGCTCAAACTGGTCTGCCGCCGCTTGCCGGAAGACTATCGTGCTGCAATGATTATTGCTTCGCTTCCTGTCCTCGGCACGTTGGCAACACGCATCCGCTTTGAGTACCTCGACCGTCAAGAGCAATCGCTTTCGTTCTTCTCTTGTATCACGGCACCGGCTGCATCCGGTAAGTCTTTCATCCGCAAACCGCTCGATCTTTTGCTCACTCCGATTAATGAGCAAGACGCCATCGAACGTGAGAAAGAGCAAGCGTACAAGGAGAAACTACGTGCAAGCAAGAACAGCAAGAACCAACCGGAAGATCCGCACGCTTGTCCGCGTAACAATGGCGTAGCCATTTCGATTGCCAAGTTGCTCCAACTGCTAACCTACGCAGAAGGCAAACATCTCATCGGTATCGGTGAGGAAATGGACACGCTGGTCAAGTCTGAACGCGCCGGAGTCTGGAGCCAGAAATCCGACATCTACCGTCTCGCTTTCGACAATGCGGAATATGGTCAAGCCTACATGTCCGATTCGAGTTTTAATGCGCATATCAAGGTCTATTACAACTTGCTTCTTACCGGCACTCCCAACTCCATGAAACGCTTTTTCAAAGATCTCGAAAACGGTTTGGCAACACGTGTATGTTTCGCTCAACTTCCCGACACCTCTTTCACAGAGATTCCTGTTTTTGCACCTTATACCGAAGCCGAACGCGCCGAGATCATCCGTTGGGCACGTCGGCTCGATGCCGAACAAGGCACACTCGTCTGTCCGCAACTGAACACGGTTATTGCTAACTGGCTGGAACAGAAGCGGCAACAGGCGATGGAAGCTGACTCACATGCGATGGACACACTTCGCCGTCGTGCCGGTGTAATGGGATTCCGTGCAGGCATGCTCTGCTACTTGCTCGAAAACCGCAAGTTCACCAAGACCGTCGCATCTTTTGCAGAGTGGGTAGCCGAATATGTGTTCCGCAATCAGATGGAACTCTGGGGCGAGCAGATGGAGCAAGAACTGTCCGGCGCACTCGAAGTGCTCTCCGGCGAAAGAGGTTCCGCAGCTTCACTCCTCGCTTTGCTGCCTGCCGAGTTCACCACTGCCGACCTCATCAAACTCCGTGCGCGGAAAGGTCAGTCCGTCAAGAACAACGCCATCTGCATGGTTCTCAACCGTTGGAAGACCAACAATAAGATCACTAAAATTAATGAATCGACTTGGAAGAAACTGTAAAATGAGAGAAGGGCGACCCGAAAGGTCGTCCTTCATTCTTAGCCGCGAGGGCACGATTAATGCAGAGCATTTTCACACATTCACACATTCACACAAAATTGTGGCAAAAGGTACAACTATTTTTTGAAATGTGCAAATTTTCGAGTAAAAAAAACGGGAGAAATGGTTTTAGGGCGGGCAATTATATTGCCCTGGAATAGAAGAAAGGGCTCGCCGAGACAGCGGCGAGGACTAGACAGCGGGAGTGGCTCGCGGTACTAGGTGAAAGGTGAAAGGTGAAAGGTGAAAGGGGAAAGTAAATGTACGAAGGACGGATGTACGATGTACGAAGGAAGGTTAAAGGTGAGAGGTGAAAGGGGAAAGGTTATTGGTGATTGGTGATTGGTTATTGGTGATTGGTGAAAGGAGTCAGCGGAGGATGCATTGGGCATCGGGGGCGCAGCGATAAGGAGTCTGGACTCCTTCGCCGAAAGAAGGATGGTCGATGATGACAGTAGCCTCACGACGGACATCAACGACAGGATGGTCTGTAGTACAGGTCCATCGGCAATGGTCCAAGAGAATAGTACCGAAACGCACCATCGGCATCCGCTGGCGGCACCCCTCGCCCCACGTGCAATAAGCATAGGTCACGTGCAGTTTGCCGCGGTCCGCCACCACCCGGTCCGCCGCGCCAACGAGATTAGAGTTCATATGGTCGTAGCTCCGCTCGGAATAGCCGAAATAGCAGCGGGAGATATACACAGAGTCGGACTGGGAGGTAATATCCAGATTTCCGTCCATACCATCCATGAAGACACAACTATCAATCGTTATATGCACAGAATGGTCCATTCCCAGCAAGTCGTTTCCGCTGACGTCCACAGCTCCCGGACCCTGCATACGCAAACCGCGGATAGTGATAAAGCGGCAATGAGAGAGTTGAATACCTCCAGACGAACGGAACGACTCTCCGGGGTCCCGGAAACGGTCGATGAAGAGCTGACGTGTCTGCCGTTCGCGCTGTTCACGCACCATCTGTCCGTTCGACAGACGACCTCCTTCGCCCGCAGTAGAGAGACTCATCACGCCGGCACTATCCAACATAGAGCGGATATCCGCCGTAAGACAAAAACGGGTACGCAGACATGCGCCGTGCGTACCAATTATCGTCTTGTTGTTCAGATATTTGAGAACCACAGTATGACCCAAGACGAACTCTCCGTTGGAGCCGTCCAGAAAGAGCGTGTCGTTGTGCGTAATGGCAGACAGGAGGCTATCCGACATATCCATTCCATTGGAAGTGACAGTCAACGCCGCCCATGCATTCGGCACCAACGCCGGCAGGCAGAGCAAGAGGCCACATATCTTATGCCAGAATCGCATCGGCCAATGCTTCCAATTCGGCTATTTGCGCCAGTTTGAGCGCTCCACGGATAGTAACCGTAGGTTCGACTATCTCCAGATTCTTGCAAGGCGTGAGCATCTCGCGCATGACCTTGACGGCCTGCGGCGCCCAAGAGCCGTTCTCAACGAGCGCGACACGGCGGTTCTGATAGCCCTTGAGGCGCAGTTTATGCAGGAACATGTGCATCGGCGGGAAGATATCTCCATCGTAGGTGGCGCAACACAGCACTAGACGGTTCATGCGGAAAGCATCCTCGATAGCCTCCGCCATGTCGTCGCGAGAGAGGTCGGTAATGGCAACTTTGAACTTCTCCCCACCCTTTCCCTCAAGGGAAGAAGTTGCTTTTTGCTTGAGAATCCCGGCGAGTTGCTCCGCGGCACGGCGAGTGTTGCCATGGATAGAGGCATAAGCAACCAGTACACCGTCAGTCTCCACATCGTAGGCACTCCAGATAGTATAAAGCCTGAGGGCTTCGTCTTTCTTCTCCCCCTCGAGCACCGGTCCGTGGAGCGGCGCGAGAGTAAGGCCTTCCGTTTGGAAGGAGGGGAGGTTGTTCAGCTTCTTCAGGACATTCGATACCTGCATGCCGTATTTACCAACGATATTGAAATAATAACGCCTTGCCTCGCATGCCCAGTCATCCTCGTCGGCATGATAGACTCCGAACTTACCAAATCCGTCCGCCGAGAAGAGCACCTTCTCCTCCGGACACCATGTCATGATAACTTCAGGCCAGTGCACCATCGGCGCAGCAATGAAATGCAAAGTCAATCCGCCCAGGTCGAGTGTACTCCCCTCGCCTACCAGCTGCGTTTTCTTGGGCTCCACGCCAAACTGCGTCATCATAACAGCCGCCTGCTTGCTGCAAACGACGGTTGTCTCGGGATAGCGAGCAAGGAAAGCCCCCAGCGAACCGCTATGGTCGGGTTCCATATGCTGGCAAACGATATAATCAGGTTGCCGTCCTGCCAGTGCGTTTTCGAGATTGGCAAGCCACTGGTCACAGCACCGTGCGTCCATAGCATCCATAACTGCCACGTGCTCATTGCCCATGACAAGATAACTATTATAACACATACCTTCGGGCAGTGCGTACTGGCTCTCAAACAAATCTAATCCGGCATCATCGCAGCCGATGTAATGAATATTGGTCATAATTTTATAATGGTTAATGGTGATTGGTTATTGGTGATTGTTTTTTATTCCTTTCTCGGCGGAAGCCGCTCCTTCCGATAAGCGGAAGGACGCTCCGGGTGATTGGTTATTGTTTTTTATTACCTTTCTCGGCGGAAGCCGCTCCTTCCGAAAGCGGAAGGACGCTCCGGGTGATTGGTTATTTTTTTGCGGGATCGGATGTGAGGTCTATGCCCAGTTTGGCAAAAGTGCGCAGGTCAACATCACGCAACATTACCGTAGAGTGCATCTGACACCCCTTGAGCAACGGCAGAGTAGCCAACGCCCGGCGGCAGTTCTCGTCATGCTGCGCCAAGACAGACAAAGCCACCAGAACCTCATCTGTGTGCAGACGCGGATTGCGGCCATGCAGGTAAGCAATCTTGGTATGCTGGATAGGTTCAATCATGTCTTCGGGAATAAGTTTGACCTCATGGCTGATATTCGCCAACTCCTTCATCACATTGAGCAACAAAGCCGCCGAAGAGCCCAATAGAGGCCCCGCCTCGGCTGTAATAATCCGTCCGTCCTGCAATTCGATAGCCGCTGCGTGGGCAAAGCCCATCGACTGTTCCCTCCGTTCACGCGCCGCGACCACCGTCTTGCGATAAGCCGTGTTGATGCCCACCTGTTTTTGCAGCAGGGCCAGTTTCTTTATCTCCGAATCATTGCAGACCCCATCGGCCAGACGGCACAACGCCGTGAAATAGCGGCGGATAATCTCCTGCTTGCTGGCCTCGGCGCATACGGCATCGTCGCTGATACAAAAGCCCACCATATTCACACCCATGTCGGTAGGCGATTTATAGGGATTGGAGCCGTAAATAGACGTGAACAAGGCATCCAATACCGGATAGATTTCAATGTCCCGATTGTAATTGACAGCGGTCTTGCCGTACGCCTCCAGATGGAACGGGTCAATCATATTCACATCCTGGATGTCCGCCGTAGCCGCCTCGTATGCCACGTTAATCGGATGTTTGAGTGGCAAGTTCCACACGGGGAAAGTCTCGAACTTGGCATATCCCGCTTCGCGTCCATGCTGTTGCTCGTTGTAGAGCTGGCTCAGGCATACCGCCATCTTGCCGCTGCCGGGTCCGGGCGCCGTGACCACCACCAACGGCCGCGTTGTCTCTACATAATCGTTGCGTCCGAAACCTTCGGACGACGCAATCAGTTCCACATTGTGCGGATAGCCCTCAATCGTATAATGATAATAGACACGTATGCCTTTTCTCTCCAAACGCTGGCGGTATGCATCAGCCGAACGCTGTCCCGTATAGTGCGTTATCACCACCGAAGATACCAGAAATCCGCGGTTTTGAAATTCTTCGCGGAGGCGAAGGACGTCCTCGTCATACGTAATCCCCAAGTCCTGACGGACCTTGTTACGCTCGATATCCAACGCAGAGATAACGATAACAATCTCCAGCGAGTCGCGCAACTGGGTGAGCATACGCAGTTTACTATCCGGCATAAATCCAGGCAACACACGGCTGGCATGCATGTCATCAAAGAGCTTGCCTCCAAGCTCCAGATACAGTTTATTGCCGAACTGCTGAATCCTCTCGCGAATATGCTCCGACTGAATACGGATATATTTATCGTTGTCAAAAGCCTGTTGCATACGGGTACAAATAAAATTAGCGTACAAAAGTACAACTTTTTTCGGAATTATGCAAGAGGCGTTTGCACATTTCAGAATTTTATTGTAATTTTGTTCCCGCAAATGAGGGACGAATTATTATATCACCTGCCACCATCCGCTATCCGGAGCATGACGCCCAAAGGCATGGCCGACCCATTCAGTCTGCCTCCCCATCCATGGGCGCAAGCCGCCGCAGAGGAGCTAATGAATAAAGTACGCGCATACATGCGTGCGACGCCCGAGAGCGAATTGCACCGACAGGGAAAAATGTTCGGCGTGCTGGTGGTGGGCACCTCGCCGACAGGGAACGAAGATAGCATCGGATACATAGCCGCCCACTCCGCCCAACTGGACGGATGCAATGCACAAAAAGGGTTTGTGCCACCAATTTATGCGGCCCCCACATTGCCGACAGGCGGTTCACAAGAAGAGTCACGACGGCTGCAACGGCTGCTATTTGCAAAATACCAGCTGCTGAACGGCTATGGCGAGACACGCGACCTGATATCCATTTTCTCGACAGAGAAACCCATTCTCAGTGCAGAAGAATGGTTCGGAGGCGTCAAGAATGCAGAGCCAAAAGAAGAAAAGCGGGAAACATTACCGCCATCCGGAGCAGGCGAATGCTGTGCACCCAAACTATTGCAATACGCCTTGTCCAAAGGCTGGAAGCCTATGGCATTGGCAGAGTTCTGGATGGGAGCCCCACCCCGCAACGAACTGCGTGCAGAAGGGCATTACTACACTCCATGCAGCGGCAAATGCGTACCTATACTGCGGCACATGCTCCGCGGAACAGCCATCGCCGTCTCTGCCCGACAAACAGCCGCAGAGGAACTATGCAAACGGATAGAAACGGTCTATGAAGACGAATACCTGATGGTGGTAAACAAACCTGCAGGCCTATTATCCGTGCGCGGGCGAACGGACGAGCCCTCGATAGAGAGTTACCTGAGCCAACAATGCGGCGGAGGGGAGCTGCAGCCCGTTCACCGTCTGGACAAAGACACAAGCGGATTACTGGTATTAGCCAAGGACGCCGATGTGTACCGCCGGTTGCAAGCCTATTTCCAGCGGCGAGACATACTGAAACGCTATGAAGCAGTCTTGAGCCGTCCGGCAGACGGAGTGTCAATCCCCACAGACGGCGAGATAAGCCTACCCCTACTCCCCAATCCGTTTGACCGTCCGCGACAGATGGTCGATTTCGTACACGGCAAGCCGTCACTGACCGTTTACCACGTACGCGAGAGGCGAACAGACGGAACTATATTCGTGGATTTCTATCCCCATACCGGCCGCACGCACCAACTGCGCGTACACGCCGCGCACCCGGAGGGGCTGGATTGTCCCATCGCCGGCGACCGCCTATACGGAACTCCCGGCGAGCGACTAATGCTGCATGCTGCAGAGATTCGTTTCGTTCATCCGATAACAAACGAAGAGATGCATTTCTGCATCCCTTCGGGTTTCTGAACTCACAGTTGATTACTGCTGCTCGTTGTTTTGCTGCGACTCTTCGTCGTCCTCGTCGTGGTGGTAATAATAGTAGGAGCGGTAGGCTTTGTCGTCCTTCAGCAATTTGCCATACAACTTGCCATACAACTTGCCGTAAGTCTTGGAATTGGAGTTGTCGCCATAACCGTAGCCATAGCCGCCATAACCTCCGTAGCCAAAATGGCCATATCCGTAGCCGCCATAACCGCCATAGCCATAACCATAACCGGAGCCGTATGAGTGGCGCCCCTCGGTAGGAATATCGGAGAGGACGATTTGTATCTTCTCGGGATTATCAACCACCTCGGTCATCTGTTCCAGAGTCTGTTTGCAGAAGGATTTATTGGTCTGCATACAACGGATGACATACAGGCAGATATCCACATTCTCGATAACGGCATAAGCATCCGGCACCAAGCCGATAGGCGATGTATCAATGATGATATATTCGTATTTCTCGCGCAAGTCAGCCAAGAGTTTGGTCAGTTTGTCGGAGTGCACCAACTCGCCCGGGTTCGGCGGAATGGTACCGGCTCGCAAGAGGTCGAATCCAAACGGTGTGTCCGTTGCCATTGCTCCGCTGAGGTCGCAGTCGCCAATCAGATAGTTGGACATACCATCGCCGTTCTCCAATCCCAGTTTGGTATGGATATTCGGTTTGCGGAGGTCAAGGTCGATAAGCAGTGTTTTCTTGCCGGTCATCGAATAGAGTGCCGCCAAGTTGGTGCTAAGGAAAGTCTTGCCATCACCGGACTCAGTGGAGGTTACACAAATCATCATCGAAGTCTTTCTACGCAAGAGGAACTCGATTCGCGTACGTATCGCACGCATCATCTCGGCATAGCTGGACCTCGGCGACGCACGCACCAAAGTAGGGTTCTGGCTCTTGGCATGGCGAAGCGTACCAATCAGGCGGAAGGTCTTCAGACGCGTAACATCCTTAGGCGAACGAATCTTATTGTTGAGCAGTTCGCTCAGAATAATCAGCACGAGCGGAATCAGGAAACCTATAATCAGATAGGTGGTCGTGGTTTTAGACTTGGCCTTGGCATTCATGATTGCCGTAGTGCGGGCCTTATCCATAATACTATTGTCGGGAGTATTCGACGCCTTCTGAATCTCCGCCTCCGCCAGTTTCTGGAGGAAGAAGGTATAATAGTTGTCATCAATGCGATAGTTGCGCTCGATAGCCACCATCTGCAATTCCTTCTCGGGCAATTGCTTGATAGACTGCTCCACCTCCTTGTACCGCGCCTGCAGGTCGCTTTTCTCAATCTCGAGCGAAGCACGCATAGAGTTCACCACTTCCTCTATCGCCGTCTTGACATTCTCGATATCCTTGGTGTACTTGGCGTAATAAACGTTCTTCTCGGTCAGTTCGCCACGCTGGATACGCAGGTCGTTGAGTTGCTGCACCAGGGTCATCAGCATCGGCTCGTTGACGCCCATCGTGGTAGGCGCAATAACAGCGTCTTTCTCTATGTTACTATTAATATAGTTCGTCAGATAGTCGAAATAGCGCTCGCGCAGATTGAGCGCCATTTGTTGCTGCTCATAATCGGCAATACGCCCCATCAGCTGACCAGCATAGGAGTTGACATCGACAAACTTGTTCTCCTGACGGAAATTAGTCATCGCGCCCTCCGATACCTGCAAAGAAGCCTGCAGGTTGTTCAACTGCTCATGGATAAAGCGGATAGAGTTCTCTGCCACTTCGTTTTTCTGCTCCAAGTTCTGGAGGAGGTAAATCTCCGCCAGCTTATCAAGAAACTCACAGTCGCGTTGCGGTGTCTCGCTGACCAGCGAAAGGGCGAGGACAGTAGAACCCTCGGTCACGAACGAAAGTTGCAGGCGGCTCATAAACTCGTCCACCAACGACTCATGATTGCGGAAACGGAAATACAGTTTGCCGGAGTTGACCATGAACTCGGTAGGCAACAACGTGATATCAAACAAGTTACAAGAAACCGGTTCGCCATAACGCACATCCAGACTCAGCGGCATAGATTCGTCCGTAGAGCTGATATGCATGGTGCCATCCGTGTGAAAATTGATGAGGAAGAGTGTCCCATACGCTCTCGGGTCCACCCTCTCGGGTGTGATAAGCACAGGCGTCTGGCGATAAAGCGAACGCGTCTTAAACCGTCCCTGCGTGATATACTCGACCTGCATGAAGGGCAAAGAGTCCACCACTCGACCCATCAGGTCGTAGGAACCGAGCATAATCATCTGGTTGTTGACATTCTTGTATCCAGCGTCCACGCCAAAGCCCTGCATCAAGACAGAAGCCGAGCCGCCGTAGGTACCGCTCTCCTTGATGACAATAGTGCCTTGGGAGTAATAGGTAGGAATCCATCGGCGGTTTTTGAGCATAGCCAATCCGAGCGCAATCGCCAAAGCGATAACAAACAGATACCAATAGTGGAGAAATGTAAACAACCACTCTATCGGGTTGAAACTAAGCGAGCCTTCATCGTTAGAGTCCTGCTGCGGATCCTGCTGATAATACTGCTGATTGCCCTGATAATAGGCGTTTGCACCGGCGGACTGGTAATAGGCGTTATTGCCGCCCGGGGCATAATATTGATTATTGTTGTCCATATACATTATTTATATAGATAGGCTACATAGTTGAGCACCGAAGTCAACAGAGCCACACTGCTTGTGATTAAGCCGAGGAAACCGGTGTAGGTGGGCACCTTGTAGAAACTATCCTTGGTACGCGCCACGTAGATAACATCGTTCGGATAGATATAATAGTACTTCGAATCGATAATCGTGTTGGTGCGGATATCAAATTCCAGCACTTCCGGTTCCTCTCCGTTATCGTGCGGACGGATGATACGGATATGGCGTCTATCGCCGCTATTCATCACATCGCCGGTCATCGCCAGAGCCTGGAAGATATTCATCTTCTCCTTGTAGATATAATATCGTCCCGCACGCGCATCACCGATTACGGAGAAATACTTGTTGAAGAGGGCCACCTTGACATCGGCATCCGGAATAATCGTACGGAAAGCCGCCCGGAGCGTGTCTTGCGCCTCTTGCTCCGTGAGCCCTGCAACATGTATAGGCGGCAAGAATGGCAAATCAATCGTACCGTCGGAATAAACGCGGTATGAGTTGGCGTATTGTCCGGCCGCCGAATTGTTAGCCGAGAGGGTTTTGGAGATGGTCTGGTCGAGCGTGAGCAGACGATAGATAATCTCATCGTTAACACGTATCCTGTAAGGCTCGTACGGCACGGAATCGTATTTCGGCAGTTTGTTGTGTTTGGTCGGCTCCTGCAGATATCCGATAACACGATGGCTATAACAACCGGTCAGCCCCGTTGCCATCAAGGCGAGCAATAATATGTAAAGAAGTTTTTTCATATTAGTTCCCACCTCCTTTCGAGCCCGAGCCATAGTATTTTTTCACGTGGTTGATACCCGTCTGGACAATCGTATAAACGAAAACGCCGAACGAGAGCGTTGTAGCACATACGCCCAATGCCGTAGAAGCAGAGTTGATTCCAAAACTATAGCCCGGAATCTGGCGGATATATATAATATCATTCGGCTCGATATAGTAATACTCGGAATTGACTATATCTTTTGAGCGAACGTCAAAGGTCTTGATCGTTGTCTTCCCATCCTTCTCACGCACCAGTTTGATTTCCTTGCGGCTATTAAACTCTCCCAAATCGCCTGCCATGGCGAGTGCTTCGAAGATAGTCATTTTCTCCTTGTTAATCGGATAACGTCCACTCTGCGCCCCGATGATAGAGAAACTGCGGTTGACGATATTCACCTCGACGGAGACAGTGGAATAGCCCGGAATTTCCTTGAGCAATGTTCCAAGTTCCGCTTCCAGTTTGCGTTTTACTTCCCGTGTAGTCAGACCATGCACTTGGATTTTTCCAATCGTTGGAAAATCAATATATCCGTCTTCGTCCACCAGATAGGTGTAGAGGTCGTAGGAGCCATTGGCGGAACCGCCTCCCATCTGCTGGCGGATGTTGCTGCCCGACCCGCCCGCATTATACATCTTGGTGACGTTTTCGTCCAGCGAATAAACATACACATACAACCTGTCTCCTATTCGCAGTTCATAATCCTCGAAACTAAGAGTATCCGCATAGCTCGGGATTTGCTTGTCCGGCTCCTGCATGTAGTTCACCTTCCGCGCTGTAACGCACGAACTCAGCAAGACTGC
This sequence comes from Bacteroidales bacterium UBA3843, assembly GCA_002392745.1. Taxonomy (GTDB): domain Bacteria; phylum Bacteroidota; class Bacteroidia; order Bacteroidales; family Paludibacteraceae; genus Colicola. The sequence goes on along the minus strand of DGHR01000012.1, from coordinate 146,317 downwards.
CAGCAGGGCGAATAACATTATTTTATTTTTGCCTCTCATTCAATGACAAATTACAAATTATCGATTTCGAATTACCAATCATCTCTTCTCGTCCCAACCGAAGGGGTGCGGGCTGAGCGGCAGTTTCGCCAGCGGGTGATAGTCTCCGACGAGTCCGACAGGCTCCATATGACGAATTTGCGCCACCGTTTCGATACACGGCCTTGCCTCGCTGATACGGAAGCCGTTCCCCGCCAGTATCTGACGATAACTCTCGGTATGCAATTCCGTAAATCCCTGCGAGAACTCGAACTCCTCGCCATCGATAGACAGCGTGCGATAAGTACGTTTCTCGCCCTGGACGGCATTGGGGGGCAGACAATCGGCATTAATGCTCAGGAAATAGCGAACACGCGCACGCTCCAATTCAAGGTATCCGGCCACGCGGTCGAAAGACATGACGTGTACGATATTCTGTCTAACGGGTCCGAACACCCATTGGAGCATATCGTAGAAATGGACACCAATATTGGTAGCTATACCTCCGGATTTGTGTACATCGCCCTTCCAGCTGCTATAATACCATTTACCACGGCTGGTAATATACGTCAAGTCCACATCATAGATTTTGTCCTTGGGTCCCTGCTCCACTTTCTGTTTGAGTTCGCGAATCTTGTCGTGCAGGCGGAGTTGCAGAATGGTGTATGCCTTATGGCCCGTCTCCTGCTCCAACTCCACAAGATTGTCTATGTTGTAGGGATTGAGGACAAGCGGTTTCTCGCAAATCACATCACATCCCAGACGCAGTCCATAACGTATAAAAGCGTCGTGCGTATAGTTGGGCGTACAGATAGACACCCATTGCAGCGGGTTCTGCGTACGCATCTGCTTGGAGCAGAAGCGGTCGAACTGCTCGTTTTCGGTAAAGAAAGAGCAGTCCGGGAAACTACTATCCAGACGTCCCACACTATCAAACTTGTCGTAGGCAACCATAAGGTTATTGCCCGTGTCGGCGATTGCCTTAATATGCCGCGGCGCGATATAGCCCGCAGCCCCAATCAGTGCAAAATTCAAAGGTTTATTCATGTTATTATTTACGGCGCGCCCAAATAATCACGCGCTTGATGATGTTTTTAACGTTTTGCATCGCCCACTCTTGTACCCAAAGGCGGCTATTATCGGTCCACCGCTGCGGATGGGTAGTGAGCATCATATGCGGCGGCAGCAGGTTTGCATCCAACGCCTGCAACAATTGCGGCGTAGTATGGAAAGTCCATCCGCGACGGGTCCATTCGTCCTGAAACTGCGGAATCTTGTCGCGCACCGAGACCCGATAGCCGTCCCAGCAACGGCCCGTATCGGTCAGATACAGCACATCGCTGAAATCCGTGTCCAAGTACGGTTCGCCGACAAGTCCCAACTGCTTATAATCGTATTTGCGCCATAGGTCGCGTCCGTCATAGCGGTTGGTAGGCGCGCCGTGCATACAAACCGTTTCAACGGCGTAATACCGGCGGAAATATTCCAGCCATGTACAGAAATGCCGGTATGCACGCTCCACATCGCCTCCGCAAAGCGCCATATCTTCATAGTGGTAGCCTATCTCGTGTCCCAATCGCACAATTGCGCGGATGACCTCCGGATTGTTGGATTCGCTTCCCACACGGAAATAATAAGTGGCCTTAGCGCCGACGGAGTACTCTATCTGCGCCGTACGCAGACTATTCTCCGGACGCGCATCCACATCGTGGCGAAGGATGACAAATTTGTGATTCGCGATTTGCGATTTGCCATTTGCCATCTGATGGCAATAATCCGAATAGGGAATCAGCAAGTACCCCTGTTTTTGCAAGGATTCCAACAACTCACGATATATGTCAAGAGAAAAATCTCTCATTGGCAGATGGCGGTTTATATACTGCGATTTATGATTTATAGTCTAACGCTCTGCGCGCATCGGGTTTTCCAAAAAGTCCTTGTAAGCGAGCCGTATGCCGTCCTCGAGTTCGGTTTTGTAGGTCCATCCCAGGGCTTTTGCCTTGCTGACATCCAACAGTTTGCGTGGCGTGCCGTCCGGGCGCGTAGCATCCCATTCAATCCGTCCCTTGTATCCCACCACTTTTGCCACCAGTTCGGTTAGTTGTTTGATGGTCAGTTCCTTGCCCGTACCGGCATTGACGGTCTCGTTGCCGGAGTAGTTATTCATAAGGAAGACACACAGATTCGCCAAGTCGTCCACATACAGGAACTCTCGCAGCGGCGTACCGGTGCCCCAACAAGTAACAGACTCCGCCCCACTCTGTTTCGCCTCGTGGAAACGGCGAATCAAAGCCGGCAATACGTGACTATGCTCCGGGTGGTAATTATCGTTCGGGCCGTAGAGGTTGGTAGGCATAACGGATATATAATCCGTGCCATACTGGCGATTGAGGAACTCGCAGTATTTAAGTCCGCTGATTTTGGCCAAGGCGTACGCCTCGTTGGTTTTCTCCAGTTCTCCCGTCAGGAGACAACTCTCCTGCATGGGCTGCGGAGCCAAGCGCGGATAAATACAACTGGAGCCGAGAAACTCAAGTTTCTTGCACCCGTTCTTCCAAGCCGCATGAATGACATTCATTTCCAAAATCATGTTTTCATACATAAAATCGGCCAATGCATTCCTGTTCGCCACAATACCTCCGACTTTGGCAGCCGCGAGAAAGACGTATTCCGGTTTTTCTGCGGCAAAAAAGGCTTCCACCCGGTCCTGGCGGCACAAATCCAATTCCTTGTGCGTCCGAGTGATGATATTGGTGTATCCCTGACGTTGCAGTTCACGCACGATAGCGGATCCCACCATACCACGGTGGCCAGCCACATATATTTTCGAATTCAGTTCCATTATTTGTCTATTCCTTTTTCGAGGAACTCGGCCAAGTTGACCTTACGTATCTCAGCAGCGGCATCATCGGCAGCCACCTTTTTCAAGTCATGTTTAACCATCAGTTCCACGAGTTGTTCGAAGCTTGTCTTCTGCGGGTTCCATCCCAGTTCGCGTTTGGCTTTTGAGGGGTCGCCCAACAAGTTAACTACATCCGTCGGGCGGTAGAAATCCGGGCTGACAGCCACCACCGTCTTGCCGGTTTTGGTATCAATACCCTTCTCATCAATGCCTTTTCCTTCCCACCGCAACTCAATACCGGCATGGCGAAAAGCCAGTGTGGCGAACTCACGCACGGTATGCTGCACACCCGTAGCGATAACAAAATCCTCGGGTGTATCGTGCTGGAGGATAAGCCACATGCACTCTACATAATCCTTGGCGTATCCCCAATCACGCAGCGAATCCAAGTTGCCCAGATAGAGACAATCCTGTTTGCCCTGTGCGATGCGTGCGGCAGCGAGTGTAATCTTGCGCGTAACGAAAGTCTCTCCCCTGCGCTCCGACTCATGATTGAAGAGGATACCCGAGCAGCAGAACATATCGTACGCCTCGCGGTACTCCTTGATAATCCAATAGCCGTAGAGTTTGGCAACGGCGTAAGGCGAATACGGGTGGAAAGGCGTGGTCTCGGATTGGGGCACCTCTTCCACCTTGCCGTACAATTCGCTGGTAGAGGCCTGGTAAATACGGCATGTCTTCTCCAGATGATTGGTGCGCACCGCCTCCAGAATACGCAATACGCCTACTGCGTCAACGTCAGCCGTGAACTCCGGCGCATCGAAAGACACCTGTACATGGCTTTGCGCCGCCAGATTGTAAATTTCGTCCGGCAGCACCTTGCCAACCAGTTTAACAAGCGACATCGAGTCGCTCATATCCGCATAATGCAAATGGAAACGGGGCGTACCCTCCAGATGAGCGATGCGCTCGCGGTAATCCACCGAACTACGGCGAATAATACCGTGCACCTCATAATTTTTAGCTAAAAGAAACTCTGCCAGATACGAACCGTCCTGGCCTGTAATTCCGGTTATTAATGCTGTTTTGCTCATGGTTAGTCTGTGTCAGCTGCAAAATCGGCTACAAAGGTACTACAAAAAAAGCACATATGCAAGATTTTAATAAAAATTATTAAAAAAAGCGAAATTGTGTTGCGTTTTCGGCATCAAAAAAACCGCTACTAATGAGCGGTTTCCTGATTATACCAGTTTTCGAGTTGCTGATTGAAAGTCCGTTTGTCCATGGTCTGTGCCCACCGGCGCAGTTCCTCGGTATGGTCTTCGAAAAGCAATGTCACCGTGCGTCTCCATTTCCATTTCTTGGGTTTGAGTTTGGACCATCGGCTGGTCTCCAATCCGCGCATGCGGCACAGAATGACACGGACGCCTTCCGGCAGTTCGCGGCAGACCTCATATGCCATCCTGCGATTTCCAATCACCTCACGGTCAACTGTTTTGACATGTCCGCTGGGATAGAAACAAATCTCCTTGCCCTGCGCAAGGCTGTCGATAGCAATCCGGCTGAGTTGTCCGGCTGCCGCCGCCCCCTCTTCGCGGGTCATAGCGCTCTTGTTCAAATCCGGCACCTCGATAGCATCCGCCATACGCAGGATACGTCCATAGAGCCAATGCCGCATAAACAGTTCGTCCGTCATCGGGCGTATTGGCAACCACCACTCTTCGCTGAAGAGGATGAGCGGGTCAACGTATGCCGTATGGTTCGGCAAGACCAGATGCACGCTGCCGTCCCGCAGATATTCCTCGCCCGTCACCCGCACATCATAGTGCAGATGAAAGAGAAACTTACATATTTTACCGAAAGTAAACCTATCCATCAAAGCATTTACCATTTGGTCATTTACAATTTTGTCATTTATTCAGGCATTTAGCATTTGGGTATTTTTAGTCCAGGAGGCATTTGATAATTTCCGGGAGGGAGGCATTGTTTCTTCTATCAAAAAAGAGTGCGTCAATACCGGCGGCTTGCGCTCCAAGGATATCCGTAGTCATACTATCACCAATCATAACCACTTCGTGCGGCTGCAATCCGGCACGGCGGAGCGATTCCTGATAGAAACGGATATCGGGTTTGTCGTAGCCGATGTCCATAGAGATAAACGTATCCTCGAAATAGTGAAGGATATCCGCATGCCGAAGCCGGCTACGCTGGAGATGACCGAAACTATTGCTTGCCGCAAAAAGACGATAGCCCTTGCCACGCAAGGCTTCCAGTGCTTCGCGAGCGCCCGGAACGAGCGTGTGTGTTTTTCCCCACGCTGTACGGAAGGCATGTTTGAATGGTTCAACCGCTTCGTCCGGATACCCCGCCGAGGCAATAAACTCCGCCGGATAAAGCTCCATCACTTCCGCAATGGTGTGCAAGCCGTGTTTGGCTTCGGAGAAAAGGCGTCCGCTAATCCTGAAAAAGAGGTCGAAGAGTTCGTCCTCGGAGAGAAGAGAGTCCGGGACATAATGTTTGTCTCGCAACTCATTCATCGCGGCAAAGAAAGCCTCCCGACAACAAGGAATGTAGTCGAGCAAGGTGTCATCTATATCCCAGAAAACGGCTTTGTAACGCACAATCCAACGGTTTAACGGCTTATCGGTTTCACTATTTTACCAAAACGGAGCCACTTGGCGTGACTCCATTTTGTCGGGTAGGCGAGATTCGAACTCACGACCTCCTGCTCCCAAAGCAGGCATTCTAACCGGGCTGAACTACTACCCGCTAATTCCACTATCGTGAAAAGCGGCTGCAAAGGTACTGCTTTTTTTTGAATTGAGCAAATATTTTTTCTTTTTTTTTGCTCTTAATGTAAAAATGGTCACTACTGTTCACTAAAAAAACAGAAAAAAAACTATAAAACCCTTTGAGTGCTTCAGGGGTTTCCGCAATGATGCGACAAAAATGCACGAAGACAAACATGCAACCATGCAGGGTAATCAGCCCTGCATGGCTGAGAAGTCTATTCTAAATCCTTCCCTAAAAGGAAGGACTTTTGCGCTTCCTGTTCCCAACCCCCTTCCCTTCAGGGAGGGGGCGGGTGTAGGCTTATCTCATTTCAGCGCCTTGCGCGTTATAGGTCTTGCCGTTGCGCTCGATGAGAAGAACGCCGTCGCGGAGGACTTTATTCGTCATTCGTAATTCGTCATTCGTAATTTGGTCAATTCCGGTAGGCTTTTCCGACTTCTCCTGGATAGTACCAAACAATTTCCATCCGGTAGCATCTTGATAAGCAGCGAGGACGGAGTGGTCTTCCGAGAAAGGCACATACAGGGTCTTTTCTGTCGGGTCGAAGCCGTACCACTCGGAAGGAGCATATCCGCCTTTCTCATTGGAAACTTCAGGAGGAGTGGTAGCCTCCATCGTCACTGTCTGGATATTGGGGCAGTCGGAGAAAGCAGACATATGCACAAACTCCACATTGGCGCCGAGTCCCACTTTGGTAAGCGCAGCAGATTTAACCAGATTGGCATCTATCGACTGCAAGGCATCGGTAGCCTTTATCTCCGTAAGCGGGCAACCCGAGAACGCATATTCGCCCAGTGCCTGTGCGCCTCCCGGGTTGAGAGAGATATAGTTGCATCCCTGGAACGCGCGCATCTCCACAATCGTGCAACTTCCCGGGATAACCAGTTCAGCATTATTGCCTAAGTTGTAGTTGGAATGATGGAAGAAAGCACCTCCACGAATGGCCTTGAGGCCTTCCGGTAAGGTCAGCGATGTAATGTATGAATCATGGAGAGCCAGCGTATCGATCTCCTCGATGGTATATTCCACCTCGTCGTGCGTGATGGTGGCAGGGATAACCAGGTCACCGGAAGGAACGGTCGTGTTATAGTCATAAGCGTCTATGATAGTTCCCCAGAGAGAGCGGCTACCGGTTTGGTTGCAGACAGCTACTTTGTGGTTTCCGGCATCCAGAATCTTGAAATACAGAGTCTGACCGGAAGGAACCGTTTCTGCAAAGTCATACGGATGTGTCTTCTGCTCGTAGGTAAAACTAAGCGTGGCATCCGCCGTTACAGAGAGGGTAGCTGTGTTTTCTGCGTTGAACTGATCTGTTACATCCGTCTCGCCGTAGAGAGCTTTTTTGATGCCGTAGTAGGGGTTGCCAAAGTTCACCTGAATAGTGAACTTATCCCCTTCTGCGCGCTTGAAGGTGAAGTTTTTATTTGAGGCGTAATCCAATCCGTCCACCGTGAAGCTGACTTGCTCCAGCGAGGAGTATCCTCCTTCTACAGTGATATCATAGATAGGCAGCGTCTCTCCAATCTCAAGGATGTACTTGAAATCTTTCCATCCGTCCGCAGCTTTGTAAGCGGCTTTTGAACCTACCGGCACATATAAAATAGCGCGGTTCAGCAAGTCGGAGTAGAAACTGCCGTTGACCGTAGGAGGTGTCACAGTGTGGATCACTACGGTATCAATCGATGTCGTAGCGTAGTAAGGGGTGCTTTGGCCCAGCGAAGAAGCCTCAAATCCATCGGCAATAGCGTTGCCTAATTCTACGTATTTGACGGCACTGCTACTGAAACAATCCACTCCGACGGCAGTGACGGCGTCGGGCAGTACCACGCGCTTTAGATAGGAACACCATCCAAAGAGTCCTTCGGGAAGAGCAGATACTCCGGATCCAAAAGTTATGTTACGGATACCCGTACCACGGAAAGCCTGTCCTCCGAGGGATGTCACGTTGTCCGGGATAACCAGCGAATGGAAGTCATAGCTGTCCATAAAGACGAAAGACATAGACTCGTTGATACCGATATGGGTAAAAGTAGCTTCAGTAGGGAAGGTCACACTGGTCAAATCGGAGCAAGCCCGGAAGGCATTATCACCTATACCGCTGACGGTGTAGGTAATACTCTCGTGCTCTACGGTAGCCGGGATAACCAGATCTCCGGTCGGTTTGGAGTTGCCGGCCACGACCACGCATACATGGTTCTCGGAGTCGGTGATGTTGAAATAGAGAGTCTGACCGCTTCCGACTACAGCGGAGAAGTCATAAGCCCACATGCTTGCCGCCATAAAGGCAGCGCATAAAAGAGTGAAAAATTTTCTCATAATGGTTGTTGTTTTGTTGAGCCTTCGGCTCGGTTAATATATGTTGTTTGTTTAGTAACCATGCAGGGTAATCAGCCCTGCATGGCCAGTCTCTCCCCGCAAGGGGTTATGTGTGTCAGGGTTTTTGTGCGCCGTAGCCGTTTTTGGCGCCAAAGAGGAGGAGGGCTTTGTCGAAGTTATAGCGGTTGCCGTACATCGACACGCGGCGTGTCTCCGAGCCTTGCATGTTCTGCCCTGTAGCGGCGCGGAACTGGTTGGATGCCGAGTTACGGTTGAAACTCTGGCTGGAGGAAATCACTTTCAGGTTCGCTACGCCTGCCAGATAGTCCTGGTCAAACGCATCCAGCGCGGCATCGTTATCCGCCATGCGCAGGTTGTTTTCTGCCTTCGGAAGGGTCTTTTCGTCCACCATATCTTCGATATCGGTACATTGAACGTTTGTCCATTTGCCTCCACCGGCAGACGGCAGTTGCAGGTCTGCGGCATTGATGTAATAATAGTTATCGTAGAGGTTGGTGACACGCTTAGCCTCAATGACGCGGTCCGGGCCCGAAAGGACATGCGTACGGGCTACGGCGGCGTAGTTATTACCGATAAAGAGGTTATGATGCACATCCGCGTTGACGAGCGTCATGAACTCATAGCCGTACCCCATATCCTCCATATATTTGTCGCGACACCAGGAGAAAGCCACGGTGTTGTGGTGGAAATTGACATGCGATGCCTCGCCGTTCTTGTCGCCTCCGGAGATGCGTACACCGCCGTAACGGTTGGAGATGATGACATTATTGTAGATCTCCACCTCGCCGCACCGGGTATTGATCTGGATGCCGAAATAGGTGCAGTTAGCGATGAGGCAGTTACGGATGATCAGGTTTCCTGCTATCCATCCCATCGACCGGATACCCGGGTGCTCTACTTGGGGCGGGATAGCATCTATCATACGTCCTGTCTCAAAGGCCGCAGAGGGACATCCGTTGCGCTCGTCCGTCGGGTCATTGGGCATATAGAATGCCTCCAGTCCCTGGTCAATCATGATACCGTCGATGATGATCATTCCCTTGGGTTTCTTCGCCATCACGTCGTCCAGACCGCTGATATGGATGAGTCCCTTGGCGCCGTTGGTGCCCAACTGGTCCTGCGTGGGCTGAATACGGGTGATGTACTTAAACGGATTTCGCTCCGTGAAGTCTGCATTCCATCCGCCTTCGAGGGTGACCCAGCTGCTGATCTCTATATATCCGGCATTGGCTGCTCCGAGGAAATTCCCTTCGGAGATACGTATGACGGCTCCCGTTTCGTTATTCTCCTTGATGATATTCAGCACCGCCTGAATATCTTTCTTTGCTGTCTCGACACTCAGTCCGTCCGCGCCGCGGGACTTGCCGTTGACGCTTACATAGTAGATTTTCGCAGCCTGGTTCGTCTGCTGGTTAGTCTGCTGCGTCTGCGGCTGTTCTTTCTTCTTGCCGAGTTGGTCAAGAGAACCTACGATGCGCCCGAACTGCGCACTGACCGGCATAGCGGATAACATCGCCGCCAGGGTGAGAAAAAGAATGTGTTTCGTGTTCATAAGTATTACGTATTTTTGTAACCTTGCGGCGAACCAACGCCGCAAGGCTTTTAGTTTAGTTAGCCGGACTAGCCTACTAGGCGACTAGGCTACCAATTATTTAATCTCTACGCCTTGCGCGTTATAGGTTTTGCCGTCACGCTCAATGAAGAGTTGACCGTTACGAAGCACCTTAGTGCTTTGTAGCTTGTCGTTTTGTACGTTCTCTACACCTTGGGTCTCGGGGATAGGCAGGACGTTGGTGAACTTCTCCCATTCCGCAGCCTCTTTGTAATCATTTACATAGAACGCGTGTACGTAAAGCGGAATGTTCTCCGTTTCAACGCCGGCAAATGCACCTTCTGCAGCAGGCGGAACGAGTGCACGGCAGGTAACAGAGGTTAACTTGTCACAGAAAGCGAAGGCGGCAGAGCCAATCTGTACAAGACTAGCCGGCAGGTCGATAGAAGTCAACCCACAGGAATTGAAAGCCGAGCCGCCAATCGTCTTCACATGCTCCGGAATATTGATGGATGTCAGTTTTGAGCAGCCCAGGAACAGACCGTAGTTGATGGTTATCAAGTCGGAAGGCAGATTAGCCGATGCGAGGTTGGCACACCCGCCGAACGCACTCGAACCGATGGTACGTACCGAATTGGGGATGGTGATAGCGGTGATGGAGCTCTGGAAGAAAGCGTCCTCAGCAATCTTCTCAATAGTACTCGGCAGGGTGACGGTAGTCAGGTTCTGGCACCATTTGAAAGCCTGGGAACCGATTTTTGTGACCACATAGGTGTTGTCTTCGTGTGATACGGAAGCAGGCACGTTGAGTGCGGTGATGTCAGGATACGGGCTCAGATAGCTATGGTTGATGTCCTGATCCTTAATCACTTCTGCGGTACCATCCGGATAGAGGTAGTAGTAGAGGTCGCCGATCTTAGCGGTAGCTTCGAATGTCTTGTTCTTGAAATCCGCCCATCCGGCAGCTGCTTTGTAAGCACTGGCGGAGCCGGCAGGAACAGTTACCGTGACGTTACTTTTATTCACATCCATGAATACGTCTTCGCCAAGTGCTGGAGGTGTGGTGTTGTGCGAGTTGATGGCTTCGAGGGCGGTGCATCCGCGGAATGCCCATTTGTCAATGGTGTTGACGTGCGTGCCCAAGCTCAGTGTCTTGAGTCCTGTGCAACCACGGAAAGCTTCCTGATTAATTGTAGTAACCTGATCCTCCAGCTCTACATCGATCAGCGCTGTACAGTTGTTAAAAGCAAGGTTGCCGATAGTGATCAGTTGGGGGAACATGAAGAAATTGAAAGAGGTACAGTCCACGAAAGCCTTGTTGGCAATGCTGGTGACACCCGGACCATCTACATCAAAGAGGTTGGCAGCTCCGAAGAACGCATAGTAACCGATGGAGCGAACAGACTGAGGCAGGAGGCACTCCATTACGGAAGAATGGTGGAAGGCAGAGTCGCCGATAGCCACTACTGAATAGGTCTTGTTGTTGTAAGTTACTGCCTCCGGAATGATGGCTGTGGTAACGTGTTCGTAATTGTGCTGCGTGTTCGTCGTGTAATACGTGACGGTAGCTTGATTGAGATTATCATCCAAAAGGAAGTAAAGATCATCAATCAACACTTTTTGAGCAGCAAAGAGAGAAACTGTGCTTGCTACGAGAGCAAGGAAAAGAATAGAAATCTTTTTCATAATAAATAAAGTTTTTTAAGCCTACCCCAGCCCCCCGGCCCCCTGAAGGGGGAGAGGCGGGGATGGCGGGTTAATAAAATTAACTATATGTTTGTTTTATAGAAAATAAACCAAGATAGTCATATATTTTATTTTACTTGTGCGCCTTGAGCATTGAAGGTCTTGCCGCGCTCGATGAAGAGTTGACCGTTATGGAGGTATTTACGGCTGACAGGTGACGGGTTACCGGTTACGGTTTCGATGGCTTGCTCTTTGGATTTCTCGAAGAGAGCTGTGATGGTCATGTCAGCAATAATAGAGTTGAACTCACGATCCCATCCCTTGAAGGTATATCCTTCGCGTGTCGGGTTAGCCGGAGCTTGTGCGGCTTTGCCGTACTCTACCTGTTGCTCGGAGAGGAGTGTGTGGTCCCAATTCTGGAAGCGCACGAGGTATTTGCGAAGTGAGGAAGTAAAGACCGCTTCGTAGGTAGCGTCCGCGACGGCAGGGACGATATCCGGATTCCAATGGGAGAAGGTATAGACATATTGCTCGGTAGCAGGTTTGCCCTGCTCCTCAATAGCCTGGTATGCCGACGGCATCTTGCCGTATGAAACCTGCTCGCTCAGAATTTCCGCACCGTCAATAGTATATGTGATAGTAAAGACGCTGACATCGAAGAGGGCAGTGACAGTCATATCGCTCTTGACGGAAGAGATATCTTCGCTCCAACCGACGAAGGTGTAACCGGTGCGTGTAGCAATGACGCCTTGCGCCGCCTCGCCATCGTTGACTTGCTCTGTACCGAGGGGCGAGTTATCCCAGTTGAGATAGGTTACCGTCCAAGTCTTGCTGTCCTCGCCATAAACCGCCGTGATGTCTTTGTCGTTCGTGATAGTGGTATAAGGGCTATCCCATCCTACGAAATGGTATCCGGCTACTTCCGGAGCGACAGGCGGAACGGCGTTCTCCCCCTCTTTGACCACCTGGGTGGAAAGAATATTTCCGTCCTTGTCAAAGAAGATAACAGTGTAGGTCGGCGCATCGGGTATATCTTCCCACATGGCCGTGAAGCCAATATACGGGTCACCGGTAGCCGGTACATTGAGATAGGCGTTGTCAGCATAGTCTCCCCATGCCTGCCATCCAATAAAGAGCGTCTGTTGCCCGTTCGCCGGGTCAGCGGGTATGTTCTGGACAGAACCTCCGCAGTTGACCACTTCGGCATAGTAGGCATTGCCTTTGTATCCCACGCCCTGGGAAGTGAAGTCATACTTGGTGGTCGGTGCAGCGCCATCGAAGACCACCGCCATCTTGGCAACATCGACATTGAGTGTCTCTTTCTCTCCAGGAGCGATGACATAAGCGTTGCCGTCTCCGTCGAGTCCGTCCTCGAGAGCGTACATAGACTGCGGTTTATTCACGCGTGCGAAGTTCATGCAGGCACCGGCTCCTCCGTTGAGGCGGTAGATACGTATTGTATCCTGGTAGCGCGCAGGGATAAGAAGATTCTCCGCTCCCAGCGCAATATCATGCGCCGTATTCTCCACCATCAGCGTCTCGTATATGCCTCCATCGTCAATGAGCGAGTTGATATACAGCGGATAATAGACATCGTATTCATATACTTCGGAGTAGATATTCTCGCCTCCGCAGTTGACCATAAAGCGGAACGCGAATCCTTGCTCCAGATACTGCTCGTTGTAGTAGTTATAGAAGACGGGAACTGTCTTTGTGAACTCTTTGGCTTTGCCCGCCGCCACATCCGCAGCGGTGAACTCTCCTACTTGCGTAGCGTCGTTCCAGTCCCATTCGCCCTGCGCGTTGCGTCGCGCGGTCTGATAATAGAGTCTGGAAGCAGAGGGAGTAGCAAGTGAAGCCCAGAAAGTGATGCTGTCTCCCATCATAGCGCGTGTCTCGCTGTCCGCAAATCCGTCCGCGGGATAGAGTTTGTTGGTATGCGCAATCTGCGCGGCATCGAAGGAATAATTGCCTGCCATGGTGTATCGCGCATAGACGTTCAGGTTGCGGTGCACGTTAGTGAAATCCGCGGACCAGTGGTCGAAGATGAGGTTCTGCATGGTCGGTTCCGCAGGCGCGGTAGCGTCGCCGCCGCAGACTACCTCTTCGGTTTTCAGGAGCGTCAGGTCCGAGTTCCAGAACTTAACGGTGTAAGTAGGAGTCTCTACTTTTTCTTCTACAGGACAGGCAGGCATTGTAATTTCAACATACCCATTACCCTTGTCACGTTGTGATACTTGAAGTTCGCTATCAAACACATATACTAAACAATCGGCAGGTTTTGCGCGGGTAATTTTTTCGCCTGCTTTGTAGTTATAACTTGAATTTCCATTATCCCAGGAGTAAGTATAATAAGGTTGTCCATGAAATACAACAGAAGTGTCATTCATGTGTTGACCACTGACAATCAAACGGTAATATAAATCGCCCGAAGTGCCGATAGCAAAGGACGGAGTGTACTCCAATTCCACCCCTTTGCGAGCATCTACTGTTGATATATTGCCTTGTTTAACACTATTCCAACTGGATTTGTTTTTGCTAAATTCCCATTTATAGGTATATCCTTCTACACTCTGCACTTCAGCAGTAAGAGCTTGCGAAGAACCGAATAGTATAACCTGTGGATTATCGTTTTCATTTACTTCATAGAAATATGACATTCTCTTAATACCAGTGGGAAGAGTTACATCCACATAATTATTGAAGCCCAGATTATAGTATGAGTTTCCTTCGTATTGCAACCAGTCGCCAGGATTCAAGTCATTTTCGTACCTACCTTGTATAAAAATACGAATATCTGAATATCCATTTTTGTAACACTCAGAAATCAGATTATTTTTCCCGTTAATGTTATGTAAACAAAATTCTTGAGCCCCCCCATATGAAACTTTAGCTGTTGTCGCGGCTTGAACAATTACCTGAATAGCATTATCTCCGTAGATATACTGCGATGTGGTCTTACGAATACACGCATCTTGCGTTTTGTACCAGATACTTATGCCATAGGAACGGTTTATAATTTTTTCAGGGTGAAAAACATCATTAAAGGACAATATATTCGTTTTGGTGTCAAACTGAATATTTGCCATGTAAACAGGTGCAGGGATTGAATCTGTGCACTGCGCCCGGAGGTTAAGCGCCATGAAGGCAGCAAACAAGAGAGTAAAGATTTTTTTCATAATGATTTGTTTTTTGGGGGTTAATAATACACTATTTTAAGAGATGTCTGTAAAAATCACGGGATATATATTGACAATATATATAGGTTTGGGTAGGATACAATAAAGGTCAAACAATGCTCCTACGGCACTCCGACGAGAGTCTAATCAGAGTCATAAAATTTTAGCGTTTTTCTGCTGGCAATATGCGTATCTACTCAACGACGGTGCAAAGTTACAGCATTTATTTCAAATAATTGTCATCAAAATCGTTCAAAAAATCTACAAAATCGGTCAAAATGCAGTTGAGGGGGGAAAAATAGAGGGGAAAGGTTATTGGTGATTGGTTATTGGTGATTGGTTATTGGTTAAAAAATAGCCCGTGCAGATGCACGAGCTATGGATTAGGAAGACTAAGAAGATTAAGTATTGGGTTTGTTCTGTTCCCTCCATCTGGCCGGTGTGACTCCAGTGTAACGCTGGAAAGCGCGAATGAAAGAGTTCGACTCTTTGTATCCGCAGGCATTGGCAATCTCCTGGATAGAACTAAATGGCGGCGGAACAGTAGTAAGGAGCTCCTTCGCTTTGTTGATTTGCACGACCTGAATAAAGGCTTTCGGCGAACTGCCGGAGGCATTCTGCATACGCCTCCGTAGCGTAGAGACAGACATACACATGGCATCCGCAAGTGCTTCGATAGAGACATCCCCCTGGGGCAAGGCATTGTTGATATACTCCACCACCCTTGCCAAGAAAAGGCTGTCATCGGCATCGGCTTCCCTCTCGGAGCGTCGTTTGGTCTCCTCCTCGGAGTTGTCAATAATACGTTTCATCCGCTCCTGGCTCCTGAGGATCTCGACCTCGCGAAGCAAAGCATTGAAATGCTGCACCTGGAGGCGCTGATGGCGACGGAAGACAATATACGTAGCCAGCGCCGAGATGATGAACAGCAAGCATATAACAAGAAGGGTCACATAGGATCGTGCGCGCTGCTTGCGGAAGAGCTGCTGAAGGATATCGTTCCCCAACTCCGCGGCTAACTGCGTAAGGTTGGTCTTCGCCTCCTGGTCATAGATAGAGTCGCGCAGGTGCTCAAAACGGTCGCCATGCTCGAGCGCTTCCTCCGGGTTAATTCCCCTCAGCGTCTCGCGCAGGCCCTTGCGCGTGTGC
Organism: Bacteroidales bacterium UBA3843; assembly: GCA_002392745.1. Lineage (GTDB taxonomy): Bacteria > Bacteroidota > Bacteroidia > Bacteroidales > Paludibacteraceae > Colicola. The sequence goes on along the minus strand of DGHR01000012.1, from coordinate 130,761 downwards.
GCTTCATTATATAAATCATGCTGCGCCATGAAAATTGGCAGCGCCTTGTAGTAATAATCCGCCCCTTCGCGGTTCCGCCCCGTGACGTAGAGCAGGTCTCCCATCTGGTTGTAAGCAATAGCCAGAGAGTGATAATTACCGGACTGCTCGAGCACCGGAATAGCCTCTGTCAGACACTGCTCCGCCTCGGCGTACTGCTCAAGCACGGTAAGCGCCGCCGCACGTTGCGTCTGACGCACCGCGGCCTTGTCAAGCCGACCAAGGGATTTTTCGAGTTCCCATGCACGTGTGGCATACTTGAGCGACTTGGCCGGGATATTCTTGTGCTGATAGACCTCGCTCGCCATGCCATAGATAACCGCTTCGCGCGCGGGATTATCCACACGATGGATATAATCAATCGCCAACAAGATATATTTCTCCGCCTCGTCGGGCTGACGCATTGACATATAAATGCCGGCAAGCGTGTTGTAGCTGGAAGCGATGTTATCCGGATTACCGCTCTGCAAATCCAGTTCGTTGCACTCTTTGGCATACTTGGCCGCACGGCTGAAATCGCCCAAACGGACGTAAATAAGCCCAAGCAGCGATGCGCAATCGGCGTGCATCACACGGTCGGAATAATTACGGCAGAGAGGAATAGACTGCTCGCCATACTGCGCCGCCGTCACAAAATTCTGCGCATCATAGAAATACTCCGCCGCCCAATACCAAACAACCGCCCTCAGCGAGTCGCTCTCGGCACCCTCGGCTATCACAATCGGTTCGTCAAGAAAGCCCGTTCCGGCAAGAGCCGACATATAACGGTTCGCATTCGCGACGGTAGCCCGACGATTGAACTGCTGGAGGGATGTCGTCAGTTCGTCCGCATAGAGAGACAGCGAACTACAAAAAAGTGCGAGTAAAGAAATGATAAATGCTCTTCGTCGATTCATAAGATATTCAGGTTAATGAATTTCGAGTGCAAAGATACTGCTTTTTTTTTGAATAGCAATCATCATTTTCGGTCAAAATAACCAAATTTATCTACAAAATCGTTCAATCTTACATTTTCTCACCGGTCCGTTTGCCCGTTCCGAGAGAAAAACAAAAATAAATACGGTTGGTTGAGAAGCCGAAAGCAAAGGGCACAAAAAAAGCGTTCGTATAACTTTTTACTCGAGAAAACTTCCAGAGAATAGGATTTGAGGCCTGCTTTTCCCTTTGTAATCCGGCCACCTCATCGCTACCGCTTGCGCGGGTCACGGCGTAGAGTACCGGCACGCCATTAGTGAAGCATTTGCACTCGGTTTGTTTTTAGTTTGTTGAGTTTTCCGGTTCCTATGTGTTATACGAACGCTCGCTTTCGCGCTCAGCGCCCTCGGAGAAGGACTGCCGCTCGCGTTCGGCAAATGGATCGCAAATAAGCGATACCGCTCCGCTAAATCGCAGGTGCGACCATTGCCTCCGCTCTTCGGTCCGCAAACAGCCTGCGGCTTGGTTTACGCCCCGAGGAGAGTCTGAGTAATATGTGTCTTTTTTACCATCCCCTATGCCATGCGAAAGTCAGGACGACACGGTGTGTATCTGCGTGCATATCATACGGATTGGCATATTCGTGTGCAAAGAGTTTCAGATTCTGCCAGCGGTACTGATACGCGGCTTGGACAATCACATGCTGACCGCGGTAGCCAAGTCCGACAGAAGCGTATTGCGTAGCTTTGGGAAATTGGAAATAGGCGTCCTGACGGTCCAGTGTAGCGGAGACAGGCACAACCATATAGTCCGTCCGGAACGTGCTCTCGTAGACATATCCCGCATTGATATACATTCCCGGCACAGGGATGATTTCAAGTCCGGCACGCAGCGAGTGGATATCGTGCTGGTATGACGCGTGCGAATAATCATATTGCAAGGCAAGCATACCGAAATAGCCGAATTGGAAAGCCACGGAAGCCGTTGTACGCAATGGCGCATGGTAGGAGCGCGAGGGAGGACTGCCGTTGCTGATAGACGAAGCCCTGAGCGAGTCCGTCTGGGCGCGCAATACACCCGATGTATAGGTATTGACCGAACCGAGGGAAGGTGTTTGCACCGCAAGTCCCAAACGCAGCCAGCGCGTAGGGCGGCAGATAGCTCCCAACGAGAGATTGCACCCTACTCCGGACATAGCAACCGAGGTGCGGTTGATATTGCTATAACGCAGACCGGTCGCATTCGTCCGCGCAAAATCCTCGTAGAAATCCGCTTCCGAAGTCATCGAATAGGACTGCATGTGCAGGCCCACTCCCACATACCAGCGGTTCGATATGTTCGCCGCCCAATCGAGCGCATACTCGTTGGCATAGCCGTATTCCTTGAGCAGAAGGTTGTTGACAGAGTTGGTGCGATCCGTGCAATACGGGATTTTCATGTCCACTCCCGTAGAAGCAAACAGCGCTCCCAACGAAGCGTCTTTCGCCCCCTCGGCATACATAGTGCGTCCGAAAGAGTTCATACGGCGATAGGAGAACATGAAGTTGTAATACTGCAAACCGCTACCGGAGACCGGATTGGCATAGCGGCTGAAGACCACCGAAGCCTGCGGGAAAGCGATATAATGCCTCTTCTCCGGTCCGACAACAGAAGACTGAATCGTGCGGTCGAAAGAATAGTCAAGCGTGAGCATCACCTCCGAGCGCTGATAGAGTCCGAGTCCGGCAGGGTTGTCCAGCGCCGCAGTAGGGTCGCCTCCGACAGCCGACATTGCTCCTCCCATCGCCACATAACGCGCCGTTCCCATAACAGAGCGTTCGGCGAGACGTGCGCGGTCCTGCGCAAAGAGAAAGCCTCCACCTCCCCCTAAAAGGGGAGAGACAAGAAACAATATGAACAACAAGGATTTTCTCATCGTTTGATTTTCACAGTGATTGTTGTATCCCGGATGGAAGTGTATTCAAGCGTAGGTTTTGGTGTTGTTTTTGGCGCAGCCACCGTATCGGCAGCCACCGGTTGCGCCTCGCTGTCAGGCGGCGGAAAAACAGCCGCCGGGCGTTCCAACACCGGCGAATAATAGGCATCGTCAATAGGGACCTGAATCGTTTGGCACGACAACATGACGAACGCCATGAAAAGGACCACCCCAACCCTCCGCATAAGGAGGGAGAGAGAAAATTCTATGTGGTATTGCTTACGCATCAGATTCTTCTAAAACCTATAATTTCTTAGCCGCAAGGGCACGATTTTATTGGTTTATATCTTCCTAAAACCAATAATCTCTCTAACCTCTTCTATGGTTTTCTCGGCACGAGCAGCAGCCGCTTCCGCACCACGGCGCATGATAGCATCGAGAAGCGCATCGTCGGACGAATATGCGATGATACGTTCGCGAATCGGCGCCAACAGCGCATTGGCATCCGCTGCCATCTGTTTTTTCATATCCCCATAGCGAATCTGCATGTTGTTGTAGAGGTCGTTGTAATAATCCGCCGCCTGTTTGCCACACAGCAACTCGCAGAGCGTGAAGAGGTTTTGTATCACCTCGGGCTTCTCCTGGTTGAGCTGCGTAGGTCCCTGGTCGGTCACCGCCCGCATGATTTTCCTGGTAACAGTCTTTTCATCGTCGCAAAGGTACAGGCAGTTGCCTTCGGATTTTCCCATCTTGCCTGAGCCGTCGAGCCCGGGCACCTTGACAGCCTTGTCGGCGAAATAGAAGGACTGCGGTTCCTTGAAATACTCCACATTATAAATGCGGTTGAATCGGCGAGCGAAGAGCCGCGCCATTTCCATATTCTGCTCCTGGTCTTTTCCGACCGGCACCTTGTCGGCCTTGTGCATCAGAATATCCGCCGCCATGAGGCATGGATAGGTGAGCAGTCCGGCATTGACATTATCCGGCTGTTTGCGCACTTTCTCCTTGAAGGAAGTGACGCGCTCGAGCTCTCCCAGATAGGCGTTCATATTCAGGTACAGGTACAATTCAAGGACCTGTTTTACATCGCTTTGCACATATATAGGCGCCTTTTCAGGATCAATCCCGCAGGCCAGATACTCACTCAGAATCGTTTTGACCGATTTGCGTATATTCTCGGGCGTAGGGTGCGTAGTAAGCGAATGCCAGTCGGCGACAAAGAACATACAATCATATTCGTCCTGCATCTTGACGAAACTCTTCACCGCCCCGAAATAATTACCGAGGTGCAAGTTGCCTGTCGGGCGTATTCCACTGATAACTCTTTCCATGATTGCGAATTAGATTTCGATGGGCAGTTGGCGATAAATAGGCTGCGAGAGGGCGGTCAGTGTCGTAGTGTCCGCCACGCCGGGTATAGCCTGAATCTTGGAATTGAGCAAATAGAGCAGATGCTCGTTATCATGGGCGAACAGCTTAATCAGAATACCAAATGCACCCAGGGTATATTGCGCTTCAACCACCTCCGGAATTTCCTGCAGCTCAGCAATAACCTGATTGTACATAGAGGCCTTCTCCATCGTGATACCAATATACACACAAAGCTGATATCCCAACATTTTAGGCTGCACATGATAGCTGGAGCCTGTAATCACCCCATTGTCGAACATTTTCTGCACACGCTGGTGAACAGCCGCACGGCTGACACCACACTGTTCGGCCACTTCCTTGAAGGGAATACGGGCGCTTTGTGTAATAATTTTCAGAATCTTACGGTCTAATTCGTCGATTTTTTCCATGAAAGTAATAAAATGATTTAATTTTGGCGCAAAGTTACAACTTTTTTTGTACATGTGCAAATTTTTTTGTACTTTTGTGCGTTTTTTAGTATCAAAATGTAAACCAAGCCCCGACAAGAGATGTCCGAAATGACAATAGAAGATTATATTTCCGCACACAGCACCGCCGAGAGCGAGTGGCTGGAAGCAATCACACGCGACACATATGTCCATATCCTGAACCCGCACATGCTGAGCGGTCATATACAGGGACGTGTACTGAGTATGCTGAGCCATATGATACGCCCGAAGCGCATACTGGAGCTCGGAACCTATACCGGCTACAGCGCATTGTGTCTGGCAGAAGGGTTAGCGGAAGACGGGCGGCTAATCAGCATCGAGCACAACGACGAACTGGAAGAGACCATCCGCCGCAATCTGGCACGTTCGCCCCTGGGAGAAAAGATAGAACTGCTCATCGGGGACGCCGTTGAACGCGTAAAGGAACTGGCGAGCGAAGGAAAGAACGAGTTCGAGCTGGTATTCATCGACGCAGACAAACGCGAGTATTGCGCATATATCGAGGCGGTCTATCCGCTGGTGCCCACAGGCGGATTCATACTGGCAGACAACACCCTATGGGACGGACACATCATAGACCCCGCTTACGACCGCGACAAACAGACCCTGGGCCTGCGCGCCTTCAACGACAAAATGAAAGAGGATGACCGCTTCGAGCAAGTCATCCTCCCATTGCGCGACGGGCTGACCCTAATCCGCAAAGTCAAATAACCGAATCAATATACTCCTTCATTCTTTGCAAGGCTTCAGCCAAGACCTCGCGTGAGGTAGCCAAGTTGATACGCACATAGCCTTCTCCGCCATACATCTCGGACGGATTGAGCAATACGCGTGCGTTCCGGGCCAGTTGTTCGCAGAAGTGCCGTGAAGTCATCCCGAGTGCGGATATATTCACCCACGCCAAGTAGGTTCCCTCCGTTTCATGGAGTTTCAGCATAGGCAAGTGCCCGTCGAGAAAATCCCTCAGGAAGCAGAAATTAGCGTATATATAGCCGTTGAGGTCGTCCAACCAATCCGCACATTCATTGTAAGCCGCCACTTGCGCCACCAGCCCGAAGGGGTTGAGTCCGTTGACCTCGTGCACCTCGAGCGCATGGTTGATTTGCTCATGCAGTTCAGGGTTTGGCACAAAGATAGTAGCACAGAGCAGTCCTGCAATATTGAACGCCTTGCTCGCCGACATACATACGCAGTAGTCAGCGTCGTCATGCGCCAGCGTGGCAAACGGCGTATATGCGTGTCCGGGGAAAGCGAACTCGCAGTGAATCTCGTCGGAGAGCACAAACAGATGCTTGCGGCGCATGATATCCGCCATATGCTCCAATTCGTCCCTGCTCCACACCCTCCCCGTCGGGTTGTGCGGGTTGCAAAGCAGGAATACATCCGCATCCGAAGCCTTTTGCTCCAGATCGTCCCAATCTATCCCGTAGCGGTTATCACGGACTACAAGCGGCGAAGGGACAAGCGTGCATCCCATATTCTCGATACAGGCAAAGAAACAATTGTAGGCAGGCGTGAAAGTAAGGACACGCAAAGGCTCACAGTTGTTCTTACGCGTCTGCAGGGCGCGGAAAATAGCCGCAATAGCAGGCACCACGGCCGTGGTATACAAGAGGTTGTCGCGACTAATGCCGCTCCATCCGTGGCGGCGGCTGAACCAAGACGCCACCGCATCGTAATTGGCCTGCGGCACAATGGAATAGCCGAACACACCATGGTCCAAACGGCGTTGCATCGCGTCAATAATCGGTTGTGCGGCACGGAAATCCATGTCAGCAACCCACAACGGCAAGGTACCTTTCGCCTCGTCGGAATCCCATTTATAGCAGTCGGAACCGCTACGGTCTATAAATTCAATGCTTCCTGCCATGTGTAGTCTTTTTCTTCGGTTGTGCTTGGCAGATAGCCCATCTCGGCTTTCGCCTTGTCCTGCGGGAACGTGAAATAAGTGCAGACACACTCGCAGAGGAGTTCGCCCTCCGCACTGTATATCTCGCCCTGCACAATAGCTATATTGCGCCGCATCTCTTTAAGGAACGCGCGCAGGCGTATATGGTCCTGCAACGTGGAGACGGGCTTATGGTAGCGCATCTCCATTTTAGCCGTGACCCCCGCCGTCTGCAGTTTATGGAAGACCACCCATCCGCAAACCTCGTCCAACAAGACGGCTTGTATACCGCCATGCAGGGTGTTGATCCACGACTGGTGGTTCTGGGTAGGCCGCCAGATAGAAACGATGTCATCTCCATCCTCAAAAAAGCGCATCTGCGTGCCGATAGGGTTGGTGGGACAACAGCCGTAGCAGTTGTATTCCCGCATGGAGAGCCAAGGATTGTTTATGCGTTTCACGATTAATCAGTAATGAATAACTAATAATGAATATTCTTACTGGAGGCAGTTGTCCAGTGCATCGGTCAGGGCTTTTTTATCAAGGTGCTGTCCGATGAAAACAAGCTTCTGCATACGGTCGCCGTATTGTTCGTCCCAATCGTGTTGGAGCTGCTTGTCCTGCGCCATGAGTTGCATCAGTTCCTCCTTCGGCATAGTAGCAAACCACTCGCCGGCTTTGCGCAGATTGAACTGTCGTCCCGCCTGCTCAAAGAGATAGCACATGTCGAACTCCTCGGCAAAATAGCACATTCCTTTGCAGCGGATGACATTCTTCGGCCAATGCGCTGCGACAAACTCATCGAACATCCCCAAATCAAACGGCCGACGTGCATAATAGACAAAAGTCTCGATACCGTATTCCGCCAGATGGTCATGTCCTCCGTGCTCATGGTCGTGGTGATGATGATGGCCGTGTTCATGTTCATGCTCATGCTCGTGTTCATGCTCATGGTCGTGTTCATGCTCATGGTCATCGTCATCATCGTCATCGTCGTCATCGTGGTCGTGATGATGAGATGCGTCCTCCACTTCCTGAATCCATGCCGCAGAAGTTGCAGTACGGTCAAAATCGAACATACCGGTGTTGAGAATCTTCTCAAACGGCACATCACAGAAGTTCGTTTCTATGATTTCGGCGGCGGGCTGAATAGCGCGAACAATCGCTTTTACGTGCTCCAACTCTTCTTCGCTCACTTCGGAGGCCTTGTTCAACAGAATAATATTGCAGAACTCAATCTGCTCCGTAACGAGTGCAGCAAGGTCGTTTTCTTTGTTTACGATATGGCCATCCACCATTTGGCCATTCAGTTTGTCCAAGAACTCATCCCTGATACGGAGTGCATCCACGACAGAGCAGATACAATCCAAAACAGGTATTCCGTCCTGAGCAAACATAGGCACCATCTGGGGGTATGAGCACAGCGTTTGTGCAATAGGGCCCGGCTCGCAGATACCGGAAGCCTCAATGACGATGTAGTCAAAGAACCTCTCCCCGTCCTTTCCCTCAAGGGAGGGAGACTGTTTCATAGCAATCAAGTTATGAATCTGTTGAATGAGGTCGGTCTGCAAGGTACAGCAGATACAACCGTTCTGGAGGGCGACGAGCGAATCGTCGTTCTGCGAGACTACTCCGCCCTGCTGTATAAGCGAGGCGTCGATATTCACTTCTCCGATATCATTGACAATAACGGCGAAACGGATTCCGCGGTTATTGGTCAGGATACGGTTGAGAAGGGTTGTCTTGCCGCTTCCGAGATAACCGGTAAGCAGCAAGACAGGGATTTTTGGTATATTTGTCATTTAGTAATTTGTGATTTATCGGCCTACCCCTACCCCCTCTGAAAGGAGAGGAGGCAGGGAGAGACATTTAGTTATTTGTCATTTGACATAAGCGGCATAGTCGCCGTAGTATTTATCCACCAGTTCGTTCTGACCATTGCGTTCGCAGGTCTGGAGAACATAGCTCAAGATAGCCGCTTCACGTCCTACAGTAGACTCCATCACTTCGCGCTGGCGGCGGTTGAGTGTCTGGGCAAAACGCAAGTATTCGACACATGTCTGCGCCACGTTATCCATGATAGCGACCGCCTTTTCATTCTCTCCGAGGAGGAAATACATGGACGCCATGGAAGCCGAGGTATAGTCGTACGGGATATTATACCCCGGAAGTTGCTCTTCAGCATAGTCGAGCACCTCCAACGCTTTGTCGTTCTGACGTTCGCGCAGGAGCTGTTCCGCCAACTGGGCAAACATCATACGATGGGTCCGACACATGCGCATCAAGTTCTCGTCGATGTATATACCGGGTTTATTCATATTACCATACGCGAACTTATGCATCATGTTCTCATACATCTGTTCGCTGTTGACGCGCGGCTGCCCGTCAACACTGCGAGTAGGCGTAATGCGGTAAGCCAGTCCCGTGAGTTCCATCCATGGCTCGAGTCCCAGATAGTAGTCGTTTCCGACCGTTGCACAGAAATACATCGGGCGCTTGAAGTCATTTTGCTCGAGCATCTCCATAATCATCATCTCGGAACGGGTGTACATACGCTTCTTGCGGAAGAGCATCTGTTCGCCGGACGGCGTCTCGACATAGAGTTGGTCGGACGGGAGATAATTGTCTCCTTCGCGCGTCTTGGTACGCGGGTCTTCGGAACGGAGGAAATTGAACGCTTTTTCAACCGAGACGGGTTGTCCCAGACGGTTGTCCACACGCGCAATCTCGTTCTTGCCGGGCATGAAATCCTTGTACTCCCAAGAGATTGGCAGCGCTTCGGACTCATAATACGGACGCTTCATTTGCGAGATATACCAATCGGTCTGGAGGTATGAGAGGTTGCAAACGCGCTTGTCTGTTCCCACTCCCTCGACCTCCTGGTTGTACCACAAGGGGAAGGTATCGTTATCGCCGTTGGAGAAGAGGATTGCATTGTCCTCGCACGACTTGAGGTAGTTAGCCCCGAAATCACGGCATGAGTAGCGGTCAGAGCGGTCGTGGTCATCCCAGTTCTGGGAAGCCATTTGAGCCGGAACGAGGAGGCAAAGGATGCTTGCGCAAACCGCCACAACAGCTTTTCCATTTTCGCTCTTCAGAGCACTATTGATCCAATCGATGAGAGCGAGCACGCCAAGGCCAATCCATATACAGAACGCATAGAAGGAACCTGCGTACGCGTAGTCACGCTCGCGCGGCTGATAAGGTGTCTGGTTGAGATACATGACGATTGCCAAACCCGTAAGGAAGAAAAGCAGGAATGTAAGAGTGAAACTCTTCCAGCCCGTTGCATTACCGTCCTTATCGCGTTTGGAGCATTGCCAAACAATACCGATGAGACCCAGCAGAAGCGGCAGGAAATAATAGACGTTGTGTCCCTTGTTTTCCTTGAGTTCCGCAGGCAGCAAAGACTGGTCGCCGAGCATCGCATTATCAATGAACGGAATACCGGAAATCCAGTTGCCTTTGGTAATATCTCCGTAGGACTGCAGGTCGTTCTGGCGTCCCACGAAATTCCACATGAAATAGCGCCAGTACATGAAGTTAACCTGGTAGCGGAAGAAGAACCTGAGGTTCTCCACAAAGGTAGGACAGTACTCCGTTTTCTGCTGTCCGCAGTAATCATAACGGATTCGTTTGCCCTTGACATCCGCCCACTCTTTGTATGCCTGGACATGACTTCCCTGGGACGAGTACATACGCGGGAAGAGCATGCAGAACTGCTTCATGAAGACATAATTAGTCTTGTAGCCCGTGATGACATAATGGTCTTTCTCGCCCTCCACTTCGGGTGCCGGTGCATATTGCGCGTGTCCCTGTTTTTCAACGGGTACGCACATATTCCCCTCGATACGCAGTTCGACGGGCGCATTGTAAGCCTGGCCGTAGAACAAAGGTCTGTCGCCATACTGCTCACGGTTGAGGTAGTATTTGAGCGAGAAGACATTATCCGGCGAGTTCTGGTCCATCGGCGTGTCGGCACTGGAACGAATGACCAATGCAGCGTATGAACTATAGCCGATGAGGATAACCGTAATCATGAGCGTTGCGGTATTGAGCCAGCGCGCAGGAATGAGGTCGCTCTTGAACAAGAGGAGCGCCAGCAATCCGGCAGAGAGCAACAAGCCAATCCACCATTGCTCGAAGAGGAAAGCCGCTCCGCTAAGCGCAAAAGCCAGCGTGCAAGCAATCGCAATGCGGGTTTTAGAGGTGTCGCTGTTGGTCTCTACGATAGCCCATACCAAGGCTGCAATAGCGAGTACTATATAGACCGCGAGGCCCGTATTGAAGGGCATTCCCAGCGCGTTGACGAACAGGAGTTCGAACCATCCGGCCACTGTAGGGAAGCCCGGGATAATACCATAAAGGATTACCAACAGGATGGCGCATGAAGCCAGGAAAGCATACACAAGCCCCTTCCATGAGAAGTCGTAACGGCGGAAATAGTACACCAGTCCGATAGCCGGAATCGTCAGCAGGTTCAACAAGTGCACACCGATGGAGAGTCCCATGAGGTAGGCAATAGCAATCAGCCAGCGGTCGCTCCCCTCTTCGTCGGCATGCTCATCCCATTTGAGGATTAGCCAGAAGACGACAGCCGTGAAGAGCGACGAAGAGGCATATACCTCTCCCTCGACAGCGGAGAACCAGAACGTATCGGAGAACGTATAGGCAAGCGCTCCGACCGCGCCAGCTCCAAGAATGGCGATTCCCTTCCAGAGCTGCATCGGTTCCGATGCCGACGATACCATCAACTTCTTCGCCAGCGCTGTAATGGTCCAGAAGAGGAACAGGATAGTGAATGCGCTTGCCAACGCCGAGAGGGCATTGACGCACATCGCCACATGCGCTGTATCCGAAGCGAAAAGACTAAAGAAATGGCCCATGAGCATGAAGAAAGGTGCTCCGGGCGGGTGACCTACATCCAGTTTCCAAGCACTGGAGATGAACTCACCGCAATCCCAGAAAGAAGCAGTGGGTTCCATTGTCAGGAGATACGTAGCTGCAGCAACGGCAAAAACAAGCCATCCGCAGAGCGTATTCCAGAGTTTGAATTTTTTCATTGTTTATTGTTGTTTTTAGTTTGGTGTTATAGTTGACTAGCGGCCTAGAGGACCAGTATTTCAGCAAATTCGGCCAAATTTAGGCAAAATCGGCGCAAAGGTAGTAAAAAAAGTTGACATATGCAAGTAATTATTTCAGTCCGCTTCGCTAATAACTTCAATAATAACACACTTATCGCGCACTTATAACACACTTATCACGCACTAACGACGCACTAAATCCAGCATCCGAATCCCTTGTACATACACTGTATATATACATAGTATATATACATAATCAAACCACATTTTGAGGGAAGAAAAAGAGCAAAAAAAATCTTTTTTTACAAAAAATTCCGCGCGCACTTGCGTATGTGAGAATAATGTTGTACCTTTGTAGGCTTTTTTGTACCGCCCAACCCTGTCATCCCCCATACAGGCGAGGAAATACAACGACTAAAATACATAAAAACCACTATAAGATATCATGATAAAAGTTGGAATTATCGGATGCGGCTTCGTAGGCGGAGCCTTGAAAAACTGGTTGGAGAACAACAATCCGGAATGCAAATTGTACATCAGTGACCCATACAAAGGTTACAATGATGATTTGAGCGACATCGATGTCGCTTTCCTACAGATTCATGTACCCACCGAGGAAGACGGCACACAGGATCTGAGCCTCATGACAGAGTTGATAAAGAACCTGCCGGACGTGCCTGTCTTTGTCCGTACCACCATTTTGCCGGGCACGAGCGAACGGCTCTCCCGCGAAACAGGTCATCAGGTATGCTATATGCCGGAGTTTCTGACCGAGCGTACGTTTATCGAAGATTTTAACAAGCAGACCATGGTTTTTACAGGCGCCCAGGAACTGCTGACAAAGATATTCGTAGGCAAAAAATTCACCGTTATGAGTCCGTTGGAGGCAGAATTGACGAAATACATGCACAATGTGTTCGGCGCCTACAAAGTGACCTATTTCAACGCCTGCCGCGAATATTGCGAGCAAATGGGTGCCGACTGGCGGAAAGTGCATACCGGCATTCTACTGTCGGGTTATATCAACGACACACACACCTATGTCCCGGGTCCCGACGGCAAGTACGGGTATGGCGGCAAGTGCTTCCCGAAGGATGTGAACGCCTTTGCCGAGATGACCAAAGGTACGCCACTCGGCGTATTGCTGGAGCACCTGCATGAGTTGAACGTTCATTTCCGCGGTGTGGAAGAACATATTTGAAAATTAAAAATTAAGAATCAAAAAATCGATGAAAATTGCAGTAGCAGGAACCGGCTATGTAGGATTGAGTATCGCCACCCTACTCGCCCAGCACAACGAGGTAACCGCCGTTGATATTCTCCCCGAGAAAGTGGAGATGATAAACCGTCGCCAGTCCCCCATTCAGGATGAGTACATCGAGAACTATTTTGAAAAGGACAAAGAGACCAGGGAGAAAGGACAAGACAGATTCCTGAACCTGACGGCCACTCTGGATGCCGAGGCGGCATACAAAACCGCGGAATACGTAGTGATAGCCGCTCCGACTAACTATGACAGCCAGCGCAACTATTTCGACACCTCTGCCGTGGAGAACGTGATAGAAACCGTTCTGCGCGTCAACCCGACCGCCATCATGGTGATAAAATCCACCATTCCAGTCGGCTACACCGAAAGCGTGCGCAAGAAATACCACTACGACCGCATCCTGTTCTCGCCGGAGTTCCTGCGTGAGAGCAAGGCACTATACGACAACCTGTACCCCAGCCGCATCATCGTAGGTACCGTACCAGGCGACCCGGAGTTGGAAAACGCCGCAAAGCGTTTTGCAGCACTGCTGCAAGAAGGTGCGCAGAAAAAAGACATCGAGACGCGTATCATGGGGTTGACGGAAGCGGAGGCGGTCAAATTGTTCGCCAACACGTATCTGGCGCTGCGCGTGAGTTATTTCAACGAGTTAGACACCTACGCAGAGATGAAAGGGCTGGACACGCAGGCCATTATCGACGGCGTTTGCCTGGACCCCCGCATCGGCACACATTACAACAACCCGTCGTTCGGTTATGGCGGATACTGCCTGCCAAAAGACACCAAACAGTTGCTGGCGAACTACCAAGACGTTCCGGAAAACCTGATTGAAGCAATCGTGGAGAGCAACAGGACGCGCAAAGATTTCATAGCCGACCGGGTATTGGCAAAAGCCGGATACTATGACTACTATCACAAAGGCGAGTTTGATGCCAAACAAGAGAAACAATGCGTCATCGGTGTATACCGTCTGACCATGAAATCGAACAGCGACAATTTCCGCCAGTCGTCCATCCAAGGTATCATGAAACGCGTGAAAGCCAAGGGTGCACAAGTGATTATCTACGAACCCACGCTCGAGAACGGGAGTACGTTTTTCGGAAGCGAAGTGGTAAACGATATAGCACAGTTCAAACTCCGCAGCCAAGCCATCATTGCCAACCGGTACGACAGCAGTCTGGACGACGTGAAAGACAAAGTGTACACACGGGATATTTTCCGAAGAGACTGAGAAAGGAGAATTGGTGATTGGTGATTGGTGATTGGTAATTGGTGATTGGTAATTGGTGATTTGTAATTGGTGATTTGTAATTGGTAATTTGATATTGGGGATTTGGCAGAGAAAATAGAACATATCGGTAAAAAAGAGATAGCATGGAGCTATGCCGGCACCGCCTTTACGATAGGCGCCGGTGTGATTTTGCTGCCGTTCATTCTGAACAGGATGTCGCAAGAAACCGTCGGGATATGGAATATATTCCAGACCATCACGGTACTTGTGCTCATGCTGGATTTTGGATTCAGGCCCACCTTTGTCCGTAGCATCAGTTATATTTTCTCCGGCGTCAAGACATTGCAAAAGGACGGAGTAAGCCATATTGATGCAACCGCGACTGTGGATTACGGATTGCTGAAAGGCAGCCTGATTGCCATGCAGCGTTTCTACCGATGGATGGCATTAGCGGTGTTTATCATACTGCTGACCGCAGGCACCGCCTATTTCCACTACATCCTGCAACGATACAACGGCGACCATCAGGACGCGATGGTGGCATGGGTGGTGCTGATAGCAATCAACTGCTACAACCTATACACCTACTACTACGATGCGCTGCTGACCGGCAAAGGATATATCAAACGCAGCCAACAGATAAACATCATAGGACAAGCCCTATACGTAGGATTGGCCATCGGACTAATTTACGCAGGTTTCGGCTTGACCGCCATTGTGAGTTCACAGTTGGTGTCCACCTTTGTTCGCCGTGTACTGACATACCATGTATTCTTTACGCCGGAGCTCAAAGAAAACCTGAAAAATGCCGTTCCCAAAGCTCCCAAAGAGATATTGGCCGCCATAACTCCCAATGCTATCAAAATCGGTTTGACGCAGTTGGGCGGTTTTCTGGTCAACAAGTCGGCAGTGCTGATTGGTTCGGCCTTTCTGAGTTTGGAAGATATCGCATCGTATGGAATCACATTGCAGGTAATGGATATATTGGCGCGTTGCGCGACGGTACCCTACCAATCGTTCTTGCCGAAACTGGCACAATGCCGTGCGGAAAACGATTTGGAGCAACTCAAACGCTATTACCTGATGTGCACCGGATCTCTACTGCTGATTTATCTCGTAGGCGGTGCGGCATGGGTCGGATTGGGCGACTGGGCATTGGATATCATCCACAGCCAGACCCATTTTGTACCGGCAGCAATGCTCATGGTAATGCTATTGATCAACACACTGGAGCAGAACCATGCCGTGGCAGCGGGATTCATCATGGCGGATAACAAGATTCCGTTCTTCATACCGAGTCTGATAAGCGGAGGCGCCACCGTCATATTGTTATGGCTGTTCCTGAGTCCGTTAGACATGGGGACATGGGGAATGATTCTGGCTCCCGGCATCGCCCAGTTGGCTTACCAGAACTGGAAATGGCCGAGTGTAATTATTAAAGAACTATGGGGAAAATGAAAGAATACACATATCATATTTTTGCGCCTTACCGCGTATGTCCGTTAGGCGCCCATGTAGACCACCAGCACGGTTTGGTTTCCGGTTTCGCTATTGACAAGGGTGTCGATCTATGGTTTAATATCACCGCGGGCGGCAGCGTTTCGCTGACAAGCCATTCCTTCCCGGGCAATGTGAATCTGCGCATTGACGACAAGACCCGCGTGAAAGAAGGCAACTGGGGCGATTATGTACGAGGGGCGAAGTATGCACTCAGCAAACGGTTTGTCCTGAGACACGGGATTGAAGGCGAGATAGCCGGCTCACTGCCTATCGGCGGACTAAGCAGCAGCGCAGCCGTGCTGATAGCCTATGTGATGGCATTCGCCAAAGCAAACGATATCACGCTTACGGAAATGGAGGTGATAAAAACAGCCTCTGAGGCGGAACGGGAATATATCGGTTTGAACAATGGTATTCTGGACCAATCCTGCATCACATTAGGCGAAAAAGGCAAACTGCTTTTTCTGGACACCGCCACCGAGCAGTACCGTTTGATAGAACCGGGTGAGGACCTGGCGGAATACGAAATAGCCATCATCTTCTCCGGCCTGACACGCAGTCTGGTGAACAGCGATTACAACCTGCGCGTAAGCGAGTGCCGCACGGCCGCATGGTGTATGCAGGCCTACAAAGAGCAACCCATCAAACCTCTGGACCAGACATTTCTCCGCGATGTGCCGTATGAGATGTACGAAGAGACACGCGACCGTATGCCGGCACGTTTTGCACGGCGAGCCGCACACTTCTACACGGAATACAAGCGCGTGCGCAAAGGGGTTACGGCATGGGAAAGCGGAAATATGGAACTATTCGGCCAACTCATCAAGCAGAGTTGCGAGAGTTCGATTCATAACTATGAGTGCGGCAGTCCCGAACTGATTAAGATATATGACTGTCTCAAAGATTTAGACGGAGTGTATGGCGGCCGTTTCAGCGGAGCCGGATTCAAAGGGGCAGTGATTGCTTTTGTTGACCCCAAGCACAAAAAAGAAGTAGAAGAATCCATCACCCGTGAGTATTTGGCGGAGTATCCGGAGTATAAGAAGACCTTCAAAATATACTGGGTACATTCAGCCGATGGAGCACATTTTGTAAAAGAATGAAAACAATCGTAATAGCAGCCGGCTATGCCACCCGTTTGGGAGAATTGACAAAAGACTTTCCCAAACCGCTTCTAAAGATAGGCGAAAAGTCTATCCTGGAGCGGATGCTGGATGATATTGATACAATACCCGACATAGACGAGCATATCATCGTCACCAATCATCGTTTTGCCCCAGTCTTTGAAGAATGGGCGCAAGAAAGACATTACGCAAAGCCGCTCCGAATCGTAGATGACAGCACCAGCAGCAATGAGACACGATTGGGTGCCGTCGGAGATTTGCTCTACACGATGGACAAATTGCACATTGAGGATGACATGCTCGTGGTCGCAGCAGACAACCTACTCTTCTTCTCCTTCCGCGAGTTCGTAGATTTTGCAAAGGAGAAACAGACCAGCTGTATCATGTACCACGAGCAGCCGTCGATAGAAAAACTGCAACGCACAGGCGTGATTGTGATAGACGGAGAGAACCGCGTGCTGGAGATGGCGGAAAAGCCTCAGCAACCGAAGACGCATCACGCGGTACCACCGTTCTATATCTACCTGCGGCAGGATTTTGAATTAATCCGTCATGCGTTGGAGAACGGCTGCGGAAACGATGCTCCGGGCAATCTGGCGCATTATCTGGCGGAACATACTATAATGCACGCTTGGCCCATGACAGGCGGCCGATTCGACATCGGCTCTCTGGACACCTATTACGAGGCTTGTGAGAAATACGGGAAATAAACAATGAGTGGAACGACAGGAAAACGATTAGCTAAAAATACGGCATTCATGTATATACGCATGTTTGTCCTGATGGTTGTGTCGTTTTATACCTCCCGTATTGTATTGCAGCAACTGGGGGTGGACGATTATGGCATATATAATCTGGTAGGAAGTATTGTTGCCATGTTCGCCTCGTTGCGCATCATTTTTTCATCTTCCACCCAGCGTTACCTCAATTATGAGATAGGGCAAGGTAACGCGCAGAACCTGCAATTGGTATTCAATCTAAGCATCTATATCAACCTGCTTATCGGCATTATTTTTATTCTGTGCGTGGAAGGACTGGGTATATGGTTCTTTACGCATAAGATTAATGTGTCGCCGGATAGAATACATGCCGCTTTTATCGTCTTCCAATGCGCTACGGCTATTGCGGCAATCAGTATTATCACCTCTGTTTTTGACGCAGTCATCATCGCGCATGAGCATATGAATTTCTATGCTTGTATTGCCATCATTGAGAGTGTGATGAAATTGGGTATTGCTTTTCTGCTTAGTCATGCGCCGATAGACAAACTGGTGTTCTATGGATTATTGCTATTAGGCGTGGCTGTCGTTATTTTATGTGTCAATATCATCTATTGTAAATGGCATTTCCAAGAGGTCAAATTGAGACTGATATGGGATAAGGTGTATTTTAAGCAGATGACGCAGTTTGCCGGATGGAATTTTTTGGGCAACACTGCGTATGCTGTTACGCAAAATGGCGTGAATATGATTCTCAATGTATTTGGCGGTACAGTAGTGAATGCGGCACGAGGAATAGCTTTTCAAGTCAGCGAGATGACCAAGCAGTTTTTGATAAATATCAATACTGTTATGACACCCTATAGCATTCAGGCTTATGCCGGAGGAAAATATGATGATTTTCAGAAAGCGATTTTCATCTCCTCGAAGATATTATTCTATGTCCAACTGATGCTGACGATTCCTCTTGTTTATCTCACGCCATGGCTCTTGCAGTTATGGCTGGGTACAGTACCGGAATACTCGGTTGTTTTTCTCCAACTCACGCTTTGTATCACGCTTATCCGCTCTATCCACGGACCGATAGATACCATCTTCAAAGCCAAAGGAGATTTGAAATACTACCAGATAGTAGAAGGTCTTATCTTGTCGCTTCCTCTGGCTTTGGGTTATATTGTATTGAAAGCAGGGGCACACTATGCATGGATTTTTGTATGCTGCATCATTATGGAACAGGTGAACTTGCTTGCCATTTTGATTTTGGCAAGGAAAGTAGCTGGTTTCAACAGCACAGCATATACATGTAATATATTATTACCGGCATGTCTCTGTCTGATATGCGCCGGAGGACTGTTCTATTTGAACACACTAACTTCTACTCTTTGGCAACAAATAGTCATCAGTCTTGCTTCGATGGTTATTTGCTCCGCTATATGGTGGTGGTGTATCCTAAAGAGAGAAGAACGAAAGCAAATATTATCATTAATTCCGAATCGGCATGTTGAGTATCGCACGAGATAAATTTGGGACAAGCACTATTCTGCTTGCTTTGCTGGTGCTCTTCTTTATAGTGCCAGAATGGCAAGCGGCTATCACATTCATAATGTGGATTGTGGTAGTATGTTTCTGCTTGCTGCGGGTAAAAGAACGGCTTCTTTTTTTACTTTTCCAAGCTACGCTCTTCACTTTTCTGATGACGCGACTCATCCTGCCGGATTTCTTCCAAACAGGATATATAGCGGACGATGCGGATGGAACGATTCGTATGTTTGATATTGAGACGCTGCGGTTTATCTATACCACGCTGGTTATTAGTATCTTCGGCTCTTATTTAGGATTCGCCATGAAGCCTGAGATAGAGGATGAGAAACTGCTGATTTATGATAATAATACGCCCTATGTACTGAGTATCCGGCGTATCAGCAAGATACTTTCATACGGATGTTCGCTTTTCTTCATAATCATAATATTGGAAAAAAGTATTTTTGTTATAAATAATGGATATTTTGCGTTATATGCTGATTTTGAGAGCCATTTACCTTCTATTGTCCATAAATTATCTGCATTATACACTCCATTATTCTATCTCTTCTTAGCGACTTTTCCTAGCCGTAAAGAAGCACGGCTTCCGATTATAGTATATTTAACTATTGCGACTCTGTCACTTACAACCGGTAGCCGTACTGTATTCATGCTGGCATTGGTATTTATGCTTTTCTATTATAGTGTGCGCAATTTTGTTACACCAGAAGAACCATGGCTTTCGCGCAAAGCGATTATTGTTATGATAAGCATAGCCCCCTTCATCTTGGCAGGAATGTTCGTAATCGATTTTATTCGTGGCGACAAAGAGATGGAAGAAGCAGGTGTGTGGGATCTATTTGTCAATTTCTTCTATCAGCAAGGCACATCTGCACGAGTAATCGGTCTTACATATGAGATGCAGGATATATTGGATGACGGACGTATCTTCTCCTTCGGCCAGTTTATTGATAACTTCAATAAGAATTTTATCTTTAAGCTCATGGGGAATGCGGTAGAATATAGGCCTCAAACCGAAGAGATGGCATTATACGGTCATTCACTGGCAAACACGCTTAGTTATCTTGAGATGCATAGGAGTTTCTTGAGCGGTGTTGGACTTGGCTCCTCTTACATTGCTGAAGTATGGCATGATTTCGGATATATCGGCTTGCTGCTTTGGAATATGATGTATGGTGTCATTTTTGCGCGATTCTACCATTGGGTACGCAAAGGATTATGGCCCTGCGCTTTCGGATTGATTATGATTCCTGAAATTATTTATTCTCCACGAGGTCAAGCCAGCGCTTTCTTGTATGTATTCTTCAGTGTTTCGATACTTCTGTCTTTCTTTATTATCCATGCAATCGCTAAACGCTACACAAAACAATGAAAATCTTAGTTTGTATTGATCATATGGCCGGCGGAGGTGCCGCAAGAGTGACCTCTATCATGTGCAATGGGCTATCATCAAAAGGTTATGATGTAGTGTTAGCATTTGACCGTCAACGCCCGATGCTTTATTATTGTGGAGATAATATCACTATTATTGATAATCACGTAGCACGTAAGGGAAAAAGCCATTTAGCAGGAATAGTTCAAAAGAGTGAACGGATTCGGAAATATCACCAAATAATTAATTATACACACCCGGATATCATCATCGGCGTTGAACCGGAGCCGTACTTATATGCACGTTTGGCGAGTATCGGCATGCACATTCCCATCATTGCAGTGGACCATACATCCTTCCGCAATAAATTACATTGGTTTACCAATTGGATTCGATGGCACGCATATCGTTGGGCAAATGCAGTTAGTATCTTAAGTCATGTTGATGAAACTATTTTGTACAAACGAATACCAAATAAAATAGTTATCCATAATCCCATTTCATTTCCTATCCTTGAGGGAGATACACAACGGGAAAATGTAATTTTATGTGTAGGACGGATAGATGCTTGGTCCGTAAAGGGCTTTGATAGAATCATCAATATATGGGGACGAATTGCAAAGTATCACCCAGAATGGAAACTGGTAATCTGTGGAGGAGGAGCCCCCGAATCCTTTGCGTTCCTACAAAGTTTGACAACAAAAAATCAAATTGAGCAACAAGTTGTCTTTCTCGGAGAACAAAAAGATATTATTTCTATATATCAAAAAGCCGCTATCTTTGCTTTACCAAGCAGGATAGAAGGTTTCCCAATGTGCCTGTTAGAAGCTGCTTCACAAGGATGCGCTTGCATATCTTTCGCATTAGGAGGAGTTGCTGAAGAGATTTTTAAATCACCTCAAAGTGGGTGTATTATAGAAGACAACCAAGAAATTCTATTCGGAGAAAAATTACACGCATTAATCAATAATGAAGCATATAGAAAACGTTGTTCTCTTTCTATTCGGCATGACGTATCACATTTCTCGATAGATAACTTTATCTCTACATGGGAGCGTATTCTTCTTTTTTTAACGAAACCTAAAAATGGAAAAAGAAATTAAAATACTTATCGCTGGTGATTTTTGTCCGAAAGACAGAGTGGCTTCGCGTATTGGCACTCCTACAAGCGGAGAGATTCTTCATGACATGGAGCCTATCATCAAATCTTGCGATTTAGCAATTGTCAATCTGGAATGCCCGCTTGTTACATCCGAGACACAACCTATCGTCAAAGAGGGTCCAAGTCTCAAAAGTATTCCCGATGCAGCCAATTTACTCAAGGACAGCGGTTTCTCCTTAGCGACCATGGCAAATAACCACATCCTTGATTATGGAGAGGTAGGACTTACTGATACTATTAACGCCCTAAAAAAGGCAGATATCTCGCGTGTCGGCGCAGGAATAAATAGTGAAGATGCAAAGCGAGTTTATTATTTCAGAAAAAACAGCAAAACAATAGCCATTATCAATTGTTGCGAACATGAGTTTTCAATAGCCACAGATAATTCCGCTGGTGCAAATCCTTTGAATCCTGTTCAACAATGGTATGACATTAATGAAGCCAAACGGCATGCAGACTATGTTATCGTAATTGTACATGGAGGACACGAACACTATTCGTTACCCTCCCCTCGTATGCAGGAGACGTATCGGTTCTTTATTGATGCCGGAGCAGACGCGGTTATCAACCATCATCAGCATTGCTATAGCGGCTACGAGGTATATAACGGGCGCCCCATCTTCTATGGCTTAGGTAATTTCTGCTTTGATTGGGAGGGGAAACGTGATTCCAAATGGAATTATGGATATATGGTAGAACTACATTTTGATACCACCATTCGTTTTACTCTTTACCCATACGAGCAATGTAATAAAACACCTGATATCCGTCTGCTGAATTTCAAGGAGAAAAAACAAATCGAGCAAAATATTCAAGCCCTAAATGCCATTATTAAATCGCCTTCCCAATTGCAAGCAGAACATAATAAGTGGATTCGACAAGACGAGCGAAACTGGTTAATCTCAATTTTCGGAGCCCGTAACAGATATATCCAAGCACTTATGCGGCACGGCTATCTACCTTTTGGGAAAAATCAAAACAAAATCAAAGCATTACTGAATAAAGTTACCTGTGAATCACATAGAGATAAACTGATTCAAGTACTGAAAGCCCAGTTATGAACATCATTAAGAAATTCTTTACATATCTTATATATCACCCGGAGCGCATTGCTTTGCGGTTTTGGAATGGTATCGCGCCCATCATCCCAGATAAGTTGTTTTTGAAAGTTAAGTATAGACTTACCATGGGGTATTGGATGGATTTTAACAATCCGAAAACATACAATGAAAAATTGCAATGGCTGAAACTGCATGACCGTAAATCAGACTATACACGGATGGTAGATAAAGCAGAAGCAAAAGAGTATGTTGCAGAGCGCATTGGCAAAGAACATATTATTCCAACCATCGGTGTTTGGGACAAACCAGAAGATGTTCCTTGGGATAAATTACCTAATCAGTTCGTAGCAAAAGTCACACATGATAGTGGTGGTATTGTAATATGCAAAGACAAAAACACATTGGATATCCCAACAGCTATCAAAAGACTATCCGCCGGACTTAAACGTAATTATTATGCTGTATCTCGTGAATGGCCATACAAAAATGTGAAACGCCGTATTATAGTAGAGCAATACATGGTGGACGAAAGCGGCTATGAATTGAAAGATTACAAGTTCTTCTGCTTTAATGGAGAACCCAAAATGCTCTTTATAGCTACCGATCGCGAGAATCCAAATGAAGATACTAAGTTTGACTTCTTTAATCTGGATTTTAACTTGCTGCCATTCACAAATGGACATGAGCACGCCAAAACGATACCTACTAAGCCCAAAGGATTTGATAAAATGGTAGAACTTGCACGTAATTTATCCGACGGAATTCCTCATGTTCGTGTGGACTTCTACGATATTAATGGGCAAATATATTTTGGAGAATTAACATTTTATCATTGGAGCGGATTTGTTCCATTTAATCCCGAGGAATGGGATTATAAAATCGGAAGCTGGATGGATCTTCCAAACAAACACAATTCATGAATAATATTCTTATCATAGCAGACGGATATCCGAGTCCGGGACTCCCCTACTCGGCTTTCATCGCCAATATCGCGCAAGAAATGACGCGGCAGGGGATGACTGTATCTGTTATAGCTCCCCAATCACTGACCAAACATTGGTTGCGTCATGTGCCTCTGGCACCACGCCATTTCATGGAAGAAATTGAGGGAAGAACCATACATATCTACCGCCCCTATTCTATTACAACCGGAGACGGCAAACTTGGATTCATCACGCGGTGGTGCAATCGCATTGTAACTACATGGACCGCCCATCGACTGAAGACACCGGATATTGTATATGCTCATTTCTGGCTGAATGCAGCGACGGTGATTCCATTCGTTTGCAGAACACATCTGCCTTTTATTGTTGCCACAGGCGAGGATATTATTCCAATCGGGCAAATCAAAGACCAAGAAAAAGCATGGCTCAAAGAGCATGTACAACATGTTGTTTGTGTCAGCACGAAAAATAAGCAAGAGAGTATTATATCCGGATTGGCAAAAGAAGAAAAATGCGTGGTATTGCCTAATGCGTATAATCCGAAGGAGTTCTATAACGAGGATGGCTATGCTATGCGCGAACAACTCGGTATTGCAAAGGATGATTTTGCAGTAGCCTTCTGCGGACGATTCAATGACCGCAAAGGTGTCTTCCGCGTGGACGAAGCCCTAAAGAGACTGAATAATCCGCATATCAAAGCCATTTATATCGGTAGTCCGATGGATAATTGCAAGGATGAACCTACCTATGCGCATACAGCCTTCAAAGGGCAATTGCCCCATTATGAGATTGTGCACTATCTCAATGCCGCAGATGTATTTGTTCTCCCAAGCATGGCGGAAGGCTGCCCAAACTCCGTTATTGAGGCGATGGCATGCGGATTGCCTGTCATCTCATCCGATCTGCCGTTTAACTATGATATTCTGGATGATACTAACAGCATTCTGGTTAATCCTTCTGATGTCGATGCCATTGCTGAAGCAATTCACCGACTAAAAGAGGACAAACAACTATATAGCCGCCTGCAACGGGGAACTATTGACAAAGCCTCATCGCTTCGAATAGACGAACGTGTAAAACAAATACTGCAAATTATACAAGACCAATGATTGTCGCACTCAATTTCATAGCACTACCCGATGAACGCGGTTCCGGAGCATTTCATTATGTTCGGAATCTCCTATCTACAATGGGGGAATATACTTTGCACGACACACACTTCATCGTGTATAAGCAGCAACAGATTCATGCCGAATATATCGGTATGCCGGCTAATGTGGATGTAGAATATATTGATGTGCCTACTCTCGGAAACGGCTGGAAACGTATTCTTTTTGAGCAAACCCGATTCTATCATTATATCAAGCCTTGCGATGTATTCTATAGTTATTGCACCAGCCTGCCACTCCGTGTCAAAGCAAAACGTGTCTTTACCCTCCATGATGTATATTATCTAACCCACAAAGAGCGCTACGGATGGTTGCAACGCACCTATCTGAAATACATCACACGCCTCTATGCAAACCATGTGGATGAGATTCTGACCGTTTCATATTACAGCCAACAGCAAATTGAGAAATACATCCCGGCTGCCGAGGGAAAAGTGCTAGTAACACATAATACATTGCCGATAAATAGCACACCCGAAAAAGAAGTAACTATTCCATCAAAGCCTTTTTTCCTCTTTGTAGGAAGTATCCAACCCGGAAAAAATATCGTGCGCATGGTACAGGCATTTACCCGTTTTAACACATCGCATACATATCAGTTGCTTGTGGTCGGAAAACCCCTTCAAAACTCGCAAGCTATCATTAACGCAATACAAGGAATAGAGGATGTGCACTATATGGGATATCGCTCGGATGCAGAAGTATCGTATCTATATCAACGCGCAGAAGCAGTGGTGCTCGTAAGCCTGTGCGAAGGGTTTGGCATCCCGCCACTTGAAGGTTTTCGCTATGGAAAACCGGCCTTGACAGCCAATACCACGAGCCTGCCGGAAGTGATAGGGAAAGCAGGTGTACAAGTTAACCCACTTGATATAAATGCAATAGCTGAAGGTTTTCAAGCGGTCTTGGACCAACGTGAAGAACTGATAAAACATACGCAGGAACAGATTGATAAATTTGATCGGCATTTGGCATGTGAAACATGGATGAAAAGCTTGCAAATCAACTATACGAAATGAACACACCGAAAGTTATAGTATTACTCCCCGTATACCGGAAAGATAATCCGGAATATCTACGATTGTCGGTAGATAGTATGCTCACGCAGACCTATCATCCGCTGCACGTATTGATTGGTTTGGACGGACCTATTGAAGCGGAATTAGCGCAAGCTGTGGACACATATGTGAAATACGAACGTGTGACAATTATGCCTTTCGCCGAAAACCGCGGTCTGGCTGCAACGCTCAATGATATGATTCGTTGGGCGCAACAAGAAGGCTATATCTATTTCGCACGCATGGATGCAGATGATATCTCACTGCCGGAGCGGATTGAAAAACAAATGGCTTTTTTACTTACCCATCCCGAGATAGATGCAGTTGGCGGTGCGACCAACGAGATTGATGAGAACGGGCATAACCGCAATAAAATTAACCACTACCCGCTTACGCCGGAAGAGTGTTATCAATACTTTGCAAAAAGAAATCCGGTAGCTCATCCTGCGGTTATTATCAGGCAGTCCTTTTTCGATAAAGCCGGTTGCCTTTATCGCCCGAACTACAGACAGAACCAAGATACTATGCTTTGGTTTGATGGACTGAAACAGGGGTGCAAAATTGCGAATATAAACGAGGTTGTATTGAATTTCCGCGTTACCGCAGAATTCTTCACAAAGCGACGCAATGGCTATGCATATGCAAAAGGGCTTCTAATAGATCGAAAAATCATTAATAGGGAATTAAAATATGGATGTAAAGCTACTATTTATGCCTACTTACTATTCCTATTTCGAATCTCTCCCTCATGGCTCATTCGATTTGCATATAAGGTGTTATGAAAATTCTGAAATACATATTTGATCGCTTAATGGCGCTACTAGGCTTGCTCTTCCTGTGGCCGGTTCTACTGATAGTTGCTATACTCATCAAATGTAAAATGCCTGGACCTGTCTTCTTCGTGCAACAACGCGTAGGGCGAAATGGCAAGTTATTTGCCTGCCATAAATTCCGATCTATGACCATGGGGCACAACGGCAGTTCTGTTTCCGTGGCAGGTGAGAGCCGTATCACACCTCTTGGCGCAAAACTACGCAAATATAAACTCGATGAACTGCCGGAACTATGGGATGTGTTGATAGGTAATATGTCTTTTGTAGGCCCGCGTCCGGATGTGCCGGGCTATGCCGATAAATTGCAAGGAGAAGATTGTATCATTCTAACTCTCCGCCCGGGGATAACCGGACCTGCCACCCTCAAATACCGCAATGAAGAAGAATTATTGGCTACTGTAGAGAATCCTATCAAATATAACGATGAGGTAATCTATCCAGACAAAGTGAGGCTCAATCGCTACTACGCCGAGCACTATTCTTTCACCAAAGACATACAGATGATTTTCTGTACCATCCTTGGGAAACACATGATGTACAACGACGAATTAATCTAATTTATATGGAACGAAAAAATATATATTTATGCTTGGCTCATATGTCCGAAGAGGGACTGGAGCAGAAGTATATCAAAGAGGCGTTTGATACAAACTGGGTTGTGCCTCTTGGACCGAATGTGAATGCCTTTGAGGAGGATCTCAAGCAATTTGTTAATTCACAAGAGAACGGCAGTGAGAATCCTAACCGCGAGATAGTAGCCCTCTCGGCCGGTACTGCAGCTATACACTTGGCGCTGATTGCCTGTGGCGTGCAAGCCGGAGACGAAGTGCTCTGTCAATCATTCACTTTCTGCGCTTCCGCTAACCCTGTGACATACGTGGGTGCAACTCCAGTATTCATTGACTCAGAGAAAGACTCTTGGAACATGGATCCTGCCCTACTCGAGCAAGCCATCATCGACCGAAAAGCAAAAACCGGGAAATACCCGAAAGCCATCATCCCCGTAGCCCTCTACGGTATGCCGTATCGGATTGAGGAAATAATGAGGATTGCCAACAATTATGGTATTCCGGTGATTGAGGATGCCGCTGAAGGTATGGGTAGCCGTTGGAAAGGTCGCGTGTTAGGTACATTCGGCGATTACGGCATCCTGTCTTTCAACGGCAATAAGATGATTACCACTTCCGGAGGCGGGGCGTTGATATGCAAAGATACCGATGCGAAAAACAAAGTGATGTGGCTTGCAACACAGGCGCGGGAAGCTTATCCGTATTACCAACATGAAACTATCGGCTTCAATTACCGTCTCTCGAATATCTGCGCCGGTATAGGGCGCGGACAGATGACAATACTGAATCAGCATTTGGCGCATCATAAGCATGTGCAGGCGCGCTATGCTGAGTTATTGAAGAACGTACCAGGTATTCATCTACATGAAGCACCATATGCCGATTTTGAGGCTAACTATTGGCTATGCACTATCACGATTGATCCGGATGTTCGTATCAAGGGTCAGGAGAACGCCTATAAAGAGACAATTAAATCTGCCGTTGGAGGAGCTGCAGGTGTAATCCATCAAGTAGATTCTCCTACCACAGATTGTCAGCCCAATAAAAATGTAGAGGCATTGCGTATCTTTATGTTAGAGCATCATATAGAAGCCCGTCCTGTATGGAAACCGATGCATAAACAGCCGGTTTTCAAAAACGCGCCGGCCTACACCAACGGCGTAAGTGAAGCCATCTTCAAAGTCGGGATGTGCTTACCGGCGGGACCAATGGTCACTGATGAGGATTTGGAATATATTGTTAATACAATTAAAGAAGCTATCATTCGATAATTTATGCAACGGGAATTTATACTAATCAACATCATCGGTTTTGATAAACCGGGTGTTACATCGGCCGTAACGGAAGTACTCGGCAAATATGGTGCCTTTGTTCAAGATATCGGCCAGTCAAACCTGCACCACCAACTTAACCTTAGCATCCTCATCCGCGTGGATAATCCTTCCACATCCGGCGATATGATTAAAGAGGTGCTCTTCTGCTGTTCAAAGTTGGAGATGATTGTGCGATTTACGCCTTTGAGTGAGGAGGAATATTCTGCGTGGGTAGGACGCCAGGAACAGGATCGTTATGTGGTCACCCTACTCGCTCGTGAAATCAATGCCCGTCATATCGCACGGGTCACTGCTTTGCTAGCCGGTAGAAAACTGAATATTGATAACATCTTGCGCCTAAGTGAGCGTCCCGGCATCGAAGTTCCACTGGAAAAGCGCCACTCATGTATTGAGTTCTCTCTCCGGGGAAATCTACCGGACCGCGAGTCGCTGCAACGCGAACTGATGGAGGTCTCCAGAGAAGAAGGCATTGATATATCATTCCAACGCGACGACATGTTCCGGCGTAACAGACGTTTGATTTGCGTGGATATGGACTCTACGTTTATTCAAACGGAAGTGATAGACGAACTGGCGGAACGCGCCGGGGTTGGAGAACAAGTCAAAGCCATCACACTATCTGCCATGCGCGGAGAGATTGATTTCAAGGAGAGTTTCACACGCCGCGTAGCACTGCTCAAAGGACTGGATGTTAGTGCGAAGCAAGACATCATCGAGCATTTGCCGATTACCGAAGGGGCCGACCGGCTGTTCGGCATCCTCAAGCGTTGTGGATTTAAGATTGCGATACTTTCAGGTGGTTTCACCTTTGTGGGCAAATACCTGCAGGAGCGTTTTGGGGTAGATTATGTCTACGCGAATGAGCTGGAGGTTGAGGATGGTAAGTTTACAGGACGATATATCGGTGAGGTGGTCGATGCCCGCCGCAAAGCAGAGTTACTGGAGCTGATTGCGCAAGTGGAACACATTGATTTGGCCCAAGTGATTGCTGTTGGCGATGGTGCCAATGACCTGCAAATGCTGGGCAAAGCGGGGCTGGGCATTGCATTCCATGCAAAACCGAAAGTAAAAGAGAGCGCGCAACAGGCCATTTCAACTATGGGCCTGGACGGCATACTCTATTTCTTGGGCTTCAAAGACTCGTTCCTTAAAGAGTCTCATTGACAAAAACGGGAAAATATCAATTTACAAATAATACATTTATGGCTTTTTTCGGATTATTCAACAAAGAGAAAAAAGAGACCTTGGATAAGGGTCTTGAGAAAAGTAAAGAGAGCGTACTCAGCAAGATTGGTCATGCTATCGCCGGCAAATCTACGATTGACGATGACGTGCTGGATGACTTAGAGGAAGCACTGATTACTTCTGACGTAGGCGTTGAAACCACTCTGCGCATCATTGAGCGGGTGCAGGCACGTGTGAAACAGGACAAGTACATCGGTACTGGAGAATTACGCCGGTTGCTGGTTGACGAAATCGCCTCCTTGCTGGAGGAAAACAACACCTGTGACATAGCGGATTTTGAGGATGCACTTCCCGCCAAACCTTACGTGGTTATGGTTGTCGGTGTAAATGGCGTGGGTAAGACTACAACGATTGGCAAACTGGCTTATTTATATAAGCAGGCCGGGAAGAAAGTCTATCTGGGAGCCGCCGACACATTCCGCGCTGCTGCGGTTGAACAACTATGCATTTGGGGAGAGCGGGTCGGCGTACCGGTAATCAAACAGCAACAGGGCTCCGATCCTGCATCTGTTGCTTTTGACACGCTGCAATCTGCCAAGGCGAATGATGCGGATATTGTGCTGATTGATACTGCCGGTCGATTGCATAACAAAATCAATCT
This sequence comes from Bacteroidales bacterium UBA3843, assembly GCA_002392745.1. Lineage (GTDB taxonomy): Bacteria > Bacteroidota > Bacteroidia > Bacteroidales > Paludibacteraceae > Colicola. Next base: position 100,330 of record DGHR01000012.1, on the reverse strand, counting down.
GATGAATGAATTGACGAAGATAAAGAATGTAATGCAAAAAGTGGTCCCCGATGCGCCTCATGATGTGATGCTGGTCCTCGATGGCTCCACGGGGCAAAATGCGTTTGAACAGGCACGTCAGTTCACTGCTGCAACACAAGTTACATCGTTGGCTATTACAAAACTGGACGGGACAGCCAAAGGTGGGGTCGTGATTGGTATTAGCGACCAATTCAAGATTCCTGTTCGTTATATTGGATTGGGCGAACAGATGACAGACCTGCAAATATTCAACCGCCGCGAGTTTGTTGATTCGCTGCTCGGGGCTGTTGCGCAATAAACAGTGAATATAAACCATAAAAAATTCTATATATGGAACAAATTTTTCGTACTGAGTCCGACCTGTTAGGCGAACTGCAGGTGCCCGCTGAAGCGTATTACGGCGTGCAGACACAACGTGGTATCAACAACTACAAGGTTAGCAACCTGAGGATGTCTGATTTCCCGGAGTATATTATTGCGATGGCTTACATCAAACTGGCGGCTGTCGAGGCAAACCATGAGTTAGGCGTTATTAACGATGAAATCTACTCCGCGATAGCGCAAGCGTGCCGCGAAATCATCGATGGTAAAATGCATGACCAATTCCCCACCGACATGGTACAAGGTGGTGCGGGAACTACGGTAAACATGAATGCTAACGAGGTGATTGCAAATCGTGCGTTGGAGATTATGGGTCACAAACGGGGAGAATACCAATACTGCTCTCCTAATGACCACGTCAACTGCGCACAATCCACTAACGATGCCTACCCGTCTGCCTTCCGCTATGCCTTCATTCGCATGAACCGTGGAATGGAAGCGGAATTAAAACAACTGATTGCTTCGCTCCGCAAGAAGGGAGACGAATTCAGCAATTCTATCAAAATGGGACGCACGCAACTGCAGGACGCTGTTCCGATGACAAGCGGCCAGGAGTTTCATGCCTTTGCCAACAATCTGGAGGAGGAAATTGCCAATCTTGAACGCAATGTTAAACTGCTCTATGAAATCAACATGGGAGGTACGGCTATTGGCACTGGTCTTAATGCCACAGCCGGCTATGCGGAACTATGTATCAAGAAAATGTGTGAACTCACGGGTGAACCCTTTGAGTTGGCAAGCGACTTGGTTGAAGCGACACCGGACACCGGTGCTTATGTCAGTTATTCTGCGGCGCTGAAACGCTTGGCGGTTAAATTGAGCAAGACATGTAACGACCTGCGTTTGATGGCCAGTGGACCGCGGTGCGGCTTGCACGAGATAAATCTGCCGCCGATGGCGCCGGGTAGCTCGATTATGCCGGGAAAAGTGAATCCGGTCATTCCGGAGGTGACGAACCAGGTTTGCTTCAAGGTGATTGGTAATGACACTGCTGTTTGCTTCGCAGCCGAGGCAGGACAGTTGCAGTTGAACGTTATGGAGCCTATTATCACGGAGTGCATCTTCGAATCCATCACATGGCTGCGCAACGTAATGAAAATCTTGCGCGAGAAATGTATCGATGGCATCACCATCAACAGCGAGCACAATCTGGAGACGGTGAAACATTCTATCGGCATCGTTACTGCGCTCAACCCGGTTATCGGCTATAAAGCATCGACCAAGATTGCAAAAGAAGCGTTGGAAACGGGAAAGAGTGTCTATAATCTGGTATTGGAACAGAATATTCTGAGCAAAGAACAATTAGACCAACTGCTGGATCCGAAGAACATGTTAGCGGCTCACTAATCGCGTGTGCGCGTATGTATAAATAATAAGGAGACCCGTATGAGTCTCCTTATTTTGTTGATTATCGGCGAGTGCTTCCGCCTGAACGGCCTCCGCCACCACCTCCGCGGCTTCCGCCACCGGAGAATCCGCCGCCACTGCTGCTACGACCGCTGCTATAAGAGCCTGAACTGCTTCTGCTGCCACCGCCGTAACTGCTGCTTCTGCTACTGCCGCCCGAATATCCGCTGCTTCTGCTACTGCTGCCTGAATATCCGCTGCTTCGGCTGCTGCTTCCGCTATAGGAACCGGAACTGCGAGTTGCACTCGAAGACGAACGGGAAGTTCCTTGGCGTTGACTGTATGTCCCTGCTGTACGGGTAGAGGCAGTGCGGGTGGTTGCTGTGCCGCTTGACCGTTGAGCTGTTGCAGTACCGCTGGTACGTTGCATGGTGCCGCTGGAGCGCTGTGCACTACTTGCGGTCGACGTGGAACGGGTATTTACAGACGAACGGGTAGTCGTGGCTGTATTTCCCGTACGTGCCGTTGCTTCACTGCGAGCCGAGGTGCTGGCTGTGCGACTGGCTGATGCAGAACGGTTTGCGGCCGTGGTACGGCTTCCGTATGTCCTGCTGGCTACCTGGCGGTCTGTCACACCTGCGCTGCGTTGTACCGTTCTGCCGGTTCCGGCGCTGGCCGTCGTTTGACGTGTGCGGACACCTGTTGTATTACGTATCTCGCGGGCGTTGGTCATACCGCTGTTGCGTTGGGTGAACGTACGCTCAGGATGAGCTATCGCAAAATCTCTGCGCGTCACACCGCTGTGCAACTCATGCCATCCGTGATGGATATGACGTCCGGGACGGAATGAACACCAGTGGTGGTGATGATGAAAGGTGTAGCAACGGTGCCAGTACCAATCGTGTGCCCAGCAGTGGTGTACGTGCCACCAGCCGGGATAATATCCCCAATACCAGGGAGAGGTCCATGCATACCATCCGGGACTCCAGAACCAGTCGTAGATGACGGGTCTGTAAACATACACAGGTTCGATGATATAGTTGGTGCCGTATATATATTCGTCACCGATTATCTGTACCGACACTTGTTCTTTCTCGTCTTTTTCTACATAGATCGAGGCTACATCCTGATAGATGTCTTTCGCCAGAATGGCCTGCAATACGATGAGACGTTTGTTGCCCTCGCCCGTCTCTACAACGCGCAGGTAATCCACTTGTCCGTCACCGTTCAGATCAAGGTTGCAGAACGCGCTGTCCGGGTTGTTGAGCATCATCTCGAACTGCTCCAGGTTTTCAGCTTCTGCAAAAAGCTTAGCTACAACCTTCAGATCCAGTCCTTCTGAGATGTCGGAACTGTTAGCCGAAACTGTGATTGTTTCTTCGGCCCACAACGCTACGCTTGTCAGCATCAGCGTCATTAGAAGTGTAGTTAATCGTTTCATAATTGTAATGTTTTAAGGGTTCAATTTCTTGGTCGCAAATTCCGTGCCAAAAATATCAGATGAGTTTTAGGTTGTGGTGCATTTTCTCTTTTTTGGTGCGCATATAGCGCTCATTCCAGCGATTAGGTTGTATTTCTATCGGTATATTTTCTACAATCTCTATGCCGTAGCTTTCCAAACCTACGCGTTTGACCGGATTGTTGGTCATCAGCCTGAGTTTCAACGCTCCCATCTCGCGCAGAATCTGAGCGCCTACTCCGTAGTCACGTTCGTCTGGACGGAAGCCCAGGTGCAGATTGGCCTCTACGGTGTCTTCGCCTTGTTCTTGCAGTTTGTATGCTCGGATTTTGTTCATCAGTCCGATGCCGCGGCCTTCTTGGTTCATGTACACAATGATACCCTGCCCTTCGTTCTCTATCATCTGCATGGCTTTGGTCAGCTGTTCGCCGCATTCGCATCGTTGGGAACCGAATATATCGCCCGTCATACAACTGGAATGAACACGGCATAAAACCGGCTCGCCGGATTTCCACTGACCTTTGGTCAGCACCACGTGTTCCAATCCCGTTGTCAGGTCGCGGAAAGGCGTCAGCATGAACTCGCCGTTCATGGTGGGCAGGAACACTGTCTCGCCGCGTTCTATCAAACCGCTGCTACCTTTGGCAGAGGCGTTTGCCTGTCCTTCTGTGAGCGACGCTTTGCTGCTGGGTTCGTTTCTCAGACGGTAGGCTATCAGATCCTTGATGGTTATTATTTTCAGGTCAAACTCACGCGCTACTTCCTGCAGTTGGGGCATGCGTGCCATGGTGCCGTCGGGATTCATTATTTCTATCAGCGCGGCGGCAGGTTGCAATCCGGCCAGACGCGCCAGATCCACTCCGGCTTCCGTGTGACCCGCACGCTGCAGAACGCCACCGGCTTTGGCATACAGCGGGTTTATATGACCGGGACGGCCGAATGTCTCAGGCTTACTGGACGGGTCGGCCAGCGCACGGATGGTGGCGGCACGGTCGGCGGCGGACACTCCTGTGGTGCACCCTTCCAGTTTGTCTACCGTGATAGTGAACGGAGTTCCGAGCATGGAGGTGTTGTTGGCTACCTGATGCATCAGATCCAGTTCGACGCAACGCTCCTCGGTGATGGGGCAGCATAGCACGCCACGACCGTGTTGCAGCATGAAATTGACTTTCTCAGGCGTGATTTTTTCTGCGGCGATGATGAAATCGCCTTCGTTCTCGCGGTCCTCGTCGTCGGCTACTATGACAAATTTTCCTTGACGGAAATCGTCCAATGCTTCTTCTATTGTGTTGATTTTCATATGCTAATCTTTTCTTTTCACTTTCTCAAGCAGTTGTTTTGCTTTGATGCTCCATGCTTCCGGATTAAACAGCGGGGAGTCTGTGGCGGCTTTGTAGGTCAGGAAAATGCCGATGGGCAGCAGCACGAACGAACTGAGCCACATTCCCGCCCAACAGGGCCATAATGCTTCGCGGGCCATCTTGAAGCCGGTGTTGTCTATTATATAGTATATCACAAACATGATTACCGAAATCACAACGGGCGCGCCAAGACCTCCTTTGCGGATGATTGCACCGAGCGGTGCTCCGATAAAGAAGAATATCAGGCAGGCAAAGGCCAGCGTGAACTTGCGGTATAGTTCTATCTCGTGCTTGCGGATATAGCGCTGCGAGTCTTCCAATACGATGGAGTTGTACTCCACTTGGTCGCGGTACACCTGGGCGTTTTCTATGGCTTTCATCAGCACTTGCCGCTGCTGCCGTACATCCATCGAGGCCCAGAGCGAGTCCGGATTGAACTGGTTGTCTGTCTGTTTGGCAACGGGCAGTTGCAGGTCGTGGCGGTTCTCGCGGTTGAAATATCGTTCGGTCAGCAAACGGTCGCTTTGCTCGCGGCTGCGGATTTTCGACTCGACGCGCACGGAGTCTATCGAGTGCGCCAATTGAGCCACATTTTTGCTCACGTGCTGGTCTTCCAGCATCGACTCGTCCAGACGGTTGAAATCCGTCGCAAAATCTATCAATATGCGCTTGTGAGAAAAGGTCTCGCGGCGGTAGGGGATGTTTTTCCGGGTGCCGGTGGCGCGTTGCTGTTGTTTGTCCAGGTTCTCGAACGACTCGCCTTGTACCAGATCCAGCATCAAAAAACGACGGTCTGCACTGGTGGACAAACGACCGGTGTCGGCTACCATCACTTTGGCATTTTCAAAACCCGACGAGTAGTCGTATATCATGATGTTGAGCAGTTCGCCTTGACGCGTTTTCTCGCGCACGTAAATGTGGTAACCGCTTATCTCGTCGTAAAACTCACCTACTGGTATCTGCAACTCTGGACTCTTCTGCCGCAAGGAGAATATCAGCGCCCATAGCTTCATCTGAGACTTGGGAAGGACGTTGTTGCTAAAAAAAAACGCACCTACCGACAGAAAAGCAATGGCAATCGCCAAAGGTCTCATTATGCGGAACAGGGATATGCCGGCAGCTTTCATTGCGGTCAACTCGAATTTCTCGGCCAGGTTGCCAAACGAAATCAACGAACTCAGCAATATTGCCAAAGGCAATGCCAATGGTACTACAGACGCAGCGGCATATATGAAAAACTCTGCCAGCACATCTACGCCGATACCCTTTCCCACCAAATCGTTCACATGCATCCACATGAACTGCATCAGCAGAATGAAGATGGCAATAAAGAATGTAGCCAAAAACAGCCCCAGAAAATTCCGGAGCAGGTAAATGTCTATTCTCTTTATTATCTTCATCTTTTTATCTTGCGCCTTGTATCTTACGCCCTCCGCGCCCGAATCTGCTTTGAACACGGCGTGACGCCTTTCCTTCCTTGGCTGTTTCAGGGCAATTTAATTGCCCGCCCCGTATTACTTTCCGGCATTTCCAGAATATCCGGATTAGCGTATCTGTCCGCTTTCCTTTCCTATAGCCCGCCTTCTGTATAGCACGCGCATTGTCCCTACCCTTTATCCCTGTAGATTCTCGCTCACAAAAATCAGGGGCAGCAAATCGGCCGCGGATTCGAACACGTATGTCTCTTCATCGCCGTATAGTAGTATCTGCATCTTGCCTCCGTAGCGGTGTTCCGTCTCCAGCATTACTTGACGGCAGCCGCCGCAGGGAGAACCGGGTTTCTTGGTGAAATGACCGCCTGTAAAACATGCAATGGCAAGCATTTCTACTGGTTGGTCGGGGTATTGCGCGCCGGCGGCAAACAAGGCGCTGCGTTCGGCACACAGACCGCTCGGATAGGCCGCGTTCTCCTGGTTGCAACCGCGGATGACTACGCCGTTGCCCAGTTTGGCGGCTGCTCCTACATGGAAATGGCTGTATGGGCAATAACTACGCTCGGTCTGCTCTTTCGCGATGGATACCAGTTCTTGTTGTTCTGCGCTCAACTCATCCCATTGATAGGAACGCATTTTGGTTGTGAGGTTATACTCTTTCATGATATTGGTTGATTAATATTTTTTTCTCTGACGAATTCTTTGCCTGCTGTAAATGCAAATTTGCGTGCAAATTTACTACTTTTTTTTGACATATGCAAATCTTTTGACAATTTTTGCACATATATCTCTATTTTACAAAACATACCAATATCGCAACCCTCACAGACATTCCCATATCAAAAAGCGCACAGACAGCACTGCCTCACAAACCCTTCGCTGTACATATTCAACCGGAATACAATGCCCGCATTGTTCCAATATAGTGCCAAATTCGTGCCAATTTCGTACTAATACCATAGGATAACCATACCATATCCATAGGATACCCATAGGATAAACTGCCTTCCATGGACAAAAAACAAGCATTTTTATTTATATATACTGTATATATACTATGTATATATACACGTTTTGTTGTGCGTAAGCAAAAAGAAAAGAACACTTGTGTATCTCGGAAAAAAGCAGTACTTTTGTACTCGATTTATGAAAATCTCATTTACCACATTAGGATGCAAACTCAATTTTGCAGAAAGTAGCGCATTGGGTAAAGCATTGGCTGAGCGTGGCCACGAACGGGCGCTGCGGGGCGAACAAGCCGATGTGTGCGTCATCAACACATGCTCCGTTACCGATGCTGCAGATCATAAGGACCGGCAGATGATTCATCGTATCCGGCGTCAGCACCCGGACGCTATTCTCATCGTCACGGGCTGCTATGCACAATTGAAACCCGATGAAATCGCGCATATCGAGGGCGTGGATTATGTATTGGGGCAAAACGAGAAATTCAACCTGCCGGAGTTTATTGAGCACTTGGAGCAAGAGGTCGAACAGATTCACACATCCGCTATACGCAGTATTGATGATTTTCATGGCGCGTATAGCAAGGACGACCGCACACGCTGTTTCCTCAAGGTGCAAGACGGCTGCAACTATTTCTGCAGTTACTGTACGATTCCCCTTGCACGCGGCAAAAGCCGCAATCCTTCTATCGCGGAGGTGGTTGAAGCCGCTACGCAGGCTTTGCGCGGAGGGGCAAAAGAGTTAGTGCTGACAGGAGTTAACATTGGTGATTTCGGACGCTCCACAGGCGAACATTTCATTGACCTGTTGCGCGCGTTGGATAACATGGAAACGCCCTTCTCGCAACATAACGGGCTACCGGAGTTTCGGATTCGCATATCCAGTTGCGAACCGAACCTTTTATCCGATGAAATCATTGATTTTGTGGCGAATAGCCGGCATTTTGCGCCGCATTTCCATATCCCGTTGCAGAGTGGAAGCAACGCCGTTTTGAAAATCATGGGCCGCCGTTATACACGCGAACTCTTTGCGGAGCGCGTGGAGCATATCAAGGCCGTGATGCCGAATGCGTTTATCGGCGTGGATTGTATGGTTGGAGTCCGCGGAGAGACGGCGGAATGTTGGGAGGATTATGTCGGTTTCATCGGCTCTTTACCCGTCTCGCAACTGCATGTGTTTACCTACTCCGAGCGCGCGAACACACGGATGTTGGAGATGGATTTGCCTGTTGTACCGCAAAAGGAACGGGAACGCCGCAGCCGTCAGCTGCACGAAATCAGCGCACGGAAAACGGAACAGTTCTATCGGGAACACGAGGGAGACGAAGCCGTTGTTTTGTGGGAAGCCAAACGCATAAAAAAAGACGGTGAGACCGACCGTATGGAGGGTTTCACCGAGAACTATATCAAAGTCTCCTGTCCGTTCGACAAACAGAAAATCAATACTTTTGAACGTATTACTGTTCGTTTCTGAGACCGGAAACCGTTTCGTAGCACAACCGGGCTGCTTCCTGATTAGGCAAGCAGTCCAGTTTGTATATGGGCTGTTGTTCTATCAGCAATGCCATATTGTCGTACAGACGGTCCATCTTCTCCGGCTCTATTTTCAAGCCGCTGGCTGATGCCATAATATACGGATAGGCATGTGTCGGGCGCAAACGGACAATACTGTTATACGGAGCTTGTGCCAATTGCACGATGGCGCGTATGGGCGCTTTCTGCTGTTTGTAGCAGTTGGTTTTACCGCTCCATGGAGAGCCATACACTTCCGGTTTTGCTCCTGGTGCCACTCGTATTACGGGGTTGTCGTCATTGAGCAGTTCCGCATCCGGATAGGTGTGTTGCCATAGCGATGAATGAGTGCTTTTGCCGGTCCCTGAACGCCCTAAGAACAAATGACCGAAACCGTCTTTTACAATAACCGATGCATGCATCAGCAGCATGTTCCGTTCTGCACCGCAGAATGCGTAAAGCAGCATGGTTGCATTGTCGATGGCAAAGCGGAAATAGCCTTCTGTGTAAATCATCTCCGCTTTTGACAAACCGTCCGAACAGCGTATAGCGCATACAATTGCTCCTTCTCGCATCTGCGAGAGACAGAAGAGCATGTCCGCGCCGTCGCGATAAATCTCTATGCGTGGCATGTCTGCGTCCGACTGGTCTGTGTACACATGGGCATATGCAGCCGTGGCTGGCATGGCATCTTGGTGCGCAGAAATTATAAACATGTCAGTTCTGACGGTTTCATCGTGCGAATCCGCGGTGTCCTGAGACTCAAAAGGCCGGAAATTCGGAAGTTGGTTCAACAATTCCTCCTCCGCACGCAGAGAGAAATACTGTCCGCCTACTATATATCGCCGGGTGGTTAACATACGTATTAAAACTCTTTGGGTTTGCGTCCGCATAGTACAAAGAACGGGCAGAAAGACGGACACTTGTCTTCCGCACATGGAGGAAACTCCGTAGCAGTCATTACTTGCGCTACTTTGCCTCGCAACGCGTTCAGGAAATCCTCCTGTATTGCTCTGTAGTCTCTTACGGTTTCTTCTCCTACATCAATGGTTGTCTCTATCTCCGTCAACTTGCGGCGGCAGAAGAACAGGTTCGGTTCGATAGGCAGACCCGTACGGTCATGAGTCATTACCGCATGGCTGTAAATCAGTGTCTGGCGCACATATCCTTTGTCCTCGCTTTCCATGATATCTTCCCATGAGGCAGACATCTTCTTGGCATGTGTGCTATCACCGTAACTGCCTGATTTATAATCCACTACGCGCAGTTTTTCATGCCCTTCCGGACCGTAAATATCCAGTCGGTCTATGATGCCTCCCATTTGTACGGTACCTATTCCTTCCATTGTGAGAGGGAAAGTCCGTTTCTGCTCCAACAGATAAATCTGCAGTCCCTCTTTGGCATCTTCTCTGTCGCGCTCCAGAATATTACTGATATATCCCAAGATGATGACATTCTCGCCGGAATGGTGTTCCGGCACGTAATGTTCCGGTTCATCCGGATGGTTCTCTGCATACGCTTCATTCATCAGCCGGTATGCCTCTGACAGCGCTTCCTGTTGCTTGGCTTCATCCGTTCTGATTGCCTCGATTTCATCGGGTTGGACGCGCACCGGAGATGTGTTGTTGCAATGCAGATAGCGGGTATAGAGATACTCCATGGCATGGTGTACAAACGAACCCATCGTATTGGGTGCAAATAGCACTTCTTCTTCGTCCTCCGGACGCAGATTTTCGATGTATTGCAGGTAATAACTCCGCGGACAGGATATATACGTATTGAGAGCACTGGGCGACAGGGAACTGCGGAGCGGTGCCGGCTCGGACAGATGGATTTCCTCAAATGCCGACTGGCTTATGATACTCGGCTCTTGCAGTTGCGCTTTGTGTACGTTGAATTCGGGCGAAACGAGCATCTGCATGATAAACCGGGACATGCCTTTGCCGCTTTCGGCCGTTTCAGCAGTTGTAAACAGGATGGTAGAATGCCCCGTTCGGCTCAGCAGACGGAAGAAATTATAGGCATAAATCGTCGCCTTCTCGTCCGAAGTCTGCATGTGGTACGCCTTGCGCAGGTAGAACGGAATAAAACTGAGGTCCGTTTGTCGTTGCGGAATCACGCCTTCCTCCACATTGAGCAGCAGCAGTTTGTCAAAATCCAGCATACGCGTCTCCAGCACACCCATAATCTGTATATCTGTGACGGGTTCGCCGTGGAATGGCATACTCACACTCTCCATCGCGCGCCGCATCAGCAGCCGGACTAACTTGAGAGTAACGGCTACATCTCCTAAACCTTCTGCTATCAACTGCCGCATCTGGGAAGCTATCTTGCGGACTTGGTATTCGGACTCCAGGATCAGTAACTCTTGCCACGAGAGCGCATTAGATTGCTCGGACGGTTCGGCTATGTCCGGCTCGTCCTGCCTGTCGGGTATCAGTGTGGCTAATAATTGCTCGATAAATTCAGGAGATAGTACTTGCTTCGCCTCGCCGCGGGCTTTATCGTATAGCCAGGCTATCGTTCGGGCATAGACCGATGTATTGCGCAGCGGAAAACCCTTGGTGATATTAATCGGTTCGGGCTGTTCTTCACCCGGAAGTGTGATGGGCGGAAGTGTCTGGATGACAGACTCTAACATGCTCTCGTCGCATATTACGACACCCACTTTTTGCCCTTTCGCCGTATAGTTCTCTTGCAGCCATCGGTGTACGAACTGCGCTTGCGCTTCACGGGAAGCACAGGACATAACGGTCACTTCTTTCGGAAAATCTGCTTTCTGTATGCTGTTCTCTGCGCTCCGTTCTCCTCCTAATATCCGGGCGTTTAGACGGGTGAAGGAGAACGCTTTCTCGTTCGTTTGGAAGTCCGGAATATAATCCCAATAGAACTGCGCCTGCCCTTTGTCTCGCAGCAGGCTCATCAGCTCGCGTTCTACCGGCAGTAGGTAGTTGAAACCCACAAAGACAAAGACCCTGCCTGCAATCTGTTGTTGCACGCTCTCTTCATCCCACTTCTCTATCACGGCGCGGTAGCGCATGCCGTTATAGCCTTTCTGCTCCGCGGACATCTCGGCACGCAGAGATTGGTATAAGTCGTACAACTGGCGCCATAGATGCTCGTACTGCCGCCGGATGGAATCTTCTTTCGCTTCTTGTATGTTGCCTTCAGACATCAGCCCTCGCAAACGCGACAGGACCTCTTCATCCAGATTCCACTGGCTTAACTCATGCGCGGCTATCGTATTGTCAAAGAAATTCGGCACTTGCTCCGCGGGCATGGAGGAGTCAATATTGGTGAAATCCGAAATCATTTGTTTGCCCCAGCCGTAGAACATCTCAAGCGGCATAAGGTCTTTGTCACCCGCATTCAGCCGGCGGTAATGACGGTACAGCCGAACGATGGTTTTTAACTCATCCTCGGCATATAGCGGACTCAATGCATCTTGCAGTTGGTTCAGTGTCAGCACTTTCGGTGACCATAGAGCCTTCACTTGCTGCTCTGCCTGAATATCCAATAGCGCATCGGTCAACACCAGACCGGCACGATGGGAGGGCAGCACAAAAGTGACACTGCTCAGCCTTTCCCATCCTATCGTCTGAACGATGGATTCCGCTGTATTTCGCAAAAAACTATTTCTCATCTATTTCTACCAATTTATCACCCTTCTCTTTTCGTGCATACCATAGGAAACCGCGGACGGAAGGATGCCCTATCTCCTTTAATGCCGCCATATATCGGCGGACCTGCTCTTCATATTGCGGGTCGGGTTTACCATGCCAGGCTCCGAACTTATAGTCCAATACGATTGCCTCGTTGGTCTTTGAATTGATCATCACACGGTCGGGGCGGATTTTCTTTCGGTCTATCAGCACATCGTGTTCCAGTTCCAGCACCCATGGCGCTGTGAACCAGTCGTGCATCTGTGCATTGCCTTTCCATGCCGACGAGATCAAGTCTTTCAATTCCTGTCGTTGTTGCGGGTCGCGTATCTCTCCGCGACTCTCAAACTCATCCAGCACTGCCTCTAATTCGTCAGCGCGACGGATATTAGCGAATATCTCATGACATAGCGTTCCTTCTTCCATACGGGCCACTCTACGGTATGCCTCATCGCCCATATCGGTATAGAGCGCACCTTCCTGCGACTGCACAAACCGCACTTGGTCGCTGTTCGCCCATACCTCTGCTTGTATCGCCGGCGCCCCTTCAAACGAAAACGGCTTCTCGCTTTCTACTTTCGACTTTGAGCGCAGCGGTCTTTCTATTTTTCTCTCCCCTGATTCGTATTCGTCGCCCTGCACGAAATCTCGGATATAGAGTCCCACGTGATTGCAGGCCCCCATTGTACCGTCCTGTTTTACGGGATATGCGGTAGAGATATACAGATTGTCCTCCGCGCGGGTCAGGGCTACATAGAGCATATTCAGATTGTCAATGCGCATGTTCATGTGCTCCTCTGTATATTCGTCTATATAAGCCGAGTCGGCCATCTCTGAACCGTCTTGTATCGGTACAAAATCCTTGTCACCTATTTCTTCCGCCACGCGGCACCATATTTTCTGCGGATGTTTTCCTGCTTCTTTGGTCCACATGCAGAACGGCACAAAGAGTGTCTGCGCCTGTAGTCCCTTGCTGGCATGTACTGTCAGTATACGGATGGCATCGGCAGAGGCGGCGGGAATGGATTTCCCGTGCAGTGTATCGTCCCAGTAGGTCAGGAAATCCGGAATGTCGCTTCCATATGCGCTCACGTAATCGCGTGTGCGGTCTAACAGGGAATTGATATATGCGGTCTCCGAACCGTTGTATTGTCCATCTGCATCGGTCAGCAGGATTTTCACCAGGTCCGAAACGGCTTCATAGAGCGGTGTGCGTGTACTCAGGTTATGCGCTTTTATGGCTTCGATGATTTCGGACTTTTGGGTGGTCATTGAAATATATTTGGCTGCCACATCGTCTTTTCTTGCTATCACTTTCAAACCGGCTATCACGGTCTGGACCGCCTCGGAGGCTTCCAGCAGAAAACTGTCTGCCGAAACGATTGCGGCGTGCGACAAGAGGGGATACTGCGTTTTATCCAATGCGGCATGCAGGTCCGTAATGAGTGCGGCGTCTTTCTTTTCGCGTACCAGAACCATCATGTCTGACGGCTTCGCGCCTTTCTGCAACAACTGCTCCATTTCATCGAACATTTCTGCTGCTAAATCTTCCTTTTGACCATTCGGTATGGCGTGGAAACGCACATAGCCTCCTTTTTTCTTCTTGCCTTGGTAGAACTGTTCCAGTTTCTCTGGAGAGAAGCCTTCGCTGTAGATACGCTCTACCAACGCCTCGTCGGCGGAATGGATAATATGGTCGAAAAGGGACAGATTGAATTTCACCACTTCCTCGCTGCTGCGGAAATTGCGGGTCAGGGACGTCTCGTTTACCCGCTCGCCTGTCAGGCTCTCCATGATATGCCAGTCGCCGTTTCGCCAGCGGTAAATGGACTGTTTGATATCACCGACGATGAGCAGCGTGTTGCCTTCGTTGGCCAGCACATCTTGCAGCAACTGGCGGATGACGCTCCATTGGAGTTGGCTCGTGTCTTGAAACTCGTCTATCAGCACATGGCGGTAACGGATACCGGCTTTCTCCAGTATAAAATCGGCATCGCCTGCACGCAGCGCTTTGCTCAGCGTACCTGCAGTCCGCGCCAGCAACGCACAGTTAGCTTCCGCCAGATTGCGCTGGATCAAGGCTTGCAGCGAACTCATCAGCTCCATATCGCGGCTGAAACGGATGGTCAGCTGCAGGGTATTGTACCGGTGTGCCAACTCTTTGGCTAACTCGGTGGCACGGACGGTATCTTCTACCACTTGAACCGGCAGTTTGGTCCATTTGCCGGCTTTCGCGTCTGCCAGTTGGGTCTCCGTCAGACCGCGGAAACGGTCTTTTGTGGGCGTTTTCTCCGGAGACTTCAGCGTGTTGCGCAATCGCTCGCAGGCACGGTCTATATCTTTCACATGTGGCAGCGGTTTCGGACTCACAGCACCCATGGAGACCAGCCCTTCGGTATGAATGCCGTCCAATATTGCCTGCAATTTGCGCTTCCACTCGTCCTCCAGCCACATATCTTCTACCGCTTTACGCCTCTGCGCTATCGCCGCGGCGTTGAATAGGATTTGTCCGTTGGAATCGAGCACTTGTACCGACTCGTTGTATAGTTCTTTCGCCATGCCGCACAGGCTCTGACGTACGTCCCATTGGCTCTCCTGGTCCAGTTTGAGCCGCATGTAGTCTTCCAGTATCGTTCTGTCCGCGGCACTCATCTCTGTCGTCAGCAACTGGTCTACAGCCGTGCGGATTACATGGTCGATGTCCAGTTCGGTACTCAGTCCGGCACTCATCCGTAACACACTTGCCAACCCGCCTAATAGCGTCTGCAGGAACGAATCTATCGTCATCACATGGACATTGTCGAAGTCTGCCAGCATCGCACGGAAACACTTCCCTGCCCGCACGTCCAGCTGTTCGTCTGGCAGTTGCCGGTCACGGATCATGAACATACGCGCACGGTTCAGGAAATCGCGCTCCTCGCCGCGGGAGAGGGAGTACAGATAGGTCAATATACGCTCGCTCATCTCTGCGGTCGCCTTGTTGGTAAACGTAATGGCCATGATGGAGCGGTAGTCCTCACCCGATAACAGCAGACCGATAAAATACGCCGCCAACGTGTACGTCTTTCCCGTACCCGCAGAAGCCTTGCATACCATTATCGGCCGATGAATATCTATCAACGAATCGTTCATTCGGTAGTTTGTATCTGAAAATTTAGGTTGCAAAGATAGGAAAAAAAAATGACATACACAAGTTTTTGCATAAAAGTTAATAAAAATTTGCATATATCGGACTTTTTTTGTACCTTTGCGCATTCTTTCTACTGGATGTGCCCAATTCTTGCACATTCTTCATCTTTTCAATATTTGAGTCCGAAAATTAGTGCGTCGTTAGTGGGTGATAAGTGCGCGATAAGTGCGTTATTAGTGCGCTATTATCGGAGGCGCATTATGAGCGGAACGGACGGAAATAATACGAAATGTAGTATCCTCTGCTAATACGGCAAATCGCAGGCTCTTTGATTGAGATGGAAGAGTCGCACAGAAAAAAAACGCATTTTTATTTGCGCATATGAAAAAAAAATAGTAATTTTGTAGCGGATTTGAACAAGCGTCCGAGAAGATGAAGATTGCATTTACCACCCGACTACCCGAACAAGGTTTCTCCCGCCTCGTTGAGCGGGGGCTACATGACTGGTCATTGGTAAATGACAATCCGTCGTTGGTGGAGGATTGGCACGGGGCGGAGATATTGGTCAGCACGTTTGACTATCCTGTGCCGCGGGAAATGATAGATGCGATGCCACGACTGCGGATGATTGCTAATTTCGGTGCAGGATTCAACAACATTGATTTGGATGCGTGCCGCGCCCGCGGCATTCGCGTTACTAACACGCCGCAACCTGTCATTGAACCTACTGCCGAACTGGCTTTTGCGCTGATGATTGACATCGCACGCAGAGTGAGCGAGTTCGACCGGAAGATCCGGGCAGGGAAAGCGCAATTGGGCGTAATGTGCAACCTCAGTCATTCGCTGTACGGGAAGACGCTCGGTATCATCGGAATGGGACGCATCGGACAGGCGGTGGCGAGAAGGGCTTTGGCCTGCGGAATGAAAGTGATGTATTACAACCGGCATAAATTGCCCGATGAAATCGAGCATAAATACGGGGCTGAATACGTTGATTTTCAGACCTTGCTGCAAGATAGTGACTTCGTTTCTCTCAACCTCCCCTATACGCCGGAAGTGCATCACATGATAGGCAAACCGGAATTGGGTATGATGAAACGCAGCGCATGTTTGATTAACACGGCTCGCGGCGCACACGTGGACGAGCAGGCCTTGGTGGAAGCATTGAAAAACGGCATTATAGCCGGAGCGGCGCTGGATGTGTATGAGAGCGAACCGCAGATCAACACGGAACTGCTGCAGCTGGAAAATATAGTTCTCAGTCCCCATACCGGCACCGGTACATGGGAGGGACGCATAGCAATGTGCGAATGTGTCTCGGATAATATCATTGCATTCTTGGACGGAGACACTGACAAAATGAATATCATATTATAAACCAAAAATATTACAACAATGAAAAAAACAATGATTATGGTCGCCGCAGTGATGATGATGAGCGCCTGCGGCTTTTTGAAAAATGGTACAAGCAGTAACACAACAAGCACCACTGCCGCTCCCGCTGCAACGACTACTACAACGACCACGACTGGCACCACCGCTGCACAGTCTGCCGGTCAAGGCGCCGGTAATGCACTCCAGGCTCTGTACACACAGTACAAAGCGGACGGCAACAAGTATGACTACAAGAACATGCAGAACATATTGAACACCGTAACGTTGGTTGCTAACTGCGAGGGATTGAAAGATAACTACAAAGACAAAACATATCTGAAAGAGTTCGGAAAAGGAATGGTCGCTTCATCACTCGGTCTGGTTACCCAGAACAACGTTGAGACCGTTACCAACAGTTTGGTGGACATGATTAAAAATAGTGAGACCGTCAAGAACGCTCAGACCAAGACCACCGAGGCTGTTCAGGCCGCTACTACCACTGCAGCCGGCTATGCCGACACCGCTGCCAGCTACGCCAATACTGCTGCACAATATGCCGGTGCATTGAGCACACTGCTTGGCGCCTTCAGCAATAAATAAGACCTATGAATATCGTTGACCGATTTCTGAAATATGTCTCGTTCTGCACCACAAGCGACGAGAATACAGGCATGACTCCGTCTACCCCAGGGCAGATGGAGTTTGCCGAGTTCCTGGTGGACGAATTGAAATCCATCGGCTTACAGGAGGTTTCTCTCGATGCCAATGGGTATATCATGGCTACGTTGCCTGCTAACTGCGAGGGCAAACCTGTCCTCGGTTTCATTGCCCATATGGACACAGCGCCGGACGCCAGCGGCAAGAATGTTCAGCCACGTATCGTCAAGGCGTTCGACGGCAAGGACATTACCCTGGGCGAAGGAATTGTGCTGGAGACTGCCAAATATCCGGAGATCCTGAATTACCGGGGCCAGGACATCATTGTGACCAACGGAAAGACACTTCTTGGCGCGGATGACAAAGCCGGTATTGCAGAGATAGTTACTGCTATGGAATACCTGATTCAGCATCCGGAAATCAAGCACGGCAAAGTACGTATC
Organism: Bacteroidales bacterium UBA3843; assembly: GCA_002392745.1. GTDB lineage: Bacteria > Bacteroidota > Bacteroidia > Bacteroidales > Paludibacteraceae > Colicola. The sequence goes on along the minus strand of DGHR01000012.1, from coordinate 82,585 downwards.
GGTTTCACGCCCGATGAAGAGATTGGACAAGGTGCCGATCATTTTGATGTAAAAGCATTCGGGTGTGACTGGGCATATACCATGGACGGAGGTGCTGTGGGCGAATTGGAGTTTGAGAACTTCAATGCCGCTGCATGCAAGATTCATGTTCACGGTGTGAATGTACATCCGGGTAGCGCTTACCACAAGATGCAGAACTCGATGCGTATCGCCTACCAGCTGGCTGTCATGTTGCCTCGCTGGGAGACTCCGGAACATACCGAAGGTTACGAAGGTTTTTACCATCTGATTGGTATGAACGGAACTGTCGAAGAGACGACCCTCAGTTATATTATCCGCGACCATGACCGCGCACGTTTCGAGAGCCGCAAACGCGAGTTGGAACATTTGGTTCGAAAGGTGAACCGCGAGTACGGAGAGGGCACCGCCGAGATTGAACTCCGCGACCAATATTACAACATGCGCGAGAAAATCGAACCCGTCATGCATATCATTGACTTGGCGGAAGAGGCAATGAAAGCGGTAGGGATTACGCCGGTGGTTAAACCAATCCGCGGAGGAACGGATGGCGCACGGTTGTCGTTTGAAGGACTGCCATGCCCTAATATCTTCGCGGGCGGCGAGAATTTCCACAGCCGATACGAATATCTGCCGATTCCATCGATGGAAAAAGCAAAGGACGTGATTCTGCAAATTATTCAAAAAGTAAAATAACTATCGGTATATCGATTCTGCGATATATCGGCATATCGGAAAAGTACTATGTTAAAAACCACACCGTTTACAGACATCCACATTGCCTTGGGCGCAAAAATGGCAGAATTTGCCGGGTTTAACATGCCTATACAATACCCGACAGGTATCAACCGGGAACACATGATTGTGCGTGAAGGCGTCGGTGTCTTTGATGTCAGTCATATGGGCGAGTTCTGGGTAAAAGGCGAGCACGCACTCGATTTTCTGCAGTATATCACCACCAATGACTTGTCTGTCATTGCTGCCGGTAAGGCGCAATATACCTGCATGCCGAACGGCAAAGGCGGTATCGTGGACGACTTGATTATCTACAAGTATTCCACTACCAAATACCTCATGGTGGTCAATGCCGGAAATATTGACAAGGACTGGGCTTGGGTAAATCAGGTTCTGAGCGCTCATCCCGAATGGGCGGATGTCAAGTTGGAAAACGCCAGCGCACGGTACGGACAATTGGCAGTGCAAGGACCGAAAGCAGTAGAGTTGTTGCAACTGCTGACCGATGCGGACCTGAAATCCATTGACTACTATGCGTTCCGCGAGTGGAGTTTTGCCGGTGTTCCGGGGGTTATCCTGTCCAATACAGGCTATACAGGTGCCGGCGGCTTCGAACTGTATTTCCCGGCCGAGAACGGCAAACAGATTTGGGATGCACTGTTCGAAGTGGGAAAACCGTTTGGCTTGGCACCCATTGGTTTGGGAGCCCGCGACAGTCTGCGCCTCGAGAAATGGTATTGCTTGTATGGCCATGATATCGATGACACAACTTCACCATTGGAGGCCGGATTGGGATGGATTACCAAACTGGACGCCAAGGATTTTATTGACCGCGATTTCCTGAAACAGCAAAAAGCCGAAGGCGTGAAACGTAAACTGGTGCATTTTGAATGTATCGAGCGCGCGATACCTCGCAACGGCTATGAGATATGCGATGAGCAGGGCAACGTGATTGGAAACGTCACTTCCGGTATTATGCTGCCGAACACAAAAGTAGGCATCGGAATGGGGTATGTCCAAACCGGACAGGCCAAGAAAGGTAACCTTATATATATACGCATACGCGAGAAATTACAGCCTGCTAAAATTGTATAATGGCTAAGAATGTCGCTTTGGTTTTGGGTTCTGGAGGTGCGCGCGGTTTGGCGCACATCGGCGCCATTGAGGCATTGGAGCAACGAGGCTATACCATTACCAGTATAGCCGGTTGTTCCATGGGCTCCATCATTGCGGGTATGTATGCTGCCGGACAACTGAAAGAAGCCAAAGAATGGTTTCTGCAGGTGGACAAGCAACTTATCCTGCGAATGATGGATATCAACCTCCTGAGTGGCAATTCGTTGGTTAAAGGCAAACGTATTATTCAGGAATTGGAACGGGTGGTGCCCGACCGACCGATAGAACAGTTGCGTATCCCGTGCACCATCGTAGCCTCGGATATGATGAATACCGAGGAGGTATTGTTCCGTTCTGGCAGCCTGTTTGAAGCGGTGCGCGCGTCTATCAGTATCCCATTGTTTTTCAAACCGGTCCAGATTGGTAACCGGCTGTTGATTGACGGAGGCATATTAAATCCGCTCCCTCTGCATTGTGTGGAGCGCACAGAGGGAGATATATTGGTTGCCATGGATATCAGCGGCAAGGACTGTATGCCTACAGAGGCGGTCCCCGACCCTATTGACGTAGAGGGAAAACTGACGGAACTTCAGTCCAAGGGATGGACTGTTCCGTCTAGCGTGGAGAACCAACTGATTCAGTTGAGTAAACGGGTGGACAACATCCGCCGAAAGCGCGCTTCGGATTTGGGAAGGAATGTAAATTTTGTAGGCTTGCTGGACCGCATGAGCGACATGCAGATTCAGCAGAACACATTGCTTGCGCTGCGACTGACACCTCCGGATGTACATGCTGTCATGCGCCAATACGCCTATAACACCTTTGATTTTGACAAAGCCGAAACTATCATCGAGGATGGCAGACGGCTGATGAACACGGCATTAGACCGCTATGAAAGGGCGTAGAGAATATATCATCCGGAAAGCAATGGAGCTTTACGCATTGCAGGGCTATCAGAATGTAAGCATTACAGACCTGCAGAATACGCTTGATATGGGGCGTGGGACGCTCTATTACTATTTCCATGACCAGGACGAGTTGTTTCAGACTTGTATGGAGAAATATTTTCTCGAACCCAAGCAAAAAGCATTGAGTACTGTTAGCGACAATGTGACCGTGGAGGAGATGATACAGGCCATCATGCAGTATCTGGGCAGTCTGGAAGAGACCTTGATGACCTTCAGCAACAAGGCGGTCAATACCAGTAATGTCAACAACCTGATGTTCACCGCCTATAGTCTTTTCCCTACCCTGCACCGCAAAGCGCAGCGACTGGCGCTTAAAGAAGTGGATTTATGGCGCAAGGCGCTGTATAATGACCAGCGCGCGGGATTAATCCGTCGCGACATCGATCGGGAACAGGTTGCATTGATGTTCGCTCACATCAAAAATAGTTACGACAGCGGACTGGGAAAAACACAAATGGATTTTACTTTATTGGAAAAAAGTTATCGTGAATTTCATAAAATTTTAAAAAATGTATGATTTTTATCATTTTCGAACGCTTATTCAAAAATTTTGTAGTACCTTTGCCCCCGAATTCGAAATGACCGATTTTTAAACCAATTATCTGAAGATTAATAGAATGGCAACAAAACACTATTTCTCGTACCTTCATGAGACGATGTCACGCCGTTGGGACTGCTTAGCATTGGCGGACCTGGACGGAGAAAATAAATATACATATGCCGAGTTGGCGGCAGCTATCAAGCGCCTGCATGTTACATGGCAGGAAATGGGTATCAAGGAGGGCGACAAGATTGCGCTCTGCGGTCGTAACTGCGCAAACTGGGGACTGCTGTTCCTGGCGATAGAGAGTTATAAGGCTGTAGTTGTCAGTATCCTGCCGGATTTCACGGCAGAAGGTATATATGGATTAGTAGACCACTCGGAAGCTGTATTGCTGTATGTAGGTCCTAATGTCAAGAAGAAAATCGATCCCAAACAAATGAAGGGATTGAAGGCTACCATCTTCATGGACGACCTGACATTGGTTGAGGCTGACAGCGCAACCGAAAAGGCGTATGCGGGTGTAGATGCTGCATTTGCCAAAGCTTATCCGAATGGCGTAGCGCTGGCTGACTTGAACTTGCCTACTGACAACCATGCAGACTTGGCGGTTATTAACTATACCAGCGGTTCGACGGGTAATCCGAAAGGTGTTATGTTGAGCCATCTGAACTTGAGCGGAAACGTAGAGTTCGCCAGCATTCGTATTCCTCATAAACCGGGAGACCGGGTGCTCTCTATGCTGCCTATCGCACACATGTTTGGATTGATGTTCGAGTTCCTCTATCAGGTATGTGAGGGCGCAGAGGTATACTTCCTGACTCAGGCTCCTACGCCTACGGTTTTGATGAAGGCGTTTGCGCAGGTTAAACCCTTTATGATTTTAACGGTGCCTTTGGTCATCGAGAAGATTGTAAAGAAAGGTGTTCTGCCCAAGATTAGCAGCCCGATGATGAAGATTCTATGGAAGACTCCCGGTATCAACCGCGTTATCCGCAGAAAAGTGAAAGAAGGTCTGGACAAGACTTTTGGCGGTAAGTTGCGTTATTTGATTATTGGAGGAGCCGCATTGAACGGAGAAGTGGAACAAGTACTCCATGATATCAAATACCAGTACTGTGTAGGCTATGGTATGACCGAGTGCGCACCGCTGATTAGTTATGAGGACTGGTGGGCATATAAGTTCCATAGTTGCGGCAAGGACCTGCCGCAGTGCCATGTGCGCATTGATAGCGAAGACCCGACCGGTAAAGACGGAGAGATACAAGTCAAGGGTATTAACGTGATGATGGGATATTACAAGAACGAAGAGGCAACCAAGGCGGTATTCACCGAGGATGGTTGGATGCGTACCGGTGACCTGGGCGTACTTGACAAGGAAGGAAATATCTTTATCCACGGCCGTAGCAAGAATATGATACTCGGTCCGAGCGGACAGAATATCTATCCCGAGGAACTGGAAGACAAGTTGAATTCGATGCCGTGTGTAGTAGAGTCTATTGTTGTAGACCGAGACCATAAACTGGTGGCATTGGTATACCCCGATACCTCCGCTGATGGCAAGAAACTGCTGGGAACAAAGAGTCTGACCGCTATGATGGAAGAGAACCGTGTTGCTGTCAACAAGGATCTGCCGCAATACAGCCAGATTAGCTCTATAGAATTAGTTGCTCAGGAGTTTGAAAAGACTCCAAAGCGCTCAATCAAGCGTTATTTGTATCAATAACGCACCCCACACTACGGTGGGAGCATCGTAGTGTTCTGTAAATAATTAAGTGAGTAAGTAGATGGATTCCTTCGGGAATCAAAGCTTGCGCGTAACCGGGAGGCTACGCGCTTGTTTTTTTGCGTATTGGGGAAATAAATAAGCATTTATTTCCAAAAAATCTTGTGTATATCAAAAAATTATTGTAATTTTGCAACGCAAAATCACATACCACTATGCAGAAACATTATCTACAGTACCTGACCGAAGTGATGTCTCACCAATGGAGCGACCCCGCTTTGACCGATTACGGTGAGAATCACGAGTACACTTTTGGTGAATTAGCGACAGAGATGTTGCGCCTGCACACGTTGTTTGAGAGCCTGGGAGTAAAAAAAGGCGACAAGATTGCGTTAGCTGGCCGTAACTGTGCCAATTGGGCCATCGCCTACCTGGCTATTGCTTCCTATGAGGGCGTATGCGTGAGCATTTTGCAGGACTTCAAAGCAGAAGACATCTGCCATCTGCTGGAGCACTCCGATTCCGAGCTGTTGTTTGTGGGCCCGTATGTATGGAAGGAGTTGCAGGAACAGAAGTTGCCATCACGTATGAAAGCGGTCTTGTCGCTGGAGGACTGGCGTCCTCTCTATTGCCGGAAAGCGGATGAGAAGAACGAATACGATGCTGTAAATATTCCTGACGAGAAGGCGCTGAATGCTGCCTTCCGCGCTAAGTTCCCGCATGGAATAGAACCGGAGGATGTCTATTTCTCTGCCAATCCGGACGCTTTGGCTTTGATTAATTATACCAGTGGTTCCACCGGTTCGCCCAAGGGCGTTATGCTCAACGGACGCTCGTTGAGCAATAATGTGGAGGTCGGTATGAAAATGCTTCCCGTTGACCCAGGGCAGCGCTTGGTCTCGATGTTGCCGTTAGCGCATATGTTCGGCCAGGTGTGCGAGTTGCTCTACCCTCTCTGTTCGGGTACACATATCTATTTCCTGACCAAATCTCCTACTCCGAGTATATTGCTCAAAGCGCTCAAAGACGTGCAACCCTACTTGGTGGTTACAGTGCCGCTGGTAATAGAGAAGATTTACAAGAAGAATCTGGACCCGACACTCAGCAAATGGGCCATCCGCACATTGTGGCATATCCCGGGCATAGGCAGCATTATCAAAAGCCGTGTCAAATCAGCATTAAAGAGCGCTTTCGGAGGACAGTTGCGATATTTCATATGCGGCGGTGCGGCAATGAATCCGATTGTGGAAAAATGCCTGATGGATATCCATTTCCCGCTCTCTATCGGCTATGGTATGACGGAGTGCGGGCCGCTGATTGGCGGCAACCCGCCTAAATACTTCAAAGCCCGTTCCGGAGGCGTGCCTGTAATGAATATGCAGGTTCGCATTGCCGAACCGAATGCGGAAGGCATTGGCGAGATAGAAGTGAAGGGCGAGAACGTGATGCTCGGTTATTACAAAAATCCCGAAGCGACCAGTGCCGTGTTTACCGAAGACGGTTGGATGCGTACCGGTGATTTGGGATGTATGGATAAAAAGCAGAACATCTTTATCAAAGGTCGCTCTAAAACGATGATTCTGGGTGCGAGTGGACAGAATATCTATCCCGAAGAGATTGAGGATAAGCTGAACAACCAGGAGGCGGTAAGCGAATCGCTTGTCATCGAACGTGAAGGAAAACTGGTTGCGCTGGTATTCCCAGACGAGACACTGACCAAACGAATGACGCTGGAGGAGATAGAGAAAATCATGAAGGAGAATTTGGAAAAACTGAATAACCTGATTCCTTCCTACAGCAAGGTGTCGAATATCGAAGTCCAGGAGAAACCGTTTGAGAAAACCCCGAAGAAATCCATCAAAAGGTTCCTGTACAAGTAACGATGCCGGAGATACTTCTGCATTATATATGGGAGCATTGCTTGTGGGCCGGCTATGCCCAGCAGACCACAGACGGCAAGCCTGTGGAGATTCTCTCCGTAGGAGAGCACAACCGCGATGCAGGGCCGGATTACAGCCATGCACGGATTGTTATCGACGGACGCGAATGGGTGGGAAATATTGAGATACACGTCGCCTCATCTGATTGGTATCGTCATCGCCACCATCTGGACAAAGCCTACGATAACATTATTTTGCATGTAGTGCGTAAGGCTGACAAGGTGGTTTATAACTCGCAGGGGGATGTGGTGCCGCAATGCGAACTGCAATACCCGACGGACCGGGATTATGTCTCCGGTCTGTTAGCGCAAGCGCAACAAATGGATAGTGCCCGGAACCGCATTGGTTGTGCAGAACAACTGCTGCATGAGCCGGGACTGTTGAGTCAAGGATGGCGCAATACGCTGCTACGCAAACGATTGGAATGCAAACGGGAATCCATCAGCAGATTGCTGGACATCACTCACAATAGTTGGGAACATGCCTTATATATATCGCTGGCACGCAATTTCGGTTTCCACACCAATAGTGTTCCGTTCGAGCAACTGGCTATCACCACACCGCTCTCGTGTTTGCAAAAACACCGCAATAGCCTGACACAGCTCACTGCTATCCTGCTCGGTCAATCCGGCTTGTTGCAGCCTCAGGACCCGCTTTATAAAGAATACACCTTCTTGCAAGCCAAGTTCTCTCTTACCCCGTTGGATGCCGGGATATGGAAACATGCGCGCATACGGCCTCAGAACAGCCCGGAGCTGCGTATCCGGCAATTTGCCCAATTACTATACCAATCCGAGTTCCTGCTGTCCGGGATACTCGAGCGCAACAGCCTCAACGAATTGGTGGAGCTCTTTACGCTGCAGCCGGGTGCAGTGGCTCCGTTAGGACGGGCCTCGATAGAGATACTGCTCATCAACACCGTTATTCCCTATAAATACGCGTATGCCATGCATCACCGGAAGGGCTCCGGACTGCAATATACGGGACAGGCGGAGGAAATCATGGCGTTGATGCAACAAATCGGTGCAGAGGACAATAGTATTATCCGCTTATGGCGGCTGCTGGGTCAAGAGGCAAAGACGGCTGCTGACACCCAGGCCCTGTTGCACCTGTACCAAAATTATTGCCAGCACCACGAGTGTATCAACTGCGAGGTGGGCTATAAGATTTTCGAGCAAAAACAGCTCAAACTATTCTAATCTGTTGATTGCTGTATGTGGGTTCTGCTAGCCTTTGTCTCAGCCTTTTGTCTGGGGTTCTATGATATCAGCAAGAAGATTGCTCTGCGCGATAACAGCGTGGTGGATGTACTGACGGCGAGTGTGCTTATCTCGTCCGGAATATTGATTGTCCCGCTCTTGTTATCACGGATAGCGCCGGAGTGGATGCAAGCCACTCCGTTCTATGTGCCTGCAATGAGTTGGCGCGGGCACCTGTTGACGGTTGTCAAATCGGTTATCGTCCTGAGCAGTTGGGTCTGCGCCTATTTCTCGCTCAAGCATTTGCCTATCTCGGTCGTGAGCCCTTGGCAGGCCACTCGTCCTATGTGGACGTTGTTAGGTGCGATGGCGCTCTTCGGCGAGCGCCTCAACCTATGGCAATGGGTGGGTGTGACGCTGGCAATCGGCAGTATCTTCGTTTTCTCTCTCAAGACATCCGGTTTCCATACACAGAGCCGGGCCGATAGGCGGTATTATGTATTCCTGGCATTGGCTATTTTGATTGGATCGTGTTCCGGCTTGTACGACAAATATATGATGCGGCAGTTCGACCATAACGCGGTACAGGTCTATTACACGCTTTACCAGGCGGTTATGATGACTGCCTTGTGTGCTATTCACCATCGTCTACACTCCACCCGTCCCGTGTTCAGGAGTTCCGGAAATAGCTTGTCGCTGCTTGCTATTCCGCTGATATCGGTTTTTCTCGTCATTAGCGACAATGTGTATATGTTGGCGTTGCAGGACCCGGAATCGCTGATTGCCGTAGTAAGCACTATCCGCCGCGGAGGAGCGATTATCGGTTTCGGCTACGGCTTGTTGTTCTTGAAAGAAAAGGACCCTTGGAAAAAAGTCCTGTGTATGCTGGGAATCATGGCCGGGTTGATATGCCTGGCAATGGGTACACACTAGCCTCTTTCTCCGCCGCTGGGGAAAAGGATTTGAACAAGTTTTATCAAGCCCTGTCAAACGGGCTGTAATAGTATTGATATAATATGAAAGTTCTCCTGATTAATGGTAGTCCGCACAAAAGCGGCAACACCTTTACGGCACTAAACGAGATTGCCGGAACGCTCCAAACGGAAGGTATAGACACTGAAATTGTATGGATTGGCAACAATCCCGTTCGTGGATGCATAGCCTGCGGCGTTTGCAAGACCAAAGGTAACGGTCAGTGTGTGTTTGACGACGATGTTTGCAACCGTATATCGGCTAAATTTGCCGAATCGGACGGTTTTGTGTTCGGTTCCCCAGTCTATTACGGTCAGCCCAACGGCGCTTTGCTCTCCGTCATGCAGCGGGCGTTTTTTAGCAATGGTGCGCAGTTGCAGAACAAACCGGCGGCGGTTGTCACCATCTGCCGGAGAGGAGGAGCCACTGCCGCCTTTGAGGCGCTGCAGATGCCGCTGCAGATGATGAATATGCCGCTGGCTACCTCGCAATACTGGAATATTGCGTACGGCCGCGAACCGAGGCAGGCAGCGCTGGACACTGAGGGCATGCAGACCATGCGCACACTGGCGCACAACCTCGCATGGATGCTTCGTGGACTACGTGGAGAGAATTCCCCTGCCCTGCCCGAGCGTGAGCCTTGGCAACCGATGCATTTTATTCGCTGATTGGCCTGCTGGATACGTACAGACCAAACTCACAAAACGACCGCCCTTTCGGAGCGGCCGTTTTTAATAGGATTGCGATGAAGCATTAGAGCAAATGGTAGGTCACTGTCAGACCGGCCATTACAATGCTGACCATCGACATCAGCTTAATCAGGATATTCAGCGACGGACCCGATGTGTCCTTGAAGGGGTCACCCACTGTGTCACCGACTACGGTAGCCTTGTGGCAGTCACTTCCTTTGCCGCCGAAATGGCCTTCCTCCACATATTTCTTGGCATTGTCCCAAGCACCGCCTGCATTGGCCATGAAGACTGCCAGTACAAATCCGGTTGCCAGACCGCCTATCAGCAGACCTAATACACCGGCTACACCGAGCACAAGACCCGTGATAATCGGTACGATTATCGCCAGAATAGATGGCAGCAGCATCTCGCGTTGCGCACCCCTTGTAGAGATTGCTACACAGCGGGCGTAATCCGGATCGGCTTTGCCTTCCAGGATGCCTTTGATAGTCTGGAATTGGCGACGTACTTCTTCTACCATCTTCTGCGCGGCGCGGCCTACTGCGTTCATAGTCAGTCCGCAGAACAGGAACGCCATCATCGAGCCGATGAATATACCTACCAGTACAATCGGGTTCATGAGATTCACGTTGTACGCATCCATGAAATCTACGAGGGTTGCTTGGGCGGCCGCTACGCCGTTTGGCAATGCCTCGCCGGTGCGAATCAGCGCAATCTTGATTTCCTCTACATACGAAGCGAGAAGCGCGAGTGCAGTCAGTGCGGCGGAACCGATAGCAAATCCTTTACCGGTCGCGGCAGTGGTGTTTCCGAGCGCATCCAACGCGTCCGTGCGTTGACGCACTTCGGCGGGCAATCCGCTCATCTCGGCATTTCCTCCGGCGTTATCGGCTATAGGTCCGTATGCGTCGGTGGCCAACGTGATTCCGAGCGTAGAGAGCATTCCTACAGCGGCGATGCCTATTCCGTAAAGACCCATCGAGAGGTTCTCCGCACTGAATTCCACATGGAATCCGTTCGCGCAGAGATAGGCCAGGATAATCGCCACACCGACAGTGATTACGGGTACTGCCGTTGACAGCATTCCTAATCCGAGTCCGCTGATAATAACGGTGGCAGGGCCTGTCTGCGAGCTCTCGCTCACTTTCTGCGTCGGTTTGTAGCTTTGCGAGGTATAGTATTCCGTGCTCTGACCGATAATCACGCCGGCCAGCAGTCCTACTACTACCGACAGTGATACCTGCCACCATTGGTTGGTCTCTGTGCCAAACAGCCAGGCAAAAATACCGAACGTGGCAACGGCTATTAGACAAGCCGCCGTGTTCGTGCCGATACTCAGCGCGCGCAGCAGCTCTTTCATTCCGGCACCCTCTTTGGTCTTCACCAGATAGATACCGATGATACTTAGCAAAACACCGCAGGCAGCAATGAGTGAAGGCGCCAATACCGCCTTCAACTGCATGCCTTCGACAGCCGATGTGGCGAATGCGGATGCTCCAAGAGCCATGGTGGCGAGGATGGAACCGGCGTAGCTTTCATACAGGTCGGCACCCATGCCGGCTACGTCACCCACGTTATCGCCCACGTTATCGGCAATGGTGGCCGGGTTGCGAGGGTCGTCCTCAGGTATGTTGTATTCGGTCTTGCCCACCAGGTCGGCACCTACGTCTGCGGCTTTCGTGTAAATACCGCCGCCCACACGTGCAAAGAGCGCCTGGGTGGATGCTCCCATTCCGAAGGTAAGCATCGTGGTAGTGATAGTAATAAGGTCCGCATCCGCGCCCACGAGCGCAAGGAGACCTGTCTTCTGCAGCACCAGAAACCATCCGGCGATGTCCAGCAATGCCAGCCCCACTACCGTCAAACCCATTACAGCACCGCTACGGAATGCCACTTGCAGACCGGCGTTCAGGCTCTGACGCGCCGCATTAGCGGTACGGGCAGAGGCGTAGGTAGCGGTCTTCATGCCGAAGAACCCCGCCAGACCGGAGAAGAAACCACCTGTCAGAAAGGCGAACCATACTATGCCGTTCTGCAGGTTGAAATAAGCCATCACGGCAAAAATCACTGCCAGAACAACAAATACGATTGTCACCACTTTGTACTGTTGTTTCAAATACGCCATCGCGCCCTTGCGAACATGCGAAGCGATGGTCTTCATCAACTCGGTTCCCTCATCCTTCCCAAGCATCGAGCGGTAGAAATAATAGGCAAAACCGAGCGCTAAGACAGATGCACCCAATACGATGTACATCAGTGTCGTTAAATCACTCATAGGAAATTGTGTTTTTATGGTTGGTAAATTTAGTTGGTGCGTATTCAACCTGCAAAGATACATCTTTTGAACGGTATATGCAAATATTTACGTTCATTTTGAAATCATTTATGTTGTAAAACATATAATATAGGTTCAGTTTTAAGAAAATTGCACGTTTATTTGCGTATGTCATAATTTTTTAGTAATTTTGCAGACGAATTAGCGTTGTGTTGCTTTCTTTGCAAATAGGCTTGCGTTATTCTCTTGTTCAAAATAACCGGGAGCCGCAAAGAATGCTTTATAGAGACGCTTCGTGGACGTTTTGGAGGCGCATCGGACCAATATCGTATCCCACCCACCCTATAATATACACAAGTATATTATCCCGTGATTTTGATAAGTTACCTTAAAAAAATGTTCAATATCTAACACTATTAATACTTTAAACCAAATGGACAAAAAGAAAAGAGTTTACACCTTCGGTAACGGTAAAGCCGAGGGTAATGCGCAAATGCGTGAGCTGCTGGGCGGCAAGGGTGCTAACTGCGCGGAGATGAACCTTGTGGGCGTGCCCGTTCCTCCCGGATTCACCATCACCACCGAGGTCTGCAACGAGTACTACCAGGTTGGTCAGGAGAAGATTGTAGAAGAACTGACCGCTGAGGTAGAGGCTGCCGTAAAGCACGTAGAGGAGTTGATGAACTGCAAGTTCGGTGATCCGAAGAACCCGCTCCTTGTTTCTGTACGTTCGGGCGCACGCGCGTCTATGCCGGGTATGATGGATAC
>DGHR01000012.1:68842-69588 GCA_002392745.1 Bacteroidales bacterium UBA3843 | reverse complement strand
GGTATGATGGATACCATCCTCAACCTCGGTCTGAACGATACCGTAGCTGAGGGCATGGTGGCTAAGACCAACAACCCCCACTTCGTTTATGACTCCTACCGCCGTTTCGTACAGATGTACGGCGATGTCGTACTGGGTATGAAGCCGGTGAACAAGACCGATATCGACCCGTTCGAGAAGATCATCGACGAGGTGAAAGAGATCCGCGGCATCAAGCTGGACAAGGACCTCAACGTGGATGAGTTGAAGCTCCTCGTAGCGCGTTTCAAGACCGCTATCAAAGAGCAGACCGGCAAGGATTTCCCGGACGATCCTATCGAGCAGCTCTGGGGCGCTATCTGCGCCGTATTCCGCAGCTGGATGAACGAGCGTGCTATCCTCTACCGTAAGATGGAGGGAATTCCTGACGAGTGGGGAACCGCTGTTTCCGTAATGGCTATGGTATTCGGTAACATGGGCGAGACCTCCGCTACCGGTGTTTGCTTCAGCCGTGACGCCGCAACGGGCGAGAACCTCTTCAACGGTGAGTACCTTGTAAACGCACAGGGCGAGGACGTGGTAGCAGGTATCCGTACTCCGCAGCAGATCACGCTGGAGGGCAGCCGCCGTTGGGCAGCGCTCCAAGGTATCAGCGAGGAAGAGCGTGCAAGCAAATATCCGTCTATGGAAGAGGCTATGCCGGAGCTCTATGCCGAACTCAACACCATCCAGCAGAAACTCGAGGACCACTACCGCGACATGCAGGA
>DGHR01000012.1:64276-68764 GCA_002392745.1 Bacteroidales bacterium UBA3843 | reverse complement strand
GGCAAACTCTGGTTCCTCCAGACCCGTAACGGCAAGCGTACCGGTACTGCCATGGTGAAGATTGCTATGGACCTCGTACGCGAGGGCGTCATCAGCGAGAAAGAGGCTATCATGCGCTGCGAGCCGCAGAAACTGGATGAGCTGCTCCACCCTGTCTTCGACAAGGACGCGCTCAAGAAAGCGAAAGTCATCACCCAGGGTCTGCCTGCTTCTCCGGGCGCTGCGTGCGGACAGATTGTCTTCCACGCGGACGACGCACAGGAGTGGCACCAGAACGGACACAAAGTCATCATGGTTCGTATCGAGACCAGCCCTGAGGACCTCGCAGGTATGTCTGCAGCAGAGGGTATCCTCACCGCTCGTGGCGGTATGACCAGCCACGCAGCTGTTGTTGCCCGCGGTATGGGTAAGTGCTGCGTTTCCGGCGCAGGTGCTATCCAAGTGGACTACAAAGCCAAGACCGTTAAGATTGAGGGCGTGACCTACAAAGAGGGCGATTATATCTCGCTCAACGGTTCTACCGGACAGGTTTACGCAGGTGAGATTCCGACCAAGGCTGCTGAGCTCAGCGGTGACTTCAAGGCACTCATGGACCTCTGCGACAAATATACACACCTTCAGGTTCGTACCAACGCCGACACGCCGCACGATGCTGCTGTGGCACGTGCTTTCGGCGCTAAGGGTATCGGTCTGACACGTACCGAGCATATGTTCTTCGACGACCAGAAGATCATTGCTATGCGTGAGATGATTCTGGCTAAGGACAGCGCAGGACGCGAGAAAGCGCTGGCTAAACTGCTGCCGTACCAAAAGGCAGACTTCAAAGGTATCTTGGACGCTATGGACGGCCTGCCTGTGAACATCCGTCTGCTCGACCCGCCTTTGCACGAGTTCGTTCCGCATGATCTGAAGGGACAAGAGCAGATGGCGAAAGAGATGGGCGTTTCCGTTGAGGAGATCCAGACCCGTGTAGCACAACTCGCAGAGAACAACCCGATGCTCGGTCACCGTGGTTGCCGTCTGGGTATCACCTTCCCGGAGATCACCGCTATGCAGACACGCGCTATCCTCTCCGCCGCTTGCGAACTGAAGAAGGAGGGCAAGAACCCGATGCCGGAGATCATGGTGCCGCTGATCGGTATTCTCTATGAGCTCAAACAGCAGAAAGAGATTATCCAGCGCGTAGCGAAAGAGGTATTCGCAGAGTACGGCGTAGAGGTAGAGTTCGAGATCGGTACAATGATTGAGATTCCGCGTGCAGCCCTGACTGCAGACCGCATCGCTACCGAGGCGCAGTACTTCTCCTTCGGTACCAACGACCTGACCCAGATGACTTTCGGTTACAGCCGCGACGATATCGCTTCGTTCCTGCCGGCTTATCTGGAGAAGAAGATTCTAAAAGTCGATCCGTTCCAGGTTCTTGACCAGAACGGTGTAGGTCAGTTGATCAAGATGGCGGTAGAGAAAGGTCGTGCCGTTCGTCCGGGACTCCGTACCGGTATCTGCGGCGAGCACGGCGGCGAGCCTTCGTCCGTTAAGTTCTGTGCCCGTGTCGGCATGAACTACGCTTCCTGCTCACCGTTCCGCGTACCTATCGCACGTCTGGCAGCAGCTCAAGCCGCCGTCGAGGACGAGCAATAATCGTGCCTTTGGCTAAGAAGTAGTGCCTTGAATGGCACTACGAGCGAAACGCCCGAGGAGTCCCCACTCCGAGGTTAAAGCGTGAGCATTGAATGGCGCGACCCTTGCGGTCACGCAGCCGACAGGCTATAGGGTAGCGGCGTACAGGGTAGCCGCGACCGCCAAATAACAACGCACTCCCGAATGAGAGTGCGTTGTTGGTTTATATAGGCGTAATTATTTCCGATTATTAAGATTCTGCCAGGCACGGCAGGCTTACTACCGGCATTCGAGAGGCATACGACTCGCATACGAGACGATAGAATCCCGAAAATCGCTTCTTTTCAGACCTCAAAAGTTTCCGATTATTAAGATTCCTTATAACGCAAGCAGACGGACAATTTGCCCGCCTGCTCTTTCGTTTATCCTTTACAACATATTGAATAATCACATGTCTAAATTACCACCAGACAACATTATATGTTGTGGGTTGTTGATTCTCTCCATATGCTACACCGATATCGCGGATTGCTTTTATAGAAGCTTTCTCAAGGTCGACCTCATCTTGTTGCTGTTTGAGCATAAAATCCCACTCACGTTTGTCGAGTTCCTTTACTCGTTTAGCCATTTCAGCATTTAACGATTCTGCTCCAGCGAAAGCGGAAGATTGAGGATTGACCTGCGCCAAGATAGCTGCTGCCGCTTCTGCTGCAGCTACATCTTGTCCTGCAGACCATACACCACGAGCCTCGGCTAATAACTTTGCTCCTTCTTGATTAATCTTCTCTTGATAGATAGGTTGAGCTGCTGCCATACATTTATCATAGCACTCTTTGCACACATCGGGAACTTGCATCAATTCTGCAATGGCGGCATCAAAATCTTGGTTCTTTGCTTTGGTTTGAGCTTGAGTTATGATAAAGTCACACTTCGCGGTATAATAATCCACAATTTTCTTTTTCCCTTCATTAATAAATATCTGATACTGGGAGTCAGATGCTTTGATCTTCTTTAAAGCAGCCATATAGGCTTTGTCTTTTGAATCCCCGGCTGCTTTTACTTCTAATGAACAACTAGAAAATAAAGTCCCGTCTATTCCATCTCCGATGTAGAGGTTTACCTCTAAATTATAAATGTAAATAACCGGAGCCGTCTCACTTTTTTCCAAGTTGAGTTCACGGACGTTAGCTGTCATAATAAACCGAGTATTCTTGGCAGACCCCATACCATTCTTTGTGATAATCTTCTGCATACGATCTTTTAGTGTCTTCTTCGCATTATTTGGAATAGAGGAAGAAGGATCCATGTATGCAGATAGCGCTATACGCGCAGCATCATCCATGGTTTGAATTTGTTCTTGCGCAAAGGTTATGCTTGCCATAAGACAAGCAATGACCAGTATAATACATTTTTTCATAAAGAAAGTATTTATTTGTTATTCGTCTTCTGAAAGCGAGTCATCCTGTCCAAGTGTAATGACTGCATGTCCCATACTTCGTCCATCTACTCGGCAAGGTTGTCCTGTTGTCTCTGTAATAAAATCTGCAAGTTCCGTGGCGAAATCAGCAGCACTTTGCGCTCTTCTCTCAACTTGCTTAGTTATACGATTCTTTTTCTCTTTATATAAAGGAATAAAAATCTGCTTATAACTTAGTTTGTTGGCAGTGTTCTTTCCCGCAGTAAATCCTGAAGTTTGTACTTTTGCTTGAATCCAATCCTCTATATATTCAGAGAGAGGTGCGCCATCGTAACGTTTAGCAAAGTTAATCGGACAACTTTCTTTGCGCTTTAAGGTGATTCGAACTTCTCGACCTTGCTCTCCCATTTTAGCAAATTTTTGCTGTAATGCTCCTAAGAATTCATCTTTTACACTAAGAATGGCCTCCTTGAGTTGGTTTACCATTTGTCCACTACCATAGGTTGCAGTTCCTTGTGCCGAAATGGCGTAGAAAGATTTGCTAGTACTAACATCAGTTGCTTTGATACGGAATACAACATATTGTTTGCCCGCATCGAAGCGCGTCTCCGGATAGAATTCAATCTCAAAATCAGCACTTGCTGCTGAAGCCAGCATTTCTCGAACGCCTCCTGCAGAACCTTCTCCATCGTCAATCTCATCAGCGGCATCCCATGCCTTTTCGCCTCTATAGTCTTTCAACACCGCTGCTAAGTCTTCTACTTCGTATTTGGCCACATTTGCCATAAAGTTAGTAAACTCGTTGATAAGATCTTTCATGTTAACATCAGCAAGTGCTTTATTGTAATCAACTGTTTCAGAATCATCATTCATAACATAATGATTTGCTTTGCACCAATCCGCATCAGGGAAAATCATAATTATAGGTTTTTGAGCACCTTCGATGGCATCAGCAACTCCCTTAATAATACCTGCTGCAACAAGGTCATTTCTAAGTTTATCAAACTGCACTTGAATCTCTACTTTAACTTTTATACCTCCCTTAACTTCACTCATATCTTTTCCTGAAGGATTTGTTACTTGAGTGAGATAATTAGTATATTGTCCGCTATTAAAGAAATCATCAAAATACTGCATATGATCTGCAGACGGTTGAGTAGACGGATAAAGAGCAGGGGTTGGTTGACCATTATTTCCCCCAGGAATTCCTTGAAATATTGCTGCATGGATTGCATTCATACCTGCTCTCTCGATAGCAGCATCTTTTTTCTTTCCGACACCAGATACTTTCACGTTTTTTGTACCTGCTGTTGCAACGTTGATGAATACACAAGAATACGCTTCTGGGTCTTCAAAAACCACAGCGTGTTTAATTTTAGCTGCAAAAATTGGCATTACAATGAGTGAAGCCAATAATACTGAAATGATTCTTTTCATACTATTATACAATT
>DGHR01000012.1:41308-64195 GCA_002392745.1 Bacteroidales bacterium UBA3843 | reverse complement strand
TCCTGTTGATTATTAGAATGTCCATTTTACACCTGCAGCAGCGCCAAGTCCCATACCATGACCATAGCCACACTGCTTAGCATACTCGTTAAGCACTTTGTATGCATTCCATTGCATAATGCCTACAGAGTAGTTTGCCTGAATAAATAACTGGAAAGGATAACCGCAATTGAACACGATTCGCATACCGGGATCAATAAACAATCCGAAAGTCTGCTTAGCTGTTTTATCCGTAAAATTGATAGTCTCTCCAAGTACAGCCGTTGATAAATTTGTCAATACACTATTATCAAAACCATGAGGAACAATAATATCTAATCCAACATTGATAAATGGTTGAAACTCCATTACTTGTTTTACTTTCAAACCGCAAGCATATCCGACAGCCACATTAACATAAGAAACTCCCTTCCCAAAAATTGCTTGTCCTGCATATTTTCCATCTGCATACGTATACCAAGCAGTGCCATTCTCATTAGCACCCTCTTCTAATTGTTTGGCGGTATTGATATCATAGCCGACATTGAGGCGAGCATAATGGCTGATACCACATTTATGGATATAAGCAAGATAATCTATAGTAAGATCTACCATAGAGTATGCACCGAATATCTTATTGTTAGCTCCCATGCCCAGTCCATTGTAATTATAATCAAGGCTTACCCCTAACCGAATGTCATTGCTTTGTTTAAGGAATTCGGTTCCTTTTAGATGTCGTCCTGAAATTTGATAGAACGAAGAAACACCAGTATTGCCTGTTGCTACCTCATTGTTATTATTTATCTCAGTAGCACGTGCATATCCTACTTTTACTGTACGAAGATTACCTTCTTCCTCATCTCCTTTATTTTTGAAGATTTTGAATCGCTGACCATTTTTCAACCCCTCTTTTGTTCCAACCTTTGCCGTAATATATGGACGCACATCCTCTGGAGTAGCTGTTACTTCCCATGCAGATATTTTATTTTCGAGTTTTCGGAGAATATCATCATACGAGCTGGAAATAGCTTTTTCCATAGACTTTTCGGAAGAGGCAGAAGCAGATTGCGCGGCAATACATTTCATTGGAATACGGACGTTTCGATATAAATCGCGTTTTTGCGCAACAACACTTGCTTCCTCTCCATCATTAATCCACATATTGTGCACAATATTACCTATAACTTCTTCAGCACTATCGATCGCGAATACATAGCCTGTTACATCAGCCATATAAACGGGCTTCTTATTCCCGTTTTTATCGGTAGTTTCACCTATCTTGGTCTCTTTCGCGTCAAACACTATTAAGTAACTATTAGCCAACAGAGCAGGCCCGTTTTCGTTCACAGTTTTTACTTGAGATGCATTATCCAATTGCACATCAGCATCTGTAGCATTCCACCGGCTACGCTCTACCATAAGATCATAGTGGAATCTTCCATTACCATCTACCATTAATACGTAGTCAAAAATTTCTTTTCCGATGTTGTTTTGGTTGATATACTCAGTCAGAAGACGTTGTGTCAAAGTGTCGGGTTTGGCAGCAACACCTTTGCCTAAGCCTTTAAAGGCATCACCTACACCCTTGAACATATCTTTAAACGCATTTGTTTTTTCTTGCGGTTGTTGTGCTGCAAGTTGGGCTTGTTGTTCTTCCGCCGTCCGGAAAGCTCCTTTAAGACGAATGGTTTTTGTTTTGATGTTATTTATATCAAATTTTGCACCAGTTTGAATAGAATCCACACCGGTCACGACTTGGTTATCCCATCGATCTCCATAAAGAATCGTAATTTTTGAAATGCTGTTACGGGAATAATCCGAAGAAATAACCGTAGATTTTACCTGTCCTTTAGCGAATGCCATTGAAGACATCATTAGGGCTATACATAAGCCCATTACATTGTTTAATTTTCTCATGATTGTTTGTTTTAGTTAATTTATTATTTTAAAATACCATCGCTGATAAGGCGTTGTTCAAGTTGAGATTTAAACACACATACAGTAGTAGTACAAACTGTTTGTGCATTTGTTCTTGTATAGATACTGGAGAGATCTCGTTTTTCCTTCATAGAAATATATTGAGTATAATCCCCACCATCTCTAAAAAAATTATCAAAGTATGCTTTATTTTGTTCGTATGCACGTTGCTTCAGAAGAAATACCGAATCAATTTTTTTTCTAGGACCATTCGGCCAACGCACATCCGAAAAGAGGATCGCATAAAGCGCCTGTTTACCTGCTTCTTCATATGCACTTCCAGCATTTCGACCACGCCCCTCTACACGTAGTGTATATGAACCATCTAACTCACTGGCTATACACACAGGCTCGGATTTAGAGTAAGCAATCGTCTTGTGGGTTCCACATGATACAAAAAGTACACCTACCAACAAAACACTTAATTGATAAAATAATTTTTTCATAATTTAATGATTAGTATTAGTTTTTTGCCTACTCTTTTGTGGGGATTTTCGGCATTCTCCTTTATATTTTTAGATTTGTCGTTTCTACATCTATATTGTCCAAATCAGACTGGCGAGACAGATTCGAGACAGAACCGAGTCGAGGGTATTTCGAGAGTAGCCCAAGACTATTCCGATGGTATTCTCTGATTATACTCAGACTATACTAATGTATCGTATATGTATCGTATATGTTCGTGTTTAGCTGCGGATTAACAGCAAATTAATTGCAGATTGATTGCTGAATGGCAACAGGTTGATACAGATACGCACAAAAAAAGTACTACTCTCGCTGTATCTTCACAGAGGCTCTCGCATTGCCTGAATCGTAAATACAGCAAAAGTAGTACACCAAACGTGTACCAACATATGCCAACTTACTACCCGTTAAAAATTTACCAGATTCTCACAAGGTTGTTGACTATTAGTCTCTCAAACATGTAGTCCGTGTCCGCTGACGCGGGAGTCTTCTTGGAGAAGACGCTGCAAAGACACAACAAAAGTTTGAAATACACAAATTATTCTGCATTTTTTTGTATTTTTGCTACATATCGCACGTTTGGTGCACTACGTTAGTCCGGCGGGGCCTCAATATGACAAAGAACGGCTCATTACGATTTGCAGTGCAAAAGTACAATAAAAAAAAGAAAGGCGCAAAGGTTCTACCCTTTACGCCCTAATTAGCCATAATTTGACTTTAGTTAGACTTGCTGCCCAGTAACCAATCTATCACATTGATTTTACGTATACCGTCAATGTTTGCGCTGTCAAAGTCGGTAGTCAAAAGATATTTTGGGTAGGCGTCCTTAATTTTTCTTAATGACGAAAGTTCACGATTTAGTATATTTTCGTCATTAGCAGTATAGGCTACTTGGTAATACGCGCGTTCACCGTTATGTCTCATAACCACAAAATCCACTTCTCCTGCATCTGTTCTTCCCGCATAAACCTCGCCGCCTCGCCGCCGCTCAGGCAGCAGTCGAGGACGAGCAATAAGAAGCCTAACCCCACCCTTCCCTAAAAGGAAGGGAGTAAGGATAACACAACGCACTCTCATTCGGGAGTGCGTTGTTGGTTTATATATAATTCAAAGATCGGATTATTTATCCTTCTTCCCTGTAGGTTCACATGCTTCTTCATCTTTTGCACCTGTTTTGCCGTATTTGGTTTCGGAAATCTCTCCCGAACGCTTATAGATAGTCAGCAGTTCTTGCAGCTCCTCTACGGCTTCGCGCTCTGTGCCCCATACGCGTCCCACATAAGACTGTGTCGTTTTATTTTGCACCCAGGAAATCGAGTACTCCCAACAGGCTATTTCAACGTTGTCCAGCTTGGTGACATCCAGATTGGCGATATCTTCACTTGTTAATTTTTTCTCACAGCCGGTCAAGCCTACCAAAGCTATGCATGCAATTGCAAAAAATAGTTTTTTCATAATTGTTATCCTTTCGTTTTAATCAAAACCGCGGCAAAGGTACTACAAATAAATTACACCTTTTTATACCGACTTTTTTATAAACAAATCACCTTTTCATGCCGACATTTTTCTATAAGAATCACATTTTCATGCCGACTTTCGGTTGCAAAGATACAACAAAAGTTTGAACTACACAAGAATTTGCGCAAGAAAAACCGAATTTATTTGCTTTTTACTCGGAAAGCGGCTTCACTGGAATAAAAGTTGTATCGCCATAGAGGTTGACGGTCACATACGGGTAATCTTTATGGATGTTATGCAAAGCATTGAAGTCCCGGCTATAGATAAAAAGGTATTGATCATACAATTGTTCCTCATATTGAGGATAGGACTTCGCAAATTTATCTCGCGTTTGTAGCATCCGCCTTGCATAGCGATTTGTCATAGCTAAGGCATCATTGTGAATCTTTTTCGGCATGTTCTTAATCGAATCGGCATAGGTGCGATACAGCGCCTTGTATCGTCCGGCTGCCTTACTCTTTACATTCAACCATACGGAATCCACCGCCGGCGGCGCAGGCTGTATAACAACGACCGTATCCGTATGGTACTCGACAACAGGGGAAACCTCTTGTTGCTGCGGCCGGAAGCAAATCAAACAAGCTGCCGCAATAGCAAAAAAAGCGAGCATCGGCAGCAACCACCTCATTCGCCAATAACGATGGAGCGCAGAGCGGACCTGACGGACGGAGGTGTATCGGCGAACAATTGATGAAATGATGGATTGATGGATTGATGAATGTGGGAAAAGGAGCGCAAGTATCTTACCTAACGCATAGATGTCCCGTTCGGGTTTTAGAACATCAGTGGACAGTTGTTCCGGCGAACTGATTGAAGGCGATGTTCCTATATTCTTAGCGATGAATGCTTCACTATCCGAAAACCCGAAATCAATCAGTTGGACATGGTTGCCCGAATCGGTAATGAGGATATTGCTCGGCTTCAAATCGCCGTGCACCACCTGACGTTCATGCAGGAAAATCAATGCTTCCATCAGTTCGTCCGCCACACGGCGACGCTCCGCCGAAGAAGGATTCTCCGCCACAAACCGGTCTAACGGACGCCCGTTGACAAACTCCATCAGGATGGAGCGGCCTAACTGCGGGTCGTCCACCATGGCTATCGTCTGAACCACATAGATAGAATCCAGACGGTGCATGATTTCAAACTCACGCTCTAAAAGGAGTTGGTTGCGAGTCTGCTCTCCTTCATCCGGTTTGGCAGCCTTCAGGACGACCCATTTGCCGCTCATCTGCGCACGGTAAACCAGGTTGTGTCCGCTGTCGGACAGCAACTCATAATCCGTGAGACGCTCTACACCTAATTCTTGCGAACTGAGCGGACGAACGGGACCCGATGTAAACGAATTAGTATCCATTGGCGGTGCAAAAATACAAAATTATTTGGATATATGCAAATAAATTCATATCTTTGCACAAATTTTTGAGATATGGAAACATCCTACCAAACAAACAGCATTGCAATTACCCAACTGAAAAAGGCAGTGGAAGTTCGATTCGGTCGCACGCCTGCAACACCGGCTGATTTCGGGGAACTGAGTATTGCTATATTGCGTGCCGCCGGTGAACGCCTTAGCCCTGATACGTTAAGCCGTATCTGGGGCTATAAAAAAGGCTATTCCTCTATCCGGCAAAGCTCTGTCCGGATATTGGAACACTACGCCAAAGCCAAAGAGGAATCCGGTTTCATACACACCACCGCCATTCATGCAGACGAATGCAGGCCAGGCGAGCAGGTACGCATCGCCTGGCTACCGAACCGCGTCTGTACACTTACCTATATGGGCGACTACAGATGGCGCGTGGCAGAAGCCGTCAACAGCAAACTGCAAGTCGGCGACACATTCTCTTGCCGCACGATAGCACAAGGTGAAGTGCTCATCGTGGACCATGTCGAGACCGTTAACGGCACTTACGAAGGAGGCTTCAGTATGGGCAATAAAAACGGCCTCACACTGGTAGAGAAATTGTAGTAAAACGTTCACAATGGTAACGTAGTGCTACCGTGAATGACTCGACAAAAGCTCGAAAAAGATTCGAAAAAAGTTCGAAAAAGGCTCGACAAAGTCTGCAAATAATTCTCTCAGTCTCTTATATCAGTATTCTTGTCTGTTTGCGATATTCGGCGTAGTCGGGTTTGTTAGCCAACTGACGGTGCTCCATGAGCGGAATAGAGATTCCGAGAAAGAGCGCCGTCATGGCTATCGGACCAAGGATATACCAGTCGATGCCGTTGAGCGCTGCATACATAATCCATATTCCCCACCAGAACTGAATCTCACCGAAATAGTTCGGATGGCGGCCGTTTTTCCATAAACCCACATTGCACACTTTTCCCGGGTTCGCAGCCCGGAAATCATGGCTTTGCTTGTCGGCGATGAGTTGGATAGTAGCCGAAGATATACATACCGTGAAACCCAAAATCAGGACTGCTGCACGGATTGCATACAGACCGGCTTCGCCTGACAGAGTATAGACAGAATTACTTGTTTCATATAACTTCAATCCCGGGAGCATGGCAGCAAAAACCACCAGCGTAGGCACCATGTTGAGCCCGAAGAAATTGATGAGATGGAAAAGGGCGGGATGAAGCGAACGGTATTTGGTATAACGCCAGTCTTCATGGGCGATACCTTTGAAAGTGATTGCCCAGTTGCGCGTCAGCCGCCATCCCCAATACCACGTAGCTATCAGCAGTAAGATAACCGGCAGCGACCAGACACCCGTGTAGAACGCCCATGCCAGAAAAACCACAGGCGGGAAAACCGACCAATAGGGGTCATATACCGACACGTTCTCATAGAGCACCCCAAACGCCCAGACCACAATAGTAGCCGTTATATCAGAGAGGAACACCCCCACCCATGCCCTCCCCTCAAGGGAGGGTAAAAATTGCATCACAAAGTGAAATACCAGCCAGCCAATTACTCCGGCGAGCACATAGATAGCGGCGATGAGTGCCACACTTGTCCATTTCGGGTAAGTTCGTTTCATAAGAATGAATGATTTCTAATTCAGGGGACAAAATTACGATATTTTCTTGACACTTGCAAATTTAAGATGACAATTCTGCGATAAACCGAAATATTGAATATATAATGATGTATTTGGCATGCTTTTTGAAACAGAATCGGCGGTTTCAAAAAAAATGTAAATATGAACTATCGCAAAATAATTGTTGTCATTCTGTCAGTCTGCGGCCTTTGCGCGTATGCCCATGCGGGCGATACAATACGATATACCCTGGCCGCATGCCGCGACATGGCACTGAGCAAAGGCGCCAGCAGTCGTTCCAGCCAAGAAGCACTCAAAGCTGCTGAGTTGAATAGGAAAGCCGCCTTGGCTGCTATGTTTCCCAAGGTGACTGCCAACGGAGCATATATGTGGAACTCGGAGAAGGCGCATCTGCTTGCTAATCAGACACAGTTTGATTTTGGAACTGCAGGTGTCAATCCCGACGGAACATCCTATTTCAATTGGGGTGCAGAAACGCCCCTCAGCCGGTTGTCCGAATTGACTGCCGGTACACCCTTTCAGCAACCTATTGTGGATTTGCAGAACGATGCCGGTCAGAAGATTGCCAATGCCTATCAGCAGGTCTACAACACTATGACGGTGGATATGACACACGTTGTGGTGGCGCATGTTGGTGTGACTCAACCCATTTGGACCGGAGGTCGTCTATTGCAGTTGTACCATATCGCACAATCGGCCGAACATATAGCCGCTCTGGAAGCCGACACCAAACATGATGATGTGATTGCCAAGGTGGACGAGGCCTATTGGCGGGTGGTGAGCGTAGAGCAGAAGCATATGCTTGCGGAAAACTACTACCGTTTGCTATGCAAACTGGAAAACGACGTGACCGAGTTGACCAACGAAGGGATAGCCACTCAGTCTGACCTGCTGAAAGTGCGTGCCAAACGCGGCGAAGCGGAAGTGAAAAGATTGCAGGCTGAGAACGGTCTGACCCTCTCTCGCATGGCTTTGGCCCAATTATGCGGTATGCCTCTGAACGCCGTATTCACATTGGACGAGACCGGTCTGGACGAGACTACCCTGGCCTCCGATACGATAGATGCCGCTTCGGCTGCCGCTAACCGCAAAGAGCAACAAATGGCAGAAGAGGCGACGCGTATCGCGCAGAGTACTGCCAAAATGGCAGCCGCCGGATTGCAACCTACCATCGTTGCATCAGCAGGATATATATACACCAATCCTTACGCCGAGAATGGTATCAGCAGCGATTGGAAAAGTCACGGTTTCTTTTCTGCAGGCGTAGTGGTGAATGTGCCCATTGCTCACGCCGATGATATTTTACGCTACAAAGCCGCTAAGCACGCAGCCAAAGCCGCAGCGCTCAAGGCGGAAGAAACACGTGAACTGCTCACGCTGCAAACCACGCAGGCCAACCAACGCCTTATGGAGGCACAACAAAAGATTGCTTTGGCCAAACTGACATGTAATAACGCCTCCGAGGTAATGCGGATGGCCGAGGAATCCTTTGCCTCCGGTATGATTCCGTCATCCGAACTGATGCAGGCACAGACGGCATGGCTGGCAGCAGCCACTGACCTGGTTGATGCAGAGACGGAAGCCAAGGTACAAGAGACCATGCTTCGCAAATATACGGGGAAGCTATGATTTGAGATTTTATTTACAACTATAATATGAACAAAGAGAAAGAAGGAAGTCTGCTATTGGGCTTGGTAGCCCTGCTGGCAGTAGTAGTAATCGTCGCCTTGGTAGGCGTGTTGGCGCTTCGCCCCGAGGAACCTTTGATTCAGGGAGAATCAGAAGCCGCGGAATACCGGGTATCGGGCAAGGTGCCCGGGCGCATAGAGATGTACCTGTATGAAGAAGGCGAACAGGTGCACAAAGGAGACACACTGGTGGTCATCTATTCGCCGGAAGTGGAAGCCAAAAAAGAACAAGCATTGGCTGCACGCGACATGGCAGAAGCTGTAAACCAAAAAGCCAAGAACGGTGCGCAAAAAGAACAGATTACGGGTGCGTACGAGTTATACCAGAAAGCCAAAGCCGGTGAGGAAATCTATCGCAAAAGTTACGAACGTGTGCAGCGGCTGTACGAAAAAGGTGTTGTCTCTGCTCAGAAACGCGACGAAGTGGAGGCACAGTACAAAGCGGCCGCAGCAACCGTCCGTGCTGCCAGAAGCCAATATGACATGGCTTTGGCAGGGGCGCGCGTGGAAGACAAAGCAGCCGCCGAAGCCCAAGTGGCACGTGTGGATGCCATACTGAAAGAAGTGGCAGCCGCCGAAGCTGAGCGCTATCTGCTCTCTCCATGCGACGGCGAGGTGAGCGAACTGTTCCCGAAAGTGGGCGAACTGGTGGGACAAGGCAGTCCTGTGATGGCTATTGTAGACCTGAATGATGTATGGTTCACATTTGCTGTACGCGAGGATATGTTGTCGGATTTTGTAGTAGGCAGTGTTATCCAGGTGCGCATTCCCGCTTTAGGCGATACGCACTATCCACTGACCGTTACGCATATCAAGGCAATGGGCACTTATGCCACATGGCGTTCCACCAAGCAGAACGGAGGCTACGATGTACGCACCTTTGATGTCAAATGCCGTCCCTTGTCTGCCATTCCCAATCTGCGTCCTGGAATGACAGCGCTGGTGATGAAAAATTAGGATTCTTTGCCCGGAGGGGCACAATTGCTTGACAAATCAAATTTAGGGAATTGAAAGATATTTTTAGGAACATATGGCATGTGATGCGTCGTGAGGTGCACCAGATGTTTGCACGGCCGTTATATTTGTTTGCATCGGTCGGTGTGATGTTGATGTCCACATTCTTCTTTCTCACGCTGATGCGTCACGGAGCAGCCGAACGGATGCCGGTTGCCGTTGTTGACATGGACCAGACCAGTATCTCACGGCGTCTTTGCCATGAGATGCAGGCGACACCTTCTGTTGATATATGCCTGGTAACCTCCTCTTATTCCGAGGCCCGTGAGGCGATGCAGCAAGGTTATATATATGGCATATTTGTCATCCCGGAAGGTTTCTACAGCGAATTGGTGGCATTCAAGCGCCCAAAAGTAAATTTCTATGTTACTAATTCCTACACTGTGGGCGGCAACACCGCTTATAAACAAATGCTGACGATGGTCAATCTGACCTCCGGTGCTTTTCAGCGTGAGGTGCTACGCAAAAAGGGTCTGCCGGATGATATCATCATGCATCGTATCCAGCCGGTAACTATTGAGGGACATATGATAGCTAATCCTTGGGGCAACTACTCGGTCTATCTGGTCAGCACTATTCTACCGGGGATACTCGGATTGATCTGTCTGATGCTTACAATCTTTGCCATTGGCTACGAATTGAAGATGCGTACGTCTCGCACGTGGCTTCGCGCTGCCGGCGGCAATTATACTGTCGCGATGATAGGCAAAATGATACCCTACACACTGATATATATTACCTTGGGAATAGGGTGCCATTTTATCCTCTATCGTTTTGCCGGTTTTCCGGTCTACGGCAGCCATGCGCGGTTGCTGTTCGGACTGTTGCTCTTCATTTTCGCGATGGAAGCGATGGGAATCTTTCTGATTGGCTGTCTGCCCACTTTGCGTGATGCTATCTCTATAGGTGCGCTATATGCCATGCTCGGTTTCTCGCTTTCCGGGTTTACTTATCCGGTTATGAACATGCTGCCCCCTGTACAGGCGCTCAGCAATCTGGAACCTCTCCGCCATTATTACCTGATATATGTCAACGAGGCTTTGATGGGGGCACCCGCGCTAAACAGTTTGGTGCCGGCTTTGTCGCTATGCGGTTTTATGCTTTTGTCGCTGTTAGTTGCACCGCGGTTGCATAGGGCACTCGTTTATCAGAATTATCCGTTGAAGTAAGTTATGAGACATGTTTTTAGACATATATGGCTCCAGTTCCAGGAAACAGGTTGGGTGTTTGCCGCCGAATTGAAACGTATCTTCCGTGATCCGGGAGTGATGGTTATATTTCTGGTGGCCACGCTGGCCTATCCGTTCCTGTACAAAGGTATCTATTGGCGCGAACAGATTACGGATATTCCCGTTGCTGTAGTGGATATGAGTCAGTCGCGTGAGAGCCGGGAGTTCCTTCATCGCTGGAATGCAGCACCGGACATCCGGTTGACTTATTCTTGCAGTTCAATGGCAGAAGCGGAACGTTTGATGCGTGACCAGAAGGTGCATGGCATCATCTATTTCCCGCATGATTATGCGGCGCAGTTGGCGGATCCGTTGGGCCAGGCGCATATATCTCTGTACTGCGATATGTCTTCCTTCTTGTATATGAAAGGCATCTACCTCAGTTGCAACCAGGTGATGCTCGAATCTATGCGCAATATACAAGTGGACCGATATGAGCAAATGGGTATGGATAAGGAGTTTGCATGGACCTTGGTACAGGATGCGCCTTATTCAGAGACCGCCCTGTTTACGCCTACCGGCGGGTATGGTTCATTCCTCATACCGGCCGTATTGGTGCTGATTCTGCACCAGACACTATTCTTCGGAATCTGTATGCTGGGTGGCACGGCTCGGGAGGAGAACAAGCAATTGTTCCGTATTCCGGGGCGCAGGCGCGGTTGGTCGGCACTGCGTATCATATTCGGCCGCGGAGCTGCATATTTTGTTATTTATTACGCTCTGGCTGCTATTCTGCTGATAGCACTGCCGCGCTTGTTTGATTTGCCGCATATCGGTGCCACAGGTGATTTGCTGCGCTTTATTGTTCCCTATTTGTTATCCACTATTTTCTTCTCAATGTGCATCAGCGTGTTTATCCGCAACAGGGAGTCCGGTATGGTATTGCTGATTTCAAGCTCGCTGATATTTCTGTTTATGGCCGGTATCTCATGGCCGAAAGAGATGATTCCTGATGCGTGGCGCTATTTGTCATACATCATCCCGTATACCGCCGGTGCCAATGGCTTCATTCATATCAGTTCAATGGGAGCGACACTATGGACAACCCGTGCAGAATACATTACGCTATGGATTTTGTCCGGTGCATATTTTGTCATCGCCTGTACATTGCTGGTTATCACCGGATGGCTTCACGACCGTAAAGAGGAGAAAGAATCACGCCTGTGTGCTATGCAAGCATAATAATCCGGCGGCGGATATTCCTGCGCAATATAGCATAAAATTTGCGTATATCCAAAAATATTTGTACTTTTGCACCGCAATTCATTTACAGAAGAACAATGAGAACTCATTTTGCCCTGGTGACCGGTGCTTCGTCTGGTATCGGTCTTGCCTTTGCCAAAGGGTTAGCCGTACGTGGTTATAACATGCTGATTGTCAGCAATGTAGATAGCATTCATACAGCAGCACAGGAAATTCGTGCTGCCTACCCTGCTATTGAAGTAATATCGCTGGTAATGGATCTGAGTCGTCAGGAAGCCGCGCGGGAATTGTACGAATACACCCAAGCGCAGGAGATTGAGGTGGAAGTGCTGGTGAATAATGCGGGCGTTTACCACGATCGGGATATATTGGATGACAGCGAGGGTTTCACGTCGCTTATTCTCAATCTGCATATGTATACGCCGGCTATGCTGTGTTACCTCTTCGGCCAGGATATGCGTCTCCGCAAGCACGGATATATATTGAATGTATGCTCTGTGACAAGCAAGATTGTTGCACAGCGATTGGGCACATACGCTAGCACGAAGTCGTTCCTGGCAGCCTTTACCCGCTCGCTGCATATCGAGTTGAAGCCGTACGGCGTATATGTGACCAACGTCAGTCCGGGTGCCGTTGATACCGGATTGTATAATATCAAGCCTTGGATGACCAAACTGGGAAAATGCTTGGGGATTATTGTTTCGCCGGAGACATTAGCCCGTCGTGGTCTGCGTGCGCTCTTCCACGGCTGCAGCAAGGTCACGATTCCTGCTGTATTCTGGCATATACTGACATTTATCATTCTCCTGATTCCGACCTGTCTGCTTCGCCTAATCCGCCGTTTAGGCTGGTTCTGATGTACGTTCATCTCGATTGCAATAATTTCTTTGTCAGTTGCGAGTTGGTCTCTCGCCCGGAACTGAAAGGCACACCGGTTGTCGTGGCGAACAACAACGACAACAACGGTGGTATTATCCTGGCCCTTAATCAGGAAGCAAAGGCGGTGGGGCTGAAACGCGGCAATCCGATTTTTCAGGTCAAGGAGTTGATTGACCGCCGCCACGTTACCGTCATTGATGTACACCACAACCTCTATCACGAGATTTCCCACCATATAATGGACGTGGTCAAACGGACCGAGATGGTACTGAATTTCGTGCAATACAGCGTAGATGAGTTTTTCGGCGAGATGCCGGACGACGACCCCACCCGGCTGCGAAACTACCTGCAAAAACTGAAAGACTTGATTTACGAAGAGACTCAGATACCCGTATCTTGCGGAGCCGGCGAGACATACACGCTCGCCAAGACCGC
This sequence comes from Bacteroidales bacterium UBA3843, assembly GCA_002392745.1. Taxonomy (GTDB): domain Bacteria; phylum Bacteroidota; class Bacteroidia; order Bacteroidales; family Paludibacteraceae; genus Colicola. The sequence continues at coordinate 50,794 of DGHR01000012.1, read as the reverse complement.
TACGCATTTTGCCAAGCGATATAGCGGTTATCGCGGGATATGTATCATGACATCCGACAAACGCGAAAAAGCGCTCTCTTTACTGCCCGTTGAGCAAGTATGGGGGATTGGTCGAAGACGTGTCAAGGACATTCAGCAGAAAGGTATTCATACCGCCTTGGATTTTGCCCGCAAAAACGAGGCATGGGTACATCGTTTGTATGGTGTTACGGCTGCGCGTACATGGAAAGAACTGAATGGCCAGCCTGCACTCACGCTCGCCAGCCATGAAAAGCAGAAATCCATCATGTATAGCCGCACGTTTGCCCACATGACGGCCAGTCGCGAGGTCCTGAAACGCGAGTTGAGTAATTATGCTACTGCTGCCGCCCGGAGGCTCAGGACTCAGAAAGCCGTGTGCCATACCGTAAGTGTCTTTTTGGCGACCAATCGTCATAGGGACGACCTGCCGCAATATTCCAATGATGCCACTCTGCGTCTGCAAACTGCTACAGACGACTCCGCTCAACTCATCAATGCCGTTGAACACTTGCTGGACCGCCTCTATCGTGAAGGCTATTATTACAAGCAGGCAGGTGTCATTCTTGGGCAACTGCAACACTCCGCAGGCATACAGTTGGACCTGTTTGCCTCCAATCAGGCTGAAGATACCAAGCGTCAGAAACGGCTGATGAAAGCCATTGACGGCATTAATAGCAAGTTCGGTAGCAACCAGATTCATTTTGCGATACAGGGTCATGATGCCCGTGACGAACAGATGGCCGGGTTCATGAGACCGCACCGTATAGACGATGAAACCGACGATTGAGTACATACAGACACGCTTCGACGAATACAACGAGCGGTTTTTCGGCGGCTCGTTGCCGCCTGTTCCCGTGAAGCTCAGCCATGCCAAAGGTTTTCTGGGTAAAGTTACATATACCAGACGCAAACAAGGGCTATTCCGCGGATATAGAAACGAAGATTTTGTTCTCCGCATCAATGTGCGGATTGACTTGCCGGAGCCGATAATAGAAGATACCATCTTGCATGAGATGATTCATTACTACATCGCCGTCAATCAATGGACGGACACCTCGACCCACGGGCAGTTATTCCGCCGTGAGATGGCACGTATCAACCGCGAAGGGCATCGTCATATCACCATCTCGCATCGTCTGTCCGCGTCCGAACAAAGCCAGGCGGTGCTCACGAAAGGCCGTGTGGTGGCGGTGGTGCATTTTGCGGACGGAAAAACGGGAATCAAGGTGGTTCCCAAACAAATCAAACACATTTTAGCCTGGCATCGCCAAGCACTTACGGTTGCGAAATTCAATTCGGAGATAACACACATCTCATGGTATTATACAGATGACGAGTACTTCAGCAAGTACCCGTCATCTATGGCGCTGCGGATTTATCTGATAGACACTCCGCATTCTCTGCCGTTAGCCAATGCCCATCGTTTGATAATAGGCGAAAGCAACGTGCGGCTGGATATTAATCCAGATAATAATCTACGGTGGTAACTACGCGCACGTGTTTGATCCACGGCTGGTATTGGTCATTCTCAATAGAGAACTGACCCTGGCTGGCGCGACGGATAGAACCGAGCGAGCACTGCGCATCGTCAGCGAACTTCTGCGCTACGGCGCGGGCGTTCTGCGTAGCCTCTTCAATCATAGCCGGCTTGAGTTCGGGCAGACCGTTGTACTGGTAGTCGAGATCCCACTTGTTGGAAGAAACGATGATGCCTTCCTTGAGCAAGTCCGCCTCCTTGCCTTGGGAAGCAATGACCAGTTTCACTTTGTCTGTAGATACGATGATGGAAGTGCGGAGGGTATAGCGGTACTCCGGACGGTTGTTGCCGTAATAGTTTTCCCAGTTGTTATCCACCGAGATTGATCCCTGGCGAAGGTCGCTCTCTTCGAATCCCAATGCGAGCAAGTGTTTCTTCACTTTCTCGGACACATTGCCGATTTGCTGATAGAGCGACGGCAGATCATTGCCGTTCCATCCGAAAGAGAGCGGCCATACTACGTAATCCGCTTCCACCTCACGGGTACTCAGTCCTTTTACAGTTACTGCGCGGTCTTTGTCAGCGAACTTGCTGATACCGCAATAGACGAATAAGCCTGCGAGGCTCAGTCCGAGCGCAACCAATGCGCCTGCTAATACGTTATTTTTCATTTTTTGGTTGTTTTTGGTTGATTAATTATTTGTCGTGCTTGTGCTCGTAGATGGCTTCGTCCACATTGATGATGTAGTCGCCCATCTTCTCAAGCTCAAGGATGATATCCATATAATTGACACCGGTGGTGTAGTCGTACTCATGCTCGGTGATGGATTGCATGTTTTGGTTCTTGAGTTCGTCGCGGAAGTTATTGATTTCGTTCTCCATGTTGGTCATCTCAAAGAACTCGTCCTGGGTGATATTCGCTTTTTCGAGTGCTTCCACCATCTTTGCCTGTGCGCCGGTGAGGAGATAAATCATCTGCTCCACGTTCTTCTCCTGATCCGCCGTAAAGGTGATATTGCCGTCGTGCTTGTGGCGGATATAGCGCGAGAGGTTGTAGTTGGCGTCGCCCACGGACTCCAGTTCGCTGACGATACGGAGCATCTTGTGTACCTCGTGCTTGGACTGGTCGGACAGACGGCCGTCGGCTACCTGGTTGAGGTATTGCGCGATCTCGTATTCCATACGGTCGCAGATTCCTTCGTATTTCTCGATACGTGAGAAAATCTTGGTGAACTGGGTGTTGTCCTTCTCATAGAAGAGCTCATGCACCATACCTATCATACGTTGCGCACGGAGAGCGAAAACATGCACCTCTTTCCATGCCTGGAGGATAGAGAGCTCGGAAGTAGACATCAGACCGCCGGAGATAAACTTGAGCTGGCTGTCCGTATCTTTCTGTTCCGGTTTGGACGGGATGATGGTGCTCACTACGCGCTCCAGAACAGGCACGAACCAGATTAGAATCATCGTGTTCGTTACGTTGAACGCCGTGTGGAAGGTAGCCAGGATTGCATTAAGTTTGTCCGGCGACACATCAGACGGTACGCCCGGCGTGAAATCTACGCCCCACAGCTCACACACACCGCCTACGAACCAGCGGAAGACGCACAGCACCCACACAACGCCGAAGAGGTTGAACACCAGGTGCGCAAGGGCGGCACGGCGTGCCTGAACCGAGGCGGAGAGCGCCACCACATTGGAGGTAATGGTAGTACCGATATTCTCACCCAGCACCAGCGCGATACCCATATCCACAGGCAGCACGTGGGTTGAACAGAGCGTCATCGTGATTGCCATGATTGCCGCAGAACTCTGCACGGCAAAAGTCAGTATTCCGCCTACTAACAGATAGAGGAAATAGCTTCCGTAACCCCAGGACGAGGTAGCGATAAAGAAATTGCGAACCGGCGCCATTTCGTCCAGATGCATGTCGGTGGCGTTGATTTTCAGGGTCGTCAGACCAAGCAGCATGAGCGACAGACCGATGAGGAAATCGCCGAGGTTGGCGTTCTTCTTGGTGTAGATAAGCGCAACAGCCAGTACGATAGTGGCATACACGACCAATCGCAAATCAAACGATCCGCCGCCGAGCACCATGATCCATGCCGTGAACGTCGTACCGATGTTGGCACCCATGATGACCGAGATAGCCTGCGCCAGCGAGAGAATACCCGCCGAGACGAAGCTGACGGTCATGACCGTTGTAGCCGTGGAAGACTGAACCGCCGCGGTGATGAACGCACCGGTGAGCACGCCGGAGAAACGGTTGGTAGTCATCGTGCCGAGCACGTTGCTCAGCTTGCTACCTGCCATCTTCTGCAGGCCTTCACTCATCACCTTCATTCCGTACATCAGCATCGCCACGGAACCGATGAGTGTGATAATCTGGAGTAATAAAGTCATATAGATTGTTTGCTATTTTCGCGCATATACGAATTTGGGTGCAAAGTTACTACAAAAAATCCAAATATGCAAATTTATTTGCAATTTGCTGTTTTAATATTCAAAATACAATGCAAGCAGATGACCGGAGGCCACCTGCTTGATACGAGAAACATACGACTCGGATATGAGACGGTAACTTTTATTTTATCTCTGTTCCTGTAACCGTGAAGGTCTTTTCGCCGCGGAAAAGCAGCACTTGACCGTCGCGAACAACCTTTGTGCATTGTACCTTGTCACTTTGTACTTTCTCTACGTCTTGCGTCAGGTCTTCTGTCACCAACCTAACGCCCACTCCGTTCTGAATATCATTACAATAGGTAACAATAGAATATCCATCCGTTATAGACACACTCCATGCTGAATTCTCATTATCCTTCGTATTTGACCAATAGTTGCTCGATCCGTCAGCTGCGACCGGTCTGAACTTAGTACCCCAACGCGAACCCATTGCCGGCAGGAACACAGCGCCTGCCTGCTCCATTTGCTGCCATTGGGCTTCTGTATAGACATTGCCCGCCCATGTAGTCGCAGCGGCTGCAAAACTCAGTCCTTGCGGCAGTATCCATGCATCGGGCAGAAGAATACAGCCATGCACACCGTTCACTGTTGCCAAGGCACGGAGTTTGTCCGCATTGGCACGGTCGTCAATCAGATATTCCCATTCCAGCTTGGATAGCGTGCGCCATTTATTGGCGGTCTTGGTGCCGTTGGAGATGGGATGAAAGCCCCAGTCGGTGAAAGTAGCATAGTCTGCCGCATCCTCAGAAGCCAAAGTGGGATTGTTGCCCGTGCCCCAACCGAACAAATCAATGTAACCATTATAGGTCGGAGAGATATTGGCATTGTCGGCGCCAATCATGTCGTACTGTTTCTCGGCAAAGCGCCAGATGTTCTCTGCAGGGTTGTACTGCAGGTTGCCTTGAGAGAAAATTACTTTTTTCCCGTTTTCATTGATGGAAAACTGTCCGGGAATACCGCCTTCGGCGAACATAGCCATGCTCGCTGCAAGCATAACCGTTAGTGAGAAGATTTTTGTTTTCATAATGATGATTGTTTGGTATGAATGTAAGTTTACTGTTTATTCTGCATTCAGGGCGTCGCAGGCATCGGGGTCTGCGGCATTTGATTTCTCATAGGAAGCCGTTCCGACACCCGTGCTGTTTATCGCGTTCACTTGCGCTTTGGCTCCTGACTCGGTGCCCCAGTAATACGAAACAGAGGTCTGCCCCATGACGGTGGATGTGATTTTCCAGCAGGCTTCCTCACCTTCCGTCGGATTGCTGTTTTCTTTCAACTCGTTGCAGGCGTCTTCGTCTTGGGCGTCTGCCTCAGAGTAAGTATATTGGAGACCCATCTTGTCAAACTCTTCATTCAGTTGCCGCTCTGTCATCCAAACATAATTGGTAATATCCATGCCATAGGCGCTTTGGATAACTTGCCAGCATTTGTACGTAGTGTTGTCAAACTTGCTATAGTCTTTAGGCTGATCCGGATTGCCGCCCGGATTGTCTTCCCCGTTCAACGCATCACATGCCTCTTCATCAGCGGCAGCTGCACGTTTGTAGCTGTGCGTCACACCTTTGGACTGATAGTAATCATGACGCTCTTGCATGTTTTTCTCCGGCATCCAGCCATAAGTTGTTTCCGATTGTCCGCCTGCGCTCATGGTCTCTTCCCAGCATTCTGCGCCTTCCCATACCTTTTCATGGCATGCGTATTCGTCGTTGGCTTCAGCCTCCGTGTACATCACTTTCTTGGTATGTTCGCCCGCATACTGTTCGTCCATGGCGAGAAGCATCTTGGCGATGGCGCCCACTTGGGCTTCTGTGCCCCATTCGTACTGACGGCTGATGGTTGTGCCGTCGCACCATAGGTCAATGGCCCAGCATTTGTTCTCCTTGTCGTCCATAATGGACAAATCAATCTGGTCGGCAGATGTAATCCACTCGCCCGGCTCGGCGGGGTGGTCGGTCGGTCCTGTCGGCTTGTTCTGGTTGCAAGCATTGAAGAATAATACGCCTGCCATGCACAGAAGTGCTACATAAAATCTTTTCATAATAATTAGTGAGTTTATTCCTGCTCTTACACCTTCGCAGGTCTTGGTTTCTATAAAATTAATATAAGGAGTAATTACACCTGTAAACATACGAAAAGCGTGCGCTTTCTTCTGCTTCCGTTTGATTCTTCAAGGTCTTCGACTTATTACGCTATATGTATGTTATGTCTTTTTTAGACCATTATGTTACCATAGGCTGTGTATGATTTCAATTTTACTTGCAAAGGTACTGCTTTTTTCTGATATATGCAAGAAAAAGAGGATTTTTGTGTCTTTTTCGAACGCCCTGTTCGAAAATAAAACGTTAGTTGTTCTTAGTGATTCTTAGTGATACTTAGTGGTTGTCGAGGGTATTTCGGAGGCATTGCCTGACAAAGTACTGACAATCGTCAGTTCATTCCTTCACGATAGCTTTGTTCTCAAAGCCGTCAATGTACATCTCCAGAGCCTTGTCCAGCCGCACATGGCGCACCAACTCCGTCTCTTCTACTGCCGGCAGGGCATCGAGGACGGACTGGTCGTACGCATCCGTCAGGGGGCGTGCCCACGGGTCCACATTCATATAGCCGACATTGAAAGAGGTCATGTTCTGGAAGAAATGGGAACCCTGCGAGGGTTCGATGCGGAAGTTCTCCATACTGCACTCGGCTATCGCTTTCGCCTCGCTGATGTCACTCCATTGGACGGGCACACCGAGCGTGGGAATCTGCGAACCCCAGCGGCCGTAACCGATAAGCAGGTATTGCCGTCCTTCGGTACGCAGGCGGTTGTTCCACTCGCGGAGAGTAGCCGCCATCTCACGCGTCCGGAGCACGTCGAATGCCTCTTTCTTCAGATAGATGATATCCGTCACTTCTTCTATCTTACCCACGCCGAGCGCACTGCCCGAACGCAGGAAAGCGCCGGTCTCATTGATACTCTCCCACTCTACTTTGGCAGAGAGCGAGTCCGATGAAATCGGGCGGATCTGCAGCACGTGGAAGATCTGCGGCTCATGCTCCAGATTGACCGCAAACTCAATCTCTACGGGGCATTTGATTTCCTGTTGCGCGATGTCGAGCAGCGTGCGGATGATCTCTGCCAGCGGGAAGGTGTTGAACTTCAGTTGCGGCGCAAAAGTGACGATACGCGGTCCGTCGGGATAGCACGAATCGACGATACGCATGTTCTCGCGGTCATAGGTCGAGGCAATCAGTTTGAGGCTCTCGAACTGTCCGCAGTCATGTATCGGAATACGCTCCAGGTTGACGGCATCGTCAATGGAAGTCTTGAATTTCTCCGGGCTGAGCGAGAGTGCCAGCATGGATTGCTGGGTCTCCCGCATTGCCAGATCCACTGTCGAAGTCTGCATCACATTCTTCGGGTATTTGGGCGAGAAACGGAGCACTTGTTCGCCATCCACCACGGCTTTTCCGAGTCCGTAAGCGATCTTGACAATCCCGTCTTCGGGTTTCTCTTTGCCTACAGGGTAGAAATTGATGCTTCGCGCCACGCCGGAGATGACAGGGAAATAGTAGTTTCCCTCGGTTTCACCGGATACTTCTTGCAGCACGATTGCCATCTGTTCCTCGCTCGGCACATTGCCCGTAGAGAGGATATATCCGCGCGAGGCGGCGAAATAGACGGACGCATAGACCGATTTGATGGCTTTGGTAAGCAGACGGAGCTGCTGGTCTTCGTTCTCCGTGTGCGGGATCATATAGGTACTGTACACACCCGCGAAAGGCTGATAGTAGTTGTCCTCCAGCTTGCTGGACGAACGGATGGCAAGCGGCCGTTGTGTGACGCGGATGAAATGGCGCAGGGCATGCACCAGTTCCGAAGGCAGCGAGGCGGAGACGAACTCCGAGAGCAGTTCCTCGTCCGTCAAATCCGCGTTGATGACGTATTGCAGTCCGTTCTTGTTGATAAACTGGTCAAACCAGTCGGTAGTGAGAACCATCGTCCGCGGCACGAGCACACGGACGTCCTGCCAGCGGTCGTAGAGGTCGTGTTTCTGCAGCATGTGGTTGAGGAACGCAAGTCCCCTGCCCTTGCCGCCCATCGCCCCGTCGCCACAACGGGCAAACCAGATGGTGTCGTTATAGGTGTCCTTCGCGTATTTTGCCACCACGCCTAACGCCTGATTGATACGGTAGTCATGAATCAGACGGATATTCGTCTGGCGGATGTTCTCTATGTCCGCATCGTCCTGAATGGTCAGTTTGTGTACCTCATGACCGATGGCGAAAAGTCCGCGGGCAAAGAGCCATTTGCTCAGGTAGTTATTGTCGCTCAGGCGGCGGAAAGCAGCCGATGAAATCGACGATATTATACGTTCAAAGCCCTCCAGATCCGACGCACGCCCTATTTCTTTGCCCGTCCTCGGATCGACCGCCACGAAATCACCGAAGCCGAACTCGCGCTCGATATAGGCGCTCAGTTCCTGGGTCAGCGTCTTGGATTTCTTGACTACAAACCCCACATTGAGTTTGCGTGCCACCGATTTGATAGACTCCTGCGAACTCTGCATGAGGAACGGCATCGTCGGATTGTCTTCCCGGATCAACCGGCATAAATCCACGCCTGCATCGAGTTTCTCTGCCGAAGAAGGTTCGCCTTTGTGCAGCACAAATCCCACATCGGAGATGACACCGATGATATTCTCCTTGTAGCGGTTGTACAGCTCGATGGCTTCGTCATAACAGGTTGCCATCAGCACTTTCGGCCGCGCTCTCTTGCGCAGAAGCTGCTGTTTCTCGTTCAGCGCATCGCGGATGGCGATGGTGTTCTGCTGCAGCACGAGTTTGTACAGCAGCGGCAGATACGTAGAGTAATACCGCACGGAATCCTCGACCAGGAGGATTGCCCGCACGCCCTCGGAGAGAATATCGTGCTCGGCGTTCATGCGGTCCTCTATCAGCTTGATAATAGCGATGATGAGGTCGGTGGAGTTGTTCCAGTTGAAGAGGTAGTCGATGTTGGTCTTGTCCTGCTGCTCCACACGGCGATAGACCTCTTTGCTGAACGACGAGAGCAGCACGATCGGACAATCCGGCAGCAGCCGTTTGCTCTCCGCCGCAAAATCAAACACATCCAACCCTCCCGCGCTATAGACGGTAATAATAAGGTCGAAAGGCTCTTCCTTTGTGTTTCGTTCGCCATGCGACACTCTCTCCCCTCGTGGGGAGAGTTGGAGAGGGGTTATCAATTTCAGCGCTTCATCAGTGGTCTCCGCGCGAGTTATAGACGGCGGATTGGAGAGGTTGAGTTCGGCGTATTCCTGTGCGATCTGCACGTCAATACGTCCGTCCTCCTCCAGCGCGAAGCTGTCGTAGTTGTTGCACACGAGCAGTATCCGCCTCACGCGCCGCTCCATCAGAGATGTGTAAGTGTTGGTATTCATCTATACTAATCCTTGCTCAATTGCTAAAGCACCTTCTCACAAGTATTACACTAATCCTTGCTCGACCATGGCGTTTGCCACCTTCATGAAGCCGGCGATGTT
>DGHR01000012.1:33242-41254 GCA_002392745.1 Bacteroidales bacterium UBA3843 | reverse complement strand
TGAAGCCGGCGATGTTGGCGCCCTTGACGTAGTTGATATAGCCGTCTTCCTCGGTACCGTATTTGAGGCATGCCGCATGAATGTCCGCCATGATAGTACGGAGGCGTGCGTCCACCTCTTCTGCCGTCCATTTGAGGCGCATGGAGTTTTGGGTCATTTCCAGACCAGAGGTAGCTACGCCGCCGGCGTTAGATGCCTTGCCCGGGCTGTAGAGAATCTTCGCATTCTGGAAGACAGCGATGGCTTCCGGCGTAGAAGGCATGTTCGCGCCCTCGCATACGCAGAAACAGCCGTTTGCCATCAGTTTCTCGGCATCGGCTTTCTCTATCTCGTTCTGCGTGGCGCACGGCATAGCGATGTCGCATGGTACAGACCACGGACGCTCGTTCTCGAAGTATTTCGCCTGCGGATATTTGGTGACGTACTCTTTGATACGTCCGCGGCGGACGTTCTTGAGCTCGAAGACATAGTTCAGTTTCTCTTCGTTCAGTCCTTCCTCGTCGTAAATAAAGCCGTTGGAATCGGAGAGAGTGAGCACTTTGGCACCGAGACGCATTGCTTTCTGCGCAGCAAACTGCGCTACGTTTCCTGCACCGGAGATACAAACGCGTTTGCCCTCAAAAGACTCGCCCCGTGTAGCCAGCATAGCCTCTGCGAAATAGCAAGCTCCATAACCCGTTGCCTCGGGACGCATGAGACTGCCGCCCCACATCTGGCCTTTTCCGGTCAGCGTACCCGTGAACTCGTCACGCAGTCTTTTGTACTGGCCGAACATATATCCTATCTCGCGTCCGCCTACGCCAATGTCGCCTGCCGGTACGTCTGTGTCAGCCCCTATATGACGCTGGAGTTCTGTCATAAAACTCTGGCAGAAACGCATCACTTCCGCATCCGATTTACCTCTCGGCGAGAAGTCCGAACCGCCTTTTGCACCACCCATCGGCAGGGTCGTCAGCGCGTTCTTGAAGGTCTGCTCGAAAGCGAGGAACTTCATAATGGACAGATTGACAGAGGCATGGAAACGGATTCCGCCTTTGTACGGACCGATGGCGCTGTTCATCTGCACGCGGAAACCGCGGTTGATCTGTACTTCTCCCTGGTCGTCCATCCACGGCACGCGGAACATAATCACGCGTTCGGGCTCCACAATACGCTCCATCACCTTCTGCTCGCGCAGATACGGATACGCCATAATCATCGGAGCCACCGACTCCACTACTTCTTTTACTGCCTGGTGAAACTCGCTCTCACCGGGGTTTTTCGCAACCAGCTCCGCCATGAAGCTGTCCACATATGCTTTTGTTTGCTTGTCCATAAGACGAATACTATTTTTGAATTTATTTATTTTCGTAATAACAATTCCGCCAACTTAACCTGCGGATGTCTGTATTGCCGCTCTTTGATGGTAGGTTTGCCGCCCACTTCGAGTGCCTGTTTCGGGCAGGCGTGCACACATGCCAGACACGCTGTACAATGCGGACCTACATGTGCCACTGTCTCCGATTGTCCGGCAACGGCTTCTTCGCGCTCATTCACGGCGATATTCCGCATCGGGCAAATCTTGGCACACGTGCCGCAACCGATACATTTGTCTTCTCTCACCGCCGGACGGAAAGCGCCTAACAACTTCGCTTCCATCTTTGGCTGACCCATTATCCAACCCAAGAAACTCCACGTACTGTAATGGAACGCTTTCTTCTCCGCCTTCACATCCGCGATGATACGTTCCAGTCTGCCTGCGAACTTCTCAAACTTCCATTTCTGGTCATTGGGATTGCGCCCGAACACCAGTGCGCTGTTGTCCGGCACACGTATCTTATGCGCGTACGACACCTCCACCCCTTTCTCTCTCAACAGACGGCGTACCGTCCAAATGGAGTTGCCTGCCTGCGCACCGCAGGGGATGACGATGAACACATACGCCTCGTTGGATATCTTCAGCCGCGGCACTATATTGCGCACTGCCGGAGGGGTATTGAAATCATACGATGGATAGACCAGACCGATTCGTTTCTCATTGGTCAAATCCTGACGGACAGCCTCTACCAACGGCTTTATCTCGTCCCCTATGCCTTGCGCTATACTCCGCGCAATCGCAAGACTGTTTCCTGTTCCCGAAAAATAGAGTATCATTGTTTTTGCACCTATTACGGCAAATTAAAATCTGGCGCAAAGGTACAATAAAAATTACATATATGCAAGCGTGTGCGCATTTTTATAATATTTTTGCATATGTCATTTTTTTGTAGTAATTTTGCAGCCACAAAATAATCAAACATATGTTTTTCCAGATTATCGAACCGGCAGAAGCCCTTCGTCCATATGTATATCGTTATGTCTTTGTGCGTGCAGAAGGCTCGACAGACACGATGAAACCGCCCGTTGACGATCCTCGGTTTGTGAACGGCAAACATGTGCAGCCGCTTCTGCCAAACTACGGCTCGCTCATATTTGTCAGAAACGCCGTCATGGAAATTGCCGGTAAACAGACCTGCGAGTTGGTGCTTTTGGGTGCCAACCAGACGACTCTCGGTCTGACTACCGTGAGTGGTTGGTTCGAAGGAATGATGATTGATTTTCAGCCGGGCGGCATGCACGCGCTTTTAGGCATCGACCTGCAACAGTTAGCCGGGCATATACTCTCTGCAAGCGAGTATGCTGACGAAGGACTGAGACACTGCGACCGGATATTCAAGCACACACCCAAAGCCGAACAGATAGCGCCTCTCTTGGATGCATTTTTCTTAGGCCGGCTGCCGAAGAAAGAAGACCTGAACTACAAGCGCATCAGCAATGTAGTCACGGCTTGCGACAATGCTGAGGGCGCAATAACCGCTGCTCAGATGGCAGGCGTGGCATGCCTCGGAGAACGGCAGTTCCTGCGCATCTTCCGCCAATATGTAGGCATTCCGCCTAAACAATTCATCCGTCTCCGCCGGTTTCATCGCACCATTCAGGACATGCAGCACCAAGCCCGGCAGTATCAACCTATCGACTTGCTCGCCACCGTTCTCCGTCATGGCTATTATGACCTCAGCCATGCCGCGCTGGAGTTTCACCAGATGGGGTGTGTCTCGCCGGGACAGTTCCGAATGCTCGGGATCCCGCTAACCGACGATTTCTCGGTCTTTTTCGCATAGAAACACACAAATGTCCGTTTTTTCATATTTCAAGTCATCCAAAAGCAGTACTTTTGCACCGGATTTTAAAATACTGCTGTTATGACAACTGAAAATGCAATCAAACTATGCTTATGGACACTGTTTGTGTCCGCCATCTGCGCATTAAACGCGTGCAGTAATGAGCCCGGATTAAAGACTGCTTTGGGCGATTACAATTACACTATCGCCGGGTCTGCCAGAATCTACGATGTGAAACAGGACTTCGCTTTTCAAGCCCGTCTGACACCGGAAAACGGAACCATGACCATTGTACGGGGCGAAGAAAAAGAGATGGCAAAGATTAACTTCTGGTCGAACAACGGCGATGCCTACACGCTGAATGCCATCATTAGCCACGACACGGTTTTCATAGACCAATCCTACCGCGACATCTATGTAGATGAAGCGAAATCACTGTTCAGCATCGCGGTCAACGGCGTAGGAAGATTGCTCAGCAACGGCGATATAAACATCCTACTTTATTACAACGGGCGCGCACACAATGCGGAATATGTGCTCACCGGTTCACAGATTCAATTACTGGCTAAAAAACAATAAGACTATGAAACTGAAAGTAATTATCGGAGCCGTTTTGGCTATTGCGGCAGCTTTCCGTCTGCTGTGTCTGACAGGAATCATCCCCCTGACGTTTGTCTCTGCCCAATGGGAGGCGCAATGGGAACCGTATTTTGCGGCAGTGGTTATCCTGTTTGTTGGTGCCTTCATTTGTTACGATGCTCTCAAAGGAATGAAAAAATGAAACATATCTTCTTCACAGCACTATTACTGGCACTCACTTGCATAGTCTCCGCAAAAAACCTCTCCGGCTCCGTCATCAACCAACGCGGCGAAGCCATGCCGTTTGTGACGATCTCTGTCCTCACAGAGGACTCCACCCTCCTCACAGGTGCCATCACGGATGAAGCAGGTAAATATATGATAGAAGTGACTAATGGACAAAGTACCGGAGAGCTTATCATCCAGGCTTCCTATGTCGGCTATCAGACCACTTTCGGCGGACCGGATTTTGTGCTGAAAGAAGAAACCGAGCGGCTCAAGGAAGTCGAGATCAAAGCAAAGAAGCCGCTTATCGAACGGCAGATGGACAAACTGGTGGTGAACGTCTCCGCTTCGCCGCTCGCGGCAGGCAGTAACGGTAATGATATTCTCCGCCGCTCGCCGGGCGTGCGGATTGACAAAGACGGCAATATTACCGTTAACGGTAAATCCGTGGAGATATGGATTGATGGCAAACCCTCGTACCTCTCCGGTCAGCAACTCAAAGCCATGCTGGATGGAACGGACGGCAACACCATCGAAAAGATTGAGATTATCTCGAATCCATCGGCTAAATACGACGCTTCCGGACAGGGCGGAATTATCAATATCAAGACCAAACGCAATATGATGAAGGGCTTGAACGGCATGCTCTCTGCGGCATATGGTGGCATGTATTTCGGCGATGTCAACCGCTGGTTGAACATGGATATGGTCTCCCTCAACCTCAATTATCGCGGCGAGAAGACATACACTTTCGGCCAGTTCACGCAGGTCTTTGCGCAGAATGACATCGACTTTGAATCCTACCGCGAGACGCCGGCGTTGAAGAACTACTCCTATTCGGACTACAACATCAATTTCCAGTACTACATGCTCAAACTCGGCAACGACTGGTATATCGATTCGCTCAACACGCTCGGATTTATTCTTCAGGTGCCGTTCATGGACGTGGACCAACACATCGTGCCCGGACTCAATGCGGCGTATATGATTCAGGGGACGGACACGACGAACAGTACCACCAATTCGCAAAACCGTCTCAAGGCTCCGCAGCATACGGCGAACCTCAACTACACCCACACGTTCTCCGAAGCCCTGGAGCGCGAACTGACCGTCAACATCGACTATAACCGCTATAACAACGGTTCTTCCAATTTTCAGGAGACGCGATACGACAAGCCTTTCAACGGTATTAGCGCGCTTGGAATTGACATCAAAAGCAGCCAGATCGTCAATATCTACTCCGCCAAATTGGATTTTCAGACTAAGTTCTGGAAGACCGGCATGATTGAAGCAGGCGTCAAGTACGCGCTCTCTTCGACCGACAATAACATGACGACCGACTCGACGCGCAACGGAGTAGTCCGTCCCACGGATCATAACGCGTTCCGTTACGATGAGCATGTCGCGGCTGCGTATATTTCGGTTGGCAAGCAGTTCGGCGAACATTGGTCGGTTAAGTTGGGTCTCCGCGGCGAATATACTTTCTCCCACGGCGATTGGCGTGACGACGGCTTGGATTCGGTCATCAACAAGTCTTATTTTGACCCGTTTCCTACGGCATACATAGGTTATACAACCAAACCGCTTGGCAAACTGCAACAGCCTATTGCGGTCTCAGCCAGCTACACACGACGCATCAAACGTCCGTCTTACTGGATGCTCAATCCCTTCACTTCCTATGTAGACGCCTATTCAATCCAGAAAGGAAACACCAACCTCACGCCGGAGTTCAACAACGATGTGGAGTTACATTTCTCTTGGACGCAGTACCTCAATATGACCTTCAATTTTGCGCATACGCAGAACATGTTCTCCCCAAAAGTAACGATTCTTCCTTCAGGTATAGGTCTCTCACAATGGACGAATTTCGGGACGTGTACTACGCATGGTGTAAATGTATCACTCACGGAACTTCCGCTGGTACCGAAATACGTGAAAGCCGAAGATGGCTCCAAATCGATGCAGGGCGCATGGCTTGCGCTCACGGTCAATGCCGGATGGCTGCATTTCATCAATAAGTCGTATGAAAAGAGAGCGGATAGCACGCCGGTCTATGAAAACCGCAGCCACTATGGCTATATAGGAGGCACGCTCTCGGCGTATCTGCCGAAGGACTGGATTATGACACTTGACGGCAACTGGTCATCGCCTATGACAACCGGTTATGACAAATCCGGAAGTACCTATTTCGCTTCCTTTGGCGTGCGCAAAATGTGGATGAAAAAGGGACTTATTTTCAATCTCAATGTACAGGATTTGCTTCGTTCGCTCAGTTTCCGAAGCGATGATATGAGCCAGCAAACGGGCTACAAGAACTGGTACAAAAACACCGTCCGCCAGCAGCGTGTTATGCTTTCTGTGACATGGATGTTCGGCTCCTACCAGCAGCACAAGAACCGCAAAGTCGGAGAACTCGACGAAACATCCCGTCTCGGCGGTGGTGGCAGCAACATTGGCTCCAAATAACCCATTGTCAACTTCGGTCGCATTTTTTGCGGCCGTTTTTTTTACCCCAAAAAATTGCATATCCCAAATATTATTTGTACCTTTGCACCGAAAATAGCTTGTTTATGGAAATCTCGAACCTCTTGGAATATACGTCACGCACACAACTCCGCGCATGGCTTGAAGCCAACCATGCTACATCCGGATTTTGCTGGGTCACGATGTACAGAACCAAAATCCCGCGCACGGATTGTATGCCGTATCTCGACGTTGTTGAAGAGGCGTTATGTTTTGGTTGGATCGATTCCACCGTAAAAAAACTGCCCGACGGACGATTGGCACAACGCCTCTCGCCGCGAACCAGAAACAGCCACTGGACGGAACTGAACAAACAGCGTTGTGCGGACTTGGAGAAACGAGGACTGATGACTCACGCCGGCAGAGAAGCACTAAATAAATCATAAAAAGCGCCCCAACGGGCGTTTTTATTTGCATATATGCAAAACTTTTCGTACCTTTGCACCCAAATTGTGCATTTTGCGCAAAAAAACGGACAATGAAGTCAATAAAACAAACATTATATGGAATTAAGTGAACAAGAACAAGTAAGGCGGCAGAGTCTGCAGACGATGCGTGAATTGGGAATTGACCCCTACCCTGCAGCCGAGTATGAAGTAACAGGTTTTTCCAAGGACATCAAGGCTGCGTTTGTTGACCGCGCAGAAGGCGAACCGGAACCGGATGCAGAATGGTTTACCGGCAAACAGGTACGTATTGCCGGACGTCTGATGTCCAAACGTATCATGGGAAAGGCCTCTTTTATCGAACTCCAGGACTCAAAAGGACGTATTCAGGTATATGTCTCCCGCGATGATATTCAAGCCCCGGTAGCCGAAGGCGAACAGCCTACCACAGTAGAACAGCAGATGTACAATGTGGTATTCAAGAAACTGCTGGATATCGGCGATTTCATCGGTATTGAGGGCTTCGTCTTCCGCACGCAGATGGGCGAGATTTCCGTGCACGCCAAGAAACTGACCGTGCTTGCCAAATCGCTCCGTCCGCTGCCTATCGTCAAATACAAAGACGGTGTGGCATACGATGGTTTCAACGACCCGGAGCAGCGTTACCGTCAGCGGTATGTGGACCTCATTGTCAATGACGGTGTCAAGGACACCTTCCTCAAACGTGCCACGATCCTGCGTACCATGCGTCAGGTCTTCGACGAGGCAGGCTACACCGAGGTGGAGACTCCTATCCTGCAGCAGATTGCCGGCGGTGCTTCCGCACGTCCGTTTATCACGCACCATAACTCGCTCGACGTGGATATGTACCTCCGTATCGCTACCGAACTCTACCTCAAACGCCTCATCGTAGGCGGTTTTGAGGGCGTGTATGAGATCGGACGTAACTTCCGCAACGAGGGAATGGACCGATCCCACAACCCCGAGTTCACCTGTATGGAGCTCTATGTGCAGTACAAGGACTACAACTGGATGATGGGCTTCACCGAGCAGCTCTTGGAGAAGATTGCGATTGCAGTCAACGGCACAACCAAAGTCAAAGTGGGCGACAACGAGATTGACTTCAAAGCGCCATACCGCCGTCTGCCTATCCTCGATG
>DGHR01000012.1:0-33198 GCA_002392745.1 Bacteroidales bacterium UBA3843 | reverse complement strand
TCCTCGATGCTATCAAGGAGAAGACAGGACTCGACCTCGCCACAATGGACGAAGATGCCATCCGCGCAGAGGCAAAGAAACTCGGTGTAGAGGACACCGAGCATATGGGCAAAGGCAAACTGATTGACGAGATTTTCGGCGAGACCTGCGAGGGCACGTTTATCCAGCCGACTTTCATTACCGACTATCCGGTTGAGATGTCGCCGCTGACCAAGATGCACCGTTCAAAACCGGGCCTGACCGAGCGATTCGAGCTGATGGTGAACGGCAAAGAGTTAGCCAACGCCTACTCCGAGCTCAACGACCCGATTGACCAGTACAACCGTTTCGTCGAGCAGATGAAGCTGGCCGACAAGGGCGATGACGAGGCTATGGTCATTGACCATGATTTCATGCGCGCGTTGGAATATGGTATGCCGCCCACATCCGGTATCGGTATCGGTATCGACCGCCTGGCTATCCTCATGACCGGACAGCCGACTATCCAGGAGGTGCTGCTCTTCCCCACCATGAAACCCGAAGTAAATGTCTAAATACCACAATGACCAAATGGTAAATGGTAAATGACCAAATGGTAAATGATTCTATGTATCGAAAAATAGCTATATTAGGTTCAGGCAGTTGGGCTACTGCGTTAGCGAAAATCGTGATGCAGAACCAACCTGAAATCAATTGGTTTATAAGACGTCAGGAGGTCATTGACGACTTCATCGCAAGCGGCAAGAACCCATCGTACTTAGGGGCCGCCAATTTTGACGTCAGCCGTATTCATTTCTCGTCGGACATCAACCAGACTGTGGCACAGTCGGACGTGCTGATTTTGGCGATTCCATCGCCTTATGTAAAACAGACACTCAAGAAAATCCGGCGCGACATGACGCACAAAGTGGTGATTTCTGCGGTCAAAGGAATGATACCCGATGACAACGTCATCATGACCGACTATCTGCACCAGCGTTTTGGCATTCCGATGGACCAACTGGGCGTGATTGCCGGACCGTGCCACGCGGAGGAAATCGCGCTCGAGCGACTGTCGTACCTCACTATCGGATGCGAGAACCGCCAGAACGCGGAAGTATGGTCACGGCTCTTCCAGACGGAATATGTCCACACAGTCACATCCAGCGATGTGATCGGACTGGAATATAGTTCGGTGATGAAAAATATCTACGCCATCGCGGCGGGAATGTGCCAGGCGCTGCACTACGGCGACAATTTCCAGGCCGTTCTGATTAGTAACGCCATTCAGGAGATACAGCGTTTCGCTACGGCGATGAGCAATGTGCCGCGCGACATCACTATGTCCGGTTATTTGGGAGATGTGCTCGTTACGGGCTATTCTCAGTTCAGCCGCAACCGCCAGTTCGGACAGATGCTGGGGATGGGCTACTCGGTCAAAGCGGCGCAGATGGAGATGGAGATGGTTGCTGAAGGTTATTACGGAACCAAGGCTATCCACATGGCCAACGAACGTATGCAGGTTTATCTGCCGATAGTGGAGGCTATGTATGAGATATTATACAACAAGCAAAAAGCAAAACCCATCATCAAGTCATTAACCTCTAAATTACAATAAAATATTCATTATTCATTATTAATTGCTTATTAATCATGAAACTATGTCTGAAGAACGCCGCGGGTTTTGTCAACGCCGAGGCACTGAAGAAACTTGAGTCACAAACCGAAGCCGCCAACCTGCTCTTGGAGAATGGTCAAGGCGCGGGCAACGACTACATCGGCTGGGTGCACCTGCCTTCCTCTATCACTGAAGCATTTCTCGCGGAAGTAGAGGAAACCGCGCGCGTGCTGCGCGAGCGTTGCGAAGTGGTTATCGTTGCCGGTATCGGCGGTTCGTATCTGGGCGCACGTGCCGTGAACGAGGCACTGGCTTCAGCATTCGATGCCTTCCAGGCGAAAGACCGCAAAAACCCTTACGTCGTATACGCCGGCAATAATATCGGAGAAGATTACCTGGCTGAATTGATGGAGTTTGTTGCCGACAAACAGTTCGGTATTATCAATATCTCCAAATCCGGCACTACCACCGAGACCGCTCTGGCTTTCCGTCTCTTGAAGACCATGCTGGAAAAGCAAGTCGGCAAAGCCGAGGCACAGAAACGTATTGTTGCTGTGACCGACCGCGCAAAAGGTGCCCTCCGCTCGCTCGCTACCAAAGAGGGATACAAGACATTCGTCATTCCGGATAATGTGGGCGGACGTTTCTCGGTGCTCACTCCGGTGGGCTTGCTGCCTATCGCTGTTGCCGGAGGCAATATCCGCGAATTGGTGCGCGGTGCCGTAGAGATGGAAAAAGCGACAGACATCAAAGTGCCGTATGCTGAAAACCCTGCATGCCAATACGCTGCAATCCGCAATGCTCTCTATCAGGGCGGTAAGAAAATCGAGATTCTCGTGAACTTCAATCCCAAACTGCATTATTTCAGCGAGTGGTGGAAACAGCTCTATGGTGAATCCGAAGGCAAGGACCACAAGGCTATTTTCCCGGCTTCCGTAGATTTCACAACCGACCTGCACTCGATGGGACAATGGATTCAGGACGGCGAACGTACTATTTTCGAAACAGTCATCTCCATTGAGAAAGCCAACAAGACAGTGCTGGTTCCTTCCGACGAAGAGAACTTGGATGGTCTGAACTTCCTGGCTGGCAAACGTGTTGACGAGGTTAACAAGAATGCGGAATTGGGTACACAGTTGGCTCACGTGGACGGAGGTGTGCCTAATATTCATATTTCGTTTGAGAAAATCGACGAGTACAATATCGGCCAGTTTATCTATTTCTTCGAGCGCGCATGCGGTATCTCGGGTTACGTGCTGGGAGTCAATCCGTTCAACCAGCCGGGCGTAGAGGCATACAAGAAGAATATGTTCGCTTTGCTGGACAAGCCCGGTTATGAGGCAGAGAGCAAGGCTATCAAAGCGCGCCTGCAAAAATAAAGAAACATTGTTCAACTTCAAATAACATTAACAATTATGAAACGCTTAGCAATTGTTGCAATGCTCATGAGCCTGTTGTGCCTGGGTGTTAACGCACGAGGCAAACAACCCATTGCATTGAAAGACCTGCCGGAACCGGTAAAGAAGGAGATTCTGAAGAATTTCACACAGGAGCAGATTCAACTGATCACTGCCGAGAAAGAGTTCCGTAATTACGAATACACCTTTATGATGGCAGATGGCACCAAACTGGAGTACGACAAGAGAGCCCAACTGCGCAAAATCAAGAAGCTTGAGGGTGTTGACGAGAAATTCTTGCCAAAAGTAATTGTGGAGTACATCAAAGCTACACTGCCCAATGCTATCGTAACGGAATACGAGAGGGAAGGAATGAGCCAGAAGGTTGAGTTAAGCGACAAGATGGAGCTGGTGTTCAACAGAAAGGGCAAATTCCTCCGCATCGAAGACTAAGCACAAAAGCACTATTCAGGCACGTTTGGCGCAATAAGTGCAATTTGATATAGAAAATCAGAAAGATACATGCGCCAATTGCGCCAAGTATGACCGCCTATTGTTTCTTGATAACAATGGGCGGTTTTATTTTTCTCCAGCCGTTTGTTAAAGCGCTTGGCATTCGGATGGAACATATCGCGTTTGCCGGTATAGACAAATACCATTGTGCTGTCTTTCGGTAACTGACTTTTGTGTACCACGGGCGAGAACATCCCCATTGCCTCAAAATATCCCGGTAACAGATTGACGGTATTGGCTGCAATACGTGCGCCATCAGACAATCCGGCAATATAATGTTTGTCCGAAACAGGATAAGTAGAATCTATCTTCTGAATCAGTTCCACCATTGCTTTCTCAATGTTATGATTATGGCATAAGCGAGGATAATTGAAGATATTATTCCATAGCGTATGATGGCTTGGACGGTCTTCATGCACCCCTTCATTGACATCCGGCATAACAATAATCATCGGAGCGCAGAGTCCTTTCGCGACCATGTTTTCCAAGATGTGAATAGCCCGTCCGCGCTCAATCCACGAGCCTTCGTAGCCGTTGATGCCGTGAATGAGATAAAGCACAGGATAGGTTCTATTTTCCGTAGAGTCGTATCCGGCCGGGAGATAGATATTCACTCGTCGGCGGAGTTTCTCATTGACGCTATACCACGAAGAACGAATCAATTGTCCCATCCGTTCGGGTTGGCAATAAACATCCGCTTGCGGTGTGCCTCCCACATTCACCACATTCCATTTGTGCATTTTCTGCCACGCCGTGTCGCTATTCAGCGGGTCCGGTTTGCGTTTACCGTTCACCCGGAAACAATAGGTATATGTCTCAGGGCTCATCGGCCGGGTTGTGACATAGAAACAACCGTTACTCAGTTTCTGCATCCGCACCTTGCGTCCATGGTCCGAATAGCGTGTGGAATCTTCGTCGGCATACAAGAAATCACCGACGACATAAACCCGTTTCGCAGGTCCGCAATAACGGAACGTGACGCTGCCATCCTCTTCCACCACACATGAGCTTTCGCTATAGACAGAGGGAAGAGAAGGCAACTGCCTGCGTGCCATCAGAGGGAGCGCCGAGGCAAGACAGAGAAAGAGAATAATATTATTTCGTTTGTTTTGCATGTGCTAATACCGCAGAATCGTCATATGCGAGCCTGATATTATCGCACCACACCGTATTACCGGGACATCCGGTAAACGGAGGCATAGAGCCCGCCGATATTTGAATAATCAGATGTGTGGGAGTCATATCCCCCCGATAATCCACCTCCTCAATAAAAACCATCTTGCCGGCACTGTTGTGTGTCTTATGTCTATTGTCAGACAATGGTTTCACGGCCTGTCCCTCCGTGCCATATAGCACCGGCACGCGAAAATCGTTCTGCCAATCAGTTGTCTTGTTGATAGGCTGAACCGCTGTTCCGACGCGGTAAGCATAGACATGTCCGTCCTCTTCCCACCGATGTTGCAGAATGAGCGTGATATGTCCCTTGTCGTGTCCGGCAACTTCTTTCACCTTGGTTTTTGCGGGTGCATAAACTGCCGTTTTGTCTTGAATCAAGGCTTTGTAATCCAAGATCAGCGCAGTAGGTCTTCCCGTAAAGGGTACTCCCATGTCGATAGCCGAGTTCGGGTCGTTGCTTTGCTTTAGTCCCACCACGTCTTGCAGTTTACCGGTATAGATAGAGCCCGTAGCCAGGGCCTTAAAATCAATACCGATGGCCTTGACAGACTCGAGAGTGCTCTCCATCCGGCAGCAATAGCCATTTCCCCTTTTCTCGGGCGTAACGCTGACCGACACTTTATCTACACCGAGCGCGCGTGCATGCGCATTGCTACTGCTCCATGGTCCTCCAATCTTATACAGCGTTTTCGTTTTTCCGCCAATAAGCGCGGACTCTTTGATTTGCAACTCAGTCCAATTCTCGAAATTAGCGAATGGCAGCACCTCAATTCTCTCCTGTGCCCCGATTGTGAGAGCAACAAACAAAAAGGTAATTATCATTCCGAATGCCGACACGCCGGCTAAAAATCTATTTATATTCATAATTCTTCGTTCTAAAAATAAGTTCTGAAAGTAATCATTATTGCCGAATTGCTCTTCGGCGCGGTATATAGTTCGCAGTATGGACAGGCGGTGGGACTGAACATCGCAAACCATCTTGGAGCCATTCCGATAACACCCCGCATCTGCGACATGCTCATTCCCACGTCAATTAACAGATTAGAAGTTATAGTTGGCAGAACTATATCGAAATACATTCTCCCCCGCCCCACTTGACCGCCAATAAGTCCTTTGTCGGTCTTATCAAAATGCGGCAACACGACGTATTCTGCGGCCGAAACGCTCATGCTGATGAGTAGTGACAGGCTGACAAGCAATTTCTTCATTGTCTTTAATCTCTTCATTCAACATCTCTTCAAACGCTGTGACAGACGCAGCGAGGCTGTATTTGCGGCCTGCAAGACGGTATTGTTCCTCCATATGGAGCCTCTCCTCCGGATGGTCGAGCCAGTAGTCTATCGCGCGGGCCAAATCTTTCGGGTTGCCTGGCATGAACAGACTGCGTCCATCCAAAGCAAACTGAGGAGTTGCGCTCACTTCGCTATTGGCGATAACAGGAACCAAGCCCGTTGCAAAGGCTTCGATACATGATATTGCTTCGCTTTCCATGTCGGAGGCGTGAACGTACAGATCAGTCGTCAGCAATTCCTCTATCAGTTCGTCACGTCCAACATAGATGAATTGCGGTTGGTGTTTCAGATTCTTGCCGAGCTCCACGTATTTGTTGTACTCAGGTCCGCGCCCCGCAAAAACCAACTGAATGCGGTCTGCATATTTGCTGTATTTGACGGCATTGATAATCACATCTTGGCGTTTCTCCTGACTCAACCGCCCGATCATCATAATTTTGAAGACCTGCTTTTGACTTTCGACTTTTGACTTTCGACTTTCAGCTTTCTTCTCACCCGCCTCCATAAACGCATCCTGAATGCCATTGGAGATGACATGAATCTTTGCCGTATAACCGCGGTCCGCAATCATCCGGCCCATAAATAAAGAAGGTACGTGTACGTGGCGCACGCGATTGTATATATTCCGGCGGAAAGAACGATAAAACATCTCATTAAACCATTCCACCTTTCCCATACTCACAGACGATGTCATGTTTTCCGGCTGGATATGGAATGCCGCAGTAACAGGTTTGCCAATTTCATGGCAGTAATTGATAGCCTCCATTTCAATGCCAAACGGTACAAACACATGTACAACGTCCGCCCAATCGCATGCGCTATGCACGATTTCTTTGTTATTGAGCGCGAAACTGAAATCGTGTTTGTCGCATAGCGGTTGGAATACCGGAATATGGAACTTTTTTGTGGTGAAATCACCATCTGTCAAATTGTTCTCAATGTACTCCGGAGTGTCCCAGCATAGCACGCGTACTTCATGACCTCTTTTGCGCAACTCCCCTGCAAAACGCTGGGCGGAGATAGAGGTTCCGTTATTCGTTGTATAAAAACTGTCTATTACGAATAAAATTTTCATAAATTTAATTGTTTTTGTGAGTTATTCTTCAAAATCGGCTGCAAAAGTACTGCTTTATAAGCGATTAGCATTCTTCTAATTCGCGCGAAGATTGTTCTAATTCTACTATTATGCTTGCACATATGAAAATTTTGTTGTACCTTTGCACACAAATTGTTTTAATTCGTATATTCAAATCTGTACTATGATGGCAAAAACAACCTTTGAACAGAACGAAATCATGACCGATTACTCCGGTTTCAAGTGGATGAGTTTTATTCCGGGCAAGCACGCTCTGGACGATATTGCCGTCTCGGAAATCGCTACAACGCAAGCCCGCTTTAGCCGCTTTATCCTCCCCGACCAGTATTTCACGCCTACCTATTGCATCCAGATTGTCAAAGGAGGCTCTCTCCATATAAACATCAATAATACGAACTACGAGCTGACCGCCAACCAAGGTTGCCTTATTACGCCTGAACTGCTGATTCAGAAACCGCAGAGTATGGAAAATTATGTGGAAATGTTGGTTTTGTCTGTTTCGCGGGAGTTTATTCAGGAGCTGAATCTGGAGTTCCCGCTTGCTGCAACCGCGTTTATCTACGTCCATCCGGTGTGGAATATCAGCCCTAAAAGGATGGAACGCTTGGAGCAGTATTTCCATCTGATGCGCGAAGTGGTTGACGACAAAGACCGCAAGGCGACTATTCATCTGGTACGTTCGTTCTTCTATTATCTGGCTGAACCCGAACTGAATCATTTTCCGCAACAGAACATCTCTACCATGTCCCGCAACGAAGAGATCACAGGACGTTTCATGCAACTGGTGGACGAACATTGCGAGCAACACCACAACCTCGACTGGTATGCTGAACAACTCTGTCTCTCCACCCGTTATGTCGCAAACACGGTCAAAGAAACGGTCGGCATGACCGCCAGTTCCTGTATCGAGCACGCCCTCACGCAACGGGCGCAAACATTACTATACACGACTACGCTTTCTATTCAGGAGATAGCGGACCAGCTCGGCTTCGTAAACCAGTCCCATTTCGGCACGTTCTTCAAGCGCCATACAGGCTGTTCGCCGAAGGATTTCCGCAAACATTAAACAGCGCACGCCTTCGATGGTTGGCATACGCATAGAGAATGGTACCGAAACAGTCTCAATAACCACTAAGTATCACTAAGAACAACTAAGAACAACTAACGTTTAATATTTGAACAGAGCGTTCGAAAAAGTTTTTCCACGCTGTAAAAACAACAGGAAATCCGCAATGCTTTCGCCCTATAAAAAAAAACGGCACTCGTCAGAGTGTCGATTTTTGTATTTGTACGCCTACCAGTCGGTCGTATCTGGCGCCGAACGGTCTCCAATAGACATATACGGCATATTCATTTTCGGTCTGCCAGTAACTGCCGTCCACGCGTTGGGTGGTAACTCTGTTCTGCGTTCCCTTGCCGGAAAACCAGTATTGGTAGTTGTATCCGCCCTGCTTGACAAGCGCTGTCAACCAGTACATGCGTGCTTCCGGGTCGTATTGCATTCGATTGCGCAACGTGAGCTCGTTTCCGAACAAATCTCCGCCCACATATATGGCACCGTCCAGCCATGGTTTCTCTACCGGAATTGTCCAATATACCCACATGTATTCCGCCTCCGTGTCGCTGTCTGTCGTGCGCTCGGCATTCACTATAAAACGTCCGTCGGAATCGTATTGATGTATATATGTACCGTGAGTGATTTCGTCAGGAAAGAGTGACACATGGTAATCGGCCATCTCATGGTAAACGCGGTCAATACCTGCTCCGGCATAGAAACACGAGAAAGCATCAAAATGGTGGTACTCGTTTCCTCCCTCAAAAATCAAAGCACGCTGGTTGATATACCGCAAACGGTTGGGTTCGACATAGGTTGGCTGTGCCATGGTGACGGCATTATCCAGTCTGTTATTCTGGGTTACCACCAGTTTTATATCTGTGGGGTTACGCATGTCGAGTGCCGCTGTGTTTACGTCCACATCCAGCTGTTGGTAGCGGCCGTTGAACTCTATATCCGTATGGCTGCGTATATCCATGTGGATTTGCACCATTGGCTCCACCACACAAAAATCCACCTCAGCCACCCTATTCTCGGGATTTCCGTCTTCGTAGATGGTTAACGTGTATTGCCCGCTTTTGGTCAGGGCCATATCTTCGTTGGGAAAATCAAACCAATAATGCGTATATTCGCGGCTGGTGTTGAGAGAATGTTCATAGTTGGTAATATCCTGAGTGGTAAATCCTCTCAGATACTCATTGGAAAGCAGGTCACTATTGTTCATCCGGACAGTATATGTATACAAATGCACGTCGTGGCTCATCTGGTCGAAAGAGATATGCAGTGTATTTTCCGCCTGCGAACCGTCAACGGCTTCAGCGTCCAACAGCAGTATCTGTCGCTCTACGCGCAACGTGCGCACCTGTTCATTATACACCCGCGTATGTGTCTGGGCATACGCCAGGCAATGACTGCATAACACAACTAATATGAATACTAATTTCCGCATTTATGCCTGCAAAGGTACAAAAATTATACCCGGAGTGTTCTCCCGTTAACGTGGGAGAAACGGCCTCCGCCTAAGAGGGTCTCTATCTGTAACGGCTGCAAAATTACAAAAAATATACCAAACCACAAAAAAAAACTTAAAATATTTGCGCAATTAAAAAAAAAGCAGTACCTTTGCACCCGCTTTTCGCCAAATGGTACATTGTAAATGGCTTGCCACTTTGGCTCAGTTGGTAGAGCAACGCATTCGTAATGCGTAGGTCCCCGGTTCGAGTCCGGGAAGTGGCTCAGAGAGAGAAGACTTCGGTCTTCTCTCTTGTTTTATGATAAAGCAGCCACAAAGGAGAGTTTGATTATTGAGAGGACCTCTCATTTTGTTTCTATATTGTCTTTTCTTCTGAAAAACCACGCTATTATCGCGCCGCTGATATTATGCCACACGCCGAAAATAGCGCCCGGGATGGTAGCCATCGGATATGCGGCAAAATGCAGTGTGGCTAATGCCGATGCCAGACCGGAATTCTGCATACCTACCTCAATCGAAATAGCCCGTATCTTCGGTTCTCCAAGCCTTAATAGCCGCCCTATCAAATAGCCTATTCCAAGTCCGAAGATGTTGTGGAGCATAACCACAACAATTATCATCATACCACCTGCCAATAGTTTGGAGGCATTGGCAGATATGATGATGGAGACCGTGAATGCGATAGCTACCGATGAGAAAGCAGGAAGATAGTCCATCGCCTTTTCTGTAAACTTAGGCCAGAGACTTTTAATGAGCAGTCCCATGGCGATTGGCAGGATGACTACCCATAGGATACTCAGCAGCATTCCCAACACATCTACTTGGATGCGTTCTCCCGCCAAAGCCCATGTCAGCAATGGAGTCAGCAACGGAGCAAGCAATGTGGATACACCGGTCATACCTACCGACAAGGCAATGTCTCCTTTGGCCAGATAGGTAATGACATTCGATGCCGTGCCGCCCGGGCAACAACCGACCAACACCACACCAAGTGCCAGCGCTTCATCGAGTTGAAAAGCTTTTGCCAGTCCCCATGCCAGTAGCGGCATAACGGTAAACTGCGCAAGACAGCCGATAATCATGTCTTTCGGGCGGCTGAAGACAATTTTGAAATCATGCAGGTTCAGCGTCAGTCCCATACCGAACATCACCATACCCAACAGATAGTTGATGGCTTTGGTGGGGATGGGTTCCAATACACGGGGAAAGGCCAATGAGAGCAAAGCGCCAGCCAATACCAGCACAGCCATGTATTTGGATATGTAATAACAAAGGGTCTTCATTGCTCTTAGTCTCGAAAAAGGCTCATTTGCCGTTTTTTCCTGGAGGGCACTTTCTGTAATGCCGTATGACTAATGGATTTCCTCCAATGCTCCTGTGACAGAGTCGATGATAAAGCCGCGGATAGTGACATCCTTCGGTATCAGCGGATGCGTCTGAATGGTCTTGACTGTCCTGCGGACAGAAGTCTCCGTATCGCGGAAGCCCTCCAGCCAATGGTTCAGGTCTATGCCGCATTCGCGGATAACATCCAGCGTCTCATCCTTGATTCCACGGGCTTTCATCACGTGGTGGAAATGGCTGTAACTCATGTGGCATGCACCGCATTGGGAATGCGCCACCACCATAATCTCCTCTACCCCCAATTCGTAGATTGCCACGATTAGACTGCGCATCGCCGAGTCAAACGGCGAGAGTATCAGTCCGCCGGCATTCTTGATGATTTTCGCATCGCCGTTCTTCAGTCCCAAAGCCGCAGGAAGCAATTCCGTCAGACGCGTGTCCATACACGTCAGAACAGCCAGTTTCTTGTCCGGATACTTGTCCGTTACATACGGCTCATACCCCTTCCGCTCCACAAACGAGCGGTTGTAATCAATAATCTGGTTTATCATAGACATTATTTCGGATAGCACATAGGATTTGTTTCCTCAGTCAACCACTACGGCAGTGCCGGAGATGGAAATCATAATCATGCCGTTGCCCTGCCCCATTGTCTCATAGCCGAAACTTACTCCCACGATGGCGTTGGCGCCCATCTTCTCCGCGCGCTCGCGCATCTCCTTTTGCGCGGTCTCGCGACCTTCGAGCATGGCCTTTTCGTAACTGTCCGTGCGTCCGCCGAAGAAATCGCGGAGCGATGCACCAAAATCTTTCAGGAAATTCATTCCGAAGATAACCTCTCCGGACACAAGGCCTTTGTATTCCTTAATGGTGTGGCCTTCAATAGTTGGTGTTGTAGTGATAATCATCACTATTATATTTTTAATTCAAATGCTTTTTGTAGAAACTCTGTACGCTGACGCATAGCCTCCAGTGTGACAGCCGCATTGCGGTTGATATCTACCGGTAGTTCCGCTTCACAGGCATCATACACTTCGCCTGCCAACATTTTCTCTCGTTCGGTCATTTTTATATCAAATCGCTTACAGTTA
This sequence comes from Bacteroidales bacterium UBA3843, assembly GCA_002392745.1. Taxonomy (GTDB): domain Bacteria; phylum Bacteroidota; class Bacteroidia; order Bacteroidales; family Paludibacteraceae; genus Colicola. The sequence goes on along the minus strand of DGHR01000012.1, from coordinate 21,185 downwards.
GAGGTACATAGTCTATCAGGTCCTGCGGCGCTATCCGGAGCTGCATGCCCCGTTGGCCGGCGGAAACATAGATTTTCTCATGCAGCAGACAAGTCTCGTCTATATAGGACGGAAACGGCTTTTTCATCCCTATCGGGCAACAGCCGCCACGGACATATCCCGTCAGCGGCAGCAGTTCTTTCTGTGGAATAGGTTTGCAGGACTTGTTGCCGCTGGCGCGCGCAGCCTTCTTCAAATCCACTTCGCAGGCTCCGGGCACAACGCACACAAAGTGCTTGGTCTTGTCTCCCTCCAGCACTATGGTCTTAAACACGGCATCTATATCCTCGTGTAGCTCTGACGCCACGTGCACGGCGCTCAAATCGGACTCATCCACCGCGTATTCGATCAACTCATACGCAATCCCTGCCGCATCCAGCAGCCGGCATACATTCGTTTTCTGTATCTTCTGAGCCATAGTTTTACAATAATCGGTCTGTCATTTCTCAATCGTCATGTCTTGCATTCGCCCGTCGCTCCTGCCATGCCCGTTGAAATCCAGACGGACAGACGCAATTGGGAGATGATATATATGTTCACTCCACGTATGTCACATAGCTGCCGCGGATGCATTTCCATGTGCCGTTGTTGAGGAGGAAGATATCGTCGCCATAGACGCCGGAGATCTTGTCGCCGTCTTGGTCCACGGCGTACCAATACGAGCCTTGTTTGACACAGAAAAAGCCGTTTCCGAACATTGCCGGCATTTCGTATGAATAGGTTTCCAGTTTGCGCCCCGAGCAATGGTAGATGTCCCAGTAGCCGGAAGAGCGCTGAACGGTCACATAGCCAAACGGATAGTACCTGATTTCCTTGCCGTAGATGCCGCTGACGAGGTCGCCGTCTTCATCCGCGAGATACCATGTGTTGCCCCGGCGGACGCGGTAATAGCCGTTGTAGAGCACGTTGATTTCATCGCCGTAGAGGATGGAATAGCCGTTGCGGTAGATATAAACCTTTTTGCCGGACAGCCGCACTTGGCAACCGTTGCGCAGGTCCTGGTAGTGCTCGGTGCAATACTCCGGTTTGCGGGTTGTCATCTCGTTGTTGGTGTCCTCGAACCAGAGGTCGTACTTGTCCGACACGACATACTGCGCGGACATCGTCAGGCTTGCCATCAGGGCGAAGCAAAGAGTAAGCAGTTTGGTTTTCATAAGGCTTGCTATTTATGTGTGGAACAATCGTTTATGCAGCATCACAAATTCTGTGCCATCATTTTGTGGTCTTGATTATCTTTGCCGGATTGCCTGCTACCACGACGTCATCCGGTATGTCGTGCGTCAAAACCGAACCGGCTCCCACGATGACACGGTTACCGATGCTCACGCCCGGGCAGACTGTCACTCCCCCACCCAACCAGCAGTCATCGCCGATATGAATCGGCAGCCCGGTCTCGACGGTTTTGCGGCGCTCCAGATAATCATGCGGATGATCCGGTGTCAGGAGCTGGCAGTTCGGTCCGATAAGCGTGTGTGCACCTATCGTGATACCTCCTCCGTCCAGAAACACACCGTTGAAATTGACCATCACACCTTCGCCTATCGTTATGCGGTCGCCGTGGTCGCAATGAAAAGGAGGAATAACCAACGCCGAGGGATGGGCGTTCGGCAGCAGGGCTTTTGTACAGCGATGCAACTCTTCCAAATCCCACGCGCCGCACTGGTTGAAATCCCGCATGGCGTAGTAGGTCTGTTTGATTCGGGCTTGTATCTCCGGGTCCGTATAGTCGTACGGCAGGTTATGGAGCATTTTTTCGTATTCGGTCATCTTGTTTTGGGGGTTGATAAGACTTTTGAGGTATGTTGCTATCGGATTAACTTGTTCAGTTGTTTTTCCGTGGCTTCGGGCAGTATCGCTCGCATGTGGCCGAGTATCCGTTCATACGACTCCTGGGGCGTGCGGAGAATGGTATGCCCCTCGTCTGTATAGGCCATGCACGCCTCGCGGCCAATCAGGTGTTCCGGTGTGTTGAGCAGTTGCCAGCCGAAACCGTATTCCTTGCCGTGCTTGTCACGCGGATAAACGAAATCTTCCGTCACGATATAACAGCCCATCTGCAGTTTGTTTACGTATGCGTCAAAACGGCCACGCATCTTCGGCCCCGTCATCCCGCAGGCTGCACGCAGGTCACGGGCGATGGCGCTTCCCTGCTCGCGTAGCGCACTCAGTATGGCTTCCTCTACCGAACCTTCTTCCGGCTGCGGATATATCGAACGGCGGTAGTTGTAAAAATCCGGCCACCATTCGCGGCTGATGAAGCCCGCCTTGCCGCTGAAAAACTTGCCGTACACGCAGCCGCCATCGGATATGACGGGCCCTTTCCACGTCCATAACGGCCATTCCCACGAACCGTCTGCAAACTGCACGTAATGGTAGTCCGGCGCCATCATCTCTTCGGCGCAATAACCGTCTATACCGCTGTTTAATAGTGGCAGAAAGCCCAACTGCTGCACACGCTCTATCAACTGCGGACAAGAGGAAATCTCGTATTCCTCATCCTCTGCTCGCTCGCGCTGATGCAAGGCTAATAAATATTCTCGTATACTGTTCATCGTGTTCAAACACTCTGTCCTTCTTGTGCTCATCCATTGTTCATCCGGATTGGCGCTCTGACATTTTTGATTTCATTACGTCCAAACGATTAATACTCATTTTTCCGGGTGATGTGCGATTTTCGCACAAAGGTACATATTTTTTTCTATATACGCAAATTTTCGTGATAGAAATAGCGGATTGCAGATATTTCGGCTCGTGATATGGGGCGCTTTAAGGGCGCATAGAGGGCGCATTGGAGTAATCCTAGACTTTACAACTAAAAACATACTGCAACAATCTGATTTTCTGCTCATTACAGAGTACCAAAACATTTCTGTTTTTGGCATTTTTGGCGATTTCATTTTATGTTTTTGCATAGTTGGCTGTACTTTTCCATGATTCTCCGTTTTGATTTTTTCACCACTTGTTGGTATTGCGTATGTCAGAAAAAAGCAGTACCTTTGCAGTCGGATTTGCATATGCAGAAAATTAGCAATAATATGGAACATAATCATCACCATCATCATCACCACGAACATGCACTGCCCCAAAGCGGCGACAAGCATATGCGTGGCATACTCATCGCAAGCATCGTACTGAACGTATTGTTTGTTTTCATCGAAGCCGGTATGGGGATATGGAAGAACAGTCTTTCCCTGCTGAGCGACGCCGGCCATAATCTGAGCGACGTATTTTCACTGATATTGGTACTGGTGGCTTTTTACCTGGCAGGCAGGGCGGCCAACAGCCGTTATACCTACGGCTACAAGAAGAGCACTATTCTCATATCGCTGCTCAACGCGCTGCTTCTGCTGGTGGCGGTAGGAATCATCATCGCCGAGAGCGTACACAAACTGCAGTCGCCGGAGGCGATTGACGGAGCGGTTATCTCCTGGACTGCCGGAGTCGGCATTCTGGTAAACGGTATTACAACGCTACTGCTGAGGCGCGGACAACAGAACGATCTCAACGTGCGTGGGGCGTTTTTGCACATGGCTGCTGACACGCTTGTGAGCGTGGGAGTCGTCATTAGCGGTATTATCATCAACTGCACGGGATGGTATATCATTGACCCTGTTATCAGTCTGGTTATCGCGCTGGCTATCCTTGTTTCCACATGGGAACTGCTGCACGACAGCGTGCGTTTGGCGCTGGACGGAGTGCCTGAGAACGTAGAGATAGACCATCTCCGGGAGCAGGTATTGGCTATGCCTCACGTGGTGGACATACACCATATCCATGTGTGGGCGATGAGTACAACCGAAAACGCCTTGACAGCACATCTCGTGGTGGACGAACTCTGTAATGCCCACGAAGCGGTGGTGAGCGTCAAACATATGCTGGCGGACGAGGGAATCACGCATGCCACATTGGAAACGGAAACGCAGGACGAAGAGTGTACCGACAGAGGAGGAAACGGAGACGGTGTCGAATGAAACAAAAAAGAGAACATATCATCGTACCTGAGGGCTGCAAGCGGGTGTTACTGCACGCCTGTTGCGCACCATGCTCCGGTGCGATAGTGGAATGGCTGCTGGCACACGGCATAGAGCCCGTTATCTACTATTTCAACCCGAATATATACCCGCGAGAGGAGTACGAAATCCGCAAGACGGAGAGCAAACGCCATGCGGAAAGTCTGGGCGTGCAATGGATAGACGACGAACAGAGTGCGCAGGGGCCCGAACAATGGAAGGCTCAGCACTGCCTCTGGCTGGACGGGATAAAAGGACTGGAGCACGAACCGGAGCGCGGCAAACGGTGCGAGGCTTGTTTCTACCAGCGTCTGCTGGCTGCTGCACGCAAAGCGCAGGAGTTAGGTATTCCCTTCTTCGCTACCACGCTGGCTTCCTCGCGTTGGAAAAACCTGGAGCAGGTGAACGCCGCCGGACTGAAAGCGGCAGAGGAAGTACAAGGGGACGATATGCAATGTACGAAGGTGCAATTCTGGGCGCAAAACTGGCGCAAAGACGGACTCCAGGACCGCAGAAACCAGTTGCTCAAGGAATATAATTTCTACAACCAGTTATATTGCGGCTGCGAGTTCTCCCGAAGAGGTTAGTTCCCGTGTCCGCCTACTGCAAGTTGGCATACAGACCGAGCGAAATACCGGTCTGTGTATGGCGCTGGCTGCACGCAAGGGTGATATCCGATATATTGCCTATGGCAGACTGATTGCATTACCCGAAAATGTGAAATTATTGGCAAAAAGTCGCATTTCGTTTGGTAGAACGAAAAAAAAGTACTATCTTTGCATCGGATTTGTTATCAAAAGAGTGCTTTTACTGATTAATATACGCTTATGGCCAATCCAGCCCAACATCCTATTCACTTCCAAGAACGCATAGACCGTCAGGGTGTGGTAGTGGCAGAAGTACAGTCGCTGCCGAGCGGCGACCGTCCGTTTCAGTCTGACAATCTTGTCATCGGCATCTGTTTGGAAGGAACAGCTGATTTCATGTATGACCTGCTGCCTCGGCGTTTTGAGCGGCGCGATGTAGGTGTGGCGCTGCCAAACCATATCTTCACGTATAGTACCGTCTCGCCGGACTACCGCGCCACGCTCATCATCATCTCTCCGGCGCTCTACAGAGAGCTCACTCGCCGCGAGTCGTTCATAGACTACCAGAAATACCACAACCGCCCTGCTCTCACGCTGACCGAAGAGCAGTTTGCCAATGTGCATGATATCGTACAGGTACTCCGGCGTTTATGCGAGATAGAGCATCCGAGACGTGCAGCCATGCTGGAAAACCTATTGGATATATTGTTTTACGCGCTCACGCGGTATAGAGGGGAAGAAGATGTAGAGGTGGTTTCCAGTACCCGCGGTGAGCAACTTTTCAACCGGTTCTACGACCTGCTGCTGACGCACTACAACCGCCATCACACATTAATCTGGTATGCAGAGCAGCTCCATTTGACGCCGAAGCACCTCTCTCTTACCATCCTGCGCACCACGGGCAAAACGCCGAACACATGGATTACAGAGATGCTGACCGAGCAAGCCAAACGATGGATGGACACCCACAGGGACATGACCGTTCAGCAAGTGGCTTACGAGTTCGGATTCGACGAGAGCGCCTCATTCTGCCGATTCTTCAAACGCCAGACAGGCATGCGTCCTTCGGAATACAGGAAGCGGAAAAAGTAAAAAATCTTATTAATTTCATTCATTTTATTGGCAAAAAGGCGTATTGATTTGCTAAAACGGTTATTTCTATGTACTTTTGCACGCTTTTTGTCTTTATGTCAAACAAAACATTGCAGAAAATGAAAAAGAATGGATTTATTCTCCTTTTGGCGTTGGTAACGCTGATTGGAACCGGATGCGAGAAAAGCAGTAGCAGCAGTAGTATCTCCACGGATACATTCACAGGCGACGAGGCATCGGACTATGTGAACAACGAGACCTGGAGCAATACCATTAATATTGTCTGGAACGGCACAGACGTTACCGTCACAGGCGCGGCAGACAGCGTGATTGTCTCTTGCGCGAACGGATATGTTACCGTCAATTCGACCGTCAAGAACATCGAGTATGCCGTCAGTGGCGAGGGAACAGGACAGTTGTCCATCTATAGTTCCTACAAGTTCAAACTTTCGCTCAATGGCCTGACACTGACCTGCTCTGACGGTCCTGCCATCAACAACCAGAGTTCGAAGACATGCTATGCCGTACTGGGCGGGACGAACACGCTGATTGATGGTTCGTCGTACGCCACTACCACCGAAGACCGCAAAGCCGCGTTCTTCAGCGAGGGACAGATTTGCTTCTCGGGTTCAGGCACACTGAACGTCACCGGCAATTACAAGCATGCCGTCGCCTCCGATGACTACATCCGTCTCTGTCCGGGAACCGGTGAGTTATATCTGACAGCCAAAGCCAGTGACGGTCTGCACGCCAACGACGGTATCATCATCAACGACGGTGCGCTGACCATCAATGCGGCAGGCGAAGGCATCCAATGCGACACTGCTTCCATACTCATCACCGGCGGAGACATAGACGTGACCAGCACCGGCGACAAGGGTATATTGGCATACGGAAATATTGAAATCAGCGGCGGTATAACCCGCATACAGAGTTACTCCAAGTGTATCAAGACGAGCAGCGACCTCATCGTCAGCGGCGGAACGGTAACCGCCATCTGCAGCGGTTCGTCCACCAGCAGCAATACACCGGAGGGCATAGAAGCCAAGGGCGAAATAACCATCTCCGGCGGATATGTCTATGCGCAGGCATACGACGACGCCATCAACGCGACAGGGGATCTGACCATCTCCGGCGGCTATGTGATGGGCTATTCTACCGGCAATGACGGCTTAGACGCTAACGGCAATATGTATATCCAAGGCGGTGTGGTTTACGCCATATGCGCCGGCGGCGCCGAAGTGGCGCTGGATGCTAATACCGAAGGAGGCAAGAAACTCTACGTACAGGGTGGCACGATTATCGCAATAGGCAATTTAGAGAATGGCGCCAGTCTGAGCCAGAGTTGCTATTCCGCAACCGCAGGCACGAACACATGGTACGTACTGAGCGGCGGCAGCGAGGATTTCGTATTCAAGACCCCGAGCACTCTGAAAACAACAACGATGGTTGTTTCCACCGGGGGCACGACAAGCCTGCAATCCGGCGTTAGTGTCAGCAGCGGAACTTCCATCCTGAACGGATACGCCTATCTGGGTGCCGGCACATCCGGCGGCAGCAGCGTCACACTCAGCAGTTATAGCGGAGGCAAAAGCGGAGGCGGCCCCGGCGGAGGCACACAACCCGGTGGAGGAGGAGGTCCCGGCGGCCATGGAGGATGGTAATTAAACCACACCATCGTCACACAGTAGCATCCGACAACGATAAACTACTACTAAAAACGATACAACTATGCAAAAAAGATTATTATGGACACTGATGCTTTGCGTCATGAGCGCAGGCTGTTTTGCCCAGAGTCTGCTGACTCCGGAGCAGTTGGCAAAGCGCGAAAAACGGAAGAACCTGACGGTCAAAGAATGGAATACGGACAGCAAGACCAAAACGCGCTGGTTGGACCACATCAAAGTGTATGACGCTCAGGGACGTTGCATCGAGGAAATTGAATACGCCTCCTACGGCCAACGCAGCCGTGTCACTTCCAAATACGACGATGTGACAGGAAAAGTAGTGGAGGAAGTGGAATACAACGACCGCAACCGCCCCGTACGCATCCGCAAATACGAATGGAATGCCGACGGCACCAAAGCTAAACAATACAACTATCTGCCGAACGGCAAACTCTACTCCATCAAGGTATTCGAGTATATTTTCAGCGATAAGTAAAGGGTAAAGGTTATAGGTTATAGGTGAAAGCCCAAAGATGGATAATATAGAGAATATACTACAGGAGTTTGAGCCGATTTCGCTGAGCGAGATGGAGAGCGTCAAACTCATGAACCGCATCGACACCAAGTATGCGGTTCCGCTCTCTATGTTGCCTTCCATACTGGAGTCCGCCAAGCCGGATTATTATTCGCAAGAGATTGACGGAAAACGGATTGCCTCCTATGACACCATGTACTACGATACCGACACGCTTGATATGTATCTGCGCCACCACGACCGCCAGCTTGTGAGACAGAAGATACGTGTCAGGCAATACGTGGACAGCCACTTGACTTTCCTGGAAATCAAACGCAAGAACAACAAAGGCCGCACCAGCAAGAAACGTATCGTAGTGCCCGGATTTGACATTTCCGCCGAGACGCAAAGCGTACTCAAACACAAGCGCAAAGCAGACGAAGTGCTGACCGTGGAGCAGTTTATAGACCTCAAGAGCCGCTACACATGGGATTCCATAGCACCGCATTTGTGGACCAAGTTCCGCCGCATAACGCTGGTAAACAAACAGAAGACCGAGCGCCTGACCATAGACATGAACCTGGTGTGGGACAATGTGGTCAGTCATGAGGTGAAAACCTACCAGGAGCTTGTCATCGTGGAGCTCAAACGCGACGGGAATGTGCCGTCGCTCATGACGGATATCATGCTTGCGCACCGTGTACATCCCTTCAAAATCAGCAAATACTGCATTGGAACGGCACTCACCACCCCCGGACTGAAACGCAACCGCTTCAAGAATAAAATCCGGTTGATAGAGAAGATGCTGAATTCGTAATTTTTAATTCGTAATTTTTGATTTGTAATTTTTAATTTGTAATTTTTAATTTGTAATTATAATGACCCAAGTTGATTTAGCCAACCCCACGTTGGAGTTTATGGCGGATGACCCGTCTATCGCCGAACGCTTCGGCACAAGCGACAGTATCTCGTATGTGATGCACAACATCGCCGGTTTTCTCGGCGTGAGCGAGAACCTCATCACGATGCCGCTGATGTTCCTGTTCAACCTGCTGGTGTCGTGGATATTGATTTACAGCGTTTATTACCGTTACAGCCGCCGGCGCGATTACTACGTGCAGTTTATGCTCTTCTCGTCCGGCATGTTCCTGCTGCTCTGGCTGATGCAGATTCTGGATATCCAGACGGGTTTCGTGCTCGGTCTGTTCGCCATCTTCGGCATGATTCGTTACCGTACGGAGACCGTGCCTATCCGCGAGATGAACTATATGTTCCTCGTCATCGCAGTCTCTGTCATCAACTCGCTGAGTCTCAAAGCGGACGGTTTGGCATGGTATCTGCTGCTTATCGCCAATATCATCCTGATATGCATGGCATGGGGCTTCGAGCGCTGGAACGGACGCAAGCATGAGTCTACCAAGATTGTGCTCTACGAGAAGATAGAGAACATCAAGCCCGAGAACCGCGCGGCGCTCATTGCCGATTTGGAGGAACGTACAGGTCTCAAAGTGACGGATGTAGAGATCGGTCACATTGATTTCCTGCGCGATGTAGCGTATATCAAGGTGACCTACCCTCTGGAAAAAGGCAAAACAGTCAATAGTATTGATTTAATTACCAAATTCAAATAAACTCTCTCCTTCGGGAGAGGGAAACAAAACAGAATGATGAAAAGATTTCTTACCTTTCTATTATCCATTGTTCTCTGGCCTTTGTCCATGATGGCTTGGGACTGGTCCGAGACACCGACGAGCTTGACATCCCATAGCATGCAGCTGCGTGTAGGGGCGGAATTTACCAAGAAATGGCAAAACGGTCTGGCGCTCCATTTCGGCGAGGACCTGCGGTTTGACATGTTCGATATTACGAACGGAGCCAACGTAGGTGCTTCGTTCAACAAATCCTACACCAACCTCTCGCTGAGCTACAAGAACCCGCGGTTCAAATACATCAAAGTGGACGTAGGCTACACGCTCAAGATTATGGGCAACAAGGACTGGAGCAATGTCAACAAATGGATGCGTCATCGCGCGCATATCGGTATCTCCGGTTCCTACCGCTACGAGCAATGGTCCTTCAGCCTGCGCGAACGCCTGCAGACGGAAATCCGTATGGGCTCTATCGACCAGCACATAGCAACCGGTTATTACGAGCACAACCGCGCGGATTTATACCTGCGCTCGAAAGTGGAAGTGGCATACCACGCTATGTCGAAGCCTCTGAAACCGTATATCTGGTGCGAGGTGGTCAACACGCTGAACGCCAATCCTCTGCAGCAGAAATACGCCAACAACGACCCCACACAGCAAGGACACCAATACATCCGCCGCGTGCGCTCGTCGTTAGGTGTCGTATGGCGGCTGACACAGCGCAGTTCGCTGGATTTCTACTATCGGTTCAACTACGGCTACGACCGCGATGTGACACTCAAAGCCAACAGCCAGAAACTGCTGCTTACCGAGGAGACCTCCTACCAGCATGTCATCGGCATAGCGTATAACTTCGGATGGTAAACAAAAAGCGACTCGTTTGAGCCGCTTTTTTTGTGCGTTATAGTTTCAGGCTGAGACCTGCGAAATACGTACGCGGTTGCGAGGGACCGTAGATATAATCGGCATCGCGGTCGGGTCCCTTGTCCAAGTCGCGCTGGTACTGGTCCAGTACATTCTTGACTCCGGCACTGATTTCCAGACAATAGTGTTTATATAGGTGGATGTCGTATGCCAGCCGAATGCTCATATCCCAGAAGGTCGGTGTCTTTTTCTCTTCGTCCTGGGGAATCGTACCTGCCAGATGCGGTACCAGCATCGAGCCTGTCGCCTTGCCGTTGATGGAGATGGTAAAATCCTTCACAGGCTCTATATCCAGCAGCACATAGCCGTAATGATCCGGCGTACGGAGCATCTGTTTGGTGGCGGCTACTATTGGGCTCCATTGCTGCTCCTCGGTATAGCGGCTGCGCTGGAACGTATAACCGGCTGAGAGGCTGAACGCGAATTTATTCTGCCGGAAGCCGAGTTTGGCCTCCAGGTTCAGTCCGCTGACCCACGCGCCGGGCACGTTTGTACGGGTGAAATGGATGATGTCGCCGGAGATGCTGTCTTTGCGGAGGAAGAACACATCCTGCAGATAGGTGTAGAATCCTTCCGCCGTGGCGTTCAGTTCCCATGCGCCCCAGCAGTGGTAGTAATCGATGCTTGCGGTAGCCGAATGGGAGTATTCGGGACGCAGGTTCGGGTCGAGCGTAATCATGGATACTCCTCCTCCCACGGCTGCCACGTGCAGGTCTTCGTCATATGTCTGCGGCGCACGGTAACCACTGCTGTATCCTGCGCGGAGCACGAGTCCGTTCAGCGGTGTGTAACGCAGCGTCACACGCGGCGTAGCCACTACGTTCCGGAGCAGGTTGTGCTTCTCTACCCTGACGCCCACCAGCGCACTCCATTTCTCGTTGTGCCACTCGTTCTGCGCATAACCGCCCACTACATGCACCTGCTGGTTCATATTGCGGCCGTACCCCATCATCTTGTCTTGCAAGCCGTTGTAGGTATATTCGGCGCCTACGGTCAAATCGCCGTTGACGCGGCCGCAGGGATAGGAGAAGCGGTATTGCAGTCCGGTGTTCGAACTCAGGTCTTTGCTGCGACCGTAGGCATTGGGGTCCTTGCCTGCGCCGAAATAACTCTCGCGCCCTATGTGTTGCAATGCCGAATAGGCGGAGACGAAATGCTTGTTGTCCTCAGAGAACCAGTCGAATGCCAGCGAACCGGCGTCGATGTTATGGCGCAGCTGTTCGGCTATGTCCGCCTCGTGCGGCTCCAGGTCGAAGTTATTGCCTCCGCGGCGGAAATCCGTCGTGTGGTGGTATTCCGCGGTAATCTTGCTATACGCGCTCGTCTTGAAAAACACACGCGCACCGGCGGTGGTGGAACGCAGCATCGGCACATCGCTGAAACCGTCATCATTGCGGTCGTACGCGCTGCGTGCTCGATGACTGGCAAAGATGTACGCACCTATCTTGCGATTATTGCTCATGACCGAGGCGTTCAGGTCGGTGTTGATGTCATATGTGCCTTTCTCCGTGATATTCGAGGTGTTGGCTATATTGACAAAATTGCGCACCGGTTCCTTGGTGATGATGTTCACTACGCCGGCAATCGCATTGGCGCCGAAGAGCGCCGAACCTCCTCCGCGGATAACTTCTATGCGGTCAATCATCGCGGCCGGCACCTGCTCCAGACCATAGACGGACGCCAGTGACGAGAAGACCGGCCGGCTATCCATCAGTATCTGGCTGTACTGACCCTGCAGACCGTTGATACGCAGGTCTGTCTTGCCGCAGTTGGTGCAGGTGTTCTCCACACGCAGACCGGGCTGGAAATTCAATGCATCTGCTACGCACGCTGCCGCCGTGGTCTCGAATAGTTGCGGCGAGAGCACATTGACTATCGTGGCCGCTTCCTGGCGTTTGGTGGCGTAACGGTTGGCTGTCACCACCACATTGTCCAGCATCTGCGACTGCTCGCGGATAACCGCTTTCAGCTCCACCGTCTTGTTCTCGACTATATTGATGGGCAGTTCCAGAGTCTCGTACCCCACAAAACTGAACACGATAGTCTGCCGTCCTACGGGCAGGTCTTTGAGCCAGTAGTGGCCGCTCTCGTCTGTCACGGTGCCGATGTTCGTTCCTTTGACTTGTACGTTTACAAATGACAGGTGCTCGCCTGTCTGCTCGTCCAGCACGTGTCCCGTCAGGTGGGCATCGTACTGCGCCGCCAAAGGCACTGCTATCATCAGCAGGGCCGCGGCAAGTAGATTCTTAAATATATTCATTCTTCGTCTGTTTTTCAATCTTCTTTTCTCTCCAGGTCGTATCGGAAACCGAGATAAATCTTCCATCCTGTGATGGGTCCCCAAGCCATCGAAGCATCAAAATCCGGCCCGTAGGGAGCATCGGCGCCGATGATGGGCGACGACTGCCGGAAATTGGTCATGTTCTCTGCACCGAGATAGAGACTGCAGGTGCGGAAATATTTGGTCACCTGCGCCATCAGTTGCGGATACCAACTGAGCTGCCGCGGATGGGCATATCCGCCGTTCAGGTCGCCCATGGCGGTAAATCCGTCGGGCAAACGGCTTATGCCGTTGAATTGGGCGGTCACGTCGAACTGCCATTTCTTCAGCGGGGTCTGGTAACTGGTAGTAATCACTGCCTTGAAACGGTTCGTGAGCGGTTTGATGCGTAGCCGCGCTACCCCACTCCCGTCTATGGTTGTCTGCTCCACATCGGTCCATCGGAATGCGGCTGTCCATGTCCAACCGCGCAGCACCTCCATCGATGCCTCCACCTGTGCACTATGCGCAAAGGAACGGCCGTTGATATCCCTCTGATTATAAATATGTACGGCGTGCGGGTCTTGGTCCAAATCCACGATTACCGAGTTCAGGAAATGCGTGTAGTAATACTCGGCCGACAGTTGCAGTTCGCGGCTGCCCATCGGAATATAGAACGTGGTGCTCAGTCCTGCATTGACCGCCTGCTCCTGACCTATTGTTCCCGCCATGTCCAGCGTACGGCTCGAGGGGAGTATATAGGTGTTGTCGGCGATGGCGTTGGGCGAACGGTAACCCATGCCGACACTGCCGCGGAGAGTCCACCATTGCCAAGGCGTGTAGCGGATGTTCATGCGCGGGGTAAAGAAAAAACCGTAACGGCTCGACCAGTCCGCACGCACGCCCGCTACCAGCGACAGCATCTCTGCATAGGTATAGCTGTATTCGGCAAAGATTCCCGGAGTCACTTCCTGACGGTCCAGGTTCAGTTTCACGCCGTCGGCCTCCAGTCCCTCGCCGTAGCGGTCGTAATTGACCGACACACCCGTGCTCAGCCGATGGTCGTTGTCTATCAGTCCGCCGCCTTCCCAGTTCAGTTGGCATATAGCGTTCAGGTAGGCGTTCAACTGGTTCGCTTTCCATTGGCGCAGACCGTAGCGGTTGTTCAGGTTGTGATAACTGACTGCCGCTATCACCGCTACCGACGAACCGCTCTCGTCGTCAAAGACATAGCCGTTTTTAATGAATCCTTCCACTCGCCATGTATCCAGATTGATATGATACGGATTGGCTACCGTGTCCGACAACTGTCCTCCGCGGCGGCGGTCGTACAGACCGCGGACAAACGCTTGGAACGTGTAATCACCGTGTTTGTAGAACCATCGGTTCGCCAGGTTCGCATTGCGGCTCTTGGGCATGTCGGCAAAACCGTCATGGTTGTCGTCCATCGCCATGAAGCCCTCCTGGTAATGCGCCAGCAAACCGGTATAGAGATGTTCCTTCAGTTTCCATCCGCCCATGATGTTGGCTTCGGCGTGCAGTTCGCTGTTGAGCATCAGGTTGATAGAGAGCGGATTCTGCGTCTGCGGCTTCAGCAGCTCCACGTTGATTTGTCCGGAGGTGGCTTCATAGCCGTTAATGACGGACGAAGTGCCTTTGCTGACTTGGATACTGTTCATCCACGGACCGGGTATATACTCCAATCCGAAGTTCTGCGCCAGACCGCGCACGGCGGGTGTGTTCTCCTGAATCAACTGCACATAGGTCCCGCTCAGTCCCAGCAGGCGTATTTGCTTGGCGCCGGTGGCGGCATCGGCATAGGCCACATCTACCGAGGCGTTGGTCTCAAATGCTTCGCTCAGGTTGCAGCAGGCGGCACGGCATAACTCCTCGGTGCCGATAGTCTGGGTGTCAAAAGCGGAAGTGCGGCTCTTGAGCACTCCCTGCTTGCGCTCGGTGATGGTCACCTCGTCCAAGACGGCCTCAGGAATCAGCACTATCGTCAGCGGCGTACGGTCTTTTACCTCCACCGTATCGTTGTGATATCCCACAAACGACGCCACCAGCAATCGCGGGGACTCTTGTTCCCCTCCTTTGCGGGAGGCGGTATGGATAGACTTTTTGACAGGCATCAGACTGAATTGTCCGTCCATATCGGTAGCGACACCTACACCGGTGCCGGCCCAATATACGTTTGCGCCTATCATCGGATTGCCGTTTTCGTCCAACACCACACCTGTTATTTGTGCACGCATACATACGCACACAAAAAACAGACTTATTATTGCACCTAATCTCTTCATCATTACTCAATCTGAAATTGGGTGCAAAATTACTGCTTTTTTTGCATATACACAATACCAATATATGGGGAAAAATTCATCAAATTCATCAAATTCACCAAACTCAAAACTCAAAACACTAATCACAAAATTTTCGCTTGTCAAAAATATCGTGCCCTTCAATGCTGAGACATAACAAATCTCAAATCACCAATCACCAATCACCAATCACCAATCACCAATAACCTCTAACCTTTATATAGGTTTATGTCTTTTTAGTGTTTTTACTCTCCAGAGTGCGGAGTTGGATGATAAAAACTATCCGAAAGCTTACTTGCGAGTAGTTTTTAGCAGCTAAGTACGCAAGGCGCATCGCGCCAAAAGCGCTAAAAAGTGTCAAGTTAGGTTTTTGTCTAAATAAATATTTTCTTTATAATCAATTTATTTTCTTTATTTTTTTCTAAAAAAACAATAACCTATAACCAATCACCTTTAACCTTTACCCAATACCTTTACCCCTCACCCATTATACGCTTCCAGCGCCTTGCGCAGCACAATCATCGCTTTGCCCAAATCCTCTTTGTTCAGCACATAGGCCATACGCACCTGATGGCGGCCGTCTTCCGGATTGGTGTAGAAGCCCGTGCCGGGAGCCATCATGACGGTGGCGCCTTCATATGTGAAATCGGTCAGACACCATTTGCAGAATTTCTCTACGTCATCCACTGGCAGTTGCACCATCACGTAGAACGCACCTGTCGGAGCCGGCGCAAAGACTCCGGGTATCTGGTTCAGTTGGTCTATCAGAAAATTACGGCGTCCCAGATATTCGTCATACACCTCTTGCATGTAATCCTCCGGCGTCGAGAGCGAGGCTTCGGCGATGACCTGTCCCAGCAATGGGGGCGACAGACGCGCCTGGCAGAATTTCATTACGGCTTCACGCACCGCTTTGTTCTTCGTGATTAGCGCACCTATACGGATTCCGCATTCGCTGTACCGCTTCGACACACTGTCCACCAGCACC
The DNA here is from genome assembly GCA_002392745.1 of Bacteroidales bacterium UBA3843. Classification (GTDB taxonomy): domain Bacteria; phylum Bacteroidota; class Bacteroidia; order Bacteroidales; family Paludibacteraceae; genus Colicola. The sequence goes on along the minus strand of DGHR01000012.1, from coordinate 5,134 downwards.
ACGTTCTCCTCTATGCCCTCCAGGTGGCATGCCGAGATATACGGTGATTTGGTGTAGATAAACTCGCGATACACCTCGTCGGATATGAGGTACAGGTTGTATTTCTTGACCAGATCGCGTATCTGGCGCATTTCCTGCTTGGTGTACAGATATCCTGTCGGGTTGTTCGGGTTGCATATCAATATGGCGCGCGTCTTGGGGGTTATCTGTTTCTCAAACTCCTCTACCGGCGGCAGTTTGAAGCCGTTCTCTATATGCGTCTTGACGGATTTGACGACCGCACCGGCTGAAATAGCGAAAGCCATGTAGTTTGCGTAACTCGGGTCGGTGACGATAATCTCATCGCCCGGATTCAGACAACTCATATAGGCGAACATGATGGCCTCTGAGCCGCCCGCGGTGATGATAATCTCGTCGGGCGAGAGGTCTATGCCGTAATCGGCGTAGTAACTCACCATCTTGGTGCGCAGGGATTTCAGTCCCTGTGAGGGAGAGTATTCCAGGATATCCTGATTAAAATCCTTGACGGCCTCCATGGCTTGGGGAGGAGTCTTGATATCCGGCTGACCGATATTCAGATGATAGACATGCACACCGGCCAACTTGGCGGCATCGGCATATTTGGCCAACTTCCGGATAGGCGACTCCGGCATCGACTGTGCGCGTAACGAGATTTCCATATTCCTTCAGACTAAAATTCGCTGCAAAATTAGCATTTTTTGGTGACATATGCAAATATTCAGCCCATATTATCGTTTTTTTTCCTGACCATCCGTATCTTCTGAAAGCTATTGTGCCTTTTCCGCGCATTTCATGGGGTATAAAAAATGCTTCAGAAACTCAAGTTTTTGTGAATGACCGGCGGTGTATGTGTCATTTTTGGCGGTTTTTATTGATAAATCGGCATCGGTTTGCTTATTTACACTAAATTTTCTAACTTTGCATCACCATTTCAAACATTTAAAATCTAAGGTACATGCAAAAGATGAGTCTATTGGTGCTCTCATGCCTCGTAGCGGGCATAGCGCACGCCGATTTATCGGAAGATTTCAATTCTCTGGCCTCCGGCTCCTGGTCGACCGAGACGGAGGTAAAACTGCCTTCGGGCACATGGACGTTTGGCGGCGACGCCCAGCGCAACAGTTCCAATTCCGTGGTCTCCATTAAATTCAATTCTGATGGCGCGTATATGATTACGCCGGCTATTGACAGTCTCGCCTCTGTCGAGTTCAAATATCGCTCGGGCGGTAGCAAGAAACAGGTGGAGGTAGCTTATCAGATAGGTTCCGGCAACTGGCAGGCGGTAGATACGCTGGTTATCGCCTCGTCATCCAGCGCGTTCTCTTCCTATTCGCTGAAACTGGGGTTGGATTCTGCGCGCAATGTCCGCGTACGTATTAAAGGTATTACCAACAATGTCTATATCGACGATGTGGTGCTCAAGAATCCTGTTCAGGGCCAGGGCGGCGGAGGCGGTGGTACGGTCATCCCCGGAGAACCCGACCCGGAGTTCACACGCCCTACGTATACAGCCACTCACGCTACCTATTATATCTCGCCCGAAGGCAATGATAATAGCGGCGACGGGTCGTTTGAGAAGCCCTGGTACAACCTCGGCAAAGCGCTCTCTGTGGCGCAGGCGGGCGATGTCATCTTCTGCCGCGGCGGACGGTATCTCATGTCATGGCGCGGCACGGACGGCAAACTCACGCTGCGCCTCTCCCAGTCCGGCACAGCCGATGCGCCTATCGTCATCTCTGCCTATGAGAACGAAGCGCCTGTCTTCGATTTTGAGCAGCAGCTGCTCGATTGCAACCGCGACAAAGGCCAGGTGGGCGACCGCGGTATGCTGATTACCGGCGACTACTGGATTCTCTTCGGGCTTCATATGATGCACGCCGCCGATAATGCTATCAAGCTGGAAGGCTCGCACAACCGCATCGAGCGTTGCGAGTTCTCCTACAATCTCGATACGGGTATCCAACTCGGCTTCGGGCATAAGTTCTCCGATACGTTCCCCGGCCTCAGCAGCAACGACGGTTCCCATTGTGCGTACAACGATATCGTCGATTGCGATTCCCACCATAACTGCGATTTCGATGCCAACTACGGCTCGGATGCGGACGGTTTTGCATGCAAGATGCATAATGGCAAAGGCAACCGTTTTATCCGTTGCCGCGCATGGCGTAACTCGGATGACGCGTGGGACCTCTTTGAGACCGATTATGATGTTATCCTCGCTGAGTGCTGGGCATGGGAATCCGGCAATGCAGCCGACCATCTCTGGGTCAAGAATTATTTTGACGGCTCCGCTTCTTTCTCCGGCAACGGCAATGGTATCAAACTGGGCGGTAACGGCACCGGCGGTTCCTCCAAGGGTATCCACTATGCCTACCGCTGTATAGCCTTCGGATGCGATATCTCTTCGTCCGTCAAGGGCTTTGACTGCAACAGCCACAAGGGCGGACATGTCCTCGTCAACTGTCTGGCGTTTGACAACTCCTATGACTTCATGTTCGAATCCGGAGGTTCGGATGCCAACACGTTCTATTATAATAATGTCTGCTTCGGCAAACAGGAGGCGTGCGTCGGCACCGATGACTATAATGCCTTGGGCACCACGCTCTCCAAGGATGCGTGGACCCACCATCTCGTCACCTCTTTCTCCCGTTCGGACTATGTCTCGCTCTCCGAGGAGGACGCTATCGCTCCGCGTCGCGGAGACGGCTCTATGCCTGCCCGTTTTGCGCGGCTCCTGCCGGGCTCTAATCTCGTGGATGCAGGCTGTTTCGTGCCGGCGGCTATCACGCCCAATCTGGCGCAACTGGAGAAGGACTTCCCCTTCCTCAGATCTACCGTCTATGGCACAGCGCGTGACCTCGGGCCCTATGAACTGGTTCAGGAAGACAGTATACCTACTACCACCCAGCAGATTACTGCGCCGGAGAGCAATGGCGCTATTGCTGTTTTACCGGGCAACAACGCCTCGGAGGCTGTCGTGCGCTTCTCCGTGCCGCGGGATATCCGGCGCGCAGAACTGACGGTGTATGATATCGCTGGACGCGTCATTTGCCGTCTGCCGCTCACGGGGCTGACCGAAGGTATGGATTATTACCAGCCGCTGTCGCTCGGTGCGTTGCGCGGCATGGCTATCGTACGTATCTCTGCCGACGGCTTCTCTGCGTCAGCCAAGATGCTGCGCTGACGATTAACTACTGCATAAAAAAAGACGGGCTTCGGTCCGTCTTTTTTGTGTAGCAATCATCCTAATGGTGTGAGCGGATAAACGATGTTCGTAATCAGTATATTGGCCGCCAGGATGATAATGTTCATCCAGAAACCTATCCTTAGAAAGTCCGTAAACCGGTAGCCGCCGGGACCATATACCATCATGTGGGTCGGCGAACCGATGGGTGTGGCAAAACTGCTGCTGACGCTGATCATCAGGGCAATCAGGAAAGTCATCGGCTCGTAGCCCAACTGGATTGCGGCTTGATACATGATGGGGAAGAACATCGCGCCGGCTGCCGTGTTGGAGATAAACTCCGTGATGAATGTGGCTACCAGACACACTGCCGTCATCACCACAATCGGGTTGGTGCCGCATATATCCAGTATGCCGGTTGCCATCCGTTCGGCGATTCCGGTCTTCTGGATGGCCATTCCTAACACTACCGAACCGGCAAAAACCACCAATATGCTCCAGTCAATGGACTTGACGGCTTGGTCGGGTGTGCAGCAGCGTGTGATGACCATCGCCAGCGCCGCGATACAGGCGCACATCAGCAGGGGCATTATTCCCAGTGCGGACAGTACCACCATCGCCAGCATGATGAGCGACGAGAGAAGAGTCTTGACACCGATATTCGCCACCTCTTCGCCCAGCACCAGTCCGTGCGTATTAGTTAGTTCCGTGATGGCTTTTATGTCTCCGGCAAAAACAAGACGGTCGCCGCCCATGATAAACTCGTTCTCGTCAATGGGCACCGCCACGCCGTCGAAATGCTGCATCTTGATCAGCCTGCCGCCCTCTACATTCAGCAATCCCGCGTAGCCCAGCGTCTCGCCGATATATTTGTTCGAAGATGGCACCTGCATCTCCACCGTATATTCCGTCGTTTGCTCAAACGGGTCTTTCGGTGCCTCGCGTTCGGGCAGCAACCGCCGCATGGCGATGACCGACAGCACACCGATTATCAGACAGAAGAGGCCCGGCAGGGTGGTAGCCAGTACATTCATCTGCACACCCGTCTCCTCGGCGTACAAACCGCTGATAATCAGGTTCGGCGGCGTACCTATCAGCGTACACACACCGCCCATGCCTGACGCGTAACTCAGCGGTATCAGCAGTTTGGAAGGTGCGATTCCTAATTTCTTCGCCCACATCTTCACGATGCCGATAAACAGCGCCACTACAGTAGTGTTGCTCAGAAACGAGCTCAATCCCGCTACCGGCAGCATCAGCCGCACTATGGCGCTGCTCCATCGTTTGGGCTGACCCAGCAGGTTCTTCACTATCCATTGCAGCACGCCGGTGTACGTCAGTCCGGCCACAACTACAAACAGCACGCCTACTACCACCACGGAAGACTGGCTCAGACCCGAAAAGGCCTCTTTGGCATCCAATACGCCGGTGACGTACAGGATGAGCATCGCGCCCAGGAACACAGCGTCTGCGCGCACTTTGGTAAACAGCAGAATGCTGAACAATGCCAGCACGGTCACTATCGTGATCCATGCGGGTCCGTTAAAACCTAAAAACACAAACTCTTCCATTTATCTTTTTCTATATCTAAACTCAATCCTCTAAACTCTCCACTCTAAACACTACCCTCTAAACTATAGCTCGCCCCGCGAGCGTCCTATAACCAATCACCAATAACCTATAACCAATCACCAATCATCAATACCCTCTAAACTGTAGCTCGCCCCGCGAGCGTCCTATCACCAATCACCAATCACCCGAAGCGTCCTTCCGCTTATCGGAAGGAAGACCGTGTCCGCTCCGCCGAGAAAGGTAAAAAAACAATAACCTATAACCAATCACCTATAACCAATCACCAATAACCTCTAACCTTTATTTATGTTTATCGCTAACGACGGAGATATATGGAATGCAACTGCTTTTAGCAGT
>DGHR01000011.1 GCA_002392745.1 Bacteroidales bacterium UBA3843 | reverse complement strand
AAACTCTTCGTTGTAAAAGAATAATTATAACTTAGCTCAGAATAATCGAATTTATCAAGTGTAGAATTAAAATCGGGAACCTGTTTAATTGAGAATTGAGAATTGAGAATTGAGAATTAACTCAATACCAAGACCCACTCTCATTCAGTTCTTGTACTACACTAATTGTTTCAATCTTTCAAAGAAGTTTTCCGTCCGTTTAGGGCGCAAAAAAAATTAAGACTCTTTGTTGGAAGAACTTAATTTTAATACCCTTTCGGCAGAAAATAGAAACACGCTTGTTTCTCAAAAGCGAGTGCAAAGGTACAGCTTTTTTTTGAACTGACCAAATATTTTTGCAAAAAAAATGCAATAAAAATGCACTTTCTTTGTAACTCCCTGATAATCAGTACCCATTTTTAAGAGAAAAATTTCGTCCAAAAGAGTGAAAAACGCCGAGTCCTGGCAAAATACGCGAAATAATGGTGGAGGTCCATGTTACGCGCACGCGTAAAAATTATTGAACGCGCGCGCGTGCGCGTTATAATAGAGGGACTTTTGTGCCTAAAAATTTGCATATATAAATTATTTTTTGTATCTTTGCAGTCGGAAACAAAAAAAAGAAGCGCACAAAAAGCATGGCCGGAAGGTTTCTCATATTAGACACAGGCATACGCGCCCGAATGGGCGGATTGGACAAAAAGGAGTACACACGCCAGTTACCGGGTAAACCGGAAGGCATAGTCAGTATCTGCAAGAAGCCCCATTATACGAAGAGTCAAAAGAAGAAAATGGCGCTTCGTCCTCAAGTAGTTCGTTTCCGCGAGGTCAATGCAGAGGCCACAGCCATATGGCATGATGCAGAAAAAAAGGCCGAATGGTCGATGCGTCATGAGTCTGCGCGGCGCGAAGGAAGCCGGCATGGTTTCTATGTTCCAATACGGCTTTGGGACTTCATCCGCCACGAGCTGAACAAGCAAAAAAAGGAGCAAGATTCTGTCTCCGAAAAATAATCCACGTAACATATTGATTATCAGACATAGAAGCTCACGAGGTTCCTATAAGGTTCCTATAAGCTTCCTATAAGGTTTATAGTTACCTACTTGGCGCATAGGGGGATGGGTGAGAGTACCTCTTTGGGGCATGCGACATACAGGTAGTTTGGGAGAACGCAGGCAGAGAAAGTTAAGAAAGACGAGCATATGATGCGAGGGTAAGTGGCAGGCTATGCAGGAAGAAGAGGATGGACATGTCAAAAGGAAGGGAAGAACATGTCAAAAGGAAGGGAAGAGCATGTAAAAAGGAGAGGACGGAAGCGGAAAGAAGAATGGCGAGGCGGAATAAAAACACTCCGGTGGGAAATATATGTGGCAAAAATTACACATTTATGTGTAAAAAATGACATAGCATTTGCGAGTATCATTTTTTTTTTGTAATTTTGCCCCGTTAATACCGCGAATAAGTATCTGCGGATACCCGAAAACGCGAAAGGAGGCATTTGAAAACGCGAAAAGGGGTATTTGAAAACACGCAAAGGGGTGTTCAAAAACACGTAAGGGGGTATTTGAAAACACGCAAAGGGGTACCCGAAAACGCGAAAGGGGGCATCTAAAAACGCGAAAAGGGGTATTTGAAAACACGCAAAGGGATAGCCCAAAACACGTAAGGGGGTATTCAAAAACACGCAAAGGGGTATTCGAAAATACGTAAGGGGACATCTGAAAACGCGAAAAGGGGTATTCGAAAACACGCAAAGGGGTACCCGAAAACGCGAATAGGGGTATTTGGAAACACGCAAAGGGGTATTCGAAAACACGCAAAGAATAATGGAATCAAATATGAAAGGAATTATTTTGGCGGGAGGCAGTGCGACACGTCTGTACCCGTTGAGCAAAGCCATCAGCAAACAAATCATGCCGGTATATGACAAGCCGATGATTTATTATCCGTTGAGCACGTTAATGCTGGCCGGCATACGCGAAGTGCTAATAATCAGCACTCCCCGTGATTTACCCATGTTCAAAGAGTTGTTGGGAGACGGGAGCCGCATAGGAATGCGTCTGGAATACAAAGTTCAGTTGGTTCCGAACGGTTTGGCTCAGGCATTTGTGCTGGGTAAGGAATTTCTGAACGGCGAGCCGGGCTGTCTGATATTAGGCGACAACATGTTCTACGGCCAACATTTCAGCCGCATGCTGAAGGATGCCGTAGAGAGTGTGAAGGACGGCGGCGCATGTGTCTTCGGTTATGAAGTAGCCGACCCGCGCGCATACGGCGTAGTGGAGTTTGAGGAGATAGAGAAAGCAGCGCCCGCGGGAGGAAACGGCCAAGATGTGCAGGGACAGAGCCTGAAGGAACTGCGCGTCATCAGCCTGGAAGAGAAGCCGGCAGAGCCGAAGAGCAACTATGCCGTTCCGGGTTTGTATTTCTACGACAAGACGGTATGCGACAAGGCTGCAAAACTGGAGCCGAGTGCGCGTGGCGAATATGAGATTACCGATTTGAACAAGGCTTATCTGGCGGAAGGCACGCTGAAAGTCAAGCTGTTCAGCCGTGGTTTTGCATGGTTGGACACCGGCAACTGCGACAGTCTGCTGGATGCAGGCAATTTCATTGCGACCATACAGAACCGTCAGGGGTTCTATGTGAGTTGCATAGAAGAGATAGCCTGGCGCAACGGCTGGATTAGCACGGAGCAGTTATCCGCTTTGGGCAAGGAGATGAAGACAGCCTACGGCCGCTATCTGGAGCGACTGGCAGCGACCAAATTTGCACGCTAACCCCAATACAGGACCATTATTCAAACAAAAAACACCATTATGAAACGGTTCATTTTCAGTATTTTAGCCGTCATGGCATGTACGATAGGCGTACAGGCTCACGACCACTACGTGATTCAACACTATTCCATCAAAAACGGCATGAGTCAGAACACGGTAATGGCCATATTGCAAGACCGCCAGGGCTTTATGTGGTTCGGCACATGGGACGGTCTGAACCGATTCGACGGATACACATTCGAGGTATACAAAGCGATGAGCAACGGTCAGGAGGCTCGCGTCAACAACCGTGTGGACCTGATATACGAAGACGAGCAGGAGCGTATATGGTGGGCGACGTACGACGGTCATTACTACCGCATGGACAAGATGCGCCAGACGACCGTAGAGCAAGCGTATGACAGTCTGCCGGAAGGGATGGTACGCAAGATGGAGGAAGGCGACAAGAAGACCCAGGTGGATGCGCGCGGAGTGATTTGGCAGGCCGATGACACGAACGGTATCATGCGTTACCGTTTCGGGCAATGGAAGCGTTTCACGCCGACACTGGACAGCCGCTATGCAGGCCGTTTGCGCGAGCATTTCTTTATACTGGAAGACAGCCAGGGCCGTACATGGGTCAACCCGACGGGCGGCGGATGGAGTTATTACGATTTCGAGAAAGACGAGCTGGTTTATCCGCTTCACGGCCTGACGAACATGATTCACACGGCTTATGTAGACCACGACGGGCAGATGTGGATATCCACCTATGACGGGGGTGTAGACTGCGTGAACATGGAGCCGACGCCGTATGTTCTACACGACATGCGGCGCTCAGCAGGCGAGAACGGCGAGGTACGCGCCTTCGCACACAAGAAGAACGGCGAAGTAATTCCTCTGGTCAAATCGGAGACAAACGTGTATTGCGCCATTGAGAGCAAGCACGGAATGCTATACGGAACAAAGGGCGACGGAGTGAAGAACATAACAACAGGCAAGTCCATCCCGACCAACCATCCGGATATCTACGATATCGAAGAGGGACGCGACGGCACGTTGTATATCGCCACCTACGGAGGCGGTGTAAATATTCTCCGTTGGAACGATACCCGCAAGCAATGGGAATCCCCCATTGTGGTAGGCAACGGCATGAAAGTGCGCGACATAGAGATTGTGGACGAGACCTTATGGTGCGGCACCACCACCGGCCTTCTGCGCATAGATTTGACCAACGACGAGAGCGAAGTGATTCCCAGTTATGATATCCGCGCCATCTATTACAGCCGCGACAAGTTATGGCTGGGCACCTTCGGCGGCGGTCTGCTGACGCTGGATCCGAAAGACCCGGAACGGAAGATAGAGCATGTGGAGACGTTCCACGACATCATCCTGAGCATGACGGGCGACGGGAAGAACCTATGGTTCAGTTCGGAGAGCGACATCACCCAACTGAATCTGGAGACCGGAGACATCTACTATTACGATGCTTTGGACGGCGAACATTCCACCTATTTCACAGAGGCTGAAGCGCTTCGCACCGCGAACGGCACCATTCTGTTCGGCTATTCGAACGGCTACTGTGCTTTTGACCCGTCCCGCATCCGCCGTTCGACATTCGTTCCGCCGATGCGCATCACCCGTTGCATCTGTGGGGGCGAGGAACTGAGCGGTGACACCATCTATATTGCCGACGGAAGCAACCTAACGATAGAATATGCCGCCATGGACTATGTAGGAGCCGACAAACTGGTTTACTACTACAAGATGAACGGGATAGACAAAGACTGGAACCACGCCATCGACCTCCGCCGTGTGACATACAACAACCTGCGTCACGGCACATATGTATTCCATGTACGTTCCACCAACCGCGAAGGTTCCGACGTAGACAACGAGCGCCAGATGACCATCATTGTAGCCAAACCGCTATGGATGAGTTGGTGGGCCATTCTGCTCTATATTCTCGGCGTCGTCTTAGTCCTCGATGTGATAGTATACATCACCGTGACATACAACAAGATGCGTCAGAAAATACTGGTGGAGCAGCAAGTGACAGACATCAAACTGCGCTTCTTCACCAATATCAGTCACGAACTGCGCACGCCGTTGACGCTGATTGTAGCTCCCGTGGAGAACATCCTGCAAAACGAGCGTGTGAGCCAGAGTGTCCGCAGCCAGTTGGAGATCGTACAGAGCAACAGCCAGCGCATGCTGCGGATGGTAAACCAGTTGCTGGATTTCCGGAAAGTACAGAGCCAAAAGATGCGCCTGAAAGTGCAAAAGACACTGCTGAGCGATTTAGTAGAAGAGACCTGCGCCAATTTCAAGAAAGAAGCGTACGACAAGCATATCAATTTCACCATTGAGAACAAAGCGAGCGATTCCACAGTATGGGTTGACCGTGAGCGCATGGACACCATCCTATGGAACCTGCTGAGCAACGCCTTCAAGTTTACCGCCGCCGGCAAAAACATCCGCGTGGTAATAAGCGACCGTCCCGGATTCGTGGCGCTGTCCGTAGAAGACGAGGGCGTAGGCATACCTCCCGAGAAACGGAATGTGCTGTTTGAGCGCTTCAGCAGCAACAACGAGCTGAACAGTCTGAACGCGACCGGTACAGGTATAGGAATGAACCTGACCAAAGAGCTGGTGGATTTGCATCACGGATATATCGAGGTGCTGAGCGAAGTAGGCAAAGGCAGTACATTTACCGTGCTGCTACACAAAGGCAAAGAACATTTCGGCGGCGACGCAGAATTTATTGCCGACGACCAGACGACCTATCCCGTCACTCACACTCCGACGCTGGAAGACAAGTTGGAAGAGTTGGAGCAAGAGCCTCAGGACAACCGCCGTACCATCCTGGTAGTGGACGACAGCCAAGACATGCGCCAGTTCCTGACGGGGATCCTGAACCGCGACTACAACATTGAGTCCGCCGCAGACGGAGAAGCAGCGGAACGCATTGTGCGCACCAAGCCTATAGACCTGATTATCACGGATTTGATGATGCCGAACGTAGACGGATTGGCTCTAACCCAGTACATAAAGAGCAATCCTGACCTGGATTATATTCCTGTCATACTGCTGACCGCCAAGACGGCAATAGAAAGCCGTTTGGAAGCCTTGCAGTACGGTGCGGACGACTATGTGACTAAGCCTTTTGATCCGGAATATCTGCGAGCACGCGTCCGTAATATCCTGACCCAACGCGAGCAACTGGAACAGAGTTACCGCCAGCGTCTGATGCGTCTGGAGACCGGCAAGAACGACGAACCGATTCCAGGCGATGCCTTCCTGGCCAAACTATTAGGTATAATGGACAAACAGATGGACAATAACACGCTGACTGTGGACGAACTGGTAGAAGAGATGGGCATGGGCCGCACCGTATTCTTCAACAAACTGAAGAGTCTAACAGGTCTGAGTCCCGTAGAGTTCATCCGCGAGATGCGTATCAAACGTGCCGCCCAGTTGCTGGAAGAGCACCGCTATAATATCACCGAAGTGACCTATATGGTAGGCATGAACGACTCACGCTATTTCTCCAAATGCTTCAAGAACACCTATGGTGTCACCCCCAGCGAGTACCGCAAAGCGAGCATAGGCAAGCAGACCAATAAAGCATGAGAAGAGTCATCGTCATACTCATAGCTGTTCTATCCATGCTGAGCGGTTGCGGAGGTCACAAAGGTCCGCAGCGTCCCAGCCGCCGAATGGGAGAAGCGCCTCAGGCGGACAGCGCTCAAATAGCACTAATGGAACTGAACATGCAGATGGCGCAGAACGCCGACCGCGAATTGCAGGCGATTGCACAATCAAAAGAGGGGGAATACACGCTGTATGAACAAGGCGCATGGGTACATATCATCCAACACGGCGATGTCTACAGCGAACCTATCCATGATGGAGAAGAGTGTGTTCTCCACATGCGTGTGAGCAGTCTGAACGGCACATTATACTACGACCTGCACAATAGTTACCGCATCGGCCAGAACGAGTTGCCCGCCGCCGTCAGACAAAACATCCGCGAATGGCACCACGGTAGCCGAATGCAGATACTGGCTCCCTGGTACAGCGCCTACGGGCTGAGCGGAACAGAGGTAGTGCCTCCTTATGAAAATGTAATAATAGAATTAGAAATAGAATAAATGAAGAAGATTATTTTAGCCGTGCTGACAGGCATCGTATTGCTGGGAAGCGGCTGCTCGCAGAATACCTACTCCAATCTGCGCAACAAAGAGGACAAGTTGATAGCCAACTATATCAGCCGTAACAAACTGAATATCCTGACCACTGAACCGGACGATGATTACGAATGGGGCGAACGCGACTACCTGAAGGTGCCGGGATACGACAATTTCTATTTTCACCTGATCAGCCGCGGAGACTCGATACGTATCGACTCCATAAGCGCGACGAAGAGAGATACAGCAGATCTGACCATCGCAGCCAATGACGTAGTTGTACTCCGGTACAAACAATACGCGTTGACGGAGTATGCTGACACGTTGAGTTACTGGACCACCATGGACCAGCCCTATCCGTATGAGTTTCACTATCTGAACACCAATGACTGCGAAGCCATTGGATGGCATTTGGCCGTACAGTACATGAGATATCCGGATTCCCGATGCATTATTATTCAGCCAAGCAAATTAGGGTTCACCGCCGAGCAGAACTCCGTGACCCCATACTGCTACATCATGAAAATAAAAGTTAAACAATAATCGCAACCATAATGAGTTTAGTTAAAAGTATTTCCGGTATCCGCGGCACGATTGGCGGCCGCGTAGGAGAAGGTCTGAACCCTGTAGACATTGTTCGTTTCACAGCAGCTTACGCCACCCAGCGCCGCGCAGCCATGCCCGGCAACAACAAGATAGTAGTGGGTCGGGACGCCCGATTGAGCGGACCGATGGTAGAACAAATCGTATGCGGCACACTGACAGGAATGGGTTACAACGTGGTAAACATAGGTTTAGCCACAACCCCTACTACAGAATTAGCCGTTACCGGCGAACAAGCAGCCGGCGGGATAATCCTGACCGCCAGCCATAATCCCAAGCAATGGAACGCCCTGAAACTACTGAACGAAAAAGGTGAGTTTCTGAATGATGCCGAGGGAAAAGGAGTATTAGCCATCGCCGAAGCAGAAGACTTCCGTTTTGCCGAGGTTGATGAGTTGGGCAGCATGGAGCACAAGGACTATCTCCCCTACCACGTAGAACAGGTGATGCGCTTAGCATTAGTGGACAAAGCCGCAATCGAGAAACGCCATTTCACCGTCGCCATTGACTGTGTCAACTCGGTGGGCGGACTGGCCATACCGGCCATACTGCATGCACTGGGTGTGGAAAATATCATCGAGTTGAACTGCACTCCCAACGGCCGTTTCCCACACAATCCGGAACCATTGCCACAGCACCTGACAGAGATAAGCGAGTTGCTAAAGAGCGGCAAAGCAGACGTCGGATTTGTGGTAGACCCGGATGTTGACCGGTTGGCCATCATATGCGAGAACGGCGAGATGTTCGGCGAGGAATATACGCTGGTAAGTGTAGCAGACTATGTGCTCCGTCACACTCCCGGCAACACGGTCAGCAACATGTCCTCCACCCGTGCGTTGAGCGATGTAACCAAAGCACATGGCGGTATGTACAGCGCGAGCGCGGTAGGTGAAGTGAATGTAGTAGCGGAGATGAAACGCGTAGGTGCAGTGATAGGCGGCGAAGGCAACGGCGGCGTGATTTACCCTGAATGCCACTACGGCCGTGATGCATTGGTCGGCATCGCGTTGTTCCTCAGTCATCTGGCACATATTGACATGAAAGTGAGCGAGTTGCGCCGCACACTGCCGGATTACTGCATCAGCAAGAACCGCATTGATTTGACTCCTGATACCGATGTGGATGCTATACTGGCACATGTCAAAGAAGTGTACCGCAACGAACGTGTAAACGACCGTGACGGTGTGAAGATTGATTTCGAAGACGGATGGGTACACCTACGCAAAAGTAATACAGAACCCATCATACGCGTTTATTCCGAAGCCGCGACGATGGAACGTGCCGACTCTTTAGCGAAAGAGGTGATGGCGATGGTTAGAGGGTAAAGGTTATAGGTTAAAGATTATAGGTTAAAGGTTATAGGTTAAAGGTTAAAGGTTATAGGTTAAAGGATGAATATAGTAGTTGTAAACGATGATGGTTGGGGCACGGCGGGCATTCGAATGCTGGCTCGCGAAATGACCAAACTGGGTCATGTAACCGTGATAGCTCCGGATGGGCCACGCAGCGGATATGGGGCGTGTATCAGTGTTACCACACCTATATACTTAAAGAAAATAGATGAACACGATTTGAACGGTGCGGACGTCTATACCACAAACGGGACACCGGCAGACTGTGTAAAACTGGCTAGAGAAGTTGTGTTGAAAGGACAGTCTATCGACTTGCTGGTATCCGGTATCAACCATGGAAGCAATGCCAGTATCAATGTGATTTACTCCGGTACCATGGCAGCATGTCTGGTGGCCGCAGAGAAAGGTATTCCCGCCATAGGCTGGTCTATCAACAGTCACGAGGCGGACGTAGATTTACACTGGTTGCAAGCCATGTTGTGCGAAGTGACCCAACACCTGTTGGAAGACGGGATTGCGCCACACATATGCTATAATATAAACGCTCCGGTAGGCGAGATAGAAGGGATACGCTGGACACGGCAGTGCATAGGACACTGGCAGAACGAACTGGTGGCAATGGATGCAGACAAAATCCCCGACGGCATCATGAGCGGATGGCGACTGGCAGGCGAATTCATTAACGATGAACCGGATGCGCAAGATACAGATATCTGGGCGCTGGAGCACCAATTGCTGGCCATCACTCCTACCACCATTGATATGACCGAATATGGATCGCTTTGACCGCTATTGGATAGGAATCGTCATCGGGCTCGTCCTGCCCGCCGCATTCGGATTGACCTACATAGACGTAATGAACCTATGGTACCCGCTGAAGACCCTGCAGTTTGAAGCCGGGGGCGTTTTAAGCAAACTGCTTTATGTAAGCGTATTCCCCGATTTGGCACTCTTGTTCGTTTTCTATACAACCGATACCTGGCGGCTGAGCAAAGGTGTCTTAATAGGTGCTCTACCCTACATTCTCGCCTCGCTATGGGTGTCTATGTAATAGAATAATCTGCGCAGCAGTCTCAGCCGCAGACTGATTTCCCAAGATTGCAGAGATATGCTCGTAAGAATCGAGCATATTTTTTTTGTACGTACCGTCCGTCAACAACCGCCGCAATTCGTTCTCGACATTCGTTACGGAAAAGTCGTTAGCCACACATTCACGAATGACTTGTTTTCCGGCAATAATATTGACCAGCGTGAAATACGGAATCCGGAAGATAATCGGCTGCATCCATCTTCTCAAAAGAGCGATTAAGGGGCTCAAAGCCAGATGATAAACCGCCACCTGCGGGCAACCGAGTAATGCTGTTTCCAACGTAGCTGTACCAGAGTTGACAACAGCCGCCTCGGCATACCGAACCGCCGTATAGGTATCTCTGGTCAATGTCTCGCCGTGGATCAGATATTCCGTATATACATCGTCTGTCAGACCGGGTGCGGCCGTTACAACAATGCGATAGCCCTCCATACGTCTGGCAGCCTCCATCATCCTCGGCAGACAGTGTTTGACCTCGCTGAGACGGCTGCCAGGCAACAGAACTATATATGGAGAGGACGGCGTATCCACGTACGGATGTGCAGAAGTCCAGTGGGTTATTTCCTCCATAGTGGGGTTGCCGACATACGTACATGAATAGCCATAGCGGGTATAAAAGTCCGGTTCAAAAGGAAAGATACCGAGCACCTCGTCGCAGAGCCGACATATCTGATGAATACGCCACCGCTTCCACGCCCATACTTTGGGAGGAATATAATAATATATTTTCGTGGAGGGCAGGTGCTGGCGGCAGAAAGAGGCTATCTTCAAATTGAAAGACGGATAATCAACCAGAATCAGCACATCGGGTTTTTCCTCCAGGAGCGCCTGCCTGGCGATACGGAAATTGCGGCGAACCTGTCCCAAATTACGCAGCACGGCAGCAAAGCCCATAAAGGCCATGTTTTTATAATGCTGGTAAAGACGGCACCCGGCAGCGGCCATCCGGTCGCCGCCGAGTCCTACAAACCGAGCTTGGGAGTCCTTGCACCGCAGTTGTTGGATCAATGCGGCTGCATGCATGTCTCCCGAAGCTTCTCCCGCTATCAGAAAATACTTATTCATTAATCCTCCGGAAACATCACTACTTCCATGATATTCCCTGAAGCCACCAGTTGTTTGAGTGTAGCCTGCACAGTCTCGGCAGTTATAGCCTCCACTGCGGACTTATAGTCCCGTATGTTGTTTATGCCGTACATGTAATACATATACAACTCCTGGCGCCAATAGGTATTCTTTTCCAAATCCTCTTGGAAATCCTTGAGCATCGACTCCTTTTCCTTCTGAAGATCGCTGGCTAGAGGTCCGTTCTCTACGATTGTTTGAATCTCCTCATGAATGATTTCCATCAGTCTTGTCTGCTTCTTGGGATCCGTATCAAACTGCATTATTAGCCGTGCCTGAGGATGAGGAAGAATATTCATGTATCCATACGTACCCACTCCGTACGAGCCACCCTCGCGTTCGCGAATGGACTCCAGATATCGGGTGCTCAGTATTCGGCCAATCATCTCCATATTCAGATCATTGGCAATTGTATACGGCATATCAAAAGCCGTGTATTGGATACGGTTGGAAGCTGTAGTGGTCTCCATCTTCCGGCTGAAATAGTTTTTCTGTACCCCCGAAGCCACCGATATATGACGGTCGATAATTTCCTCACGGCATTTTTTCTTGGTCTTCAGTCCACCCAACCATTGACAAACCATCGTCTGTACTTTCGGGTCGTTCGGATTGATATTTCCAACGAACACGAATGTGAAATCAGCCGGATTAGCGAAACGCGCTTTATAAACAGCCAAGGCTCTATCCAGAGACACACGTTCAAGTGTTTCCGTAGTCATCAGTACAGTACGTTCGGAATGATTGCTACTCATCACCTGCACCGAGTCGGAGAAAATATTCTTCGGATTCTTGTCGCGGTTGGCAAGTTGGTTGCGCATGAGTCCCATGAAAGTCTCGTAGGCCTGTTCATCGCGTCTGGGAGCAGTGAAGTAGAGGTAAGTCAGTTGGAGCAAAGTCTCCAAATCCTTGACACTACTGGAGCCGCTGAGCGACTCAGTATTTTCGTTGATAGCGGGGCTAACACTTACCGTTTTTCCGGTAAGCGCCTTTTCCAACTGGTTCATTGTGAACCGTCCGATACCGGAGAAGTGGACAATAGATGTAGCCACCATAGCAGATGGCAAGTCGGGCGTTTCCACCTGTGTCATACCTCCCTTAGAGAAAGCGCGCATCAGAATCTCATCCGCCTTGAACTCTGTGGGGTGGAAAACCACTTTGATACCATTATTCAGTACCCATTCGGTAGCCTCTATCTCCTCATTGTGCGTTACCGATTTGATTTTGCCCTTGCGAGGAGTTTTCTTGACCAACTCGCTATCGAATGTTTCCTCCCGTGGAGCCTCGATAGCCAAGTCCTTCATTCCGTCAAGCGAAGACAAGATGGTCTCTTGTGAAGGGATATTCACGCCTTCTTTAGCAGGTCCGGAAATAGCGACTGTCGGTTTGTCATGCACAAACGCCTCTGCCAGTTTATTCACCGTTTCCAGGCTCACCAAAGGCAGAGTGGCCATAACGAAATCATATTCCCACTGCGCACCCGGCATTGACTCCTGGTTCTCAAAATGGCGGATACATTCGCGTGCGAGTGTGATGTTCTTCCGTGTGTCGCGTTCCTTATAGTATTTCTCCATACTATTGAGTTTCTCCGTTTTCACGCGCTCCAGTTCCGCATTGGTGAAGCCATAACGACGCATCTTTTCCAGTTGGAAGACCAAGTCATTGAAAGCTTCTGTTTCGCGGCCTTCTTTGGGGATATACACCGCGTTAAAAGCGTCCATTCTCTTTGCCGTCTCTCCATAATAGCATCCGGCGCCGGTGAAAGAAGCCTTCGGGTCAAGAGCCAGTTCCGAGAAGCGGTTATTCAACATATCGCACGCCAACTCGCGTATCAGATTGAGCATATATTCCTGTGCCGTTCCTTGCAACGCATCCGGCAGTTGGTCAAACTTGTACTCCAGTGTAATCCGGCTACCTTGCGCCTCCGGGTCAGTAACGATAGCCACAAGCGGTTTGTCGTTGTGGTTGACGCTATATATAGGACGTTCGCCATAGTTAACACGGCGCGGTACATCCGCCCATAGTTTTTTAATCTTTTCCTCAATCTTGTTGACATCAATATCTCCCACAACAATAATTGCCTGGTTGTCAGGTCCATACCATTTGTGGTAATAGTCACGCAGAGCCTGGTATTCAAAATTATTGATTACCGCCGTATCTCCGATTACATCACGTTTGGCATACTGAGTACCAGGGTACATCAGCGCGTTCATTTGTTTCCATATACGTCTTTGCGCCGTACGGCCTGTACGCCATTCCTCCAGGATGACCCCTCTCTCCGCATCAATCTCTTCGGGTAAGAGGAGCAGTCCGCAGCTCCAGTCGTGCATTACCAGCAAAGCACTATCCACAATGCCCTCACGATAAGTGGGAACATCTGACAGGCGATAAACTGTTTCATCGATAGAGGTGTAGGCATTGATGTTTCCACCAAAATTAACACCTACCGATTCAAAATAGTTGATAATTCCTTTTCCGGGGAAATGCTGAGTACCATTGAATGCCATATGCTCCAGGAAATGCGCCAATCCGTTTTGATGGTCCTCCTCCAGAATCGCGCCTACAGCCTGTGCGATATGAAACTCGCAACGTTGTTTGGGTTGCTCATTATGCCGGATGTAATAGGTCAAGCCATTTTCCAACTTGCCATAACGGACATCCGGGTCCATGGGTAATTTTTCCGGTGTTTGAGCAGAAATCATCGCTGCGGAGAGCAGCAGAATGATGAAAGTGAGTTTTTTCATTGTTCTATAGTTTGAGTTGTTTTTTTCTTTCGTGGAGCTCTCTTTTTGGGCGTTTTCGCCTCTTCCTGTTTTTGCAGATTGCTATTTGCCTCCAATAGTTCATCGCCTCGGCTTTTCCATGGGCGAGGTCCCAGTATAGCCTCTACGTCTTCGCTTGTAATCACTTCCCGTTCAATGAGCAGTTGCGCCAACTGGTGGTGTCCATCCGCATTTTCGGTCAATATTTGTTTTGCCCGAGCCATCTGTTCGGCGATAATACGTTGCGTTTCCCGGTCAATGAGGTCCGCCGTATTTTCTGAATACGGTTTTGTAAAACCATAATCATACCGCCCGGTAGAGTCGTAGAACGAGACATCCTTCAGTTTGTCGCTCATACCATAATACGCCACCATAGCATATGCCTGTTTGGTAGCACGCTCCAGGTCATTAAGGGCACCCGTAGATGTTTGGTCCAGGAACAGCTGCTCCGCAGCACGTCCTCCCAACAGAGAGCACAACTCGTCCAAGATATGTTCTTCGTTGGTCAATTGGCGTTCTTCGGGCAAATACCAAGCCGCTCCCAAAGCCATTCCGCGCGGAACGATAGTCACCTTGACCAAAGGATTGGCCCAGCGCAGCATCCAACTGATAGTAGCGTGTCCCGCCTCATGGAAGGCGATGGAACGTTTTTCCTCGTCCGTCATGATTTTGTTTTTGCGTTCCAAGCCACCGACAATACGGTCTACCGCATTCATGAAATCCTGTTTTCCCACTTTGCGATGCCCGCCTCGTGCTGCAATAAGCGCCGCCTCGTTGCAGACATTAGCGATGTCTGCGCCGGAGAATCCCGGAGTCTGCTTGCTCAGGAAATCAATATCCACCGTATCGTCCAGTTTGAGCGGACGCAGATGCACCTCGAAAATCTCTTTGCGTTCCTGCAAGTCCGGCAACTCAACATGAATCTGTCTATCGAACCGTCCGGCACGGAGCAAAGCAGCGTCTAACACGTCAGCACGGTTAGTCGCCGCCAAAATGATAACTCCGGAATTCGTTCCGAAACCATCCATTTCAGTCAGCAGCTGGTTGAGAGTAGATTCCCGCTCATCGTTTCCACCGGTCATGATATTCTTGCCTCGTGCACGTCCGATAGCGTCTATTTCATCAATAAAGATGATTGCCGGCGCTTTCTCTTTCGCCTGGCGGAACAAGTCACGCACGCGACTGGCCCCTACGCCCACAAACATCTCTACGAAGTCCGACCCGGACATCGAGAAGAAAGGAACATCGGCTTCTCCAGCCACCGCTTTTGCCAGCAATGTTTTTCCCGTTCCAGGAGGGCCAACCAGCAATGCTCCTTTAGGAATCTTAGCTCCAATCTCCGTATATTTCTTCGGGTTCTTCAGAAACTCGACAATCTCCTGGACTTCCTGTTTCGCGCCATAGAGACCGGCCACATCCTTGAAAGTAACCTTGTCTTTCTTATCGCGGTCGAAAATCTGTGCTTTGGCTTTTCCAACTCCAAAGATACCACCGTTTCCCCCCACTCCGCTGACACCGCGGCTCAAATAGACGAAAAAGAGGACGATTAGTACGAACGGCAAGACATTTACCAGAATGAGATACCAATAGTCTTTCGATTTCCGGTATGTGACATCAATCGCCGCCAAACCATCAGCCTTGCGTTTCGCATTCACCGAGTCCATATATTTAGAGAACTCATCAATGGAAGGAATCTGTGTGTTAAGCACTCCCTGTGCATTCTCTCCATCCGTCTGCGTACCGAAGACCAGGGTGTATTGCTGCGGTCTGACAATCGCTTTTGCCTGCAAATCATCGGCCACCTCAATCTTTTCGATAGCGCCAGCCTCTATGTATGCACTCAGTTTGGTGTAGCTGAGGTCCTTAGAGCCACCTCCCTCTTTGTTGCCAAAGAGCCAAAATCCTATCAGCACGAACACGACGGTATAAATCGTGAAACTAATCCATCTACGCGGTCCAGACGGTTGAGGATTCTGCTGATTTTGCTGTGTAGGTTTGTTTTTCTCTGCCATATTTCAATTCATTGTTTATAAAACCTCGGGCAACTCGGTAATTTTCCCGTCCGCCCAGAGATGTTCAATATCGTAGAACGCGCGCGGTTCGCGCTGCATAATGTGTACAAAGATTGTGCCGTAGTCCATAGCCACCCATTCCGCATTCTCCAGTCCGGCGACAGATAGAGGGTGAACGTGTGTCTTGGTACGAACAAAATCATCGACCTCGTCCGCGATAGCAGATACCTGTGTATTACTCTGTCCCTCGCAGATAATCATCATCTCCACCGGTGCTTCTTTGATTTTGCGCAGGTCAATGGTTACAATGCGTTGGCCTTTACGATTGCGGATACCCTCAATAATGGTATCCATAAGTTTCTTGGTTGTTATTTCTTTCATTTCCGTTAATAGTTATTCATTATTATTTTCCGTCCGAGGTTCAGCCTCTTTGCGATAAGCGGCAACAATATGCTTTACGAGCGGGTGCCGCACAATATCTTTTTCGTTGAATTCAATTATTTTAATCCCTTTAATCCCCCGGAAGCGCTCCATGGCATCTCGCAATCCCGAACGCTGCGAGGCAGGCAAGTCCACTTGTGTCAGGTCTCCCGTAACAATCATTTTGCCACCTATTCCCAGACGCGTAAGGAACATTTTGAGTTGCGGCACCGTGGTGTTCTGCGCCTCATCCAAAATCACGATAGCGTCCGAGAGCGTACGTCCGCGCATGAAGGCGAGAGGGGCTATCTGAATAGTGCCTTTCTCCATGTATTCGTTCAGTTTGGCTCCGGGTATCATATCCTGCAAGGCATCATACAAAGGCTGGAGATAAGGGTCAATCTTCTCCTTCATATCTCCGGGCAAGAAGCCAAGTTTCTCTCCTGCTTCCACCGCCGGTCGCGAGAGGATGATACGTTTCACCTCCCGATTTTTGAGTGCTCGTACCGCCAATGCGATAGCCGTGTATGTTTTGCCGCTTCCGGCCGGTCCGATCGCAAAGAGCAAATCGTTCTCTTCGTATGAGTCCACCAGCAGCCGCTGGTTGGCTGAGCGAGCATAAATCGATTTGCCGTTCACGCCATGCAAAATCAGATTGTCGGTTGCCTGCTCCTGCGGTTTATCACCGTGCAGCAGCATAACTATCTCATGTTCAGACAATCGGTTGTTGCGCACGCAGAAGTTTTCGCATAGGCGCAATGCCTGTTCGAAACGCCGGACAGCCTCTTCAGAGCCGGTAACTTTGATTTGATAGCCCCGAGCCACCACCCGCACATCGGGATACTGGTTTTTCAGACAAAGGATATTCCTATTATTCACCCCGTAAAAGGTCGGTGTATCGAGGGAGTCCTGAAGTGTTAGTATTGTTTCCATCTATAAATATCGTCTGTATTCCGTTGCAGAGCAACAGGTAAGGGACGTGCAGTTTTCTATTATACGTGACAGCCTGGTCGAGTGTTTTCTGGGTGAGGGGAATCGTTTCCGCCTTGCATTCGATGAGCATGAGAGGAGAAAGAAACCTCACCCCACCCCTCTCCTCAGGAGAGGGAGAAGGAGAGGAGGAAGTGTTAGCATAGACTACAGCGTCACATCTTTTCTTAGTCTCTCCTACAGAGATAGCCTGCTCCACAGCGATGAGGGAAGCGGGATAGCCATACTCCTCCACCATCCGATGCAGGAGTTGTTGGCGAACCCATTCTTCGGGTGTCAGGCGCACCCAACGGTGGCGCCAGTCGCAGAAAATCTGCTCTTTGCCGTTTTGAAGACGGGTCTTCAAAGCAGACCGCTGCGCTGTTTGAGTGCTATCGCTGTAAGACCGTTCCACTGTTTGAATGTTGCACTATTGGATTATTTCAGGTAGTTGTCCTTGAGGGAGCATGTGCGGTTGAGAACAAGGAGGTCAGCCGTAGTATCCGGATCAACTACAAAATAGCCTTGTTTCAACAACTGATAGTGGTTCTCCTGCTCAATGCCGTCTTTGATAACCGGTTCGTGCATCTCGGCGCGGAGCGAACCCTCCACTTTGGCCTTAACTACTTTGAGGCTGTCGGGATTGAGAAGGTCTCGGAAGTCTCCTTCTTCTGCAGACGGGTTCTCCACCGCGAAGAGACGGTCGTAGAGACGAACTTCTGCATCCAGACAACTATTGCACTCCACCCAATTGATAGTAGCCTTCGTTTTGCGGTTTCCGCCTTCGGTGCCGGACTTGGAATTCGGGTCGTAGGTAGCATAGACAGTGGTAATATTGCCGTCCGCGTCTTTCTCGCAACCTGTGGCTTGGATGATGTACGACGATTTGAGGCGTACCTCACGTCCGCCCGGAGAGAGGCGATAGAACTTATTGTCCGCTTCCTCGAGGAAGTCTCCCCGCTCAATCCAGAGTTCGCGGCCGAATTTCATCTCGCGGGTTCCGAGTTCGGGATGACCGTCGATGTTCTCGGCAACGAGAGTCTCTCCTTCTCCTTCATAGTTGGTGATGATGAGTTTGACGGGATCGAAGATGGCGCATACACGCGGTGCGGTCTCTTTGAGGTCCTCGCGGATGGTGTGTTCCAGCAGTCCCTGGTCAATCATACCTTCCACCTTGGTGTAACCGATACGGTCCATGAATTTTCGAATAGATGCCGGTGTGTAACCACGTCTGCGCAGGCCGCAGACAGTCGGCATACGCGGGTCGTCCCAGCCGGCAACCAGTCCTTCCTTGACGAGTTGGAGCATCTTGCGCTTGGACATAACCGTATAGGTAATGTTAAGACGGTTGAACTCGCGCTGTTTGGGGCGATAATCCGGTCCGTAAGGCGAAAGGCCTGCGAAATTCGGTCCCGTGATTTGGTCGAGGAAATAGTCGTAGAGGGGACGGTGTACCTCAAACTCGAGCGTGCAGATGGAGTGTGTCACTCCCTCGAAATAGTCGGACTGTCCATGCGCGAAGTCGTACATCGGATAAACATTCCATTTGCGTCCCGTACGATGGTGCGGATGGGAAGTGATGATACGATACATAATCGGGTCGCGGAAGTGCATGTTGGGGTTCGCCATGTCGATTTTGGCTCGGAGGACCATCTTGCCTTCCTCTATCTCGCCTGCCTGCATAGCCTGGAAAAGACGGAGGTTTTCCTCGATAGGACGGTCGCGGAAAGGCGAAGCTACACCAGGTTCGGTAGGTGTACCTTTCTGCTCTGCAATCTGCTCAGGGGTTTGTTCGTCCACATAAGCTTTTCCTTGCTTGATAAATCGGATGGCGAGGTCGTAGAGTTGCTGGAAATAGTCGGAGGCATAGAAAATCTTGCCCCATTTGAATCCGAGCCACGCGATGTCGCGTTCGATAGTTTCTACGTATTCGGTGTCCTCTTTAGCCGGGTTGGTATCATCGAAGCGGAGGTTGCAGACGCCGTTGTATTTCTCGGCGATACCGAAGTCCATGCAGATAGCTTTGACGTGTCCGATATGCAGGTAGCCGTTTGGCTCCGGCGGGAAACGGGTCTGGATACGCCCGTTATTAACGCCCTCTGCGAGGTCTTTCTCTACGATTTGCTCAATGAAATTGAGACTGCGAGCCTCGGGCTCATTTACCATTTGATCATTTATCATATTATCATTTATTTAGTTATTTTTCATAATTTTGGTTTGTTCAACAATTTCGCCGTTTTTGTCTTTCAGCAAGAGGATATATATACCCTGTGGTAGACCGGTGGTGTCTATTTGCTCATCTGCGTTTTGTACATTCTTCACTCTCATTCTGCCGTAAACAGGGCTCCAGAGTTCCAATGTGTAAGAGGCATTATTAAAAGGAGGAATGTAGGCCCTTGACACATAGAAATCCATGGAAGTTGATTCTTTGCCGCATTCTTTTTGCCGGTTAGTTACAGTAATAGTGTAATCGCCGGTAGCCGTTGGTCTGTATGTGAAGGTTTTACCTATGGAACCGGCGTAGGGAATAATCTGCGAGTTCCTTTTAACAGTCCATTCAAAAACGGAATCGGGTTCTTGTGTACAATTGGTGATAGAGAACGTGCGGTTTGTTCTCAAAAGCCATATATAAGATGTGTCACTGATAGATACTTCGGGCGTGGCACCTCTTGGGTCTCTAATTGTTTTGTTTGCTGAGTAAGCTGCTCCTCCTGCCGAAACCGTCACTTGCACAGAGCCGGTAATGGGAGAATAGGGGATATCAATATCAAAGGAAGACACAGCGTCTCCTGTATCCATTATGATGGGGTGTTCAGGAGTGTCTCGTGTGACACAGATAGTTGGCGTTCCTTGTCCGGAGATGGAGTATTGTGCATGATTTCCTGAAGGTTTGGTCACAGTCCAAGTGCAAGCGGCTCCTTCTGGTACATTTCGAACGGAGTAATATGTCGTGTCACACAAATAGTCCGGCCCTTCGATTAGGGGAACAAAGCCAGTTGTACCTTGTTCAAATACATATGCTCGACTAAAAATACCATTTTGGACAAGATTATAACTAACCCATACAAATCCATGGTCGCCTTTTATTGAGTCCCATGAATTCATTAATTTGAATGCGCCAATTGAATCATTATACCCAACCACACACATGGCATGTCCTTCAATCGTACTTGTATCTTGAATGTCTCTCCAATAACCGTTCAAACTATCAACTGCCCATACACGCTGAAGGTCTCTTAAATACCGGGTGCCGATGGCAATTGGATAGCCAACTCGCAGTACTTGTTTGTATTCATTTATATCAATTTCAGAATTAAGTCGGGTATATTCCATCTTGTTAAGGGCAGCATCGGCTAATTGAATACTATCTGGAGTCGTAAAACAATCATTTTCGTCATACGGCATTAAATAATATGAGCAAATACCATAGTCGCGGATAGCAAGTCCTATTTTATGAATTTCAGAGTAGTTATTAATACAATTAGAATCATTAAGATTAAACAAAAATGCAGGACTTCTCATTGCCCAATTCCAGTCTTGATATACATTATAAGCATGTATGCTCCCACATCCATATCCCATAGCCCAGGCATTACATGCCCCCTGTATCCCTTGATTCCCTACAGGCGGTGTTGCCAATTCAATTATTGAGTCTCCCCGATTTAGTGCAATAGTATTCGTCAGTGGGTTCTCTATGAGATCATCAACAAATATAGTTCTAATTCGCAAATACTCCTGCATCTCTTTTTGTTGTTGTTTGCGAATATTTGCTTCGGAGTTCTTGCCGAAGATTGCAACACATACTAATAGTGTTGTTAATACTGACAATAAAAATCTTTTCATACGAATATGTTTTTTTAGAATTATTTATCTATTCTGTATCCAACCACAAGAGGCCCCCTCAAGCATCAGAACATTTCTTTTGTATGATTCATCGTAACCATCATAGAAATAATTCATCAAACTATCTCTCGTACAAGGGAAAAATGTGAACATAGAGCATTCGGAGGAGTTGACTTTTCCTGTAAGATTATATTCATTCGGATTCCATGGGATATTCTTCTCTCTTCTTTTTTTTCGTTCTGTATAACTAAGAAAAGTTATAGCGGTTGTATCTTGGAAGTAAACGATTTTGCCTTTATAACTAAATGCTTCAAATGTCTTAGGTAATTTGAATTTTCTCATTATCCCGCAGTTTGTCAATTTCTCATTTTCGAATAGTTGCCATGAACCATCTATATTTAATATTAGAATTTTATTCGAATCCGTTACACATTCACAATCTGAGCCATACTCATAAGAACCGGCATTGAACAAATATGTCCCCTCCTGACGTTCCATAGGCTCATATTCTGCATTGAAAGCCCCGCCCCACAATCCAGTTTTCTGCTGGAGTTCGAGACTCTGTTGTCTACGTTCATAGTACCTATTTAGATTTTTTATCCCCATACTCTTAATCTCCAACGGATAGTTGCATGGTTCGGTAGTCGGCATGACAGGATAGACAAGGGCTCCATTGTATTTAATGACAAATAATTCCTTCGAAGGGATATAGAATGTATATTGTCTTGTGGTGTCGTTTACTGCTTGGGCTTGAAGGTTGCTCTCTGCGCCGCGCGGTGCTTCGTACAGATACAATGTGTCTTTGCCTGTCTTGGCACGGAGCAGCTGACGCCCTTGGTTCAATGTGATACGCAGGGTGTCACCTTGCCAAAGCAAACCCATTGTGCCTTTAACGGCTTGAACAGAGTCATTTGTCTCTGCGGCAATAATCTCTCCGCTCAACGGGTACTTTCCGTACTCGCCTGTGACATAGCCGTTTTTCACACCGCAGGAGACGAGGAGAAGGGAAGTGCTCAATGCAAGCGCTATAAGGCCATATATGATATTCTGCTGTCTCATCTGTTTTATTGAATCATTAATTTCTTTTGTTCAACAATTTCGCCGTTTTTGTTTTTGAGCAAGAGGATAATATATGCTAAATAAATGCTGGACTTCTCATTGCCCAATTCCAGTCTTGATAGGCATTATAAGCTTGTATGCTCGCGCAACCGTAGCCAAATGCCCATGCATTACAACTTCCTAAAGTGCCCTGATTGCCAATAGGTGGAGTCACTAACCCGACAATTGTATCTCCCTGATTTACGGCTATCGTATTGGCAAGTGGCGCGCTTATTAAATCTGTGGTTGTCACCATTGTGGCTCGATGAGGGTCGTTGTGATTACTATGTTCACATGACGGCATATAAAATGTTTGACTATACCCACTGATGCATATTAGTAATAAACTTGATAAGAAAAATTGAGTTTTCATAATTATTGGTTGTTATTTATATGTGTGATCCTTGCTTTTTTTGCCCCAACCATATACTTCACCATTACATATTAGTATACTCCCAAGCGTAATAAGCGATTCTGAGTGCGGAAGTGACATGCTGTGAGATGGATATAGACGGAACTCTGTCATGTAATAATATGCAGTGCAAAAGTACTCCCCTACGGGCAACCGCCCTCCGTTTCGTAAGTATGGCCACATATCCCCTATAGGGTGGATATGACCGTTTATCTCTTTTGTGTCTGTCATCAAAACCTCATATGGGGCATCTACAAGCATTACATATCCTTTTATTTTTTGATGTCTGCGTATAATCCCACAGTTGACTAAAGAGTCATTCCTATACTCTTTCCAGAGACCATCCTGTGAAATCTTCATAGCGTGAGTAGTATCTAATTGCATTTTTTGTAGGAATGGTTCAATATAATGTCCCCAGTAATACGTGCCGGCGATACTTTTTTCGTCCCCATCCGGATAGGAGTTAGAAGCAGAGGCCTTGTATATGTTTTCAGTTTCTTGTGATGGAGAAACTGCTTTTTTAATTTTTTGTATTTTCTTAGTTAATAAACTCTTTATCTCCAGCGGATAGTTGCATGGTTCTGTAGTCGGCATGACGGGATAGACGAGAGAGTCGTTGTATTTGATGATGAACAATTCGCGCGTGGGGATATAGAATGTATATTGTCTTGTGGTGTCGTTTACTGCTTGGGCTTGAAGGTTGCTCTCTGCGCCGCGCGGTGCTTCGTACAGATACAATGTGTCTTTGCCTGTCTTGGCACGGAGCAGCTGACGCCCTTGGTTGAGCGTGATACGCAGGGTGTCGGCTTGCCAAAGCAAACCCATTGCGCCTTTGACGGCTTGAACGGAGTCATTTGTCTCTGCGGCAATAATCTCTCCGCTCAACGGGTACTTTCCGTACTCGCCGACCACGTATCCGTTTTTCACACCGCAGGCGGCGAAGGAGAGTGTTGCAGCAAAGAGGATGGCGGCAAACAGCAGTCCACGTGATACTATGTAGGTATGGTTATTCATTTACCATTTGGTCACTTATTTAGTTATTCGTTGTTATCCGGTTGTTGGCGGAGGCGGGAATAGATGAGTGCATAGACAAAGCGGTCGAACTGATGGTATATTTTTCGCTTGCCTGTTTTTTTGAGGACAGGTGCTTCCGGGTCGGGTTTTCCCGTAGCCAGCTGTTTGTCAAAGCGCTCCCGGAGTTCCGTCAGGTCCGTGGAATCGGAAGTAAGGTATTGGTTGGTGAGGCGTTGCGCCTCCACCATGATGTCCATATTCCGTTTCTCTGCTCCGCGTGGCGGTTTTTCCTTAAAATTGCGTTTATCAACCTGGGTATAAGCATGTTCCTGTTCCAACACGACTTTTCCACGCGCGTCGTAGCGTCGTGTTCTGCGATAGATAATCTCATCCTTCCGATTGAGTTTACCCGTCAAGCGTTCAAAGATTGATGTCAGACTAAATTTTGCCATTATATCTCCCTTATCCCCCGCTTGGGAATAGAATCAAATAATGTGTATGCAACCTAGGTATCACCTACGTATAGCCTAGGTATAACCTAGGTTTATTCCGAAAAATGCCCGACAAGAGTATTACGCTCTTACGATACCCTTAGCGGAACGGCGAACGAAATCGACGATTGCGTTGCGTTCGGGTGTGTCTGGAAGATTGTTTTCGATATTCTCGAGCGCCTGGGTGGTATTGAGTCCGCTATTGTAAATAATGCGATAGACCTCCTGTATTGTGTGTATTTGGTCGGGTGTAAATCCTCTGCGGTTGAGTCCGACGGAGTTGATACCGCAGAAAGCGATGGGTTCGCGCGCCACGATAGCATAGGGCGGGATATCCTTGTTGATACGGGAGCCACCCTGCACCATACAATGTCCGCCTATCCTGGAGAACTGGTGCACCAGTGTACCTCCTCCGATGATAGCGAAATCGTCCACTTCGACTTCACCCGCCAGTTGGGTTGCGTTGGACATAATGATGTTGTTATGGAGGATACAATCGTGTGCGACATGGCAGTACGCCATGATGAGGTTGTTGTTTCCGATGACGGTTTGTCCCTTGGACGCCGTTCCGCGATGTACGGTAACGAACTCACGGAGGACATTGTTATCCCCAATAATGGTCCATGTCAGTTCACCATGGAACTTCAGGTCCTGGGGAACCGCCCCAATCACCGCGGATGGGAAGACATGACAGTTTTTGCCGAGTTTGGTATAACGGCAGATAGTGGCCGAGGCATCGATGATGCAGTTGTCGCCGATTTCAACATCCCCCTCGATGGTCACAAAGGGTCCGATTTGTACGTTCGCGCCAATTTTGGCGTTCGGGTCTATAGAAGCTAAAGTACTTATCATTGTTATTTTTTGATTTTTATTCACTTAATATTTGGTTTCTCAATCGGCGGACACATTGCGTATTGAAAGTGTGTCCGGGTTTGAATGCCGTTATTTTGCCACGGATACGCATTCCGAGCAGCGAGAAATCGCCAATCACATCCAGCAGTTTGTGGCGCGCGGGCTCGTTCTGGTAGTTCAACGGCGAGAGGTATCCGAGTTTGGTGGCATCCATATGCGGCTGTCCCAGTTTATCGCAGAAATAGTCCATACCATCCTGCGACATCTGCGTCTCGTAAATCACCAGTGCATTCTTCAGGTCTCCTCCCTTGATCAGTCCGACCCGAAGGAGCGGTTCAATCTCCCGCACGAAACAGAAAGTGCGCGCCGCAGCGATTTCTTGCGGATAGTCGGCAAGGTTGGTGAGCGATGCGTGTTGTTCGCGCAGAAGGATAGACTGGAAGGCGATAGTGACATCCACCTCGTAGTGGTCGCAAGGTTCGATACGCAGTCTGTGTCCGTGCTCGGAGATATATTCGATAGGTTCGCGGACGATGTATTCCTTCCGCTCTGCGTCCTGCTCTTTGAGTCCGACGCGCTGTATCTCGCGCACGAAGAATCGCGCGGAGCCGTCCAGGATAGGCATTTCCGGTCCGTTCACCTCGACGATACAGTTATCCACACCGAGTGCGTAGAGCGCACTCAATGCGTGTTCAACCGTAGATATTTTCCATTTACCATGCTCGAGCACCGTACCTCGTTCCGTAGCGGAGACATAATCCGCCAGGGCCTGATAACACGGCTGTCCCGGCAAATCGACCCGACGGAGGCATATGCCTGTGTTTTCGGGTGCCGGCAAGAAAGTGGCTGTGATATTCAGTCCCGTGTGCAATCCGACAGAACTGAGGGTAAAACTATCGTTCAGTGTATGTTGGTTCATATTGTCGTTGTTGTTATAGTTTCTTCTCCAGTTGATTTACGATTTTAAGCATTTCCGGCAGTTGTTTGAAGCCAATGGAAGCGCGTCTCCATGTAGCGGCATCAATAGCGGGCGAGCCCTGGTACATACCGGGTTTGCGCACATTTCCCGCCACGCCGGCCTGGGCACCGAAGACACAGCGGTCCGCGATCTCGATATGCCCGGCCACTCCAACCTGGCCTGCCAAAATACAATGGTGCCCCACCTTGCTGCTACCTGCAACGCCGGACTGTGCGCACATGAAAGTGGAAGCTCCGACCTCTACGTTGTGCGCAACCTGGACCAAGTTGTCGAGTTTGGCATTCGCGCGAACGACCGTGCTTCCCATCATAGCGCGGTCGATAGTCGTGTTAGCCCCGATTTCGACATCATCCTCTATCACCACATTGCCAATCTGCGGAACCTTGCGGTTCACGCCGTCGGCATCCGGTTCGAAGCCGAATCCGTCTGCTCCAATCACGACTCCCGAATGCAGGATACATTGTGCGCCTATGCGGCAGTTGTAATACACCTTCACGCCGGGATAGAGGATTGTGCCGTCGCCAATCACCACATTATCGCCGATATATACCTGGGGATAAATCTGCACCCCTTTTCCGAGGCGGACGTTGCGTCCGATATATGCGAACGCGCCGATATACGCATCCTCGGGGACATTGACGCCCTCGCTGACGAAACAGGGTTGTTCGATTCCCCGGCGCGGCGGATTCATCGTATTCGCCACCAGTTGCAGCAGTTGCGCCATAGCGCCGCGCGCATTCTCGACGAGGATATATGCCGGTCCCGCCTTGCCCTCTCCATCCGGAAGAAAGAGACGGTCCGCCAGCGCGCTTGTGATGAGAACGACACCAGCGTGCGTTTCTCCCAGCAAGGGCAGGTATTTCTCGTCCGTGACGAAAGTGAGGTGGTGCGGCTGCGCCGTCTCAACCGGCGACACATCCGAAACTTTTGCATTTGCGTTGCCGTAGAGTTTTCCGCCGAGCAACATGCTTATTTGTTGTGCACTAAATTCCATATGTTTTCAAAGGGATTGTCAGGAGGACAATCTTTATTCGTTAGTTCTGTATTTAAACAAATATCTCTTTGTAGGTTTGCGTGTCAGCGCTTCGAGGTCCAGTATCTCGCTGGCAAGGGCGATGTCCCGCACCGTGCCGTCGGAATAGAGGATATCGATAGTGTCGGCTTTCTCGCTATAGGTGTTGCTGGTAGATACATGTTCGGACCAGCAATAGGAGGCCTCTTGGGGCGTGACGCCAAGCAGGGCGGCATATTGGTTATTCAACTGCTCCTGCTGCTCCCGGGTCAGGGGAGCGTCGAGCAGTTCTCCGCGGAACAGACTGCGGTTGATAAACGCCCGGCTCAGGCAACTCAGGACCCTGTCGCCGCAGCTAATCCAGACCTTGATAGCCGACAATACATCCGTATCGTCCAGCAAGGCGTATTGGTCCAGCGCCTCGCTCTCCACCGCGAAATCATTCACCGTAATATGGTTGTAAAGGAAATAGCGGAGCGCCGGCGAACAGAACAGCTGCGCATTAGCCGTTCCCCGTGCCAGCTCTTTGGCGCGGCTCAGGATTTTAATCAGCTGCTGCTCGGCCGCGACGGAGGTCTTGTGCAGATAGACCTGCCAGTACATCAAACGGCGTGCGACAAGGAATTTCTCTACAGAGTAGATTCCCTTGACCTGCACCACCAGTTTGCCGTTGCGCACGTCCAGCATTTTAAGCAGTCGTTCGCTGGCCACGCGCCCTTCCTGCACGCCCGTGAAGAACGAGTCGCGGCAGAGGTAATCCATGCGGTCCACATCCAGTTGGCTGGAAATCAGCTGGTGCAGGAAATACTTCGGGTACTCGTTCTGGAAGATAGCGATTGCCAAATCCAGCGGGCCTCCCAGCAGAGAGGCATAGGGCGCCATGTTTTTCAGGTCACGGTTGATTCTCTTCATCATCAGCAGCGAGATATCCTCGTGCGTCACGCCGTCCACGAGCGTATGCTCAAGCACGTGGGAGAAGGGACCGTGTCCGATGTCGTGCAACAAGATTGCAATCATCGCTGCGGTAGCCTCTTCGTCCGTAATAGCCACCCCTTTCTGGCGCAAAGAATTGATTGCCTCCTGCATCAGATGCATGGCTCCGATGGAGTGCGAAAAACGGCTGTGCTGCGCGCCCGGGTAAACGAGGAACGACAATCCCAGCTGACGGATACGGTTCAGTCGCTGCACATACGGATGCTGCAGGACATCGAAGACCAAATCGTTCGGCACCGAGAGGAAACCGAACACAGGGTCGTTTATGATTTTACGTTTGTTTGCCATAGTTAAAAAGCCCGATTATGCATTGTGACATAAACGGGCTGCAAAGGTACGAAAAATTCTTCGAATTTCCAAATATTATCGGAATAAATCGCAACTTTTAGAAAAAACTATCGTTTTTTAGTCCTTTTTGGGGCGGCTATTGACGGGTGGCAATCTCGGCAATGTCCGGTTCGGCGGCGCGAGGTGCCGTCTCGGCAAATATCTGCGCCACAGGCACATCGTCCTGATTAGAAATCGTGGTCAGGAAAACACCCGGTTGTGTTTCCGCAAGCCGGCTGGTAAGCGTGTCGCCGAGGAAGGTCTCCCTGAGCCAATGTATCGTCAGCCGGCGCACCGCCAGTTGGTCGGTCATCTCCGCCGACGCCGTCTGCATAGCGATAGACAGATAGGTACGGTTGTTGACATGTCCGTTGAAATCCAGATTGATAGGGTTGACGCGGTGAATCAGTTGCTGGCGCACTTCGCCTCCCGGGGTCAGCCGTTCTTTCCGATGGTCAGGTGTTGTCATCCGCTGTAAGACAGGCAGTTGCGCCTCAAAGGGAGCGAGTGGTGCCAAGCGGTGTGCGAGTATGTCCAGGAGCGTCCAGACACCATAGCCGTGCGCAATCGGAGTACCGTCAGCCAGCGAGATGGTGAAATCGGCATAAACACGCAGCGCCGTGAGTTCGCTATTCCATACGGTGACCACTATCTCGTCGCCCCAGTGGGCGTTGCGCTGTTCGAACCAGGCGTTGAACTCCGCGATGACCCACATGCGGTTTTGCTTCACGACATCGAAAGCCGCCATGCGCAGGCAGCCCATGAATCGCGCCCACGCATCCTGATAATAGAGCAACACAGCATTGGGGGTCATACGATAGGCGGTATCCATATCTGCCGCCGTGACGCTGTAGTTGTGAGAATATTGTTGCATTGGCAAAAATTGTTTGGTTGGTGTAATTAAAAAAACGAGTGCAAAGTTACAAAAAAACGGCGAAAGAAGCAAGTATAAACGCAAAAGTTGTGTTTTTTGCGGCAAATTCTTGTGTATTCCAAATATTTGTTGTACCTTTGCAGCCGATTTTGTGCGTTCGCGTACTTACCGACCGCGGCGCCGCGATGGTGGAATAGGTAGACACGAGGGACTTAAAATCCCTTGGCCAGTGATGGCTGTGCGGGTTCGATTCCCGCTCGCGGTACAAGAGAAAACGGAGTGGCTTTTCGGCCGCTCCGTTTATATTTGCATCGCACTTGCCTCCGATATGAGTCAAAGATGCCTCAAACGCGCCTCCGATAAGAGGTTTATATTCCGCTTATTTACAGAGTGATACAAATTGTTGTTGTTTTCGGCATCACAACCGGCGGATAGCCACGAGATGGTGGGTATAGACCCCCTGCGGATGGTCAGGGTCCGCCCGCTCGACAGAGAAGATACCCGTCGAGTCGATTTTCTCCACTTTGACGCGTCCGGAGCAGTGAATGAGTGAGGCCTCAGACTTCTGAGAAGTGAGCAAAATGCCTACATGAGATATTTTGCCATCGTTATGGTCGAAGAAGAGCAGGTCACCGGGCTTGGCGCGGAGCAGCGAAGGCACGTTGCGTCCACAGCGGACCTGTTCGCCGGCGTTGCGCGGGAGTTGTTTTCCGAAGAGGCTCATGACCACCTGCGTAAAGCCGGAGCAGTCCATTCCCATCGCATTCTTGCCTCCCCAGAGGTAGGGCACATTGAGGAAGAAACGGACGGTTCGCAGCAGGTTGTCCGGCGTCATTTCCACCGGTTGTTCCGCCACCATAGCCGGGTCGATACGAAAGCCCACTCCGAGTATTTGGAAGTGGCCGTTGCTATAGTTGGTAAGGGTAGTTCCAGCCGCGAGAGGGATGGTCTGTCCGTTATTGTCGCTGACGGCGTATGCCACAGGCATAGCGACCCTTGCTGCACACTTGAGTGCCCGACGATAACCGGAATAGTCTTTTCCGGCGATAGGATCAATCATCTTTGCATCCGCCCATCCCGTCTGGCCGTCGTTGTCCAGCCGGATGCGAAACCACTGCACCCTGTCCCCCTCCGGAGACATTTTCTGCTCCAGCACCGTGCATAGTTCGCCGAAGAGCATCTGGGTGAGTTGCTCGGCACTTTCGCGGGCTTCCGCGCGCACGGGCACTATACTATGTAAGGAAATGGCCTTCTGCATTCCGTTTGTCAGTTTACCAGACCTCCTGCGGATGCTGGTTGTCCACTCTCGGATAGTCAATCGAGTAGTGCAGACCGCGGCTCTCTTTGCGTTCGAGCGCCTGACGCGTAATAAGGTAGCCGACGTTTATCATGTTGCGCAGTTCGCATATATCCTTCGTTGCTTTCACGCGGCGGAAGAGGTCTTCAGTCTCCTCGTAGAGGAGGTCGAGGCGTTCCCACGCGCGCCGCAGACGCAGGTCGCTGCGGACAATACCGACATAGGTGGACATGATTTGTCCGACCTCTTTGACATCCTGCGCAATGAGCACTCTCTCCTCGTTGCTGAGTGTTCCCTCGTCGTTCCATTCAGGCACAGCGCGGTTGAAATCGTATTCGTCGATGACGTTCAGACTGTGTTTGGCTGCCGCCTCGG
Organism: Bacteroidales bacterium UBA3843; assembly: GCA_002392745.1. GTDB lineage: Bacteria > Bacteroidota > Bacteroidia > Bacteroidales > Paludibacteraceae > Colicola. Next base: position 8,130 of record DGHR01000011.1, on the reverse strand, counting down.
CATATACGACGGCCTCGATGAGCGAGTTGCTGGCGAGACGGTTGCCTCCGTGCAGTCCGGTGCATGAGCACTCGCCCACAGCGTAGAGACGTCGGATAGAAGACTGACCGTCCAAATCCACCTTGATGCCGCCGCACATATAGTGCGCACAAGGCGCCACGGGGATGTACTGCTTGGTGATGTCGATACCAATTGAGAGGCACTTGGCGTAGATATTCGGGAAATGGTGTTTGGTCTCCTCCGGGTCCTTGTGAGTGACATCCAGGCAGACATGGTCGATAGCGTGAATCTTCATCTCGTTGTCAATCGCGCGAGCCACTATGTCGCGCGGAGCGAGCGAGAGTCTGGGGTCGTATTTCTGCATGAACTCCTCGCCGTTGGGCAGTCGGAGTATACCTCCGTAGCCGCGCATTGCCTCCGTAATGAGGTAGGCAGGATGCGTCTCTTTCGGGTTGAAGAGGCTGGTAGGATGGAACTGCACGAACTCCATGTCTTTGACCTGTCCTTTGGCGCGATAGACCATCGCGATGCCGTCCCCTGTAGCGATTTCAGGATTGGTTGTAGTGGCATACACAGCACCCGTTCCGCCAGTTGCCATAAGAGTAATGCGACTCAGGTAGGTGTCAATCTTCTGCGTCTCGGGGTTAAGGATGTACGCTCCGTAGCATTCTATGTCGGGCGTACGGCGTGTGACACGCACTCCAAGGTGGTGCTGTGTGATGATCTCTACAGCGAAATGGTTTTCCAGCACCTGAATGTATGGGTTGCGGCGAACGGCCTCCATGAGACCGCGCTGAATCTCGGCTCCGGTGTCGTCTGCGTGGTGCAAGATGCGGAACTCGGAGTGACCGCCTTCGCGGTGCAGGTCGAACTGTCCGTCCTCTTTTTTATCGAAGTTAACGCCCCACTGCACAAGATGTTCGATGCCTCTTGGTGCGTTGCGTACCACCTGTTCAACGGCTGCGGGGTCACTCAGCCAGTCGCCGGCGACCATCGTGTCATGAATGTGTTTTTCGAAGTCGTCCACCATGAGGTTGGTGACGGAAGCAATACCTCCCTGCGCCTTGGCGGTATTGGCCTCTTCAAGGGTCGTTTTGCAGCACAAGGCGATGCGGTATTTACCGGAGCGGGCGACCTGGAGCGCGAAACTCATGCCGGCGACACCGCCTCCGATAATTAAGAAATCAAATTCGTGAATCATTAGGCAATATCGAATTTTTCAAAAGCGGGCACAAAGGTACAACAAATATCGCACATACGCAAATAAACGAGCAACTTTTTTTGGAGAAAGGAGCACTTTTAAGTGTTATACAGAGCCGCGGCGGTCTTTTAATGTAGAGAAGCGACTAACGCGCTTTGCATAAGGCGAAGACGGTAAATTCCGCCCCGCGAAACCGCTTCATCGCCTTCAGACAGGCTCTTACGGTCTCTCCTGTCGTAATTAAGTCATCCACCAGAAGAATGTGCTTGTGGTACAGTTGTTCGGGTCTGACGACCTCGAATGCATCTGCGACATTGGCCTTTCGCAGTTCGGGCACGCTTGTCATCGCGCCGGACGCTTTTATCTGCGCCTGTTTTGGTGTGTCTTTGCATCGCAGCAGGTGGGTGGTGTCCACCGGAATGCCGGTCACATCGCTCAGTCCCCGGGCAATGTACTCCGACTGGTTATAGCCCCTGCTATGCAGGCGGTTCGGATGCAGAGGGACGGGAATGATGACATCTATATCCTCGAAAAAATCCGCATAGGCGAACTCTCGTGCCGCCAGCCTTGCCAACTGCCAGGCTATCTCCGGCAGGTCGGCGTATTTCATCTTGTGAATCACCCGTTGCAAGGGATGGTCTTTCTCGTAGAAAAGGAAAGCGGCGGCACGTTCCAGATGCATGATGCGCCTCGCAGCCGCCGGCGAATGGCACTCTCCCCACAAGGTCATCTCCGTGCTGTTTTCCGGCAGTACGGCCTGCTCCGTCCGCGGCAGAGCGTCCAGACAAGCAGAACATATCACTTCCGTCCGGTCAGCAATATCCCCTACATGCCCGCCACACATCGGGCATACAGGGGGATAAAAGATGGCGGACAAATAGCCGCGGCGGAAGAGTCTGTCGCTCCGCATTTTAGCCATTATTTCGTACCTCCGCCGAGGGCTACATACAGGTCAATAAGACTAATCAAGCCGTTGTACCTATTGGTCACATCGGCGAGTTGCGCCTTGAGGTAATTTTCCTGTGCTGTCAGTACTTCCAGATAGGAGGCTTTGCCTTTCTTCATCAGTTCGCGCGTGCCGTCATACGACTCGCCTTGTACGGTAAGAAGGCGCTGATAGAGCGTGTCCTGCTCCTGCGCATTGCGGCAACGGAAGAGCGCGTCATTCACCTCGTTTCCGGCGCGCAGCATCGTCTCCACATAGCGGTTGGCAGCCTCTTGTTGCTCCAGTTTGGCAATCTTGAGGTTTGCCTGCAGTTTGCCGCCGGCAAAGATAGGCTGTGCCAGCCCCAGTGCCGCATTCATCAGCAACTGGCCGGGATTAGCCACTACACCTCCGTTGTTGGTCCAGCCGATGAGTCCGGAGAGGGACAGCGCGGGACAGAAAGCCGCTTTCGCCATATTGGTCTGGTAGAACGCAGCCGCGACGTTACGTTCCGCAGCACGGACGTCCGCTCTGTTGCTCAGCTGCGCCGCCGGCACGGATTCGAGCGTCCATACTTCAAACTCATAGCTCTTCCACGGCGAACGTGGCACGGCATGCGGTTCTTCATTCATCAGCAGGCACATGGACAACTCCAGCGAATTGATTTGTTCCAAGAGCTGTTTGCGCTGTATTTGCACATTGATGAGCGAAGCCTCCATCTGACCGATAGAGGGCGAGTAGGCCTGTCCGTTCTTCACCAACACGCGTTGTATCTCCAATACTTGCTGCCAGATGACCTCGGTGCTATCCAATATAACAGCCTGGAAATCCAGCAGTTGCAGTTGGGTGTACATACGTGCCATAGTGGCGACCAGGTTTGCATGCGCCGCCGCACGGTTGTCCTCGGCCTGCTCACGAAGCACTTGCGCCTGACGTTTGCGGTTGGTCAGAGTACCGAACCCTTCTCCACCCCAGTTGAGGGAGAGCGGCACCTGGTAGGTCAAGGTCGCACCGGAGGTACCGGCACCGGGCGTATAAGTACCCATTACTCCTACGCTGGCTGGGGAGATAGCCAAGGTCGGCAGGAAACCTAACTTGGCGGCTCTGAGCCGAGCATCCGCCTCCTGAACAGCCAGTTGGCGCGAACGGTAGTCAACGTTGTTCTCCAGCGCCTTGCGGATGTGTCCTTGCAGGACCGGATCAGTGATGTAGTTCTGCCAGTTGTCGTTGCTCACTGCCGTTATCAGGCTGTCCTGCTCGGCCTTCTGCGCCGGTTCGTATTTCTTGAAGATGCCGCAACTACTGAAAGTGAGCGTGCCGATCAAAATCAGCACTGTAAGACCGCTTGCGCTGTTAGACCGCTTTGCTGTAGGACCGGCTTCGCCTGTAGGAGCGCCTTCGGTTTCCGGAGTTTGCTCTACCGGTTTCATCTCTCCCTGGAAACGCTCATGCAGTTTCTGGAAGATGATATAGAACGCCGGTACGACAAAGACGAGTGCCAGCGTACCTACCGCCATACCTCCGGTTACGCCGATGGCCAGTGCGCGGTTGCCGTTTGCACCCGCACCACCCTCTATGATAAGAGGAATCATACCGGCAATCATCGTTACTACCGTCATCAGGATAGGACGCAGACGGTCTTCGCATGCCCCTAAAGCGGCTTCCACAATAGGCATACCCTGTTTGCGTTTCTCTACGGCGAACTCAGTGATCAGAATGGCCGTCTTCGCCAACAGACCTATCAACATAATGACACCGGTCTGGAGGTAGATGTTGTTCTGCTGGCCAAAGAGCCATGAGAATGCGAACGAGCCCATCAGTCCGAAAGGAACGGACAGCAGCACCGCCAGCGGAATGAAGAACGACTCATAGAGAGAAGCAAGAATCATATAAATCAACAGGATGCAGACGAGATAAATCAGTATGGTGAGGTTGGATTTGCTGTTGGCCTGCAACTCCCTGCTCATACCGCCGTACTCGTAGCCGTATCCGGCAGGCAGATGGTCCTTAGCCACCTCTTCAATCACCCGCTGCACATCGCCTTCGCTGTACCCTGCATTGGGCTGCACGTAACATGAAATAGACTGGTAGAGGTTGAAACGCTTCTGCGAAGCCGACCCCACGGTGGGAGTGAGCGTCACGAACTGCGAGATAGGAGCCATTTCGTCGTCTATGCGCACGAAGATATTATTGAGTGAATTGGGGTCCAGACGGTACTCCGGAGCGGCACCTGCCATGACACGATAGACCTTGCCGTACTGGTTGAAATTGCTGATGTATGCGCTACCACAGAAGGCGCCGAGGGTGTTGAGCACTACATCCGGCGAAATGCCTGCTCGGTCGCACTGCGTGGCATTCACGTCCACCTTGTACTTGGGGAATGACTCGCTGTAGAGCGACTGCGCAATCTGCACTTCCTTGTGTTTCAGCAGTTCGGCGAGGAAGTTATTGACCACCTCGTTGAACTTGCTCATGTCGCCGCCCTGCAGGTCCTCCATTTGCAGGTCAATACCGTTATTATTGCCATATCCCGGAATCTGAGGCATCTGTGTGGGGAAAATCTGTGCATCCTTGATGTCCTCGCACGAGAGGTACAGTTTCGCCATGACCATGTCGATGTAGTGCTCCAGTCCTTTACGGTCGTCCCATGGTTTGAGGCGGACGACGAGTGTTCCGTAGCTGACACCCGTTCCGGAAACGATACCGAATCCGGAAATCTTGGCATAACTCTCCACTTCCTCCAGGCGCAGCACGTGTTCCTCCACCTGCGCCATGATTTTATCGGTCTCGACGAGCGGCGAGCCGGCAGGAGCCGTCACATCCACCACGAAGACGCCCTGATCCTCTTGCGGCACCAGTCCGGCAGGCAGTGCGCGCATCGCCAGCACCATTGCCACAACAGCGGCTATCAGCCAAATCCAGGCTCGACCGGGTTTCTTCAGGAACTTAGTCACACCGGTTTTATATTTGTTCAGGACGGCGTTGTATCCCGCCTCATATGCTTCTTTGACCCATTGGTTGAAGCTTTTCTTGCCGTTCGGTGTCTCCTTCTTGGGCCGGAAAAGGACGGCGGTCAATGCCGGACAGAGGGTCAGGGCAGATATACAGCTGAGACCTACCGAACTGGCGATGGTGATACCGAACTGGGTGAAGAAAGTACCGCTCGTGCCGGGCATGAAAGTCACAGGGATAAACACTGCCATGAAGACCAGCGTACAGCTGATGACGGCGACGGTCACTTCGCTCATTGCGTCTTTGGTCGCCTTGTATGCCGAGGTGTAGCCGTGCTCCATCTTCGCCATCACGGCCTCGACGACCACAATGGCGTCATCCACGACGGTTCCGATAGCGAGCACCAAGGCAAAGAGCGTAAGTATATTGAGCGAGAAGCCCGCCACTTTCACCACCGCGAACGTACCTAACAGCGAGACGATAATGGAGATAGAGGGAATCAGAGTAGCCTTGAAATCCTGCAGGAAGAAGTACACGACCAGAATAACCAGGAGGATAGCAATAATCAGGGTCTCCACCACATTATGGATGGCTGCATAGAGGAAGTCGTCGGATGTCTGGAGGATAGTGAACTCCATACCTGCCGGCATGGTCTTTTGCAGGTCCTTGTAGATATCATTGATGGCGGCATTGACCTGAGTGGCGTTGGCCCCGGGAGCCTGGTTGATAATAAACGCCACGCCGGGTTGTCCGTCAATGCGCGAGGAGAAGCTGTAGGAGAGGGCGCCCAACTCCACGTCCGCCACGTCGCGCAGGTGCAACACATTGCCGCCCGTAGTGCGCAGGACGATGTCTTTGAACTCTTCGATGGACTGCAGACGGCCCTTGTACTCCAGGTTGTATTGATAGGTGTTTCCGCTCTGTTCGCCGAGCGACCCCGTAGCAGCGACCATGTTCTGGTTGCCGATAGCGGCGAAGACATCCTCGGGCACCAGTCCGTAGCGCGCCATCACATCCGGTTTCATCCATATGCGCAGCGAGTAGGTATTACCTAAGTTCTGCACGGCGCCCACGCCCGTTACACGCAGCAGACGGGGTTTGACGTTGATATCGATATAGTTGGCGATGAAGTCGTTGTCAAACTTGCCGTCCCGGCTGACGAGTGCGCTGATTTGGAGGATGTTGTTCTGGCGTTTCTCGACCTTGACGCCGACCCTCGTCACCTCTTGCGGCAGTAGTCCCAATGCGGCAGAGACGCGGTTCTGCACGTTCACCGCAGCCATGTTCGGGTCCGTGCCTTGCTTGAAGAAGACGTTGATATTGACCTCTCCTGTGGCAGTGGCTTCGGAAGTCATGTAAGCCATGTTCTCCACACCGTTGACAGCCTCCTCGATAGGCATCACGACGGATTTCATCACGGTGTTTGCGTCCGCACCGGTGTAAGAGGTACTAATCATCACCGTCGGAGGCGCGATATCGGGGTACTGCTCGATTGGGAGCGTCTTGAGGCAAATAAAGCCCACCAAAGCAATCAGCAGCGAGATACAGACTGCCATCACTTTTCTATCTACGAATATATTTCCCTTCATATAAGTTGATTAGAGGTTAGAGGTTATTGGTGATTGGTGATTGATTCAGGAGTCAGGAATAAGGAGTAAAGACTAAAATGTGTCGTCTATAGTAACTTGTCTTGACTCTTGACTCTTGACTCCTATAACTTTTCATTTTTCACCTTTCATTTTACCAAAGAACTTTTTGTCCGTCGTGTACATTAGCTGCGCCTTTGGCAACGATAGTCTCTCCGACTTCGGCACCGGAGAGGATGACCGCACGCACGCCGTCTCCCAGTTCCTCTATTTCGACGATAGCGCTGTTAGCGAGGCTGTCAGCGCCCACTTTGTAGACGAGCGTCTTGTCCTGAATACGGACGATAGCTGTGAGGGGCACGAGCATCGCGTTCTCCCATTCGAAGGGCATTACCACCGAGCCTTGCATACCGGAGAACAGTTCGCTGTCGGGGTTGGGGAATGTCACGAAGCATGTGACGGAGCCGGTCTGCTGGTCGACGATACCGGAGAGGCTGGTGATTTTGCCTTTGTGTTGGTACTCGCTACCGTCCTTGAACCGCAGGGTGACAGGTGGCGCAATCTTAATCACTTTATCGAGGCTTCCGAACTCGCTGACGAGCGAGTGAATCTGGCTCTCGGTCAGAGAGAAACTGGCTTCCATCTCGCTGACTCCGGCAATGTGGGTGAGAGTGACACCCTCGTTAATGATGTCTCCGACGTGCGGGAGGACGTTACCAACGAGTCCGTCGACGGGGCTCTTGATGGTGCAATAATCCAGTCGCAGTTCGGCGTCGCGTACGGCGGCACGGGCTTGTGCCACTTGTGCCTCTGCGGACTGCAGTGTATTGAGGCTTTTGCGGAGCAGGTAGTCGCTGATGATGCCCTGTTCGGCAAGTTCCTTGTTGCTCTCCGCCTCCAGTTTGGCGTTATCTCGGTTAGCGATAGCGGTCTGCAGGTCAGCCTGCGCATGCACAAGTGCGTTCTGCGCGCTACGGCTATCGATAAGGAAGAGTACGTCTCCTTTGCGCACGCGCTGTCCGTCCTTCACTTTGATAGCATTGAGCGCGCCGGTGCATCGCGAGACGATGGAGACGTCGCCCGTACCGCGGATAGCAGCGCTCCAGCTGACGGGGGCCGTCACGTTCTCCCGAGTAAGGCTGAGGGTCTCAAAACTGGTGTGCTGTTCTTCGGGCATCTTGACGCATCCGGTGAGTCCGGCGAGTGCGATGAGAGAGGAAAGAAAGAGAATTTTTTTCATTGTATAGATAAATTTGAATGTATTGTTATCGTAGCGATTTGGCCATTCCGCACCTATTGGGACCGGATTTCGGGTGCAAAGGTACGACAAAAATTGCACATACGCAAATTTTGTCGTATAAAAATGAAGCGAATAGAATAATTATTCTATGTTATAGGGATATCCGAGGGGCTTAGGTGCTTGCACATATAGGCCCTGGGAAATCACTATAACGAGGGGACTTGTC
>DGHR01000004.1:387-22991 GCA_002392745.1 Bacteroidales bacterium UBA3843 | reverse complement strand
GCAGTGAAGAGTTGTACTTGCAGATGGTTCTCTTGCAACAAACGGTTAATTTCTTCCACCTCGGCTTTGGTACCGGGCAGGAATCGGATTTTGCCTCTATCCAACGTGTCATTATCCAATCCGCGGTTGACCGCCAGATTCTGATATTTCCCGCTCTCAGTCTTGATAAGCGTCGTGTCCATCGCATACTGGATACCGCCATATAGGGTGGCTGTTGTATTTTTATCTTCGTTCTTGTTGAGGACAAGTTCACGCGTAGAGGACACACGCACCAGATTATATATATCCGACATAGCATGTTTTTCGTCATACGGCAATGCCTCAATGGCTAATTGATGGAGCAAACCGGAAGGGGCAAAATAGACGGTCTCGCCTGTTTTGAGCGACGGCAGAAGCTTACTCCATACGACTTGGGAGAGTTTTTTCCCGTTTTCTTTGTAATTATACGTCTCGTCTTCGTCCGGGCTTATGAAGTCCAGCGCTTCTTTTTCCTCGAAGAGAGGTATCAATTCCGGGTATTTACTATTTTTACGTAGCAATAATGCGCAGTACATTATGGAATCCGAACTTACCGGAGCTACCATATACTCAATGGCAGTTTCACCTTTCTTTAGTTTTTTTCTGACTTGCTGCCACTCGATTGACATCGCCTGTGTGAAATCTCCATATTGCAGAACGCGTTGCTGTATTTGCTTTTCCAAGACTTCATTCTCGTGCTGTTGTACAATATTGAATGACTTGTTTTGCTCTATACAAACTCTCTGTAGTTCCCTAAGTCTCAGTAATTGTATATACTGCTGACTGAGCACACTATCTCCGCTTATGGCAATAATATCTGTAATATCCGTTTGTGTTTTCAGCAACATACCTTTGGTTAGTAAAACTATATTATACATTTGCCGAGCCAGTCGTGGTGTAATATGCGCTAATGAATGTACAACAATAGAATCGAGAATCTGGTTCTGTCTAGTCCAATACTGTTCACGCTGCTCCGTAGTAAGGAACGTGAACTCATTACGTATATTATGCTTGAAATTTAGGATAACAGAGTCTGAATAAACTTCATACATAGGTATATCTTTCGTAATAAGTGCATAACGAGCCATTAACCATTGCAATTCTCCTATTATCCAATGATTATCTCCATAGATGGAATGAGCAAATTGGATAGCATATCTTAAATTTTTATCAGTAGATTCCACTTCATCAAGAGCCAAAGACGCCTCTGTTTGTTGTATTAAAGGGGGAATCATATATGGGTGTCGTTCTGAATATATAGATGTTGCATATCGCATGCCAAGTTCAGCACAGTGTAATGCACTGGAATCTTCTCCCAAAACATGAAACATACGTGCCCCCATCGTATATAAATCGACAAAGTCTTTACCAAAGATGTAAGCCATATTATCCGTTCCAAGCAGGTCGTCTCTATGCTTATATAAGATTTCTTGTGCATCAAGAAAATCATTTATGCCATAATGTGGGTCTTTATAATACAGATCAGCGTAATGGAGAAATTCCATGTATAGCAACGCCATATTTGTGTGATCCGCCCCTTGATTCTGCACGATATAATCCTCTAACGATTCCATTATTCCGAATCCATTAGAGTAATCCTTATTTGCCAACATACATTTGGCAAAATTCATGAGCACGTAAAATGCCTTATCGTGATTCCATTGTTCCTCCGGAATATTTAATAATGCACGATAGGCAGCATATGCTCTCTCCTCTGCTGAGAGGTAAAGATGGAAATTCCTATAATATTGTGATTCAAGGGTAAAAATTTGAGCTATCATTTCCCAATCATCTGTCTCAATATAATAATCTAACGCATTGGCGAGATTATCCAATGATTCTCGCCATTGCCCATAGTGGGATGCGATAAGCGCTTTGTAATATGATGTTTGAGCAAAATAGTGCGGTGGGAGTTCATCCTCGAAATAAAGAATAACATCCATAGCATGCCGACATAGCGATTCTGCGCCTTCATAATCGCCCTCATTGATTAATACCTGTATCAACGCATTTAAATCAGAGAGGTATCGATATTCCGAATAATAAACAGAAGCATTATGATGCTGCTTTTCAATTACAAGACTATCCACTTTGACTTGTGCCTCAATATGTACCGTTTCCGAACTATCATTTGTAATGTTCACATTATATCCCGTCATTTTATCGACTGTTGAGTTTTTGAGATGAACATCGGCATCTTCTAGATTTAGATTCACTTGAGAATTCTCCGCGTGCAGATGTAACTTGTATTTGTATAGTATGCAGTTATCTTGCCAGGAATATGTAATATCGTTAGCAAATGGATCTGTTATGAATTTTTTCTCCAAATCCCATCCTTCATCATATAGTCCAGCTTGATAGTAAGTAGCCATTGCTTGCGCCATGATTAATGGATTAGAGTATTGCATATCGCTAATTTCAGAACGGAAAATATCTGCGGCTTTTTTATAATTATGCTTCTTTATATACTCTACTGCTCTATCATAGACATCTTCTTGACACCCAGAACAATTTGTAATATCGTATTTTTTCGCATACTGCCAAGCTTGTTCTTTTATCTTTTGAGCAGCAATAGAATCATTATCTATATGTAGCAATCTAAAGGCATACTTGAATGCTAAATTGGCATATTCTTCGTGTAATCCGAGTTGTTCATATAGGCGCAAACCCTCCGGCTCGGATTTGCTACGTCTTAATGCACGGTCATATTGGAAAACCATTTCATGAAATTCCGACGAATTTGTACTATCCTTCTGTGCAAGCAAGAGGTATTGTTTAGAATACTCTTCTTCATCCTCTTTTAGTTCTACTAACTCGTAATATATGCGCAATCGCTGTTCTGTAGAAACGGGATAGATGTTCTGATGTAGTAAAAACTTAAGCACCTTAACAATCTGCCATTTTGCGTCATAAGAAAATCGTGTTTCATGGAGGTGATGTACGATAGATATACAAGCATCCGTCAAATAGGAACTATCCGGAATTGCGATTGGGGCAATGATATAATAAAGAGAATCTACTACAGATAACTCACCAATATACTCCTTGTAGCGGGTTAAAAAAGAATCGGGTTGTTCAACCAATAAATACCCCAAAGAATCGGATGCGCAATGCTCCATAATTGACAAATAAAATAATATACTCCGTTCTTTGTTTCTCCCTTCCTTTCTAGCACTTGTTTCCATTTCTATTTGATGGAATTCATCAACTAAAGCATGCATACTCAATGTAAATATATCTTTCACTTGAACCAAGCCCATTGGTGTTCCTTTTTCCAAAAATGGATTTCTGTTAATAGATTGTACTGTTGAGGGGAAATATATGATAGGAACGGGAGAACAATGATAAAAAGCAGAATCGTCAATCATAGTGACGCTCTGAGGTATAACAGGATTGAATGAATAATACCTTTTATTCCTTATTAAATGTGTTTTAGCTTTATCTGCATATACAAAATCATCATCCGTATAAACATTATAAAGTTCCGCCCCCCATGGAGCCCCTGTCGCGGTTCCGTTATAATGCACTAGTTTTACATTTTTGCAAGCCCATTTGCCAATTTCATATACACTATCAGGGATCGTGATGCTGTCAATCTTGCCTATTATACTATGGCTTAACCCCATAGGAATAGTACGGACATCATGGCCGAAAGTTAAAGAACGTATTTTGCATCCATAAAATATTGGCCAGAAATCATCATTTTCTCCTATTGGTATCTCACAATGCTCAGCGTTCCATTCCACTGAGTCCAATAAAAAGCAATAGCGAAAAGTATTTTCGCCCATAAAACGCACGCTTCGAGGTATCGTGATAGTAGTCAACGCGCTATCACCTCCAAAAGCACGAGTGCCTATTTCTTCTACACCTTCGGCAATTACAACTGAAGATAAGTTTTTACAGTTTTCAAATGCTTGGTTACCAACTTTTTTTACACTACTTGGAATAAAAATAGACTCCAACTTGCTCAATCCATAACAAAGGCTATGAGGAATATCCTCGACAGCCGACCCAAGAGCGAAAGAATGGATATTGTGACAGTTAATAAATATAGGCCATGCGCCTTCGTTCTCACTAATCGGGACTTCGCAATGTATTGCATTCCATACAACTTCCTCTAATGCAGTACAGCTTTGAAAAGCATTTTTATCTATAAAACGAATGCTACTTGGAATAATAACACGAACCAATCCACTATCAGCATTAAAAGTTTGGATTCCAATTGTTTTAACCCCTTCGCTCAATTCAAGACTTGTAAGATTTTTGCATCGCTCAAAAGCACGATTCCCAATACTATCCACGCTTCCCGGAATAACGACAGATTCCAACCCTATACAGTTATTAAAAGCCATATCACCTATATTTTTTAGACTTCCGGGAAACTGAACGTTTTGCAATAAAGGCAAGTCATAGCAAAGTCCATTCGGAATATTAGTTACCTCAGGTCCAAATGTAAATGTTTTAATAGCCGTGCAATGTATAAATGGTGGCCAAAGATTTCCATCTTCCATTTGGGGCACATCGCAATGTGTTGCATTCCATTCCACTGATTGAAGCGACACATTCATTTTAAACGCATTCTTTCCTACAAATTGCACATTACGTGGAATAGTAAGTTGCGTCAACCCCATCAACGCAAATGCATTGTCACCTATAGAAATCAAACTCTCCGGTAATTTTACGAACTTGGTGTCAAAAAAATAGGCAAACGCACCATCACCAATTGCAGTAACAGCGTACTCCACATTATCATAAATAACAGAGGCTGGAATGACAAACTTTTTTATTTGTTTAAATTTAGGAGCAAACGAACTATCCGGTCTGATTACGGTAGCTGTTCGCGTTTCTTGGTCTAATGAATAACAGAGAGACCCGATTTGTACATTCAACGCGCTGATTGGAGAAAATATTACTATTTGTAGTAGTATAACAAAAAGTTTTTTCATGTTTATTTATTATATGCGAAATGAGTATACATTATTTCGTGATATTTAATATTTAGTCTAACATGACAAATCCATTTATATCGCATCCAGAAGAACAAAAGCCGCCCAATAACGCGGATGGTCATAATCGGGCAACGCGCGGAGGGTTTGCTGTGCATGTCGCAGAGCAGATTGCTTTGAATAACCGGCGAGGAGGCCGTTATAGAATTCCTGCATGAATAACTGCGAGGCGGTATCGTCTATGGGCCAGAGGCTCATGAGCATCGCATGCACACCGGCTTTCTTGAAACCGCGTTGCAGACCTGCTATACCATCCACAGTGATGTCTCCTAAGCCGGATTTGCAGGCGGATAAGACGACCAGTTCGGTCTTGTGCAAATCCAGCGCTGCAATCTCTTTGGCTGTCAGAATACCGTCATTGCCCGTGCGCGGACTATTATCTCCTGTCCATGAGGACGAAGAATTAGCCATCAGCAATCCGCAGCGTGCCAAGGCATAATCCTCTATATTGATTTTTTGTTTCTCCGTCAGTCGCACGAATTGGACGTTTTTCTGCATCATTGATTGTGCTTTTTTGTTCTTCAGGTAGAACCCGTGCGTAGCCATATGCAGCATCTTTGGTGCATGCCCCGACATCCCCTTGAACGATTCCTCCGTAGCGTCCAATCCGGCATAGAGTACGCTATGAGGGAGAATAGAATCAATATACTGCACTTCCGCGAGCGTGGAGGAGAGATATTCGATACGTTGGTCGGTTTCGTCCTTGGCATAACGGACTCCGCCGTATAAGACGGCCTCGGAACTATCGTTCTGCTCTATGCGGCGACATAGTTCCCGGGTGGAAGACAACCGTACCATGTCGTAGTTGTCAAACATGCTCCCTGAGTCTAAAAGCATATACTCGATGCCAGTCAGATAAAAGATACCATCAGGGGAGAAATATATCTTTTCGCCCTTTTTAATTCCGGCCGCATCAATAATCGGCTGCCAGATATGCACAGCTATCTCCTTGTTTTCATACAAGTCCGGAGCGGTACACCATTCATCCAACTGCTGCATCTTCCCGATAGTTATCAGTTGCGGGTATTTCCACCCCTTGCGCAGTAGAAGCGCATTCATCCAATATTCTCCATCCGCATCATCCGCCAGAACAAATTCCACAGCAACATCCTGTTTGTCAAGGCGTGACTGCACATCGCGCCATGTCAGGTCCAACAGTCGTGTAAAATCCCCTGCTTCATGACACTCCCTGAGAATCTGCATCTCCAGGTTCGCAGCAATTCGTTTTCTGCCAGCAATACTGTCCGGATGAATCTTTTCGTCTCTTTCGGACAAATACAACTGATGTCTCAGATGTCTGAGTGCATATAAGCTATCCAGTACTGCTCTGCCCCCACTCTCCCGCAATAGCTGCTCCAATTCAGCTTCCGTGGAAAGAAGTATTCCCTTCTCAAGCAACACATTGTCATAAATAAAAGCATTTACGGATGCCGGATGTTGCGCATGTACACAGAGTGCTATATTCTGGACAAAATACCATGCATAATTATTCATCCATGTTCTTTGTCTCGAACGCGAACTAAGCCAGACGAACTCGCTTTTCAAGTGTTGGCGTCTTTGCTCCATGCCCTCTTGGAGCAGAGGCAAAGCACGGTCCCAGTTGTTAAGCTGTATGGCAGTCCATGCCTGATTTTCTCTGATGACTCCGGCATACGTACCGAGTGTATCCAAAAGCGCAACTTTATCCCACCATATTTGCGCGCTATCATATTGTCCCTCTTGTGCATACGAAGCACCCATACGGGCTGACGCGCGCAATTCATATTCATACGGAAGCTGGTTTATTTGCAATATATCTCCCAGCAAAGCGCGCCTTTGGGGCTCGGAATGAGCAAAATCCGACTCCAGTTGAATCACCTCGCATAGAATGGCACGATAAGCATCTCGTTGTCTGCTGAACACCTGATGCCGAGGTGTGCCGGACCGGGTATGGAGTACATATTCCGATAGTTGTTCGTAAGCAGCCTGCATTAACTGTTTGTAGGCAGGAATATCAAATTCTTCCACCAATAATGCACGCGACTCTTCATCTGCCGCTGCATAACAATCCGATAGAGCTGCAAATACTTGCCCGGAAACATATTCCAATAATTCTGCGCCTTCTATAAAAGCATCATAATCGGCAGTTTGCAACCAAGTCTGACTGTTTGTGGAAATATATTTTTGTGCGGTTTTAAGCGATTTGAAGGCGCTTTTCGCTGCACCCCGTATATTGCCTGTTATGGCATAGAAAGATGACATATCCGCTTGAGCATATGCTCGTTCATTTAGAAAATCGTCGGAAGATATGTCTTCTATTTGTTTGCAATAATATATTGCTTCGTCGTAACGTCCCAACTCATCCAAATCCCCAATCGCTGTTTGCAAAGCCGAAACTTTCAGTTCCGAATCTTGCAACCCCGGTGTTTCGAATGCTGCCAGAACTTGTTCGCACGCTGCCAGAGACTGCTCGTACATGCCTTGGTCTTGCATATCGTTGGCTTCGTTTAGCAACGAATCAGCCATTGATACTGAAGATATGAGTATAGACAGGAGTATCGTCTTCATGGTCTCTATGCAATTTCATCTGCATTTCTGCGTGTTCTGTAACGTACCCTTATACGACGCGGGTCGCTATTAGAGTTGCGTCTGTTTCGACGCTGCCTCTCTCGTTCCCTGCGATTGCGCCGGGTACGTCTTGTGGCTTTGTCGTCATTGGAGCCGGCCCCTTCTTTCTCTTCCTCTAATTCGGTTGATTCCGGCAGCGTACCAGCTAACATTAGGCCTGCCAGCATATCTTGCAGGTCATCAAACAGCTCTTTGCCTTTTTCTTCCTTGACGAGTTGCCGGGCGACGTAGTTAGCTGTTTTTTGCTTGGACGTCTCTACTTTGGTGTTTTGCGATAATATACATTCCGCACATAAAACTGCGAGGAATAGAAGACACGTATTATGCAAAACACATTTCATTCCTAAAAGAATTTGTCATCCGGATTGGATGATTCTACGGTGGGAGTCTGCACATAGCGTACTATATGACGCATGATATCCCTTATTTGTTTTTGCAGGTCGGTACAGGTCAGTTCGTCAAATCTATCTGCTAATTGGGACATCGCGTATGTGAGAGAACCGGATCCGTGGTATTCATAATTACACTGAGTGGACTTGCAGGCACTGATAAAAATCCATTCTAAATCGTAGCCTCCAACCTTGGCTGTTTTCCGGGGAGATGGAATAACAAAATCATCGCTCGTGCCACGAATAACCACGGCTTCTTTTTCATCCTCATCATCCAAAACTCTGGTGCTTCCTCCGCTATGGCAAGCATCCGCGACAACGATAATCTTCCCGTTTTGTCCTATTTTCTGACGCAACTGATGAAGATATTCGTTCAGTTCATCGTCTATCAGGTGGTTTTGACCGGAATACCCTCCGCTTTTGAAGATAAACCCGGAGGCTTCACTGTAGCGCAAATGGGCATCATATGGTATCCAGGCTTCGTCATAGCCGCTTGCCTCATCGCCATTCGTATCGGTAATACGCTGTCCGTGCCCGGAGAAGTGGATGTACACAAAATCGTTTTTTTGAGATATTTGCACTAATTGTTGTAAGGCCTCTCTGATACCGGCAGCTGTTGCTTGTTCATTTGTCAGTTTGCGGATATTGTCTTGGGAGAAGCCTTTTTTAACAAGCATATTCTCTACCACAACTATATCTTTATCACCGTTAATAGGAGACCAGCCTGTTGATTCCGGATACGCACCAATACCTATTACCAAAGCCCTGCGCGTTGCGTGAACAGATTCTAAAGATATAATCGTGAGCAATAACAGCAAGACAAGCAGTTGGATATGTAAAACACGATTCATGGCTCTTGTATATAAAAAATGCCGGCCTAATAGGAGCCCCCATTAGGCCGGCTGAAAAAGATGCTTGATAAATAATATTAGTTGGTGGCGATTGAATAATCGTTATACACGCTGCCGCGGTTCAGAACTTTGATGCGGAACCAACCGCTCCAACGCGGACAGAAACTAACATAGCACTGATCGGAATAGTCCGTGTCAGAGGCGATAAGATTGCCGTTCTCGTCATATACATACAAATCCAAATCCGTGGTGCGGTCACCGGACACTACTACCTCTGCCAACTGGCTGGCAGTAAACGCCTCATCAAAAGTCATATAACTGTTGGCATATACTCGGTAGTAACCATATTTCGGACCATAATAGTTACCACGGGTAGCTTTATTTTCTTCCTCTGCTTGGATTTTGGCCTCTACTTGGTCTATTAAAGCTAATATGGTGGCATCATCTGTCAGTTTGCGGGCATCCGCCAGAAGTTGCTCCGGCTTAATTTCTTGAGTTGCCTCTTTGGCAGCCGCATCCGGATTCTTGACGCCTTCATCTATTTTTGTAGAGTCACCGAAAGCGCGAGTGGGAGTAGTTGCCAGAATATCTGCCGCCTCGATAAGTGCAAGCGGGGATTCTGTAGCATAACCATGTTTGGCCAAATCGTTTGCAACGCGAATAGCTGCAACTTCCGGAGACATTTCGGTAGCCTCTAAAACCTCTTTGTCCTCAGTTTGAGCGGCTTGTTTGTTGCAAGACACCATCATTGCGCTCATTGCAACGACAGCAAAAAATAAAACTTTTTTCATAAATAGTGAGATTTAAATAATTAAATGTTAGTTTTCAGTTTCTATTCCCGAAGAAACATGTAATAACGGTTATGGGTCTGTAGTTAATATATTTCAAGTATTTCCGCTGCTAAAACGCAACTATTACTCTTCGCTACTTTTTGTAGCTTTTCTTGGATTTTTCCTACGTTCTCAATTACCTGTATTTCTGGAAGTTACAAAACACTTATCGGAGGCATTTCGGAGGCGCATCGGAGGCAACTCGGAGATAAATTGGGAGCAGTTACGAAAAATATCTCCTGGACCGAAAAGCGAATTCGGAGTAAATAGGTATTGTTAAATTTGTATTCTGCTATTCTGCGCCGCAAAGATACTATATTTTTTCCATATACGCAAATTTTTTTTTGATAATCGTATTTTTTTTGTAGGTAGGAACAGATTTGTTGTCATTATGGCAATTACTGACACCATAAATAAAAACGGCACACGCGCACGTGTACCGAATTTATAGTATGTAACCCATCTGCTTTACAACGCCTTGATTTCGTACCCCTGCTGCTGCAGCCACTCTATCGCCTGCGGCAGAACAGCTAACATACGTTCGTTTGACTTGACCGAGTCATGAAAATTGATAATGCTTCCCGGACATGTCATCCGCCGTATTTTCGACACCATCTGCTCCGGTGTCACATCCTTGTCATAATCGCGTGTCAGCACATCCCAGTAAATCAGGCGGTACCCCATCCTGCGCAACGCCCTCCGCTGCCAGAACCACGCCTTGCCATACGGGGGACGGAAGAGCAAACGCTCCCCGCTCTGTATCTTGCGCGCACCGGCAATCTCTTCCAGATGCCGCTCTATCGTCTCGCGGCATTTCGCTACGTTCGCCAGATACTCCGCTTGCGAATACCGGATTCCCTTCTGGTGGTTGTAGGTGTGGTTGCCCACCGAATGCCCGGCCTCCACCACGCGGCGGAACACATCGGGGTGTTTGTTGATATTCTCTCCCACCATGAAGAACGTAGCCTTCACATGATAGCGGTCCAGTATCTCCAATACCTGAGGCGTGACCTCGGGAATAGGGCCGTCGTCGAACGTCAGATACACCGCCCTGCCCGTACGGAACTCACCGTACGGGTAGAGGCGTTGCAATATATGCCGGATGGTATTTATCATTATGACCGGATGCGCCTACCACGCCAGCGATGAAGCACCGAGAATAGCGGCATCGCTGTCTTTCAGTACCGAAACGGATACAGGTATCTTACCCTTCCATATCGGCATCAGGTTCGCCTCCATCGCCTCGCGTATCGGGTCCATAATCCAGTGACCGGCTTTGGTCAGACCGCCGAACAGGATGATTGCCTCCGGGCTGGAGAAATGAACGTAATCCGCCAGTTTCTGGCCCAACAGATGACCCGTATAATCGAATATCTCTTTAGCCACCAAGTCGCCCTTCTCCGCAGCGTCAAACACATCCTTCGAGGTGATATGGTCAATATCCTCCACCTGGCGCAGCAGCGTCGGCTGGGTGGTACTGGTCACTATCTCCTTGGCGGTGCGTGCCACGCCCGTAGCCGATGCGTATGCCTCGATACAGCCTTTCTGACCGCAGCCGCACAGACGGCCGTTGCCCGAATGGTCAATCTTGCAGTGGCCCAACTCGCCGGCAAAACCGTCATGACCGTACAGCAGTTTGCCGTCGATGACAATACCCGAACCTACACCGGTACCCAGCGTGATGACAATGAAGTTCTTCATGCCTCTCGCCGAGCCGTAAATCATCTCGCCCTGCGCCGCAGCATTGGCGTCGTTGGTGATGGTGCATTTGATGCCCATACGCTCGCTGATGAGTTTGGCAAACGGCACAACCCCCTTCCACGGTAGGTTCGGAGCCTGCTCTATGCATCCCGAATAAAAATTGGCGTTCGGAGCACCGCATCCGATACCCACTACGTCGCTCAGCTGGATTCCCTCATCGGCTACCAACTGGCGCATTTTCTCGCACAGCACATCGCAATACTCGTTGATGTCGGGATACTGCGGCGTGGGAATAGAGTTCCAACGCAGCACTTTGCCTTCTTCACTTACCAGACCGAACTTGGTACCCGTTCCGCCCAAGTCGATTCCCAATGCGTACTTTTTCATAAATATCAAATTTAAAATGTAAATTTTTCAAATCATCAATCCACCTTGATATCCTTGTTCACGTTTTTGCTGCCCCAGATAGCGTAAATCAGGATATACGCTACGCCGATGACCGGCACAATATAACTGAACAGGCAGTTGTGTGCAGCAATCGCACTCTGGATATACGGCACGATCCCGCCGCCGACTACCATCATCATGAAGATACCCGAGGCCTTCGCAGTATACTTACCCAAACCTTCGGTAGCCATATTGAAGATGGAGCCCCACATTACCGAGGTGCACAGGCCGCACAATACCAACAGCGTGGATGCCAGAGGCACTTGCATCACCTGGCCCTGAATAATCGTCTTGACCATCACGCTGTCGCCGATAATCATCGCGCACAGCATCAGTGCAATAGCGGCGCTGGCTACCACCATCACCATCGTACGGCTGCTGACCTTGCCGCCGATAGCCGAACCGACGAAACGGCCTATCAGCATCAGTATCCAGTATCTGCCGGCTATGAAACCGGCGGCTGCAAATCCCACTTTCGGTGTCATATAGCTTATCAGCGTAGCGGGAATACCCACCTCTACGCCGACATAGAAGAAGATAGCTATCACACCCAGTGTCAGATGGCGGAAGGACCACGGGCTGCGCTCGTAGGTCACGGCCTGACCGGCACCTGCCGGTTCGGCAATCGGGGTCAGACGGATTACCAGATATACCAGTGCAAAGACAGCCATGGCGATATACAGCACGATGTTCACATCGTCAATCTCCTTGCCCGCCAGGCTCTCGCCAATGATAGCACCCACCAGCATCGGCGTCAGCGAACCGGACAGCGAGTTGATGGTTCCGCCCACCAGGTTCAACTGGTTTCCCCTGTTACCGCCGCCGCCCAGCAGGTTCAGCATCGGGTTGACTACCGTATTCAGCATACATACGCAGAAACCGCCTAACAACGCACCGAACAGATAGACATAAAAACTATCCACCACACCGCTCAGCCATTGTACGCTGATTCCCAGAAAGCCCAGGAAAATAGCCGTCAGAGCCGTCTTCTTATAGCCGTTTTTAGCCAGAAAATTACCGGCCGGAATACCCATTACCAGATAGGCCAGGAAGTTGAACAGATTGCCCAACATACCCATACGCTCGGCTTGCACGGGGTCATTGAATGATGCACCCCAAATCTTACCGACCGGGGCTGCCAGATTAGTTACAAACGAAATCATCGCGTAGAGAAACATCATCGCGACGATGGTGATAATAGTCAGAGACTTGTTTGATTGCTTTGTTTCCATGTTATTATTAAGTTAATAATTTATTAAAGGGCAAGACTTTTCAACGGAGTTCGCGCGCCAAGAAGCGGAGTACCCGCTCATGCATATGCGTGTAGTTGTTTCCTTTCTTCAGGAAATGGTTGTCATCGGGATACAACTGCATCTCAAACTGTTTGTCCGCGCGCACCAGTGCGTCTATATATTGCATCGTGTGCTGCACATGCACATTATCGTCGCCCGTGCCGTGGATAATCAGCACACTACCCTCCAAATCCTCCGCATGGTTCATCAGCGACGCATTCTTATATCCGCGGTCGTTCACTTGCGGACGACGCATATAGCGCTCGGTGTATGCGCTGTCATAGAGCCGCCAGTCGGTCACAGGGGCTATAGCCACACCGGCTTTGAACGGATGGCCCTTCCGGCTCATCGTCATCAGTGTCTGGTAACCGCCGTAGCTCCATCCCATGATAGCCATACGGCTTGCATCTATGTCATCGCGCTGACCGATATAATTAGCGGCGGCAATCAGGTCCTCCGCCTCTTTCTGACCCAGGTTCATATACGTCTCGTTACGCCATGCCCGTCCGCGGCAGTCGCCGCCGCGCGGATCAACGATAAGGACGGCGTACCCCTCTTCCACCAGCGCGTACTCAAACCTCTTGCGCCAACGGTTCAACACCCGCTGGCTCTGCGGACCCGAATAATGCATCACTATCAATGGCCTTGGTCCTTGGTCCTTGGTAGCTTGGTCACTTATCATCAGCATTGCCTCCAGTTCCTGCCCCTTGCCGTTGGGAATCCTCATCAGTTGCGGTTCCGGCAGGTTGTTCTTCGCCCATGCTTCCTTCACTTCGTTGTTCTGCTTCAGGGTCTCGAACTTGTTCTTCGATAAGTAAACATACTCATTGGGCGTAGTGAATGACTGGTAGCAGATGATTGCGCTGTTGGCGTCTTTGGAAAATCTGGCAGAGTGCATGCCCTCACCTTCTGTCAGTTGTGTGATTTGATTCTTCTTCAGACTAAGCGCATATATCTGCCGCTCCGAGGGATTCGGAGCCGCCTGATAAAAGAGTGTCTGCGTCTTCTCGTTCACTGCATACAGTGCCGTCACATCCATTTCCTCCGGAGTCAGCGCACGCTGCTGTATACCTTGGGCGGAACACAGGTATGCGCGGCGCCAGCCGTCTTTCTCGCTCAGCGTCACGAAACTGCCGTCGCTCAACCACTGCCACTCGTCGAACAGGCTGTAATCCACGAAATAACGGTCACTCTCCTCTTTGTACAGCAGGTGCGAAACGGTCGATTTGGCGTTGCAACTCAACACCTCCATCTTAGTCTGGTCTCTGTTCACGCGAAGCACCAGCAATGCCCCGTCCGCAGTCCATCTCAACCGCGGGAAATACACATCGGCGTCGGTGCTGACCTGCATCTTCACTATACCTTTTGTCGGTACGTCGTACACGCACACGCTTGCTTTCGCATTCTTGCATCCCGCTTTCGGATACCGCAGACTCTCCATGTCCGGATACTGCGGATAATCTGTCTGTACTCTGTACTCTGTATTCTGTTCCCCCAAATAGGTCTGCCAACCGAAACTCGGCACCTCGGTTTCATCGAGCCGCACGAACGCCAGTTGTTTCGAATCGGGCGACCATGCGAACAGGGCCGTTGTACCGAACTCTTCCTCGTACAACCAGTCGGCGATACCGTTGATTATCTCGGTGTTCGCATCTTTGGTTACCGCTACCTCCGTACCGAAATCCAGTTTATGGATATACAGGTTGTTGTCCTTTGCAAAAGCCACATAGCGGCCGTTCGGACTCATTACGGCGTCGCGCACTTTCGGCAACGGCGACTCTCCCTTAAAGACACCCGCGCCCAGACGTGAACGTTTGTTGCCGTACTCTGTATCCACCACATACCATTCCGCCAGCTGCGAACGGCGGAACAGGGTCTCTGCGTTCTCGCTCTCCAGCCGGTAGCGCGTGCTGACATTTGCATCCTTCGTACTTCGTATTTCGCCGCTGCGTACCTTTAAAATGCTGTCCTGCTCTGCCGTCGAGAGCGTTTGCGCGTTGTATTCGCCCGACAGGATGCCGGACAAAACAGATAATATCACCAGTATTGTTTTCATCGTTTGATTATTGTTCTTATTGCCGCAACCGCAGGTATTTCTTGCCGCCGCGGATATGTATCTCGTATAGTCCGAAACGAACCACTGTTTCCCGTTCGTCCGCTTGCGGAACCACTATATCCATGCCGGATTCCGGATGACACGTATAAGCGACGTCTTCTCCCTCCGTCATTGCCGCCATCAGCGCTGTTGTAGTTTTGCTCAGGTCGTCTGTCTGAATCAAAGCCGCATGTAAATTTTGGTGTAAGTCATAATAATACGGCAAAAAGACATACTGCTTGCCATTCATTGTGGCATACAGCGCCGTCTTGTTGCCATCGTGCCATACCCGCCAGGTGCTCTTAGTCTGCGTCAAACCCGATGAGGAATAACCGATATAGGTACCTGTTTTCGTATGGCAAATCTGCGCGCTGTCGCCGCTCGCATTGAACGTAAAAGTATACATCTGGTTCGGATTGGTGGCATCCGCCGTAGCATAGTCCATTATATAGTCGTGCGGCACACCTGTTATCGCCGTGTTCGAATAGGTATCCACATACAGATATTCGCCTGACTGCAAGTCTGTTACATAGCGTTCCTCTGCCGTTTTCTTCCATTCCCATACGCTCCATAACGATGTGTTCGAATTCATATAAACGCGCACGCCTGCAGGTATAATCTCCGGCTTCGTGTAAACCGTCCAGAACTCACTCTCCGACCAGCCTCTGAACAACCAGTCTCCGCGGTCTTCCATCGTCGGCAACACCACTCCGGCGCCGCCCTCTGTCTCTGTCAGTACGCTGTACACTTCACTACCGCATAGCAGTGTGACCGTGTATGCCGGCGCAGGCTGGTATGTAATAACAAACTTCTCCACATATAGCGAATTGGCTGTTCCTACAATCTGTATGCGCAACTCCTCGCCAGCCATGAAAGGCTCATTCATCACCGTCAGCATCCGGTATTCGTTGCTGAAACTGCCTGTCCAGTCGCGGAACGTACCGTTCATCCGTGCCTTCGTCTCGCCGTCCGTCGCCACGGTAATATCCCCTGCTCCGCCGGACTTGTTCGAACGCATGGACAACTCCACTTTTTCTATCTTCGCGCCTGTAGTACCGCTTAAAACCAGTATAGCCGTATCACCGGCGCGTACCTGGTTTTTCTGGTAAGAAGAACTGTATATGGCATCAACGCAACCAGGCACCTCACCGCCGCCCGTCACGGCAGATTTGCTCTCCACCGTCCATGTCATTACCAGCGCCAATATGCTCATCAACACGCCATTCATATACACATTACTCCAATTTGCGTACAAAAGTACTACAAAAATTGCACATACGCAAGTAAACGAACAACTTTTTTTTGAGAAAGGAGCACTTTTAAGTGCTGTATAGAGCCATGGAGGGTCTATCGGAAGCCTGCTTACGAATAGGCGCTCAGGGGCTCTGTACGAAAGGACGGAACGCCCGTTTTCTCAAACAAGTTGCGAGTACTTGCGCATGGGTTGCAAGATGCGACCGTATATTCGGGCTGGTGAAGGAGTGCCTCGGATGGCACTCCGAGTGTTATACCCGACGAGTTCCCACTCGGAGGATTAGTATAACACATAGAATAAATAGAGTAAGGCAGATGTCCGAAAGTACGACAAAATGCTATTCCGTCCCATAGGGGAAGGGGCGTACCGAAAAGCACAAAAAACTCCCATGGCATCCCTGTCACGAGAGTTCCTGCATTGTATGCAAACAATTACTAACTACAAACCCTCTTTACGTAGAGTTTGTGCAAAGGTACTGCTTTTTCTCCAAACCCGCAAGAAAAAGAGACCACTCATTTGGGCGCGTCCCGAATTAGTGACTGCTATGGGATTTCACAAATGACAAGCCGAGAATACAATTCGTATTTTTTTTGAAAATTATCAACGTACGCGCTTGTGTATGTGAAAAACTTTTTGTAATTTTGCAGGCTTTTTATGCAATAAGGTATTGCACGCGCCCGTGACGGATACTCGCTGCACGCGTACGCAAACGCCCGTTGCACATAATTGCAAAGCTCCGCTGTGTCGAAATTCGCACATACCGCATCGGCGCATTAGGCGCATAATAGGCGCATCGGAGGCCCGTTGGACGCGCATCGTACCAATATCGTATCCCACCCAACCCTATAATATACAAAGTATATTATCACGTGATTTTTATAAAGAACAGATAACATATTCAAAATTTCTTATTAACATGCAACAAATCAAACTGAAACGTGGTTTGGACATTCCTTTTGAGGGACCTGCAGCAGAAACGCTCGGTAGCGTGCGCCGGCCGGAGGTCTTTCATATTGTGCCCGACCATTTCGCCGGTATCACGCCCAAGCTGGACGTGCATGAAGGCGATCTCGTGAAAGCCGGTTCACCGCTCTTTCACGACAAGGCGTTTGAGCAGATGCTGTTCACATCCCCTGTGTCGGGTAAAGTCGTGGCGATCGTCCGCGGAGAGCGACGCAAGGTGATGTCCATCGACATCGAGGCAGACGCTACCGTTCAGTACGAGAAGTTCGGTGCTTACGAGCACACCGGAGAAGGCGTAAAAGCGCTCCTTCTCAAGTCAGGTCTCTGGGCGCTCATCAAACAGCGTCCGTACGACTGCATCGCGCTGCCGAACAAGACTCCTCGTGCTATCTTCATCTCTACGTTCGACACGGCTCCCGTGGCTCCGAACTACGAGTGGGTGCTCAAAGGCCAGCTGCCTACCCTGCAGGCTGCCGTAACCGCCCTGAGCCTGATGGCTCCGGTGTTCATCGGCATCAAGGGTGGCGCGAAAGCAACCGAGTTCCGTGAGTTGAAGGACTGCACCCTCTATGAGGTCTATGGTCCCCACCCTGCCGGCAACGTAGGCGTACAGCTCAACAACCTCGCGCCGTTGGCAAAGGGTGAGACGGTCTTCACCGTCAACATCCAGGACCTCGCCATCATCGGCCGCCTCTTCCAGAAAGGTATCGTGGATTACCAGAAGAAAGTGGCGTTGACCGGTCCGTTGGCGTACGGCAAACAGTACTACAATGTGCTGCCGGGAATGCCTGTGAGCGCAATCCTCACGAGCAACGTACACACCGAGTGCCCCTGCCGTTATGTAGCAGGCAACGTGCTCTCCGGACGTCAGATCAGCCTTGACGACATCATCTCCGTTTATGACAACCAGTTCACGGTGCTGGACGAAGGCTCCGAGAACCACGAGTTCATGGGATGGATGCTGCCGCGCTTCTCGTCGTTCCATTTCGGCAAGACCGACCCCGCTGCTATGCTGGACAACCGTTTCACACGCTGGCTCTTCGGCAAGAAGCACTACCAGTGGGATGCCCGTCTGAAAGGTGGCCGCCGCGCAATCATCGTCTCCGGCGAGTACGACAAGGTCTTCCCGATGGACATCTACCCCGAGTACCTCATCAAAGCCATGATTGCCGGCAACATCGACAAGATGGAAGCCCTCGGCGCCTATGAGGTGGCTCCCGAAGATTTTGCGCTCTGCGAGTATGTCTGCACCTCCAAAATGCCGCTGCAGGCGATCGTTCGCGAAGCGTTGGACAATTTAAGAAAGGAGATTGAGTGATGGAATGGTTATATAGAAATTGGAAGAAGTTCGGCAAGAACTTCGAGGAAGGCGGCAAGCTGAACTGGCTCAGTTCGTTCTACGACGCTTTCGATACCTTCCTCTTCACGCCCCAGACTACCGCCAAGCGTCTTGGCACACATATCCATGACGGTTCGGATAGCAAGCGTACGATGATTATTGTCGTGCTGGCTCTGGTTCCCGCGCTGCTCTTCGGTATGTTCAACGTAGGTTACCAGCACCTGCTGGCTACGGGCCAACTGGCAGCCGGCATGACCGCCGCTCTCTGGTGGAAAGCGTTCGGCTTCGGTTTCCTGGCCGTACTGCCGTATATTCTGGTAAGTTACATCGTCGGTCTGGGTATCGAGTTCACCGTGGCGCAGATCAAGCACGAAGAGGTAGCCGAGGGTTTCCTCGTTACGGGATTCATCATTCCGCTCATCGTGCCGATCAACACGCCGCTGTGGCAGGTGGCGATTGCAACGGCTTTCGCGGTCATCTTCGCCAAAGAGGTGTTCGGCGGAACGGGTTATAACATCTTCAACGTGGCGCTTATCACGCGTGCGTTCCTCTTCTTTGCTTATCCGAGCCACATGACGGGTGACGAACCCTTCGTGCGCACCGGTGGCACATGGGGCTGGGACGGCGGTCACGCTATCGTAGATGGTTTCTCGGGCGCTACACCGCTCACGCAGATGAGCACCGGTTCTGCTGTAGAACTCGGTTTCTGGGACCTCTTCAACGGTCTGATCCCGGGTTCGGTGGGCGAGACCTGCTGCTGGGCTATCCTGCTCGGCGCTTGTCTGCTGCTGGCTACCGGCGTAGCGTCTTGGAAGACGATGCTGTCTGTCTTCGTAGGCGGCGCACTCACGGCTTGGCTCTTCAACCAATTCGGCTCCGAGGCTAACCTCGCAGCGCAGTACCCGTGGTACATGCACCTCGTCAGCGGCGGTTTCGCTTTCGGTGCTGTCTTCATGGCTACCGACCCTGTGACATCCGCCCGTACCGAGTGCGGCAAGTATATCTACGGCTTCCTCATCGGTCTCGTAGCAGTGCTCGTGCGCGTCCTCAACCCGGGTTATCCAGAGGGTATGATGCTCGCTATCCTGCTCATGAACGCCTTTGCGCCGCTCATCGACTGGTGTGTTGTTCAAGCAAATATTAACCGTCGCGCAAAGCGCGTTGCTAAATAAGGAGGGCTACTATGAAACTGAATACAAACAGTAATCTTTATACCTTCATCTATTCAGCGGTGATGGTAATCATCGTAGCTGTGCTCTTGGCGGTTGTCAGCCAGGCACTCGCTCCGAAGCAGCAGGCGAACATCCTGCTCGACAAGCAGAAACAGATCCTCGGTGCGCTCAAGGTGGACTACTCCGCCGGCAACCCCGCAGAGATTTACATGGTGCTTGTCAACGACACGCTGACCTACGGCAACAAAGAAGTCTATGTAGCGAACCTCAATGGCGAAACCAAATATATCCTGCCGCTCAGCGGTAAGGGTCTTTGGGGCGGCATCGGAGGTTACCTCGCGCTCGATGAGGATAAGAACACCGTCTATGGCGTCAACTTCAACCACGAATCCGAGACTCCGGGTCTGGGTGCCAAGATTGTGGAACTGCCGTTCCGCGAGCAGTTTGAGGGCAAGCACATCCGCAACGCCGCAGGCGAAGTGGTGTCTGTAGCAGTCCTCAAATCCGGCAAGCATGCCGACGGACAGGAGCAGGTAGATGCCATCTCCGGCGCTACCATCACCTCCTCCGGCGTCAGCACCATGCTGGAAGTCAACCTCGAGGAATATAAAGAATTCCTCTCGGAAGTACCAAGTGACGGAATAATCGTGCCCTCGGGCAAAGAAGTACCAAGTACGAAGGAGGAAATTGTTGAACCTACTAAAGAGGAGGATTAATATATGTTAAGTCAGAAAACTAAGGACACATTGCTTGGTCCTCTTAACGCGAATAACCCTGTCGTAGTGCAGATTCTGGGTATCTGTTCGGCACTCGCCGTAACGGTACAGTTGAAGCCTGCTCTGGTGATGGGTATTGCCGTTACAATCATCGTAGCGATGTCGAATGTCATTGTGTCGCTCCTGCGTAACACCATCCCGATGCGTGTGCGTATCATCGTGCAGCTCGTGGTAGTGGCTGCGCTGGTAACGCTCGTCAGCGAGGTACTCAAAGCGTTCGCGTACGACGTAGCGATGCAGCTGAGCGTCTATCTCGGTCTGATCATCACCAACTGTATTCTGATGGGTCGCCTCGAGGCGTTCGCCATGACCAACAACGCATGGGATTCCCTGCTGGACGGTCTGGGCAACGGTCTGGGTTATGCCATCATCCTGGTCATTGTGGCTGTCATCCGCGAACTGCTCGGTTCGGGTCAGTTGCTCGGTTTCCAGGTCATCCCGCAGTGGTGCTATGACCATGGTTACGAGAACTGCGGTATGATGCTCATGCCGGCTATGGCGCTTATCTTGGTAGGTTGTGTAATCTGGGCGCACCGCTCAATTAATGATAAGGAGGCTAAGTAATGGAACACGCATTAAGTTTATTTGTCCGCTCGATTTTTGCGGATAACATGATTTTCGCGTACTTCTTGGGAATGTGCTCTTACCTCGCCGTTTCAAAGAACGTGAAGACCTCAGCCGGTCTGGGTGTAGCCGTTACTTTCGTGCTCGTCGTTACCCTGCCGGTCAACTACCTCTTGCAGACGCTCGTTCTGGAGCCGCTGCACTTGGAGTACCTCAGTTTCATCCTCTTCATCGCCGTCATTGCCGCTATCGTGCAACTGGTGGAGATGGTTGTGGAGAAATACAGCCCGTCGCTCTATGCGAGCCTCGGAATCTTCCTGCCGCTGATTGCGGTGAACTGCGCTATCATGGGTGGTTCGCTCTTCATGCAGCAGCGTATCGGCCTGCCCGCAGTGGATCCTAAGGCTATCACCTCTCTCGGCGATGCGTTCATGTACGCCTTCGGTTCGGGTCTGGGATGGTTCTTAGCCATCGTCTGCCTCGCAGGTATTCGTGAGAAAATGGAGTATAACGATGTTCCCAAACCGCTGCAGGGACTGGGTATCACGTTCATCACCGTGGGACTCATGGCGATGGCGTTCATGTGCTTCAGCGGCCTGGAGATTTAATAGGAGGACAACACTATGAATATGACTGCAATTTTATATGCTGTAGGAGTGTTCCTCATTGTGATCCTCCTGCTCGTGGCTATCCTCTTGGTGGCCAAGAAATACCTCGTTTCCTCCGGTAACGTCAAAGTCACCATCAACGGCGACAAGGTCTATGACGTGGCAGCCGGAGGTTCGCTCCTGAACCAACTCGGCGAAGCCGGCGTTCACCTGCCTTCTGCCTGCGGCGGTAAGGGCTCTTGCGGACAGTGCAAGTGCCAGGTACTCTCCGGTGGTGGAGAAATTCTGCCTACCGAGACCGTCCATTTCTCCCGCAAACAGCAGAAAGAAGGATGGCGTCTGGGCTGTCAGGTCAAGGTCAAAGAAGACATCACCATGAAGGTCGATGAGGCGGTTCTGGGTGTCAAGGAATGGGAATGCGAAGTTATCTCCAACAAGAACGTCGCTACCTTCATCAAAGAGTTCAAGGTACAGCTGCCTCCGGGCGAGCACATGCACTTCGAGCCGGGTTCGTACGCACAGATCATCATCCCCGAGTACGACATCGACTACGACCGCGACTTCGATAAATCGCTCATCGGTGACCTCTACCTGCCGGCTTGGCAGAAGTTCGGGCTCTTCAAACTCAAACAGAAGAACACCCAGGCTACCGTTCGTGCTTATTCGATGGCTAACTATCCCGACGAGGGCG
>DGHR01000004.1:0-343 GCA_002392745.1 Bacteroidales bacterium UBA3843 | reverse complement strand
ACGAGGGCGACATCATCACCCTCACCGTCCGTATCGCCACCCCGCCCTTCAAACCGAAGGAGCAGTGCCCGAACGGACCGGAGTTCATGGACGTGCCCTGCGGTATCGCTTCCACGTATATCTTCTCGCTCAAACCGGGTGACAAGGTGCGCATGAGCGGTCCTTACGGTGAGTTCCGTCCTGTTTATGACAGTAAGAAGGAGATGATCTGGGTTGGTGGTGGAGCCGGTATGGCACCGCTGCGTGCGCAGATCATGCACATGTTGAAGACCCGCAACTGCCGTGACCGTGAGATGCACTATTTCTACGGCGCACGTGCTATCGACGAAGTCTTCTTCCTCGA
>DGHR01000017.1:11230-14561 GCA_002392745.1 Bacteroidales bacterium UBA3843 | reverse complement strand
TGACGAGTATCGGTCTGCGTGCGTTCTCGGGCTGCAACCTGACGGAGATTACTATTCCGAGTACGGTTACATCGATTGGTAATTCCGCTTTCAAGGGCAACCCGACAACTACGATTGTCTGGAAACCGGCAGACTGCTCAATCGGTTCGGACAGCGAGGCACCGTTCTATAGCACCAATTCGCA
The DNA here is from genome assembly GCA_002392745.1 of Bacteroidales bacterium UBA3843. Classification (GTDB taxonomy): domain Bacteria; phylum Bacteroidota; class Bacteroidia; order Bacteroidales; family Paludibacteraceae; genus Colicola. The sequence goes on along the minus strand of DGHR01000017.1, from coordinate 14,377 downwards.
AGTTACATCGTTCACCTTTGCGGACGGCGTAGAGGTAGTGCCGGCATATATCTGCAAGAATATGAGTCTGTTGGATACAATTGTACTTCCGGCTTCGGTCAACAAGCTTGGTCAATATGCTTTCATGAATTGCACGAACCTCAAATCCATTAACTTGCCTGTAACGCAAAAGACGCTGCCGACCAGTTTTCTGGAGGGCTGTACCTCGTTGGAGTCCATTGAATTACCGGCGACCTTGACTACCATTAGCGCAGATGCATTTTACGGTTGCACGAAATTAGGCAGCGTGAACTTGGAAGAAGGATTGACGAGTATCGGTCTGCGTGCGTTCTCGGGCTGCAACCTGACGGAGATTACTATTCCGAGTACGGTTACATCGATTGGTAATTCCGCTTTCAAGGGCAACCCGACGACCACTATTGTATGGAAACCGAAAAACTGCTCTATCGGCTCGGACAGCGAGGCACCGTTCTATAATTCGAATTCGCAAGTGACGTCGTTCACGTTCGGCGACAGCATACAGGTAATCCCTGCGTACCTTTGCAAGTACATGAAGATAGAAACTATCGCTATTCCGGCTACCGTGACCAGCATCGGACAAAGCGCATTCATGTATTGCACGAACCTGAAGCATTTTGAGTTTCCGCAGGGTATTAAGACCGTGGCAACCAGCGTGTTAGAAGGCTGTACGGCATTGGAGGAAGTGGTTATTCCATCCTCTGTGACAACCATCAATCAGGACGCGTTCTATAACTGCTCTGCCTTGCAGGCTATTCACAACTATGCATATACGCCGCAGACGATCACCGAGCGCACGGTCAATAATGTCAACAAACAGACCTGTATTCTTTACGTGCCGATGGACTACATCGACCTCTATCAAGCCAAGGCGGTCTGGTGCGATTTCGCGAATATAATAGGTGTGGCAACCGATCTGCAGTTTGAGGAACAGACGGTGCAAGTAAGTTATCTGAAACAAGACGAATCGCTTCATTACATGGAGGCGCAGAAATGGCAAGTGCCGCACGCTCCGCGTATTGAGGGTTTCACGTTCCTCAAATGGCAAGTGCTACCCGGCGATTTGGCGGAGGGAATTGTGCTGCAAGCCGTGTATGAGGCGAATACTCCGACGGAGGCTCCGGCTGTTTATACGAATCCCGCCAACCCCGCGCAGAAACTCATCCGCAACGGTAATGTCTATATTCTGAACGGCGACAAGACCTTTACTGTTACAGGCCAAGAGGTAAAATAAAGGTATAGTAATGGTATAGCAACCCTATACGATGAGCAAGTGGCTGAAAGGTCACTTGTTTTCGTTATATGGAATCTTAACAATCGTATACTTTTGCGCTTAGTTGCCAGCACACGACACGTTGACGGGACGATAGACCGACAGGATACTGTGCTGAAATCTTAATAATCGGCAATTAGAACAAACACGGGCGGCACAATGTGTCGCCCGTTTGCTTAGTGTTTTTTACTCAAATAGTTTCTCTATATGGTCATATTTCAGAAGCCATATATCGCCGGCGGTATTCTCAAAATCTCCGCCATAAACAACGGCACGGCGTTTGATAGGAGTACTCGTCCATTCCGGCAGGCGCTGTAGTGACTTGGCAAAATCCGGGTGATAAGTCATGGAAGATTTCACTTCAATCGCTGTCAGTTGGCCTTCCTCTTTGACCAATATATCCACCTCTTGACCATTACTATCCCGATAGAAATATACATTGCCCTCTTTGCCTTGGTTGAAGCGGTGTTTGAGACATTCCATGACAATCATGTTCTCAAAAATAGCCCCTCGCATTTTGTCCAACTCCAATTGCCGCGGAGTCTCTATATCCAGTAGATAACAAGCCAACCCTGGATCATTAAAATACAGTTTCGGGCTCTTCACAACCCGTTTGGTGATATTCTCATAATACGGTGGCAGAAGCGTTACCAGATACGAAGCCTGCAAAACAGAGAGCCAATGACTGATGGTCTTGCTATCTACACCCACTTCCATTCCCACTTCCGAAGCATTGAAAACGGATCCGACTCTGGCTGCGCATAACTTCATAAACTTTAGGAATTGCATCTGGTCTTTGATACGCAGCAAATCGCGCACATCTTTCTCCAAGTAGGTTTTCACGTATGACGGATAGAAAAGTTTGGCAATGTTCTTCTTGGCGCAAATGGCAGGGTAGAAGCCGTCATACAGCACTTGATTTATCTCCTTCTCATGGATTTGCTCTTTCGTCTCGTCCATTGACATCGGCATTAACTCATACACTCCGGCACGACCGGGCAGGGACTCCGTCAGACCTTGCAGCAACTCCAAGTTACTACTTCCTGTCAGCACAAACCGCCGCTCCGGCTCGCCATCTACGATACCTTGAATGTAATCCAGTAGAACTGGCACTTTTTGCACCTCGTCAATGAACATGCCTTCTTTATGTTGATGCAGAAAGGCGACAGGGTCTTGTTCCGCAAAGGCGCGTACATGCAAATCCTTCATACTATACTGCGGCAAATCGGGAAACAAGTGCTTCAGCATAGTTGATTTGCCGGACTGACGGGGTCCGGTTACGGAGATAACCGAGAAGTACTGCGCAGCCTCCAGAATAACGCTCTCCAGACGGCGGGGAATGTAGATTTGTTGTGCCATAATACTATTTGATTTTATGCAATTTCGGAATTGCGGTGCAAAATTACATAAAATTATTGAACTATGCAAGAAAATCGTTTAAAAATTTCACACAAACAGTCTAAATCGGGCAATTACATGAAATCAGACATGCTTTTCTGCATTTTGTGTTTGCATATTTCGCAAAAAAACAGTAATTTTGCAGACAATTTCTGAAATTATGAAAAAAGTAGTCGTTTTATCCACCTCGCTGCGGGCGGGGTCGAACAGCCACGCGATGGCGGAGCAGTTCGCCGAAGGCGCAAAAGCCGCAGGGCATGAAGTAGAACTGATTTCGCTTCGCGGCAAAGAGATCAAGTTCTGTATCGGTTGTCTCAAATGCCAGGAGACAGGCGCGTGTGTCTTCAAAGATGACGTGCCGGCAATCATGGAGTCGGTGCTCAACGCCGATGTCGTCTGCTGGGCAACGCCGATTTATTATTACGAGATGTCGGGCCAGATGAAGACCCTCATCGACC
>DGHR01000017.1:0-11178 GCA_002392745.1 Bacteroidales bacterium UBA3843 | reverse complement strand
CATCGACCGCATGAACGCCATGTATCCAAAGGATTACCGGTTCCGCGACATCTACCTCCTGACCACGGCTGCAGAGGACGAACCGTTTGTGCCGGAACGCGCCGAGAGCGGTCTGCAGGGCTGGATTGACTGCTACGAGAAATGCGCCCTCAAAGGCCATCTGTTCTGCGGCGGAGTGAACGACCCGCGTGAGATCTCCGGCCATGCCAAACTGCAAGAAGCATACGAAATGGGCAAGAACGTATGAGAAAAATAATATTCACCCTTGCAGTAGCGGCTGTACTCTTTGCCGCCTGCGGAAAACCGAATGATAAAATGACTAAATGTGCAAATGATTCGTGGGACAAAGTTTTCCCGTTAAGTGAGAAAGTCTCTCATCAGAAAGTGAGTTTCCAAAACCAATACGGCATCACGCTTGTTGCGGATTTATACGCGCCGAAGTCTGTCAGTGAAACGGTCTGTCAGCGTAGCGGTCTTCCGGCTATCGCCGTCTCCGGTCCTTTCGGTGCCACCAAAGAGCAGTCGTCCGGCCTGTATGCCATGAAGATGGCGGAGCGCGGATTTATCGCTCTGGCGTTCGACCCCTCCTTCACGGGCGAGAGCAGCGGTGAACCCCGTAGAACGGCTTCGCCGGACATCAACACCGAAGATTTCATGGCGGCGGTGGACTACCTGAGCAAGTTGCCCGAAGTGGACGCCGAGCATATCGGTATCATCGGTATTTGCGGTTGGGGTGGTATAGCCCTTAACGCCGCGGCTGCCGACCCGCGTATCAAGGCGACGGTGGTTTCCACGATGTACGACATGACCCGCGTCAGCGGTAATGGTTATTTCGATTCCGCCGACTCCGAAGAGGCGCGTCACGAAGCGCGTGCAGCACTCGCGGCACAGCGTCTGAAAGACCCGGCGGCGATGGCAGGCGGTGTTGTTGACCCGCTGCCGGACGATGCACCGCAGTTCGTCAAGGACTACCACGATTACTACAAGACCGCCCGCGCTTACCACGTCCGTTCCGGCAACTCCAACGACGGCTGGCGTGTCATCGGCACGCAGGCGTACGCCAATAGCCGCTTCCTGTATTACATTAATGAGATCCGTTCGGCGGTGCTCGTTATGCACGGCGAGAAAGCCCACAGCCGTTATTTCGGCGAGGCTGCGTACCACTACATGGTGGACGGTAAGGCGGAGGGGTACAAGAGCGTCGTGGCTCCTAATCCCTGCCCAGAGAACAAAGAGTTGCTCATCATCCCCGGTGCCTCGCATTGCGACCTCTATGACGGCGGTTTCACAGGCCCTGCTGGAACCGGCGAACCCAAGAACCTTATTCCGTGGGACAAGTTAGCCGCGTTCTTTACCAAGTATCTGAAATAATCTGTCTCAATGAAAACGATTCCATTCATATGCTTGGCGGCGGCAGTGCTGCTCATAGGCTGCAGCCCCAAACAAACGCAGGAAAACAAAGATATGAACCAACTTTCTTTCACAACCGAGCAGGCGGCGTGTATGTCTGCCATCGCTTGCAATGAAGCCAAAGGTGACCTCGTGGCTCTTGAGTCAGCCATTCATAACGGATTAGAGGCGGACCTGACGGTCAGCCAAATCAAAGAAGCTCTCTCGCAACTCTACGCCTACACGGGTTTTCCGCGCAGCCTCAATGCCTTAGGCACTTTGCAGCGCGTCATCGGTGACCGTCAGGCAAAAGGAGTTAAAGTTATTATGGGCGAGGACGCAAGCCCGCTTTCCAATGACTTTGATGCACTCAAAGAAGGTACTCGCGTACAGACGCAACTGACGGGTAAACCGTTTGACTATGCCTTTGCGCCGGCAACGGATTACTACCTCAAGGCGCACCTCTTCGGAGACATCTTCGCCCGCGATAATCTGACGTACGCCGACCGTGAGTTGGTCACCGTTTCTGCGCTGAGCGGCTTGCAGGGCGTGGAACCGCAACTCAAAGCCCACATCGCCGGTGCGCGTAACATGGGCGTGACGGAGGAGCAGTTGCAAGGCATCGTCGTTGCCCTCGCTGCCAACGGTCTCTTGGACGAAGCCGGCAGACTCGCCGGACTGTTAGAAACGAAGTGGTCAGTTGGCTCGCCCAACTCCGCTTATGCGCAGTATTTCGTAGGGCAGAGTTTCTTGCAGCCGTATTTTGGCGGTGTGGCGAACGTGACCTTCGAGCCCCGTTGCCGCAATAACTGGCATATCCACCACGGCGCAGTGCAGGTGCTGATTTGCGTGAGCGGCAAGGGTTGGTATCAGGAGTGGAACAAACCCGCAGTTCCGCTTACTCCCGGCACCGTGATTGCCATTTCCGAAGGTGTCAAACACTGGCATGGAGCTGCCGCGGACAGTTGGATGCAGCATCTGGCTGTCCACACGCAAGAGCAACCCGGAGCCTCCAATGAATGGCTCGAACCTGTCAATGATGATCAATATAACAAAGTAAAATAAAATGGAAGAGTTTCGTGTAGATCCGCGGGTGACGACACCCGAAGCGCAGACCATGTATATTGAGCAGGGCCGCAAACTGTTTGCCTTCAACCAAACCATACCTTTTACGCCGGAGAATATTGAGGCAACGAAAGCCCTTTTCGGCGAAAACCTCGGCGAAGGAGCCATCGTTCAGCCGCCCTTGAAGGGTGTATGTTTCGACATGGTGCATATCGGCAAGGGCGTGATGATCATGCCGGACTGTCTGATGATGTCGCGCGGCGGCATCACTATCGAAGACGGCGCGATGATTGCGGCGAACGTGCAACTCATCAGTAATAACCACGACCTCTACGACCGCCAGATACTCATCTGCAAACCTGTGCGTGTCTGCAAGAACGCATGGGTGGGTGCCGGGGCTACTATCCTGCCGGGGGTGACGGTTGGCGAGAACGCCGTAGTTGCCGCTGCGGCTGTGGTGACCAAAGATGTGCCCGCCAACACCATCGTGGGCGGCAATCCTGCCAAAATCATCAAGACCATTCCGCCGAAGGAGTAAATCCCTAAGAGTCTGGTACACATCATCATCCGTCTTATGCAAGCATAGCACCTGCTATCCATTTCTAAAAAACGTAGAGTTTACTCTACTTTTTCTGAAATTCCGCATTATTTACTTGCATATCTGCAATTTTTTTTGTACCTTTGCATCGTGTTTTTGATAATTCGTAAATATGCTCCGATGGTGCTTGTCGTTTTGATGAGTTTGTTTGTTGTCGCATTGGTGATGGACGAATACAACGATAACCGACGCATCACAGAGGATTTACGTATCGAGAACACTATGGAGTTGGAGACTGAGGACTACGAATGGGACGAAGGATTGACACCCAACCTCACTCCGGTTATCATCTCTAAAGGAGAAGAACGAAACTATATGTCATTGCTAACTGATTATCAGTTATCCGCTCCCTATATATCCGACAAGCAGAAATTAGGTTTAGTGCGGCGTTATGCCCCGCGAAAAGCATTTGTAGGCTATAACTATGCCCGGACATAAATTATACGGTATGAACTCATATGAGTTTGTACCGTTTTTTATTAGTTGGAAGTCAAAAGTCGAAAGCAGAAAGACGTGGAAATAACAAAAAACAGGTAATAATATGGATTTTATCAGTATTTTAACAGCTATCTTGACTCTCATAGCAGGTATCGGAGTGTTCCTCGTAGCCTGTACAATGATGAGTAGCAACTTGGAGTCGGCGGCTTCACGGCGGCTCAAACAACTCTTCTCTCACACAGGAAACAACAAACTGATCGGTGTCGGCATCGGTACGCTCGGTACCGCGGCTATCCAAAGTAGCGGCGCTGTGACGGTCATGGTCATCGGTTTTGTCAACGTGGGTATCATGTCCCTCTCGCAAGCCGCCACCATCATCTACGGCGCGAATATCGGAACTACCGTCACCGCCCAACTGGTGGCACTCGGTCTCTCCGGTTCCAACAGCCTCTCTACCACCGTTCTTTTCGCCGCCCTTACGGGTATTGGAGCCTTTATGATGCTCTTTGCCAAGAATGATTCGTGGAAAAAGACAGGCGGTATCCTGACGGGTTTCGGTATGTTGTTCGTCGGACTCAGTATGATGGCGAATGCCATGGATGAGTTCGCGGCACTTGACTCCGTCAAACTGTTCCTCGCTTCGATACGCAACCCGCTGCTCTTGGTTGTCTTGGGAACGATTATCACAGCGATTATCCAGTCATCCTCCGTCATGACATCCATCGCTATCACGATGGTCGTCACCGGACTTATTGCACTGGACCAGGGTATCTACCTGACGATGGGAAGTAACATCGGTTCGTGCGTGGTGGCAATCATCGCAGGTATGACCAGCGGCGTAGCTGCCAAACGAACAGCGATGATTCACCTGCTGTTCAATGTGTTGGGTGTCATTCTGTTCCTCTGCGCAGCATTGGTGCTCAGCCTTGTTACCGCCGGTGTCTGGAGCTTCGGAACGATCTTCGAGCATCTCTTCCCTTCCGCTCCGCAACTGCAATTAGCCATGTTCCACACGGTCTTCAATGTCACTACGATGCTGGTGGCTTTGCCGCTCACCAATGCGCTCGTCAACCTCGCTTGCCGTATTATCAAAGACCAACCGGCGAAGAACACCAACGAACCGCATCTGTATTTCCTCGACCCGCAGATGTTGCGCACGCCCGTAGTGGCTATCCGTCAGCTCAAAGCCGAAGTGGAGAATATGGCGCAAATGGCAATAGAGAACTACCAACGCTCCATACATAATGTCACTACGCTGGATAACTCCGAACGCAAACTCTTCGAGCAGACGGAGGCCCAACTCAACTATCTCAACCGCGAACTGGTGCATTACGCACTGCTCCTCTCCAACAACCAGCTTAACCGGTTTGACCATCAATACCTCGTCTCCACTATTCGCACAGTCAGCGACCTCGAGCGTATCGGTGACTACGCCAAGAATATCATTGAATATGCAGACAGCCTTCGCCAGCAGGAGGTGCGCTTCTCCGACTATGCGCTCAAAGAGATTGACCAGATGAACGAACTCATCGGCAGGCTCTACGATGCCGCTATGCAGGCGTACCATAAGATGGACATGGAGGCTCTCGGCTTGGCAAACCAAGTCGAAGACGAGATAGACCAGTTGACCGACGAGATGGAGCGCAATCATATCCAGCGCCTTGCGTTGGGCATCTGCAAACCCCAAGCCGGAACAGAATATATCTCCCTTGCGCAGAACTCCGAACGTGTCGCCGACCACCTCATCAATGTCGCAAAAACCATTCGCGACCTGCAATAAAACAATATAAACCGCGTTATTCCAACACAGGATTAACACAGCATTAACACTACATATGCGGACAATCTCTACGAGACAACCGCAATTTAATAATAATTTTTAAATTCAACTATTATGAAAAAGTATTTTTCTGTAGTGCTTATCGCACTCTGCAGCCTGACGGCTTGCGCAAAAGAACAAGTGATCACTTTCGACCAAGTACCGGAACCGGCAAAAGCCATCGTAGCTGCGCATTTTGATGTCTCCCAAATCGCTTATGTTACGTTGGACAGAGGCTTGCTGGACGTAGAGTACGATGTTAAGTTTAACGATGGTCGTTCTTTGAAATTCAACAAGGCGGGCGAACTGACCAAAGTGGATTGCAAACAGACCGAAGTGCCTTCTGTCCTCATTCCAGAGTTGGTACGTCAGTATGTGAAAGCCAATTTCCCCAACGCCTTCATTACCGAGTGGGGCAAAGATGACCGCAGGTGGAAAGCCGAACTTAACTCTGGCCTTGACCTCGAGTTCAACAGCAATTATGAGTTTGTCCGCATAGACGACTAAGTGGATTTTGCCATAGTTTTTCGCCCAAATACTTGCATGTTTCCGAAAAAAGTAGTACCTTTGCACTCGCAAATATTTCTAAAATCATGAGAGCAATCTTTATCAATGGTTCTCCGCGGAAGAACAAAAACACCGCGCAGATGTTGGAAGCCGCCATGAAGGGCGCACAGGACGCCGGGGCGGAAGTGGAGATGATCCATCTCTACGGTCTCAATTACAAAGGTTGTCAATAAGCATGCAACCCATTGAGTTTGCCGACATATTATCTACGGACTTGCAACTCGCGCACACGGGTTACTTGACGCACGCTTTGTGCTTGCAAGGAACGGCGACGCTGCTTTTCAACGGTGCGTCGTTCCCTCTGCAGCGCGGCGATTGCATCATTATGCAGCGAAGCGAGAACGCACAGATAGCCGACGCAAGCCCTGATTTTCAGACCATTATCGTCTATGTCACGCCGGAGTTTATCCAGATGGCGTTGCCGCTCTCTAACTACGGCACACGCGGACATATGATGCTCTTCAACGATCCGGTGATGCACCTCAACGCACGGCAGGTTGAACGATGCCAAGAGAATATGGAGTACGTGCGTACGCGTTGCGCGGAAAAAGAGCATCGTTTCTATCTCGACCTGACGCTCAATGCCGTGCAAGCGTGATTATAGATTTCTTTGATTTTCATGCGGAGATATATGCCGATTCCAACAACCTTACCCACCAGAACGCGCACCTCATGAACCGCTTTCTTGAGATGTTGGAGCGCGGCGATTACCGCACACACCGCGACATCGCCTATTATGCCGACCAACTGTGCGTCACACCCAAATACCTCTCTGAGACCTGTAAGTCGATCAGCGGTTCCGGAGCTGCCTATTGGATCAACCGCTACACCTCGGTCAAGATTGCCCGTCTTCTCCGTGACCGCTCTCTGACCTTAACCGACATCGCATATCGTTTTGATTTCTCCTCCACTGCCCACCTCAGCCGTTACATCCGCCAAAACCTCGGCATCTCCGCGTCAGAGATTCGGGGCGGAGAAAAGTAACCATTTTCCTTGTTCTAAGTGAAGATTTTTACTTTTTTTCTTGTTTGTTTCGTAAAAAAGTAGTAATTTTGCACTCGCTTTTGAGATGAAACGATTTTGGTACATATTGTTGATCTTGGTGAGCATCGGCGTTCAGTGGTTTGAGCCGATGGATAAACCTACTATGAAACCGGTTCAAACGTCCGGTTGCGCAGTACAACAAACCGACCATCACACGCTTGTGGGGATACAAGGCGAACCATTGACACTCGCAAACAATGGTTCAAACATAACCGCCTCTGTACCCACTCATTTCAGTGCAAATACCCAGCGCACGCCTTTCGGCAAGAACAGAACACGAACGGCTTTCTTGCGCAAAATGATTCATCATTACCAACCTGTTTTTATTGTTTTTCGCGGTCAGGAACGGCTTGAGACAAGTCCTTTCTGTTCGTCTGCCGGGAGCACGTACTATGTATACTTCCTCCGGCGCATTTTGTGTTGACTTTCAGCGTCTTAACTGAATATTAACAACACAAATAGAAACAATAAAATGGTATCATCTTATTTATCTAATCCTATTTTATTAGGACTTTTCTTGGTTGTTGGTTTAGTGCTTTTGGTCAAAGGCGCAGACTGGCTTGTTGGGGCGGAGTTCTTCTTTTGGTATTGTACGCCGGTTACCTGACATATAGGCTTTTAACGTATTAACAATTAAAATTCAAGTCATTATGGATAGTACAACAATTATTGTCGGCATCGTATTACTTGCCATTTTTGTAGTGCCGGTTATCTGGCTAAACCGCAAAAAGTAACTTAATCACACAAAATTAAACCTCGACCGCCTAAAAAACGGCCGAGGTTTGTTGTATTTTTTACAAAAATCTTGTATAATTCAAAAAATTGTCGTAATTTTGGATGGTTGTGATGTCCTCGGCTTCGGCGAGATTGAGTTTCTGAGGGACTTAGGTTGCAAGCACAATGTAAAGGAAGTGCCTTTAGCTTGGCAACAGTTGCAATTTTTTGCTATTTATTGTTATTTAACCGGATCTCCTCATGATAAAGGTAATTGACCAGTATCGGCTTTCCTTTTTCGGCTCGCCCATATGGCAGATCATTGCGTAAATACGGCATTTCATGCTCGGTAGCAAAGCGTTGCACGTCTTCCTCCAGACGATGCCACCAATTGCGTTTGCCTTTGTTGTAAATTTCATCGTACAGTGGCATAAGATGCGGATATTTTTCTGCAATGTAACGCATGATTACGGGTTTGAATTGTCCGCGCAGATTCAGGTTCTCCAGCCAAATGAGGTCGCACTGTTCGCGCACCCTCTCCATGATACTCCAAACATCTGTTATACCAGGGAAGATAGGCGAGATAAAACATACAGTGCGGATTCCTTTGTCGTAGACCTGCTTCATAGCAGCAAGCCGACGCTCTATACTGACTGCTTCATCCATATCATTTTTGAACTGCTCGTCGAGCGTGTTGATTGACCATGATACGGTTACTTTTGGGAATGTACTCAGTACATCCAAATCGCGCAGCACGAGATCAGATTTGGTTGTGACAAGAATCTCCGCCTGTGCGCCCTGCAACTCCTCTAATAGCCGGCGTGTGCGACGGTAGTGCTCTTCTTGCGGATTGTAGCCGTCTGTCACTGAGCCGATTACAATACGTTGCCCATCGAATTTGTGAGGGTCTTTTATAGGTTCCCAGTTCTTCACATCCAGAAACGTCCCCCACGGCTCTGTATGTCCAGTAAAGCGTTTCATGAACGAAGCATAGCAATATTTGCAAGCGTGTGTACACCCCACATACGGGTTCACCGAGTAACCGCCCACGGGCAGTGACGACTTGGTCATCACACTCTGCACTTGCTTCTCGGAAATAAGTATTTCACTCATATTATTCTTTTGATAATCACGACAAGTTCAATTACCAATTCAGCGGCTCATTCAGGATATTACCATCCGTCATGGGGCTGTCTGCATCGGTGAAAGCATTCGCTTTGTATTGGATGCAAAGCATCGTCAGGTTTTCTTTGCCTGTATTCTTCAGCGCGCGTTTGCCATCCGGTGCAACACGTACCACGGCACCTTCCTTAACGGGGAAGAGCTCGCCGTCCACTTGGTATGTACCTTCGCCACGAAGGATGAAATAGAGTTCTTCGTGCGTCTTGTGCGTGTGCAGGAAACCGCTGTCTTGTCCTGGAACAAGCGTCTGGAAAGACAGTTCCGCTCCGGTAGTACCCAAAGCCTGACCTAAAAAGACTTTGCCTTTGAGGGTGAAATCGGGACCCATCGGTAGTTCGTGTTCAATAATCTCAGCAAAAGTACCTGCTGTTACGGCGGTAAAATTTTTGCCGCTCTTAATCGTCTCAATCTGTTTCATAATTGTATATTTTTGTGTTTGTATTTCAAAAAACGAGTGCAAAATTACTGCTTTTTTTTGACATGTGCAAGAGGTTACAAATTGGTAAGGTAGTAACCTTTTTGTCTATTTTTGCAAATACAGCACATTAGGAAAATAAATTTTTATAAAAAACTTACTTTTTTTTTGATACTATTGCGTATATCAGTATTTTATAGTACCTTTGCACTCGCAAACGAAAATATATTATGCAAAAGAAAGACAACAAGAACTCTATGTTTGAGATGTGTCCGGTGCGTAATGTCATCGCACGGTTTGGTAACAAATGGGGATTCCTTGTGCTGTTGGATATCAATGAGCACGGCACGATCCGTTTCAATGAACTGCATCGCGTCATTCCTGATATCAGCACGCGCGTATTAAGTAGTACGTTGCGCACGCTCGAAGCGGATGACCTCATCGTCCGCAAAGTTTATCCGGAGATTCCGCCTCGCGTGGAGTACAGCCTCTCGCCGATGGGCAAGGAACTGGTGCCTATTGTGCAGGAACTTACGGCATGGGCATCTAAGAACCTGCCGACGATCATGAAGCATCGTCAGCAGTTCGAGGCGTAATTCTTTCCGACCGACGTAGCTCTGGAGATGAGTGGATCTGCATAGGTATATAGGGACGCCAAAGGAGGGTACAACGAGGGAGAAGTGCTTTTTCTGCGAAATGTGTAAAAAATGCCGTAAATTATGTAACGGCTATTTCGCAAAAAAGCAGTAATTTTGCACCGCAATTCAAAATGATGGTTATGAAAAAGATTTTATTCACCTTGCTTGCGGTACTTACATTCACAGGCTGCAACGCACAAAACAACAAAACACAAATGACAAATCACAAATGTTTGGTAGTATTCTTCTCTCATGCCGGAGAGAACTACTCGGTGGGAAACATCCAAGTGGGTAACACCAAAATCGTGGCGGACTACATCAGTGAACTGACTGGAGCAGACCAGTTTGAGATCGTGACCCATAAGTACGACGGAATGGCTTATACGCCGCTGACAGAACTGGCGCAAGAGGAAGCCCGCAATGACGAGCGTCCGGCTTTTGAGGGCAAACTGGAGAACCTCGACCAGTACGACATCATCTTCATCGGCGGACCGATATGGTGGGGCACGTACCCGCAAGTGATGTTTACGTTCTTCGACACCTATGACCTCAACGGCAAGATCCTCTATCCGTTCACGACGCATGAAGGAAGCGGTTTGGGGTCTTGCGTGAGCGACTTGCGCAAGGCGTACCCCAAAGCGGATGTCAGGAAAGGCTTCAGCATCTACGGTCATGAGGTCCGTACCAACAAAGCGAAGGTGGAGAACTGGATCAAGGGGCTGGAGTTGTAATAGAGAAGCGTATCCCGTCTGTCCGGGGTATGGAATTCATTTGCTCTTTTGCAGCCAATCCCGACGGTGAGCCGACGGTGAACCGACAGTCAGCAATAGAATGTCTGGATATACAAACAAGCAAACAAACAGCCTCAAACCGGCGGTACTGCCGCTCAAACAAACATTCCGTCATACTTTTCTTGACTAATACAAAAGAACGCGCACACACGTGCGCGTTCCTTATTCTGAATAGCTCAACAGGTGTCGAGCCTTTACGCCTCGGTCGCTGACCGCGACTTAGCCTCCGAAGTTATCGAAGCGGATGTCTGCGTCATCAACGCCCAGCGAGTGGAGCAGGTCGAGGACGGTCTTTGCCATCATAGGAGGACCGCAGAGATAGTACTCGACATCCTCGGGAGCGTCATGCTGCTTGAGGTAGGTGTCGCCCATGACAGGAGCGATGAAGCCCGGGGTGTACTTGATACCGAGTTGGTCTGCCTTCGGGTCCGGACGGTCCAGCGCCAAGTGGAAATGGAAGTTCGGGAACTCCTTCTCCAGCGCGAGGAAATCATCGAGGAAGAAGACTTCGTCGATAG
>DGHR01000019.1:36337-72119 GCA_002392745.1 Bacteroidales bacterium UBA3843 | reverse complement strand
ACTCACGGTCAGGACGACCGTCTTCGCGCTCCGGGTTCGGTAGGTGCTTGTGCATATCCTAGTCGTATCTTCCCGGGAACCCGCATGGCAGGTCAGATGGGTGGCGACCGCGTAACGGTTCAAAACCTCGTCGTTCTCAAAGTTATCCCCGAGTACAACTTGATTATGGTCAAGGGCAGTGTACCCGGTGCAAAAAATTCAATCGTCGTTATCAACAAGTAATTAGTTATGGAACTTAGTATTCTGAACATGGCCGGCAAAGAGACCGGCAAGAAGATTGCTCTGAATGACGCTATCTTCGCAATTGAGCCTAACGACCATGCTATCTACTTGGACGTTAAGCAATTCTTGGCCGCACAACGCCAAGGCACAGCGAAAGCAAAACAACGTAGCGAGAATGCTCACTCGACCCGCAAGCTCGGTCGCCAGAAGGGCGGCGGCGGCGCACGTCCGGGTGATTTGAAGTCTCCGGTACGCGTAGGTGGTGGTACTATCTTTGGTCCCGTGCCCCGCGACTATGATTTCAAGCTGAACAAGAAAGTAAAACAACTCGCCCGCAAGAGCGCATTGTCGCTGCGCGCAAAACAAAATGAGTTGCTCGTGCTAGACGCACTCACCTTCGATGCTCCGAAGACCAAAGCCATGGTAGAGGTGCTGAACAACCTGAAAGTAGAAGGCAAGAAAGTGCTGTTCGTAGTAGATGATGCGAACCTGAATGCTCGCAAGTCTGCCGCCAACATCCAGAAGGTGAATGTAGTGAACGTAAACGAGCTGAACACCTACACAATCATGAACTCGAACGCTGTTGTCCTCACCGAGGCTTCGGCAGCTGCTCTCGAGGCAACTTTAAAAGCATAAGGAGGTAACATTATGGCAATTATTATCAAACCAATCGTCACTGAGAAGATGACTGCCGCCGGCGAGAAACTGAACCGTTACGGATTCGTAGTAGCTCGCAATGCCAACAAAGTTGAGATCAAGAAGGCAGTAGAGGAAATGTATAATGTTCAGGTAACCGATGTCAACACGCTGATCCGTGCTCCGAAAGTAAAACAGCGCTGGACCAAATCCGGTCTGTTGAAAGGTGCACAGCAGGCGTACAAGAAAGCCATCGTGACCCTGAAAGAAGGTGAAACAATTGATTTTTATAGCAATATCTAAAAATGGCTGTACGTAAATTTAAGCCCACAACACCAGGGCAGAGACACAAAGTTATAGGTGCGTTCGAGACAATTACCGCGAGCGCTCCTGAGAAATCGCTTGTGTTTGGTAAAACCAAGACCGGTGGCCGCAACAACGTCGGAAAGATGACGATGCGCTACATCGGTGGCGGTCACAAACAGAAGTATCGTGTAATTGACTTCAAGCGCAATAAAGATGGTGTACCCGCAGTAGTAAAGACTATCGAGTATGATCCGAACCGTTCGGCTCGCATCGCCCTCCTGTTCTACGCTGACGGTGAGAAGCGCTATATTCTTGCACCGAATGGACTGCAAGTAGGTCAGACTGTAATGTCGGGAGAGAATGCTGCTCCCGAGGTAGGAAATGCACTGCCGATGTCGGCAATTCCTCTGGGAACACTGATTCACAACATCGAGCTTCGTCCGGGCCAGGGTGCCTGCATGGTACGTAGTGCCGGAACGTTCGCTCAGTTGTCGAGCCGTGAGGACAAGTATGCTATCATCAAACTGCCTTCAGGCGAGCTCCGCAAGGTGCTGGCTGCATGCAAGGCAACAGTGGGTGTGGTAGGCAACTCCGATCACGCTTTGGAGAAGAGCGGCAAGGCCGGTCGTAGCCGTTGGCTGGGTCGTCGTCCTCGCAACCGTGGTGTAGTAATGAACCCTGTAGATCACCCAATGGGTGGTGGTGAAGGCCGTCAGAGCGGTGGTCATCCACGTAGCCGTAAGGGTCTGCTCGCTAAGGGTTACAAGACTCGTCATCCGAAGAACCAGAGCAACCAATACATTATAGAAAGACGTAAAAAATAACCTATAAAGCAAAGAAAACATTATGAGTCGTTCACTGAAAAAAGGACCGTTTATCAACGTAAAGTTGGAAGACAAGGTACTGGCTATGAATGAGTCGGGCAAGAAAGAGGTTATCAAGACCTGGAGCCGCGCTTCGATGATTTCTCCTGACTTTGTAGGTCACACAATCGCAGTTCACAATGGAAACAAGTTCATTCCTGTTTATGTAACGGAGAACATGGTAGGTCACAAGCTGGGCGAGTTCGCTCCGACACGTACCTTCCGTGGTCACTCGGGCAACAACAAGAAGTAATCCATTGCAATCATTAATTATTAAAAACTCAAGATTAAAATGGGTGCAAGAAAACATAATAGCGCCGAGGCAATGAAGGCGGCTCGCAAAGAGCAGTACTTCGCTAAGGCAAACAACGTTCCTACCAGCCCGCGCAAAATGCGTCTCGTAGCAGACATGGTACGCGGCATGGAAGTGAACCGTGCATTGGGTGCGCTGCATTTCTCCACACGTGAGGCCAGCCGCGCTCTCGAGAAGCTCCTGAAATCTGCTATCGCAAACTGGGAAGTAAAAACCGGCAAGAAAGCAGAGGACGAAACTCTCTATGTAACGAAAATCATGGTTGACGGCGGCATGTCGATCAAGCGTATGCTTCCCGCTCCTCAGGGTCGTGCTTATCGTATCCGCAAACGCAGCAACCACGTTACAATATTTGTAGATACTAAAAATACTAACGCTGAAAAGTAATTTATTATGGGACAGAAAATTAATCCTATAGCTAACCGCCTGGGAATTGTTCGCGGTTGGGACTCCAACTGGTTTGGAGGCAAGAATTACGGAGATACGCTGCTTGAGGATAGCAAGATTCGCGAGTACCTCAACGCTCGTCTCGCAGAGGCTAGTATTTCCCGTATCGTCATTGAAAGAACTCTGAAACTTGTGACTGTTACTATCTGCACCGCTCGCCCCGGTTATATCATCGGAAAAGGTGGAGAAGAGGTTGACAAATTGAAGAAGGAACTCCAGAAAATCACCAAGCAGGATGTGCAAATCAACATCTACGAGGTAAAACGTCCGGAATTGGATGCGACCATCGTAGCCAACAAGATTGCTCGTCAGCTGGAAGGCAAAATCGCTTACCGCCGTGCCGTGAAGATGGCTATCCAGAGCACCATGCGTATGGGCGCCGAGGGTATCAAGATTCAGGTATCGGGCCGTTTGAACGGAGCCGAGATGGCGCGCAAGGAGATGTACAAAGAGGGTCGAACCCCGCTGCACACTCTTCGTGCTGACATCGACTACTGCCACGTAGGTGCCATCACCAAAGTGGGTGTAATCGGCGTAAAGGTATGGATCTGCCGTGGAGAGGTTTATGGTAAGAAGGACTTGGCTCCGAATTTCTCGCAGAAGCAAGAAGGCGGCCGCCCCGGCATGGATCGTCGTGAGGGTCGCGGTGAGCGCAAGGGCAACTTCCGCCGCAACAAAAAACAATAATGTTTAACCGATTTGTAGATTAGAATCATGTTACAACCTAAGAAAACTAAATTCCGCCGTTGCCAAAAAGGCCGCATCAAAGGTTTCGCTCACCGCGGTCAGGAACTGGCATTCGGTTCGTTCGGTATCAAGAGTATGGGTACCGTATGGTTGACCGGTCGTCAAATCGAGGCTGCCCGTATCGCCGTTACCCGTTATATGCAACGTCAAGGTCAAGTTTGGATTCGTGTATTCCCGGACAAACCTATCACCAAAAAGCCGTTGGATGTACGTATGGGTAAAGGTAAAGGTGCTCCCGAAGGATTCGTAGTACCATTGGAGCCCGGTCGTATCATCTTTGAGGTAGAGGGCGTAAGCTACGATGTAGCCAAGGAGGCACTTCGTCTCGCTGCTCAGAAACTGCCTGTCACCACTAAATTTGTCGTAAGACGCGATTACGACGCAACACAAAATGCATAATTAAGGATTATGAAAACAGCTGAAATTAAAGAATTAACAACTCAAGAGATCCAAGAGCGTCTCGCTGCAGAGAAAGAGGCTCTGGTTCGTATGAAGTTAAATCACAGTATTTCGCCGCTCGATAATCCGTTGCAGATTAAGGCTGCGCGTCGCAATATCGCTCGCCTTGCAACGGAACTTCGTGCCCGTGAAATTAACAAGTAAAAAACGACAAAGACAATGGAAAGAAATCTTAGAAAAGAGCGCGTGGGCGTAGTTGTTTCCAACAAGATGGAGAAGACCATCGTGGTCGCTGTTCGTTGGAAAGAGAAACACCCCATCTATGGCAAGTTTGTCAATAAAACTCGCAAGTTCCATGTTCATGACGAGAAGAACGAGGCTGGTATCGGAGATACCGTACGCATCATGGAGACCCGTCCGCTGAGCAAGACCGTGCGTTGGCGTTTAACTCAAATTATTGAAAGGGCTAAGTAATTATGGTACAGCAAGAATCCCGTCTCACAGTATGTGACAACTCCGGTGCCAAGCAGGCACTCGTGATCCGCGTTCTCGGCGGCACCAAGAAACGTTACGCAACCCTCGGCGATACAATCGTTGTAGCCGTTAAGGGCGTTATCCCTTCCTCCGACATGAAGGACGGTACGGTTAGCCGTGCTATCGTAGTCCGCACCAAGAAAGAGGTGCGCCGCGCTGACGGAAGCTACATCCGTTTTGATGACAACGCTTGCGTTCTCGTCAATAACGCCGGTGAACTCCGCGGTAGCCGTATCTTCGGTCCCGTAGCACGTGAACTGCGTCAAACGAACATGAAAATTATTTCTCTGGCACCTGAAGTGCTCTAATCATCTAAACTATTACAAAAATGGCAAAACTTCATATCAAAAAGGGTGACACCGTTTATGTAAACGCAGGTGCTTCGAAGGGTCAGACCGGCCGCGTGCTGGAGGTGATCGTTGACAAGCAACGCGCTATCGTAGAAGGCGTTAACATGGTATCCAAGAGTACCAAACCCAACGCAAAGAATCCGCAAGGCGGAATCGTTAAACAGGAGGCTCCTATCCATATCTCCAACCTCAACGTCGTTGAGGACGGCAAACCGGTTCGTGTTGGCCGCGTGAAGAAGGATGGAAAACTCGTTCGTGTATCTAAAAAAACCGGTAAGGAGATCTAAGTATGAATACAGCAAGTTTGAAGCAAGATTATCAGGAGCGCATCGTGCCCATCCTGATGAAGGAGTTCAACTACACTACCGTAATGCAGTGCCCGAAGCTCCAGAAGATCGTCCTGAACCAGGGTCTGGGCGAGGCTGTAGCTGACAAGAAGATCATCGAGGTCGCTCTCCAGGAGATGACCGCCATCGCTGGTCAGAAAGCCGTTGCTACCGTTTCGAAGAAAGATATCGCTAACTTCAAGGTTCGTAAACAAATGCCCATCGGCGTATGTGTTACCCTCCGCGGTCAGCAGATGTATGAGTTCCTCGAGCGTCTCGTTCGCGTTGCTCTGCCTCGTATCCGCGACTTCAAAGGTATCAACAACAAGATGGACGGCCGTGGTAACTACACCTTGGGTATCACCGAGCAAATCATCTTCCCTGAAATTAACATTGATAACATCACCAAACTGCTGGGTATGAACATCACGTTCGTTACTACAGCCAAGACCGATGAGGAGGGCTTCGCACTCCTGCGTGAGTTTGGTTTACCATTCAAAAAGTAATTCAGACTATGGCAAAAGAATCAATGAAAGCCCGCGAGGTTAAACGTGCCAAATTGGTAGCCAAATACGCTGCCAAGCGTGCACAGCTCCTCAAGGATGGTGACTATGTAGGGCTCCAGGCCCTCCCGAAAAACGCATCCCCCGTTCGTCTGCACAACCGCTGCAAAGTGACCGGTCGTCCGAAAGGATATATGCGTGCCTTCGGTCTCAGCCGTATTCAATTCCGCGAGATGGCTTCCAAAGGCCTTATCCCGGGCGTAAAGAAAGCGAGCTGGTAAAAACAAATCCGCCAGGACATACAGCCGGCGGGTAATCATGGTCACCGACCGATCACCGAGAGATGAGCGGGAGATGACCGAGACAACTCTCCGGCTGTAAGCCCCGACGAATATAGTAAACATTATTAAATATTGTCCCGACAGGCGGGATTAATTTAACAACAAAAAAACAATGACAGATCCAATCGCAGATTACCTCACCCGATTGAGGAATGCAATCAAAGCCGGCCACCGTGTAGTGGAAGTTCCGGCTTCGAATCTGAAGAAAGAGATCACCCGTATCTTGTTTGAGAAAGGTTATATCCTTTCCTACAAGTTCGTAGAGGATGGTCCGCAAGGCACTATCAAGATTGCCTTGAAGTATGATCCGGTTAACAAAGTTAACGCGATCAAGTGTTTGAAACGTGTATCCACTCCGGGTTTGCGTAAATACGTCGGCTATCGTGATATGCCGCGTGTACTCAACGGCCTCGGTATCGCTATCCTTTCTACCTCGAAAGGCGTGATGACCAACAAAGAGGCGCTGCCCCAGCAGCTCGGCGGTGAAGTATTGTGCTATGTTTATTAATAAAGGAGGATTAAACTATGTCTAGAATTGGAAAACTTCCTATCGCAATTCCCGCAGGCGTGACAATAACTGTCAGCCCCGAGAATGTAGTGACCGTAAAAGGTCCGAAGGGTGAGCTGAGCCAGGCTATTGATCCCCTGATTTCCGTAAACGTAGAAGGTGCAGTATGCCACGTTACTCGTCCGAACGACGAGAAAGAGGCTCGCGCCAAGCACGGTCTGTATCGCGCACTGATTCATAACATGGTAGTTGGCTGCAGCGAGGGTTATAAGAAAACTCTTGAACTCGTCGGTGTAGGTTACCGCGTAGAGCTTGCTCAACCGCAGGTACTCAACTTCTCGCTGGGTTATACTCACCCCATCTATCTCGGCTTGCCGAAAGAGGTAAAGGTGGAGACCAAATCGGAGCGTAACCAGAACCCGCTCGTTATGCTGGAGTCCGCAGACAAGCAGCTTCTTGGCCAGATTTGCGCTAAGATACGCTCCTTCCGCAAACCGGAGCCGTATAAGGGCAAGGGTATCAAGTTCCAGGGTGAAATCGTTCGTCGTAAAGCTGGTAAGTCGGCTGGTAAATAATAGAAAGGAATAAGTTTATGATAAAGAAAATCGCACGTCGCCTTAAGATTAAGGCATCGATCCGTACCAAAGTATCTGGTACTGCAGAGCGTCCGCGTCTGACCGTGTTCCGTTCTAACAGCCAGATCTACGCTCAGGTTATCAATGACCTCGAGGGTAAGACCCTTGCCAGCGCTTCGTCGCTCGCTATCAAGGATAAAATGACAAAGACCGAGAAAGCCGCAGAGGTTGGCAAACTCATTGCCGCTGCCGCTCTCAAGGCCGGTGTTAATGAAGTAGTTTTTGACCGTAACGGATACCTCTATCACGGTCGCGTTAAATCATTGGCAGACGCTGCCCGCGAGGCAGGTCTCAAATTCTAACAAGTACGATTATGCAAAGAGTTAAAACAACACAAGACCTCGAGCTCAAGGAGCGTTTGGTCGCAGTCAACCGCGTAACGAAAGTTACCAAGGGAGGACGTACTTTCACTTTCGCAGCTATCGTAGTTGTTGGAAATGAAGATGGTATTGTAGGTTATGGTCTGGGTAAGGCCGGTGAAGTGGCTGCTGCTATGCAGAAGGCTACTGAGGCTGCCAAGAAGAACCTTATTCAGGTTCCTGTTCTCAAGGGTACTATCCCTCACGAGCAGTACGCTAAGTTCGGCGGCTCACGCGTTTATATCCAACCCGCTACGCACGGTACCGGAGTGAAAGCCGGTGGTGCTATGCGTGCCGTATTGGAGTCTGCAGGTGTGCGCGACGTGTTGGCGAAATCCAAAGGTTCGTCCAACCCGCACAACCTCGTCAAGGCTACTATTCAGGCTCTGGCAGAGCTGCGTGACGCACGCACCGTTGCACAGAACCGTGGCGTAAACCTTTCTACAGTATTTAATGGTTAATCATCCTTCTAAATCTCAGTAATTATGGCAAAGATTAAAATTCAACAGGTACGTAGTACTATTAAGTGCCCGAAGGTGCAGAAGGAAACCATGCAAGCTCTGGGTCTGCGTAAAATGAACGCAGTAGTTGAGCACGAAGCAACCCCGGCAATCCTGGGGATGGTAGAGAAGGTAAAGCACCTTGTTAAAGTTATCGACTAATCCTAAAAACGAATTATCATCATGGAATTGAATAATCTTACCCCTGCTGCCGGTTCGGTTAAGACCGCAAAGCGTGTCGGACGTGGCGCAGGTTCTGGCCTGGGTGGAACCTCTACCCGTGGCCACAAGGGTGCTAAATCGCGCTCCGGTTACAGCAAGAAGATCGGTTTCGAGGGTGGTCAGATGCCTATGCAGCGTCGTCTGCCTAAATTCGGCTTTAAGAATATCAACCGTGTGGAGTACAAGGCTATCAATCTCGCTACTCTCCAGCAGTTAGCAGAAGCTAAGAAACTGGAGAAAATTGGTTTGATTGAACTCCACGAGGCTGGTTTCATCTCCAAGACCCAACTCGTTAAGATATTGGGTAATGGCGAGCTGAAAGCCAAATTGACCGTACAGGCTAATGCCTTCTCCAAGAAAGCAGAAGAGGCTATCGTAGCTGCCGGCGGTACTATCGAGAAAATCTAAAAAACGAACTTACGAAAGTCTTGGGCCAACCGGTTGCAAGTTGAGACAAAAGGCCGGTAAGGCCAAGACTTCATAAGGAAAAAGCAGTTTTTATTATGAAATTTATTGAAACATGTAAAAATATCTGGAAGATAGAAGATCTTCGCCAACGTTTGCTGACCACGGCTTTGTTCGTGCTCATTTATCGTTTTGGCTCGTTCGTCGTTCTGCCGGGTATTGACCCTACAGCCTTGTCGGCTCTGCATAGCCAGACAGCCGGTGGTTTGATGGCGTTGCTGGATATGTTCTCCGGTGGAGCGTTCTCCAATGCCTCAATCTTCGCGTTGGGTATTATGCCATACATCTCTGCATCCATTGTGATACAGTTGCTGTCTATTGCAGTGCCGTATTTCCAGAAGATGCAGAAAGAGGGCGAGTCCGGACGTCAGAAGATGAATCAAATCACTCGCTATTTGACAGTAGCCATCCTTTTGTTCCAAGGACCGAGTTACTTGGTAAACCTTTCGGTACAGATGGCTCAGGCAGGTCAGGCATTGACCATCGGGTTCAACTGGTTCACAATATCGTCCACCCTCCTGCTTTGCGCCGGCTCTATGTTCGTTATGTGGCTAGGTGAGCGTATTACCGACAGGGGAATAGGTAATGGTATCTCGTTTATCATCCTAATCGGTATCATTGCTCGTCTCCCGGGGGCCATCGTTCAGGAGTTCAGTAGCCGCTTGAATGATGCAGGTGGCGGCTTGATTGTCTTCATTCTGGAGGTAGTTATCTTGCTGCTTGTGTTTGCTTTTGCAATCATGTTGGTTCAGGGTACACGCCGTATTCCGGTACAGTATGCAAAACGCATTCAGGGCAATAAGCAGTATGGAGGCGTACGTCAGTATATTCCATTAAAGGTAAATGCTGCCAACGTTATGCCTATCATCTTTGCTCAGGCTATCATGTTTATCCCTATCGCAATCGTTGGCTTCCGTGCCAGTGAATCGAACGCCTTTGTTCGTGCTTTTATGGATAACAACGGATTCTGGTACAACTTAGTATTTGCACTGCTTATTATCGCCTTTACTTATTTTTACACCGCCATCATCATCAATCCTGTTCAAATGGCAGAGAACCTGAAACTGAACAACGGATTCATCCCGGGCGTAAAACCAGGAAAGAAGACGGCCGAGTATATTGACACTATCATGTCGCGCATTACACTGCCGGGTTCTATTCTGCTTGCTATCATCGCCGTCTTGCCTGCTTTTGCTCGCTTGTTTGGCGTATCGATGGGTTTTGCACAGTTCTTCGGCGGAACATCGTTGCTGATTATGGTAGGAGTAATATTGGATACTTTGCAGCAAATCGAGAGCCATCTGCTGATGCGTCATTACGACGGATTCTTTGAGTCTGGAATGCGTATTAAAGGGCGTACCGGAGCTATGGCTTATTAAGTCGGTTACGAGTAGTTGAATCATAACTGGTCTAATTGTCAATAGAAATGATTTTTCTCAAGACTGACGAAGAAGTAGAACTAATGCGGGCTAGCAACATCCTGCTGGGTAAAACCTATGCAGAGGTGGCAAAAGCAATTCAGCCGGGTGTTACTACCGCCCAATTAGATAAGATAGCGTACGAGTTCATTATGGATAATGGCGGCCGTCCAGCATGTCTGGGCTACGAAGGTTATCCCGCTACACTTTGCACTTCGGTAAACGAGCAAGTTGTACACGGAATCCCCTCCCCCTCGCAAGTGCTGCGTGACGGTGACATCATATCGGTAGACTCTTCAATAGAGTTGAACGGTTGGCATTCTGATTCTGCTTATACATTTCCTGTGGGAGAGGTAAGTCCTGAAGTGATGCAATTACTTCGCACGACGAAAGAATCTCTTTATCTGGGAATCGAGCAGGCTGTAACCGGACACCGTTTAGGCGATATCGGAGCCGCGATTCAAAGTCATTGCGAGCGTGCCGGCTATGGTGTAGTCCGCGAATTTGTGGGACACGGCATAGGTCGTGATATGCATGAAGAACCGGAAGTGTGCAATTATGGACGCCGGGGCAATGGAATAGTTCTTAAGTCAGGGATGACAATTGCCATAGAGCCCATGATTACCCTTGGAAGACGCAATGTCGTAATTGAAGATGATGGATGGACAGCCCGCACAATCGACCGTAAACCTGCCGCACATTACGAATTGAGTGTGTGCGTGCGCAACGGCAAGGCGGATATCTTATCTACATTCGATTATATACAACAAGTTTTGGGAGAAAGATTTATCTAAATAAATATCACTTATGGCAAAACAAGACAGTATAGAAGTTGACGGCACGGTAGTAGAAGCATTGTCCAACGCAATGTTCCGTGTACAACTGGAAAACGGACCACTAATTATCGCTCATATATCGGGCAAGATGCGTATGCATTATATCAAGATTCTTGCTGGCGATCGTGTAAAGGTAGAAATGAGTCCGTATGATTTAACAAAAGGACGAATATCGTTCCGCTACAAATAATTAATTTATGAAGAAGTGTGCCGGCATTGTGCCAATCAATAGAGACCATTGCAGTCACACGAATTCGTAAGCAAAACCGAAGTTTTTATTATGAAAGTAAGAGCATCAATCAAGAAGCGCAATGCAGACTGCAAGATTGTACGTCGCAAAGGGCACTTGTATGTAATCAACAAGAAGGATCCCAAGATGAAGATGCGTCAAGGATAAGCGCATTGACATAAGGAATCAGTTAACTTCTTAAAATCAATTATTTAAACAATTTATCCTTAGTTAAAAATTATGGCTATAAGAATTGTCGGTGTAGATATACCGCAAAACAAATGTGGCGAAGTCAGTTTGACTTATATCTACGGAATAGGTCGTTCAAGCGCAAAGAAAATTCTCGCAGAGGCAGGCGTAGACCCAAGCATCAAGGTAGAGAGTTGGACGGATGACCAAGCAGCTAAAATCCGTGAGATCATCGGTGCAAAATTCAAAGTAGAAGGTGATCTTCGTTCGGAAACTCAATTGAACATCAAACGTTTGATGGATATCGGTTGTTACCGTGGCGTACGCCACCGTATCGGTCTTCCCGTTCGTGGACAAAGTACCAAAAACAATGCCCGCACGCGCAAGGGAAAGAAGAAAACAGTTGCCAATAAGAAGAAAGCAACGAAGTAATCCCGTTAGTATTAACAACTTAATTTTTCATCAAAATGGCAAAGAAAACTATTGCAGCCAAGAAGCGTGTAGTGAAGATAGAAGGCGTAGGCCAACTTCACGTTATGTCTTCTTTCAACAATGTTATCGTAACAGTTGCTAACGGAGATGGACAGGTTATCAGCTGGAGTTCAGCCGGTAAACAAGGCTTCCGTGGCAGCAAAAAGAATACTCCCTACGCAGCACAAATGGCAGCAGCAGATTGCTGCAAGGTTGCATATGACCTGGGACTGCGTAAAGTGAAAGCATACGTTAAGGGTCCTGGACAAGGACGTGAGTCTGCTATCCGTGCCTGTGTAGCAGCAGGAATTGATGTAACGGAGATTGTAGATGTAACTCCAATGCCGCACAACGGCTGCCGTCCTCCTAAGCGTCGTCGTGTATAATTAGTGTTTAACCCATTAACGTAAATTTACATTATTTATGGCAAGATATATTGGCCCGAAATCTCGCATCGCCCGCCGTTTCGGCGAGCCGATTTTTGGCGAGGACAAGGTGCTGGCAAAACGCCCTTACGCACCTGGACAACATGGCGTTAATCGTCGTAAAAAGAATTCTGAGTATGGTATTCAGTTGGCAGAGAAACAAAAGGCCAAATACACTTATGGTGTATTGGAAAAACAATTCCGTCTTTTGTTTGCAAAAGCAGCTCGAACCAAAGGTATTACCGGTGAAATTCTTATCCAACTTTTGGAGTGCCGTCTGGACAATATTGTGTATCGTCTCGGACTTGCTCCGACACGCGCAGCAGCACGTCAGTTGGTTAGCCACCGTCACATTACCGTTGACGGACAGGTAGTTAACATTCCTTCCTATTCGGTAAAACCAGGTCAAGTGGTGGCTGTTCGCGAGAAAGCTAAATCCTTAGAGGTAATAGCTGCGTCGCTGGAAGGCTTCAACCATGGGAAATACAATTGGTTGGAGTGGAATGAAGCTGACAAGGCCGGAAAATTACTGAACATTCCGCAGCGTGCAGATATTCCTGAGAACATCAAGGAACAATTGATCGTTGAGTTGTACTCTAAATAATAATTAAATTCATGGCAATATTAGATTTTATCAAACCTGACAAGGTGATAATGTTGGATTCGAGCGCGAACAAAGGTATCTTTGAGTTTCGCCCACTCGAGCCGGGGTATGGAATTACGATAGGCAATGCTATCCGTCGTGTGCTGCTTGGCAGCTTGGAGGGATATGCAATTTGCTCTGTCAAGATCAGTGGTATTGATCATGAATTTGCTACGATCCCCGGTGTTATAACCGACGTTACAAACCTTATTCTCAATCTCAAGCAGGTGCGCTTTATCCGTAAGGAGGGTGTGGAAGAGACAACTGAGACATTCCGTTTGCATGTCCGCAAATCTAAGGCTTTTATGGCCGGAGAGTTTAATACCGTCATGCAGAATTTCGAAGTGCTCAATCCGGATCTCCGCCTTGCAGAAATGGATGAGTCGGCAGATTTTGAGATTGAATTAACTGTCAATAAGGGGCGTGGCTACGTGCCAGGAGATGAGAATCATCATAAAGAAGATCCTATCGGAACTTTGGCAATCGATTCAATCTACACTCCGATTCGTAACGTAATGATTTCTGTTGATCAGTATCGTGTCGAGCAACGTACCGACTATGAGAAATTGACAATAGAAATTACAACAGATGGCTCCATCGCTCCTCAACAGGCTCTAACAGAGGCAGCAAAAATTCTGATTTATCATTTCATGCTCTTCTCCGATGAACGCATCGTGTTAGAGGAAGAAACGAAGAAGAATTCCAATGCACTCGACGAAGAGATTCTGAGAATGCGTCAGCTGCTCAACCAAAAATTGCAGGATATGGACTTGTCAGTCCGTGCTCTCAATTGCTTGAAGGCAGCCGAGGTGGAGACGTTGGGTGAACTGGTTAAATACCATCGTGCTGATTTGCTCAAATTCCGTAATTTCGGTAAGAAATCTCTCACGGAACTCGATGAACTGCTCGAGCGAAATGGATTGGCGTTCGGTATGGACATTTCCCGTTACCGCGCCCTTGATTAACGCTAATGCGCCGCGGCGCAAAACTTTTAAACTTTAATAAAAAATGAGACATAATAAAAAATTCAATCACCTCAGCCGTAAAGCCAACCATCGTGCTGCTTTGTTGTCTAACATGGCTTGCTCGCTGATTATGCATAAGCGCATATCAACTACATTGGCAAAAGCTAAGGCTCTTCGCATCTATGTGGAGCCAATCCTTACCCGTGCAAAAGAGGATAATATGAATAACCGCCGCTTGGCATTCTCCCTGTTGAAGCAGAAAGAGGTGGTAACCGAACTTTTCCAGAATGTAGGAGAGAAAATCGCCAATCGTCCGGGCGGATATACCCGTATCCTTAGAACCGGTTTCCGTTTGGGTGATGCTGCAGAGATGTGTATTATAGAGCTCGTTGATTATAACGAGAACATGCTCAAAGAAACAAAAAAGGCAGCTAAAAAGGCGACTCGTCGTGCCGGCAAGAAAGCAGTAAAAGAAGCAGTAGAAGAAGTTGCTGCTGAAGCTCCTGCCGCAGAGGAGACCAAAGCTGAATAATACAAGCTATGTTTCTAGATGCAACAAAACATCAACCGCAGGGTGTAACCATTGAAAACTGCCAAATCGGTGATACGGTTACAGTTTGCGGAATGATACACAATGTACGCGTGACTAAGTGGGGCGGCTTCATAGTCCTCCGCAAGTCACGCGGCTTGCTGCAAACGGTGGTAAGTAACGAGACATCATTATTCTATGACGAGCAAGGCAATCAGGTAATGATGTCCGAGTTGTGCCGTGAGATGGCGGTGTCTATTACCGGAATAGTAGGAGAGGCAAAAATCAAAGACCCTGCCGCTTTCTACAATACGATAGAACTTGCAGTATCATCTGTAACCATTCTTTCCCGTCCAACGACTGCAGAGGTGGTGGATATGAATGCGCTTAAGTTCGGTGATGAAGAAACGCTCTTACGCTATAAGTTTGATAATCGTCAAGTCACTCTGCGCAACCCGCGTGATATGGCGATTCTAAAGGTGCAGTCAACGATTGCAAGAGCTTTTGGCGATTTCTTGGCGGCTAATGGTTTTACCCAGATTTTCACTCCGAAGATTGTGTCTGAAGGGGCAGAAGGAGGTGCTAATGTTTTCAAAATGGATTATTTCGGGAAACAAGTATATTTAGCACAATCTCCCCAATTCTACAAGCAAATCGGTGTCGGAGTTTACGAACGGGTGTTTGAGATAGCACCAGCATACCGCGCAGAAAAACATAATACGAGTCGTCACCTTAATGAATATATCTCACTCGATGTGGAGATGGGATTCATTAAAGGACAAGAGGATGTCATGACATTAGAGGCGGCTTTGTTACGCCACATAATAGCGACAGTCGAAAAGGAATGTGCGCATGAACTTACACTGCTTAATGCTACGGCCCCTGTGCTGCCGGAGCA
Organism: Bacteroidales bacterium UBA3843; assembly: GCA_002392745.1. Lineage (GTDB taxonomy): Bacteria > Bacteroidota > Bacteroidia > Bacteroidales > Paludibacteraceae > Colicola. The sequence continues at coordinate 56,840 of DGHR01000019.1, read as the reverse complement.
GGTACCCGCATGGAAACTCTCTGAGGTGCATGAGATCCTCTTTGAGAACCACCTCTGCGAGGCGGACCACCGCGGTGAAGACGATTTGGCTCCTGAGGAAGAAAGGGCAATTTGCAAATATGCATATGACAAATACGGAAGCGACTTCGTCTTTGTAACCCACTTCCCCTCTGAGCACCGCGCTTTCTACGCCATGGACGACCCCGAGGACCCGTCGCTCACGTTGAGCTTCGACCTCCTCATGCGCGGTCTGGAGATCACCTCCGGAGGTCAGCGTATCCATAAGGAGGCCGACTATCGCGAGAAGATGCTCCGCCGCGGCATGAACCCCGATGCATTTCATTTCTACCTCGATACCTTTAAGAATGGCATGCCTCCTCATGGCGGTTTCGCTATTGGTCTCGAACGTATTACAGCCTGCTTCTTAGGCATCGCAAATGTAAAGGAATGTTCTATGTTCCCACGTGATATCAATCGTGTAGCACCGTAATCTAACGAGAAGAATATAATACAAATACGCTCCGTAATAATGCGGGGCGTATTTGTATTATGGGATATGATGAAATAGACTTACAAACCACTCATTGCTTGCAAACGATTTTGCATCTCAATAAGCTCATCGCGTAATTTGGCTGCCATGTCAAAGTCTGTTGCTTTGGCAGCAGCGAGCATTTGTTTTCGCTTCTTTTCTATGGCATTGCTTAACGTTTTGCAGTCCATGTGCTGCCAATCTGACATTTTCCAGTTTTCCCGTATTGTTTGTTCAATATGGTTTCTTTCTTCCTCTGGATCTTTATACAGAGAAGCAAGAGCAGAAGTATTTATGGCTTTTTTTATGGCGGTAGGTGTCAAACCATGTTCCTTGTTGTACTTCTTCTGTATAGCTCGGCGCCGGTTAGTCTCATTAATGGTAGTTTGCATAGCAGGAGTAATCGTGTCTCCATAAAGTATTGCCTTTCCATTAACATGTCTGGCGGCACGTCCAACAGTTTGTGTTAAACTTCGTTGGTCTCGCAGGAAGCCGGTTTTATCAGCATCCAATATAGCAACTAAACTGACCTCCGGTAAATCAAGTCCTTCACGCAGCAGATTGACGCCAACAAGCACATCATATTCCCCCCGTCGTAAATCTTCCATTATTTTAACTCGCTCGATGGTATCTATATCGCTGTGAATATACGCAGATTGTATACCATAGCGACGAAAATATTCATCCAGTTCCTCTGCCATTCTTTTGGTGAGTGTAGTAACAAGAATGCGTTCGTTTCGGTGGATACGTGTTCTTATCTCTTCCATTAGATCATCAACCTGATGTTCTGTCGGCCTTACCTCAATCTCAGGATCCAAGAGCCCTGTAGGACGGATTAGCTGGTCTATTACAATACCTTCACTCCGCCTAATCTCATATTCGTCAGGAGTGGCTGATACATAAATGGTTTGTCCTGTTTTCCTTTCAAATTCATCAAATTTCAATGGACGATTATCGCGGGCAGCAGGTAATCTGAAACCGTATGTAATGAGATTGTCCTTGCGGGCTTTATCACCTCTATACATTCCTCGTATTTGTGGAACGGTAACATGGCTCTCGTCAATAACCAATAGCATGTCTTTTGGAAAGTAGTCTAATAAACAGTAGGGAGGCGTCCCCTCATCACGGCCATCAAGATAGCGACTGTAGTTTTCCACTCCGGAACAATACCCCAGTTCATCTAACATTTCCAAATCATATTTAACACGTTCTTCGATTCGCTGGGCATACAAGTCTTCACCTCTGTCGGTGAAATATTGGATTTGTTGTTCGAGGTCAGATTTGATTTTTTCTTTAGCCTGTGCGATGCGTTCTTTGCTAGTCATGAAGATAGTAGCAGGACTCAGATTATACGTATCGAACTCTTCTAGTGTTCTTCCAGTTATAGGGTCAATGGTGCAGATTCCGTCAATTTCGTTGCCGAAGAACTCAACACGCACGATGTAATCAGCGTATGCAAGAGCTATATCTATGGTGTCTCCTTTTACACGGAAACGCCCTCTGGACAGTTCAATGTCATTGCGTACATATTGGGCTTCTACAAGTTTTTTTAGCAGAAAGTCCATCTGCATTGGTTCCGAACGACTTATTTTAATTATATTTTCAGAAAAATCTTGCGGGCTTCCCAGACCATATATACAACTGACTGAACTAACAATAATTACGTCTTTTCTCCCGCTTAACAATGCTGCGACAGCGCTAAGACGAAGACGGTCTATTTCTTCGTTGATACTTAAATCTTTATCAATATATGTGTCCGTCGCAGGAATATATGCTTCCGGTTGATAGTAATCATAATAACTCACAAAATACTCTACTGCATTATGCGGGAAAAATGATTTCATTTCCGAATATAGTTGAGCAGCTAATGTCTTATTATGACTAATAATCAGAGTCGGGCGGTTTAGATTCTGGATAACATTGGCGATAGTAAATGTCTTTCCACTACCTGTAACACCCAGCAATACCTGTGCCTCTGCACCGGCGTGTATACCTTCTACTAATGAAGCTATTGCTTGCGGTTGGTCTCCGGTTGGTTTATATGGACTTTCTAATTGGAACATATGATGATTACCCTGCCCATGTAGAGCGGTCTAACGAACGATAGGAGATTGCTTCTAACAAGTGTTGCTTGTGTATGTCAACAGAACCTTCCAGATCGGCAATTGTACGTGCAACCTTTAGAATGCGGTCATAAGCTCTAGCGCTGAGCCCCATTTTGCTCATAGTGATACTAAGCAATTGATCGCATTCCTCATCAATTGTGCAATATTGTCTCATCATTTTTGAAGTCATTTGTGCATTGCAGTGAATGAGAGGATGTCCTGCAAATCGTTGTTGTTGTATCGTGCGTGCACGCATTACACGTTCCCGTATGACCTCAGAACTTTCTCCGGGGGCTGTTTCTCGTAATTGTTCATAAGGAACGGCTTCTATCTCACATTGGATATCTATACGGTCAAGAAGTGGTCCGCTAATGCGACTTAAGTATCGGTGAATCTGAGCTGGCGTGCATGTGCACGGATGCGCAGGATTGTTTTCTCCATAGTGACCGCACGGACAAGGGTTCATGGCGGCTATCAGCATGAACGAAGCGGGGTAACTGACAGTGGATTTTGTTCGAGCGACAGTGACGGTTCGGTCTTCCAGCGGTTGTCGCATAACTTCCAGTGCACTACGTTTGTATTCGGGTAGTTCATCCAGAAATAAAACGCCATTATGAGCCAAACTAATTTCTCCGGGATGGGGATTTTGTCCACCTCCGACTAATGCTACATCCGTAATAGTGTGGTGTGGACTTCTGAATGGTCTCTGGACAATCAGCGAACCATTTGCGGAATTTTTTTTATTCATCAGGCCTGCTACAGAATGAATCTTGGTGGTTTCTAACGCCTCTTCCAGAGAAAGAGGAGGAAGGATTGAAGGCAAACGTTTGGCAACCATTGATTTTCCGGCACCGGGAGGGCCAATCATTATCATATTATGCCCTCCGGCAGCAGCGACTTCTATAGCACGCCGCACTTTGTATTGTCCCCGTACATCTGCAAAGTCAAGGTCCGATGGGTATGCAGATTGATCAAATAAGGCTTGTGTGTCAATGTGTGTAGGATTAAAATTTTGTTCTCCGTTCAAGAATTGTACAACATCATTGATAGAATCCATCCCATATACTTCAATCCCTTCGGCAACAGCGGCCTCTGGTGCATTTGCCGATGGTATAATAAGTCCTTTGAACCCTTCTTTTCTGGCACATAATGCAATAGGAAGGGCTCCTCGAATCGGCTGCAGACTTCCATCCAGAGAAAGTTCTCCCATTATCATGTATTGTTCCAACATTCGGGATCTGACTTTTTCGCCGCCGGCTAATATGCCGATTGCCAGTGGTAGGTCAAATGCTGTTCCTTCTTTCCGAATGTCAGCAGGAGCCATATTAATAGTGTATGCACGATGCAGTATTTCAAATCCGTTTACGGTCAAGGCGGCCATAATTCGTTCATGTGACTCTTTGACAGCATTGTCCGGCAGGCCGACTAATGTGAAATCAAAACCGGGGACTGCGTGTACCTCAATGGTGACCGGTACTGCCTCTATCCCAAGTGGGGTGGCACTATAGATTTTAGTCAACATAGAAATGGTAGATGATAGATATTAGGGTATAATTTTATTTGTTTTCTTATTTCTTGCCTGTTTTGCGTGGCTTTTTATGTATTTTGCTCTTCCCTCGCGTAGGCCAATTGAAATCTTTTTTCCATAATAAGCCGACACCTTGCATTGTTGATGCTTGGCGTAAGGAGTATTTATCCACAGTATGCGTGTAGCCTTTTAGGCGGAATTGTCCATCTTCTGTGAGAAGCAGTTCTACGTCCAAGTCTCCAAAAAACGGTTGGTTGGATATGTCGTTATATCTGTATCCGACATTTCCATTAATCACTAATCTGTCGACAGGTTGCAACTGGAACTGAGCTTCATATTCCTGACTTGCACCGGCTCCTTCTCCATCCGTACGGATAGCAACGCCCAATGTGAGAATATCGGTCAATTTAGACAACCAGGCGTTTATTTGTCCGGTAACAGTGCTACTCAAAAGGGAATATGTAGAATTTAATGTTGCGTATTGTGCTTGGCTCATATAGTCCGGGGTAAAGAAACGACCAAAGACAAGCAAATATATAACTTGGCGCATTAGCATTTCGTCCGTGTTGATGACTTGTTGAACTTGTTGCTGAATAGTTTGGTCACTTAGGGGTAACTCTAAAGAGAAATTCAAGACAGGGTTGTTTAATGTACCGGTCATTCTGAGGCAAGTAAGCACAGGAATATTAGTCCGTGTAGTACCTACTTGGTCAATCTCATCACCAAACAAGTCTTTTAGGTTTGCGGTAACTTTATATTGTGCGGTCACATCCAGTTGTGGATTGGTCACATCTCCGGAGAATATGATTGACGAACCTGTACCGACGGTAAATTCCCGTCGGATAACATTGGCTACAGTATAAGACAATGTTCCCTGATTGATGTCATAGGTTCCTAAAAGTCGGACATCGCCAGTTTGCGTATCATAAGTCAGTCGGAGAGCACCATTTCCACGGGCTTGAATCATGTCTCCATTACGAACACCAAGTACTAATTGGAACAATAGTAACGGGTTTACTTCCAAGTTTAATGCAATCTGACATTTCCCTGCACGCGTGTTCCGGATAGAGTCTTTTTTGTTATTTACGATAATGTCGATATTATCCAAATCCGTCTCAGCAACAGTATCTTGTGAGACAGAATTCTTTTTGTTCTCTACAAAATGAATGAAATTGGATTCATAAGCGTTAGATGTGTTGTCCAAACTCAACCTAAACCGCGATTTCCCAGAAGTGCGTGCGTCTGCGGTGACTAAAATATCGTCTTCTTTGCCTGTGACGTCTACATGTCCTGTGGCATATACACGGCCTTGTAACAACTCTCCCTCTTTGTCGGGTTTGTCGAACGCAAGCGCATTATCTACATCAACGTGTAAATCCAATTGGAAATCTTTGAATTGGTCATGATATATTGCTCCAACGACCTCTACAGGATTCCCCTCTATATCTTGCGCATGTACTTCCGGGAAAATAATGGCAGTCGTATCCATTACTATGGAGTCATTTGGAATGATATATCTACCACCTGTCCATGGCAGTGTAAATGCACCGTTTTGGGCAACTGCCCGTAATAGAACATATGTTAATCCTTTTCGTCCTCCGACTACCACTTTGCCGGATGCGTTTCCATCCAAATCAGTCAAAACGCTGGATGTCCAGTGGTTAACAAATGCAAGGGGAACAGAGTCCGCATCCATGTCTAATTTCCATTTCCCAGAGCCGTCAAATATCGCTTCTCCATCCAGACTTACAACATGTCTCGTAGGCCTGTCCACCTCTGCATGGAATTGAAGTTGCGGCGGCAATATCCCCTCGTTTGTATGGTGTTTCGGGTATATGTGCAAATCCACTTCTGCATCACCGAACCAGCAGTTGTTCAGACCCATGGAGTCAACGTGCACTTGTGCCTCGATAGCAGGTTGCTTCATCGCTCCTGCTATTTGTGCTTGTCCGGACAGCAAACCATTGAACATGATGGTCTGCACCGGCAAGAAGAACGGGACTACATAACCTGCATTTATCTTTTTCAGATCAACAGCCAATGTGTCAGCCTTACGCGGAGAGGCAATACCGTGTGCAATAAGATGTTGTCCTCCTCCGTCGAACAAGAAATGATCTACGGAGACAGAAGTGTCCGCTGCACAATATGTGATGTGACTTTCTCCAATGCGATACACAGAGTCGCGCAAAAGCAGAGTGCTTGGCCGTATATGTAAGTCGACTAACGGGCGTTTGTTGTATTGGGAAAAATGAGTAACCATGTGTACATCTCCTCCGTATGTTCCGGCACGCTGAGCGGTAAGTAATGCGTGTTGCCGTTCTCGGAAACTGAGGTCACTCAAAGCGCGTTGCAGTTGACGTGGTGTCAATTCTCTCCATCCTTCCGGCAGTTGTGTGTCTATGGCCGTTTGCTGGCGGAGAGTTATATGTGTCAGCAAAGTATCACGAAAAGCCAATGTAGAGAGCACCGTACGCATTTGATGGGCCTCTGCAGATACAGAGAGTGCAAGGCCGGAGCCGGGTTCGTTGGTGTGCCGTAACGTATCCACAGTATTCATCTCAACCCTCAAATCGTGGAGCGGTGTATTGCCGGCTCGTACTCCAGGAGCGAAGAAACGCATAAATACTTGCGGTTCTCCAATACGCGGAATTTGTACCATTGCACGCAGAGTGGGATGGTCACTGAGGGTTACAGGTGCCGTGTATAATTTTTGCAAGTCGCGTAAACGTTTTCCGTCTGCCTGAAGGGATACATATACATCTTGCCATTTACGTTTCGGGGCCGGGATTGCAGTGGGGATATAATGATGGAGCATAGCTTGCATAGCCGGAAAAAGGTCTCGGTAGCGCATAGTTCCGTCTATTTCAGCTGTCAGATAATCACTTTTTAGTGAAATGGATTTGTCGTATTCGCCATCAGCAGAGACAAGGAGGGTTAATTGCTGCATCAAAACAGAATCACGTGAGGTCGCCAGAAATAATGAGTCCAGCACCAAATATCCACTCATACGGTCAGGGTCGCTACCCTCCATGTCAATGGCTAATTTGAAGCGACTCTCCAATGGTTTCCCATCTTTTGCTAAAAACAGCGGTGTGCTGTCAAAATGTCGGCAATCTAAGTCGAAATTAATCTCCGGATTGTGTTCATGCAAGTCAACAGTACCATTAAAAGCCATGTTAAGATGCGGATCATTAATGTAAATATAGCCGCTATAGCGTTGCGGTTCGTATCTGCCGTTGATATGCATATCCTGATAACTATAACCATTGTATGTCAACTGACGGATATGGGCTTGCACATCTCCGGAGACCCTCCCGTTGTTGATGTGTCCTTGCGAGCGAATATCCAAGGTGGCTTTTTGTAGAGGAGCGTATCCGATTAATTTGCCCAACCGGAGCTTTTTACCCACGACTTGAGCATCGTATTCCATATTCTCGAACAACGAGTCGCTTTTTATCTTGCCATCCGTAGTAATTGTACCGATGGCAGTGCGGAACGCTCCATGTAATGTCAAGTCGTGCAATTTACCCTCTGCCAATCCGCGGTAGTGTACATCTCCAAAACGGTAAGTTTCTTTTGGCAGGCGAATAGGGCGTTGGTATAATTGCGAGAGCATATCTTGGAGCATTGCAGCGTTGGTGTGTACATCTTGGAAATTGGCGCGCAGATAAGTATTATTCAGGTTGGTGAGCCCTATCAAGGAAACATCTCCAATAAACACTTGTTGATTGTTATAGGTAAGGGATAGATTGTCTGCTAGGAGGGAGTCCAAACTTCCCGTAACCTTGCCCGTCATACATACTTCTCTTTTCAGTCCTGCCAATTGGGGAATAAACAACTGTAAGTCCGAAGGTACAATACTCGCTTCGTGTAATTGGGCTGCAAAAATCATCTCTTGGACAGAGTTGCTCAAATAGAGGGTATCATTGGCCGGATAAGTAATTTCAATTCCGCTTAAATCCAGACGTGAGTGAGGGAGTTGTGCGGAAAGAGTGGGGACTTTCAATACAGAATCTGTCAGTTGAACATGCGCTTGCATAGCTAAGACATCCAGTCGGCTATCAGCCGTGGTGCTATCTTGCTCGTTGTGCTTGACAATACTTAATAACATCTCGCGAATCTCTGCATCCACAGTCTGGTCGGTCAATTGGTGCAAATCCATCCGCGCTTTGGGTAGCAGCAGCGTGTAATCAGCATAAGCTATACGAAGTGAATCCAGGCGGATGTCTTCTACCGCAATCAAACTTCTCAACGGGGAATTCTCTTTAGGAGTGTTTTGAGAACGAAAAGCATCTACTAAAAACTGGTAGTTCCAGTCTCCATCGTGTTCATTCCCCTTCCGGTATATTTTTGCAACTCCTCCCGCAACGCGCACATGCGAAAAACGAATCTCTCCGTCACGCAGAGAGAGAGGCCGGAAATGGGCGTACACTTCTTCCAAAAACGCCAAGGTGTCTTGCTGCTGGTCTTCGATATAAATATCACGAATAGCCAAGCGGGCAGGGAAACGATACTCTACGGCTCCTACTTTAGCGTGCGTACCGAGCGCGCGAGATAATTCCTCCGTGGCTAATTGTACGGCGGCGGTCTCTACACGGTCGCTACTTAATGCAGCTAAAATCATCATACAGATCAGCAGGACGCTGACCAGCAATACGGATAATATGTAGAGAAAACGTTTCATTGCTCTTTCTTAGAGACCTTTGCGGATGCAAAGGTACTGCTTTTTTTTGACATAAACAAATTTCTTGCCAAAATATGGAATTATAATCGTTTCCGGGAGAGAAATATAATGTGATTGTATGCAAGTTGTTTATGTGTTATATGGACTTTAAATGCTCCGAAATGCATCTTTTTTCGTAAAAAAATGAGAAATATTTGCTCATGTCAAAAAAAAGCTGTACCTTTGCCCCGTTTTTCGCACTGAGTCTCTGGCGATTGAAATAGAGACGCTTTTTATAGTGGACTCGAATAGTAGTATATACTCTGTGCGCAGTACTCATCCATAAAAAATAGTAAAAATGGATTTGATTAAAGTAGCCGAGCAGGCATTTGCCGGTGAGAAGAAAGAACTTCCTGCATTCAAAGCAGGAGACCAGATTACGGTAGGTTATCGTATCAAAGAGGGTAACAAGGAGCGTGTACAGGAGTTCCGTGGTGACGTGATTGCCATTCACGGCAGCGGCGACAAAAAACGTTTCACCGTTCGTAAAATGTCCGGTAACGTTGGCGTTGAGCGTATCTTCCCGATGGATAGCCCCTTTATCGAGAGCATTACCATCAACAAGTATGGTAAAGTTCGTCGTGCCAAGCTGTATTATCTGCGTGAGCGTACAGGAAAGAAAGCACGTATTCAAGAACGTCGCGTGAAGTAAACATAAGCGGTGTTAATCACCCACTTTACTGCACAAAAAAACAACCTGCAATCGCAGGTTGTTTTTTTATGTATCAAATCTAAAAAAGTGTTTCTTAAATTTGAGAGAACTGGTCTTTTCCTACACCGCAGAGAGGGCATGCCCAGTCAGCAGGCAGGTCTTCGAATGCGGTACCGGGAGCAATCCCGTTATCGGGGTCACCTACCTCGGGATCGTACTCATAGCCGCATACATCACAAATGTACTTTGCCATAATTCAATAAGTATTTATGATTAATGTTTCTCGGGACGCGGTCCGCGGCGTTCGGGGCGAGGTCCACGGTCTCCACGGGGTGCACGAGCCGGTCTTTCGGGTTCTACATAACCTTCTGGTTTCTCCTTCAGGGCCTTGGCGCTTAGACGGAACTTGCCGGTCTTGGGGTCTACCTCCATCAGTTTGATGCGGATATGATCGCCTTCTTTGATGCCGGTCTCTTCCATCGTCTCATAACGTTTCCAGTCAATTTCGCTGATATGGAGTAGTCCTTCTTTTCCGGGCATAAACTCTACGAAACATCCGTAAGGCATGAGCGATTTAACGACTGAGTCATACTCCTCACCTACTTCGGGTAATGCGACAATGGCTTTGATTTTTGCAATAGCTGCTGCCATCTGTTCTCCGTTGTTGGATGCGACTTCTACTTTTCCGCCTTTCTCATCCTCATCAATTGAGATGACAGCACCGGTCTCAGCCTGGATACCTTGGATAATCTTGCCACCAGGGCCAATGACTGCACCAATCATATCTTTCGGGATATAGAACGAAGTGATACGCGGAGCGTGTGGTTTGAGGTCTGCGCGCGGAGCTGGCATGCACTCAAGAATCTTACCGAGGATGTACATACGTGCTTCATGCGCTTGTGCGAGTGCGTTCTCCAAAATCTCATAGGAAAGACCATCTACTTTGATATCCATCTGGCATGCGGTCAGACCGTCCTTGGTTCCGGTGGTCTTGAAGTCCATATCGCCCAAATGATCCTCGTCTCCAAGAATGTCGCTCAGAATAGCGTAGTTCTTACCCTGGTTCTCGGAAATCAGACCCATAGCAATACCGCTGACTGGTTTTTTCATAGGAACACCGGCGTCCATCAGTGCGAGTGTACCTGCACAAACGGTGGCCATTGAACTGGAACCGTTGGATTCCAGGATGTCAGAAACGACACGGACGGTATAGGGAAAATCTTCCGGAATCATGTTCTTCAGTGCGCGGCAAGCGAGGTTACCGTGACCAATCTCACGACGGCCAACACCGCGTTGTGCCTTTGCTTCGCCTGTAGAGAACGGCGGGAAGTTATAGTGGAGCAAGAACTTGTCCGTGCCTTGAATCAGCGCTTCGTCAACGATCTTTTCATCGCGGCTGGTGCCAAGGGTTACCGTAGAGAGCGATTGAGTCTCTCCGCGTGTGAAAATAGAACTACCATGAGGTCCCGGGAGCGGACTTACTTCGCACCAGATAGGACGAATCTCCGTAGTTTTACGGCCATCCAGACGCTTGCCCTCGTCGAGCACGGCGCGGCGCATAGCTTCTTTCTCAACATCGTGGTAGTAGCGGTCTACAAGCGCTGCAATCTCATCTACATCCACACCCAATGCCTCTGCGCGAGCGGCCATGTAATCGGCTTTCTCTGTCTTGAAATCCTCGCGGATTTGGCTGAACATAGCCTCGCGGTGGTGTTTGTCGGTGTCGGCTGCGGTGGCTTGTGCATATGCACGGGCATAACTATAGTCGTGAACAGCTTGTTTCAGTTCATCGTCGTTTACCTCGTGGCAGTATTCACGTTTGGTCTCCTTGCCGTATGCTTTCATCATCTCGTTGATAGCCAGGCACTGGGGCTTGATAGCCTCGTGAGCTGCCTTGATAGCCTCCAACATAACGCTTTCGGGTACCTCTTTCATTTCGCCCTCTACCATCATGATGTTATCATATGTGGCGGCTACCATCAGTTCCAGGTCTGCATGCTCACATTGTTCGAAAGTCGGGTTGATGACCATCTTTCCGTCTACACGCGCTACACGTACCTCGCTGACGGGTCCCTCGAAAGGAATATCCGAGCACGCCAAAGCAGCTCCGGCTGCAAGTCCTGCAATAGACTCCGGCATGTCGATTCCATCGGCAGAATACATGGTCACGTTGACAAATGTCTCTGCGTGATAGTTAGAGGGGAAAAGGGGGCGAAGAGCACGGTCAATCAGACGGGCGATCAGGATTTCGTAATCCGAAGCCTTTCCTTCGCGGCGGGTAAAGCCCCCGGGGAAACGACCTGCGGAGGCGAATTTCTCTTTGTACTCTACCGTGAGCGGCATGAAGTCGGTGCCGGGTACTGCGTCTTTAGCGGAGCATACGGTAGCGAGAATCATCGTGTTGCCGAGAGTGGCCATTACAGCACCGTCTGCTTGCTTGGCCAACTTGCCTGTCTCCAACTTGATTACTCGGCCATCCGGTAGAGCAATTTCTTTTGTAATTATATTCATTCGTATTCGGCAATCTCGCGCATGGAAACCGCTATGCGGCCATCATGGCGCTCAGTGTCTCCACTCTTCGGTCTGCGTTATGTACGCATCCCGAGGGGAAGACTCCTCCGTGCCGTCGGAGGGATAAAAATTGTTGATTTGAACGCCGTTTGCGTCCTGTTAATTTTAAGACCCTAAAAAGTCGCACAAAGGTACTCATTTTTTTTTACATGTGCAAATATTTTTTTCTTTTGTCGGCAATAGGCACAAAAAAGCGACCTCACAAGGCCGCTTTTTTGTATATTGGCTACTATTGCACGGTTGGAATTATAATCCGAGGCTGGCTTTGATAGCCGGTACGCGGGCTTCAGCTTCTGCGGTACAACGCTCGTAGTCAGCACCGGTAAACGGTTTGCCGGATTTGACTGGAATCTCGAAATAGAACTTAATCTTCGGTTCAGTACCCGACGGACGAACGGAAACCTTCAAACCGCCTTCTGTGAAGTACTGAAGTACGTTCGAAGTAGCATGCAGCGGCATGTCGAAATCCGACTCAACCCACTTGCCGTCCTTGAGTTCGCATTGCTTGAGGAGTTTGAAGTCTTTGATTTTTACCACTTTCTCGCCGGCAATTTCTTTCGGTGCGTTAGCGCGGTAGTCCTTCATCATCTGCTGGATTTCCTCAGCGCCTGTTTTGCCCGGACGAACTACGTTGATGGTTGTCTCGCGCTGGAAACCGTAGTCCTCGTAAATCTTGAGCAGGTAGTCATAGAGGGTCATGCCGTTGTCTTTTGCGTAGGCTGCAATCTCGCAGATAAGGCAGATAGCCGAAGGCGAACATTTATCGCGTACTGCATCATACGGCAGGAAGCCGAAGGACTCTTCGCCGCCACCGATGTATTTGCGTTTTCCTTCCCACATACGAATACGGTTGGCAATCCACTTGAAGCCAGTGTATTCGTCGGTGAGGGTCACACCCTGTGCATCGGCAATCTTGCGGATGAGTTCGGAGGTAACGATAGTCTTGACGATATACATGTCGGGACGCATCTTACCCAGACGCTTCATGTTGTTGATAATGTAATAGTGGTACATGATGTTGGTCTGGTTACCGTTGATGATTACCCACTCACCCTTGTCGTTGCGGCATACGATAGCGATACGGTCCGCATCCGGGTCGGAGGCGATAACCAGGTCCGCACCGAGTTTGGTACCGAGTTTCATGCCGAGGGTCATCGCCTCTGCGTTCTCCGGGTTCGGCGAAACGACAGTCGGGAAATTACCGTCGATGACCATCTGCTCGGGCACTACGTGAATGTTCTGGAAACCCCATGAGCGGAGGCACATCGGCACGATCTGACGTCCGGCACCGTGCATCGGTGTATAAACGATGTTGAGGTCTTTCTGACGGAGAATGGAGTCCTGGTCAATCATGACGGATTTCACCGCCATCATGTAATCATAATCCATCTCGCCGCCGATGATTTCGATGAGGTCTTTGTTTGCCTCCCATTTGACATCAGCGAGTGTTACTTTGTTGACTTCGTTGATAATACCTTGGTCGTGCGGTTGGAGTACCTGTGAACCGTCCTCCCAATAAGCCTTATAACCGTTGTACTCTTTCGGGTTGTGGCTGGCGGTAACATTCACACCTCCCTGGCATTTCAGGTGGCGGATGGCAAAGCTCACTTCCGGTGTCGGGCGCAGGCTCTCGAACAGATATACCTGAATACCGTTGGCGGAGAAGATGTTTGCCACCGTTTCGGCGAACATACGACCGTTGTTACGGCAGTCGTGGCCTACTACCACTGCTACACGGCCGTTCTGTACGTTCTGGAAGCCGTTCTCTTTTTGCACTTTCAACAGGTAGTTGGCGTAACCTTGGGTGGCCATGGCAACAATATATTTGTTCATTCGATTGGTGCCCGGTCCCATAATACCGCGCAGACCGCCTGTACCGAACTCCAGCGTACGGTAGAAAGCGTCAATCAACTCCGTCTTGTCTTCGGCATCCATCATCGCCTTGACTTGTGCACGGGTCTCTGCATCAAATGGTTCCTTGGTCCATACCTCGGCAACCTCCATTACTTTTTTTAATTCTTCATTCATGGTGATTAGTGAAATTAAAATTATTGATTTAAAAATTAACGATTGTTCCTGTTTATTCTTTGACTTTGTATATGGCATCCAGATTCCGGACAAAACCGTCGAAATCCAGTCCGTAGCCGATAACAAACTCATCCGTCAGTTCATGACCGACATAGTCCGGTTTGGCATCATCGTACTCCAGTTTATTGGGTTTGAAGAGCATGGAGGCGACTCGTATAGAAGTGGCTCCTTCTGCGCGCAGGTGTGCTTTGAGTTGGTGAATGGTCAGTCCGGAGTCTATGATGTCTTCTATGATAATTATATCCCGTCCCTCGACTACCTGCTGCAAGGGCACAATGAATTCCAGCCTGCCGGTGGATGCCATTCCCCAATACGAACTAACGCGGATAAAAGTCACTTCGCAATGCAGGTCTACTCGCCTCAACAGGTCGGAGGCGAAGATGAACGCACCATTCAGCACCACAATAAAAAGCGGCTCTTTGTCACGGTAGTCGCGGGTGATTTGTGCGGCTACTTGGTCTACATCGCGGGCTATTGCTGCCGGCGACAACCATTCTTGAAACGTGTGTCCTTGTTCTGTTATGGTTCGCATAGCTATTAATTATGAATAGTTATTATTCTTCGTAGTTCTGGAAGAGAAAATCGTTATACGGGTATCGTTGCACGTGGATGGCTTTAACGCGTTCGTACATCAGTGAGCGCAGGGCATCGACATTCGTTTTGTTGCGCGCAGAGATGAAAATACAGTCTTCTCCCAGTCGTGCCATCCAGGTTTTCTTCAAATCCTCCAACGACAGATTCTCACGTAGCACGGGCGTCAGGTCGTCCTCTTCCTTCGGCGTATATGTGAAATTGTCAATCTTGTTAAAGACGACAATCTCCGGAATTTCTCTCCGGTTTTCTCCCTTCCCTTTAGTGGAGGGTTGGAGCGAGGATGTAATCTCGTTGATTGTTTGCTCGACCACCTCGTATTGCTCTTCGAAGTTGGGGTGGGATATATCCACTACGTGGATGAGTAGGTCTGCTTCGCGCACCTCGTCCAATGTGGATTTGAAGGACTCTACCAGGTGGTGGGGCAGTTTGCGAATAAAACCCACTGTGTCGGAGAGCAGGAACGGCAGATTGTCGATGGTCACTTTGCGTACGGTGGTGTCCAGTGTGGCGAAGAGTTTGTTCTCGGCAAAGACATCTGATTTGCTGAGCAGGTTCATCAGGGTGGATTTGCCTACGTTGGTGTAGCCTACCAGCGCAACGCGAACCATCTTGCCTCGGTGCTGCCGCTGTGTGGCCATCTGTTTGTCTATCTTTTTCAGTTCTTCGCGCAGGAGCGCGATACGCTGTCCGATAACCCGTTTGTCGGCTTCAATCTGGGTCTCTCCCATACCGCGGTTGGTGCCGCCTCCGCCTCGTTGACGATCCAAGTGGCTCCACATGCGTGTCAGACGCGGAAGCATGTATTGCAAGTGTGCCATCTCAACCTGGGTTTTCGCGTAACTCGTTTGTGCACGCTGGAGAAAAATCTCCAGGATGAGGATGGTGCGGTCGATGACACGGACCGGCGGCACTTCCACCCGTCCTTCCTCGCCGGGGAGGGAGAATTTTTTATTCAGTTCCTTCTCCAAGTTGCGAATCTGCCGCGGCGATAACTCGTCATCAAAGATGACTACGTCTATAGGAGCACAGACCGCTTCGCTGTCAGACTGAGAATCGGTGTTCTGTGCCCTACGTCCTCTATCCTCAATATACTGCCGGATTTCCTCCAGTTTGCCTTCTCCCACATAGGTAGAGGTGTTGGGGCGTTCCAACCGTTGTGTAAACCGTTTGACAGGCACTATGCCATGCGTGTCAGCCAAAAAGGCCAACTCGTCCAGATACTCGTGTGTGCGTTCATCCGGCTGGTCCGGTGTGATGAGTCCCACCAGTACCGCGTGCTCTATATACGGTTTTATCTCAATCATCTTGCTATTCTGCTCACATTTATGTCAGAATTCAACCTTAGGCGCTTTTTGTGCTTCGGGTTCCGCCTCGAAATAGGGGCGTTTCTCAAATCCGAAGATACCGGCAATCAGGTTGTTCGGGAAACGACGGATAGAGGTGTTGTATGCCCGTGCGGATTCGTTGAACAGGTTGCGTGCAGTGGTTATGCGGTTCTCGGTTCCCTCCAATTGTGCCTGCAGGTCCCGGAAGTTCTCGTTGGCTTTCAGGTCCGGATAGCTCTCCGCTACGGCCAGGAGTCGTCCGAGAGCCTGGCTCAGTTCGCCTTGTGCGGACTGGAATGCAGCCAGTTGTTCGGTAGTCATGTTGGTCGGGTCAACGGTCACTTGCGTAGCTTTGGCGCGCGCTGCAACAACGCCTTCCAGCGTCTCCTGCTCGTGAGTGGCATATCCTTTGACGGTTGCCACCAGATTGGGAATCAGGTCCGAACGGCGCTGGTATTGGTTCTCCACTTGCGCCCAGGCACTCTCCACTTCCTCTTGGGCGGCAACAAAGCCGTTGTACACGTTGGCAATCCAAAGGCCGATGATGGCGAGGATACCCAATACAACAATCCAAGGTACTAATTTCTTCATTGTGAGTAGTTTTTTGTTTGTTATTTTTTTTAGTTTATGCGGCTTCGCCGCTGTTTGTATACGCACATTCTGTTTTTTTGCGTTGCAAAGCAACCTACCATTTCCCTCCGGCACCGCCTCCCAGTGTGGAGCCTCCTCCCCATGAGCCGCCGAATGATCCTCCGCCACCGAAAGAGCTGCCTCCGGATGAGAAGATGACGGGTCCTCCTCCGCTGCTGTATCCGCCGCTGCGGCCGTTCCTATTGCCCTTGCTGCTTGCCCAGATGAGTATGGCTATAAAGACAATCAACGCCACCAGAATAATCCAGTCTTCGGCACTCCATGCCTCGTCTTCGGCATATTTGCCGCGGTTGGTGACCGACTTGGCATTCAGCAGTTCTTCGGGAACGTCCCCATTGGTGCATATGCTGTAGATGCGTAGTGCTCCGAGGCATAGTCCGCCTCCGTAATCGCCTTGACGGAAGGCGGGAATCATCTCATCATGTATGATTTTGGAGCAGGTTGCATCTGGCAGTACACCTTCGATACCCACTCCGGTCATTATTCGCACATCGTGGCTCTCTTCGGCAAACAAAATCAGCACGCCGGTGTTTTTCCCTTTCCCGCCAATGCCCCATCGCTGGAAGAGCTCGTAGGCAAAATCGAACGGGTCTGCCTCTCCTATGGAAGCCAGCGCTACCACGCATAATTCCACCTGGGTCTGGCGTTGCAGTCTGTCTGCACATTGATTCAGGAAGACCACATCCGAGTCTGGCAAAATACCGTCCGGATTGGCGACATAATGCTGCCGGTCTTCGTCTTTCGGGTTTGGAAGAGAAGCGGGCGTATATACCGCGGCACGCAATGCTGTAGCGATAATTACCGCTATGAACAGACTTATGTGCCGTAAGTGTTTCATGCCTTCCTTTCGTTTCGGCTACAAAGGTACAACAAAAAAACGACATACGCAAGCGTATGCCATTCTTTTCTTGAAAAATTCCGCAAATTACTTACGGATGCTGAGCTCTTTGATGATAGCACGGTAGCGCTCGATGTCTTTCTCCTTGAGGTAGTCCAACATACGGCGGCGTTTACCAACCAGCGCAGTCAGTGCGCGCTCTGTACCGAAGTCCTTGCGGTTCTCTTTCAGGTGCTCGGTCAGGTGGTTGATGCGGAAGGTGAACAGGGCGATTTGGCTCTCTGCCGAACCGGTGTTCTTGGCGTCTTTGCCATACTTTGCAAAGAGCTCTGCTTTTTTCTCGGATGTTAAATACATAAAAGCATTTACAATTTTGTCATTTGCCGTTTGGCTGTTTGAGCATAGGGCAAATGCGGGTTAAACAATGGTGACAAAAGCACGATACATGTATCCGAACTTCGTCACATTTATGCTTTCGCGAACGAAAAGCGGGTGCAAAGGTACTGCTTTTTTATGATATATGCAAATTTTTTTGCAAAAAAGTTATTTGCGTACCTGAATGGGGAAGGAGCCGATGAGGTTTCCTTCGCAGAAAAAGTCGATGGTATAAAATCCTTTCATCGGCGTTTCGTCCAGCGCAAGGTAGCAAACGGCTTCGCATGTCTCGCCGGTGTATTCAATCTGCTGGGTGACAGAGTAGGGGATGTCGTCGCTCTCGAAATGGAAGAGGTGTGTGCTGTCCTCGTTCAGCAGTGTGCCTTCGGGGTCGGTAACGCGGATGTAGATATCTTTCATTCCCGGTGGGCAGGTGATGTTCTTGTCGATGGTGTAGTTGAATTGCAGTTTGCGTATCTGGCCTGCCATGCGTGTCTTGTGGTCGCGTTTGTTGAGGGTGGTGAGCGTACAACCGGCCACCTCCAGCATGGCGGCGCGCGAGACGGTCTCGGAGAGTTGTGCGTTGCTCTGTGTCAGTTCTTCGTTGTTGCGTGTCAGTTGCTGATTCTCCTGGCTGACGCGTATGTTCTCCTCGGTGAGCCGTGCGTTGGTCTGGTTGAGCGAATCGATTTGGCGCACATAGTCCTGCATAACGGTGCGCAGGGTGGCCAGTTCTTTCTTCAACTCGGCAATACGCCGTGCGTTGGTGGCTTTGGTGACACGCAGTTCCTCCAACAGGTCATGAACGCGTTGCTGCTCACGGCTCAGCAGGTCCTGCAGCGAATCGTTGCGGATGTCCATCTGCTGGTATCCGTCGAACTGGATAGCCAGGTCTTCATACTCTTCTCTCAGTTCTTCTTTCTCAATGGTCATCTGCTCCACCATCTCGTTGAGTTCCTGGCGTTGCGAGAGGTAGAGCCAGGCTAATACGCCGATGCCTCCGGCGAGCACTATTATGAATAGTGATAATAGTATTTTGTTGCTTTTTTTCATCTTTCGAATTTAATTTTTACTTTCCCCTTTCATCTTTCCCCTTTCACCTTTACAAATAGGGTAAGGCTTTTTCCAATTGGTTGGACCGGCTGCCTTTCAGCAGAATGCGTGCGCCTTGTATGGGGTTGTTCTGCAGGTAACGGCATAGTGCGTCCACATCGTCCAGAATGAGGTAGGGAGCGGTGGTCTGGCGGTATTCATTCCCGACGAGCAGCACATGCTCGGCACGTCTCTCCAAAAGCATGTTGACGATGTTCTGGTGCTCCAGGTGGCTGTATTCGCCTAACTCACGCATGGCGCCTAAGATATACACATCCGTTGTTTTGGGGTCTTTCCCAAACGCTTCGATGGCGGCTTGCATGGAGGTGGGGTTGGCGTTGTAGGCATCCACCACCAGGGTGTTGTGTGGGGTTTGCATCAGTTGGGAACGGTTGTTGGAGGGGACATACGCGCGGATGGCCTCCATTGCTTTCTCCTCGGGCACTCCGAAATAGCGTCCCACGCATACTGCCGCCGAGATATTCTCCGCATTGTAGCCGCCTACCAGATGGGTTCCTTCCGGCATCACACCCGTGTGGTATAAGACCGTTTCACTGAGAGACTGTTTTTCAGACAGACCGCTTGCTTTGCAAGCTGACAGATACATCTCCTCCAGATACGGGTTGTCGGCGTTGCGGAAGATGGTGCCGTTGTGTGCGACCAGCCAGTCGTATAGTTCGCGTTTGGTGGTCTGTACCCCCTCAAACGAGCCGAAACCCTGTAGATGCGCCCGTCCGACATTGGTAATGAGTCCGCAGGTCGGCTCGGCTATCTCCACCAGTTCGCGGATGTCTCCCGGGTGGCTGGCACCCATCTCGATGATGGCCAGTTGGTGGGCACGGGTAATCTGCAGTACCGTTAACGGCACGCCTATCTGGTTGTTTAGGTTGCCTTGGGTGTAATGCAGGCGGTATTGGGTGGCGAGTACGGAGGCGCATAGCTCTTTGGTTGTCGTCTTGCCGTTGGTGCCGGTGATGCCGAGCACGGGGATGTCGAGCGATTCGCGCCAGGCACGTGCCAGGTCCTGCAACTCACTTAATGCATCCTCGCCGCAGATTACGTACTTGGCCCCGTCGCGGCGAGCCTGCTCCACGAAGTCATTCCCGTCGAAATGTTCGCCTTTCAGGGCAACGAACACACATCCTGGAGTCACCTTGCGGCTATCGGTCGTCACCTTCAGGCTGTCCGTATTATCTATCAGAAAATGCCAGTCTTTCATTTGTCTAAAACCTTTGCGAGTGCAAAGGTACTGCTTTTTTTGCACATATGCAAATAAAAATGACACGCACGGCAAATGAGCGTGATTTTTTACCGAGACCCGTTCGTGGAACGCGAGGTGAAAAAAGAAAGCTGATAAACGCATACGGCGAAGCAGATCGTTAGAGGCATGCTTCGAAAAAGAAAGCCGATAAAAGCATACGGCGAAGCAGAT
>DGHR01000019.1:0-36234 GCA_002392745.1 Bacteroidales bacterium UBA3843 | reverse complement strand
AGAGGCTTGCTTTGAAAAAGAAAGCCGATAAAAGAAAGTAACCAAAGAAAATTAATAAAGAAAAAGCCAGCCAGCCACTTATCTGCATAGCAATATATATAAATATAAGCCGGAAATTCAGAAAAGTCCTGACCGCTAACGCTCATCCGGAGCCATGCGGCGAGAAGGCAAAGCGGGAAGCGGCTGGCTGGCGGTAAAAGAAGAAAAATAAACCGGCATTTGCCGGAATAATAAACAAGGTCCTTTACCATGCGGCATCGGCTGCCGGAAGCGCATGACTGCAAAACAACAAAAGTATGACAAAAGTCCGATGCAGTGGCACGGAAGGGGGAGAATTTTTCAAAACTTTATCGGACTCTTATCGGACTTTAGTCGGAGGTTTATCGGACTCATGTTAGTCTTTATTCCTGACTCCTGAATCAAAAACCAATCAAGCGTGATGTGGCTGAACGCGCAGCGGTCCTATAAATTACCTGTGTTGAAAAAATGAAAAATACGTTTTTTGCAAAAATTTTCACTCTCCGAGGAACACTAAAGTTAATTTGATGCTATCTTTGCACCGGATTTGGGAAACGAAACAAGGAAAGAGGAAAGGAGAAAATATGATTTTTTACAAAAAATTTCACCTCGGAAGGAACACCAAAGTAGGTTTTGCTATTATCTTTGTACCGGATTTGAAAAACAACCTGCTCCGCTTCTAAACCGGTTTGCACTCGGATTTGAAAAAGGCACCGAATGCGAGTGATCGGACTTTTATCGGACTTTTATCGGAGGCTTATCGAACTTTTATCGGACTTTCAAAACACGCCGGCGCTCAATGACAAAAAGAAGCGGCCGGTGAGGGTCGCTTCTTTGGGGAGTAAAATTAATCATGGACCATTTACTACTTCTTATTCGGCAGTTCGAGTCCGTAGTTTTTGCGCTTGTCCTCTACTTTCAGGGCAAGGCTGAGGATGAAGGCCAGCACGCCAAAAGAGGCGAAGACAATCATCGGAACGAAATAGCCGTTGGTAGCCACACGCAGTTTGCCGATAAGCAGCGGTACAAGGCAAAGACCGACATTCTGCACCCAGAAGATAAGGCAATAGGCCGATCCGAGCACTTTCTCGTCAATAATCTTCGGCACGGAGGGCCACATCGAGGCGGGCACGAGCGAGAAACTGACGCCAAGCACGAGTATGGTTATCAGCGCGAGGGTCTTGGAGGGATAAGCCGGCAGCACGAATGCGAAGATACCATGGCATGCAATCATGATAAGTGCGCCGAGCATCATCATCGAAGCACCTTTGCCCTTGTAATCGATAAAGGCTCCGAGGAAAGGAGTGAGCACCATTGCCAGGATTGGGAACCATTTGAAGAGTCCCGCAGCCTCCGCATTGGAGATAGAGAGCGTCTCCTCAAGGAAGTTCGTCGCAAAGCGCTGGAAGGGGAAGATAGCGGAGTAATACAACACGCACAGCAGCGCAATAATCCAGAACATCTTGCTGGAGAAAATCTGCTTGAGGTCGGATACATGGAACTCCTCTTCCGGGTCGTGTTCGGTGGTCATCTCGCCAACCGCCACCAGTTGACGGTCAAAGCGGTTGTCCATAATGGTAAAGACAAAGAAATTGAGCAGTCCGATGACGAGCAGAAGCGATGCGAAGAGCAGCGGTGCGGTCACGGAGTTGGTGCCGTCCACTGCGAAATGGTGGCTGATCATCGGCGAAAGCCACATCGCTGCAAACACGCCGACGCGTGCGATTGCCATCTCCAAGCCCATTGCCAACGCCATCTCCTTCCCCTTGAACCACTTGGCGAGAATCTTGCTGACCGTTGTGCCTGCCATCTCGCAGCCGCAGCCGAAAATCATAAAACCGAACATCGCTATCTTGGCGGAACCGGGCATTACCGTCCACCAGCTGTTGAGCCATTCTACGGTGTTGGCTTCGCTCCAGGAGATACCCCAGTACTTGATGGCTGCACCGAGTACCATAAGCGATGCGGAGAGCAGGCCCGTGAAACGGACTCCCATCTTGTCCAGGATAATTCCGGCAAGAATCAGGAAACCGAAGACGTTGAGCAGGTACTCGCCGGCGGCGTAGGTACCGAAGACACCTTGGTCCCAGCCCAGCGTGTCATTGAGTAGAGAGGCCAGAGGCGAGAGAATGTCCACGAACATGTATGCGAAGAACATCATCGACGCCACTAACACTAATACCGTCCAACGCGCAGCTGCACTATCGCGAAGGGTCTGTTGGAGTTTTTCTACCATAAAGCCTTTTACTATTTGGTCATTTACTATTGGGTCATTTAGTGGGCGTCGGGCTACTCTGCTGTTTGCCGTAAGACCACTTTTTTTTCTTCTTTAGCCACTCTGCCTTCTTTTTCTCATACTCGGCATAGTGTGATTCTAAATAACCGTCTGCCATGAGCAATGTACAAAGCGTACTAATAGGTTTACTTGTAATTATTTGATGCCGAGTTCTTTTTTGATAGCGGGTGTGACATCCTGTGCGTCGTTGCCGATGTGTACCATAGCGGCGGAATCGAAGATGTAGGTGTATCCCTCGCGTTCGCCTACGGCTTTAATTGCTTTAGTCATGCGCTCATGCACGGGAGCCAGCAGTTCCTGCTGTTTCTTCTGGATGTCCTGCTCCGCTGTTTGGTAGAAGAGCTGGATGCGTTGCTGCATCTCCTGCAACTCCTGCTGACGGATTTGTTTTACGGCGTCCGCCATGGTTGCCTCCTGCGCCTGGTAGTCCTGCGCTTTTTTCTGAATCTCCTCGTTCATGGAAGCCAATTGCGACTCGTATTGCGACTGGATGGTGTCCATCTTGAGTTTGATTTGTGCCATCTCCGGCATTTGTGCGAAGAGTTCCTGCGTGTTGATGTGACCGAATTTCTGTGCGCTGAGTGCCAGCGGAGCAATCAACATGATTGCGATAATAATTTTTTTCATTGTATAAAATATTTGTTGTTTATTCTATCTAACCGGCTGGGCGGTTGATGGTTATGATTGGTTGACAGTTGTCTTTATTTGGCGCCGAGTTTTTGGAGCACTTGGTCCGAAACGTCCAGTTTGGACGACATGTATATGAGCGAAGGGTCCGCCGAACGGTCTTTGACCAAGTCGATACGTTTCTCTCCCGCCAGGTCCTGGATTGCGTTGTATATCTCGTCCTGGATGGGTTTGATGAGCGCTTCCCGTTTCTTGTATAGCTCGCCATCCTGACCGAAATACTTGCGTTTGAGTTCCAGCACCTCCTGCTCCTTTTTGACGATTTCTTGTTCCCGTTGCTGTCTCATGGACTCGGAGAGGAAAATCTGCTCTGTCTGGTAGTTGGTAGCCATTACGCGTGCTTCCTGTTGCGCTGCGTCAATCTCCTTCTGCCAGCGTTTGGAGAGCATGGTCAGCTGCTCGTTCGCCTGCTCGTATTGCGGCAGGTTTTTGAGTATATAGCTCATGTCGATGTAGGCTATTGACTGGTCTTTTGCAAAAGCCGTGCCAAAACCAAGAACGATGAAACAAAGTACAATGTGCAATTTGGTTTTCATAACAGTTTTTTTTCGTTATTACGTGATTACGTTATTGCGGGATGATTTACAACTCTTGTCCGAGGACGAAGTGGAATTGGCTGCCGCCGTATTGCTTGCTGCCGTTGATCTCGTCGAAGCCGTAGCCCCAGTCGATACCCAGCAGACCGAACATCGGTAGGAAGATACGCACACCGACACCGGCGGAGCGTTTCAGGTTGAACGGGTTGTAGTACCGGATGTCGGAGAAGCAGTTACCAGCCTCAATGAAAGCCAGTGCCCAGATGGTGGCCGACTGCTCGAGAGAGATAGGGTAGCGTAGCTCCATGGTGAACTTGTTGTAGAGATAACCCATGTTACGTCCGGTGGCCTCATCGTAAGGCGTGAGCGAACCGGAGGAATAACCACGCATGGCGACATACTCGGTGGAATAACTGGTATAGCTGGACATACCGTCGCCACCCATATAGAAGGACTCGAAAGGCGATTTGGCGTGTTTGTTGTAATGACCCAGATAACCGAACTCGGCGCGGGTCATCAGCACCAGTTTGCTGTCGCGGGTAAGCGGAGTGAACACCTTGCCGGTGAATTTCCATTTATGGTATTCAATCAGGTGGTATTTCTCCGAATTGCTCATCTGCGAATAGTCTTTTCCGCTGAAGAGTGACCATGGCGGTGTTATCTTCAGACCCAGCGTGAACTGCGAACCTCGTCTCGTATAGATAGGGTTGTCGATAGACGAACGGGAGAGTTGCAGGTTGAGCGAGAGGTTGTGGGACGTACCGTTCGAGATAAGCAGGTAGGCCCAGTCCTTCATCATGTACATCTGGTAGCTCAATTCGCCGTAGAACGAGAAATAGTCGTCAGGCCATCTCAAGCGCTTGCCATAACCGATGGAAACACCAAAGGTGCGGAGGTATTTATCCTTGTCCGCCTCTGATTCTGCCAACTGCTGGTAATAGTTGTTGTTGCCGGAGTAGTTGTAATAGTTGGAGTAGGTGTTGTATAGGTTCTGGTACGCTCTCTGGTAGCGGCTGGAGTAGCCGGTCTGGTTGGCGAAATAGATACTTGCGCTGAGGCTGTTCGGGCGTTTACCGCCAAGCCACGGTTCGAGGAAGGAAATAGACGCCGATGTATAATAAATACCATTGGTACGCGCGTTGATGGAGAAGGTCTGGCCCTCACCCTGCGGCACGATACGGTAGGCTTTTTTGTTGAAGAGGTTCTGAATGGCGAAATTGGTGAATTTGAGGCCGAGAGAACCTACCAGACCTGTTGCTCCCCAACCCAGCGAGAACTCAATCTGGTCGGACGATTTGGTCTCCAACTGGTAGGTGATATCCACGGTTCCGTTTTCCGGATCCGGCTGAATGTCCGGCACCAGTTTCTCCTGGTCGAAATGTCCCATCTGTGCCAGTTCTCGGAGCGAGCGCATGATGTCCGATTGCGAGTATAGTTGTCCGGGTTTGGTGTATAACTCGCGGCGCACCACGTGCTCGTAGACACGGGTGTTTCCTACAATGTTTATCTCGTTGATGGTAGCGGGTTTGCCCTCGTACATACGCATCTCGAAATCGATGGAGTCATTGGCGACGTTCACCTCGACGGGCTCGATGTTGAAGAATAGATAACCGCGGTCGGTATATAGTTTGCTGACGGCATCGTCGTCGTTCTGCAATCGGTCGTTGAGTGTCTTGAGGTTGTACACGTCGCCCGGTTTAACGCCGAGTGTCGCATCCAGCAGTTCGTACGGATAAACGGTGTTGCCTACCCATTTGATGGAGCGGATGTAGTATTTGTCGCCCTCGCTGATGGTCATGTATACATCCACTCTGGTCGGGTCCTCCGGATTCGGAACCACAGAGTCCGCGACGATGTAAGCATCGCGATAACCGTACTCGTTGTATTTCTCGATGACTGCCTGCTTGTCTTTTTCGTATTCCTCGGTAACGAATTTCTTGGTGCGGAAGAGGTTGATGATGTTGTTATCATTGGTCTTCTTCATCGCTTTGTTGATTTGCAGGTCCGTCAGTGCTTTGTTGCCGGTTAGGTAGATTTTACCGACTTTTGTTTTGGCTTTTTTGTCGATGGCGAGCAGCACGCGCACGTATCCCGGATGGTCCGGATCGTTCTGCTGGAGCACGTTCACTTCGGCGTTGTGGAAGCCTTTCTCCGCGAGGTATTTCTTGATAACCGTTTTGGCATGATCCTCGAGGTTAGGCGTCATTTGTGAGCCTTGCCGTATACCCACTTTGACTTCCAGGTCTTCCCGCTCGCTTTTTTTCAATCCCTCGTAGCGCACCTCGCTGACACGCGGGCGTTGGACCAGTTGGATGACAAGCCATATTTTGTCGCCCTCTATTTTCTTGGCTTTGATTTTGACGGATGAGAACAGTCCCTGTTTCCAGAAACGTTTGATAGCTTTGGTTATCTGGTCTCCGGGCACTTCAATCTTGTCTCCGACGGCGAGTCCGGAGAATCCGATTAACACGAAATCTTCATAGCTGTCCGCTCCTTCCACCTCAATGGACGCAATCTCGTATGTCTTGCGAGTCATCGAGTATTCGATTTCCGGTGCAGCCGTCCGCGCAGCGCTGTCTGTCTGTGCAACCGAACCGGTCTGCGCGGTGCTATCCGTCTGCACAACGGAATCGGTCTGCGCGGTGCTATCCGTCTGCATAACGGAATCGGTCTGCGACCGGACGGGCAGACTGAGCAGCAGTAAAAGTAATATATTAATGAATTTGCTCACTTGTTTTTCCAAATCTACGTTCACGTTTTTGATAATCCACGATGGCCTTGTACAGTTCTTCCTCGGTAAATTCCGGCCACAGGCAATCTGTAAAATATAGTTCGCTGTAGGCTAACTGCCACAACAGGAAATTACTAATTCTGTATTCTCCGCTTGTCCGGATGAGCAGGTCTGGGTCAGGAATGCCGTTTGTAGTCATCAGTGAGGCGACTTTCTGCTCGTTGATTTCTTCCTCTCTGAGTTGTCCGTCTTGCGCCATTATGACAGCTTTTTTCACGGCTTGTACGATTTCCCAGCGTGAGGAATAACTGAGCGCAAGGACCATGGTCAAACCGGTGTTGCGGCTTGTCTGCTGAATACACTGCATAAACTTGGTGCGTGCGCCTTCCGGCAGGCGGTCCAAGTCCCCGATGGTTTGCAGCCGCACGTTGTTATTCATCAGCGTGGGGGTCTCTTTGGCAATAGTGTCCACCAGTAGGGTCATCAATGCGTCTACTTCCTCCTTGGGACGGTTCCAGTTCTCCGTAGAGAACGTGTAGAGAGTGAGATATTCAATCCCCAGTTTGGTAGCGGCCACGGTGATGTTATGGACAGTCTCGACGCCTTGTTTATGGCCGAACATGCGTGCCAGACCTTGCCGTTTGGCCCAACGACCGTTGCCGTCCATGATGATAGCTATATGCCGCGGCAGGCGGGATGTGTCAATTTGTTGCTTGTATGTCATGATTTTAGTAGTTGCAAATTACGCATTCACGTTTCGCTTTTCCGAATTCAAAAACTATGCCGACCGTCAATTGTCCGGTCAAATCGCAGTTCATCCAGTTCCAGCCGTTCAACTGGTGTTTGTTGTCCAGTGCGTCTCTACTCTCCAGATTGTCAGCGATATATATGTTGTGTTGCCAAGCGATGTTCAGTCCGCACCAGTTGGCGAATTTCCATTTGAAACCGATTCCCAGAGGGATGTATGCAGCCACACGGTTGAACGTCGGTTTGTTGTTGGCATCTGCTCCGTAAACACCCACGCCGACACCGAGGAAAATATACGGGGTGTAGGGTTTGATGCGTTTGTCAAAACGGTTGGCAGTACCGTACCGCAGGAAATTGAACTCTCCCATGAGGTCGATGTTAATCATCTGGTTCTGCCATTTGGTGTCGAGTTTCTCGCCGCGGATGGTATAGTCAGAGCCGGTAATGCGATGCCCCATCGCCTTGACTTGCAGCGCCCACCGTTTGGTGAACTTGTATCGGAAATGGAGTCCGTATGCCTCGCGCACATTGTTGAAAATATGCGGTGTGGCATCTCCGACATAGTAGCCGCAGCCGGCCTGCAGACCTATCTCGCACAGGTAAGGACGTTCCTCTGCACGCACCGTTGTGCTTGCAAGCGCAAGCATAGCGATTAGAAAATATGTGTAATAGCGTTTCCGCATTTCAATCATTGTTTTATCAGTAGGCGGAATGCGTCCGTCACTTTGCTTACAGGCACCACTTTTATCCGGAACCGGGTGGTGTCAATCTTCATTCCCGCGGGAATCAGTATTCGTTCGAATCCGAGTTTCTGTGCTTCGCTGATGCGTTGTTCAATCCGGTTGACGGGGCGAATCTCTCCTGCGAGTCCTACTTCGCCGCAGAGGCAAGTACCTGCATCCAGCGGGATATCCATATTGCTGCTCAGTACAGCTGCCAGTACAGCCAGGTCGATAGCGGGGTCTTGTACGCGCAGACCTCCGGCAATATTCAGGAACACATCTTTTTGCAGCAGTTTGAATCCAATACGTTTCTCCAGTACGGCAAGCAGCATGTTCAGTCTTCGTCCGTCAAATCCGGTGGAAGAGCGTTGCGGAGTACCATAGGCGGCGGAGGAGACCAGCGCCTGTATCTCAATCAGGAAGGGCCGTACGCCCTCGACAGCCGCAGCGATGGCTATTCCTGACAACCCTTCGCGAGCGGTGGAGAGCAATAACTCGGAGGGGTTGCTCACTTCTCGCAGACCGTTCTGCTGCATCTCGTAGATTCCTAGTTCGGCTGTGGAGCCGAAGCGGTTCTTTTGAGCCCGCAGAATACGATACATATATTGTTGGTCGCCCTCGAATTGCAGGACTGTATCTACGATGTGCTCTAACACTTTCGGACCGGCCAGTGCACCTTCTTTGTTGATATGACCGATGATGATGAACGGGATATTGCGTGTCTTGGCAAATTCCATGAGACGTGTGGCACATTCGCGTACCTGCGACAAACTGCCGATGGTGGCTTCGGTGTTTTCTGTCCCGATTGTTTGGATGGAATCGATGACTACGATTTCCGGTTCAATCTGTTTGACTTGCTCCAGGATGCGTTCGAGCGATGTCTCGCTGCAAATATACAGGTTCTCCGCATTGCCTGTCAGTCGTTCTGCGCGCAGTTTGAGTTGCCGTGCGCTCTCTTCTCCGCTGGCATAAAACGTCCGCCTTTCGCCCATTCGCATCAGCACCTGCAGCGCCAGAGTGGACTTGCCTATTCCGGGCTCTCCGCCGAGCAGAACCAGACTGCCTGGGACTAATCCTCCTCCCAGCACACGGTTCAGTTCTCCGTCCTGCATGTCAATACGCATCTCTTCGGAGGCAACCACTTCCTGCAACCGTTTCGGAGTATTATCCGAACCGTTGCGCAGGCTGAGACGGCTATGTGTGGCGGACTTTGAATCCACGATGACCTCTTCTTCATACGTACCCCATTCTCCGCAGACAGGGCAACGGCCCAGCATCTGCGGCGCTTTGGCTCCGCATGAGGAACAAACATATTGTATGGTGTTTTTTGCCATCTTAGAATTCAATTATATTGTTTTCTTCCGCCAGTGTAACGTTGGCGAAAACGGGTTGTGCCTCTTGCAAAAACAAACTATGGTCTTCCACCCTGGCACTATAGTGGCCGATTAGCAGTTGTCCGACTTCTGCCTTTTGGGCGATAGTAGCCGCATCGGCCGCCGTAGAGTGTTTCACTTCGCGGCTTCTTTCCGTCATGCTTTGGAGGAATGTAGATTCGTGAAAAAGAAGGTCCACACCCTGTATGATTGGCACAATCTTCTCGTTGTACATCGTGTCGGTGCAGTAGGCGTATCGTTTGCGAGTGACGCGCTGGAAAGTGTTGTCGTCGCATTTGACACGATGGGTTTCGGAGAAGAGGAATCCGCAACAAGGCACTCCGTGCTTCAGCGGAATGGTCTCTACGCTGATGGTCCGGTCCTGATAAATAACCTCGTGCTTACGCGGGTTGATCGGATGGAATACAATCTCGTAGAGCCGGTCCGCGCAGTGGTAGTCCAGCAGGGGCTGCAGCAGTTTCTGCAAGTCCGGGTGGGCGTAAATATGCATGGGCTGGGTGCGCTTGAGCATAGAGAGCGTGGTCAGCAAGCCGATTAGACCGAAACAATGGTCTCCGTGGAGATGAGTGATAAAGATATTGTATAACCTGCCGGTGTGGACGCCCAGTTTTTGCATGGTCAACTGCACCCCTTCTCCGCAGTCCAGCAGAAAAGCTTTGTCGTTGATTTGCAACAACTGTCCGGACGGAGAGGTCGTCTTCGTCGGTTTGGCGCTTCCGCAGCCTAATATGGTTAATTTCGCTTTATTCACAATTTGCTTGCAGGTCAGCCTTTGGGCATCATTCCTTCACGGCAGCCAGAGAAGTACAAATCTTTTCTCCGAGAGCTGACTTTCTCTCTATGTGTTCCAAAACGGCTTTTACAAATGAGTTGGACTCGAAACTGCCGCGCACTTCCTCGAAATCGGCTTCCGCTTGTTCGCGATCGCCATCCACGCCGAAACCGGTTTGGCTGTTGAGGTCGAACTCTTTGCGTGCATCTTCATAGACCATGTGGTCCAAACGTATAACAGCTTCTTGCCAGATATTCACTGTGTCAATCAGCATTTCTTTGCTGACCTCCTCCACACTGCAGTTCCAAACCTGTTGCAGTTTGTCCAACGCCCAAGTCCATTCGTATGAATAGTAATTGGAGTGCATTTCTACCAGACGTTTTTGAATATCCGTCAGCGAAAGCTGTTTGTTCTCTATTTCGTTCAGCAAGGTTGTTATCTCGCTTTTCGGTGCAATCAGTCCTGCCATATCCACCCAGTCTCCCAAACCGATGGGGCTGTCGGGGCGCAAAGCCTCACGCACATCCTTCATGGAATCGAATGATTTGCCATCGA
This sequence comes from Bacteroidales bacterium UBA3843, assembly GCA_002392745.1. Taxonomy (GTDB): domain Bacteria; phylum Bacteroidota; class Bacteroidia; order Bacteroidales; family Paludibacteraceae; genus Colicola. The sequence continues at coordinate 25,776 of DGHR01000019.1, read as the reverse complement.
GGCGGCTTATCAAACTGTTTCCGAGGAACTTCTGAATACCGATAGTGTACAAATCCCTTCCATGACGAAGCGAAGAGTTGCGAATCTTGCAGTTTTTGTAACCGTATACCTCTGTGTTCTCGCCACTCAGACTCTGCAGCTCGTCCAGCACTTCTCTGCCTCGCCACATTTTCTGTACAGTATAGGGGCTGAGCAAATTGAAGTTGATTTGGTCCAGTTGGTGCGGGTCCTTGCGGTTGTCACGTTTCGGCCATTTCTGCGCATCGCGAATAGTACCTACGGTTCGCAGGTTGGCTCCCGGGACGAGATAACTCTCCGAGTGGTTTTCTATCAGATACGAGAAAGGCAGGTCGGAGGTGTCCGCATGGTGTGTGTGGCGTCCCATTACCAGAGAGAACGCACCTATCTTGCTGGGCCATAACAGGTAACTGTCGCTGGTAGTCTTGGCTCCCCGCTCGGCAATTCCCTGATGAATAGGTCCGAGTTTGTACATGTGGTTGGACTGGTTGCTGCCGGAGCCTGCGTTCAGGAAAGAGAACATACCGGCTATGAGCAGGGTGGACTTATGGTGCGTGACGGTATACGGGCCGGCGAAGATTGCACACGCCTCGCCGTGCATTCCCTGACAGTTGCTGAAGAAGAGTGACTCTCCGGCGGAATAATGTTTGTCAAAAATACATCCCTGCCCGACAAAACATTTCTCCACCAACGTGGAATCGCCTATTTCCACTCCGGAAGCAATAATAAAATCAGCGCATTTCACGCCGCTGCCCAACCGTACCGGTGCATCAGCATTCGAGTTGATGGTTCCGTTCTTCAGACGGCTGACACCTGTCAGTTCGGCATAGTCTCCGATTTTTACGTTCTTGATAGAACCGCAATTCAGGATTCGTACGTGGCAACCAATATGTCCGACAGTGTCCGCTTGTGCGTCAGCGTATTCGTCAATCTGGCGTTCCAGTTCGCTGATCATCTTAGGACGATGGCGGTAGAGCGTCAGTATGTATGCCAAACTGGCGGACAATTCGTTAAAGATAGGAATTTCCCGTCCTCCACCTTCGTTCATGACCGGCACACGCACGCCGTTGCCAAAAGTAGAACGCCCGTCCACCAAGATAGCATTGACATTCTCAATGCAGGAATTATTACCAATGCGGTAATTGGCGATATAGTTGTGTATGTTGTACAGGTGGCAATCGTCTCCTACTTCGCAGTTGTGCAGCGTAGCGTTGTATATACCGGAATGGACGATGAGTCCGCCGGGCATAGCTATTTCGCGGCGGAAAACACCCAAACGGTTGTGGCCGGAGAAACGTACTTCGCGGACGAATTGCGTTTCAAAAGCCTCTGCTACCTCCACCTCTTCCCAGTCAGTAGCTGAACAACCTTGTTTCTGCAGTTGCTCAATCTCCTGTGATGTTAACTTGCGATAACTCATATTAGTCGTTGAGCAGCATTGGCATCAAAAGCATCAATACGTCTTCGTTCTCCTCGTTCTCGGCAGGCAGAATCAAACCTGCACGTGCGGGATCGGCCAACTTGAGTTGTACATCCGCAGATGCGATAGACGACAAGATGTCGATAAGGAACGGAGCCTTGAATCCAATAGCCATAGGAATGCCGGCATATGAGCAGGAAATGGTTTCCTCTGCGCTGGTAGAGAAGTCAATGTCTTGCGCTGATATCTTGATTTGGTTTTCGCTCAAAGCGAGGCGCAGTTGCGCAGTACCGTTGTTAGCGAACACAGCTACGCGCTTGCAAGCGTTGATGAGTGTTTGACGGTCCACGGTGACAACATTCTGGTTGGCCTGCGGTATAACGGCATTGTAATTCGGGAAACGTCCTTCGATTTGGCGGCAAACGATAATGGTTTTTCCAAACTCAAAGCGTGCGTTTTGTGCACCGAATGTAACTTGAACATCACTATCCTCTTTCGCCAAAATATTTTTCAGAAGTCCTGCCGGTTTTTTCGGAAGAATAAAGCTGGCGCTGACACCGGCGGTGACACTGGTGTTGATGTACCGTACCAGACGGTGAGCGTCAGTAGCAACCATAGTGACCTGCTCCGGTGTTATGTCGAAGAAAATACCATTCATCACAGGACGGAGTTCGTCATCTGCGGTGCAGAATATTGTCTTCTCGATAGCACTTTGCAGTACTTTCGCATTCAGACTGAATTGCTGTGCGTTTTCCTCGGCTTTCGGCATTTCGGGATATTCATTGCCGTTGACACCCACAAACGAATACGTACCATTTTGGCTCACCATGTTTACCGCAAAATTCTGCTCGTCAATATTGAACGCCAGAGGTTGCTCTGAAAACTCCTTCAGGGTTTCCAACAACAGTTTGGCAGCGGAAGCGACTTTTCCTGAACCTTCGACAGCCTCTACCTCCAGGCTCGTACGGATGGTGGTCTCTCCGTCGGAGGCGGTTAGGGTCAGTTCGTTTCCTACTAAGTCAAACAACACGTCGTCCAAAATCGGAAGCGCATTCTTGCTGTTAATAACACGGCTTACAGCCTGCAATTGCGAAAATAATTTCGAACTCGATACATTAAATTTCATATGCGTATGTTTTTAGTTTTTATTCCTTCTTTCAGGCACAATTATTCAATTATTCTATAATTGGCGTGCAAAATTACAATTTTTTTTTGACATGTGCAAATTTTTTAGTACTTTTGCAGCAGATTTTGCAAGATAATATAGCCGTCAGTAATGAAAATAGGTGTTTTTGACAGCGGTTATGGAGGGTTGACCATCCTACGCGAAATGCGCCGGCGGTTGCCGGAATACGATTATCTGTATTTGGGGGACAACGCGCGTGCCCCTTACGGCACGCATTCTTTCGACGTGATATACAGCTATACACTGCAGGCGGTGGAGTTCTTGTTCTCACGCGGATGTACTTTGGTGGTTTTGGCATGTAATACAGCCTCCGCCAAGGCGCTTCGCACTATACAACAAAAAGACCTGCCTCGAATCAACGCCCTCCGTCCTGAAGGGCAGAAAGTGAATGTTTTGGGCGTAATCAGACCTACAGTGGAGGTGGTACCGGAAATGACGCAAACGGGACATATAGGCGTCCTGGCCACCCCCGCAACAGTGAGTTCGGAGTCGTATGTTCTGGAGTTGGAGAAAATCTCTTCTCCGGCCCGTGTGCTGACTATAAGTCAACAGGCTTGTCCTCTATGGGTGCCTATTGTAGAAGCGGGCGAATATGAGAACGCCGGGGCGGATTATTTTGTAGACAAGTATTTGCATGCTATTTATGCTGAGGATCCGCAGATAGATACGCTTGTGTTGGGATGTACCCACTATCCGTTACTGCTTCCCAAAATAGAAAAATGGGCATCCGAACATGCGAAAAATGTACGGATTGTAGCGCAAGGAACACTGGTGGCGGACAGTCTTGCCGATTATCTGTTGCGTCACGGAGAGTATCGTTCACAGTTGTCACAAAATGGCACTTGCGTCTATCTGACAACAGAGAATGCCGATCGTTTTTCACAATCGGCATCCCTATTCATCGGTTCGCCCGTTCGGGCAGAACACATTTGTCTTTAAGAGACTTTATTTATCGTCGTTAGCGTGCAACGATTGCACATATTTAGCATGTGCCATCTTGATGCGCTTCAACTCACTCGGTTTGTCAAATTGCTGACGACGACGGAGCTCCTTAACGACACCCGTCTTATCGAATTTGCGTTTGAATTTCTTAATCGCGCGCTCGATGTTCTCACCTTCTTTTACAGGAACGATAATCATTGCATACACCTCCTTTCGTGTACCCAGGGCCGGGATCGAACCGGCACGGTTTCCCATTGGTGTTTGAGACCAACGCGTCTACCAATTCCGCCACCTGGGCTGGCTTTTTTGTCAAAAGCGGCTGCAAAAGTACTGCTTTTTTTTGATATACGCAAAATTTTTATGCTTTTTTTTGAAAAAAGTTTTAAAATAAGTATTAAAAAGCGGAGAAATCAACTGATATCGCCCCAATTATGCGTTTCAATCCGCAGAATGTCCAATTGCCTTTTATAGATGCGATTACGTTCGTCTTCGAGTAGTGGATCGGCATCCAGAATCTCCATAGCAGCCTGTCTGGCGAGCGTCAGCAGTTGTCCGTCCGTAGCCAGATTCGCTATGTGCAAATCGAACGGGAGTCCGGATTGCTGTGTGCCCTCCAAATCACCGGGGCCCCGGAGCTGCAAGTCTGCTTCGGCAATGCGGAAACCATCGTTGGTAGCTACCATGATGTCCATTCGTTTTCGTGTGTCTTTGGTCAATTCTGTGCGCGTGAGCAATAAGCAGTAACTCTGATCCGCACCACGTCCGACACGTCCGCGCAGTTGATGCAACTGGCTGAGTCCGAACCGCTCCGCATTTTGTATAATCATGACGGATGCGTTCGGTACGTTTACTCCCACCTCGATAACCGTAGTGGCAACGAGTATTTGTGTCTGACCGGAGATAAATCGTTGCATTTGCAGGTCTTTGTCAGCGGCTTTCATTTGCCCGTGCACCATTGAGATACGGTATTCGGGGAAGGCTTCGCACAATTCGTTGAACCCGTTTTGCAGGTCTTGCAAGTCGAGTTTCTCGTTTTCCTTTATCAATGGGAACACCACGTAAACCTGCCTTCCTTGTTCGATTTGTTTTCGTACGAAACTATACACTTGTGCGCGGCGGCTGAGTTGGTAATGAACGGTCTGTACCGGTTTGCGTCCCGGTGGCAGTTCGTCGATTATGCTGACACTCAAGTCTCCGTAGAGCGTCATGGCCAATGTACGCGGGATAGGCGTTGCTGTCATAACCAGAATATGCGGTGCATCAACGGCAGAGGAACTGTTGTCCTTGCGGCTCTTGGTCCATAGTTTGGCCCGTTGCGCCACGCCGAAACGGTGTTGCTCATCGATGATGACCAGTCCCAGATTGCGCCATTGCACCTCGTCTTCCAGCAACGCATGCGTGCCGACCAGAATATTTATCTCTCCGTTTCTCAGTCCTTCGTGCAACGGTTCGCGTTGCTTCTTGGTAGTCGAGCCGGTGAGCAGTCCGACGTTAACACTATTTCCCAGCGGCGCCAAGAAATGGCGCAATGTCTCGTAATGCTGGTTGGCAAGGATTTCCGTAGGCGCCATTATACAGGTCTGGAAACCATTGTCCACTGCGAGCAGGCAGCATAGCAGAGCAACCAATGTTTTTCCGCTACCGACATCTCCCTGAAGGAGGCGGTTCATCTGTTTGCCGGACTTCAAGTCGTCGTGAATCTCGTGAATGACTCGTTTTTGCGCGTTGGTCAAGTCGAAAGGCAGACATTTATACAGGGCATGGAAACGCTGTCCGACCAAAGGCATTCTGAATCCTGCATTCATTTCACGCCGTTTCATCTGGCGCAAAATCTGCAACTGAATATAGAACAGTTCTTCGAATTTCAGCCTTGCGCGTGCATTTTGCATGGTTTGCATGTCGCGCGGGAAGTGTACATTGAGCAGCGCTTCCGTAAGGCTCATCAAACGATATCGTTGCAAGATGTCCGCACCCATGGTATCAGGAACACCCATTCTCACTTCCGGCATCAGGTCAGCTATGATGCCACGCATAGCCTTTGAATTCAGGTTGATGCGTTTCATCTTCTCCGTGGTGTTGTAGTACGGTTCGAGGCCTTGTGTCATTTCCGGAGTGACTTTGTCCCATGGGGTCAGTTCCGGATGTACAAAGTTGTATGTATGATTGAAGCGGCTTGGTTTTCCGAAGAGGAGATATTTGACTCCCCGTTGGAGTTTGACGTATTGTACGCCTCTGAACCAAACCAGTTCGCATTGGTGTGTCCCGTCAAAGAATGTGGCGCTGAGCCGTTGTGCTTTTCCGATTCCGACAGTATGCCATTCGGTGACTTCTCCGATAATCTGGACGTATGTATCTTCGTCGTCCAGTTCGGCAATGCGATAGAACCTGCTGCGGTCGATGTATTTGTACGGGTATTGGCGCACCAAGTCCATCGCGGTGCGGACACCGAGTTCATTACGAAGAATGTCGGCACGCTTAGCGCCGACATTCTTGCAGTAGGTTATATCTCTGTGAGCCAACTCCATAGGATTACGTAATGTCGTAATTACGTAATTACGAGGATTTTGTTATTGTAATTTGAAGTTAACCGGCACTGTATATTTCACGCGAACGGGTTTACCGCGCTGCTGTCCGGCTTTCCATTTCGGCATCGATTTGATGACACGCACCGCCTCTTTGTCGAGTGAGGGGTCACCACCGGAACGAACGACTTCTACATCAACGATAGAGCCGTCACGGTTTACGACGAACTGGCAGATAACACGACCTTGGATACCATTCTCCTGTGCGATAACCGGGTATTTAACGTTCTCGCTCAGGTATTTGAACAGGGCCTGCTGTCCTCCGGGGAATTCAGGCATCTTCTCCACAACGACGAAGACAACCTCTTCTTCCTCTTCCTCTTCCGGAGCCTCTACCGGCGCAGCGATAACGACTTCGGTTTCCTTGTCGTCCTCGGTGTTCACCTCGATGGTCTCCACCTCTTTGTCGTCCTCAACGACGTTGAGCACCTCTACCTCTTGAACAGCAGGGGGTGGGGGAGGGGGAGGCGTTTCCTGAGAGGTCTGTTGGATTTCAATTTCTTCCTCAAACTGGAACTCAGTGTCGGTTACCTCATACTTTGTAACCTCTTTCTCGGTCCATTCCAGCGCTACGTAGCATAGACTGAGCACGAAAACAAATCCCATCAAAACATAGATGAGTTTGTCATGCTCCAAGCTGGCATTTTCAGATTTCTTAACTTGCATATACTTGTGTTTTTTAGGTCGTTGTCCCATATGCCCGTAGGCATAAAAACTCAAAATCGGCTACAAAGGTACAACTTTTTGCTGAATTGTGCAAATAAAAAGTGATATTTTTTGTAAAATGGTATAGAATACTACGCTTTTCAGCCCTAATTGTTTTACCCTCTGTTTCCATTTTTTGGGATGATACTGCTTTAGCAGTGCCGGAGTGATTAATGATCGGTCGTCAAATTGGTATATCAGATTTAGCCGCTGCTCGTATAAATAATCTTCTGTTTTTCCGGCAGAATAACCTGTTTTGCCAGGGAATTGCGAATCGAGCCATTTCCACATCCGGCATTTCTCCTCGCGTAAGGCCAAGATTGCCTGTGCCGTTTTGGGCTGTGACACGGATGTATGGTCTCTCCAAACAGCGGTTTCTACCGGCAGGTAGTGCCAATTCGTCTTTTGGTAGAAAATGCCGTACAGCGGGTAGTCCAGCCATAGGAAATGTTGTGCTTCTATCTCATCTAATATGCTCTTCTCCAGGAGTTCTGTCCGGAAAACGACTGTGCAGTTGGCAAAACCCGGCGAGTCCAGTCCATAGACGCCTTGACGTTGCCCGAAGGTCCATTTATTACTACCGGAGAAAGTGCGCCCGTTAGTGTGTACAAAGCCACATTCCGGGTGAGAACGAAGATAGTTTATCTGCAACTGTAATTTATTGGCATCTATCCAGAAGTCATCTCCATCCAGCATTGCGATAAAATCGCAGTTATCGTCCATGATACGGCGATAAAGGTCTATGGTGTTGTCCACGAGGCCCATATTCCGTTCCCTGCGGATATAGACAATCCGTTTGTCCTGTTTTGCGCATTGTTCGCAGATGGCTTTTGTACCGTCAGTAGATGCGTCATCACCGACATAGATACGAATCGGTTCTTCGCATTGCTGCATACGTGCGCTGTCTATGGCTTGCGCAATAAAGAGCTCGTGGTTATATGTCGTGATGCAAACAGCTATCATACACCTCTATCAATTTCTTTCCTATTGCGGCGGCGGTAAACCGATCGGTAAGGGGTGATTGGTGACCTGTGACAGATTTATTCCAAAGGATGCTCTCTATGAATTCAGCAAACTTGCCCGGTTTGTATTGAGCGATTTCTTGCGGTACGATGATGTCGGCTGTTTCCTCTGCGATGCCAACGGGTGTGGAGAGAACAGGTAATCCTGCAACAGCGGCTTCTGCGAGCACAACGCTATATGTTTCGTATCGGCTGGAGAGCACAAAGGCGTCTGCGTGAGCCATCTCTTCCGCCACCTCCCGCGGTGTCAGTTCGCCTGTCCAGCGCAAGAGGTTTTCGGGAAGGTCAAGTGAGTCTGCGTACGCGCGAACGTCCTTATAGTCTATGCCCGTACCAACGAGGACCAACTGCCAGTCCCGGTGTCTCTCGCTCAGCATTTTTGCGGCCCGGAGCAGGCCTTTCACATTCTTCGCCCGTTCATCGAAACAGGTTATATTCAAGAGAATCTTCCGATGGTCCGACAAATCGGTATTATTCACCCCCGAATGGTCGCGATTGTTTCGATGCTTCGGTATGTCGAAGAAGAAATCATCTACCACGTTGTCGATGAGTTGCCATCTTTTCGCTTGAAATCCTAATGCCTGCATGGCTTTTTGCAACTTCTCGCTGACGGGCATTACCGCTTCGGCGTTTTTGCATACATGGCGCATGAATGCGGTATGCAGCCCATGTGCGGAAACACTATTATTAACCGGCAGATAGCCGGCAAAGTGTTCGATGATGACATACGGAATGTCGTATCGGTGTTTGAGCCAGAGAGCGAGGAGTCCTTGCTTCTGAATGACGTTCAGTTGTACGAGATCCGGCATCCATCCTTCGCGGCGGAGTGTCCGCCATTGCCTCCACATATCGCCCCAGCCTTGCGAGAAGATGACGCGCACGTCCACACCCTGCGCACGGACCGCCTCTACGTGCTTCAGCACGAAGAGACCACTCATCGCGTCCTTCGGTGACGGATACCAAGGTGTGAGAAAGAGGACTTTCAATTTACGATTTAATAATTTACGATGTACGATTGATGTACGATTGATGTACGAATTTCATCGGTTGGAGATACGCTTTTCTATCTCTCGTTGTACATTCGTTACTATTATCTCATACCCCATTCCCGGAGGCGTTGGAACCAGATAGCGAGGCGGAAGAGCGGCTTATAGTATTTCTCTACGCTGAAATAGGTGACAGGAATACTACCGAACTGTTTGTAGTGCTTGGCCGTACCACGGTCCATAGAGCCTTCGAAATCGAAGAGGACATGTTTCTCCCGCGCAAGTTTCATAGCCTCCAGAGCGAGAAGTGCTCCGGCTCCGGAGTCGCTGAACGTGGAGTCGAGCGCAGGGATGAGGTAGTACATGTAGTTTTTGTCCCACACAAGGAACGCCGCGGCGTAAGGAACCCCGTCTGCATTGCAAACCGTGAGAATCTCGCATTGACCGTTTCTGCGCGCTTTGCGTTCGAGGACGAGGAGAAACTCGCGAGAATAAGACAGTTTGCGTTTGCGGACCTCCATGCAATGCCGGTGGAAGCGGAAGAATTCCTCTGCATCCATTTTGCCGCGTTCAGCATGGAGACTGAGCGCTTTCTGGAGCTGTCTCTTCTTGTTCTTCGAGAAAGAGGCAATCAGTCCGTCCAAATCGCTCAGGTCGTTTACACGGTATGTGACTCGTTCGCGTGTTTTGAATCCCAATGCCCTCATGGCGTCCACACAGAGACTTCCTGGCAGGTACTGCTGGTAGTAATAGGCGAGTCCCATTCCGTCGAGTTGCTCCTTGATTTTGCGGCACACCTCGGCCGTGGCCCATCTGTCCGCAGTGGTTTCGGAGTTGACCCAAATGCCGCCGATTTGCGTCTGCTGGGGCATAATAATATATTTGTACCACGCGCGCTTGCGCAAGAGATACGGCATGGCGCCTTGGATGTTTCCCTGCTCATCCTCGGCGAGGAGAACATTCCATTCCTTGCCCGCGCAAACGGCATCGAGCCACCAGGGCGTCATGAATACAGGTATATAATCCTGCTGCGCGACCCACTGTATGTATCGTTCCTTGTTGTCCATTTCAGGTGTGTTATCAGGTGGAGCGCAGGGGTATTAGCGGTTGAAGAGTCCGTTGAAGATACCTCCCTGCTGCTGGTTTTGCTCTTGATTCTCGTTCTGGTCGAAAGCCTCGTTGTCGATAGCCTGGTCGTTGATTTCTTCGTCCGCCGGAGTACGTTTGTCGCCGTTGTAGCGGTATTGTTCGGGTTTGTAGAGAATCTGGATGTTCTCAGCGACCACTTCCGTTTTGCGTCGGATTTGTCCGTCTTTTTCCCATGTGCGGGTTTTGAGTTTTCCCTCGATGTACACTTTCATGCTCTTGCGTACGTTTTGCTGCGCCCACTCGGCGAGATTGCGCCAGAGAACGATAGCGTGCCACTCGGTGACATCGGGAACTTGAGTGCCGTTCTGCATAACATAGCCACGCTCAGTAGTTGCCAGATTGAAAGTAGCGATTGCAACGCCGCGGTCTAGATAACGAACTTCAGGATCATTGCCAACGTTGCCGATAAGGATTACTTTGTTTACACTTGCCATAACCTTAGAAATTTACGATTTAGTAGAGTTGTTTAGTTGAAAAATGTTGTTAAAAAACCTTTGCAGGTGCAAAGGTACAGAAAAAAAATGACATATGCAAACAAAAAATCTCATCACAAAATGTATATTATATATTCATATATAATATAGTAAAAGCGACAAAAATGCAAAACAAGATGTTTTATCCTATGGGTATCCTATGGATATGGTATGGTTATCCTATGGTAAGGGAACGAAAATAGCACGAAATCGGGACGATTTTGGGCTTACCCAGGTTCTCCCCTGCCGAGAGGGAGAAAGAATGGAGTAGGAATGGAGAGGGGACAATGGAAGGAGAGGGGAGAGAAAGAGTGAGAGGGTGGACGGAAGAAAAGAAAAGTGATGAAAAAACGAAGCAAAATCAATAAAAGTGTGTAAAAATGGAATTTTTACGAAAAAATGGCATGCAAATTTGCGTATATCATTTTTTTTTGGTAATTTTGCAACGCAAAAGAGTTGCGGCAACACATTACTCATTAAAACACAACGAGTGACGGCGGTGCGGGGCTTGTAGAAACGCAAAGAATAACAGCAATGCGTTGCTTGATGGAAGACATAGAGATGGTGGCGCGTTGTATATGATATGCGAGGAATAACAATAATGCGTTGCTTGGTGGAAGAAAACGAGTGATGTTATAATACACAAGGAATAACAATATGCGAGGCTTGTCGGGAGACGAAGAATAACAATAAAAGAAAATATATTACACATCAATAATCTATGAAACACACACTAATTTATGTGGCAGCAGTGCTGCTGATGCTTGGTGCTCCTCTGCGTGCGGAGCAGCAGTCGCAATACGTTCGTTGTATTGCGTTTTACAACCTGGAGAACCTGTTCGACACCATTCATGACGAGGGCAAGAACGACTATGAGTACCTGCCGGACGGCGGAATGAAATGGACAAGTTACAAGTACGAGAATAAGATTAAGAAAATGGGTTATGCCGTAGCCCAGTTAGGTACGGATTATGACCCTCGCGGCGCCGCGTGCGTAGGTGTGGCCGAGGTAGAGAACATCGGTTGTCTGTATGACCTGTGCGCCGAGACGAACAGCCAATACGGCCGTAAATACAAACCTATCCTACTGGAAGGTCCGGACCGCCGTGGTGTGGATGTAGGATTTCTGTACGACACCACGCTGTTCAAGCCGAGCCGTGTGAACGGTTACGAGTTGAAGGCTCATTACGCAGACGGCGGAGTCATCAAGACCCGTTTGCAGTTGCTGGTATCCGGTTATCTGTTAGGCGACGGCAGCCCGGAGAAGATACACATCATCGTTAACCACTGGCCGAGCCGTTACGGCGGCGAGTTGTCAAGCCGTCCCGGCCGTGACACGGCAGCGATGCTGAGCATGCGTATCTGCGACTCGATATACCGTACCGACCCGAAGGCTAAAATCATCATCATGGGTGACCTGAACGACGACCCGGACAACCACAGTTGCAAAGAAGTGATTGGTGCCAAGAAGAAACCGAAACAAGTAGGCCCGCAAGGCTGGTACAACACGATGTGGGTTCATCTGGCGAACGGCACAGGCACTCTGTTCTACAACGGAGGTTGGAACCTGTTTGACCAGATTATCATCTCGGAACCGCTGCTGAATGCAAAGATAGAAGACGGCAAGTGGATTTATTGGAAATCGCAAGTGTTCAACAAGCCGTTCCTGACCGTGCAAGAAGGCAAGGACAAGGGCGCGCCGCTGCGTACGCACAAAGCAGGCGTATGGCAGAACGGTTACGGCGACCACTTCCCGACCATGATTTACCTCATCCGGAAGAAATAACAGACCATCGATAAAAAACGTCAACCCAATGACACTACAACTCAATCGTCAGGCCGAGCCCATCAAGATGCGCAACTACGGGCGTATTGTGCAGAACATGATCCGCTATGCCTGCAGCGTAGAAAATCCTCAGGAGCGTGCGTCGCTCGAGGTATATATCGCCCAATGCATGCGTCAGCGCAACCTGGTATGGAACCGCGACCAAGAGTCGGGTATCGGTCGTGTGCGCGAAGATATTATCCGTCTGTCGGACGGCAAGTTGACCTGCGACTCTCCCATCTTTGAGCGGATGATGTCCCAGGTGTCGATGACGGGTAATTCGCAAAGGAAAAAACGCAACAAGTAATCAATCCAACCAACCAATGGAACCCAATACAAGGTTTAAGATTTTTGCCGGGTCAAAAGGAGAAGCCCTGGCAAAAGGAGTATGTGACGAACTTGGCTGCCAACTGGGCAACCTACGTATAGACCGTTTTTCGGACGGTGAGTTTTGCGCCTATTTCGAGGAGTCGGTCCGCGGTCAGTCGGTTTATCTGGTTCAGTCAACCTGTCCGAGCAGCGACAACCTGATGGAACTGCTGCTGATGATTGATGCGGCGAAGCGTGCGAGTGCCTCGAAAGTGATAGCCGTAATCCCGTATTTCGGCTGGGCCCGTCAGGACCGCAAAGACAAACCCCGTGTGTCCATCGGAGCGAAACTGGTAGCGAACATGTTGCAGGTGGCCGGTGCGGACCGTGTCATCACCGTGGATTTGCATGCCGACCAGATTCAGGGATTTTTTGATATTCCAGTGGACCATATCTACGGTTCGAATGTGCTGGCGCCGTACGTAGCGAATCTGAACCTGAAGAAACTGATAGTCGCCTCGCCGGATGTGGGCGGTTCGAAACGCGCGTCCAATTTTGCGAAGAAACTGCATATGCTGACCAACCGTGAAGTGCCGATGGTGATTTGCTACAAGAACCGCCCGGACTTCAACAAGGTGTCCGAGATACGCGTTCTGGGCGATGTGTACGGCAAAGATGTTGTTATATTTGACGATATCGCCGACACCGCAGGGACGTTGTGCAAGGCGGCCGAAGTGCTGATGGCCGGAGGTGCGAAGACGGTTCGCGCAGTGGTTACCCACGGTGTTCTGAGCGGCCAGGCACGACAGAAAATACAAGACAGCCCTCTGGAGGAGCTGATTTGTACGGATTCCCTGCCGTTAGAAGCCGGCTGCTGCACGAAACTTCACATTGAGAGCCTGGCCGGTTCGATAGCACAGACCATCCGTGCCATACAGAACCATACCTCGGTCAGCGAAACCAATATACGATGAAAAAGATACTATACCTTTTAACCGGTTGCATATTACTGATGACGGCTTGCACAAAGAAGCAAGCCGTTGTTTCCCGTCCGTCGTTTTCGTGCGACAGCGCTTATGCGTATATATCCCGTCAGGTATCTTTCGGTCCCCGTGTACCGAACAGCGCCTCGCATATGCAATGCGCAGTATGGCTGATAGAGCAGTTGCGCGCCTGCGGTGCGGAGGTGGAGTTGCAGAAAGGATTCATGCCTGACTACCGCGGCAACAACCAGCAGATTTACAATATCATCGGCCATTTCAGTTCCGTTTGTACCAGTGGCAATGCCGCGCCCGCGCGTAAATTATTAGGAGCGCATTATGACACGCGCCCGTGGTGCGACGAAGAGGAAGATTACAACGACCGTTTCTATAACGTGCCGGGCGCCAACGACGGCGCCAGCGGAGTAGGAGTGCTACTGGAAGTGGCTCGTCAGATAGGGTTGCGCATGGCGGATTCGGCTCTCAGCACTCCCGTAGATATTGTGTTTTTTGACTGCGAGGACATGGGCACGCCGCATTTCTACACGGGTGCAGAACGCGAAGATACATGGTGTCTCGGTTCGCAACTATGGGCGACCAACTATGTGAAGAACAACGGCGCACCATATGCCTACGGAATCGTTCTGGACATGGTGGGCGCTCCCGATGCATCGTTCCCGCTGGAGATGTATTCCAGCCAATACGCAGGCAATTACCAGCAACAGATATGGCGTTCGGCAGAGCAGTTGGGCTACGGGTCGATGTTTACCAAACAGCAGTCGTACCCAATAACGGATGACCATTATTATATCAATTATATCGCCGGTATCCCTTGTGTGGACATCATCCATTACGACATCCGCAACGCTACAGGTTTCCCCCATTGGTGGCACACACGCAATGACAATATGGATAATATTAGCAAGGCTACGCTGCAGGCTGTTGGCGAAGTGGTAATGAGCCAGATAAAATAAAAAAAATGAACCGGTGGATTTAACTTTCGCCGGTTTTTTGTATCTAAATGAGTGAGAAGCAAATATTCACTCTAAAACAAAAAGACAAAATGAAACGAAATGATTGGTTCAACGACAAGTGATTTCAATATGCGCAAACTGCTTTCTTCGCACGCTAACGAAGTTCCCGTGTATGTGCAAACAGACAATACACAAGGAGAATGGACGGATTTTGCCGAAGCGGATATATTCCTTGAAAACATGGATTGGTGAACCTATCGCAGCATCAAAATCAAAGAAAATGACGTGCGCATTTGCGTATGTCATTTTTTTGTAGTACCTTTGCAAGCGCAAAGGTTTTAGAAAATGAGCAAAACATTATTAGAGATAAAAAATCTGCATGCTTCTATCAACGGCAAAGAGATTTTAAAAGGTGTGGACCTGGTAATTAACGAGGGAGAGGTGCATGCTATCATGGGTCCGAACGGGGCAGGCAAGAGCACGCTGAGTGCTGTTTTGACCGGCCATCCGGCTTATGAAGTGACTTCCGGCGAGGTTTATCTGAAGGGACAGAACCTCTTGGCGATGGCGCCGGAAGTGCGTGCACGAGAGGGCGTATTCCTCAGTTTCCAATACCCCGTGGAGATACCCGGTGTAAGCATGACCAATTTTATCCGTACGGCAGTCAACGAGAAACGTGCGTATGAAGGAAAAGAGCCCTTGTCCGGCAAGGAGTTTCTGGCATTGATGCGCGAGAAGAAAAAAATGCTGGAACTGGCAGACAAACTGAACAACCGCTCGGTGAACGAAGGCTTTTCAGGCGGCGAGAAGAAGAAAAACGAGATTTTCCAGATGGCAATGCTGGAGCCTTGTCTGTCTATCTTGGATGAGACGGACTCAGGTCTGGATATTGATGCCTTGCGTATTGTGGCAGAAGGCGTGAACAAACTGAAGACGTCCGAGAACGCCTCTATCGTTATTACCCATTACCAGCGGTTGCTGGACTATATAGTACCGGATTTTGTACACGTGCTGGCGGACGGCAAGATTGTCAAGACAGGCGACAAGACCTTGGCACTGGAGTTGGAAGAAAAAGGCTACGAAGGACTGAACCTATGAGTGAAATGATTGTTCATAGCGGCGAGAGTTTCGAGCGAGTCTTTCTGAATGAGCCGGAAGTGAACCTGCATATCGTGCAGGAGACAGGCTCTTTCGTGAAAATCCATGTGCTGAACATCCCTGCCGAGAAAACGGCATGTCGGAATACCGATATATCGAACAAAATCACTGTGGAGCAAGTCGGAGAAGGATGCCAAACCGAGATTTACGCCCTTGCATACTTGCATGGAGAAGAGTCGGTGACTACGGAAACACATGTCAATCATGCTGTCGGCGGCGGAATGTCGAACCAACTCCTTAAATTCGTGCTGGACGATAACTCCCGCGGAGGGTTTGTCGGCGATTTGAAGATAGCTCCCGATGCCCAGAAGACCGATGCTCATCAGACCAACCGCAATCTGTTGCTCTCTGAAAACGCAGAGATGCGCACGCAACCGCAACTGGAGATTTATGCCGATGATGTCAAAGCCACTCATGGTGCATCTACCGGACAGTTGGACGAGTCCGCGCTCTTCTATATGCAGCAACGGGGTATAGGCAAACAAAAAGCGCGCCAGCTATTAGTAGGCGCGTTTATGAAGGATGTGCTGCAGACTATCAGCGATGAGACATTGCGAGAGCAATTACTGAACGCGGTTGATGGCGAAATCGAGTAGCGCCAAAAGACTGTTTTTTTCTGCACTGTCACGGAAGACCGCAAGGGCTTCCGTGGCTTGTTTTTTATAGCCCAGCATTTGCTGGACGGCATATTCATCACCTCTGAACCGGAGCACAAATGACTTTACCTCTTGCAGGGCTTTCTCTGCATCCGGACTTTCGCTATTGGCAGCCAGCAGTTCGCCTATTTCGCGGATATGCTCTGCCTCGTCTTGCGGAGCTCTACGTAGCGCTTCTATTAGAGGTAACGTCACTTTTCCGTCACGCAAATCACTCATGGTAGGCTTGCCTATCTCCTCCAAATCGCTGTAGTCAAAGATATCGTCCTTTATTTGGAAACAGATACCCAACAACCGCCCGTATTCGCGTAACGCCGCCCGCTGACGCTGTGTACAACCCGCGCTCTCCGCTCCGGCTTCCGCACAGGCTTGGAAGAGCTGTGCCGTTTTTTGCTCAATCACTTGGAAATAACGCGCCTCGTCAATCCACATACTCTGCCCTACATGCAGCTGCACCATCTCGCCGCTACTCAGACTCCGTCCTAACTGCGAAACGATTTCCAGTATTCTGATATTGCGAACCTCCGCTATTAACCCAATCACTTTGGCTAACATGTAGTCGCCTATCAATACTGCTACTTTATTCGTCCATTTGGTATGCACTGCCGCCACGCCGCGCCGGGTCTCCGAACTATCTACTACATCGTCGTGAATTAGGCTCGCAGTGTGCAGCAGTTCCATCGCCACAGCGGAACGAAGTGTCTTATCCGTCACAGGGTTGCATATCTGCGCGCACAGCAACACCAGCAACGGGCGCAACTGTTTCCCTCTGCGGGAACCCACATAATGAAGTACCTCTTGCTGCAGTTTGTTGCCAGCCCGCAAACTCTGCTCCATCATTCGCTCGTACTGCACCCAATGTGTTTCTATGGGGCGGCGTATGTTCGATAAATTGTCCATATTCGTCTATTTGACCGCAAAGGTAGTATATTTTTTTGAATTACGCAAACATTTGTGCTTTTTTCGGTCAAAACGCCCTATTTGTTTGCGTATGTTGTTTTTTTTTAGTACCTTTGCGCTTGCAAAGGTTAATATGTATCACACGCTATGAGAAGATTATTTTTACTACTTAATGCGCTGTTGATGAATGTTGTGATTTCTGCCGCGGCAGAGACGGATTGCCCGGAATATTGTTTGAATGCAACCGTCACCAACCAACTGCTCCATTTCAGTTTGTCAGGACATCAGGCTTCAGAACCGTATGTGGATAGTGTTCGGATATTCGCAGCCGGTGAGACAGAGAATCCCGAGATAGCCACGCACGCGCAGGGCGACCAATACATTGACATTAGCAAACTGGACCGAGGCTACTATTCACTCCGCGTCAATGTAGGCGGATGTGAGTACTCGCGCATTATTTTCAAACGGCAGGAGGCTGTTGCCAGAGAATGGGATATCTGTTCTTTTGAAACAGAAGTAATCAAGCCTCATTCTCTGCGGTTTTCCATAGCAGTAAACGATGCACAGGGAAAGCCTCTTGTAGATAGTTTGTGGATAGTGGGGCTGATGTATAATAACCAATCGCCTTCCCAAAGGGTCTATATGAAAACAAGTGCACAGTCCGGCGACACGATAGATATCCAACCGTTGTTCGGAAATGCTGAGACGGACTACCAGATTGTAGCATGGATAAACGGAATGGATTATTACAGCAATAGTTTCTATTATTGCGGAGCGTGCGAGAAATATAATAATGTGCACGCCGCATTTACGGTCATCAACCCTCATCATGTTGTCATGAATATCACGAACGGCAGCATGCCGGTCCCGCCAATGGATAGCTTATGGGTAACGACGTATTTTAATCATAGCGCGTCCGAAACACTGCTGTCCGGTGTTTTCCAGAACGGAGATACCATCGACCTGGAGCCTTTGGTGGGCAGAAAGGCTGCGCAATACACCGTATGGATGCAGTTTGGGGATTGTATAAAGAAAGGGTCTTTTGAATTCAGCGGGCTCGAGTATGATTATTGTTTGGCGGCAGATATTCACGGAATACACATAGAGACTTCCTATCAGGAAGACAAAATACAATACTATCTGTTGGATTATGACTACCGCGAAACTTACCTGCCAGTGGATAGTATCTGGATTCAAACGTATGACATGGAAACCAATACTTCCGGTGCTGTTGTCTACTCCTCCCGAGCGCAACCCGGCGAAGACATCAGTGTTTCTGCATTGAAAAACGAAATGTATAACTTATTCGTCAAGATAGGAGATTGCGAGTTGTCGCAGATATTCTATAAATCGTGGAAAACACAAGCCATCCAGGATGTTCCCGTACAGGATGAGAAAACAATTAAAATTCTTAATGATGGTCATCTCTACATTCTCCGCGAAGATAAAAGGTACACCCTATTGGGACAGTCCATCATCAGTAGGTAGAAGAATGTGGAAAAATTGACACAAAGAGAGAAAAAACGGCAAAAGAATGGCATATGCTTGCATATGTCATTTTTTTTTGTTACCTTTGCAGCCGATATGGTGTGCGCGTACGCGCACTGCACATACTACGCACAATGGTTCATTTAACACAATAAATCGCATTAAATTATGAAAGCTTTCATGGACAAAGACTTCCTGCTGCAGACAGAGACCGCACAGGAGCTGTATCACAATCATGCGGCTAAGATGCCGATTATCGATTATCACTGCCACCTCATCCCCCAGATGGTTGCCGAGAACAAACGCTTCGAATCCATCGCACAGATCTGGCTCATGGGCGACCACTACAAATGGCGCGCTATGCGTTCCAACGGAGTGGACGAGCGTTTCTGCACCGGCAAGGACACTACCGACTGGGAGAAGTTCGAGAAATGGGCGGAGACCGTTCCGTACACCTTCCGCAACCCGCTTTACCACTGGACTCATCTGGAGCTCAAGACCGCTTTCGGTATTGAGGAGCGTCTGAACCCCGAGACCGCACGCGCTATCTATGACAAGTGCAACGACCTCATCGCCAACGATCCGAAGTTCTGTCCGCGCGGACTGATGAAGCACTACCACGTAGAGCTCGTTTGTACGACCGACGACCCGGCTGACAGTCTGGAGTGGCACAAGATGGTCAAGGAAGACCCGACTGCAGAGGTTCGCATGCTGCCTACTTGGCGTCCGGACGCAGGTATGAACATCGAAGCCGCCACTTGGAAAGCATACATCGAGAAACTGGCTAAGGTAGCCGGTGTAGAGATCCGCAACTTCGCAGATATGGTGGACGCTCTCCAGAAACGCCATGACTTCTTCGAGTCGATGGGCTGCCGTCTCTCCGACCACGGTATCGAGGAGTTCTACGACGAGCCGTACACCGACGCAGAGGTTAATGCTATCTTCCAGAAAGCCCTTGCAGGCAAGGAACTCTCCGTCTATGAGATTCGTCAGTACAAGCACGCTTACCTGCACGCGCAGGCTGAGATGGACTATGCTTCGGGTTGGACCCAGCAGTACCACTATGGCGCTATCCGTAACAACAACTCGAAGATGTTTGCTCAACTCGGCGCAGACACCGGTTTTGACTCCATCGGCGAGTTCACGACCGCGAAAGCGATGAGTCATTTCTTGGACGAGATGAACAGCGAAGGACACCTCGCCAAGACCATTCTCTATAACCTCAACCCGTGCGCTAACGAAGTGATTGCCACGATGCTGGGTAACTTCCAGGATGGTTCGGTTCCGGGCAAGATTCAGTTCGGTTCGGGCTGGTGGTTCCTCGATCAGAAGGACGGTATGGAGAAGCAGATGATGGCTTTGAGTAACCTCGGTCTCTTGAGCCGCATGGTAGGTATGCTGACTGACAGCCGTTCGTTCCTGAGCTATCCGCGTCACGAGTATTTCCGCCGCACGCTCTGCAACGTCCTCGGCAATGATATCGAGAACGGCATGATCCCGTACACCGGCTACGAGAAAGCCCGCGTTCAACAGATGGTTGAAGACATCTGCTACAACAACGCGAAGAACTACTTCAAGTTCTGATATTATGAAAAAGTTAGGATTGTTAATGGCTCTGGTAACCATGGTTGGTCTTACGGCTTGTAATTCCAATAGCCCGGATGTTGACAAAAAGAAAATGCTTATCGGGAAATGGGAGTTAGTATCGGATATTCCCGAAGTCACCACTTATCTCTTTGACGAACGCTATATGATAGAAACAACCTATCAAGGCAAAGAGACTTGGTTGTATTCGCTCGAAAGCCAGAATGGTAATCCGGTGTTGTCTTTCCAAGGACGATTAACAGAGTCTGGCACTATTGAAGAGATTGACAGAGTGCCTATTACCATACTGAAACTCACTTCCACTGAGATGGAATGGGAGTATTATGTTGGCGTGTATCCGGAACCAATCAATGCACATGAGACATTAAAGAAAATCGAGTAATTCTTCCTCACCCACCCCTGCCTCTCAATCCCGAGAGGCGGGCGGGTGGTTGTTACCCAAAATACAACCGTCAAGGAATACTTGATAGTTTCCAAAATGGAAACAGTTCAAAAAAGATTGAATTATTTGGTTTTTCCGGACAACTGTTTTTAAGGAAAAAGACACAATGGTCAAAGTGGTAGTGAATTTGATTAATCAGAAGAACTAATCCCACCGACCGAAGACCGAGAGATGAGCGAGAGATGAGCGAGACATGAGCGGGAAAAGAAAACCCCAAATAATCTCTCCGTGGCTTCGTCATAGCACAACTGAGTAAACAACAATAAAACTATATAATAATGAATAAAGAACCCGGATATGTGTATATTCTCACCAATCCCAGTTTTCGCGAAGATTGGGTGAAGATAGGTAAAAGCAGCCGCCCTGTCGATATACGGAGCAAAGAACTGGATAATACTGCTGTGCCTCTTCCGTTCGAGATTTTTGCCACAATGAAGACCTCTAAATACAATGAGGTAGAGAAGTTAGTGCATAAAACCATAGACCGACTGACGGATTTGCGTATCCGCCAAAACCGTGAGTTCTTTAACGTACCGCCACAAATGGCATTGGATATTTTCCGTGACATAGCTACGACCATAGACGATGCAGAGGTTATGCTCTATGAAGACAACAAACCGGTAGTGGAGAAGCAACCGGAACCTCAATCGAAACGGGAAGTCAAACGTGCACGTTTCAAGTTCTCCATGTGCGGAATTAAGATTGGCGAACAAGTCACTTTTATTCCTACAGGCATCACAGTGAAAGTCGCATCTGATGATTCTGTTGAGTACGAAGGACGCATATATAAACTCTCTCCATTTGTGGGAACATTCATGCCCGAAGACCACCGCAACGCTTCCGGCGCATACCAAGGTTCCAAATACTTCTCCTATAACGGGAAAGTACTGGATGATATTAGAAAAGAAAACGAAAAAATAAAAGAATCAGAATAAAATTGCTCCGCAATAGTTTGGCAAGTGCTTTTGAATTCATAAGCAGCCTCGGACTAGTTCCAGAAGGATTATAACTATAGCATGACAACGGACATTTGGTCACATATTGAATACTTCTCGAAGAAAAAGAAGGTGTACAAATTAGCGCCCATCGAGTTAGAACATTATGATTTCAACAATTATCTCATGTTTAAGTAGTTAGTAAATGGCCAATTATATATATTCAACCATAAGGATAGTAGGAGATAAAGATTATCTTGATAGATTTAGGCAAGCCATAGATGCGTGTACGGAATGCCATGCTAATTTTGTTGATTTTGATGAGTATGCATGGGCTCCTAATGTGATGAATTACATGCATATCAATACAAAAAAGATAGAGAAGTTAATAAAATATGGTCCTCAGACCTTTTGGTATGATGCTCGTTTTGACGAAGATGGGAGAAACTTAATTATTGAAGAAGAATGTCGTTGGGAGAGAAGTGAATTATTGGATATTGTAAAGTCTGAATCTGGATGTTTGATAAAAGCATATGAACTTTTATATTCCGGACTTTTACCTCCAGAATATGGCAATATAAAAGAACGAAAGGAACACGATTGTTGATTTTTCTTTCAATAAAAAATAATGAAAGCGAAGTGTGGCGTACCCGAATTAAATTCGGGGCTAATGGACGAAGGAGACAAACTCTCAAAAAAGTTGCATAAAGAAAAGAGATAAATAATGAAAGCGAAGTGGGTGAATATAGTGGACCGGTTGCAGGGGAATGTGGATTAGAGGCACTATGCACGGCGGATTCTGGGAAATGGGGAATGGGCTGCTGTGTGCGCGAAGCCGGAGTTGAGTAAGAAGAGAAAGCAGGGTATTCTCTCGTAGATGTCAAGGCGACGTCATAGTGAGCACCCGATGAGCATCCGATGGAGACTAATGGAAGACAGGTGGATGGAGCTAGGACGGAAGGGAGAGAGACCGATATATCGACAGATCGAGATGTCGGGATATCGAAAGGATTCGATAGAGGAAGCGGGAATGCAAAAGGGAAATAGGAGGGATGAGAGGAAACCGATATATCGAAATATCGAGAAATCGACATATCGAAAGAAATAAAGAGAATAAAGCAAACAATAAATAATAAACAATATTTAACACAATAAAATACTATGCTGAAAATACGGCGATTTGGATATTTCTGGTTGAATACTTGGGTGGTGGCGAATGTTATTCAATTGGCGACACAGGAGTTTTGCAAGAAATATCTGAACCTGAAGAATGACCCGTGCGGAAGACAATTCGACCAGATGACACAAGCGGCACGTTCGGGTGTGGCAAATATCGCCGAAGGCAACTCGCGGCATTCAACCTCCAAAGAGACGGAGATGAAGTTGACCGATGTGGCGCGCGCCAGCATAGCTGAGTTGATGAGCGATTATGCCAATTGGTTGATGCAAGCAGAGCAGATACCATGGTCGGATAAATCGGAGGCATACAAACGTGTGTATAATATTCCGTTTGATCCGCCGGAGTACACGGATGATGTGATGCACGAGAGTAGCGCGCATATATTGAAACAGAAGCATAAGTTCGATGAGTGGTTAGAGACGGAGGATTCGGTAGTGGCGGCAAATTGCATACTCATCTTATGTAACAGGCTGATTATGATGATTCAGAAGCAGATAGAGATGCTGTTAGGAGATTTTAAGGAAGAAGGAGGTTTTACAGAGGCGCTGACGGCAGAGAGACTACAACATAGAGCGGAGAAGAGTGCCGAGGAGAACGCGCCGATATGTCCTGAATGCGGCAAGCCGATGATAAAACGGGTCGCGAAGAAAGGTGTTAACTCCGGCAAGGAGTTCTGGAGTTGCAGCGGTTATCCGGAGTGTCGCGGGACAAGGAAGATATAAAACCGAGATATCGACATATCGAGAAATCGGGATATCGAAGGGGAACCGACATATCGAAATATCGAAAGGAGGACCGACATATCGAGATCCGACATATCGAGATATCGAAAGAAAACAATAAAGCAAAACAATAATTAACAATATTTATTAACCAATTTTAATTCATTTAACCTATGGCTAAAATTATTACGTTGGGCGAGATTATGCTTCGCCTGAGTCCGGAGGGACAAGATCGTTTCATTCAGTCTGATCATTTCCGTATCATCCCCGGTGGTGGTGAGGCTAACGTAGCTATTTCGTGCGCTAACTATGGTCACGAGGCTTATTTCGTTACCAAACTGCCGAAGCACGAGATCGGTCAGATTGCCGTTAACTCGCTGCGTCGCTATGGCGTGAACACCGAGTACATCGTTCGTGGCGGCGACCGCGTGGGTCTGTACTACTGCGAGACCGGTGCTTCGATGCGTCCGTCCAAGGTTATCTACGACCGTGCCCACAGCGCTATCGCTGAGGCTGATCCGAAAGATTTTGACTTCGACAAGATCATGGAGGGTGCAACATGGTTCCACTGGAGCGGCATCACTCCGGCTATCTCGGACAAGGCTGCAGAGATCACCAAGCTCGCTTGCGAGGCTGCCAAGCGTCACGGCGTAACCGTTTCGGTGGATCTGAACTTCCGTAAGAAACTGTGGACCAGCGAGAAAGCTATCTCTATCATGCGTCCGTTGATGAAGTACGTAGATGTATGTATCGGCAACGAGGAAGACGCAGAGCTGTGCCTCGGCTTCAAGCCCGATGCAGATGTAGAAGGCGGCGAGACCAACGCTGAGGGCTACAAAGGCATCTTCGAGCAGATGATGAAAGAGTTCGGCTTCAAGTATGTCGTTTCGACGCTGCGCGAGAGCTACAGTGCTACCTTCAACGGCTGGAAGGCTATGATCTACAACGGCAAAGAGTTCTACCAGAGCAAGCGTTACGAGATCAACCCGATCATCGACCGCGTAGGTGGTGGTGACTCGTTCTCCGGCGGTCTAATCCACGGTATGCTCAAGTATCCGGACAACCAAGGTCAGGCTCTTGAGTTCGCAGTAGCTGCAAGTGCATTGAAACACACCATCAACGGCGACTACAACCTCGTCAGCGAAGACGAAGTTCTCTCGCTTGCCGGAGGCAATGCGAATGGTCGTGTTCAACGCTAATTAGGAATAAAGAATAAGGACCGCTCCGCTAAAGGAATAAAGACTAAACACCATCGGTCGGACGTAACTCTACGAATAGGCGATACATTTTGGTCTTTACTCCTTGCTCCTTTAGCGAGCAGAGCGAGCGGTCCATAATCCAATAAAATTATGGCTAAGTTTGATAAGTTTCAGGTGATGGCGAAGATTGCCGCTGCACCGATGGTTCCTGTGTTCTATCACAAGGACGTAGAAGTTTGTAAGAACGTAATTAAGGCTTGCTACGAGGGCGGCGTACGCGCTTTCGAGTTCACCAACCGCGGCGATTTCGCACATGAGGTGTTCGGCGAGTTGAGCAAGTGGGTGGCTAAAGAGTGCCCGGAGCTGGCTCTCGGTATCGGTAGCGTTGTTGACGCTCCGACGGCTGCGCTGTACCTGCAGTTAGGCGCTAACTTCGTGGTTGGTCCGTTGTTTAACAAAGACATCGCAGTGGTCTGCAACCGCCGTTGCGTGACCTACTGTCCTGGCTGCCTCACACCGAGCGAGATCGGTGCAGCACAGGAGGTAGGCTGCGACTTCACAAAAGTATTCCCGGGCGACGTTGTTGGTCCGAACCTCGTGAAGGGTCTGATGGCTCCGATGCCGTGGTCGAAGATCATGGTTACCGGCGGTGTGGCTCCGGAGAAAGAGAACCTGGAGAAATGGTTTGCTGCAGGCGTTTACTGCGTAGGTATGGGCAGCAAGCTCTTCCCGAGCGACAAAGTGAAAGCCGGCGACTGGGCTTACGTGACCGCCAAGTGCAAAGAGTGCTTTGAGATCATCGCGGCGTGCCGTAAGTAATTAATAATGAATAATTAATAATGAATATCTATGAATGACGTAAAAAAAGCTGTCATGACCAACTGGCGTTGGGTCATGTGTGCGATGCTTTTCTTCGCCAC
>DGHR01000013.1:104464-170105 GCA_002392745.1 Bacteroidales bacterium UBA3843 | reverse complement strand
ACGTCAACGGTCACCCGCACGGACCTGACAGCGCTATCACTACCTGCCAGTTGCATATGCGTAAGTTCAAAGATGGTGAGACGATTACCGTAGAGCCGTGGCGCAGCCGTGCGTTCCCTGTAATCAAAGACCTGATGGTTGACCGTCAGGCTTACGATAAGATTATGCAAGCCGGCGGTTTCGTAAGCGTTAATACCGGTGGCGTACCGGATGCCAACGCAATCGCTATACCGAAGCCTGTAGCAGACGAGGCTATGGATGCAGCTTCGTGTATCGGTTGCGGCGCATGTGCTGCGGCTTGTAAGAACGGCTCGGCAATGCTCTTCGTGGCGGCTAAGGTAAGCCAGCTCGCTCTCCTGCCGCAAGGCAAGATTGAGGCGGCTGCCCGCGCCAAAGCCATGGTGGCTAAGATGGACGAACTCGGCTTCGGTAACTGCACCAACACCGGCGCTTGCGCTGCCGAGTGCCCGAAGAGCGTCAGCCTCGCTAATATAGCAAGACTGAACCGCGAGTTCCTGGCGGCTAAGTTCAAGGACTAAAAACGAAGACAATGTCTGACGTCTGATGTATGATGTCAGATGTCTGAATAGCACAAGGGCGGCTGATGACCGCCCTTGCTGCACAAAAAACAATAACACCATGAAGAAAATATGTATTATGCTGGGACTGGCTGTCGCATTGTGTGTGCAGAGTGCCGTCCCGGTGCCGAATGTAGGAAACGGCAGAGTCCGTATTCTGGGAAACAATCTGCAGAATTATTATTACAACTATGCCGAGTCGGCGCGCCCCTCATACAGTACCGATGAGGGTAGGGCGGAGAAGACCCGTAAGATAGTAGAGATGATGCTTCAGAGCAATGCGGATATCTTTGCATTCTGCGAAGTGGAGGCCAAACCGATTGTGCTGCAGCAGTTGGCAGACAGCCTGAATAAAGCAGCAGGTGTGAGTTATTATGCCACTGTCAACGACGGTATAAGCATCGTGACCGACAGTTATGACAACGCGTTGAAATCCGGCTTTATCTATCGTACGGACAAAGTGAAACCCTATGGCTCCAACTATGCGGCTACGAATGTGACCTACTATAAAAACGTCATGCGTATCCAAGCATGGGAGGAAATAGCCACCGGCGAACGGTTTACATTGTCGATGAACCATTTCAAGGCGAAATCGGACGAGGCGTCCGTCGCCAAACGTGTTGAAAATGCAGGCTGGCTGGTAAGCGCCTTGGGGTCATACAGAGTCCAGGACCCGGATATATTGGTAATGGGCGATTTGAATGCCGAGATGGACGAAGAATGTATTTCCATTATCCAGAAGGCCGGTTTCGAGGAGCAGTTGCTGCGCTTTGACTCAGCATCCTATTCCTATGTATATTACAGCACTCATGAGTTGATAGACCATGCGTTTGCAAACACCTCAATGGCAGAGCAAATCACCGGTGCTGCCGTATGGCACACCAACACTCCGCTCAACTATAGTTCGCGCTATTCAGACCACGATGCCTATCTGGTGGCTGTGAATCTGGGAGAACCGCGCGAGGAGGGAGAGTGTCAGCCGGTGGATTTCACGGAGAGTTTCAGTGCGAGTCTGGGTGAGTTTACACCTGTCAACATAACCGGAACATCTAATTGGTACTGGAATACCAAATATTCATGTGCATACATGAACGCTTATCAGACAGCTCCGGACGAGGACTGGCTGGTTTCACCTGCATTTGATTTCTCCGGACAGGAGAGCGGAACTATCCGTTTCTCGCACGCATTGGGTTATGGCACGCAATCGGAGTATCCGAACCAGTGCAAGCTGAAAATCAGTGACGACTACGCCGGAGACGTGGCAACAGCCAGTTGGACCGATCTGACGATAGACAACTGGAGTACAAGCAATTTCGAATGGAAAGACAACGCGGTTGCTATTCCGGAAGCCTTCATGCAGAAGAAAAATATCTATTTTGCATTCTGCTATAACGTAGCATCCAGTGCTCCGGCATGGGAGATAAAGAACCTGAGCGTGCAAACAGTTTGCGGCATCGGCGAAACTACAGAGTTGACGGAAACGGCGGAGACCCCCGTACGGTACAAAAAAATACTGCACAACGGTCAACTCATCATAGAGGTAGACGGCGTGCAGTACACGATTACAGGACAGCGCCTGTAATCGTGTAAATGGTTTCTCCTACTTGGATAAATATTTGCCCGTTGCGTAAGAACTTGCGTGCGGGCATTTCTTTTTCTGTATCCTCGATACCCATAGGAGTGTCCTCCGGATAGATGATATTAATGCCGTAGAAGTTGACACCGCTATTGGCGGACCCCAGATGAATGGTTGTCGCTCCGCCGGTGTATTCAAAACTCTGTTTGGCGGCACTCGTGGCTGCAGGAAGTGTTGTCAGTTCAGTTCCTCCATACGAGCCGGCATAGACATTGATTGTTCTCTCTGTCGAGCTGTTCGCACTGCAGCAGAATACCTCTATCGTACATTTGCCTGTTACGCTGAAAGAGAGACTCCGGTAGTCCTTGTTGCCGCTACCACCCGTTTTGAGACGGTGGGTGAAGGTATAACCGTCAATAGTTGTTTCGTCGGCATCAACAGTAACCGCTTTGTCGGATTTGGCGGTAATTGTGAGCCCGTCGATAGTCAGCGTGCTTGTGATTTCTCCCAATGCGTTGAACTCGCTTGTAGAGAAATTCCATGTGATGTCTCCGCTCGGCGTGGGACCTTCGCCGTTCTCGGTGAACTGCGCATAGTAGGTTACATCACCTGTAGGGATGGTGCCCGTGGTGATTTTCGTTCCTCCCGTCGCAGCAGTGAACCATCCGTTGAATGTCCAGCCGGACTTGCCTGCCGTAGGCAGGGTGCCTATGTTCGCTCCTGCAACCACGCTGCTTGTTGCGGTGGCGCATGTGCCGCCGTTGGTTGTGGCATCCCATGTGATGGTATAGAGTGTCGGGGCATCCCCGTCGCAACTGCTGCTTACAGCTCCCTCTTTGGTCACTATCAGTGTAGCTCCTGCGCCGCAGGTGGCGTCGGTAACCATCGTTTTGCCTTCTGCAGCCGAGAGAGCGGAAGCATAGGAATAAGACGGTGTAACTACTGTGCGGTTGTTTACATTGCTTGGCAGACCTTTTGTGGCGGTACAGTTAATGAATTTCGCACCGTTTTTACCGTTGTAGTTCTGATAGAAAATCTTCTCTGTTTTTGGGTTGCCCTCAAACGTGCATCCCTCCAAATAGCAATCGGCATTTTCCGGACCGATATAATAGTTGGCTACGGATGAGTTCCAATAGCAGTTCAGGAAATGCAGGCTTGCGTTCCGGCACCGCGGCATGCGTTCGCGGCATCCTTCGTCCCACCAGCAATAGCCGTATGTGATGTTATAGGTTCCGTCGGATGGTTTGTCGCTAGAGTCTGAGCCTACCAGATTGGTGTACCGGTGGTCGTTTGAACCGCCGGAGCCTCCGGATTTCGGGGCTTTCAGGTAACGGAACCGGCACCACGTGATAGTAATATTGTCTGCCTTGCCGCTGATGTCAAAATTGCCATCCATACCGTCCTGAAAATCGCAGTGGTCCACCCATACGTTCTTCGCGTCCCCCAGAGTCAGGTTGTCTTTCCCGTCCACGTCATATGCTCCGGGGCCGACAAAAGTGAGGTTGCGGAGGATGATATTCGAGCCGCTGAAGGATAGTATACCGGATACATCGGCGGTCTGTTTGTTGGAAATCAGTTTGGCTCCCGGTAGCGCCATTAGCGTGATGTTGCTTTTCGAGCAACCGATTTGCGAACCGCTGAGCGTGATGTCCTGAGTGATGATAATCACTTTGTTGTCATTCTTCAACGCAGACTTCAGCTCACTCTCTGTAGAGACCAGTGTAGGTGTAGCCTTCCCTCCGCCGGTAGCATTCTTGCCGTACCCCCATGCGGCAGGCGCGCAGTAGTTAACGGCATAAACGGTTTGGCATACAACGAGTGCCAGAGCACCAAATATAGCAGAAATGTGTTTCATAACATAAAATCATTTGACGCGCAAAGGTACAAAAAAAAATATTCCGCGCCAAATTTTAGACGCAGAATATACATTTTTTGTCAATTTGTACCACTTGTCAGTCTTTCCAGAGCGCCAAGGCATGTTCTTCCTTGGCCGTCATCTGTGCTTTTGTCTCGGGTGTCTTGTCTCCCTGTCCCGTGAGGTGCAGCACGCCGTGGATAATGATTCGCCGCAGTTCGTTGTCGAAGGTAGCACCGACCATCTGCGCATTGGAGCGCACCGTGTCCAGGGAGATGAAAATATCTCCGTTGAGCGTGGAGGGGGTAGAGTAGTCAAACGTGATGACATCCGTGTAGTAGTCATGCCCGAGAAATTGGCGGTTGACCTCTAACTCCCTTTCGTCGGAGCAGAAGATATAATTGATGCTTCCTACGGTAAATCCGTAATGCGCCGCTACGGCCTGAATCCAATGGTTCATCCGCCGTTCATCTATCTCCGGCATCTCAATACTATCGTTACTATATTGTATCATATTGATTTTTAACTATTTACATCTTGGATTCATTATAATTCTATCATAACTCCACCATAATCCCACTATAATTTCACTATAATTCCAACCCGCCTATGCTCCATCCTTGCTCCATGCTCGCTGCATTTTCGTGCCGGTTACGAATCTATACCATAGGATACCCATAACATATCCATAGGATACCCATAAGATACTTGCGTCTTTTTTACCATTTTATGCCTTTTCTATATATACATAGTATATATATACTTTTTAATGATTTTCTTTCTTTTTAACCAAAGAAAATAGGTGCAATGGCAAAGGCAACAATCACGCCTGCTAAATCTGCAATCAGACAGCATGCTACGGCATGGCGGGTATCTTTGATATTGACAGAGCCAAAGTAAACCGCCAGCACATAGAACGTGGTGTCCGTCGTGCCTTGCAGGATACAGCATAGCCGTCCTACCAGCGAATCCGCGCCATGTGTGGTCATCGCCTCAAGCATAAGTCCTCTGGCTCCGCTTCCGCTCAGCGGTTTCATCAACGCTGTGGGAACCGCACCGGCAAGGTCAGGGTTGATTCCGCATGCCGCGAAACACCATGCAATCCCTTGTTCCAAAAGTCCCATGGCCCCAGAGGCGCGGAACATACCTACCGCCACCAGAATAGCAATGAGGTACGGAATAATGCCGATAGCCGTTTGGAAACCACCTTTGGCACCGTCAATAAAAGCATCGTAAACGTTAATCTTCTTGCACATCGCCTGTATGACAAACCAGCAGATGACCGCTAAAAGGATGATTGCCGCCACCGCTGCTGAAAGCACGGACAGTGTATGCGGATCCAGCATAGCCGACGCCCATACCAATAGTGCTACCAACGCCGTCAGGCCAATGACAGTACACAAGACGACAGGGTCCTTCATTTTGATTCGCTGTGCAATGCATACGGAGATAAGTCCTGCCAGCGTGGCGACATATGTTGCGATGAGAATAGGCAGAAAGACATCTGCCGGATTGGCAGCTCCGAGTTGTGCACGATAAGCCATGATGGTAGTCGGAATCAGCGTAAGTCCGCTGGCTCCAAGCACAACGAACATAATCATGGCGTTTGATGCTTTCTGCTTGTCGGAGTTGAGCTCTTGAAGTTCGTTCATGGCTTTGAGCCCCATCGGCGTTGCGGCATTGTCAAGCCCCAGCATGTTCGCCGCGATATTCATCAGCATGGTTCCGAAAACAGGATGCCCTTTGGGTATGTCTGGAAAAATGCGGCAGAAGAAGGGATTGATTGCCTTTCCCAGCGAGTTGACAGCCCCCGCCTGTTCGCCTATTTTCATGATTCCCATCCAAAGCGACAGAACTCCCGTCAAACCGATTGAAAGTTCAAAGCCTGTTTTTGCACTATCGAAAGTAGAGTTAAGGATGGTGGAGAAAATGTCCACATTTCCGAAGCAGATGGCCTGGACCACCCCCATAATCACCGCCAGCAGAATGAGCGAAATCCAAATATAATTCAAAATCATGGCACAAAATTACACTTTTTTTTGCACATGTGCAAGAAATTATGTAATTTTGCAGCAGAAATGGCAAAAACGGAGGTCTTTCACAGAGCGTTGTCGTGGGTGCGTCACAAGTTAAGCGCCTGGAATACGACGGGCGAGGGAATTCATTCCCCCTATCTGTTCTATCTGGTACGTTTTGTATTGCGCGACCGTAACGCCTATTATTGTTTCCGCGCTGTAGAGCAGTGCCGTTCGCTGCTTCTCCGGTGCCCGGATGAGTTGGATGTGGTGGATTACGGTTCCGGAGGAAGCAGGGAAGGGGTGCATGTCCGCCGCCACGTGTGTGATATCGCACGTCGTCATTTGGAGAGCGCCACGGTGGGGCAGATGTTGTTCCGTCTGGCAAACTATTTATGCGAAGAGCAACACCGCCCGATAGAGATATTGGAGTTGGGCACTTCGCTCGGAATAACTACTGCCTATCTGGGCTTTTCCGGTCCCCGCAATAGCATAGTAACCTTGGAAGGCAGTGAGGCGGTGGCACGTATAGCCCGGGCACAATGGCGTATGCTCGGATTGAAGAACATAGAGTGCTATCAGGGAAATATAGACGACACCTTATATATACACGCGCGCGAAAAGATCGATTTGGCATACATAGATGCCAATCATACGTATGAGGCAACGATGCGTTATGCGGGTTTTCTGCTTCCGCGGCTGACAGAGAAAGGTGTAATGGTAGTGGATGACATTCATTATTCGCGCGAGATGGAACGCGCATGGCAAGAGTTGAAGAACGCCCCGCAGGTGAGCACCAGTATGGATATGTATCATATAGGTCTTCTCTTCGTAGACCCGCATTACCTGAAACGGCACTACAGGATAAATCTATAAACACCGGATAATATGGCAATATACACAAAAACAGGCGACCAAGGAGAAACCTCTCTGGCAAACGGCAAGCGCGTGCCCAAAACCGATACCCGTTTGGAGGCGTATGGTACTGTAGATGAACTGAATAGCCTGATAGGGTGGTTGCGCAGTTCCATGTCCGCCCAAGAACCGGCTGAGCAGTTGGGATGGATACAAAACAAACTGTTCAACTTAGGGGCTTCGTTGAGCGAGGCTCCCGGTGAATGGATAACGGAGGAAGATGTCCGTCGGCTGGAACAATGGATAGACGCTATGCAGTCCGTTCTGCCGGCACAGAAAGCGTTTTTGCTCCCATACGGAAGCGAATGTGTCACGCGTTGTCATATATGCAGGACCGTATGCCGTCGAGCTGAACGCAGAATGACGGCTGTTGACGGAGTTGATGCGATGGAACTGAAGTGGATAAATCGTCTGAGTGACTATTTGTTTGTTCAAGCCCGTTATATCGGCTATATGGGAGAGGAAAAAGAGGAAAAGTGGCAAAAATGACAGAAAAGTCAAAATATACAAAAAAATGCGATTTTGTCGAAAAATCGTTGAAAAATGTAAATTATTATAAAAAAAACTTGCGTGTTTCGAAACTTTTTACTACTTTTGCACGATAATTTTGAAAAACTATGCCCGAATTAGGCCTTTCGTCGTGCGAACGCGACGTGTTCCAACGTCATAATGCGTTGAAAATGAGCTTTTTCGGGGTAACATTATTGTTAGTTTGTATTTAAGGATATGTACTGGACATTAGAATTAGCATCAAAACTGGAGGATGCTCCATGGCCCGCTACGAAGGACGAATTGCTTGATTATGCCAACCGTATAGGTGCTCCGGCAGAGGTAATAGAGAACTTAAGCGAGTTGGAAGATGAGGATGAAGAGGTGTACGAGAGCATTCTGGATATATGGCCGGATTATCCGACACAGGACGAGGATTTCTTCTTTAACGAGGAAGAATATTGAGAAATAGACATCCAAGCATGTCATTGGTTAATTGAGAATAAGTGAAGCGATATATTGTTCTTCTGCTAGCCTGTATGGGCATTGTTACTGCGAGCGCGCAGTTTGACCCGCAGATGGGGCAATACATGTATATGCCGACCGCATATAATCCTGCAGCGGCAGGAGAAGGCGATTTGATGAAGGTGGCGGGAATGCACCGCATGCAGTATGCAGACATTACCAACGCACCGATGAGTACCTGGTTCTCGTTCAGTTCGCCATTTGTGATAGGCAAGACGCACCATGGTGCCGGAATCCGTTTTCTGAATGACCGCTACGGTTTGTTTACCACGCAGTCGTTGTACGCGCAGTACGCGTATCGTCAGAAATTAGGTAAAGGTTATTTGAGTGCGGGAATTGATTTGGGCTTTGTGAATGTGGGCTTCAAAGGTGATTCCGTCAACCTGAGCAAGATGGGCGATGATTACCATGATGCGAACGACGAAGCTGTGCCGACGGGCAGCAAATCAGGTATGAAATTTGACATGGGCGTGGGCCTATACTATTGCACCCCTATATGGTGGGTTGGCGCGAGTTACAGCCATGTGACCCGTCCGACGGTAGAGTGGGATGAGTATTCGGATGTGACATTGGTCGGCACGATGTACGTGACAGGCGGTTATCATTTCCGGTTGAAGAATCATCGAGAATGGGTGCTGACTCCGAGTGCAATGGTTATGACCGATTTTTCGGGATGGGATGTTAACTTGACTCTGATGTGTGACTATAAGGACCGTTACCGCTGGGGATTGGGTTACCGCATTGCCGGAAGTGTAAATATCCTGCTTGGTGTGGATATAATCACAGGACTGCAATTGGGCTACAGTTGCGAACTGCCTACCAATAAGTTGCTCTTGGAGAGCTACGGAAGCCACGAGATATATTTGGCGTACGGTTTTGACATACTGAAACCGAAGCGCACCAATAAATACAAATCCATACGTTATTTATAATACACCTTATTATAATAATAACTAATACTATTAACAACGAAAATTAATCGATTAATTACCAATATGAAAGTAACGAAGATTTTGCCATTGCTCGTCTTTGTGATAGCCTTGGCTAGTTGCAACAAACCTGCAGGCGAACTAGTAGGAGCCCGCAA
This sequence comes from Bacteroidales bacterium UBA3843, assembly GCA_002392745.1. Lineage (GTDB taxonomy): Bacteria > Bacteroidota > Bacteroidia > Bacteroidales > Paludibacteraceae > Colicola. The sequence goes on along the minus strand of DGHR01000013.1, from coordinate 161,065 downwards.
TGCAGGAAATTTCAAGGAAGCAAATCCTTATGGTATGTTGTTCATCAAGAAGGGAAGCTTCATGATGGGTGCAAACACTCAATCTGCAGTGTTTGAACAACCGGACAACATTGTGATGGTAACGGTAGATGCGTTCTGGATGGACGAGACCGAGATTACCAACAATGAGTATCACCAGTTCGTAGATTGGGTGCGTGACTCTATCGCTATGACTAATCTGGTGGCTGCAGGCATGACGGATTATGCCATCCAACCGAAGGATGAGGACTTCGATGAAGAGAATTTCCATCTGAACTGGCGTAAGAAAGTGCCATGGAACAGCAAGGAAGAGGATATCGTGGACGCATTGTCCACAATGTACTATTCGGATGGCTCGTTCAATACCAATTTCCTTCACTATCGCTACACATGGGTAAACATGGACGAGGCTCTTCCTCAGCGAAACAAGTTCGATGTGGCAACGAGTACTTATCCCAAGGGCGCTACGGCTCGTGTAGATACCTTCTGGGTAGAGGAGAACGGCGAAATCAAAGATTCGACGATTTACCGTCCTTTGGTAGAGCCGAAGGATCTGTTGACAGAGAAGATCATCTGTATCTATCCGGATACGCTGGTATGGGCACGTGATTTCCAATTCTCGTATAACGACCCGTTGTTGCACATGTACTTCAAACACCCGGGCTATTCAGAGTATCCGGTAGTGGGGGTAACATGGGAGCAGGCTCATGCATTCTGCAACTGGCGTACAAAACTTTTCAACCAGTATTCTGCAACCGAGGCTAACGAGTATCGTCTGCCGACGGAGGCGCAATGGGAGTATGCAGCACGCGGTGGCCGCAAGATGGCAATGTATCCGTGGGGTGGCAACTATGCGCGTGACGGAAAGGGTTGTTTCTTCGCGAACTTCAAACCCTATCGCGGTGCTTATAATGATGATACGGGTACTACCACAATGCGTGTGGCTCAATATCGTCCGAATGATTTCGGTCTCTTTGATATGGCAGGAAACGTGTCAGAGTGGACTAATTCCGCATACCAGAGTGCAGCTAACACTCATATTCACGACTTGAATCCGGATTATAATTACATGGCCCGTAAGGCCGACCCGGATATCCTGAAACGCAAAGTGGTAAAGGGTGGCAGCTGGAAGGATATCAGCTATTTCATGCAGTGCGGTGTCCGTACGTATGAATATCAATATGAGAGCCGTCCGTATATCGGCTTCCGCTGCGTTCGCGCATACATTGGTGATTAATCAAAAAATTTAACTTACTTAAGATAAACAAAATTATGGCTACAGAAAAAGCTGCAAAAAAAGGTTTCGGTGCAAAGTTCATGCATTGGTATGAATCGTACCAAGGAAAGAACGTGACAAACATCGTTTATTCGGTAGGTGCATCCGTCGTAATCGTGGGTGCGTTGTTTAAGATTCTTCACTGGCCGGGAGCAAGCCAAGTGCTGATGGTGGGTATGTTCACCGAGGCATTCTTGTTCTTGATCGGAACCTTGGAGCATCCGCATCCGGAGTTCCACTGGGAGAACGTTTTCCCGCAATTGTTGGAGTATGGTACCAAGCCTGAACTCCTGGAAGAGAAATCTCATCAGGCACGTCCGACCTTGTTGGGCGCAGGCGTAGCAGATGGTGCTCCTGTCGCATCTACCGGTTTTGCCGCTCCAGTTGCAGCTCCGGTCGGTGTCGCCGCTTCAAGCGCCAAAGTACCTACACTGAAGGATGAGGATTTGCAGTCATTAAAAGACGGAATTGCTGATTTGGCCAAGACTGCCACACAATTCAGCGAGCTGAGCAAGGTCGCTCAAACAGGTCTTAAACTGAACGAGAAACTGGAAGCTGCCGGTGCAGCCACTGAGGCATATTCAACCAAAATGACAACAGCCGCTGATGCTTATGTCACAAAACTCTCGGCAGCCGGCGTTGCAACAGACAATTTCACCTCCGCTACCAGCAGTTTGGCTCAAACCTATGCTCAAGTAAGTAGCGATATGCAGAACATCGCAGACGAGACTCGTGCATACAAACAGAGTGTAGAGCAAGTAGGTCAGAAATTGGCATCGTTGAACTCGGTTTACGAGTTGCAGTTGCAGGCAGTAAACGCTCAGGTAGCCGCTCAGAAAGAGGCTGCTGAGTCGGCAAAAGAAGCTGCAGCAGCTCAGGTTGCATTCGCCGCAGGAGCCAAGGATTTGCAGAAACAAATCAACGACTTGAACGGCATTTATGGTAATATGCTGAATGCATTGGCATAAATCAGACCAGGTAAGAATTTGTAGAAATTAATAAAATTAAACACTTCAGCAATGGGTGGAGCAAAAAACTGTCCGGAAACCCCGAGACAAAAAATGATAGGTATGATGTACTTGGTGCTCACCGCCATGTTGGCGTTGAACGTAAGTACAGATATCTTAAATGGTTTTACTTTGGTGGATGATAGCCTGCATTCCTCTATCGCTGCTTCTGATTCCCGCAATGCCAAACTATATCGCGATTTTCAGGCGGCTAATGCCGATAACCCTGAAAAAACGCAAGAATGGTATGATAAGGCAAAGGAGGTACAAGTGCGTGCAGACTCCCTATATAATTTCATCCAGAACTTCAAAGAGCAGATAGCAATATTGGCTGACGGCAAGAATAAAGTGAATGCCCGCAGGGGTGAAAATGGTGACGAAGATCCAACACGCCGTATTGAAGGAAACTCCAATCTGGATGTGACAGCGCAATACGCTATTAACGAAGGTCATGGTGCCGAACTTAAAGAAATCGTGGCATATTATCGCGACTATGCAGCAGGTTTGGCAGAACAAGACGCAGAGTTGCGCAATTCAATTCAGCAGAATCTTGCAACCGAACGCGGTTGGAATGCGCATGAGAAAGATTCTTGCGACTGGGAGGTGGCTATATTTGAAGGTATGCCGGTTGGCGCTTCGATAACAATCCTGACCAAAATGCAAAATGACGTACGTGCTACTGAGAGTGAATTGATTCAGTATTTGATGGACCGTACCGATGCCGGTGACTTGCGTGTAAATAAACTGAATGCATATGTCATCCCTAATTCAAACTATGTAATCCGCGGCGGAAAATATTCAGCTCAGATTATTCTGGCTGCAATTGACTCGACACAGCGTCCTGAGTACTATATCGAAGGTCAGCGTATCAACGACCAAGGTCTGTACGAGGTTGCAGCAACAGGCGTAGGCTTGAAAAAATACTCGGGTTGGATTGCTTACCAGAATCCTGCTACCGGCGAGATGGAGAATCTGCCGTTCCAAAGCGAGTATAGTGTCGGAGAACCGTCTGTAACCATATCGAACAACGATTTGAACATCATGTACCGTGGTTATGATAACAAGTTCTCGATTTCTGTACCGGGCGTGTCCAACGACAAAGTGAAAGTGTCGGTTAACGGAGCTTCTGTACACCAGAGCGCTGGCTTATGGATTATCAAACCTGGTGACGGAGCGAAGAAAGTGACGATTTCCGTCTCCGCAGAGTTGGACGGCAGAATGCAATCGATGGGAAGCAAGGAGTACCGCGTTAAAGCCCTGCCGAAACCTGGAGCATATTTCAAATCCGGTGAGAATGAATATTCGGATGGTAACATATCCCGTGGCGCTCTGTTGAATAGTGGTGCACATGTTATAGCTTCGTATGGTCCTGACGGATTGTTGGATTTGCCGTTCCAGATAACGAGTTTCAAAGTGAACATCAATGGTGTGCTGACCGAAGCTCGCGGCAACAAGTTTACCCGCGACCAGTTGGATCGTCTGGGTAAGTTGAAGATGGGTGCAATCGTCGTAATTACAGATATCCGCGCCAAGGGTCCGGATGGAAAGGAAACCCGTTTGTCGCCTATCCCTCTTTCACTGAACTAATACTAAATGAATATGATAAAGAAACTCTGTATTATCGCGTGTATGATGCTTGGCGTGCTGACAGCACAAGCCCAGCATAAAGTAACTTCATTCTTTGATGAGGTAGGTAGTGCTCGTATTCAAACTGAGGAGTTCTCGCAGGCACATGACACGATTGTGATGGTAGATCACCGAATAGATGATGTAATCTGGTCGCGCTATGTGTATCGTATAATTGACATGCGCTACAAACAGAACTATCAGTTGTACTTCCCGACCAAGTCGGATGATGCCGATTATCGCAATCTGTTCAAGGTAATAACCGATGCGGTGGTGGACGGGCTTCCCATCTATGAGAAGAACATGGAGACCATCAAACCGGACTTCAAGCAGGCTCCGATTGCCCGCAATGTGGTTCCGACCATGTTTATGGCAGACGACCCCCTGGCAGACTATTCGGACGATCCGACTCACTTTGATATCGCCAGTTCAGACGCTATGCTGGTTCACTATGACAGTATATCCGATGAGCTCTCGTTCCACTTCTATCCGTTTGAGAAACTGGTGAAGAATCAGCTGAAATATTTGATTCAGGAAGTGGTGTTCTTCGACAAACACACCTCCCGTCTCCACACGAAGATTATGGCAATAGCTCCGCTTCAGTCGGACAAGATTTCCACTCGTGATAATTCGAATATTATGGCTTCGTTACGCGAGTCCATCATGTTTTGGATACCCTTTGATGCTTTGCGTCCGTATATGGCAATGCAATATGCAATCCCCAACCGTAACGAGGTGAAACGTGTGACATTTGATGAGTTCTTCCAGAAACACCTGTACACCAGTTATATCGTGGGAGAGGGCAATATGTACAACCGCTGGATTCCTGATTATGCTGGCTCTGAAGAGCAGGTTAAAAAGGAGCAAGAGCGTATTGCAACCGAGCTTCTCAATTTTGAGCAAGACCTCTGGGAGTATTAATAAACTTCACATTGGGGCAGGCGCATACCTGCCCCTTTTGCGCTCTTATTTGAAGATAACATAAATTATGCGAAAGCATCGGTTTAGAAACTCTTACCTGACGGCTGCTGTTAGTGTGTCGTTGGTATTGTGCATGATAGGATTGGAATGCGTGCTCCTGCTCTCCGCAGGGGCTCTTGTTACACGCATGCGCGAGAATATGACAATAACAGCCGTGCTGACACAAGACGCAGATAGTGTTCAATGCGCACATCTGGAACAGATACTGAAAAACAGCAGTAGTTGCAGCAGTTTTACGTTTGTGTCGAAAGAAGAGGCCTTGAATGAACATATTACTTCATTGGGTGAAGATCCCAGTTTGTTTGTGGGCTATAATCCCCTTTCTGCCAGTTACGAAATCCACCCGACGGATTTGTATAGTAATCCTGATAGTCTGGCGGTATTGGCCGGTCATTTGCAGGAACAGCCGTATGTGGCGGAAGTGATTTACCCGCGTGATTTGGCAGACCTGATGAATAGTAATGTGCATGAGTTCTCGCTGATATTATTGGTGGTAGCATTAGCCCTTCTTTTAGTGTCAATGGTCTTGATTGTGAATACAATCCGTTTGCAGATATATTCCAAGCGCTTTCTAATCAATACGATGACGTTGGTAGGTGCGACATCGTGGATGACCCGCCGTCCATTTGTTTTACGGAATATGCTGATGGGACTCTTGTCCGGTATAGCTGCGTTGGCTATCCTTAGTGGAATGGTTTACTACGTGGAATTCAAATTAGGATTGCTCCTCTTCCCGTTGACATGGCAGAATATAGCCTTTGTATCCGCGGTAGTATTGTGCTCCGGATTGCTGATAACATTGGTGGCTTCATTGATAGCTACAGGGCGGTATATCCGGATGGACAACAATTCATTGTATGAAATTTGAAAAAGAAATGAAACAAACACTTCCAAAACTAAATTTAATACTGATAGCAGTATCATTTCTAATAATTGTTGTAGGATTTTGTCTGATGGCAGGCGAACCATCCGGTGATGTGTATAATCCTGATATATTCTCGTTTCGCCGAATTACCGTCGGACCGATGATATCCCTCTTCGGTTTTGTGAGTATGATTTTTTCCATTCTGTTTCATCGCAAAAAACAATGAATTGGTTACAAGCGCTGATACTAGGTATTGTGCAGGGGCTGACGGAGTTCCTGCCTGTGTCTTCTTCCGGACATTTGGAAATAGGTCAAGCTTTGCTGGGCACATCCGGTGACGATAATCTTGCTTTTGCAATAGTCGTTCATACCGCTACAGTCCTATCTACTCTGGTGGTTCTATGGCGAGAGGTGGCTCAGTTGTTTTATGGAACATTCACAACCCCCAAATGGAATACCGAAAAAGAATATGTGGCCAAAATACTGGTGTCAATGATTCCTGTGTTCATTGTCGGCATGTTCTTCAAAGAAGAAGTCGAGAGTTTCTTCGGCAATGGTCTTCTTTTGGTAGGAGTTTGTTTGCTGATAACTGCTGTGCTGTTGGCGTTAAGCGAATGGCTGCAAAAAAAACGTCAGGGAGCGGGGCATGAAGTGGGCTATAAGGATGCCATTATCATAGGAATAGCGCAAGCCTGTGCCGTCTTGCCTGGATTGAGCCGTTCCGGCAGTACTATTGCCACAGGGTTGCTGTGTGGTGTAAAGAAAGAAAGTGTAGCACAGTTCTCGTTTTTAATGGTATTGGTCCCCATTTTAGGAGAGGCATTGCTGGATGCTATCAAACTCATGCAAGGTAAAACGACCAGTGATTTGGAAATATTACCGGCAGTCATCGGGTTTATAGCAGCTTTTGTGACCGGCTGTCTGGCATGTCGTTTTATGTTAGAGATTGTACGGCGCCAGCGTTTAATCTGGTTCGCTATATATTGTACCATCGTCGGTACGATAGCTATAGTAGCAACAGTGTGCTGATATGTGGGATTTTGAGGCAGGCGAAATACTTGCGTTTGACAAACCGTTACACTGGACATCATTTGATCTGGTAGCCAAGGTGCGGTACGCATTGTGCCATAAATTAGGGAAAAAGAAACTCAAGGTGGGGCACTCCGGTACGTTGGACCCATTGGCAACCGGAATAGTAGTGATATGTACCGGCAAGAAGACGAAACTTATTGACCAACTCCAATATGATGTGAAAGAATATGTTGCTGAATTGCAACTTGGGGCGACGACTCCATCTTACGATATGGAGCAGGATGTAGATGCCACATATCCCACTGCACACATAACACGCGAACTGATAGACGCTACGATTCCTCTCTTCACAGGAGAACAATGGCAAATCCCTCCGATGTATTCGGCCGTATGGGTAAATGGGAAACGAGCCTATGAACTGGCGCGTCAGGGAGAACAGGTAGATCTTAAACCCAAATTACTGGTAATAGACGAAATCGAGGTGTTGCATTTTGATACAGAGCATATGCGGCTGACTCTTCGAGTCGTTTGTTCGAAAGGTACATATATCCGTGCGCTGGCACGTGATATCGGAGAGAAACTCGGGGCGGGGGCCTATTTGACATCACTCAGACGTACCCGAATAGGTGAAATCAAAGTCGAGGAGTGCTTGACAATAGAACAATTTTTGGAAAAACTAAAGAACTACGAATATGTACAAAACGAATGATATGAAACTCAGTCAGTTTAAATTCAAACTGCCTGAGGAACTGATTGCCCAATATCCGGCATCTTACCGAGACGATGCACGTCTCCTGGTGCTACACCGCAAGACAGGGGAGATTGAGCACAAGATGGTGACAGACCTGATTCAATATTTTAACGAAGGGGATCTGTTCGTGTTCAACGACAGCAAAGTTTTTCCTGCACGTCTATATGGTCATAAGGAGAAAACCAATGCACTGATAGAGGTATTCCTCCTACGTGAGTTGAATCATAAATCACGTTATTGGGATGTATTGGTCGATCCTGCCCGAAAGATACGTATAGGTAATAAACTCACTTTTGATGACGATCCCTCCATCGTGGCGGAAGTTATAGACAATACAACCAGCAGAGGCCGCACATTCCGTTTCCTGACTGATTACGACAACGAGGAGTTCGTCCCTCGTCTGTATGCATTAGGAAGTGCACCGCTCCCTGCCTACATCCGTCGTCCAATGGATGAACAGACGCAAGCGGAATATGAGAAAGTATTTCATGACCAGCCTGTTCGCGAAATGGATGCTGAACGCTATCAAACCATCTTTGCCAGCAAGGTCGGTGCGGTTGCAGCACCTGCTTCCGGATTGCATTTCTCCAAGCAATTGCTCAAACGTATGGAGATACACGGGATAGAGACTACCTATATGACAAGCCATGTATCGTTGGGCATATTCAAGGATATTGATGTGGAAGACTTAACCAAAAACAAGATGGAGTCGGAGCAGATTATCCTGCCGGAAACTATGACTGCGGCTGTCAATAAAGCGCATGAGCAGATGCACGGAGTATGTGCTGTAGGAACTGAAGTGATGCGGGCGATGGAGCATGTGGCTGGCACCAACGGTCAACTTAAAGCCTATGATGGATGGACAAATAAGTTTATTTATCCGCCATATCGTTTTTCAGTAGCCAATTCCTTCTTCGTGAACTTCTATATGCCGCAATCGAGTCAGTTGATGATGGTAGCTGCATTCGCCGGGTATGAAGAGACAATGCACGCATATGAGGTGGCAGTAAAGGAAGGATACCGTTTTGGCGATTATGGCGACGCAATGTTGGTTGTAGATTAATGAAAGTACGAATTGATTCATCCTGGCAGCGTGTTTTGCAGAAAGAGTTTGATAAACCCTATTTCGAACTCTTAGCCCAATATGTGCGCCAACAATACCAGACCCGTCGGTGTTATCCACCGGCAGGTCTGATTTTTAATGCCTTTGACTCATGCCCGTTTGACAAGGTGCGTGTAGTGATTATCGGACAGGACCCATATCATGAAGACGGGCAGGCTATGGGACTGAGTTTTTCGGTTCCGGAGGGAGTGCAAATCCCCCCCTCATTGGTAAATATATACAAAGAGATTCATCGTGATTTGGGAACTCCTATTCCTCAAAGTGGCGATTTGCACCGTTGGGCGGAACAAGGCGTGTTGCTACTGAATGCAACACTTACTGTCGAGGCTCATCGCGCCGGTAGCCACCAAGGAAAAGGTTGGGAAGAATTGACCGATGCCGCCATCGCAGCCCTTAATTCCGAGAGAGAGCACTTGGTGTTTATGCTATGGGGATCGTACGCACAACGCAAAGGACAATTTATAGACCGCCGCAAGCATTTGGTGCTACAGACATCACATCCGTCCCCCCTTTCCGTCTATCGTGGCTTTGACGGATGTGGACATTTCAGCAAGGCTAACAATTATCTAACACAACATGGCCAACAGCCTATAAACTGGTGATATGAAAACACTATTATTGATAGATGCCTATGCGATGATTTATCGCGCATATTATGCGTTTGTCCGTGCACCTCGAATGAATAGCAAAGGAGAGAATACCTCTGCCATATTCGGGTTTATAATCACACTGGATGATATCCTGCGCAAACTGAATCCTACCCACGTGGGCGTTGCCTTTGATCCGCACGGACCTACGTTCCGCCATGAGGCATTCGAACAATACAAAGCCCAGAGAGAGGAAACGCCGGAAGATATACGCAAGGCTGTTCCTGTGATCAAACGTTTGCTGCAGGCGATGAATATCCCGGCACTGGAGGTTGCCGGTTATGAGGCGGATGACGTGATTGGAACGCTGGCAGGACTGGCTGAGAAGGCCGGATTTGAGGTTTACATGGCAACCCCTGACAAAGATTATGGTCAATTGGTTACAGAGCATATCTTTATGTATCGTCCGCGCCATACAGGAGGCTTTGAGGTCATGGGACCGAGAGAGGTTTGTGCCAAATATGGTCTGCATAATCAAGCGCAGGTAATAGATTTGTTAGGCTTGATGGGTGATGCCAGTGATAATATTCCGGGATGTAAAGGAGTGGGAGAGAAAACGGCAGTTGCCTTGTTGCAGCAATTCGGCTCAATCGACAATATGCTCGCTCATACGGATTTTATCAAAGGAGCTCTTCGCCAGAAGGTGGAATCACAGCAGGAGGCAATTCGTTTTTCTAAATTTTTGGCCACTATCAAAACGGATGTGCCGATAGCATTCGACGAGGAACTTCTGACCCGGAAGGAACCGAATATGGAGGCGCTGACAGGTCTATATACAGAGTTGGAATTCAATACCCTGCTCAAAAAGATTAAACCGGTTCCGACATCTGATAACGTGAATGCCACTAATCCGAAAAAGAGGAATAAACCGGCAGAAACAGGCATGCTGGATTTGTTCGGCGAAATGTCTATGGCGGGGAACTCTGTTCCGCAGGCGTCTGTGGTGCCGCAGCGAACAGAGATGGAAGAAACGAAGGCACGCTTGTGTCAATATCTGCTTAATCCGGAAGTGGCTTACAATCCATATAAGGAACCAGACTGGGCGGCACTGAAAGCTGATGCTGACTTGTGGAATCTGTATCAGGATGTAGAGCTTCCTCTGGTTTATGTTTTGCGCGAGATGGAGGAAGCGGGAGTGAGGATTGATGTGGAAAAAATCCACAGCGCGGAAACAGTTCTTACTGCCGAACTGAATGAACTGGAACAGAAGATATATTCTATTGCGGAAACAACCTTCAATATAAACAGTCCCCGCCAGGTTGGAGAATTGCTGTTTGAACGACTTAGATTGGATAACAAGGCTAAGAAATCCAAAACAGGGCAATATTCTACATCCGAGGAAATATTGGTGGCATTGCGCGATCGGCATCCGGTAGTACCCTTGATACTTGATTATCGCGAGCTGAAGAAATTGATTTCTACATACATATCAACATTGCCCGGATATATCAGTCCCCGCGACGGGAAGATTCATACTACATACAACCAAACGGTTACGGCTACAGGAAGGCTCAGCAGCAGCAACCCGAATCTGCAGAACCTGCCTATCCGTTCCGAACGCGGCAAACTGATTCGTGAGGCTGTTATCCCTGACGAGGGATGTTTCTTTCTGAGTGCGGATTACAGCCAGATAGAGCTACGCCTCATGGCGCATTTTAGTCAGGATGAACATCTGTTACGTGCATTCCGTGAGGGGCAGGATATTCACGCGGCAACGGCATCCAGAATATTCGGACTGCCGATTGAGCAGATTAGTAAAGACCAACGCCGGCGTGCTAAAACGGCTAACTTCGGCATTATATATGGTATTTCTGCTTTCGGCTTGGCCCAACAACTGGATTGTTCGCGTACGGAGGCAAAGCAACTGATTGATGATTATTTTGCCGCTTTCCCGCAAGTAATCGGCTATATAGAACGCCAAAAGGAATTGGCTCGTCAACAGGGATACGCAGAAACACTTTTTGGACGCAAGCGTTATCTGCCGGACATCAATAGTCATAATGCAACTGTGCGCTCGTTTGCAGAACGTAATGCGGTCAATGCACCCATTCAGGGGACGGCAGCTGATATTATCAAAATGGCGATGGTCTCCATCCATCAACGCTTGAAATCAGAAGGTTTAAAAGCACAGATGATTATGCAGGTGCATGATGAACTGAATTTTAATGTGCCCTCTTCGGAGGTGGAGCAGGTACGGGAGATTGTTGTGAATGAGATGCAGAATGCCGTTCATCTTTCTGTCCCATTGATTGCAGAGTGCGGAGTCGGAAAAAATTGGCTGGAAGCCCACTAAATCTGAAAAACAATGAGCAATTTACTCTCTATCCTTTTGGTAGTCCGCGTACTTTGTATCGGCAATAGTTTCTCGTGGGATGCAGTAGAGCAGGAACTAATTCCGCTATGTACGGAAGCGGGAGTTGAGGTGGAAGTACATAATTTGTACTATGGCGGCTGCTCTCTGCAACAGCATGCACAGTTCATGTCATTGGATACGGCAGTCTATTCGCACCGCGTATGCACTAATGCGTGTCCTCGCATCGTGAAGGATACAATAACCTTAAGGGCGGCATTGAGCGATGGACTATATGATTATATCTCGTTGCAGCAAGCCAGCCATGATAGCGGTATTCGGGCTACATACGAACCCTGGCTGGATATAATGATAGATTCTGTTCTGAAGTATCAACCGCAAGCACAACTATGTTGGATGCAAACATGGGCCTACAGTCGCGATGCCGCCCACCCGGATTATCCTCGTTATCAATCAAACCAGCAACTGATGTATGACAGTATCATGGCATGTATGAACTATGTGAAGCAACGCGCTGATACCAAATTGAGGACTATAGCTCAATCATTGGTTATCATTCCTTGCGGAACAGCTGTGCAGCTGGCGCGCTCAACGCGTTTGGAAGACACGCTGTGTCGTGATGGTTATCATCTCAACTATACATACGGGCGATATACGGCAGCGGCTGTGTGGTACGAAATGCTGACGGGTAATGATGTCAGACGAATAAAATACAGGCCGGATGGGATGACGCGAGTACAACGGAAATTAGTGCAGAGGGCGGCACACAGGGCTGTTAGACAATACCGCCAATAAACAAGAAAGGAGTCGCATATGCGACTCCTTTTGTGATCCATGCAGGATTCAAACCTGCAACCCCCACATCCGTAGTGTGGTACTCTATTCAGTTGAGCTAATGGACCCCTGTAGCAATGAAAGCGGTGCGGACGAGACTCGAACTCGCGACCTACGGCGTGACAGGCCGGTATTCTAACCAACTGAACTACCGCACCAAGGGGCATTATTGCTACAATCTGTCTTTAGAACGCTACGCTTTCTTTTCAAAAGCGGGTGCAAAGGTACTGCTTTTTTTTGATATGACCAAATATTTACGCATTTTTTTTTCAAAAATATGCATTTTCTGCAAAAAAAGATTCTCATTTTGGTAATTCTCATTCGCGATCCGTCCTAATTTTGTATCTTTGTATCGTAAATCATTATAAAATTATGCGGGTTGTTGTTCAGCGTTGCACTCATGCGGAAGTGCGTATTGATAATCTTTCTGTCGGAAAAATCGGACGAGGTTTTATGCTTCTGGTAGGCATTACAGAGACAGATGGCCTGACCGAGGTGCAACAGATTGCTAAAAAAGTGGCGCAGATGAGAATCTTCGAGGACGAAGCGGGGAAAATGAACCTCTCGCTTGGAGAAGTGGGTGGCGAAATCCTTTCTATTTCGCAATTTACACTTTACGCCGATTGCCGAAAAGGCAACCGTCCGAGTTTCATTCGGGCGGCCCGTCCGGAACAGGCTGAACCGTTATATGATTATTTTAACCAAGTATTACGCGAGCAGTATAGCTTAAAAGTGCAAACCGGGCAGTTTGGTGCTGATATGAAGGTTGATTTTGTCAATGATGGACCGGTTACGATAATTCTTGATTCTGCAGAGTTATGAGAGAGGATTTGGTAGCGTATATTTCTAATGAGATAATTCCTCTTTATGAGAGATTTGATGCTGCCCATCGGCGTGAGCATGTGGATATGGTAATCGCACAAAGCCTCCAATTAGCCGAACAAAAAGGTGCAGATCCTGAAATGGCATATGTGATAGCCGCGTATCATGACACTGGGTTGTCTCATGGTAGGGAGACTCATCACCTTGTATCGGGGGAAATTATTCGTAAGGATGCTTGTTTGCGTCGGTGGTTCACAACTTCTCAAATAGAAATAATGGCAGAAGCGGCAGAGGACCATCGGGCTTCTGCAGAGCATGTACCGCGGTCGTTATATGGGAAAATTGTGGCGGAAGCAGACCGATATATTGAACCTGAGGTAATAATTCGGCGTACTATCCAATATGGATTGGATCATTATCCGGAATTGGACAAAGAGCAACATTACCAACGTATGCTCGCACATTTGCATGAGAAATACTATTACGGAGGCTATCTCAAACTTTGGTTTGAAGATTCGCCCAACGCCATCAGGCTGGAACGCCTGCGGAAAATGATAGATGACGAGTCTTGTCTCCGCGGTATCTTTGATGAGATATTCAGATGTGTTCAATAATATAGTATGGGACACCGAGTGATTGAATTTCTTGCTCGTAGCGTTCGTATAATTGCATTCTCATGGTCTGACTTCCGTTGTATCGCGCGCCGTCTTGCACCCATGGCAGGTCCGGCTTTGTCAGCAAATATACATCCATCGGATGTGCAGCTAACGATTCTGACAGCCATTCTGGAACGTGTCCGAAAGCATAGTCAAACCATACTTTTGTAACAATCAGTTCTGTGTCAAAAAATGCAACCTCTGCATTAGAACCGGTTGCGCATGTGTTTTCTGCCTGCTCTATTTCGGTTATCTGATGTTTGGCAATCTCGCATAATTCCTCATACGAAACGGTCATTGTGCCTTTTTGCTCGATATATGTTCGTGCATATTCTGCTACGAGGATGCCGGAGTATCGTTTTGCCAAGTATGCCGCTAAAGTGCTTTTCCCGCTAGCCTCTGGCCCTATGATTCCTACTTTGTACATTACCGCGTAAGCATCAGTTTGATATTCAGTCCTATATTGTCTGCCTTGACAGGATAGCTGCTGCTGATGAGAGGAGTTGTGCCTTGGTGGTCATAGAAGAGTTGCAAATTGATTTTTTGGCTTAATACGTAGTCTGCCGAAATCTTAATAGCCAGCACTTTGTTGCCCGACGATGCCTGGGTGATGTTCTCTTCCACTTTGCGCAATAGTGTTTTTACGTCTTTGTAGGATACATCCACTTGTAGTTTCAAGTCGTTGCTGACTTTTTTCTGTCCGCCGTCCTTTTTCTTGGCGATAAAGTTGAGATTTTTAATGGTGTAGCCGGCGCCAATTACAAATTCGTTGGTATGGCCTTCTGTCAACTGCACGCTTGTTACGTTCAGTGCCAGGTTGCGTTGTTTGCGGTATTCGGTCTTGATGGAGAACGAGTTTTTCATCGTTAGGTTCAAACCAATCAATGGTGAGAACGCCTCTGTCAGGGTTACATTGCTGATGTCGTAGGCTGAACTGGGCATTGGCGAGTCTGTCGTTACATCCCGCACGAAACCTATTTGTTTGTTGTTGCCGTCTGCTCCCACCCATGTGGAATAGCTGCCATAGGAACCGATGGCGTATTTACAAGTATACGCATGCGTCAGTGTGACGGACTTAAAATGATCCCTCATCCATGGCAACTTGCCTAAACCGTCATAGGTTACAGACCAGTTCGGCAGTATTTTCAGAATACCGAGGAACGGGTTCATATTCATGCGGCTGGCGTCACGCCCTGTATAGGCGGCCAGGAAAGCAGGAACAAGTACATCCGCAGAGTTGTTGCTCACGCGCCCGTGTTTGCTCGGGTCGTACTTGGTTCCCTGTGGAATATTACTCATAAAACCACTGCTGGGCAGGGTTATACCGTCGTATTGCTGTTGAACGCGGTCTACCAATACATCACGGTTTGCCAGGAACTGGTCATACGCGCTGTTCGAGAAGTTTTCTTCTTGGTTGCCAACACGGCTGAACATGGTTCCTATAGCCACTTGGGTGATATTGAATGATCCGGTCATGGTCTCCTGCAATTGGTCATAACTGTAGATGATAGAACTCGATTGGGCAAAATACCGTTTGCCGTTCAACTGAATTTTCAGACCGGGTAGGGGTTCCATCGTCAGTTTAATGTCAAAGTCGGATGTATGTGCACGTGTTGCCGGTTGGATTACACTGGTGTCGCCAGACAGCCATCCGTGTTCCTTTGCTCGTTCAATCATGTTGTTTGGGATAAAACCGAAAGCAAAATCATACCCTGGGGCATAAGCTCCGTTCACTTTTCGTTGCCCCATGAACCCGGCCTCTGGATTGAAGCCTGGTAACGTCATGGAGTTGGTCTCCCGGTAGGTAACCTGCAACCTGCGGAACATCGTTCCCAGGTAGGCGAACATGTCTCCAGTTATTTGGGCAGGAGTTCGTTGGTTCGGGTCGCGGGTTGTCACGGTTATTGTGGCGTTCTCGCAATCGTTTTTCGGTGTTATTGTGATCTTGGCATTTCCGTTCGGACGGAATGAAGCGGGTATACTCTTGCCGTTGCTGTCGGAGATGCTGATGCTGAGCAGTTCGCTATTCAACCGGTGGGTTATTTCAACGGATTCGCCTTTCTTTAGGGTTATGGTCTGAGTGTATGTCTTGGGTTTGAAGGTGCGACGGCTTCCACGACCGTTATAGCGTTGGGTCATTTGTTTCCAGTATTTTGACTTGCCATACCATGTCTCGAAGTTGATTCCTCCATCCACTTGCCATGTCTGCAAACTGCTGACAGTATTACCCATATTCTGACCGGATGTAGTGGAAGCGGTGCGTGTCCAGTTATAATTGGCGTTGTACGATGCGTTGGCACTTAGCGCATCCATGTACGGGATGCGGTTGAACGGCACATTCCAACTGGCGGTGAATACTTGCTGGTAGGTGTACGGGGAACCGAAACGGGCCAATGACCGTTGAATTGTATCGCGCCATGCTTCGTATTTGTCGTGATTGAACTCAGCATCGAAATATTTGTTCCGTAATATCTCCGGAGTGTAGTAGCCCTCGTCAATAATTGCGTTAAAGGCGGATTGGAACGAGAACTTCATGTTTTTTGTCAGGTCATATTTGATGTCTACGTTGCGGTCCCATGTGAAATCCTTGCTGAAGGTCAAATCCATCGCATCGCTGCTGGCACCTGCTAAATCGCGCATTTTCATATGGCTGAACGTACGGTGCATATTGGTGTTGAACGACCATGATTGCGGCAGGTAATAGATGTTAGCCTCTTTCAGTAGTTTTACTTTCTCTACTTTCTTTACATTTTTAAATGGTTCCCAAGGTTTCGGGTTGAAGTTGTAGGAATATTGGAACGAACCTTTGGTGTCGGTGGTGTAGTTGGTCTCCATTTCCGGCGAACGCTCGGACTGTTTGTTGTACGATGCGGATATAGAGAAGTTCGCCGGATCGTAGAACATATCACGTTTCTTGGAGTGGATGTTCACTTTCAGGTTGCTGACTGAGAATGAGGTGGATTCCTGTACGGTATTGGACAACCGTTTGATGGAGTCGCGTTCGGATTTCGTCTCATAGGTACTCAATGTCTCCGATAACTTGATATCTGTATCCAGTGGGTCATAGTCGGGCGAGGTGGTCTCATTGGTATAAGCCACATACAACGGCATCTGGATTTTGGCTTTCTCGGGGAACAAGCGTCCGCCTTCCAGGGCGGCACTGACTGATAACTGATAGAAATTGTCCAGATTTCTGTCCAGTACATTCGATTCTATGGAACCATATCCGGCTGTTTCCAGTCTTCCGGCTACATTTACTTGGGCTATATCGCTGATTGCCAGCGATGCGTTAGCCATGGCTGCTACACCGCCTTTCTCGTTGAATTGACTCAGTCGCAGCTCATTTACCCAAATTTCGCCGCTTGCTTCGTGTTGGCCGTTGTTACGGATACCAATCATAATGGTTTCCACATCTTCCAGTGTCGGATTTCCCATCACGGTAATCTTGTTCTGTGGCTTGCCGGATTCATCATCATAGATGACATAGGGGATGGTGTTTCCTACGCCTGCATTACCCGCTCGTTTTGCTTTGTTGCGGGCGGTCTTTGCGTTAGTCAGAACAGTGAACGGGAAATCGAACATGTTCTCCTCCGGCCATACTTTCCGGCGGTCGGTTTCCGAGTTGTTGTTATACAAACCTTCTTCTGTCAGGTGCAGAGGTATTTCGTATTCGTAGTAGTTGTTTCTCAAGTCGCTGCCCAAACGGATGAAACAACTTAAATCGCCGTCTTTTAAATCGGGGTCTACGGCGCGCAGTTGTTCGGCGTGTACGAACATCTGGAGATTCTTGTATTGCCGCATGTCATACCCGGTGTTTTTGTACATCGCACGAGCGTCATGGGGGCTCAGGTTCATTACGCGGAGCACCATCGCCTGCTCGTTCTGGGCAATCAGTTGAGCTTGTCCGGGGTCGGTCTGACGGCTGACTCCGGGGGGCAGTACATAATTGACAGGAGTACGTGTGCTGTTTTCTTCGATATTTACGGTCTGCACATTGAGCGAAGCCCCGGTGTTGGTGGCGGTGCCAATCGGAGCCAGGTCACGCGTGTATTGACGCCATTCGCCACGCACCAAATCTAAAGTAGCCAGACGTAGATGGGTTTCATGTTCGCAACCTGTCAGGTAGATGCGCATGAAACGGATGGACTTCCAGTTGCGGATGCTTCCTATTTTCTGTACCGAAGCACTGTCACCGCGCAATGGAATCTTGAATTGGTACCAGGTTACTTCTTGTGTCTCGCCGTTGCGTAGCGTCACCTTGCGAACTTTCTTTTCGGTGATGTGCTGACGGCCCACTTCCATCATGTCCGGACGCAGAATGACTTTGTACTGGTAGTACTTTTCATACTCGTTCAATGTGTTGTCCAGGTTGATATCCTCCACATCCGGAGTCAGGGTAGATGCTGTTCCGTAGCTTTCGGTCTGCTGCTCTGTGTCCGGCGAGTTGCCTTGGGTGCCGTTGAAATGTTTGTATCGGTATAGGACGGAACGCTCCTCACGGTCATAATCTGTTCCGCGGTAGTAATGGAAATTATCGCCTGCAGGGTCGTTTAGCGGCGAGAAACGGTCGGCAGTCCATGCCTCAATCACGTTTTGACTGACTTTGCCTCGCAACTCTTCTATATAACTCTTGTAAGCCGGCCAGGCTTGTTCTTGTTGGTCGTTTAGTCCGTTCAGACCGACATCTTGGCGGGCACGTGAACCGGCTTCGTTGCTGAACGCGACTACGGTGCTTGTCGTGCGCGGGGTGTATCCCCAAACGGTGCTGTCTACACGCCCGTTGTCTATATCGCTTACGGGCAAACCGTGCTCAAATGCTTTCTTGCCGTCGCGCAGAATATCTTCGCTTACATCGCCCAGGTTGATGTACATCTCGCCTTCGTACCCTCCCGGGTTGGTCAGAGCCGGGTCCATCATCCAGAACTCGATGTATTCGATATTGGCTTTTTCAAAATCAGTGTTGTCCAGTCGGCGCATCATTCCGCCCCAGCGTTTCTTTGGATTGGTCAGCATACCGTTGCTGCCAATTTCGCTGGCGGAGATGTTATACTGACCGCGTTCTTCGGGATAGAATGACAGGTTTAGAATCGGTAACTTGGTATCTACGTTGCTCGCTTCCTCGCGGTTGGGGTAAATCTCATCCTGATATACGATACGTGTGCGGTGGTCGCTCATCGCTTCCAGATCGTCTCGGATGTGGGCGGGCGTGTTGGACTGCGGGTAACCGAATATAGGGTCTACAGAGTACCATGCCATCAAGGCGCGGTTCTTGTTGTAACTGGGTTGGTTGATGTCCTTCGACTCTTCGAAAGTTGACGGTGTGGATGCCAGAAACCAGTAACTGGGATAGTGTACATCAATATTGGTCGTAGTGCTCTCGAAATCGTCAATATAGGCGGTGCCCACGGAACCAACATCACGTGTATGACCCGGAATCAGGTGGGCGAACTCAGCATTGACTTGGAAGGTGGAAGGAGCGGTGGCTGTAATCCATGGAATTTTGTCAATAGCGTTCGTCAACCATTGCATTTCGGTCTTCCAACTTCCGTTCACACCCCATATGGTATTGGCCAGTGGTTCGGAACCGGTGTTCACTTTAGTGGTCAGCGGACGCTCGCGTAAGTGCATGATTGTTCCGCCGATGACCAAATCTTTGGTAAACTCATACTCCAAGTGGGCACCGAACAGCGACTTGCGCTGCATGGAGAAGGTGCTCTGGTTCTCCAGTTTTACATCTACGTTGGTTCCGGATTCCAATATCGAGGTGTTCAGAATGGTCACAGTTCCCATGGTGTAATCCACCGTGTAATCCACGTTCTCAATTAGGGTCGCACCTCCTGCTGTAACGGTCACACTGCCTCGTGGCACGTTCATCGCGCCCAAGCGGATTTCGCTTCCGTTGGTCCCTTTGTATTTTCCGGTCAGGTGGAACTTGTTCTTCTCGCTCAGCTCTTGAGCCACGACTAAAGTCGAATCATACAACTCAGGGAAACAGTATTTTTTCTCCAGTTGTGCATCGTTGCCGAGGACTTTGGCCAGGTGGCTGCCGAATGGCTCCAGGACGGGGAAGATGATTTTGCCCGACGAAGAATATACGGTCAGGCCTTCGATGTAGTCAAAACGGCCATCAGGCGAGGTGTTGTGTTTCTGGTCCAAACGGTCCAGATTCATGACACGCAGCAGTTGTTTGCCGCTGATGGGACCTTCGTTCAGGTACTGCACGTCTGTTCCTACCGAATCGTTGCGGTAGGTGATATATAGTTCGAATTTGTCGCTGGAGAGGCTTGTGGCGCCTAAGGAATAGATGTTTTTCATCATCAGGTCCCATGTGCCGCAGTTTTTCTTGGCGGGCGCGTTAGCACTCGATTTCAGCATCTTTAATGCCAAGGCGTTCGGCGCGCGCAATTCCTCGCTGCCGTCTGTAGAGAATTCTCCCACTTGGTAAACAGCGCCGTTGTAGGTGTATTCATATGCTACGGCCAGCACCTCGTCTTGGTTCAGTGCGGACTTCAGTGAGATGTAACCCAGAGCGCTGTTCAGGGTGTACTCGCTGCTGTTCAGCAATCGGGCGGATTCTATCTTCTCGAAATCGCTGCCGCCTTCCATTCCGTTCATTCCTTCCAGAGCGGTACTCGTTTGTTGTAGGTCGCGGAAGGCTGTCGCACGCACGGCTTCGTACAAACCGTTTGTCTTGTTGTCCGGTGCCAGACCCGGTGCGCTGCCCCAACTGCTTTGCTGCAGGTGGCTGCTGTTTTCTCCCAGGTCAGCGAATGCCACGATGTTGCGCGCTTGGTCGTAGTTGCCGCGTTTGTTGGTTACCCAAACCTCAATTTTGTTGATAGTTACGCCGCTGGCTATATAGGGAACCGTTGCCATGGCTGTCTCGTATCGGTCGCGGAAGAAATGGCTTAGGAAGAAATGGCGGTTCTCGTCGTAACTGTCGCCGCTGATGTCAAATCGTGTCATCTGGGCGCCGCCTTGGCTGCTTACCGTTTGCGCCTCGCTGTTCTGCTGGCTGATCAATGCCTGTATCTTCAACTTGCCGAACTTCAGGTTGGTCTTGATACCGAACAATGCTTTGCTGCCGCGGATTAGCGAACTGGGCAAATCCATGGTCACATTACCGGCCTCGATACTCTGGATGATATCATCTTCTTCACCTTTGTAGTTTAACTTTAGGTTCTGTTGGTCGAACGAAAAACTGGCCTCCGTGTTGTACGACAGGTTGAAATTCAGTTTCTGGCCTACTTTACCCTGGACGCTTGCTTGAATCTTCTCGTCGAAATCAAAAATATTGTTATTGCGCGCGCGTACGGTTAAAGAGGGGTTGGCGATATATTGGTGCTTAAATCCGAATAGCAATTCGGCGCTTCCCTGCATCTTCAATTGAACACCGCCTGGGCCGAACACTTTGTCGGCGGGACCGATGTTGAACTTCATGTCCGTGATGTCGAATTTGCTCTCGTTGTTGTGCTCTACTTCGCTGATTTTCTGCTGCCAGTATTTTTGCATGAGTTGGCGCTCTGCATACTGGTTGTACTCCTCTTGCGTCAGCATGTAGGGGGTGGTGATATCTGTGTCGCCTATCCGGGTGCGGAGAATATAGACGCCTGTCGAGGGGTCGTACTCTACACTCGTCGTAATGTTGTCCGGGTCTTTCAAATCCATGGAGGATCCGGGCATCGTCAATTCTCCGAAGTTCTGTGCGCCTAATTGCTTCACGCGTGTTGGAGCCCATATGGCGGAGTCGGTCTCTGTTACATAGTCTGCCGCCTCTTCCGGAGTTGTGGTGGAACTTTTCTCTTCGCTTGTCGGAGGAGGGGTGGGCTTAGGCTTGTTTCTCTCCCGTTCTGCCTTCTCTTGCTCTTTACGCGCTTTCTCTTCGGCAATCAGCTCTTTCAGCGTCTTCGGCTTGGTCTGGGCATAAAAAACGGTAGTCGCCATTGGCAACCACAACAACAGACTTACCCAAAATATGTATAATATCCGTTTCTTCAATTTCTTCTGTACTCTATATTCTGTCCTCAGTATCCCGAATCGGTCTGTACTCCCTATAGCATCTTCAGTGCTTGTTTGATGACGCTCTCTACGTTGGCTGTCGGATCGGCTTTCAGTATTTTGTCTACAGCTTTGCCGCTGGCGGCGCTGGCAAAACCAAGCATCGTCAATGCACTGATTGCTTCTTCCTTGATAGGATCCAAGCCTGCGTTATCTGCGAACTCCATCGGCAACTCGTTCGGATTGTCTCCTAAATCCAGTTTTAATACTTTGTCTTTCAAATCCACGATGATACGCTGAGCTGTCTTCGGCCCCAGACCTTTCACTTTTGCCAGTGCTTTTGAATTGCCGGTGGCGATAATCAGGTGCAGTTCGCTCGCCGAAAAGGCTGACATAATCATACGGGCTGTGGCGGCGCCTACGCCGCTTACCGTCATCAGCATCTCAAACAGACTCCGCTCGACGCGGTTCACAAAACCGTATAACTCATGAGTGTCCTCACGGATGATTTCGGTCGTGTAGAGGATGATTTCGGTCTCTTCTTTCCCTATCAATGCCGAGTAGGCTGGCAACGCAATAGCGATGTTGTAACCTATACCGGCGGCTTCTATTACTGCAAAAGTCGGGTTTAGTTCTGTCAGTTTTCCGTGAATGTATTCTATCATAATAGGTTTCTTTGGGGCGCGTAGATGCTGCAAGAAACCGTTGCGGAGACGGGTATTCAGGCATCGTGCGCACAAAAATCGGGCAAAGGTACAAAAAAAATCTCACATACGCAAGCGCGAGCGTGTTTTTATGGAACGCCTGAGCGCTTTTTAATAAAATTCGTTGCATTTTGACCGATTTTGTAGATTTTTTGGAAGAAAATGATGACTCGTATTCCATAAAAAAGAATTAACTTTGCACCGGATTTCAATCATGTTCGTTTCTGTCTGCTAAATATACTGTTTTATAACACTTTTTTTATTCACTAAAATTTATGCTTATGAAAAAGATTTATCTGCCCCTTGTAGCAAAGAAAAAGCTCCTGCTTTTTGTATCCGCCGTCACTTGCTGTGTGACGGCAGCGTTTGCTGTGCCTGCACCTGTTAATGTCCACTGGGACAGTGACACCCTGAGATGGGAACTGACCGAACTAACGAATGACAGTGCGTACGCCGGCATTTACTTGAAATTGTTCACCAAATCCGGTGATGAAATCGCTTCGCTCGGCTCAAGTGTCCGGACAAGCTACGATTTCTCGTCTTATTTCTACAAAGGCAGAACCTATTATGCCAAAGTCTCTGCTTCTGCTAACCCCGGTGAGATATATAGCGCCGACGCCCTCAGTCCGGAATATACCGTTCCCGGTGTCAAAGACACCCTTGTCGTGCCGGATGTCGCGCTCGACAACAACGGTAAGGTTCAGTGGGGGTATATCGGTTATCTCATCGTCCGCGCTACGCTCCAGCAAAAAAACGGGGATGAATGGACCGACATCGCTACGCGCACCACTACCAACGGTTGGAACAGAAGTATCTCTTTCGACGCACTCACCACGCCGGGAACCTACCGCGCGGTAGCAGACGCCTTGCAGGGGACGGATGTCGTCATGCGGGGTATATCGGACGAACTGCTCATCGAGGAGACTTTCACAGTCACCTTCAATGCCCAAACCCTCTTTGAGAACCCTGAGGCTACGGTGGCTCCCAAGAAATCCCAAATAGCCCTGCCTGCTGTCCCAGACCAGTATAAGTACCAAAGTGCCGGTAATACCCGTATCTTCTATTGGTCCACCGATGCGGAGGGGACTGCTCCTTGGAGATTTGATGAAGACTCGCTCATGCAGGACATCACCCTCTATGCACAATGGAGCGAATGCCCCGCGCTCAACCCTGTATGGGACGGCAAAATATGCCGGTGGACCATGACTGAAAAACTGAAAGCGGCTTCGAAGGATCGCCTGGTCGCTGTCTATACCGAGAATGACTACGACATCTGGGGATCCGGAGGAGAGGCTATCGAAGACAGCATTGACTATGACTCCTCGCACTCGCTCTTTTTCCCGGGACGCAAGTATTCGTTCTCAATCACCGTAAGGGATTACTATTACAACGAGGTGGCGTTCAGAAGCGGTCTCATGACCGTAGAGGGAGAGACGCTGGTCCTGCCGCTGCAGAATATGCAGGTAGGTAAAGCCTCGTCCGCCAAAGTGATATGGGATAAACCGATAGACCTGACCTACAACCGGCTTTGCAAACTCTACCAACGAAACAAAACAACGCTGGAATGGGACCAGATTGCTACGGTGATGGATCCGACGGTCACTTGGACGAACAGCTATGTGGAGTTCAACCAGCCTCTTGACGACCAAGAGTATTACCGTATTGTTTGTCAGTTATATCAGGGCGAATATCTGATTTACGAAGGCGAACTATTCTACGGCAAAAATCCAGCTACCGGAATCTCGGATATCGATGCCGCTCCAGAGGCTGCTTCCAAACGCATTCTCAACGGACAATTGTTGATTATTCGGGATGGAAAGACATACAATGCGCAGGGATTGGAGCTGAAATAAACAGGCTCGTTTCATGGAAAAGGACATCCGACCGGGTGTCCTTTTTTTTGTCCTTTTATTCAAAATAATTCGCACGCGCTTGCGTATGTAAAAAAAAAGTAGTAAATTTGCAGCCAATTTGGATTAGTATGGCAAGAACGGAAATTTCTACAATGGGTGAGTTTGGCTTGATTAAGCATCTTACCAAAGATATCAAAAATGTGCAACCCTCTACGAAAAAGGGGGTTGGAGACGATTGTGCCGTGATGGATTTCGGCGCTAAGAAAGTTCTCATGACGACGGATATGCTCCTCGAGGGCATTCATTTCAATCTGGAGTATGTGCCTCTCAAGCATCTCGGTTACAAGGCTGCCGTGGTCAATTTCTCTGATGTTTACGCCATGAATGGTACGCCAACCCAGATTACGGTCTCTCTTGGAGTGTCCAAACGCTTCTCGGTAGAGCAATTGGAGGAACTCTATTCCGGTATTCGTCTCGCTTGTGAACGGTACGGAGTGGACCTTGTCGGCGGAGACACCTGTGCATCCATGACAGGATTGACCATCTCTATCACGTGCCTTGGAACGGCTGCCGCCAAAGATATTGTGTATCGTAATGGTGCCAAACTCAACGACCTTATTTGTGTTTCCGGAAACCTCGGAACAGCCTATATGGGTCTGCAACTCCTTGAGAGAGAAAGGTTGGTGTGGGAACCCCTCTCCAACTCTCCCCTCAAGGGAGAGAGCATTTCCGCCTTTGAAGGCAAGGAATATCTCCTGGAGCGGCAGTTGAAGCCAGAAGCAAGACGGGATATTTTGGAAGCGTTGCGCAAGGCAGGTGTCAAGCCCACAGCGATGATGGATGTGTCGGATGGTCTTTCGTCCGAACTCATGCATATCTGTTCGCAGAGCGGAGTGGGGTGCTGTGTCTATGAAGACAAACTCCCAATCGATTTCCAGGCTGCGGCGCTGGCGGAGGAAATGAACCTCAATATCGTCACTTGTGCACTCAACGGAGGAGAAGACTACGAACTGCTCTTCACATGCTCCTTGGACGATTACGAGAAACTGATTCCGATTGACGACCTATATATCATCGGGCATATTACCAAACCTGAATACGGATGTAACCTCATTGGCCGTAACGGCGAAGAACTCGCCCTCAAAGCCCAAGGCTGGAACGCCTTCAATGAGTAAATGGCCAAATAAATGGACACATGGCAAATGACCAAATGGTAAATAAAGTACGATTATTTCTCACTGACGTGGACGGCTGCCTCACGGACGGAGGCATGTATTATTCCGCCGAAGGCGAAGTGATGAAGCGTTTCTGTGTCTATGACGGAATGGGCATGGTCTGCCTCCAGCAGGCCGGCATCCCTTGCGGCATCTTGACCTCCGAACAATCGCCTGTGGTAAAAGCCCGCGCGGAGAAACTCAAACTGCAGTTCCTCTACCTCGGCGTCGGAAGTAAGGTCAACCCGAATTGCCTGACCAAACTCCAGGCTGCTTCGGAGATATGCGCCCAACTCGGGATCACGCTCGATGAGGTCTGTTATGTGGGAGACGACATCAACGATATTGACCTGCTCTCGGCAGTCGGCTTCCCCTGCTGTCCGCCGAATGCGAGGCCCGAGATAAAAGCAATACCCCATATACGGATACTAACCATCCCCGGCGGACAAGGGGCCATACGCGAGATCTGCGATGCCATCCTCGCGCATATATAGCCAAATCAGACTGGCGAGACACTATCGAGAGACTATCGAATCGAGATTATCACGAGGTAAAAACGAGGGCAATACGAGGTAAATACGGATGAAAAATATTGCAATCATATTAGCCGGAGGAACCGGAAGCAGAGTGGGCGGAGAGACGCCGAAGCAGTTCTTGCCGTTACCCGACGGACGAACGATACTCGAGCACTCGGTCGATGCCTTCGAACAGGCGGTTCCGATCCATGAGATCGTCATTGTGATGCACCCCGACTGGATACCGGAGGCGGAAGCTATCGTGGCACGCAACTCGTGGCGCAAAGTGAAGCAGATCATCTCCGGAGGCAGCGAACGATGGGAGAGCTCTTGGAACGCCATCTCATTATTCCTCAAGGATGACAAGAAAGATCCGGATACGTTCTACTGGTTCCACGATGCGGCACGGCCTTTCGTCTCGCAGGATATCCTGCGTCGCGTAGCAGAGGCACTCAAAACGCACCTGGCGGTAACGGTGGCGGTCCCGGTTACGGATACCTTGTACCACGTACATAATGCGAAAGTGGAGCATATCCCGAATCGCAAAGAGTATATGCGCGCCCAAACGCCGCAGGCTTTCCATTATTTGGTTATCGGACCTGCATACATGCGCGCAATAGAAAAAGGAAAGATTGAAGCGACGGACGATGTGGGCATTTTGATGAAGTATAACCCCGAAGTGGAAGTGTTCATCGTCGAAGGCGACGAGACCAACAAGAAAATAACGTACAAGGAAGACCTGGCAAACCGATGAGCAAGAAGATGAAAATAGTTATTTTAGGTACGTCGTGGCCTTACCGCGGCGGACTGGCGACGTTCAATGAGCGTCTGGCAAGACAGTTCGCAGAAGAAGGGCACGAAGTGGAAGTGTGGACCTTTACGCTCCAATACCCCTCGTTCCTCTTTCCGGGCAAGACGCAATATTCGGCAGAAAATGCTCCGGAGAACCTGAACGTGCGCCGTGTGCTCAATTCCTGCAATCCGTTGAATTGGCTAAAGGTGGGAAAACAAATCAGAAAAGCGGCACCCGATTTGTTGATATGCTGCTATTGGATGGCGTTCTTTGCCCCTGCCTACGGGCTAATATCCCGTATTGCAAGGCGTAATGGAAAAACCAAGGCAATAGCTTTGGTGCACAATATGATGCCCCACGAACCTTCCGTACTGGATAAACTCTTTGCTCCCTATTTTGTGGCTTCCCAAGACGGTTTTGTGGCGCTATCTGACAGTGTGTTAAAAGATATTGAAAAGATAGAATCCTCAAGTCTCAGTTCTCAACTCTCCATTAAACCAAAGGCTTTCTCTCCGCATCCCATCTATGACCATTACGGCGAACGAATGACGAAAGAGGAAGCATGCAAGGCATTGGGCTTAGACCCCAAGAAGAACTATATGCTTTTCTTCGGATTAGTGCGTGCCTATAAAGGACTCGATTTGCTCCTTGATGCCTTTGCAAAAGTGAAAGACCGGCTCCCTGAATTGCAACTGATTATCGCCGGCGAGTTCTACGAGAATGAAGACAAATACCGCGCTCAGATAACTGCGAATGGACTTGACGAACGGGTTATTCTGCGTAATGAGTTCATCCCTGATGCCGATCTGAGGAAGTATTTCGGAGCAGCCGATCTCATCGTTCAGCCCTATAAATCGGCTACGCAATCAGGTGTGACACAAGTGGCTTTTCATTTCGAGAAACCCATGCTTGTCACTAACGTGGGCGGGTTGGGCGAGATTGTTCACGACCATCAGATGGGTTATGCCTGCGAACCTTCGGCAGAGGCGATTGCAGAAGACATGCTTGATTATTTTACCAATAACCGCCAGGAGGATTATACATCATACCTCCAAAAAGAGAAAATCAAATATGCGTGGTCGAACATGACTGCCGCATTCTTAAAAATATATGGTCATGATAAATAATGACATAATCCGGCAAGCCGCGCATTGTTTGGAATGTGAAGCGGCAGCTATTCAATCACTTCGTCCACGCCTGGATGAGAACTTTATCAAAGCGGTGGAACTGATTCGTGCATGCGAAGGGAAAGTGGTAGTAACGGGTGTCGGCAAGTCCGGACATATCGGTTCGAAGATTGCAGCAACGCTGGCATCTACCGGTATACCGGCATTCTTTCTCAACCCATTGGATGCCTATCACGGTGATTTGGGAATGATCTCTTCGAACGACCTCGTATTGGCAATCTCCTATTCAGGAGCTACGGAGGAATTGGTTCGTTTCCTGCCGATTATTCAAGCAAAGAAGATTCCTATTATCGGAATGTCAAGCAACGCCGACTCGCCTCTGGCACGTTGTTCCGAAGTGCATCTGAGCATTGCTGTGGAGAAAGAGGCGGATCCCCTCAACCTTATACCGACGGCATCTACGACCGCAACACTGGCACTTGGTGATGCGCTTGCTTGTGCGTTGGTGGAGGCCAACCATTTCCAACCGACCGATTTCGCACGTCTTCATCCGGGAGGAGACCTCGGACGCAAACTGCTTGCGAAAGTGGAAGATGTGATGGTCAAAGAAAATCTCCCGTTCCTCACACCCGACATGCAAATGTCCGAGGCCATCGAGATTGTGACAAAAGGCACTCTGGGAATAGGAATTGTGATTAACCCTTCTCCGGCTCTCCCTTCAGGAGAGAGAGAAAAAATTTTGGAAGGAATAATAACCGATGGGGATATACGGCGGGCGATGGTGCGGTTAGGACAGGAGTTCTTTGAGACAAAAGTGGAAGATATAATGAATAAGCACCCGAAGACCATCTCAAAGGATGCCAAGATTGTAGAGGCGGGAGAAACGATGAACCATCATTCGATACACACGCTGATAGTGGTGGAAGAGAATTCTGTCTCCTCTTTAGAGGGGAAGTCGGGTGGGGTATCCCCTCACGTAGTGGGTGTGATAGATTCCTTCTCTTGCCTCCCCGGCACAAGGTTTTATCATTGAGCGTGTGCACCAAAAAACAGAAAATGCAAAATACTTGCACATTAACAGGTGGCTTTTGAGTGGTACTTGAACAGGGTTCAGATAGCTGACAGGTCCGAGAATCACTAAATATCACTAAGAATCACTAAGAACAACTAAGAACAACTAACGTTTTGTTTTTGAACAGAGCGTTCGAAAAAAATCATAACCATATCAAGCGAACAGAGCATTTGGAGACAAAAAGTGTCCCCCAAGCCCAAACGGTCATAGCAAGGAACTAAAAAAAATCAAAATACTATGCGTTTCCCGAATAAGTATTTACGCAATATCAGCCCGTATAAATTAGCATCTCATGCTATATGGTCTGTATCTCCTCATGAGCGGGAAGAGATGTTAAAACTGGATTGGAACGAGGCCACAATCGCTCCGTCTCCGTTGGTAAAACAGCGAATCATGGAATTATTGAGTCAACCGGATTTTTTTCATCTGTATCCCACAACCAATAATGAGCATTTGCTGAATCTACTTGCATCTTATGTGGGTTTGCCGGTGGAGAATGTGCAATATTTCGCGAGTTCAGACGCGCTCCATGAGTATATCTGCAAGGTGTTTATCGGCGTTGGCGATCCGGTAATGATACTCGGTCCATCGTATGATAATTTCCGTTTGACATGTCAAGCGAACGGGGCGGATGTGTTCTTCTCTAATTATAATGAAGATTTTTCGTTCGACGCGGCGAGGTTTGAGCGGGATATATTAGAAAAGGAACCGGCAGTGGTCTATATATGCAATCCGAATAATCCTACGGGAAACCAGCATTCGGTAGAATATATAGAACATTTACTCAAAGAGTTTCCGGATACATTGTTCCTGATAGACGAGGCCTATTCCGAGTTTTCCGGCATAACAGCGAAAGATTTAGTGCTGAAATACGATAACATATTGATTTCCAGGACAATGTCTAAAGCGTTTGCTTTAGCCAATTTCCGTTTCGGCTATTTGATTGCCTCGAAAGAGAACGTGCAGTTTATCAATCGCATCCGCAACCCGAAAAACATCTCAACGATAACCCAGACTGCAGCAATCGCAGCACTTGAGGATGTAGAGTATATGCGGAATTACGTTCGTGAGGTGAGCGCCGGAAAGGAGTATTTTATATCGGAGATGGCGCAAAATCCCCATATCAAGGTCTATAACAGTTACGGTAATTTTGTATTAATGCAATTTGAATCCTACGAGAAGAAAATGGATTTACTCCGTTTCCTGGCATCGCGCAATATATTTGTGCGTGATACAATGCAAAGCCCAATTGTACGTAACTGTTTCCGCATAACGTGTGGAACCAAACAACAAATGGAGCAGGTGATAGCGAATATAAAATCTTATTATGTCTGAACATCGGTTAGTCATATTTGATTTTTGCGGGACACTAATCCGATTCCAAACGGCGGACAGATATGTCAGTTTCTGTTTGCGAAACGCTCCGCAGTCCAAGTCTACACGGCTACGGCAATTCCTGGTGCGGACAATGGAGAAACTGAAATTATTCAAGATATATAACAGGATAAACAAAGCGAACAATTGGCATAAGCGCATGATTTTGTGGCAGTTGAAGGGTCTGGATTATTCCACCTGTGACCAATTGGCCCAGAAATACTTTGAGCAGGAATTATTGCCCAACGAGATTGCTCCGGCAGTTCAGCAAATGCAAGCACATATCACCGACGGCGACAGAGTTTGCCTTCTATCCGGTGGGTATGATATATATATCCGTCATTTCGCGGCGCATTACGGGATACGAGAATATGTGTCATCGCGCATAGAATTCCAAAACGGGTTGTGCACAGGGAAAATGCAAGGCTTGGATTGCATGAGGGGAAATAAACTTGTGTTTTTCCGCGAGTTGCGAAAGAAAGGAGAGCATACTATATTTTACACCGACAGTATTTCCGATATCCCATTGTTGGAAATAGTGGATGAGCAGATAATAGTGTCGCATGCCGCGCCGCAGAAATGGGCAGAGCAGCGCAATTACAAACAAATACTATGGAACTGATAACTACACTAAAAGCCAATTTTTGGAAAAGTGACGTGCATTATTTAATAAGCCGTATCCTATATAAATCATGGCTTTTCAAAAATTACAGCCGCTTTACGGCAGAGGAAGTGGTGCGCCGTCGTTTCAAGAAAACGTTTGGCAGGGAATTGAATCTGCAGGCCCCCCAAAGCCTGAATGAGAAGATACAATGGCTTAAACTAAATGAACGCCATGATTATTATCCGGTATGTGCAGACAAATACGCGATGAAACAATGGTTAGCAGATTTGTTAGGCACTGATGTGTATAACGTTCCGGTATTATACCATACCCCCAACTGGCGTGATATTTCGGAGAAAACAATAAGCGTATTTCCCTGTATCGTAAAACCCAATCATTCGTCGCATGATTTTATTATTCTGCGCTCCCGTGAAGAAGTGAATTGGGCACAATTGCGCCGACGTTGCCGTTTTTGGCTCAAACGGGATTATTATATGGAATCGCAGGAATGGCAATACCGTGATATTCCCCGTCAGATAGTGGTAGAAAAATTATTGGAGACCCAAGAAGGGAAAATCCCCAATGACTACAAACTAAATTACATGAACGGGAAACTGGAATTTGTATATGTCTCCTTCGACCGCGAAGGAATAAATGCCCGATGTGTCTTTGACCCGAATTGGAAAGTACTGCCTTTCTACTGGGGCAATTCCAACCAAAAGGAATATGTTCCATGTCCGGTGGATATCCCTCAACCCGCGTCATTTGAGAAAATGAAAGAGATAGGAGAGAAGATATCCGCATTCTTCAAATATGTGCGTGTGGACTTCTATGATGTGGACGGAAGGCTGTATGTGGGCGAAATAACCCTGCATCACGGAGGCGGTTATGACAAGTTCCGTCCGGAGAAATACGATATGATATACGGAGAAAAATTGAAGTTGGAAGTATGAAGCATGAGCACATGATATATTTTCGGGTACAACAGGTTTGGGCATTGTTCAAACTATGTATCGCCTATTTGCTCTCTCTCTTCTACAAGCAAAAACGCATATGGCTTATTAGCGAACGAGGAGTAGATGCCCGTGACAACGGCTACTGGCTATTTACTTTCCTGCGCGAGAATTATCCGGGAATAGAAGTGTGTTATATTATTTCTAGAGACTCTCCGGATTACGTTAAATTGCAGTCCTATAAAGCCAACCTGCTTCCCTACAGAAGCCTGGCTCATTATATCATGTTATGGAGAGCGTCCGTATTAATCAGTACGCACATCCAAGGGTATTTTCCGTTTATGGGTATGGGGTTATGGTTCCGAAAAATAAGCGGGTGCTATAACTCGAAATGCCATGTCAGTCTCAAGCATGGTATAACAAAAGACTATACCGCTTATCTTGATTACAGCAACACGCACCTGGATTTGCTGATATCAGGAGCGAAACCGGAGTATGATTATTTCCTTAGCGCCTATAAATATCCGTCCAGTGTTGTTCAGTTGACAGGTTTCTGCCGTTTTGACGGACTTGTCAATACCGCCAATCATCGCCAGATTCTCCTGATGCCGACATGGCGGGAGTGGTTGTATAAGGATGCCGATTTTGCCGAATCGGAATATGCCCAAACCTATTTAAGCCTGCTCCATAACGCAAGACTGCATAAGTTATTAGAGCAATACGGAATGGATTTGATATTTTACCCTCATCACGAGGTGCAGAAATACCTTACGCATTTTAAACAACATTACGGAAGTAATCATATCATAATAGCGGACAAAGAACATTATGATGTGCAAAACCTACTCCGCGAGTCTGATGTACTGATAACGGACTATTCCAGTGTTTATTTCGATTTTGCGTACATGGGAAAGCCTGTGATTTATTATCTGTTTGATTTTGAGCGTTATCGACGAGAACACTATTCCGATGGTTGGTATGATTATTCCAACGGATTGGGAACTATAACAAAAACAGAAAATGATTGTATAGAAGCAATCGCTCAAGTCTTGCAGAAGAATTGTGAGATGCCGGAAAAATGCAGACAGTATGTTTCGCACTTGTTTCCATACACTGATCAACATAACTGCGAACGTGTGTATAAAGCAATATGTGAAACAGAGAAAAATCATAACCGAACAGAGAAATGTTACAAAGATTACATCAAATAGGTATTGTATGTGCTCTAAAAAAGTTGAAGCATACTCTATTCCCATCCACCGAAGTAAGAGCCATATGTGCGCGGGACGGTGCATATGAATACCTACAGCGGTATGCATACGTGTTGGAAAAAGGAAATCATCAGACATGGCACCCTGAAAAAGGCCGCAACGTAATATGGACATGCTGGCTTCAAGGCTTAGAGAATGCTCCAAAAGTAGTGCAGAAATGCATTGAATCAATGCATGAATATGCCAATGGTTACGAAGTGATTGTATTAGACCAATCAACGATATCTGACTATATAGAACTACCGGACTATATAAAAGAAAAATATCGTAAGGGAATAATCCCCCATGCGCAATACTCCGATTTGGTTCGTCTGGCACTGTTGCAAAAATACGGTGGTATATGGATTGACAGCACAATACTACTCACAGGAAAAATACCCGACTATATCACCCAGGCAGATTTATTTGTCTTTCGGACATGGATGCAAGGGCACTCCTGTATCTATAACCCATTTTTGGTGTCATGTCCCCATCACCCTCTGCTATGTTCCGTATTGAATCTTCTCTATGAATATTGGAAAAAAGAGGATAAACTGGTGTCATATAGTATAATGCATTTGATGTTCACAGCAGCCATTTTTGCCTCGGAACAAAATCAGGCGCTATGGGAAAAAGTACCGATTGTAGACGGTATTCAAATGTTTTATCTGTTACCGCAAATGAATAAGCCTTATAATGCAGAAGCATATCATCTGGCGACTCAATTGTCCTCTATGCACAAGTTGACTTATAAATTCGCCCAATTCGGAATAGATATAAACAAGGAAGAAACGTTCTACGATGTACTAATCAATGGAAAAAAGTAAATGCAGTCAAGGATACAACATTATGATGTGATATGTGGCATTATGTTGCTGTTTATGATGCATCATCATATATGCGGAGCCTGTGG
Source organism: Bacteroidales bacterium UBA3843 (assembly GCA_002392745.1). Classification (GTDB taxonomy): domain Bacteria; phylum Bacteroidota; class Bacteroidia; order Bacteroidales; family Paludibacteraceae; genus Colicola. The sequence continues at coordinate 126,746 of DGHR01000013.1, read as the reverse complement.
GTTGAATGAATCAGTTATTCACATGATGCCGTATCAGATTCTGTATTTCTATATGGCGTATTTTTTCTTTAAGGCAGGCGTGTTTTATCATCCTGAGAAGACTATAAGGGAAGTTTGTATTAGTAGTGCTCGGCGTTTGCTGGTACCATTCGTGTTATTTACTGTAATAGGCTATATATGGTTCGGGGCACAATCAATCGGTCTGTCTGTTACGGACTTGAAATATTGGTGGTGGCCAATACGCCAGATATTTGCTATAGGCAGAGTAGAGGGGAATGGGCCATTATGGTTCCTGTTGTCGTTGTTTCTGGTCCGAGTGATTTTTCAAGCGACCCAAAACAAACGATGGGCGCAAATATCATTAGTGGCAGTCTGTATTCTCATTGCAGTCTTAGGCAACTGTCTTTCTCTCCGTCCCCGCACAATTTCAAATGTAGCATTAGGAATCATATTTTATGGGGCAGGAGTATTGCTACGTGATATCCAATATAGTAAGTGGGTAGGGCGGGCAAGTGTGTGCATATGGATTGTTTCGTATATATTTATGAGCCTCTTTGGATGGCATTTGGTAGATTTTAGTTTTAATACAACAGTAATAGGGAATCATATCGTATGGCTTGTGAACTGTGTGTTCGCATGCGTTGCTGTCAATTTCATATTCTGGAAGATTCCTCCCATTAGCCGGATTCTGTCATGGTTAGGGAGAAACTCCATGACATTTTTATGTGTTCACGCTTTGATATATGAAAGTTTATATACGTATTGCTTCTCGCATTTGGAATTGTCTGCATACCTGCAATTAGGAATATATTGGGGTTCCATAATAGTAATTTGTACAGCAATGACATTCGTATTCAAAAACAAATATCTAAGTTGGATGATAGGAGAGAAAAAGCATGCTAACAGCTATCATTTGTACATATAATCGGGCAAAGTATATACGCCCTTTGTTGGAAAGTATTGCTGCGAATGATTTGCCAAAGAATGAATATGAAATTCTCTTGGTAGATAATAACTGCACGGATAACACACGTGAGGTGTGCGAGACGTTTGCTGCGGCTCATACGGATGTGCAATTCCGCTATACAGTTGAGCCGGAACAGGGACTCTCTGCTGCGCGTAATAGAGGGATAAAAGAGGCGCAAGGAGACATTATTGTATACATTGATGACGATGCGATGGTAGATACATGGTATCTGCGAACCTATGCGGAGTGGTTTGCTGCTCATCCTGAGACGATGGCCTGCGGCGGACCGATAGAGCCGCTTTATGAGACTGCGGAGCCGGACTGGATGTCACCTTATACAAAAGCACTTCTTACGGCATGGATGAATTACGGCAGAGAAGTGCGTGAGTATCCGCATGGTCGCTATCCGGGAGGAGGAAATGCAGCATACCGCAAGTCCGTATTTGACCAAGTGGGGCTCTTTAATACAGCACTCGGGCGCAAAGGAGGGAACCTTATGGGCTCGGAAGAGAAAGATATTTTTGACAAAATGCACGCTTTAGGTATGCAGGTGCTCTATTTACCCACTCCTGTGCTGCATCATATCATTCCCCAAACAAAGTTGGAGAAAACATACTTTGACCGCCTGACTCTCCAAATGGGAATCAGTGAAAGGGAACGGACATTGTCTATCTCCTGCGGGAAGTATATGAAGAGACTGTTTGCTGAGGCGTTCAAATGGGGCGGAACAATTGTGCTATGGTGTGTATATACAATTAGTTTCCACCCTGCAAAAGGATGGAAACTAATACAATTTCGATACAATGTAACCAGAGGTCTGCTCGGTGTTATTTCTGCCGTTTAATCAATACGCGCCATAGCGGGTAACTTATTCCTCCTAAAGCGATTAGCAGCAACACGATAGCACAAGCATAACTCCATTTGTCCAGTATCAACGCTTCTGGCACAAACTCCATGCGGATAGTGTGCTCACCTGCAGGAATGACAGCTGCGCGAAGGGTGTAGTTAACGCGTCCGATAGCGGTTTCCTTATCGTCCACATAGAGATGCCATCCTTCGGGATAGTATATCTCAGAGAAGACAGCCACGCGGTCATTGGCTACATGTGCATGGTATGCCAATTCATTCGGAGCATACGAAGTTAAGGTTATCTCGTCTTCTTTACTTGCCATCCCATCGCATGTGAGTACTTCACGGAATTTCTCATCTGCAACAGCTGTGTTGTGCAAATCTAACGTATTCAGTGCTGCACACTCATCGTCTGGCGTCGGTACAAATTGAATATCATTTATAAACCATGCATTTCCCATCGCGTCAGGATTTGGAATAATTCCCCGTTGTGTAACGATATACTTGGTGTTGAGCATGTTAAGCACATTCCAGTTCATCTTGCTGATATGCTCATCAATCAGATCCTGATATCTGCGAAGTTTGACGGCGGAGTAGCCTCCGATGGACTTTAAACGGTAACTTGTACGTGCGTCATTAAATGTATTTGTATTGAGATTGAGCACACGATAATTTAAACTCTCGTCTTGCAAAATCTGCTCTTCCCATGGCTGTATTTTAAAATACGCCTCGCTATCCCTGGGCTTAACAAAATTATCATTGTTGAAGAATCGTTTGTCAACAGGTATCATGTCTGCTAATATCAGAATCCCCAGTACACTAATGAAGATAGCGGTGTTCTTTGTCTTTACTTCTTTATTTTGTTGCCATGCGTACCAATAAGTAACGGCAAATCCCATCACGATGAATAGCAGACTGCGCCAAGCATCAGCTTTCGCCATTGCGGCACGCTCATTAAGAATGGCATTGTATAGCCATTGTGGAATTTGGCCTTTCCATTGAGCATCATAACTGCTGGTCATGTCCATTCCTCCGGCAAAAAGAGCAGCCAGCATGCATATACCGGCTGTTGCTCCGCCTGCTATAAATAAACTATTCCGTAACTTTTTCCATTCAACCTCACCATTGACAATCTTCTGTAAACCCAAGAATCCTAAGAGTGGCATCGTTATTTCTGCTACAACAAGAATCGACTCTACTGCGCGGAACTTGTTGTACATTGGGAAGTAATTGAAGAACAACTCGGTCAGCCACATCAGATTCTTTCCCCATGCAAGGAAAATGGACATCATTGTTGCGAATAGCAATGCCCATTTATATGGTCCGGGGACAATCAATAGTCCTAAGACAAATAAGAAACATACAATCGCACCAACATAGACAGCTCCGCTGGTAAACATTTTTTCTCCTCTATAGGTCGGCGCGTGTTCACAGAACTGCTCTGCATCGCGTTTGGCAATTCCTTGTTTTCGCATGGTTTTGCATAGTTCTGAGTCCTTGCCCACATTGTAGCCGCTAGCCCCACCTTCCCAGTTTGGAATGAGAAGGGTCATTGTTTCGCCTTTGCCGTAACTCCAGTCCGTGGCATATTTGATATCCAAACCTGCATCCTTGGTACTTGGTACTTGGTTACTTGGTTCTTTGGTTAACTCACTGTGTCCGCCACGCATGGTTTCTTTGAGGTACGATTGGTTCATCTCAAACCAACTCCAGCGGGTGCCGGTAACGAGTCCTAAACATAATATTAATATCCCCACAGATGTGAACAATTCTTTCCATTGCTTGTCATGGATATGAATGTATAGTTCTGCACATGCCATCACGCCTACTAACATTGCGAAGTAGTAACTCATTTGAGGATGGGATGTTATTCCTAAAAATCCATATAACAGAACCATGGGAACCCCTAGCCAGTATTTTCTCCGCATAATCGCGTAAAAACCTCCAATTGTAGGTCCCAGCAATCCCAATGCTGTCGCTTTAGTCATATGACCTGCGGGAATAATAAGTATATAATAACTGCTAAGACTGATAGCCAGACTGCCTATGATACTTAACCAAGGGTTCACACCAAAACATATCAGCATTAGAAAGAAACCGCAAAAATATGCGAATAGTAATCCGATAGGTTCATTCCCATCTTTTAAACCGAGGTGTAGTCCGTTGATTAGTGAATTCTTGAATTGTCCGGACGGCATGCTTCCTGTTACTTGATATGCAGGCATACCTCCGAACATAGAGTTGGTCCACCATGTGGTTTCTCCTGTCTGCCGCTTGTATTCCAATGCCTCATGGGCAGCCCCTTTCCAGTTATTCACATCGCCGGCTTGCAATACTTTGCCATCCAGAATAGGACTGCAATAAGCGAGTGCTAAGCCTATAAAAACAACTACGGCCACCAGATACGGGGCGATTTTTATCCAATCTATCTTATTCATGTTTTATCATTTTTCTGATTTCACATAATTCTTCTTTTACGCGTAGCAGTATTTCCAAAGCGGTCTGTCGTTCGCTAGATCTCTTTCCGTTGCTTTTCAACTCTTTTTGTATGGCCTCTATCCGTGTGATTTTCAGCTCGTCACGTATGTATTTGATGCGTTTGATTAGCTCCTGGTCTTCACGCGTATAGTAACGGTTGCCATGTCCATCTTTGCGAGGAGATAAATCTTCGAATTGTTTCTCCCAATACCGAAGCGTAGAAGCCGGTACACCGGTCTCCATTTCTGTCTCGCGCAATGAGTAATATCTTTTTTCAGTCTCCATGATGTCTTTCGACTACTTGCAAATCTTCAGTCTCTTCCCTTCACGGATAGCATCGCTTTTTAACCCGTTCCAGTGTTTTAACTGCTTGACTGAACAATGGAATTTTTTTGCGATTCCGCCCAATGTATCACCCCTCTTTATCTTGTAGTACGTTACGCCGTTTACCCGGTATGCGCCGCTAACAGAAGTGACTTTCGCCATGTCGATTTCAGCGCGGCGATTGTTAATGAGGCTGTCTGCTTTGTACGCCAGGATGCTGTCCTGTTGGTCTATATATAATCCAATCTTCTCTGCCGGTAGACACAGCGAGTAGTGAGCACCTCCCGGTAGTATGTCTCTTGAGTATTGTGGGTTTAGCCGGCGCAATTCATTGATGTCGATATTCAGGTTGTCGCTTACTTGTTGCAGATGCAAACGTTGATTCGTACGAATGGTATCCGTCAGCATGGTCTTTTCTATTGGAGCCTTGCATATACCATGCTCTTCTCCGTAATTTAGCGCATAATTGGCGGCGATGAAGATAGGAACATAATTCCTCGTCTCGCGGGGCAGGTATGGATATATGGACCAGAAATCGCGTTTCCCTCCTGCCCGACGTATCGCTTTGTTTACGTTGCCACTTCCGCAGTTGTATGCTGCAATGACCAGATTCCAGTCTTTGTATATGTTGTACATACTGCTTAGAAAACGGCATGCTGCTTCTGTAGATTTGATGGGATCCATACGCTCGTCCACCAGTGAGTTAATCTCCAAGCCGAATAGTTTACCGGTTGCCGGCATAAACTGCCATAAACCTGCTGCACCGGCGTGGGAACGCGCCATCGGGTTCAGCGCGGATTCAATGATAGGAACGTATTTCAGTTCATATGGTAGTTGGTAACGCCCAAGGGCTTCTTCGAAAATGGGGAAGTAATATTCACTCATCCGCATTAATCGGGCTACTTGTTTCGGACTTCGTTTGACATACCGCAGGATGAAACCTCTAACACGCTCGTTATAAGGTAGTTCAATCACGCATGGCAGAGCCTGCAACCGCGCTTTGTATACCGAGTCCGGCAATGAGGTTGTATCATGACTGCTGACGCAATCGGTGGTGTCAAGCCATCTCAGTGCCCAGTCTAATGCTCGGTATTCAATGTCTGTTATCGATGCGGTATCGAACCATTGTCGAACCATTGTCGAGTCAACTTCGAGAGATAATGAGTCTACGCTGTCTGCAACTTGTAGAGGAATTAACTCCAGCGACTCAACATCGATACTGTCTGAGTAAAGACTGTCGGTTGCTGTTTCTTGCGAGCGTAGGGCCGTCAGGCTGCATAACGCTATTAATAGTAATATTGTTCTTTTCAAAATTGTATGGCTAATTTGAGTTCAGCACTTTGTTGGTGCTGTGGATCGTAATATATTTGCGGTTCTATATTCAGTGTCAAATCCGGAGAGATGTCGTAGTCAAACAATTGGGCGTCAACATAGGCGTCTATCAATGACAAGGCATACACAATCACCGTGGCTAATATGGAATAGTCTCGGTAGCGTCTGTAGATGCTCTGTCTGTTTTTTAGGGTTCCCATCCATGTCGTAGCCCCGCCAACTCTCTCCAAATCATATCCGTCAGGGATGACAGCAATATAACTCTTGCTCGCATCTTCGCTTACCGTGCCGGCCTCGTTGTCGTGGTATAGGTCTAAATAAGCGGTTTTATAACTGCTGTAACGATTTTGGGTCCAACTGATGGCATAGCCGCATCCCATAAACGCACCATATACAATCGGCAACTTCCAATACGACTTGTTATAGATTTGCCCGGCTCCCGGCAGAATGGCACCAAGCCATACGGCTTTTATGGCGTCTGGCTTCTTGGTCAAGTCAATCTTGTAGCGGTAGTCCGTCTCCGACTGGGTCGTGTCGGGGATGTAGTGAATGCTGTCTTGTTGCGACATGGCAAACAGAGGCATTGCGGATAATAATATGAGCACTAATCGTCTCAACGGAGTCTGTTTACGATTTGTTGTAGTTCATTCTCGCTGGTATATGCAATCGTCACTTTGCCCTCTTGGATTTTGACTTTCATCCCCAGACCTGCGCTTAATTCTTTTTGTAACTCATCGTAGGAGTGGTCGCTCTTTGGCTTGCGGTTCTTGCCTTTCTCCGTCTTGTCTTCTTGAGCCAGCTCTTCTACTTTGCGTACCGAAAGGCCTTCTTTTAAAATGCGTTGATACAAGGCTAATTGTCTTTCCGCACTGGGGGTGCCCAGAATGGCGCGTGCATGGCCCATGTCAATCTTTTTCTCTTTGATGCCTACTTGTATTTCCGCTGGCAATTTTAATAGACGTAGGTAGTTGGCTACTGTAGCGCGTTTCTTTCCTACGCGTTCGGACATCCTTTCCTGTGTCAGGTTGTAGTCGTCCATCAGACGTTGGTAGGCCAGCGCAATCTCTATGGCATCCAAATCTTCGCGCTGGATGTTCTCAATCAACGCCCATTCCATTACCTGCTCGTCTTTGGCTGTGCGTATATAAGCGGGGATACGTTCCTGACCCGCCAGCTTGCTGGCGCGGAAACGACGTTCGCCGGCTATAATCATATACGTGCCGTCGCCATTGTCACGTAGCGTAATCGGAGAAATGACACCATGTTCGCGGATGGAGTCGGCCAACTCCTGCAGCGCTTCTGCGTCAAAGGTGCGGCGGGGCTGGTCCGGGTTGGCTACTATTTTGCTTAACTCTATTTCGGATATCGAACTGCCTCCGTTGGTGTCTACGTGGCTGGTATCAATTAGGGCATCCAAACCGCGCCCTAAACCTGTTTGCTTTTTCATATGAATCAGTTTGTTTTATTTTTCTTCCTTCCTTGCGGGAGGGCAGGGTGGGGTTATTTGTTCCGTGCAATCAGTTCTTTAGCCAGCGCTCCGTAGTTTTGTGCGCCTTTGGATTGAGGGTCATAGTCCAGTACCGACAATCCGTGCGAAGGGGCTTCGCTCAGTCGCACGTTGCGCGCGATAACAGTATTGAATACCAGGTCGCCGAAATGCCGTTTTACCTCTTCATATACTTGATTGCTTAGACGTAAACGGTTGTCAAACATCGTCAGCAAGAAACCTTCAATCTTCAGACTTGGGTTGAGCTTGGATTTGATAATCTTTATCGTATTCAGCAATTTGGCTATGCCCTCCAGCGCAAAGAACTCGCACTGAACAGGGATGATTACACTGTCGCTGGCAGTCAATGCGTTGACGGTAATCAGTCCGAGCGAAGGACTGCAGTCTATCAGTATGTAGTCAAACTCCTCACGGATAGGGAGAAGCATGTTCTTTAGCAGCAACTCGCGATGTTCCATATTCAGCATTTCAATCTCTGCTCCTACTAAATCTATGTGACTTGGCAGCAAGTACAGGTTCTTGGTCTTGGTTGGCACTATGGCGGTGTGAGGGTCCACTCCGTTCACCAGACATTCGTAAATGGTGTTGTCCAATTCGCGAATCTCTACACCCAGACCAGAAGAACTGTTTGCCTGCGGGTCGGCATCTATTAGAAGCACTCGCTTGCCTTGTGATGCCAGCGCGGCGGACAAGTTAATAGAGGTCGTGGTTTTGCCTACGCCACCCTTTTGGTTGGCTAATGAAATAATTTTGCTCATATATGTTTTAATATTGTATCTGCATTGATTTTTCTGCATGCATAATTGCCGTATCTGCAATGATTGGTGCCGTGGCACGTGCATGGGCGGCATCGTAAATCATGGCGTTGGACGATGTCTTCTGACCGTTGTTTCCAACCGGCAAATCCTATCAGCGGATGGGTGGCGCACCATATGCTCACTGCGCGTAATCCCACCAGACTTGACAGATGCTGGTTGGCACTGTCCATACATATCATGACGTCCAAATGGCGCATCAATTCCAATTCTTCCGCCAGTTTTAATTGACCGGCAATGCTTTCCGTTCGTGCAAAAACACTCGCCCATTGACGCAGCATCTCACACTCTATTTCTCCGGCTCCGAATAGGAATATTCGTGTATGTGGGTCTATCGTCAGCCGCTGGATCAGCTCCTTCGTTATACGATATGGAAGCATGTTTGATTTCGATTTCGCGAATGGTGCAAGACCTATCCATCTGCCTTCCTTTGTACCAAAACGTTTGTTGATGCTGGCTGCGGCTTTTTTATCTATCGGCAACGCCGTAAAATCATTGTCTGTTTCCAGACCTGCTTGCTTGAATGTCTGCTGATAGCGCTCAAACTCGGTGGGCAAGGGTCTCTTGTTCCAACCGAACCAGGTGATGAGATGTTTTTGTATCCTGCCGTAGCGAACGCGAAAGACGCGCTTCCCGCTTAGCCGCATCAGTCCATCCAGCACGCGTGTGCGTAGCACGTTTTGAAGGTCTATCACGTAGTCCACACGGTCCCTCAATGACCGCCATAACTCTACAACACCTTTCCAATCCAGCCGGTTGTCTACCTCGTAGAACTCTACATTCGGCATCGCGGCGAACATGGCACCCAAGGGTTTCTTGCTGGCTATGATAAAATGTGCATCCGGATAGCGCCTGCTCAACGAAGCAATCACGGGAACCGTCATCGCTACATTGCCTAATGTCGCCAATCGGATAACAAGATAGGTCATAGTTCGCTGATTTCTGTCTCAATAGCTTCCTTCCAGGATTCTAAACTCGGGAAGGACTTTGCGCCTTGGTATTCGCTCCAACCGGCACCGAAGTAGTAGGTCAGTGTGCTGCCTGGCTCATAGGCGGATACCGCAACGATGTTCCCTTCCTCAGTGCCCAGCATGAATGCATCCTGCATATGTACTGCCAGATAGATGCGTCCCTGACTGGTGCTCCCGTTGTAGTCATAATTCATCTGTGCTGCTGTTCGGTCGCTTTGTGCATCTTCTGAGTATATGACTGCATCGAATTTGTTGAGTATATCATATTGGTCAATGGTGTCGTGCATGTAGATGCCTCCGCCTGCCAATAGGGACGGCAGGTCTGTGTCTTGTTCGTCACATGCAGTCAGTACAACTTCCGCTTTGTTCAGTATTTTTCCTGCTTCCGCTGTAATCGTTATTTGCTCTTTGAAAAGGTGTCCGTCTATGAGAAGGCTGTCGTACTCCAAGCGGAAGACTAATTTTCGGGAAGTCTGTTTCAGAATCTCCCAGCGGTCGTATGCTCCGCCTACATAGGTCTTCCCGTTTGCGATCACTACTAATCCTCCGGCGCCGCAGGTATGGCCTACTTTGTAGCAGTCCAATCCCTTGCCGTAATTGATGTGATAGGGAAGACCCAGTACATGTTCGCGGTAGTAAAAACTATCTACCACCAATTCCGGACTCGCTTTTAGCCACAGGTCCACGCCGTTGCTCGGGTTCTCGGGACGCAATGCCGGACCGTACATGCGAAATGCTGCATATTCGTTTTCCCATGCGAAATCGTCCTTCCGCTCAGGCACGTAGCGTCCGTACACTTTCGGCTGTGTAGAGTCTTTGTGACAACCGACGAATGTCAGCAGCACTATCAATATATATAAATATTTACGCATATTCTTTTGACTTTTGAGATTTCGACTTTTGACTACTTCGGCTGTTTTCCGATATAGGCCAATATACCTCCGTCTACGTATAAAATCTGTCCGTTCACAGCATCGCTGGCGTGACTGGCCAGGAATACTGCCGGTGCGCCTAACTCGTCCGGCTCTAACCAGCGACCGGCAGGTGTCTTGGCGCAAATGAATGCATCAAACGGATGTTTGCTTCCGTCGGCTTGCGGCTCACGCAACGGGGCTGTCTGCGGCGTGGCTATATATCCCGGACCTAGGCCGTTGCATTGTATATTGTACCCGCCATACTCGGAGCAGATATTGCGTGTAAGCATCTTCAGACCTCCTTTGGCTGCGGCGTATGCACTTACTGTCTCGCGACCCAGTTCGGACATCATGGAGCAGATGTTGATGATTTTGCCTTCGCGGCGTTCCATCATTTCCGGCAACACGGCTGCGCTGACAATGTATGGGGCTACCAAGTCAATATCTATCACTTGTTGGAACTCTTCGCGTTTCATCTCGTGCATCGGGATGCGTTTGATGATGCCGGCGTTGTTGACCAGGATATCAATCTGTCCGACCTCTTTGTGTATACGTTCCACAAGCGCCTTTACGGCTTTCTCGTCTGTCACGTCGCATACATAGCCTTTGACATTCTCAATACCGATAGCCTTATAGTCCTCGATTGCTTTTTGCACGCCTTCTTCGTGACGGGCATTGAAGATGATAGTTTTGGCTCCCGCTTGTGCAAAGGCTTTTGCAATTGCAAAACCTATTCCGTAGCAAGCTCCTGTTACCCAGGCATTTTTGCCTTCCAATGAAAATAGATTAGTCATAATATAAGTAGTCTTTGGTTTCGTTATCCTCTGCTTTCAGTCTCGATCCGATACTCTCTCGTTAGTGTCTCGCCAGTCTGATTTTGATATATAGCCCGTTACTTCAAATCTGTTATTTTGCTGAAATCCTGGTCTCCGTAATCAAGGTTCTCTCCACCCATTCCCCAGATGAAGGTGTAGTTGTGTGTGGCGGCGGCACTGTGGATTGACCATTCGGGGCTTAACACGGCCTGATTGCCTTTCATCCAGATATGACGTGTCTCTTCCACTTCGCCCATGAAGTGGCAAACGGCTTGCTCTTCCGGCACTTCGAAATAGAAATAAGCTTCCATACGGCGGCTGTGGACGTGAGCCGGCATGGTGTTCCATACGCTGCCCGGTGCCAGTTCGGTCATACCCATTTGGAGCTGGCAAGTCGGTAGCACTTGGTTCACCAGCATCTTGTTGATGTCGCGCTCGTTGCTGGTTTCCAATGCTCCCATGTGTGCTACAACCGCATCGGCTTTGGTCACTTTCTTGTTCGGGTAGGTGCAATGAGCGGTAGTTGAGTTGAAATAGAAGAGGGCAGGGTGGTTGGCATCCAGACTCTCGAACTTGACCTCGCGGTCTCCGCGACCGAGGTAGAGAGCCTCTTTGTAGTCCAATTCGAATACTTCATCGCCGGCAATCACACGACCCTTGCCGCCTACATTGAAGATACCCATCTCGCGGCGTGTCAGGAAATAGGGCGCTTTCAGAGGGTCGATGGCCTCTAACAGCAGTGTCTCGCCTGCAGGCATAGCGCCGCCGACAATCATGCGGTCATACATCGAGTAAACCATGTTCACTTCGTTCTTTACAAACACGTTCTCTATCAAGAAATCCTTGCGCAGACGTGTGGTGTCATAACTCTTTGCGTCAATAGGGTTTGACGCGTACCGTACCTCATAATTTGTTTTCATATGTCAATTAGCAATTTTTAACTTCTTTTTTCGGATAATGGGCATTTGCCAGCCTAAGTTTATACTCAAATCCATGGGACTGGCCATGGAAAAATGGTCTATCAAACCCGTACCGAAGATTCCTCCGAGCGAATAGTCGAAGCGGACTTCCAGTTGGTATATGCCGGCTTTGCGCGTATGAAACTCTACGCCGGTTGCCGCTACTACTCCCCAGTCAAACGCATGGTCTATGGGAGCGTATTGTGTCTTGTCGTCGCTCAACTGTGTTCCTTTCCCGTGGTTGTCGTATACGCAATAACCTATCTGTGGACCCAGATTGAAGAACCACCGGCATGTCTCGCTCCCGACATTCAGATTCATCATGAACGGCAGTTCTATGTAGTGCAGTTCGCGGCGGTAGTTGTCTTCGGCGATACCTGCATCCGCATCCGCAGAGACATGTTCGCGCCATCCGCGGTGCTGATAGTTCAATTCTATTTGTAATGCACAGTATTTGTGCCCTGCATAGCGGAAAACCAATCCTCCGTTGCCCCCTAATACGCATGCCTGCGTGATAGGCGTCATGTTGTCTACGCTCGGCGTAAACATCACACTACTCGCACTCGCTCCTCCGTGTATGCCTAAATAGAACTCTGGCCTTAACAAACGGGGTTGGGCGCACATGGCGCCGGCTACGAGTAGTAATATTCCTGTCAGCAGGTGATGCTTTTGCATATAATCGTGGACTTCTGATTATTCTTTTATCTCTACCTGGATGTTGATATTCTGGTAGCCGCTGTTATCGTTGGTCTTTTGCCATGTGATATTCGTTAGCTTTCCCGTGTATTCGTTTTTGCCTTGTACACAACCGATTAAGGCATGCATCAGGTCATAGCCTAAAAGGTCATAACGTGGCTGGTCGGATACAGGCTTCTCTGAGAAATAATGGTCGCGGAGGCTTTCATATTCTTCCCGGCTGCTCTCGGTATTGAATACAGTTGTGTAAACCTGCGGCAATTCAATATTCTCTTTCTGCCATGAGTATTGGCTTACGATACGGATGCGGTAGCCGGCTTCTTTCAGTCGGACCAGATGCGGCAGCATCATTCGTATGTGGTGATAGCGGTCGCTATGCAGTACAACCAGGTTCTCCTTGTCGGGAGAAAAAGCGTATGCCGCAGAGTCTGTCATTATCTCATGCAGCCCCACAGCGTTTAGGGAGAGACCTTCTGCCTGCATCTGCTTGCGGAGTGTACGGATCGACTCTGCCAGTTCCGATTCGCGGACTTCAACGGCTACATAATGCATGTCTGTCTGTTCCTTTGCCCATTGGGTCAATGCGATGGCTTTGTCTTTGTCTGGAGAATTGAATTGATATAATTGGCTGCGGCCGTTTAGGTCGATGTTGTCGCTGAACGGCAGCAGTAGAGGTACTTTGTGCAACTCGCACCATTCAGCCATCCGCTCTATTTGGATAGGATAGGCCAATCCTAAGATACCTTTTACACTGTCCAATTCGGTACTGTCGCATAGCGCCGTTACGCGACGTTCGCTCCGCTCTGTGTCATAGACACGGAGACGGTATCGCACACTGTCGTTTTGTAAATCATGGAGAGCCAGCAATGCTCCTTGATAGAAATCCAACATGCGCTCTGCGTTTCCGCTGCGTTTGGTCTGCCGGCTCTCAAAGGGAAGCATCAGTGCCAGTTCCATGATGCGCCGCCGGTCTGTACTGTCGGCTGTCACCATGGTGTCTGTAGCTGCGGTGAGAACACTGGATGTATCAGCCTTGATGCTGTCGTTCTTTGCGACAGCCTGCTCCGGGGCGGCAACAGCCGCCGTCTCTGTCTTCGGCTCTGCTGCCGGATTTGTTTCCTCTATGGCTCTGGGAGATTCCTCTTGCTCGGCAAATGTACCCGTCGGAATAAGGAGGGTCTCCCCATAATGCAGCCCGCGTTCTCGCAACTGCGGATTCAGACGCACGATATCGCTTTGGCTCACGTTGAAATTCACACCGATACGATACAAACCGATGCTGCGTTCCACTTGGTATTTGTATACCACTTCACCGTTGATGGTATCCAACGGATAATCCTTCAGACCGCTGGCAGGCTGAGCCTTCGCTTGGCCGGAGAAAACGAGCAGAGCCCAAACTGCTATGCCCGCAATAATCATTCTATTCCCGATTTTTTTCATCTTCGCTGGTATTTTCTTTTTCGTATAACATAAACCATGCCACCAACCAATGCCAGCAGCGCTATTGGACTGATGGTGCTTACCATTTGTACTTTCATGCGCTCGTCGTGTGCGCGTTTGTCATTTAATAATCGCAGGGCGACACTCTTCTCGCGCAAGCCGATTAATCCGTCCGTATCGGTCAACCATAGTACGGCATTGACAATCATATCCCGGTTGCTGAACTGCATACCGCTGTAGCGGTCATACCCCATCGGTAGAGCCTGGCCTTGTTGTATCTCGTTCATCACTATACTTCCGCCTCCGATTACCACCTGACGGGTCTTCCGTCCCTCTTTGCGTATGGGCTCGTCGCTGTCTACGCCCTCCGGCATCATCCGGTGGGCATACGCGCTGCTGAAACATCCCTCCAGGGAAACGCCTATCGGCACGTATTGGTATTTGAATTGCCCCATGTCGGGGTTCATGTTGTTCAAATCTACCTGACCGGGGGTGCCCGTTATGCGGCTGGCGGTACTGGTGGCCAGCAATACGCGTTTCTCTATTCCGTCATCACCGCCTACGGCATCTATCGGACTGACAAAAGTGCTCATTATCTGTCCCATGTTTTTGGTGATGGGGCTTCCCTGGCTTGTTAGCAATAGCGGGGCGTAGGTCCATGGCATTGGTTGCAGGTTCGGCTGTTCGGGATTGTCCGATACATTTACGGGAATAGGCAGACATTGGATATCTTGTACCAACGCTGGGTTGACCCGCACACCATATCTGAACAACATGTCCGTTAACCCTAACTCCAACGGAAGAATCGGCGTAAAACCGTCGCTTTGAAGCACCTGCTCGCTGAATCGCACTCCGTTGACTGCCCATAATACCGCTCCGCCGCGCATGATGTATTGGTCAATGATGAAACGTTCTCGGTCGCTGAATGCGGTTTGTGGGTTGGCGATGATGATTGCTTTGTATCCGTCTAAAATATGTACGTCCACGGAATTCTTTCCTCCCTCTCCGTCGGGTAGAGGGTCGGAAATGACTTCTATTTGTCCGCGGTCAATCTGGAAATACCGGCTCAATGCGCTCATCAGGTCATATGTGTGTGCCTCGTCCGGCTCTCCGTGACCCTCCAGTATTGCCACACGGGGTGTCTCTGTCTGGAGTAGCAGATGCAATGCTTCCATGATGGCAAACTCCATCTGCTCGATGCTGGCGTTCAGGTTCTCCTCTCCACTCAGTCCGCGCGTGTTCTTTAGCAGGGTGACTACTGATTTCTTTCCCTTGTATTGCATCACCGCATACGGATAAACCTTGGTTTGAGCGGTTTTTCCGTTCTGTTCGCGCTCGTGTATGATGGTCGGACGCAGTTCCGGTTTGTCGGTGTCGGTCTCATTCCCGCTGTGAATGCGGATGTCCGCATATACATCCATCTCCTCCAATGTCTCCAATGTCGCTTTGCGCAGCCGGCGGAAACCGGCGTTCAAATCGCCCTCCAGATAGACAGTGACGTCTATCGGTGCATCGGTGGAGCGAAGAAATTGCTTGGATGTCTCGCTGAGACTGTAGTGACGGTCGTCCGTCATGTCCCACCGGACCGGCCGGAATTGTAACGCTCCGACCAGTAGCAGCCATAGGCTGCAGAGGAATATGTAATAGGAGTATTTTCTCACGTCTTACAGCCCCTTTCCTGTCCCGTAAGGGAGGGTGGGGGAGAGCTTGTTATTTCTTTATGGCTTCCCAAACGTCCTGATTTATCTTGACTTCGTATTTGGCGCGGAGACGTTTTATCCACTCTTGCTCCAGATAATCTTGATAATCGGTGGTCACTTTGCCCTTTTCGTCATCCCATGCTTCGGGGGCTTTCAGCTTCTTGCCCATGCATACAATGATTGGCAACTG
Organism: Bacteroidales bacterium UBA3843; assembly: GCA_002392745.1. Classification (GTDB taxonomy): domain Bacteria; phylum Bacteroidota; class Bacteroidia; order Bacteroidales; family Paludibacteraceae; genus Colicola. Next base: position 110,789 of record DGHR01000013.1, on the reverse strand, counting down.
CTCGCTGGGAGTGAACTCGGCTTTTTTGATTTTTAATCCGTATTTGTCCACCAATCCGCTCTTGCCTTGCTCCCACAAACCGTGCTGTACTTTTACATACTGTACACTGTCTGTGTTGATGCGGTGCTGGATATAACGGTCTATCGAATCCTTTTCTGCACTCTTGATAATGGCCTGGGCGGCTTTTGCACTGCTCTTGTCTTTGCATTGGAGAGTGTAGCCTTTCCAGTGAGGCTTGTCCCATGTGTAATTCTTCTTGTGGGCATTGAAATATGCTTCCAGTCCCGCGGTGTCTTTGGCAGCTTTGTCCCATACCTCGCGCAGCGATACTTCAAAGAGCAGAATACCGTCGTGATATTCCTGTACCAGATTGCGCAGGTCTGCGTATTTCTCTTCCAGGTGCTTGTCGGCATATGCTTTTACTTCCGCATCGCTCATCTCTGCAGGCAGGTTGTATTCGGCACGGGTCTTGTTCGCAAAACTCTTCTCTGCCTCCCTCATGCGTTCGTCACGCTGCACTTGGCGCAAGATCTGTTGTCTCATGCTGTCAAGCGGCATGATGCCTCGTTCTCCCTCTTTGTAGATGATGTGCCATCCGTATGCTGTGCGTACCGGCGCACTGATTTCTCCCTCTTTGAGAGCGAAAACTGCGTTCTCAAACGGAGCCACCATCATGCCTTTCCCGAACCATCCCAGCTCGCCGCCGCGCATACTGCTGCCGCGGTCTTCGGATTCGGTTCTGGCTATCTCGGCAAAGTTGTCTGCTGTCACAATCTTGGCGATGGAGTCAATCTCGGCGCGCTTGGCTGCGGCAAGACTGTCGCTTTGCTTGACTTGTTCGGGGTCGGATTCGTTGGCGCGCGGTACCATTTTCATGATATGACTGGCTTTCACTTCGCGGTGGTCGCGTTCTTCTTCTACCAGCACGATATGAAAACCGTATTGGGTGCGGAAAATACCGCTTATGGAACCTACCGGCGTGTTATATACGGCTTCTTCCAGTGGATAGACATAGCGGAACGGAGTGATCCAGCCTAACTCACCGCCGGTCTCCTGTACATTGGGGTCGGTACTTACTTCGCGTGCAACGGCATCAAAGGCTTCCACTTTCTGACGCACCAGTTTGGCGCGCTTGCCTTTGCCTTTCATGATGCCCTTGCCGATGGTCACGCGCTCATAGGCGTCTTGTATCTTCGACAATGCCTCTGCGGTCTGAGCGCTGTCGGCGTTACCTGGACATTGGATGGCTATGTGAGCGGCACGGCGGTCCTTGGACATATGGCGCCAGCTCATCTCTACCAGACTGTCGATGGCTTGTTGGTCTTGGAGGTATTTGGGCGTTGCTTGGGCGCGATAGCCCTTCAACTCTTTGCGGAAACTCTCGGTGGTGTCAATGCCTTGTGCCTCTGCTTCGGCTACTTTCAGTTTGAAATTGATGAACATGTCCAGATATTCGTCCATCGATTTTGGGTCAACGGCACCGGCCTGGTTGTTCTTCTCATAGATGTAAATAAACTCATCTGCACTGATGGGTTTGCCATTGATGGTCATTAGTGGTTTGTCTGCGGCTACGGCTGCTATAGTGCTGATAACCGCAGCCATGGAAATAATTAACTTTTTCATATAATTTTTCTTTGTTTTTTGTATTCTATACAAATAGCGTGCAAAGGTACTATTTTTTTTGCACATATGCAAATTTTTTTATATCTTTGCACCCAAAATCTTAAAAAAAGAATGATTAGCAATAGTATTGATAGTTGTTTGGTGACCTCGGCTGCTGAGTTGTTGACAACCTCTCAGCGCGTGGTCGTTTTTACGCACATGGCTCCCGATGGAGATGCCATGGGCTCCTCGCTGGCCGTGTATCATTGGCTGATGCAGGCGAGAAATTGGGAACCGGAGTCGGGACATGTGGCTGTCGTTGTGCCCAATGCTTTCCCCTCTTTCTTGTCGTGGCTGCCGGATAGCGACCGCATCCTTGTGTACGAATCGCAATCCGAAAAAGCCAGGCAATGGATTGCTGAGGCGGATTTGCATGTGTGCCTGGATTTCAACGAACCGAAACGGATAGGACCTGCCGGCGAACAACTCCTGCAAAATCCATGCCCTAAATTATTGATTGACCATCACCTCAATCCTTCGGATTTCGCTACAGTGACGATTTCCCAGCCGCAGGCATCTTCTACCTGCGAACTGGTATACCGCCTGTTGTGGCAGATGGGCTGTGTCCGGGATAATATACCGCTCAATGTGGCCACGTCGCTTTATACCGGGCTGATGACCGATACGGGCAATTTCTCATATAATAGCAACAATCCTGATATTTACGAGATGATAGCCTCTCTTATGCGTGCAGGTATTGACAAGGATGCTATATATGATGCCGTGTTCAACCAATATACCGAGGACCGTGTGCGGCTGGTGGGATACGGCCTCTATCGCAAGATGCAACTGGTGCCCGAATATCATCTGGCAATCATAACGCTCTCTATCGAGGAACTGCAGCGTTTTCATTACCAGCAGGGGGATACGGAAGGCTTGGTAAATATGCCTCTGCAGATGAGCGACATCTATTATTCCGTTTTCCTCCGCGAGCAGGAACCGAAACCCGGTACACCCAAACCGGTGGTCAAACTGTCGTTCCGTTCACAGGGTGACCGGCCTGTGAATATCTTTGCCCACGAGGTGTTCGGCGGTGGAGGGCATATGAATGCTGCCGGAGGAGAATTTGTCGGTACGCTTTACCAGGCCTTGCAACGCCTGATGAATAACTATCCCAAATATCTGAAAAAAGACTGAAAAAGAAAGCCAAGCATCGCCGCTTGGCTTTTTTTAGTTGCCGAAATAATCGTGCCCATTAGGGCTAAGAACCTCTGGGGAGAGCCGGTTCGCACAAAAAAAGAGACTTGAGCGTCTCTTTTTTTTCTGTTGCCGAAGTAATCGTGCCCTTCAGGGCAAAGAACAAGGACTCGAAAATTGCACCTGATGTGCAATAATCGTGCCCATTAGGGCTAAGAACCTCTGGGTGAGAGCCGGTTCGCACAAAAAAAAGAGACTTGAGCGTCTCTTTTTTTTCTGTTGCCGAAGTAATCGTGCCCTTCAGGGCAAAGAACCAGGACTCGAAAATTGCACCTGATGTGCAATAATCGTGCCCATTAGGGCTAAGAACCTCTGGGTGAGAGCCGGTTCGCACAAAAAAAAGAGACTTGAGCGTCTCTTTTTTTTTCTGTTGCCGAACCAGGACTCGAACCCAGACAGACAGAACCAGAATCTGTAGTGCTACCATTACACAATTCGGCAGTGCTTTTTCAAAAGCGGGTGCAAAGGTACTGCTTTTTTTTGAAACTACCAAATTTTTTTTCAAAAAAATGCAATTAAAGTTGTTTTTGTAGGAAAAGCAACCATTTCTGTAGATGCTCGTGTCTCATTTCGTGCCCGCAGTCGAAGGCTTCCGGCTGGAAATTTTTCTCTGCATTTCCGCATTGGCTATAGACGCTGTCAATATAGTGAATGCAACTATCTGTGGCGCTTGCGGGAAACAGTTTGTCGTGAAGCCCGTATTGTAGTAAAAACGGGCGCGGGGAAATCTCTGAGGCAACTTCGTAAAATTCCCGCCAACCGCCTTCGGCTATCGCGTTTTTGTGCGGCGGATAGATACCTCGGCGTACCATGCAGAGCCATGAGTCGTTATATCGGTTTTGCGAGAGGGTGGTCATCCAGTGTGCGGCGATGCAGGCCTTGATACGCCGGTCTTGGGCGGCCAGGTTCCATGCGCGGTAGGCGCCGTACGAAAAACCCGCTACTGCGATGCGAGCCGTGTCTACATATGGCAGTGAGCGCAGGTGCTCAATCCCGGCAGCGTCATCCTGAATGACCCGCTGATACCATTCACCGGCTCCTCCCAACGAATCGCTGAACGCTTGTTGGGACAAGGATGAACGGCGACTTCCCCAATAGAGTGCATCGGCGCAATATACCACATATCCGTGTGCCGCCAGACTGTCCCCGATGGCCATTCCGTTGTAATACGGCTCCGGATTCTCTCCGATTACCTTGCGCCAGCCTTTCTCGTATCGGGCGCCATGATCGTGTAGCAGTAATACGGCGGGCCATCCTTTGGCGGGCATCTCGCCTTTGGGAACAAGCAGACAGTCGGGCTGTGGACCTCTAACGCATGCGCTCAAGCAGACCAGGCAGATAAGTATCGCGGATAAACGCATAATCAGGATATTCTTTCAGTATCTTCTTGCATTGGCGTACCGCTTCGGAGGTGTCGCCTTTTTTGTCGTAGCACTGGGCTATATACATCATCGCTGCCGCGCGCCACCAGCATTCTTTCCATTCTGCACCTGCGAATTTCTCTTCGGCGCGCAGAAAGAACTGCAAAGCCTCTTTCTTGTCTCCAAATGGCTTCGGAGCATAGAAAAGGCAGGTGCCGTAATAACTCAAAACCAATGGATCTTTAGGCGCTTTTTTTACCGCATCTTTCGCTAAACTCATTGCCTTGAGCGGATGGATTGACTCTTTCAACCGCAACTCATAGACATAGACCGCCGACATATACATCTCGTAATGACCGGGAGACAACTTGCCGTTCTGGCCTTCCACATGCTTGCGGAATTGTGCTACATATTGTTTGGCTTCCGGCAGCAACGCTTCCTTCCCCTCTTTCTTTGCCTCGGCTACAATATACCCGCAATACCCGTACTCGTACAATAAATCCTTTGTACATTGTACATCGTTCCTTTGTGCATCGATATGCGCCTTCCATGCCGGCATGTCGTCCGTCAGGTATGCATTCATCAATTCCCTATCCGCCGAAAAATCTTGGGCGGATAGGGAAATACTAAAAACTATCAGGAGAAGCCCCAAAACTCTCCTTCGTACATCGTACATCGTTCCTTCGTACATTTATTTGCCTCTTTCGAGCAATAATGTGCGTGTCGGTTGGTCGCAGACCTCTGTCGGACCGTAATACTGGATAGGACCCGGATAGATATAGCTGGTCTCGGGATCTGCCCAGTCCTCGCGGTGAGCCTGCAGGTATTTGAACGGTGCACCGTTCAGGTCCACAAGCGCCTTCTGGATAACCGGTTTCATCTTGCCGTTGCGTTTCTCCATGTTCATCATCATCGTGATGGGCACACCGCCTGCAATCCATTCTGCAGCAGGTTTGGTCAGGTTGCGCACCAGCGACATGTAGCCTGTCTTGCCGGCTGCAATCAGATGTGTAGCGGTCACGCCGATGGAATAGCAGTAGTCGGCATCGAAATTGGACGGCATGGCGCAGCGGCCTTCGTAACCGAAGAAATGGTTGAGGGCGGAGAACTTGCCTTTGTATTCGCCGTTGGCTTTGAGCACGGCCAGACGTTTTTGTACCATCTCAATCAGCAGTTTCTCGGTCTCAATCTGGCTTACCATCACGTTTCCGTGCGGGTCACGGTCGAGTGTCAGCTGGCGGGCGATACCCTTCGGCAGCGAGCGGTAGAGCTCGCAACTTGCCGGACTCAGCATGCTCTTCACATACTCGCGTTTGGCGTCGTCGCCGTCGAGAGACGTGAACTCTTCATTGTTCGCCAGCATGTCGTTCAGCTCCTGAATCAGCACGCGCATGGCAGGGATGAACTCAATCAGACCCTCCGGAATAAGGATGGTACCGAAATTCAGACCTGCGTTTGCACGGGCTACAATGACCTTCACAATATCTTCTACGATGTCGTTCAGCGTCATGTTCTTGGCTTCCACTTCCTCCGAAATCAGACAGATGTTCGGCTGGCTCTGCAATGCGCACTCCAGTGCGATATGGCTTGCCGAACGGCCCATCAGGCGGATAAAGTGCCAGTATTTCTTCGCGCTGTTGGCGTCGCGCTGGATGTTACCGATGAGCTCTGCGTAGGTCTTGCAGGCGGTGTCGAAACCGAACGAGGTCTCAATCATCTCGTTCTTCAGGTCGCCGTCAATGGTTTTCGGGCAACCGATCACCTGAATACCGCATTGTTTCTGCAGATAATATTCCGCCAGCACACACGCGTTGGTATTGCTGTCGTCGCCGCCGATGATGACTACGGCCTTGATTCCCAACTGTTTGCAGACCTCGATACCGTTGTCAAACTGCCATGTCTCCTCCAGTTTCGTACGACCTGAACCGATGATGTCGAAGCCGCCCGTATTGCGGTATTCGTCGATGACACTTGCCGTCAACTCTTGGTATTTGCCGTCAATCAGACCGCTCGGGCCGCCAAGGAAACCATAGAGTTTGTTCTCCGGATTCAATGCTTTCAGACCGTCGTACAGACCGCTGATAACATTGTGTCCGCCGGGAGCC
>DGHR01000013.1:1271-104421 GCA_002392745.1 Bacteroidales bacterium UBA3843 | reverse complement strand
GTCCGCCGGGAGCCTGTCCGCCCGACAATATAACACCGACATTGAACGGCTCTGCGCATTTGTTCTCACCGGTTGTCGGCTCCATCGTAATAATCGGCAGACCGTACGTATTCGGGAAGAGTTTCTTGATTTCCTCTTGATCGGCTACCGACTGTGTTTTCTCGCCTTCCACGAGGCGTATTGCGCCCTGCAATGCTACCGGCATCTTCGGCTGGTAACTCTGACGCGCAATCTGTAATGGGCTCTTTTGCATAAGATTTAAAATATTTAATGTAACACTTTGTTCTTTAATGTTTTTATAATGGGATGGGGAACGCCCAAACCTTTGCGACTGCAAAGGTACTAAAAATAAATGACATATGCAAGAGAGAGTAAGTTTTTGTGCCAAATATTTTTCGTTTTGCTGCCATTTTGCAATCATTTACATTCCCATTTCGTTCGCATCTCGTTCGCATTATGAACATCACAGTCGGGTGTCTTCTCCCTTCCTCTTCATCTCCAAAGTTTACGATTATTAAGATTCGCTAAAAATCAGGTCTGTTTGTAAAATATCCGTAAACGCCTTGCTTGCAGCGGATTATAAAATAGTTATCGGAGGCGGGTCGGAGTCATCTCGGAGTAAATTCGGAGGCAATAGCTATGCATTACCTACTCATCAGCATAAAAACAATTGCCGATTTTTAAGATTTTCTTTATCACGCAAGCAGGCGGACAATTTGCCCGCCTGCTTCTTTTGTACCTTGTACTTGGTACTTGATTTTACATATATCCGTGTCTACCAAATTTGATAAGTCGGTCTCAATACATACCGTTTTATTTCGCTATGACGATTAAAGATATGCGTGACTTTAAGCCATTCTTTGCGCAATAGCCATATTGTTCCTTGAATGGAGCGATTATGTGGCTTGTTCGGTGCTTGATACGCATCAATCCATCCCAAATCAAAAACACGCTCCCATGTGGCTACAATTTTGTTTTGTATAGTTGGAGACCAATCGTTCAGATGGTAGCATTTCCCATGCTCCTTTTCGTACGCATCTTTTTCTTTTTCAAATAGTTTACTTTCTCTTTTGCCGCATATTTCCCAACCATTCAACGGATGAATCCACAAATCCAGATCTGACAAGAGTACGGCATTATCTGGCACGTTCAATTCCATCATAACGGCTTCGGTTTCCTCATCTGGGATGTCTTTTGGTGACATAGGAGGTATGGGATCTTTCTTGCTATTGTATTGCTTCCAGGTCCAAACAGGATATTTGATTTCAGGGAGAGGTGGTTCTCCAATGCGTTTTTTCATCTGCTCAACCATCCAATCGTATTGGAAACGGTTTTCCCGACACCAATAACCTTCTCTTTTACAAAAAGCAATGCCGTCACGCATTAATTCTTCATAGAAAGCAACCGTTTGAATAGTATATACTTTCATCTAATTATAAATCTACCAAATCTTCCTTCTCAATTTTTGAAAGTTTCTCAGAAATCAATTCGCCCAGAGAGGCAAGATGATTAGCTTGGTGCTGCAAAATTACACAACAGTAGTTGTTCTTAGGGATACTTAGTGCTTATCGAGGGTATTGCCTGCGCGTTCCCAACCTGCCTGCAAACCTTTAACCACTAACCATCATCAACCATCAACTATTCACTTAACGTCTCGTGCAACGGGAACATTTTAACTCTTTAGCGTTGCGCAGCAACCATTTTAACTACTTCCCCTTGTCGCTTTCTATCAACTTCAACAACTGCTCTACCGCTTCTTCCTGCGGGATGTTCTTCAGCACGCACTCTTTGCCGCGGTACAGACTCACTTTGCCTCGACCTGCTCCCACATAACCGTAATCCGCGTCCGCCATCTCGCCCGGACCGTTCACTATACAGCCCATCACGGCAATCTTCAGACCCGTGAGGTGTGCCGTGGCGGCTTTGACGCGCCGGATGGTTTCTTCCAAGTCAAACATCGTCCGTCCGCAACCCGGACAGGAGATATACTCCGTTTTATAAATACGCACGCGCGCGGCCTGCAGGATATCTTTGCTCAGGAAATTCAACTTCGTCTCCGAGAAATGCGGATTGACCATCGTCAGCTCCTGTGCTTTGTATTCCCAAAGCAACCGTCCGCACTCTGCCGCGGCTTGCAGACAGAACGTCTCCCAGTCTTCCTCCATGGATGTATAGCGCACCTCGGCGTAACCTCCGATATTATCCAACACCTCTGCGGTTACGCTGCCGTCGTATCGTACCGACTCCTCGTCCGCAAAATAATCCACCAGTTGTTGGGCAACAGGAATCTCGTTCTCCGGCGCTTCGCTCAGACTCACGCGGATCGTGTCGCCTATACCGTCTGCCAGCAGCGCACCGATACCTACAGCGGACTTGATACGCCCGTCCTCGCCTTCGCCGGCCTCCGTCACACCCAAGTGCAGCGGGAAAGCCATGTGCTCATGGTGCATCTGTTTGACCAACAGCCGGACGGTCTCGACCATCACGCGAGTGTTGCTCGCCTTGATGGAAATGACGATGTTCTGAAAATCATGCCGCACCGCCACACGCAGAAACTCCATCACACTCTCTACCATTCCTTCCGGCGTGTCGCCGTAACGCGACATGATACGGTCGCTGAGCGAACCGTGGTTCACACCCAGACGGATAGCTGTCTCATGTGCCTTGCAGATGTCCAACAACTGCACAAAACGCTCCTCCAACCGTGCTAACTCCGCGCGGTATTCCTCGTCCGTATAATCAATATGCCGGAACTTGCGCGCAGGGTCAATATAATTGCCCGGATTGATGCGCACTGCCTCCACTACTTGCGCCGCGGCGTCTGCCACGTCCGCCTGAAAATGCACATCCGCTACCAGCGGCACTGCCGTCAGCACTTGTGCGTGAATCTCTTTGAGACTCTCCACTTCGCGCAGCCCCTGCGTCGTAAACCGCAGCAGCTCTGCGCCTGCCTCGATACACCGCCGCGCTTGGTCCACCGAACCGTCAATATCGTTCGTGTTGGTATTCGCCATGGTCTGTACCCGAATAGGGAAATCAGAACCTAAAAAGATGTTCCCAACCTGCACTTGGTTGGTCTTTCTGCGCTTATATTCTAACTTTATTTCCATATAGAAGATAAATCTATGTTTTTCTAATAATTTTCTTTGATTTTTGATAATTTTGGACTAAAAACCAACTTTCTTTCGCCTTTAAAGCCTCAAACTGCACTTTTTTGCTAAAAATCTTCAAAAAAATTTGGTCATGTCAAAAAAAAGCAGTACCTTTGCACCCGCTTTTCGAAAAAACGGACATTCCGCATGGTCCCTCGGGACGTAAACCGGCGGAGCGTTTGCGGACCGAAGAGCGAGGAGAATCAGTAGCTCAGCAGGTAGAGCACATCCCTTTTAAGGATGGGGTCCTGGGTTCGAGCCCCAGCTGGTTCACAAGCAGCGAAACTTCGCTGCTTTTTTTTGTCCCACTCTTTTATACATCGTTCCTTCGTACATCCTTCGTACATCGTACATCGGTCCTTCGTACTTTAATTTGACTTTCAAATATCGCTTTTTCAATTTCTTTGCAAAGATACGATATTTTTTCGGAATGCGCAAGAAAACCATACTTTTTATTTGCTTATTTCCGGAAAAATTAGTAACTTTGCATTCCCAATTGCTATCAATAAACACTTTTTAAATATCATTACTATGAAGACAAGTACTAAAATTCTGATGTGCCTCGCGGGTATTGCCCTCGTGGTACTGGGTGTGCTCTGTATCATCTATCCGGGCAGCACCCTCGTTTCGTTGGCATGGGCGTTCGGCCTGATGCTTATCATCAGCGGTTGCAGCACGTTCGGTGCATGGGCTACGCTCCGTGCTATCAATCCGTTCCGCGGACTGACTTTCCTCGCTGCTTTGCTGCAGGTTTTCCTCGGCGTGGCAATCATCATCATGCCGGCTCCGCTGGCTGTAGCCCTGCCTTTCATCTTTGCTTTCTGGGTGTTCTATGAGGGCTTGAACCTGATGCTGGACTCCTTCAACTACAAGCGCCTTGGTTTCCGCCGCTGGTGGGTACTCTGTCTGCTCGGCGTGCTGGCTATGTGCGGCGGTTGCTACTGCTTCTTCTGCGATCCGTCCATCTCGGCTACTACCATTGCCTGGCTGGTAGGTCTCGGCATCATCGCAGACGGTATCGGCAACTGGGTTAAAGTGGCTGCTGTCAACCGCGTAGAGAAGAAACTCAACAAACTGGCAGACCGCTTCCACCAAGTAATCGACATCGAGGACGTAGAGGAGGTGAAGTAAGTTTTCAGCTGTCAGTAATCATCTATCAGCCGTCAGGTCGCATGACTCTGGCGGCTGATTTTGTGTGTGCCTGCCGGTCTTGGCACGGATTTTGCAACTAAGGATGTGCAACTAAAATTATTCGAAACTATGAAAAAGATATTCCGATTTTTAGGCGTCGTGCTGCTCGTCGCAGCAGTCAGCGCCGGAACAACACTCGCTGTATTGAAATACAGCAATCCGCAATTTCAAATCACCAATTACCAATCACAAATCACAAGTGATTCCACCGGAATTCCTGCCGCTTACAGCCGCTTTGCGTCTCTGCCGCAGGCTGGAGAGACGGATTTTACTCAGGCTGCCGAGCTCTCCGTCAATGCGGTAGTCCACGTCAAGACGACGTACCGCAACCAGGTCTCCTCGCAGCAGATGGACCTTTTTGAGTTCTTCTTCGGTCGTCCGGGGCAGCAACGCGAGATGCCGGCACAGCAGGCGTCCGGTTCGGGTGTCATCATCTCCGAGGACGGTTATATCGTCACCAACAATCATGTCATCGACCATGCGGACCAGATTCAGGTAGTCCTCAACGACAAACGCGAGTACACGGCTACACTGGTCGGCACTGACCCGAATACGGATATTGCGCTCCTGAAAATAGAAGAGACAGGCCTGCCTGTCATCCTGATGGGCAACTCCGACGACCTGCGTGTCGGCGAATGGGTGCTTGCTGTCGGCAATCCGTTCAACCTCACTTCGACCGTCACGGCGGGTATCGTGTCCGCCAAGGCGCGTAACATCAACATCCTCAACGCGGAGATGAAGATTGAGTCGTTCATCCAGACCGACGCGGCAGTCAATCCCGGCAACTCCGGCGGTGCGCTGGTGAACACGCGCGGCGAGTTGGTGGGAATCAACACCGCCATCGCCTCGCAGACAGGTTCGTACTCGGGCTACAGCTTTGCGGTTCCGACCAGTATCGTACAGAAAGTGGTGAGCGACATCCGCCAGTACGGTGTCGTACAGCGTGCTATTCTCGGCGTGCAGATGCGTGAGATCACTTCCGAACTGAAGAAAGAGAAAAACCTGACGACCCTCCAAGGGGCATACGTGGAACGCGTAGTGCCGGACGGTGCGGCAGAGAAAGCAGGCATCAAGAGCGGCGATGTGATCACGCGTGTTGACGATGCGGCAGTCAAGACAGGCACCGACCTGCAGGAACATATCGGGCGTCACCGTCCGGGTGATGTAGTGAGTGTGACGCTGCTCCGCGACGGCAAGACCATGACTGTTCGGGCAAAACTCACCAACCGCGATGGCGGTACGGGTGTTATCTCTGCCGAAGACAAAGCGTCCGTCTTGGGTGCCACCTTCTCCGAACTAACCGATGCGCAGAAAGAGCGCCTGGGTATCAACTACGGCTTGCAGATCAAATCGCTCAAGGCGGGCAAACTGAAGAGTGCCGGTGTTCCCTCGGACTTCATCATCCTGAAAGTCAACAACCGCTCCGTGCGCACCGAGGAAGACCTTGACGACATCGTCCGCCGTGCCAACTCTGCCTCCGACCGCGACCGCGTCCTCTTCATCACCGGCTGTACGCCGCAAGGCCGCATCCGCTACTACGCCGTCAACCTGGCTGAGTAAGGATGTACGATTATAAAAGATTAGCGGGCAGCCATTAATGGTTGCCCGCTAATTCTTAGATTCACTCATTCATCCAGAGAAATTCTTACATTACAATGTTTACGATTCTGCCGGGGACGACGATGACTTTTTTAGGCGTGTTGCCGGCGAGATATTTGGATGTGTCTTCGTGCGCGAGGACAAGTTTCTCCACTTCCTCTTTCGGAGTGTCTTTCGGGCACTCGAGCGTGAAACGCACCTTGCCGTTGAACTGCACAGGGTACTTCTGCGTGTCCTCAACCAAGTACGCCTCGTTGCACTCCGGCCACGATTCGTTTACAACGAAATTGCTGATTGCTGATTGCTGATTGCCGATTGCTTGGCATCTATGCCACATTTCTTCTGCGATGTGCGGAGCGTACGGCGCAAGAAGAACGGCGATGGGCTCCAGGATAGCGCGTTTGCTGCACTTGAGTGCGGAGAGTTCGTTCTGCGCAATCATGAATGCCGGAATAGAGGTGTTGAACGAGAAGTTCTCCACATCCCATGTAATCTTCTTAATCAGTTTGTGCAGGCTGCGCAGTTCTTCTTTCGTCGGTTCCTCATCGGTGATGTTCTCGTACATGTTCCAGAGACGTTTGAGGAAACGGTGCACGCCGTCGATACCGTTGGTGTCCCATGGTTTGGACATCTCCAGCGGACCGAGGAACATCTCATACAGACGCAGCGTGTCGGCGCCGAACTTGGCAATCACATCGTCAGGATTGACCACATTGAACATCGACTTGCTCATTTTCTCTACCGCCCAGCCGCAGATATATTGCTTTGCGCCGGCGGTGTAGCCCGTTAATTCGGACGACGTACCATCGGCAAAGACGAACTCGGCGTTCTTGAACTCCGGCATCCATGCGCGGAAGGCGTTGATGTCCAGCACGTCGTTGTTGACGATGTTCACATTCACGTGAATCGGCTGCACTTTGTCCTTGTATTCGGGGTTCTCGATGAGGTTGTAACTGATATAGAGGTTGCCCGTCGCGCCTTCGCCTATATAGCGATAGACGAAGTTCGAACGGCCCTGAATCATACCTTGGTTGATAAGTTTCTTGAACGGTTCGTCCTCGCATATATAGCCGAGGTCGTAGAGGAACTTGTTCCAGAAACGGCTGTAAATCAGGTGTCCCGTAGCGTGCTCCGAGCCGCCGAGGTAGAGGTCCACCTGCCGCCAGTAAGCGTTCACATCCTTATCGACAAGCGCTTTGTCATTGTGCGGGTCCATGTAACGCAGGTAGTACGCCGACGAGCCTGCGAAGCCCGGCATCGTGCAGAGCTCTAGCGGGAAGACGGTCTTGTTGTCAATCAGCGATTTATCTACCACCTTGCGGTTCGCTTCATCCCATGCCCATACAGCGGCGTTGCCCAGCGGCGGTTCGCCGGTCTCGGTGGGCTTGAAGTCCGACACCTCCGGCAGTTCGAGCGGCAGGCACTCTTCCGGCAGGGTATAAGGCATGCCGTCCTTGTAGTATATCGGGAACGGTTCGCCCCAGTAACGCTGGCGGCTGAAGATAGCGTCGCGCAGACGGTAGTTGACTTTCACGCGACCGATACCTGTGTTCGTGATATATTCCTTCATGGCTTGGATAGCCTCTTTGACCTCCATGCCGTTGAGGAAACCGGAGTTGATCATCTTGCCCTCTTTGGCATCGAACGACTCTTCGGAGACGTCTGCGCCTTCAATCAGCGGAATAATCGGCAGGTTGAAATGTTTGGCGAAGGCGTAGTCGCGGCTGTCGTGTGCCGGCACCGCCATGATAGCACCTGTTCCGTAACCCGCCAGCACGTAGTCGGAGATATAAATAGGAATCTCGCCTTGGGTCAGCGGATTGATGGCATACGAGCCTGTGAAGACACCCGTCACGCGGCGGTCAGCGATGCGCTCACGCTCCGTGCGGTTCTTGCAACGTGTGAGGTAAGCCTCCACTTCTTCGCGCTGTTCGTCGGTCACCACGCGCTGCACGTACTCGCTCTCCGGCGCCAGCACCATAAACGTCACGCCGAAGACTGTATCTGCGCGTGTTGTGAAGATGGTCATTGGAAATTCATCCTTCGTACCTCGTACATCTGTCCTTCGTACATAAAAGTTCATTTCTGCTCCTTCGCTTCGACCGATCCAGTTGCGCTGGGTCTCTTTGAGGCTCTCGGTCCAGTCAATGCGGTCCAGACCCTCCAACAGACGGCCTGCGTACGCACTCACGCGCAGACACCACTGACGCATCACACGCTGCTCCACGGGATAACCGCCACGGACGGAGAGACCTTCGGAAACCTCGTCGTTCGCCAGCACCGTACCGAGTTTCGGACACCAGTTGACTTTCGTGTCCGCGAGGTACGCAATGCGGTAGTTCATCAGCCGCTCCTGTTTCTCGCGCTCGGAGAGAGTAGCCCATTTCGGGTCATTCGCTTCGAACTCCGCAATCAGTTTGGAGATAGGTTGCGCTTTCTGGCTCTTGGGGTCGAAATAGCTGTTGAACATCTGCACGAACGCCCACTGCGTCCATTTGTAGAACGCCGGGTCGCACGTGCGCACCTCGCGGTTCCAGTCATAGCAGAAACCGATTTTTTTGAGTTGCTCGATATAGCGGTCAATGTTCTTGAAGGTTGTCTCCTGCGGGTGCGTACCGGTCTGGATGGCGTATTGCTCCGCCGGCAGACCGTAGCTGTCAAAGCCCATCGGGTGCAGCACATTGAAGCCTTTCAGACGTTTGTACCGTGCGTAGATGTCACTGGCGATATAACCTAACGGGTGACCTACGTGCAGGCCTGCGCCCGAAGGGTAAGGGAACATATCGAGCACGTAGTAGTGCGGTTTGTCACTCTCATTGGAAACGGTGTAAACACCCGCTTCCGCCCATGCCTTTTGCCACTTGCTCTCAATGTCAGAAAAGTTGTATTCCATATTCAAAACAATTTTGCTTGCAAAATTACTGCTTTTTTTTGACATACGCAAGAAGTGGGGGTGAAAATCGTTTTCGCGTGTGTGATTTTTGGTATTTTGTGTCTCGGTCTTGTCTCGGTTGTGAGTCGGTTGTCTCTCGGTCATCGGTCGGTCAAAGCGGACGCATATGGTCACCGGTATAAACAAAAACAGAGCCGAAGCCCTGTTTTTGTTTATATAGCAAATCTATGCTATTCCTGTTGGTGACAAACTGTCACTATCTCATTTCTGTTTACAGCAGTTTCTTGACTTGGTCGTAGACGTTCTGGGCGGTGAAGCCGAGTTTCTCGTCAAGGACCTTGTACGGCGCGGAGAAACCGAAGGAGTTGAGACCCCAGATAGCGCCGTTTTCGCCTACGAGACCTTCGAGGGTGCAGGGCAGACCGGCGGTCATACCGAAACGCTTGATGCCCTTCGGCAATACTTCGTCCTGATACTCTTTGGGTTGCTCACGGAAGAGACCTTCGGACGGCACGCTGACAACCTGCAGACGGATGCCCTCTGCGCGGAGCAGTTCAGCACCGGCAAGAAGAGTTGAAACCTCTGAGCCGGAAGCCAGCAATACGACTTGCGGATTCTCGTCTTTGGAGACGATATACGCACCTTTGCGGAAGCCTTCGAGGTTGACGTTGGGCACCGGAGCGATGTCCTGACGGCTGAGGATGAGGGCAGTCGGGGTGGCGGTATTCTCGATAGCGCAGCGCCATGCGAGGGTGGTCTCCTCGGCATCCGCCGGACGGAGAACGAGCATGGACGGTTTGCCGGAATGGTTATGCAGTTTCTCCATGAGACGAATCTGCGCCTCTTGCTCTACGGGCTCGTGGGTCGGTCCGTCTTCGCCGACACGGAAGGCGTCGTGGCTCCAAATGAACTTAACAGGCAGTTCCATGAGCGCCGCCATGCGGACAGCGGGTTTCATGTAGTCGCTGAAGACGAAGAACGTGCCGCAGGCAGGGATGATACCGCCGTGGAGCGCCATACCTATCATGACGCACGCCATGGTGAGTTCGGACACACCGGCTTGCAGGAACTGACCGCTGAAATCGCCTTTCTTGAAGGCGTGGGTCTTCTTGAGGAAGCCGTCTGTCTTGTCGGAGTTGGAGAGGTCGGCGGACGATACAATCATATTGCCTACGTTCTCCGCGAGGAAAGAGAGCACTGCACCGCTTGCGTTACGGGTAGCCGCTCCGGCTTTCTGCTGGATAAGGCTCCAGTCTATGCACGGCGTTTCGCCGGACATGTAGGTCTCGTACTCGTTTGCTGCCAGCGGATTTGCTTGTTTCCACTCGTAGTACGCCTCGTATTTCTTATTGCACAACTCGCGCAACTCGGCTGCACGGTCGTCGTACAGTTTCTTCACTTCCGGGAATATCTGGAACGGGTCTTCGGGATTGCCTCCGAGGTGCTCGATGGTCTTCTCGAAGGACGCACCAGCCTTGGAGAGCGGAGCTCCGTGGGTCGAGCATTTGCCTTCCCAGTTCTCGCCTTCGGCGGTCACGCAGCCCTTGCCCATGGTGGTATGACCGATGATGAGGGACGGACGGCCTTTCTCTACTTTGGCTTTGATGATGGCTTCACGAATGGCATCGGGGTCGTTGCCTGGGATTTCCTGAACGTACCATCCCCACGCCCTGTATTTGGCAGCTACATCTTCTGATGTTACTTCGCCGCAACCCGTAGAGAGTTGGATAGTGTTCGAATCATAGAACATGACGAGGTTGTCCAGCCCGAGGTGTCCTGCCAGACGGCCTGCGCCCTGCGAAATCTCCTCCTGCACGCCGCCGTCGGAGATGAAGGCATAAATCGTCGGGTTGTGAATCTCGCCATAACGCTGGTTGAACCACTTGGCGGCGATGGCTGCACCGACTGCGAAGGTGTGTCCTTGACCAAGCGGACCGGAGGTGTTCTCAATCATCCGGTCTATCTCGCGTTCGGGGTGACCTGGAGTCACCGAACCCCACTGACGGAGGTTCTTGAGGTCTTCGAGCGTGAACTTGCCTGCCAGACATAGCTGACCGTATAACATCGGCGCCATGTGTCCGGGGTCCAGGAAGAAACGGTCGCGTGCTTCCCATCCGGCGTTGTCCGGGTCGTATTCGAGGAACTCACTGAAGAGCACATTGATGAAATCTGCGCCGCCCATGGCTCCGCCCGGGTGACCGCTCTTTGCTTTTTCTACTGCTGCGGCAGCCAGGATACGAATGTTATCCGCTGCACGATTCAAAAGTTGTGTTTTGCTCATGATTGTGGTTGATTATATGTGTTTAAAATTTATATCCTATATGGTAACTCAGTCCCCATCCTATATTGTCCCGACTCCCAAAACCGGGGATGTAAACCGGTACTTGCAATGCTTCTTCGGAGTCGGCCGGGCTCTTGCGGGTGAACAGACATTTGAGCCTTCCCATCCAGCCCATGTACAATCCTTTGACAATCTGCACCTGACATCCGGCTACAATCTCTCCCCAGCAATCGGCTTTGACGCCGCTGGCGCCAGACGCTGCAATGTGGTCGTTGTATTGGTTCATCTGTTGTACCGCCGTTCCCAGGCGAACGCCGATGAGCAACGCGTGCGGACTTTCCGGATGTTTCTTGAGCGGGTTGATGTCCATTCCCACGCGGAAGAACCCTCCGTGACCATGGTAATGAAGCGTGTCGCCAACCGTCTTGTCGCCTCCGGCATAGCCGAGCTCGAGTGTAGGGTAGAGGCGGTTGATGAGCCGTACATTGGCTGCAATCTCATAGTTCTGTATCTTCCATCCGTTCGTGCCCGCTACCACTATTGGCGATACGATGTCGAGTTTAATAATAGTACCTCCGTATATACTGTCGTTTCGCGCAAAAGAATTAGGAATAAGGATGAAAGACAAAAGACTAAATAGTATTAGCCGATGATAACAAGTCTTTATTCCTTTAGTGAACATAGTGAACGGTCTTTACTCTTTTTTTTGCGTTAGCAGTCTGTCACATCAGCGTCTTGGCCTCTGCCTTCAGTTCCTCCATCGCCTTGTCCGTCGGGGTGGTTCCATTCGAGGCATAGGCGGTAAGCAGTGCGGAGGCATAGACTTGGGCAGTGGCATCAGCCGGTATCTGCGCAGCGATGGAGATGACAAAGGCGGCCATTTGGTCGCGCGCGTTCATAATCAGCGTCCATACTTCGTCGCTGACATACACCTGCTGGCTCTGGTTGTGTTCGTATTCAATGCGGATGGTTTGTAGTAGATATTGCTGTACTTGTCCTACACTCCATGTGGCTAACGCGTTCGGCTCTTTCTGACGCAACTCCATTAACATATGCTCGGGCGTCGTACGCTCCAGCAGGAGCGCCAATCGCTCGTATGCACGCAGGCGTATGGGCGAAATGATTTTCTGACTTTCGCGTTTCAACTCCCATTGGCGTTTCCTGTCTTCGTTACGGAATTGTGAATACTGAATCAGCCAAAAGCCGAAAATCAGTACCGCAACCACCAGAATAATCAATAATGCAGTTTGCATAAAATATACGATTCCAAATTCGGCGACAAAGTTACACAAAAAATCCCACATATGCAAGCATATGCGGGAAATTTTTCATTTTCTTCAGTCTTTTGACTTTCGACTTTTGTCTTTGGTCTTTTTTCTGAATGCTTGTAAGTACCTTTCGGCTCCTTATCGTATCATATCGTCTCCGAAGAAGGGTTGGAGTGCCGCAGGGATGCGAATACCTTCCGCCGTCTGGTTGTTCTCCAACAGAGCGGCAACGATGCGCGGCAGAGCAAGCGCCGAGCCGTTCAATGTGTGGCAGAGGGTCACTTTCTTGTCCTCTGCGCGGCGGTAACGGCATTTGAGACGGTTTGCCTGATAGGTGTCGAAGTTGGAGGTGCTGGACACTTCGAGCCAGCGGTGCTGTGCCTCGGAATACACCTCGAAGTCATAGCAGAGCGCGGCAGTGAAGGACATGTCGCCTCCGGAGAGACGCAGAATACGATACGGCAGTTCCAGTTTCTTGAGCAGACCTTCTACGTGCGCCAACATCTCTTTGTGGGATGCATCGGAGTGCTCCGGTGTGTCAATGCGTACAATCTCAATCTTGGAGAACTCATGCAGACGGTTCAGTCCGCGTACGTCCTTGCCGTACGAGCCAGCCTCGCGGCGGAAGCACTCGGTATAAGCGCAGTTCTTGATAGGCAGCTCTTTCTCGTCGATGATGACGTCGCGGTAGAGGTTGGTCACCGGTACTTCGGCGGTTGGTATGAGGTAGAGGTCGTCCACTTCGCAGTGGTACATCTGACCTTCTTTGTCAGGCAGCTGGCCTGTGCCGTAACCCGAAGCGGCGTTAACCACCGTAGGCGGCATAATCTCCGTGTAACCGGCTTTATTGGCTTCGGCGAGGAAGAAATTGATGAGGGCACGTTGCAGTCTTGCGCCTTGACCGATATATACAGGGAAACCTGCGCCGGAGATTTTTACACCGAGGTCAAAGTCTATCAAATTATACTTTTTCGCCAGTTCCCAGTGGGGCAGTTTAGTTGAGAATTGAGAATTGAGAATTGAGAGTTTCTCTTCTGCAATCTTCTCGTCGGTAGCGGTGTCCCAGTCGCGGAGAGCGACGGCACCGTTCTTGGCGATGGCATCAATCATCGGCTGGTTGGGCCAGTTGCCGATGGTGACAGCCAGGTTGTCTTCGGCAGACGCACCTTCCGGTACGATGTCGTATGGTACGTTCGGAATGGTCAGCAACAGTTTGGTCTGTGCCTCTTCTGCCTCTGCCATCTTGGAATCATACTCGGCAATCTGTGCTTTGAGAGTTCCGGTCTGCGCTTTTGCAGCCTCCGCCTCGTCGCGTTTGCCTTGCGCCATAAGGGCACCGATAGACTTGCTGATCTTGTTCATCTCAGCCGCCGCGGCATCCTTGAGCTGCTGTGCGGACTTGCGCTCGCCGTCCAGACGCAGCACCTCGTCTATCGCCTCTGCGGCTCCGGCGAAGTGTTTTTTCTCCAAACCCGCAATGATACGGGCTTTATCATCATAGATTTGTTTGAGTGTAAGCATAAAATTTACTATTATTAAGATTTCCTCCTCCCGACATAACTCCGATAAGAGTCCGATAAGAGTCCGATAAAACTCCGATCAAAGTCCGACCCGATTTTGCCGTAAAAAAAATGTACGATTTTTAAGATTTGGGTGTTTGACCAAATGAAAATCTCCCACCTAAAGCCGAAGCTCCCGGTAGGAGATAAAATCATTTCGATTTAGTCATTTACCATTTACCGATTTAAGCTTCAGCAATCGGCTGGATGGAGACGTACGATTTGTTGTCGCGTTTCTTGCGGAAGGTTACGATACCATCGCAGAGAGCGAACAATGTGTGGTCGGAACCCATACCCATGTTTTCACCCGGGTTGTGCACCGTACCACGCTGACGTACGATAATGTTACCTGCCTTAGCGAACTGACCACCAAAGATCTTCACGCCCAGGCGTTTGCTTTCTGATTCACGGCCGTTCTTGGAACTACCGACACCTTTCTTGTGAGCCATACTCTGTTGTCCTTTCTTTTAAGCAATAACAATTTCTTTAACAATTACGTTGGTCAGGTCCTGACGGTGACCGTTCAGTTTGCGATAACCTTTACGGCGTTTCTTGTGGAAAACAAGAATCTTCTCTCCGCGGCACTCGTTGTCGAGTACTTCGCAAACCACTTTTGCACCCTTTACGTAAGGAGCACCAACTTTTACTTTTCCCTCGTTGTCGAGCAGCAGCACGTTCTCAAACTCAACGGTTGCGCCCTTCTCGAGCTCGTTCATGCGATTGATGAACAGTTTTTTGCCAGCTTCTACTTTGAACTGCTGGCCTTTCATTTCTACAATTGCGTACATTGACGATTGTTTTAAATGTGATGGCGGTGCGGCGATAACCTTCTTCCTGTGCGCTGCTGTCGTGCGACTCATACGCGGCGGCGGTTATACTTAATCAAGCCTTTCCGTATATAAAATATCGCTTTGGGTCCGAATAGTCAAACGGGTGTCTGGCCTCTCGACCGAAAAAGCGTGCAAAATTACTACAAATTTTTCAAACCACCAAATTTTTCTTCAAAAAAATGCAATTGTGTCCGAATAATTGAAGTTTTTTTGAGAGAAAAGATGGCGTTTGCACGACAATGCGAACTTTTCAGCTATTTGTTTTCGCCAGCCGGATGACCTCTTCGGCAATCCTTTTGGCCGAGTCTTTTTGTGCCAGTTGCAGCGCATGGGTATGTAGTGTCTCCAGGCGCTTTTCGTCCTCAATGAGCGTCAGTGCTGTCGGTATCAGTTGCGCTGCCGCCTCCGCATCGCGTACCAACACTGCCGCATCGCGGTTTACCAATGCCATGGCGTTGTGGGTCTGGTGGTCTTCGGCTACGTTGGGCGACGGAACCAGAATGGCCGGTTTGCCCAACAGACAAATCTCGCTGATAGACGATGCACCGGCACGCGAAATAACCAAATCGGCCTGTGCATACCGGTCCGGCATGTCGCTCAGGAAATCCAGGCACTCGATATTGGCCGGTTTGCCCGCCTCTTCCCATGCTTTCCGGCATTTTTCGTAATATGTCTTACCCGTCTGCCATACTACATGAATGTCCGTTTTGGTCAACTGCGGCAGCGCGGCTTTGACGGCTTCGTTAATCGTGCGTGCTCCCAGACTGCCGCCGATAATGAGCAGCGTCTTTCGTTTTTCGGTCTCAGACCTACGACCTTCTGTCAGGTTCTGGCGCACAGGGTTGCCTGTCAGTATGAGCTTGTCGGCAGGGAAGAAACGCTCCATGCCGGGGTAGGCGACACATATCTTCGAGGCTTTGTCTTTCAGTATTTTATTGGTCACTCCGGCAAAACCGTTCTGCTCTTGCAGCAAGATGGGAATCCCCATGTTCGCCGCCGCCCACATTGCTGCGCCTGAAGCGTAACCGCCCACGCCGACACCTGCATTGGGCTTGAAATCGCGGATGATTTTCTTCACTTGCCGGATGGATTTGACCAGGTCAACCAGCACCGACACGTTCTTCCATGGCTGTGCACGATTGAATCCGCGCACGGGCAAACCGATGATTTTATATCCGGCCTGCGGAACACGTTCCATCTCCATGCGTCCGAGTGCGCCGACGAATAGGATTTCCGCTTCGGGGTCCTGCTCCTTCAGCGCGTTGGCAATACTTACTGCGGGGAAAATGTGTCCTCCGGTCCCGCCGCCGGAAATCAAATAACGCATATAACTGACGATTTACGAATTAATCCAAAGTGACGATAGGCGCGTCCTCCTGGCTCTGCTCTATAGTCTCGTTGACGCGGGCGCGCAACTCTGTCTGTTCGCGGCTTACGCCCATCATGATTCCGAAATAAACGGAAGTAATCAGCACGCTGGTTCCTCCCTTGGAAATCAGCGGGAGCGGTTGCCCCGTTACCGGTCCCAGACCTACTGCTACCAGCATGGAGATAAGCGCCTGGCAGGTAATCATCAGCGCCAAGCCCATCACCATGAGCATGGCAGGCATGTCGGAATAGCGGCTGGATACATTGCATGCACGGAAGAGTATTGCCAGATAAAGGAATATGACAAAACCGGCTCCGACAATACCTGACTCCTCCACGATAATGGCAAAGATATAATCCATGAAGGCCAGTGGCAGGTAGTCGCGCTCCTTGCTGTTGCCGGGCAATACGCCGAGAGGGGAAGCACCGCCCCTTGCAATGGCCACCGAGGCATAGACCTCCTGGATGTTATCATCGGTCAGCACATATTTGCTCTCTTCGTCTTCCTGCCCCAGATGCCTGTCAATACGTGCCACCCACGTTGTGGCGCGTCTAAAGGGACCGTGCATCTCACGCCCCGGTCTGACGAATGCAAACTCTACCAGCAGATAACCAAGCACCAGGATGATGGCGGCTATTCCTACTATGGAGAGCGTGTATTTCCAAGGGATTCGTGCCAAAATCCACAGACAGAAGACGATTCCGCTGATGAGAATGGCTGTTGACAGGTTGGATGCCATGATGGGCAGAATAACCACACCGGTGATAACCAACGTGCGTATGAAATATTTCTTTTTGTCCTCTTCGGACCGGATGCGCGCCAACTGGTCGGCGATAACGATGATGAGTGACAACTTAGCCAACTCGGACGGCTGGAACGTGATTCCTGCGATACGGACCCATCGCGAAGCACCATTGATGGTGACCACAAACGGATTACCCGGAATCATAGTGGAATAGACCAGTATGATGCTCACGGCAAGCAAGATATAACCTCCGAAACGCACCCAATAGGAGGGGATGAACTGAATAACATATGCCGCGGCGATACCCAGCACAATGAAGAACATCTGCTGGCCGATGGGACCCAGGGCCGAATGGTTCATGTACACCAGCGTGGACGATGCTGAAAACAGCGCGATAATCGCTACGGCTATCAGGATTAGATACAATCCCCAAAACGTGCGGTCTATATTTTTCAGATTCAGTTTCGGCATATACTTATTCATTCTCGGTTTTCAAAATTTCCGCTTGTAGCAAATAATCGTTCGAGCGGATGCGGGATAAGAATTCTCAAAGAGCCCTGACGGCAGCCATAAACTGCTCACCGCGGTCTTCGTAACTCTTGAAGAGGTCGAATGATGCGCAGCAGGGGGATAGTAATACAGTGTCTCCTTCGTGCGCCGCATGGTATGCTGCCTGTACGGCATCGTGCAAGTTGTTGGTATCAATAATCTGAATGGGGCTTTCGTTTTTTGACTTTTGACTATCGGCTAATTTCCCGAAATGTTCATGCAGTTTCTCGTTGTGCAACCCCATAAAAACAAGTGTGTGGCACTTCTGTTTTACCAGTTCGTCTATCTCGCTGTAGTCGTTGCCTTTGTCTTTGCCGCCGAGGATGAGTACAGTCGGAGTGGTCATGCTCTCCAGTGCGTACCAGCATGAGTTGACGTTGGTGGCCTTGCTGTCGTTTATCCATCTCACACCGCGGACCGTGGCTACGTACTGCAGGCGGTGTTCCACGCCTTGGAAGGTCTTCAGACTCTCGCGGATTACTTCCTTCCTGATTCCCACCACGTTTGCTGCTATCGTAGCGGCCATCGAGTTCAGCACATTGTGCCTCCCCTTCAGCGCCAGCTCGTCCTCGCCCACAGGCAATGGGTTCGGCTGTGTGAAACCGTACGGGTAGAGTGTCGCACCCAACTGCAGTTTCTTCATCTCTCTGTCTATCACGGAATCCTCCGCCCAATAGATGAACGCATCGTCCGGCGTCTGGTTCCTCGTGATGCGGAATTTGGCATCTACGTAGTTCTGGAACTTATAGTCGTAGCGGTCCAGGTGGTCGGGTGTGATATTCAGCAAAATGGCGATATCTGCCTTGAAATCATACATGTTGTCCAGCTGGAACGAACTCAACTCTATCACGTAGTAGTCGTGCTGCTCATGCGCCACCTGCAACGCCAGCGAATTGCCGATGTTGCCAGCCAGACCTACATTCAGCCCGGCCTGTTTCAGGATGTAGAAAATC
Organism: Bacteroidales bacterium UBA3843; assembly: GCA_002392745.1. Taxonomy (GTDB): domain Bacteria; phylum Bacteroidota; class Bacteroidia; order Bacteroidales; family Paludibacteraceae; genus Colicola. The sequence continues at coordinate 86,032 of DGHR01000013.1, read as the reverse complement.
AGTGAGGTGGTGGTCGTCTTGCCATTCGAACCGGTGATGCAAATCATCTTCGCGTTGGTGTAGCGCGCCGCGAACTCAATCTCCGAGATAATCGGAGTGCCTTGTGCCTGCAGTTTCTGTATCAGGGGAGCCGTCAACGGAATACCGGGTGATTTGACCACCTCGTCGGCATTCAGAATCAACTCCTCGCTGTGCTTGCCGTCCTCCCAGCGTACACCGTTCTGGTCAAGCAGTGCGCGGTAGGGCTCGCTGATGGTGCCGCAGTCGCTGACAAATACATCGTAACCTTTCTCTTTGGCCAGTATGGCAGCCCCGCTGCCACTCTCACCGGCGCCCAACACTACGATTCGCTTATTCATTTTCGTCTTTGGTCTTTTAGTGAAACGGTCTTTATTCTTTAGCAGGCTTTGCCTGCGTTTTTTATCTTATTTTCAATGTCAATATCGTGATGGCTGCCAGAATGAGCGTCACGATACAGAATCGCAGCACAATCTTGCTCTCATGGTGCAGATTCTTGCTGCCTTTGAAGAGAATCGAACACGTCGGGTCGTTCTTCAGCACCTGGTCCACACTGGTGCGGAAATGATCGTGCAGCGGTGTGCGTTTCCATACACGTACATGCTGTCCGCGTTTCTTGTAGAATTTATATACCTGTGTCTGAAGAATCACGCTCACGCTCTCCATCAGGAATATGCCGCACAGGACAGGTACCATCAGCTCCTTGTGGATAACCATCGCACATACGCCGATAATACCTCCTACGGTCAGACTTCCCGTGTCGCCCAAGAACACCTGCGCAGGAAATCCGTTGAACCATAGATAGCCCACCAGTGCACCTACAAACGAAGCCATGAACACTACCAGTTCTTCGCTGCCGGGGATGTACATCACGTCGAAATACTCTGCCCATACCACACTACCGCTGGTGTAGGCGAGTATGAGTAAGGCGATTCCGATGATAGCGGAGTTGCCGGCGCACATGCCGTCCATACCGTCGTTCAGGTTAGCACCATTGCTGACAGCTGCTACCACAAACACCGTCAGCAGCACAAAGAATATCCACCCGAAGCGGTATTTGTTGTTGTCGCCCGTCCAACTGAACAGGTCGGCGTAGTTGAAATTGTGGTGCTTCACGAACGGAATAGTCGTCTGTGTGGATTTGATTTCAGGGGTCTTCTCCACTACCACCACGTTGTTCTCTATATGGCTGCTTACCACTTCGTTCATTGATACGGCGGGGCAGAAACGCAGCGTCAGACCTACAATCAGTCCGAGAGTTACCTGACCGCCTATTTTAACCCATCCGTTCAACCCGTCTTTGTTTTTCTTGAAGGTCTTGATGTAATCGTCCGCAAATCCCAAAGCACCCATCAGCAGCGTAGTGATGAGCATCAGAATCATATAGACGTTGGTCAACTTGCCCAATAATAGACAGGGAACCATAATCGCTGCAATGACAATCAGTCCGCCCATCGTAGGTACGCCTTTTTTGCCTACATTGAACGGGTCGGTTTTCTCGTCACGCTGCGTCTCGCTGATGTTGTGGCGCTTCATGTAGTTGATAAACAGGTTGCCGAACCACACACTGATAAGCAATGCGATAATACCGGCGATGATCGCCCGGAAAGAGATGTATGAGAACAGCCGGTATCCGGGGAACTGTCCCAAAGAGGTAAAGAATGAATATAGCATGACAATAATTCTTAATTCTTAATTTTTAATTTACAAGTATCTCCGTACTTGTTCGTGGTCATCAAAATGATGCTTGACACCTTTGATGATTTGGTAGTCTTCATGCCCCTTGCCGGCAACCAGGATGACATCTCCTGCCTGCGCCAGCGTGCAAGCCGTCTGTATTGCCGCTGCGCGGTCCTCGATGACCAAGGTGCTTTTGAGTTCCTCTTCCGTCAGACCGGCTTTCATGTCGTTCAGGATGTCTGTCGGCTCTTCGTCACGCGGGTTGTCGCTCGTCAGAATCAGTTGCTCGCTGCCGGCTTTCGCTATCTTAGCCATCATCGGCCGTTTGCCTTTATCCCTATTACCTCCGCAACCGATTACCGTAATCAATTTCGGCTTTTGGCTTTCGACTTTTGACTTTCGACTATCTAGAATCTCCCGTATCGTCTGTATTACGTTATCCACCGCGTCCGGCGTGTGGGCGTAATCAACGATGGCGGTCCAACCTTTCGCGCTTCGAATGGTCTCGAAACGTCCGTTCACGGGTTTCAGCGTGCTGAGAACACGCAATACGTCCAGTTCATCGAAACCCAGACACAGTGCTGCGCCGTAGATGCAGAGCAGGTTGCTCACGTTGAATCGTCCTACCAACGGCACAAACACCTCTTTCCCATTGATATTCAGCATCATCCCCTCAAATCCTTCTTCCAATATCTGTGCCTTGTAATCCGCCAGCGAACGGGTGGAGTAGGTGTGTACGGCCGCCTTGCAGTTCTGCGTCATTACCAAACCGTTCTTGTCGTCTTTGTTGGTCACGGCAAAAGCGCTCTTCTTCAGCCCGTCGAACAACCGTTTCTTCGTGTCGCGGTAGTTGTCGAATGTCTTATGGTAGTCGATATGGTCGCGTGTGAGGTTGGTAAACAGCGCTCCGTCAAAATCCAGACCGGCGATGCGCTCCTGGGCGATGGCGTGCGATGACACCTCCATGAACGCATACTCGCATCCTGCATCCGCCATCCTTCGCAACAATCCGTTCAACTCAATTGCATCCGGTGTCGTATGAGTGGCGGGAACGGCTTCGTCCTCGATATAATTGACTACTGTTGACAGCAATCCCGCCTTGTGGCCCAGCGCACGTACGAGTTTGTATAACAAGGTGGCGATAGTCGTCTTGCCGTTTGTGCCGGTCACGCCTACCAATGTCAGTTTCTTGCTCGGTTCGCCGAACCATCGGCTCGCTAACAGTCCCAGCGCCTTGTCCGTGTTCTCCACAAGAATATAGCAGGGGCTTTCAACTTTCGACTTTTGACTTACGACTTCCTCCGGCAGAAACTTCCTGTCGCTCAGTACCACTGCCGCCGCGCCTTTGGCGACACAACCATCAATGAACGTGTGTCCATCTACTGCTGTGCCCACCTGCGCAACAAAGACATCGCCTTTGTTGATTTTGCGGCTGTCGAAATGCAGACCGTTGACTTCCTTGTCCATCGAACCGATCACTTCAATCGGCTTAATCGCTTTCAATAATTCGCTTAATAACATAGTATTATATGCATTGTTTCCCCTCCCCCTGTGGGGTGAAGAGCTCCGCTCGATCGAGCGTCCAGTGGACGGTCGTAGAACTCTCCCGGGGTGGGGGTATTATCGTTTCTCCAGTACTCTCTCTCCGTCCCGGTACACATAGCATCCCGTGTATGCCATGGTCTTTTCGGCAATGACCCTTACCGTACTGCCGCAATCCATACCCGCGTCATACGGGTATTGCGGGTCTTCTATCATGCAGATGCAGGTGTATCTCGGGTTCTCCTCCGGGAAGTAGCCTACAAACGTGATGCGGTGATGTCTGGTGGAGTAGCCTGCTCCGGGGATAAACAACTGTGCCGTGCCCGTCTTGCCGGCAATGGAAACCAGATTGCTTTGTGCTTTGCGGCTCCAGGCTTTCTTAGCCGCTGTTCCCAAATGCTCGTCCCATACCACGTCGTGCAGCGCGCTCCGGATGTCGCGAAGAGTACCGCTGCTGCATATCGACGATTTGACGGTTGTCGGCTTGAAATCCCGCACGCTCTCTCCGTCCTGTTGAATGGAACTGACCAGCATCGGACGGACCATACGCCCGTCGTTCGCTATCGCGTTGTAGAACATCAGTATCTGCATGGGACTCAACTCTACGGAGTAGCCGTAACTCATTTTGCTCAGCGTTACAGTGTCTTTCGGCACGTCGATACGTGCGTTGTCAGCACCCGGTATCTCGCAATAAACGCTGTCGCACAACCCCATTTTCTCTATTCTGCGGACAAACTTGCGCGCCGAGCCTTCGTAGCTGCGTGTAATCAGTTTGGCCAAGGCTATATTGCTCGATGCGGCCAGTGCACTCCGTACCGTCAGTATGGTGTCCATCGGGTGCGCGTCCGTATGCTTGGATTTGCGCATGTATATCCATGGCTGTCTGCTGATGCTCACGGTGTCGTCGATATCTATCTTGCCGTCGTCCAGTGCGGCCACCAGCGCGATAGTCTTGAATGTAGAACCCGGTTCCACGCGCTGAACGGCGTGGTTCTGTGCCTCGTAGTAACTACCGTTTTCATCGTTGGGACGGTCCAGGTTGGCTATCGCGCGAATATAACCCGTTTGTGTCTCCATCAGGATGCAGCACCCCCATTTGGCCTTGCGTTCCGTCACTTTGCTCATCAGAGCATGCTCCACCATATCCTGCAAATCCGCATCGATAGTGGTCACTACGTCCATGCCGTTGACGGCTTCGATATCGGTTACCATCTCGTTGCGGCCGCCAATGCGTTGGATGCTGCTCATGCCGTCTGTTCCGCGCAACTCTTTGTCAAAACCTTTCTCCAGTCCCGAATTGCCTACGCCGCCTTCGCCGTAGATACTGCCGATAGTACGGCTGGCTAACACGCCGTAGGGCTTGATACGTTGGTATTGGTCTTCAAACAGAATACCGCTCTTGTATTTGCCTCGGCGTATCAGTTTGTTCTTCTCCAACTCGCGCCTTTGCAGGTAGTTGATGCGTTTCTTGCTGATTTTCAGACGTTTCTCTCCTTTCTTGTAGGCTTGTGTGATGCGCTGCTTGTATTCCTCTGCACTATATTCACCTATTATGTGGGCCAGGTCGATACACAGCGTGTCTATATGTTCTTTGAATAGTTTGCCGTTGTTCTGGTGCAGCGCTTCCACGCGCGTATCCATATATATATAATATTGCGGCATACTGCTGGCAAGCAGTTTCCCGTGGCAATCCAGTATGTTTCCGCGAGTCGCGGGGATAGGACGATGGGTGGGCACTTGACGTTCCGCCACTTCCATCCAGTTCTTCCGCTCTACGGTCTGAATGTATATGATTTTGCCGAGCACAGCCGCAAAACCCACAGCAATGATAATAAATATCATCGCAAATCGCCATACGGTATTTCTCTGCTCGTCTGACATAAATATTCAATCTACAATCCTCAATTATCGATTCTCCCTCCCTTTTAGGAAGGGGCGAGGTGGGGTTATTTTATTTTTACCGGTGGAACGGTGTTTTCGCGTAACTCGCTTCCGTTGGCACGGAGTGCGTCGGCTATCTGCGACTGGCGTGTGGCGTCGGTCAGCTCCGCGCTGATGGTCATGTAGCGGAATTTTGCATCCAGCATTTCCTTTTTGGTGTCCGTCAGACGATGTTGCTGTTTGATAGACTGGTAGCCGGTCAGGATATAAATGAATACAAGGCATACAATCATAATAATCAGGGGGTATTGCTCTCTGATTTTACTGTTTCGCAGCTGGTCGCCATTCAGCCAACTCTGTATGTTGTGTATATCTGCCATTAATAATAACCTCTCTCCGTCTCTCCCCTCAAGGGAGAGTGTTTATCGTAAATGCTGTTTAATACAAAGGATAGTATTATCTATGTTTCGTAATTTGGAGGGTTAGGGTGGGGTTGTTCTTTCCGCTACTCTCAGTTTTGCACTCCGGCTGCGCGGGTTACGTTCCACTTCCTCTGCGCTTGCCTCACGCCCTTTTTCTATCACCCTGAACGGTGTTATGATGTTTCCGTAGAAATCTTTTTCTATCTCGCCCTCCAGGTTCCCGCTCCGGAAGAAGTTCTTTACCAGGCGGTCTTCCAGTGAGTGATAGGTCAGCACGGCTATCCGTCCGCCGGGTTTCAGCAAATCTTTGGCTGCCACCAGCATCTCCCTGAGTGCTCCCATCTCGTCGTTCACCTCTATCCGCAGCGCTTGAAACAGCCGCGCCAGGTCCTTCTTGTACTGCGCCGGCACTTCTATCTCACCTCCCCTCCTTTCAGGGAGGGGGTGGGGGTAGGCCGCCTCTACCAGCTCCTCGGTCCTTAAAATCGGCTTTTGAGAACGGGCTTTGCATATATTCCTTGCGATGCCCCTCCCGTTCTTCATCTCGCCGTATAACCAAAAAATCCGCGCCAGCTCTTCCTCGCTGTAGCCGTTCACTATGTCTGCAGCCGTGCGTTTGCCGGTTTGGTTCATCCGCATGTCCAGCGGAGCACTGAAACGGAAACTGAAGCCGCGTTCCGGACAGTCGAAATGATGGAAACTAACCCCTAAATCCGCCAGCAGACCGTCTATCTCTTGCACCCCGTAATAATCCATCCAGTTCCGCAAATACCGGAAATTGCTGTGTACAAACGTCCAATTCGGGTTATCTATCGCGTTTTGTAAAGCTTCTTTGTCTTGGTCGAATGAGTACAAATGTCCCTTCTCGTATCCCTCCCCTTCAAAGGATGGGTTAGTGTGGGGCTTTTCTCCCTTCCCTTCAGGGAGGGGACGGGGGTAGGCTAATTCCTCCAAAATGGCGCGGCTGTGTCCGCCGCCGCCGAAAGTGACATCCACATACACGCCGCCCGGCTTGATTGCCAAGCCTTCGATTGTCTCTTGCAGCATAGCCGGTATGTGGTATATCGCTTCCATATTAATTTTATATAATTTTTTGTACTGGCATAATTGACACTTTTGACACTTTCTTTCATTGTGTAAAAACTATAAGTCTGTTCAGTTGTCTTTTGTGTTAAATCGACATAATGAAGCACTTATATGTATCAAAAAGATAAAAAGTGCCAATAATGTCAAAAGTGTCATGTCATTTTTTTTATATATTTACCTTTTTCGAACGCCCTGTTCAAAAACAAAACGTTAGTGATTCTTAGTGATTCTTAGTGATATTTAGTGGTTGTCGGGGGTATCTGGAGCGCGGAAGCAGACTCGGTGCTATTGTTTGGCTTCTTTCTTGGACATCTTCTGGCGCAGTCTTGCCGCCAATTCCGTCTGGCTCATCCGCTTCTCGGCAAATTTCTCAGGAGCCCATACCGCGAAACGGTTCAGCATGCCCACGAACAGTATGTCCTGTTGGGCACCAATGGTCTCCAGATTCTTTTTCTGAAGCAGGATACGACCCTGGCCGTCAGTCTCCATGTATTCGGCATCGGCCATGAATTGCATTAGCAGGAGTTGGTCCTCGGGGTCCCACTCGTCCAGAGCTTGACGCAGTTGCTCTACTTTCTCATTCCATACCTGCTCGGGATAGAACATCAGACACTCGTTGTCTGTATCGCGACGCATTACGATACGCTTGGACTCTGCTTCGGCCAGAATCTTGCGATAGATTGCCGGAATGAAAATGCGTCCTTTTTCATCCAAGCGGCCTTCGATGTTTCCTACAAATGTCTGCATGTTCGTATATTTCTATGTGTTATGGTTTTTTTAGTATGTGTCCCTTTGAGGGGAATTATAAATTCGGCACAAAATTACAAAAAATATTTGAATTACACCACATTTCCCCACAAAAAAATTATCAATTGTTTTATCAACATACTTTCAACGAATCGGAATACAATTAAACTTGCTGTAAATCAGCATAATACATCTGTTGTTAACATTTTAATAAAAAGTGGTGCAAAATGGGGCATATATAATTATACCGTCCTGAATCCCCTGAAAAATCGCTTCTGTTCGCAATAATGACTCTCTGAACGAAACAAAAAAAGCACCCTCTTTCGAGAGTGCTGATTGATGTCGGCGAAAATCCGAACGGCACTGTTGCGTTTAGCGGATTTGGAGACCTTGCATGGTATATTGGGCGTTGTTACGCTCGATAATGAGTTGACCGTCGCGCAGGACTTTGGTACAATGCACCTTTTCCTCCTGCACATCCTCTATGCCTTGCGTGCCTGCCGGATAAATATTATAGACCATTTGCAGGTTATAGCCGGAATAGTTGTCCGATTCGTATTTCAGATTGGTCAGCAGACAATAAGAATTACCATAGCCTCCCCAACCCCAGTTCACATGGTAATAATATTCGCCGTCCATCACTTTGTAACCATCTATTACGAAGCAGTGGCCTGTTTGGTTTATAGCAGGAAAACCGGCAAAGATAAGAGGGTGGCCGGCCTCCAGATTCGGGCGTACGGCATCCTCGCCCCAATAGAAGATTGTTTCTTCGGGGTTGGAACTGCTCTTGGTGCTGATGAAGCCCACTTCTTTGCTGTAGCCGAAATTGTTTTTTAGCAAACCGTCCATCTTACCGAGGTCCGCACCGCTTCCGTCCTTGGAATAATTCATGCTCAGCGAAGCGCCGCACATGAGCATCAGCGTAGCTACGGCATCTGCTTGTTTTTGATTGTAACTGCCATTATAACTCTCCAGCATGTTCTCCCAGTCGAACGGATAGTCCTCCAGCTTGATGGTCTTGGCACCGTCATTGCCGCCGGTATAGGTGAATGTACCTGTTCCGTGTGCCGGATATTTGTAATAGCGCATTACCTGGGCCATTGCGGTTGCTACACATCCGGTAACCGCACGACCGCCGTTCAAATAGGGGCACTTATTATTGTACGGTGCTCCTTGGTCGTAAGTGATATTGCCCAACAGTGGTTCTACGCTCTCGTCTGCCGTCGCGTGCTCCAGTACAAAAAAGTCTGCCGCATCGGCCCCTTGCTCTATCTGTTTCATAGCATGGATATAGCGGTCGTAGAAACTCCGTTGCTCAGGAGTAAGGTCGGAGGACTCGATGTCCATCGTAGGATCATCAAAATAAACCGGTTGCAAGTTGCCTGCGGTCATAGATGCGTACAAGGCTACGCATGCAACGAATGAGAAAAACTTTTTCATAATGTATCTGTATTTGAGTATTTGCTTTAGTTGGAGAGTATCTTGATGTTCAGGTCCGAACGCTTCAGACGCTCGTGGTAGTATTTTACTAAAAACAGTTGCCCGATAGGTAGTGCCGGCAATGCCACTTCGCTAGTTCCATAGCTGGGACGAAGGCTGTAATAGAGTCTGCCTGTCTCGGTGTAGATACCGATTGTGTGCTTTCCGTCTGCCATCTCCGGCAGCACAATACTATACTGGCCTTTGTCGGTACGGCGTACGATTAACGGCATTCCTTCCGGGTCTGGTTTGGTCCGAATAGCGATAGGGGCGCATAGACTGCTGTAATGAGGCTCGCAGCCTTTCTCGTCATAGGCTTGCATCGCGTAGTAATACGTCGTGTTCGGCTCTAAGTCGCGGAACATCAGGGTCTTGTTTATACCATATACATATTTCTCCTTCAAACGGTACAGGTATTGTATGTCTTGTGCGAAATGGGCGCTCCAATGGTCCACTACTGTACCGCCGCCTCCGCCTATGTGTGAATAAATCAGGCGGAATTGCGTGTACTGCTGTACTGTGTCAAGGGTTATGGTGCGTATCACGTTCTTGGTCGTCCGCATAATCTGGATACGGCTGACAGTGTGCCATTCCGCGCCCTCTTTGCGGCCTTCCAGCGCTATCGTGCCTCCTGTCTCTGTATCTGTGCCGTTCGGTATGTACGAGTTGCTGAGCCAGAAACTGATTTCTGTGGGGGCGTACAGGTATTTCGGGGATTGTATATATGTATCGCTCTTGCTGAACAGAACGGCGTTGCCCGAGTAGGATATCGTTGACTGGCTTTGAGCAAAATTGGCGGACCAGCCGGACTCCTCTATTTCGGCTATCGTGGAGAACGATTCAAATTCCTCGTTTTCCTGACTGCCGCCTTCGCCTAATGTATAGAGCATGTAGTAGAAGAAATCCGCATCCTCTTGTGGCTGCCAATGTACGGTCAGCGAGTTGGATGATACCTGGGTGACGCTGTCTATTACCGGGGTGGTAATGTATGTCGGGCGCGGTGCACGTCCTGCCAGCGTCAACTGTGTACCTATACTCTCGTCTGCGGTGGCTGCTGTCAGAAAGGCGTACGAATAGGAGCAGTTTTGCCTGGATGGATGATACAGCATCTGCAATTCTATCGAATATACGCTGTCTTGGATAATATCAATCCATGCGGTCTCGCCATAGCCGTACCAGGTCTTGCCGCTGTCGGGGCTGTAGGTAAAACCCTGCGAGGAGACGTACAACTGCAGCAAGTCATGTGTAAGGGCGTTTAAGTGTAGTAGCGCGCGTGCCGTGTCGTGCGACACTATCTGGTCATGATAGGGACTGTCCATACTGATTTCCGACGTTGAGAAATGTATCGGCATGTCGCCAGTTACGCCTATCTGCATTGTGATGTTCAAATCTTTGCGTTGATATATCTGACTCACTTTCAGGTCGTTGAGTATGGTGCCGTCGTTTAATGTCGGCTCCCACGACGTCCGTAGCATACTGCCGGGGAATACATCGGCGTCACTACTCTGTGTCGGTGATTTTAGTCCTGCGCTCTCTATGGCAAAACCAAGTGGCTTTGAGTTGTTGAATGTGTTATAGTCCCATTTGGTTTTGTCGAAGGTGATGTGCGAAACCAATAGTCCTGGCGCTACTAATGCTCCCTTGCCTGCATCCCATCCGGTTTCTTGACGGTTCTCCATTAGAAAATATTCGTTGGGAGATGGGCTCATGGCGTTTATGTTGTGTGTCCCAGCGGCTATCAGCAAGGCTTTGTTCGAACTCTCTATAGGCTCCAGTGTATATAAACCGGATGTGGTTACCTGTTGCGGGGTCAGCCAGCCTAATGCAAAACGTTCAAAAGCAGTGAAGGTCGGTGGGGTAGAGCCGTTGTTGTTGTAACTGCCGGAACACATAATATCCCACGTTCCTACTGTGTACGCGTCGTTGTCGGACGTATCGTATAGGTCTGGCAGTCCTAAGGCGTGCCCGAACTCATGACAGTAGGTCCCGATACCGGCTTGTATCTTGCCGCCGCTGCTGCGGTATTCGGATATCATCAGATAGCCGCTCAGGTATTTACCGTCATAGCTGCCGCTGTTGTTGATGGTGCTGTAGTGAGGCCAGATGGTGTTCTCTGCGCCCCCCTCTGCTTCGTTATAGCCGGCTACTACAATGGATATGTTGTCGATATACCCGTCATTGTCGTTGTCAAAAGGACTTAAATCGACACCGTCGGCTAATGCCAGACTGACAGCCTCTTTTACCAGCTCCTTTGCGCGAATATTATGGCTGGTGACTTCGCCGGAACTATTGGTTTTGTTGGCCCCGTAATATGCCATGGGCTGACTCAATGTATAGATACCGAATACATGGTATTCCAAATCCAACAGGCTGTCGGACGAGGCGGTGTAATAGTCGTGTACCGAACCTGTTGCACTCGGGTTGCTACCTCCGGAACCGTTGAACATATCGTCAAACTGAGTTTTCGCATCCGCTAAACTGAAACTCAAGTCGGTGAAGTTCACCAGTATGACGGGAATGCGCACTTTCCCTGTCTTGGGAACATAGGAATTCAGCATCACGCGCTGTGGCGCTTCGTGACGAAGACCGCCGTATTGCGCCATCTTCCGGAGGCCCGGCTCTATAATCTCTCCGCGTGAATCGGTAGTATAGTGGAAATACTCGTCTCCATGCAGATATACAGTGTCACAGCGCCCATCGTTCAACAGGCGGAAAATCGGCTCCCGAGTGGCCGGTACGCTCCATGCTGAGAGAGAGAGTATTAAACTGAATATGATAGTGCTGTATCTGCGCATGATGTGCAATTAACAAATTCGGTTGCAAAATTACAAAAAAAATGCCAAATATACAAACATTTAACACCTAATTTGCGAAAAAAGTAACGAAAAAGCCGTCTGATACCTTCAGACGGCTTTTTTCGGTTATAGTTTCTCGTTGTTATATCGGCTTATTTAACGCGGATAACGCGGATGTTTTTGTCCTTCAACTGTTTGTCCAAAGAAGCCTTAAACTGCATATCGTCGCATTTTGCCGGTGCAACTATAGGAGTGAAACGTTTAGCCTTGAGTTGGTCTTCCGGAGGTATTACACCATAGGTAGCTGTAATAGGATCTGCGTAGTGAATCTCATCGTCAAGTATTGTGTAGGTGTAAGCTCCTTGTGCGTCTTGGGTTGCCTCTACATTCAATCCAAATAAACCATCCAACTCGGTGAAGGTCATTGTGCTGTATTCCAGTTTGTACATATAATCGGAAGCTCCGTCTGCATTATTGTCAATAGCCCAGTGGCCTTCTTTCACAATAGCATCTGGAATATATGAACCATAGTACCCTGCTTGCGGAACATCTTCCGTTTCATAACTATAAGTGTGCAAAGCGGGATTATGAACGTAGCTTGCTGCAGCTTGGAGGAAGTTGCTATACGACGCATCTTTGGCGTTGTATGCCTCGACAAACTGTTTCAATGTAGCCAAATACTCTGTCTCGTCTACATAACCGGGTTTCGAAGCCTTCGTGTCATCTTTATAGTCCTTGGTAGAAATTGCCCAGTCGCCAAGGACAAATATCGTGCCTCTGTCTTGGTGCAGCAGGTAGCCCGTTGAATAATACATCGGAGCTTCAATCTTCAATATTACACCTTCTTGCGTGCCAGCTAAATGACCGGTGTTGTCGATGTAGAAGCCATCACTATAAAGCTCCCATTTTGCCAATGCCTTGTATGCAGGATACATGGTACCGTCGCTCGCTTTAATGGTATCAACTACGTATTGACCAGTCACGGTATCCAACGCATAGGTAGTATCAACACCAAGATATGCCTGGGTAAATACAATGGACTCAAGGAATGTTTTTACAGCTACGTGGCAGGAGTCCTTTATATCTCCTACAGCAGCGTAGATGTAGCACTCTCCATAACCCTGAGCATCAACTACACCGCGGTTGGTAACGGTAGCAATAGTGGTGTCGCTTGAGCTCCATACGACGGTAGCGCTTGCATCTTCCGGTGTCAAAGTTACTCCCAAACGGACGCTGGGCTCATTGGCTGTCAAAACCACCTCGCGGGGATTGATGGTAACTGCCTCGACGTTTCCGGTCGTTTTACCGGGTTCTTCAGGGTTCTTCTTACAGCTGTTAAAGCATAGTACGCCTGCTACTATGGCAAGCAAGAATAATTGCTTTTTCATAATTGTAATGAATTTAGTTAATTAATAAAGTGAATAATATTCTTTTGATAATAATATCCTTTTGCTTTTATTCAGGTAACTTGGTTGTGTTGATGCTCGGGTTGTACGAACCTTCAGCAGCCGGCATCTGGAATGTGTAGTCCGAAGTGGCGGTTATTTTGCTGCCGGGGTTGGCACTATGGTTCTCGCCGCGTTTTCGCTCGTTCTCTCCCAGAACTTCTGCGGACAGACGGCGGAAGGTCTGCAGTCCGTAGCCCTCTCCCCACATCTCTACACGCCAGTTGTATTCGATTGCCTTTAGCAGTTCCTTGTCGGTCAATGTTGCCTTATAGGCACTATAGGCGGCAGCCACATCGAAAGTCGTGTCGGCGGACAGACGCTGGTCGGTGATGGCGGTCAGGTAATTGAGCGCATCGCCTTCGTTATGCAAACGGTAGCTGGCTTCAGCAGCTGTTAGGTACATTGACTCAATACGCATGAATACATTGTCGCTAAGCCACTCACGGTCAATGTCGTCTGCCTTGGTCGATGTCGGGTTGCTGGCAGAGAAGAACTTGCCGTCCGGACAAAGTTTGTAAGTGGCATTGGCACTTCCATCGTTGAACCACTGCTTGCGTGCATCAAAGTCGGGAATCAGTTTGTACAGGTTTGCATCAATAGCTTTGGTGTCACCCGACCAAGCGTAACTATATGAGTGGATATCACACTGACCGAACCATGAAGCTAATCCGCCTGCGGTCTCTACTGTCACGTTCTGCCCCCACATCCATGATACGTTGCTAACGTTGTTGAAACCGGTCTCAAACAAACTGGCACGAGGCAGTATCTGGCATTTGCTTGACTCTATTGCCATTTTGGCATATTTCAGTGCATTGCCATATGCGGTTACGTATGCCTCATCGTCTTTTCGCTTTGTGTTGCCTTTGTTCAGATACGAGTAGGCCAATATGGCGCTGGCAATACTCTTATCTACTATCAGTTTCGAACTATGCTCTATTTCCGAGAAAGCATCAAAATAGTCAATAGCCTCGGTCAAGTCGCTTTCTACCTGGGTGTATACGGCACTCATTGTTGCCAAAGGTTGCGCCTCATTCATGTTGCTCTCGTTGTAGAGAGGAAATGCCAATTCTGTTTTAAAGTCGTTTACGTTTACTTCGCAATAGAGCATCAACAGGTTGCTATATATATAGCCCCGCATGGTCAGTGCCTGCGCATAGCAATCGGCTATGACTGACTCTACCTCTGTGAACGATGCTAATGTATCTTTACGGACAATGGTTGTATCTACACCATTCAGCGTAGTGTCGATGTTGGTGGATTGTATGCGATAGTACATGATATCTTCTTTGCTCTTGTCTACGGTATTGGGCAATCCGACTGCGGCAATTCGTTTAATCACATTGTCTGCAGAGGCAGAGCCGTTGCCGCCTTGAGCGGCATTAAGTACGGCATTCACATTGTGGAGCATACCGTAGTAGTAATACCAGATATATCCGGTACGTGATGTGCGTCCAAGACCTTGCTCGTCGTTATAGAACCAACCGTATGTGTAGTTGGTTAATGCCATATCTCCGCACATCAGGTCCGTGTACATATCAATGGAGCGTTTACCGAACTGGTCGTGGTCACTTACTTCGTACATCATCGAGTAGATTCCACGCATCGAACCCTCCAATTGGTTCGCGAGTTTCTCATATTGCCCCTGGGTAATGGTGCTGCCATACGGATCACGAGTAAGGAAATTGTCTCCGCAAGAGGCCAGCGTCATTACGCAGATTCCTGCTACCAATAATTTATATACGTTTTTCATATTTCTTTCTCCTTTGTTGGTTAGAATTGGAATTTAATACCGCCCATGATGGTGGACAGCGGAGTGTATTGATACGAATCCGATGTTCCTGTGAACGAGGCCATCGGGTTGTAACCCTTACGTGCCGATGCAATCGCCAAGTTGTCTGCCGATACGTAGATGTTCAGTGATTTGAACTTAATCTTCTCCATCCACTTCTTGGGGAATGTGTAGCCGATACGTATGTTGTTCAGACTCAGGAACGAGAGACTTGTCAGGAACCGGGTGGAGGTCATGTTAGCATACGTGTCTGTACCG
Source organism: Bacteroidales bacterium UBA3843 (assembly GCA_002392745.1). Lineage (GTDB taxonomy): Bacteria > Bacteroidota > Bacteroidia > Bacteroidales > Paludibacteraceae > Colicola. The sequence continues at coordinate 70,887 of DGHR01000013.1, read as the reverse complement.
TTGCTCAGGCGAGGGATAGCGTTCACACCTTGTGCCACCACTGCGGCTTTCTGCGCGTCAGTCATCATATCGTTCCATGCATTGCGCATATCTACGTGCCAGTTGCATTTTCCGATTTTGTCGCTGTTCATCAATTCGGCATATACTACATCATAGCCGTATCCGCCGATACCGTACGAACAAGTTACTGAGAACGAGAACCCATATGCATCCAAATCCAAGCCGAAACCTCCTGCAAAATCAGGAATACGGCTCTTGCCAACGTAGTTGCTTCCTGCATAGCGGGAGTCAGAACCGGACACAATCTGCGTAGCCAGTACATCCGACGCTTTCTTGCCAGGGTAGTATTTCTGCATATACTCGTACACGTTAGCTACATAGTTGTTTCCCGTGCGTCCGTAAATCTGCAGGTTGTCTGCGCTGTTGCTGCCGCCGAAACCACCCAGACTCGGGTCGTAATATCCTACATACTGAGCCTCACCTTTCTCATTGATACCGGCGTACTCGGGGAGGTTCCAGTCGTACGGACTATGTCCTACTGCCAGTGAGCCGGCCATAATCATGTCCTCTTCGGTCTCCAGGTACTCGGGCAGTTTCGTTATCTTGTGTGAATAATGAGCACCGTTCAAACGGAAATCCAATTTCACGTTACGTGTGTCAACCGCATGTACATTGAACTGCAGTTCCACACCCTGGTTCACCATCGCACCACCATTGATAGGTACTGAGGTGTAACCCAGTGAAGGAGCTACCGGACGATAGAACAACATGTTGTCTGTGTTCTTCCAGAAATAGTCAATCTCCGCATTCAAGTACTTGTTGATTGAGAACTCCAAACCGAGGTCGACAATCTGGCTGCGTTCCCACGTCAAGTTCGGGTTTCCTTTGGTCTCCCAGATGTAAGCTACATCGCCGTCCACATACTCGATGCTGTAAGTGTCTTGGAACAGTTGTGTGCCGATACCGCCTTGGTTACCTAACACACCCCAACTCAGACGCAGTTTACCATCCTTAATCCAATCTTTGGAAGTCTCCATGAAGCTTTCGTTGGTAAACATCCACGTACCGCCTACGGAGCCGAAGTGACCCCAGCGTTTGCCTTTCGCAAATTTACTACTACCGTCTGCACGATAGTTGGCGGTCAAACCATAACGTTCGTTGTAGATATACGAAGCTGTGGCCAGGAACGACTCCAATGCGGTCGAGTTGGTAGCAGAGGTGATAGTCGTGTTTTGAACGAAGTTACCCCATTCCAAAACGTTCTCGCCCTCGTAAGCTGCCGCGTGGCTCTTCGAACCATACATGTATGAAGAGCGTGCATATTGTGTCTCATGACCAATCATCGCGCGGATAGAGTGCTCGTTGATGGTCTTGTTGTATTCCAACAACTGCTGTGCTGTTACCCAGAACGAGTTGTCCTGCTCTTTTGCAATACGGCCAATGCCGCCGGCATCACCGTAGTATGCATTGGTGTGCTCTGACTCCGTTGCACCACGGTACTGCAAGCTCGCATTGATAGTGAGTTTCAGGTCCTTGTAGAATTTGAACTCGAGCGAACCGCCGGCAGACACATAGTGTTGCTCCAGATAGTCACGGTCGTAGCGCAGTGAACCGGCAGGGTTAATACCCGAGCCGAACGGACGTCCAGAACCTTCAATCATACCATAGTCGTAGGCATATCCTCCTGTCTTGGGGTCTATCTGAATGCTTCCGTCTGCGTTGTAGAGATATACAGGGAAGACAGGCGCCATCTGGTTGACATATACGAAACCGCTGTTCATATTATCGCCCTGACCGGCTGCGTTGTGCTTCGAATAGGTATAAGCCATATTCACGTTTCCTTTCAGCCATTTCTTGGGCTCGAAATCCACGTTGCTGCGAATGGTCAGACGGTCATAGGTAGAACCGATATAATAACCCTCGTCCTTCAGGTAACCGATAGAGGTGAAATAAGTCGTCTTCTCGGTTCCACCGGAGATACGCAAAGTAGCGTCTAATTTCTGGCCTGTACGGAAGATAGCGTCACGCCAACTCAACAGATTGTCCATGCCGGGCTTGTATTGTACGCCGTCCTCGGCTCCGAGGAACTTACCGTTGTTGCCAATCAGCATTGTTCCGGATGGGTTCGTGTTGATACTACCATCGGGGTTGACAACCTGCCATAGGTTGTACTGTGTCGGGATACCTTTCGGCCCGAACAGCAAGTTGCTGGCCTCCTGAATACGTGCTATTTGGGTAACACGGGTACTGGAGTTGTACAAACTCATCCATGCCATCTCCGCAAACTCCTGCGGATCTGTGATTACATCGTACATAGGCAGCAGGCGCATGTTGCCTCCGTATTTGACGTCCACATCAATCTTGCCCTGCTCTCCGGATGTTCCTTTCTTGGTGGTAATAACGATAACACCGTTTGCACCGCGGCTACCATAGAGAGAAGTCGCAGTTGCATCCTTCAGAATAGTAGTGCTTGCGATATCGCCCGGATCGATGGTGGAGATGTATGCTGCCTCGTAGGGCACACCGTCAACGATGTACAAAGGCGCGGAGCTGGCGTTCAACGAACCGATACCGCGGATACGGATACTGGCTGCCTCTCCCGGCTGACCGGTAGTGGTCACTACCTGTACACCGGCTACCTCTCCGGCTAATGCCTTTGAGATTTCAGACGGACTCTTTTTCTCAATGTTTTCTGCATTTACTGCTTGTGCCGAACCTGCGAACGAACCCTTCGAGACATTACCATAACCGGTAACGACAACCTCTTGGATCACTTCGCTGTTCTCCTTCATCGTAATTTTCAAATTCTTGCCGACAGCAACCTCTTGGGTTTCCATACCGACATAACTAACTACCAGCGTCTTCACAGACTCCGGTATTTCCATCTCGAACTTACCATCGTAGTCCGAGATTGTGCCCTTGCTAGAGCCTTTGGCCTGGATACTGGCACCGATCACCGGCTCGCCATTCTCGTAGACGACCACACCGCTTACTTGCTGCTGGGCATACAGTCCCAGACTTAACGTAGCAAGAAACAATAGTGTAAAAATTTTCTTCATCTTTTGTTATTGTTTGATATATGTTGATTTTTCCGTTCTTGTCGCACGCATACGCATATAGTATAAGGTATACGCGAGCGCGCACTACATGAAAAAGTGCACAAAGGTACTACTTTTTTATGACATGACCAAATATTTTGCTGTAAAAATGCGAAATTTATTCAAAAAAAGTCATTTTGTAACAATTAGTTAGCAAAAAGCGGCAATTGCCTTGCAGAAAATCATCGTTTTGACCTATTTGTATGTCAAAGTGTAACGATTGGAGGGCAGAAACATATCATTTGCGACGGTTTGCAGTTGACGAATGGTAGTTTTGGCTACTTTGTCATACGTTTCCTGCCACGAAGGCGCATGGCCGAAATAGAGCATGGATTTCGCCATACCGAGTGCGCTGTTTTCCTGGTTTTGTGCTGAAATAGCCAACTGTCCCCGCAGTTGTGTCAGAGCCTTGCGCAGTGTGCTTTCGCTGAGCGGCGTGGTGCAGAGTTTGTCCAGCTCCTCGGTCACTAATGCCAGGCTCTGTTCGTAGTGTTCCGGTTCGCATGCCCAATAAACGGACCAATACCCGGTATCGCTCAACGGCGTATAGTTGGACTCGACGGTATAGACCAGTCCTTTTGCTTCGCGCAGACTCAGGTTCAGGCGGCTGTTCAGGCTGCCGCCTCCCAGGATATTATTGAGCAGGAACATCGCCAACTGGTGCTCATGCCCCAGCGGATATGCCCGTCCGCCCAGCATGGCGTGAACTTGATGGGTATGCTTGTGATAGCTCGCGGTGCGCGGGCTATCAAGACCGGCTTCGCCTGTAAGACCGCGTTGCTGTAGGACCGCTTTACTGCAAGACCGCTCATATTTATTCGCTGTAAGACCGGCTGTGCATGTAAGAGCTCCTAACTCTTTTTCGGCGAGGCGGAAGATTTTCTCGGGATTGACGTTTCCCTGGCAGAAGACGACCATCCTCTCCGGCCGGTAGTGCGCCGCCATCCATTGCAGCGGATAGTCGGGTTTGGCGGAGATATGCCGCAGTGTCCGGCGTGTGCCAAGTATAGGCAGTGCCAGCGGGTGACCGGCAAATACCAGACTCTCGAAATCGTCATAAATCAGTTCGCTCGGGCTGTCATTGTAACTCTCAATCTCGTCAATGATAACCATTCGCTCTTTGTCGGTCTCCTCCCGTTTGAACGTAGGCGAGGTGACCATTTCGGCAATCAGATGCAGAGTCAGTTGCACATGTTCTACCGGAATGGCGGCATAGAATGTTGTTTCCTCTTTGGTGGTATAGGCATTTATTTCGCCGCCGATACCTTCGATAGAGTGTATGATTTGGCGTGCCGAGTGATGAGCGGTGCCTTTGAACACACAATGCTCTATATAGTGTGCCATTCCGTTCTCTTCGGGCAGTTCATCACGTGTGCCTGCACCCACCATAATACCGATATACGCCACAGGACTGGGCGTACGCCGGTGGACGATTTTGACGCCGTTTGGCAAAATATGATAAAAAGTTTGCGTATTTTCTTGCATAATTCAAAATTTCTTCGTACCTTTGCACGCTTTTTCCATCGGGGCCCCCGGAACAAACCAACGAAGTGTTTGTTATGGGGAGAGCGTAGCGCAAGGCGAAAATTCATATGAGCGACGAGGTCGCGAGTCGTATTGAGCCTTAGCGTAAGCGAGCGGCATTGGCGGAATTGGTAGACGCGCCAGACTTAGGATCTGGTTCCGCGAGGAGTGAAAGTTCGAGTCTTTTATGCCGCACTTATGAAAACGGTTTTCAAAATCCTGATGGTGGCTTTTGCCACCATTTTTCTAAGTTCTTGTCTCACAGGCGAGTACCACTCCACGCCTCGTATGTTCATCGCATCGTTGTATCGCACCACTCCGGCAGGTGTGTGTGACACCTTGTCACGGCTGGATACCATCCAGGTGGGGGATACGATGCGCGCGGTGATGGTACTGGACGGTGTTTACAATACACTGGTGGCGTTTCAGGTCTCGGCGGACAGGACGGCTTTTGACTACCGTCTGGAGTGTGACTCGGTGGCCGGCCGTCTGTTGGCGGAGGGGTCCAAACCGGAGAAGGGCAGTTTGTATTTTGCCAAGGACTGCTACCAGTTCTTTACAACGCTTTATTACGTTCCGTTGCAGGCGGGTAAATACGATTTCACGTTTACTTTGTCTTCAACGGCGGGCGAGAAATATTCGCCGGTGACGGGTACGCTTACCCAAGTGGTCCGTTGATTATTTTTTCTCCTGTTGTTTCGCTTCGTCCCAGAGAGCGTCCATCTCGGCGAGCGACATATCCTGCAGCGCGCGGCCTTGTTCGCGCGCTTTTTGCTCCACGTAGTTGAATCGGCGCATGAACTTCAGGTTGGTCTGCTCCAGCGCATTATCCGGGCGTATCTTGTATAGCCGCGCCGCGTTGATGAGCGAGAACAGCAAATCACCAAACTCATTTACCATTTTATCATTTACCGGGTGGTCCTTTGGTAAATTGGTCATTTCGGCTTCGAACTCGGCGATTTCCTCTTTCACCTTCGCCCACACATCTTCGCGTTTTTCCCAGTCAAAACCTACGTTGGCTACTTTGTCTTGGATACGATAGGCCTTGACGAGCGATGGCAGGCTGTCGGGAATACCTCCTAACACGGTCTTGTTGCCGTCTTTCTCTCGAAGTTTGACCTGTTCCCAGAGATGGCTAACATCGGTGTCATTTACGATTTGACCATTTACGATTTGGTCATTTGTTTTATAGATATGGGGGTGGCGGAAAATCAGTTTGTCGCACAGGCGGTTGCATACATCGGCGATGTCAAAGTAGTCGCGCGGTTGGTCTGCAGACGAGCCGGCGCAGTCTTTTTCTCTCTCGGAGCCCATCTTGGCGTAGAAAACCACGTGTAGGAGCACGTCGCCCAGTTCTTTGCTTATCTCCGTCATGTCGTGCCGGCTGATGGCGGCGGCCAGTTCGAAAGTCTCCTCAATAGTGTTTTCTCGCAGACTGTCAAAGGTCTGCTTGCGGTCCCACGGACATTTCTCCCGCAGGGTGTCCATTACGTCCAGCAGACGGCCGAACGCAGCCAGTTGTTCTTCTCTTGTATGCATATGTAATAAAGGTGAAAGGTTAGAGGTGATTGGTGATTGGTGATTGGTGATTGGTGATTGGTGATTGGTAATTTGTGATTGGTGATTGGTGATTGGTAATTTGTGATTGGTTATTGGTTATTAGAAAAAAATATAAATCGATATAAAGAAAATATTTTTAGACAAAAACCTAAAAAGACATAAACATAAATAAAATTTTCAATTCAAATCACAAGCAGTATTTTATATATAAGTGATGATATACTTAAAAGTTATGCAGGGTCAGTTGTCCATTGTGGTCGAGGCGTGCGTAGGTCCATTGGCGGAAACAATCGCCGAGTATGACCACGCGGCTCCCGGAGGCTATCTGCAGGTCGAGTTCGATATGCCGGTGTCCGAAGATATAGTAGTCTCGGTGGTTTTGCTGCTTCTCCTGGTCTTTGGCGAACAGCACCAACTCCTCTTTGTCCTCGCCTTTGTACGGGCAGGGGTTGGCGAGTTCTTTCAGCCGGCTTCGTTTTGCCCAGTTGTAGCCGAAATGGTTTCCCCAACTCGGCGGCAGGCATCGGAACAGGAATTGCAGGGTCGGGCTTTTGAAAATCTTGCGCAGTAGCAGGAAACGCTTGAGTTTGCGGAGTACCGGTTTGGGGTAGCGTGTCTGCCAGTCGCTTGGGAGCAGTCCGTCGCCGTGGCTCAGATAGAGCGTCTTGCCGTATCGCCGGATGGTGCATGGTTCATAGTGAATCTCCGCCCCTGTCATCTGCGCGAGTCCGCCGAAGGTCCACATATCGTGATTGCCGACAAAGAAATGGACATGTATGCCCTGCCTTGTCAGTTTGCGTATCTCTTTGCAGAAGGGTGAGAACTGGCGTTTGTTTTTGTCGTGGTGGAAATACTCGAACCAGAAATCGAACATATCTCCCAGCATATAGATGGACGCGGCGTCCTTGCTCATCTCCTCCAGCAGGTCGATTACCCGTTTCTGGTGTGCCCATCCTCTCTCAACGGCCAGGCTCCCTAAGTGTGCATCGCTTAAAAAATATATCATAGTCGAAAGTCAAATTAAAGTACGAAGTGACGATGTACGATGTACGAAGGAATTATTTGATGTACGAAGTACGAAGTGACGATGTACGATGTAAACATAAATAAAAGATTTACAAGAAGCCAAGTTCCAATTTGGCTTCTTCGCTCATCATGTCTTTGGTCCACTCGGGTTCAAAGACGATGTTTACGTTCACGTCCTTGATGCCCTCTACGCTGCCCACTTTCTGTCGTATGTCTTCCACGAGAAAATCGCCGGCAGGGCATGAAGGGGCGGTGAGGGTCATGGTGATGTCGCACACGCCGTTGTCCTTGATGTCGATGCCATAGATGAGCCCCAGGTCGTAGATATTGACCGGAATCTCGGGATCGAAGACGGTCTTGAGCATCTTCAGTATCTGTTCTTCAGTCTCTAAAAACTCGTTCATATAGTTTATTTCATCGGCTTTTCCGCAAAACGGGTGCAAAGGTACGACAAAAATTGCACATACGCAAATTTTTGTCGTATAAAAATGAAGCGAATAGAATAATTATTCTATGTTGTAGGTGATTGGGGCAATCAAATTGTCCGGAAACAACCAAGAAAGAGGGATTGAGTCCGAGTTGCCTCCGAGATTACTCCGATGCGCCTTCGAAATGCCTCCGATAACTATTTTGTAAATCGCTGATTATAAAGTGGATAACAGACTTGCGGCAAACAGTACCGGAAAGTCCGGAATTTCCGGACCGCTATGCTGTCCCGGTGGAAGAATGAGAGCAGCCTCTCAGATACCACTCAGATTCCTCTGTGGTTATTCTAATAGTTCGTCTATAGTTCGTCTATAATTTGTGTATAGTTCGTGATTGGCAGCATATTAGAAGGAAATTATCAGCAGGTTGGTCCGAAGATTTGCCTACCATTTTCCCCCGAATCCGAAAAAGTAGAGTGGGGACGGATTAAGTATATTAGCGGGATAGTAGAAAAGAGCACAGCCCGTCATTTCACTACAATCATCATCCGTCTTATGCAAGCATAGTGCCTGCCCTGCGGTCTATTCCTAAAAAACGTAGAGTGACACTCTACTTTTTCTAAAATTCTGCATTATTTACTTGCGTATGTGCAATTTTTGTTGTACCTTTGCAAGCGCTATGAGAAACACTGTTCTGTTGACGATATTATTGTTGCTGCCGGTGGGCGTTGGTGCAGAGCAGCCGGTTCCCGCGGAATCGGTAACCGATACCTTGCGCGTAGAGACTTCCCGCCGCGGTCACCTGACCAACGCATTGGATGTGCTGAACGGTCAGACGGCGGGTGTGACGGTGGGGTCCAACACCAACCCGGAGGCAATGCTGTCGTCGGTGCGAGTGCGCGGTAACCACTCGCTAACAGGCGGAAACGAACCGTTGGTTATCATAGACGGCATGTCATCCGACTTGCGAACACTGGCCACTGTCTTCCCCGGAGATATTGAGAGTTTCACGATTCTGAAGGACGCCGCCCAGACGGCGCAATACGGTGCACGCGGTGCAGCCGGTGTGATAGAAGTAAGAACACGTCGCGGCGCAGAGGGCAAGTTCCATATATCCTACGCCGGCAGTGTCGGTTTTGCCCATGCGGATAAGTTTCTGAATATGCTCACGGCCGACGAGTACCGCTCCGTGACTTCCGCACGCGGGATGGCTATCGCAGACGGCGGCGCCTCCACCGACTGGCAACGGGCTATTTTGAGAACGGGTATCGTACACAACCACCATGTGGCTTTGGGTGGCGGCACGGAGAATACCAGTTATCGCGGAGCTGTCTCATATAGCCAGAACAACAGCATAGTCCGCGAGATGGGTACCCGCAATTTTACCGCCAAACTGGATGTGACGCAACATATGCTGGACAAGCATCTGACATTCGATCTGGGGCTCTTCGGTGCCGTAGGTCACAACCGGTACCTGAACGACGTGCAGAAGACATTCTATTCCGCCGCGGCATTCAATCCCACTTTTCCCAATGAGCGTAATGCCGGAGGCGGCTACAACGGCTATGCCGATGCAAGCCAGATAAACAACCCAATGGGCTTGTTGGATATCAAGAAACACAACGAGGCAATGCACTTCAACACGCACCTGCGCGTGACGGGTAATATAGGGTATGGTCTGACGGCGGCTGTCTATGGCAGTTACAGCTACGATGCCGATGATGACAGTCATTTCTATCCGACGTATATGGAGAGTACAGGCAAGGTGTACCGCGGCGCAGGCAAGAGCCATGTGTGGCTTGTCAATGCGTCGGTGCGCTATGCCCACGACTGGGGAACGCGTCATCATATAGAGGCGGATGTGCTGGGTGAGATGCAAGGGCGCAACATCACGGCTTTTCATACCACCATCAACCGTCTGGCATCCAATGCCTACGGCTATGACAACCTGGCTGTCGGCGGACTGCGGTTGTGGGAAGGCACGGGCAGCAGCAACGAGCAGCAGCGGATGGCGTCGGTCATGGGCCGCGTGAGTTATACGGCTTTGGGCAGATACACCATCACGCTTGCCGCCCGCGGCGATGCCAGTTCGGTAGCTGCAGCCGGCCATAAATGGGGTTTCTTCCCCTCGGCCAACATAGCGTGGAATATGAAGAAAGAGACATGGTTGGAGGACCAGAACTGGCTTACCCGCCTGAATATCCGCGCCGGATGGGGATTGTCGGGCAACCTGAGCGGTATAGCTGCTTACCAATCACTTTCGCTGATGGTGCCGACCGGGATAACAGAGACCAACGGATTGCCGGATGTGATACTGGGTTATGCCCGCAATGAGAATCCGGACCTGACATGGGAGAAGACCCAGACCGTCAACGCGGGCATGGAGTGGGGATTTTGGCATAACCGCATCGTCCTCACGGCCGACTACTATTATTCGTATATATACGACATGCTCTACCACTACACCGTGCCTGTGCCGCCCTTCCTCTACGACAAGATGCTGGCCAATCTGGGCAAGATGCAGAACCAGGGTGTCGAAATCGGATTCGGATTGGCAGCAGTCAAGACCCGTGATTGGGATGTCAATATCGGCTTTAACCTGTCGTGGCAACAGAATAAACTGCTGTCGCTGAACGGTTATTACAAGGGCGAATATCTGACCGCCCCAACCTATACCCCCATTGCCTCGGTGAATGGAGCAGGTCTGCACGGCGGGAACACGGATGTAGTATACCAAATACCCGGTTATCCGCTTGGTGTGTTCTACCTGCCACACAGCGAGGGCTTGGCTCCAGATGCGAACGGCGAGTATGTCTATACCATAGAAGACCTGGACGGCAACGGCGCCATTGATTTGTCCGACGGAAGCGGTGACCGGCGTGTATGCGGTCAAGCTACCCCGAAAGTACTGATGGGCAGTAATATCTCCGTACGGTACAAGCAGTTTGATTTGAGTATCCAGCTGAACGGTGCGTTCGGACACAAGATTTACAACGGATCGGCACTGAGTTATATGAACATGGGGAGTCTGCCGTACTACAATGTAATGAAGACGGCGCCGGAGAAGAACATAGACGACCTGACCGTTACCGACTATTGGCTGGAACGGGGAGACTATGTGAATATCGACTATCTGACGCTCGGTTGGACACTGCCCTGCAAACCGCAGTGGAAACTGAGTTCGTTCCGTCTGTCGGTAAGCGTCAACAACCTGGCCACCATCACTGTTTATTCGGGATTGACACCAATCATCAACAGCACGGTTATCAACAACACACTCGGTGTGGATGACAAACGCTCGTATCCCGTCAGCCGGACATACAGTCTGTCAATGCAAATACAGTTTTAAGTGCAGCACGTTAAATAGTTAAAGAGTTAGTATGAAGAGGCCGTTACATATATTTATCTCCTGTGTGATTTTCTTGCAAAGTTGCGGTTTTCTGGGCGAAGATCCCCATTCGGGTCAGCCGGAAGAGGCCGTAATCACTTCTGCCACCGCGTTGCAACGTCAGGCGGTGCTGTCGCTCTACGACCATATAGGCGGCAATGTGGACGGCGAGGGTCTGCAAGGGACCTATCGCGGTGTGTACGACCTGCAGACATTCGCTTCGAACGAGGCTATTATCCCTGTGCGCGGAGGCGACTGGTTGGACGGAGGATTATGGATAGACCTTTATAGTCATACATGGACCGCGGACAACGAGTGCTGTGAGAATGCGTGGCTGTATCTGTACCAACTGGTCGGTCTTTGCAATCATTCGCTCGCGATGCTTGACCGTTATAAAAACCTGCTGTCAAATGAGCAGTTCACGGTAAGCGAAGCCGAGGTACGTGCCGTCCGAGCATTGGCTTATACCTATTTACTCGATTTGTTCGCGCGTGTGCCGATTGTCACCCGCGAGGACATCAGTCTCAACGAGATTAAGCAGTCCGAACGCAGCGAAGTGTTCGATTTCGTATGGAGCGAGTTGCAGCATGCGTATGCTAATCTCCCTGATGAACGCAGTAACAGCCGCGGAGAATATTACGGACGCATCACCCGTCCGGTGGTTAGTTTTCTTCTGATGAAGATGGCTCTCAATATAGAGGTGTGGAGGGATGACGACTGGACTGACATTCTCCGTCCTGACGGAAAACAGGTGATGTTGGCGTGCGATGTGGCCGGTCAGCGAAACGCATGGGAAGCAGTGGAGCATTACGGTCAAGCGATACTCAACTCTACTGCCGGTTATGTCTTATGTGCAAGCCAGACCAATTGTTTTGCCACCTATAACGAGGATGCCGTAGAGAATATCTTCACCATCCCCATGGACCCCAATATCTACCGCAACCGCTTCAAGAACCTGTTCCGCAGTCTGCATTACCAGCACGCAGCAGCATTGGGCTATGGCGGCGAGAACGGTTCGTGCGCCACGCAAGAAACAATGGATGTGTTCGGGTACGGTACCCCGAAGCGTGACTGCCGCTTTGCGACCACTTTCTTTGCGGGGGTAGTGCAGGTGGGCGGTATGCCTCTGGTACTTTCGTCGGGCGATACATTGGTTTACTACCCCCGCGAAGTGCAACCGGTGCTGACAGGAAGCCCCTATGTGGCGACAGCCGGTGCACGTATGAGCAAATACGCATTCGACCCGGGCGGTATCTTTGACGGGCAATTGCGCAACAGTGATATAGTGCTGTACAGGTTGTCGGATGTGTATCTGATGATGGCGGAGGCGAAGGTGCGTAATGGTCAGGACGGCCAGGCGGAGTATGATCTGGTGCATCAGCGAGAGGCGATAGCCATGATGAGTAACTGCGAGCCGCGCCAGGCTACATTGGAAAACATCTACTATGAACGCTGGATAGAACTGATGTGGGAAGGTTGGCATCGTCAGGACCAGATTCGTTTCTCGAGATATGCGGAGTCCGTCGAGGAGAATTTCCTGACCGTATTCCCCATCCCGCAGACTGCATTGCAGACGAATACACTGCTCCGTCAGAACAAAGGGTACGAATAGTCTGCCATTTTGTCAGTATTTCTTTTGTCGGCACGGGATTTGTCTTATGGTAATCGGTATATCAATATATCGATAGACACATCAATGACAGTTTATTCAAATCCATACAGACTATGAGCAAAGGAAATATTGGGGTAACGAGTAATAATATCTTCCCCGTCATCAAGAAATTTTTGTATTCAGACCACGAGATCTTCCTCCGTGAGTTGATCAGCAACGCCGTAGACGCCACCCAGAAACTGAAGACACTCTCTTCGGTAGGCGAGGTGAAAGGCGACTTGGGTGACGTGCGTGTACGTGTTACTATAGACAAACAAAAGAAGACGCTAACTGTCTCCGACCACGGAATCGGAATGACAGCCGAGGAAGTGGACAAATACATCAACCAGATAGCCTTCTCCGGCGCAGAGGAATTCGTCAACAAATACAAAGACAAGACGGAGGCCATCATCGGTCATTTCGGTCTGGGCTTCTACTCGGCCTTCATGGTGAGCAAGAAAGTGGAGATTTTTAGCCAGAGTTATCAGGAGAATGCGAAAGCGGTTCACTGGAGTTGCGAAGGCGACCCGGAATATACGATGGAGGAAACCATCAAGTCCGAACGCGGTACGGACGTCGTACTGCATATCGACGACGAGTTCAGCCAGTATTTAGAGGACGCCACGATAGAGGGACTGCTGAAGAAATACTGCAAGTTCCTTCCTGTTGAGATAGCATTCGGCAAGAAGAAAGAATGGAAAGACGGCAAGGAGGTGGAACTGGACGAAGAGAACATAATCAACGACGTCAACCCCGCGTGGACCCGCAAACCGTCCGAACTGAAAGACGAGGACTACGACAAGTTCTATCACGAGCTGTATCCGACGCAGATGGAGGAACCGCTGTTCCATATCCATCTGAACGTGGACTACCCGTTCAACCTGACGGGTATACTGTATTTCCCGAAAATCAAGAGCAACCTGGATGTGCACCGCAACAAGATTCAGCTCTATTGCAACCAAGTGTATGTCACCGATGAGGTGGAGAACATCGTGCCGGAGTACCTGACATTGCTGCATGGCGTCATTGACAGTCCCGATATCCCGCTGAACGTGAGCCGGAGTTATCTGCAAAGCGACAACAACGTGAAGAAAATCAGCGGTTACATCACCAAGAAAGTGGCGGACAAACTCGCCGAGTTATACAAAGCGGACAAAGAGTCGTTCGCCAAGAAATGGGATGATATCAAGATGTTCATCCAGTTCGGAATGCTGACCGATGAGAAATTCTACGAGAAAGCGAAGGATTTTGCGTTGCTGAAGAACCTCGGTGGCGAGTACTTCACGCTGGACGAGTACAAGACGAAAGTCAAAGAGGCTCAGACGGACAAAGACGGCAATCTGGTTCTCCTGTACACCAATGACGCGGATGCGCACTATACGTATATCGAGCGCGCGAAAGCCAAAGGATATGATGTGCTGCTGATGGACGGCGAGCTGGATGTGCACTGCATGAGCCAAGCAGAGCAGAAAGCCGGAGACGAAGGCAAACTGCGTTTCGTTCGTATAGACAGCGACACGATAGAGAACCTTATCCGTAAGGAAGACGCCGCCAAAGACACCTATTCCGACGAGCAGAAAGAAGGACTGCGCAAGGCGTTTGAAGCCTTCATCCCGCAAGCGGAGAAGTTGAATTACTATGTATCCTGTGAAGCGGCTGCGGCTGACGCGCTGCCGGTATTCCTGACACAGAATGAGTTCATGCGCCGTATGAAGGAAATGTCGGCGCATCAGCAGGGTATGTCGTTCTACGGTCAGATGCCGGACCAATATAACCTGGTTCTCAATACCTCGCACCCTCTTATTCAGGAGTTGGTATCCAAGATGACGAGTGAGCAGGTAGAGGAAGAAGTGGAGAAGAAAGATGGCGAGGAGACGAAGAAGGAGACCGTGACAAAGACCGTCTATAAACTGGACGGCGAAGACGAACGCCTGAAACAACTCATCGACATCGCATTGCTGGCTTCCGGGCAACTGAAAGGCGAAGCACTCGCCAAATTTGTCAACCGTTCGGTGGAACTGCTGTAATCCGAACGCGAAGGCGTTGGCTATAAAGAATGGGTTTCTTCTCTCTGGAAACTCATTCTTTTTTTTAATATATATGCGATAGATAGAAGTAAAATTATATGTTTTTATATACGATTTTTAAGATTGTATATAATGATAGTAAAATTAGTAAACATTCTATTAATAACAGGTATTGTGTATTTGAGAACAAAAGAGTACTTTTGCACCCGATTTTGAAAATTAAGGTACAAAAGATAATGAAAAGATTCCAAATTCTTCTGATTTATTTATTGTTGTATAGCGCGTGCGCGTGGTCGCAGGCGTCCGATGCCGTTCAACTGACAGAGATAAGCGGTGTGGTAACAGACATGCAAACGCGTGAGCCGCTGATAGGCGTAACCGTATTCGACAAGAACAATCCTTCCCAGGGAACCGTGACTGATTTTGATGGCCGCTATACCATCAAGGTGGACACTCGCAAGCCGACAATGCTGAGTTTCTCGTATGTGGGGTACGACACAGAGACGCGTTCGGTGACTTCGTTGACGAAGACTCTGAATGTACCGCTTCTGACTCATAATGAGTTGCTGGATGATATCGTAGTGACCGCCGGCCGTTTTGAGCAGCGGCAGACAGATGTGACGGTCTCGATGGAGGTGCTGAAGCCTCAGGCGTTGCGCAGTCAGGCTCCGACGGACTTGTCTGCTACGCTGCAGACGCTGCCGGGCGTGGAGATAATAGACAAGCAACCGAGCATCCGTGGCGGTGGCGGCTGGACCTACAGCGTAGGTAGCCGTTGCCAGGTGCTGATGGACGGAATGTCGATTCTGAACCCGAAGACAGGTGAAATCAACTGGAACAACGTGCCGCTTGAGAACGTGGGGCAGGTAGAGGTCATCAAAGGTGCCTCATCCGTACTCTACGGTTCATCGGCATTGAACGGTGTTATCAATGTCCGCACCCAGCGTCCGGGACTGAAACCGGAGACGAAGATAAGCGGTTATGTAGGCGTATATGATAATTATAAGGAATACGCATACACGGGCGCGCGATTGCCGCTCTATTATGGTGCAGAGGCATCGCATACCCGCCGTGTGGGCAATTTTGATGTTTCGGGAGCTATCAGCGCCTTCAAGGACGAGGGCTACCGCCAGCAGAGTTTTAACGACCGCGTGCGTCTGGGCGGTAGTATGACCTACCATAAACCGATGCCGGAGGGGCAGTACATGAGTATGGGCGCCAATGTGAACTATGTGGCGAACCAGTTCGGCGATTTCTTCATCTGGCGGAGTCCGAAGGACCCTATTCACCCGTCTCCGCTGACCAATATGGGACGCAAGGAGCATAACTTCAACATCGACCCGTTCTGGAACTACGACAACGCCGATAACGGCACTTCGCATAAGATTCGCGCCCGCTTCTACTTGACCTCGGACAATATTACGAAACCCACTGCCGGCATGAGCACTGAGGAACTGCTGAAATGGGGTGTCACAAGCTTTGACTTGGACAAAGTGAAAGGTTATTACGACCAGATAAAGAGCCGGATGGATGGCGGAATGGCGATAGAGGATGCCCTGCTGGTTACATTCCAGGACGTAGCTATTCCTGTGATGAATGAGGACTGGCTGGGGGCGATAACGAACGGCATAGACCTGGTAAAGAACGGTCTGGGGTATACCGGCACAGTAGCTGAACTGCAGGATGTAGTGGCCTATGCCATGAACCTGCTGGCAGACAACAGTCCAACGCGTCCGGAGTTGACCTACAACGGATATATCGATTATCAGTTTGCCAAGCAATGGCAGTCCGGTGTACGTCTGACCACAGGTATCAACTGGAACCACATTACCAATACGGCGAATATCACGGGAACGCACCACACTGACAATCTGGCGGCCTATCTGCAGTACGACCACCGTATCGCAGACAAACTGTCCTTGAGTGCCGGAATGCGTCTGGAATACTACCGCATGGACGACCATTATAAGGAGGCAAACATCCAAATCGGCAAATGGCTCTGCCCGGTACGCCCTGTCTTCCGTGCCGGCCTGAACTGGGAGATTTACAAAGCCGGATTCCTCCGCGCCAGCTTCGGTCAGGGTTATCGCAACCCATCTATCACGGAGAAATTCGCCCGCAAGGACATCGGCGGCGTAGGTGTCTATCCGAATCATGACATCAAACCCGAGTCAGGCTTCAATGCAGAAATCGGCTATAAACAGCTTTATAAGTTCGGTCCTATTACCGGAACACTGGATGTGGCAGCATTCTATACAGAGTACCGCAACATGATAGAGTACCAGTTCGGCCTGTTCCGCAATTCCGATTTTACGATGATTAACTCGATGGACGATGTGATTAGCGAGGTGCAAAATATGATTGATGATATCAAGACCACCAAGTCGCTTAGCAACGCCGGTATCGGTATAGGTGCCCAATTCGTGAATGTGAACCATGCGCGTATCTATGGTGCCGAAGTGAGCACGGCCGGTAAGGTGGATATCCGGAAAGACATGGAGCTGCGCTATACCATCGGTTACACCTTCACTCAACCGGAGGATTTGGATAACGCCAAACGTATAGAAGAAGAAAAGACCTATACCGACCCGTTGCAGATGAAAAACAAGTCGAACGACACCAAATATCTGAAATACCGCAACAAACACTCGTTCAAGGCCACGTTGGATTACAACTACAAATGGTTCTCGCTGGGGCTGAATATGTCGTACCGCAGCAAGATGCTGGCAGTGGATTATATCATGGTGGACGAGCGTGAGAAAGCGGCGCCGGACCTGATGGATTACGCTCGTAAGTTCATTTTCGGCTATGAGGACGGCGTGTCGCTCCACGACTATTGGATGAGCCACAATACAAGTGTTTTTACGATGGATTTGCGTGCGGCAGTGCGTTTCAAGGAACACGTAGAACTGCAGTTCCTGGTAAACAACCTGCTCAATACCGAGTACAGCTATCGTCCGATGGCGTTGGCTCCTCCCCGCACTTTTGTTTGCAGAATGAATATCACGTTATAAAGTTTAGTGTTTAATGTTTAGTGAGATGAAAAAGATTTTTACTACAGTTATAATTGCTTGTGTATCAGCTATTACTGCACTGGCGGTGACGGTGAATGATGCATCGGGCGTGTTCAAAGGAACGCTGAATATCGGCGGCGACGAGTACCCGAACGAAGAGATCTATATCCTACCGGGCGTGACGGCAAACACCATCACGTTTGTGTTGCCGGATTTTAAGTTCAGCGGAGTTTCGCTGGGTGATATCGTGCTGGTGAATATCCCTATGGACGGGGAGGGTACGCTGACATTGAATAATCGTCCGCTGTATATAAAGATTATCCAGACGCGTGCGGAGGTGTCGATGCTGAGCGGAAGTCAGATTAACGGGACTAATGCCAACGTGTCGCTTTCTATCGAAGCCGGTCTTCCAGAAAGTATTCCTGTCGTTTTTAACGGAAACAAGGTGATGAATCGTAATTATGAAATTACAAATGGTGGTTTTGAGGGTGCTTGGAGTGGAAACGAGGTGTCCGGTTGGCATTCTTTCGTTACGGCTACGGGGGGGTTCGCTGGTTTCGTAAATCCCAATACGGAGCAGTTTTCCAAAAGTACAGATGTCCGTCCGGGGACTACCGGTTCTCAGAGTGTGAAGATTCAATCGAAGGTGACTTTGGGAGCTAAGGGTAATGGAAACTGCACGAACGGACAAATCAATGCAGGTTCGATGTCTGCAGGAGATGCCAGCGGCAACTACAACTTCTCCGATCCTTCCAATAACGGCTATAATACAGAGTTCGTTGGTCAGCCGGATTCGTTGGTGTTCTGGGCAAAATATATCCCTGGCGGAGGAAGCGTTACGGATAATTCCAATAAAGCTCGTGCAAATGCGGTCATTACGCAGAATGCACGCTACCAAGATCCGGAGACCGGTTCGTATGGATCGGTCAAGGTAAGCAACGCGGAGATTAACTATTCTGCCACCAGCTCAAAGGGCTGGCAGCGCCTCTCTACGCCGTTTGTTTATACTTCGTTAGATCCTAAGACGGCGGCATATATCCTGGTTACTTTCTCTTCCAATGCCACTCCGGGCGGCGGTAACTCGAGCAAGAACAGCCCGGATGTCGTTTATCTGGACGATGCGGAGATTGTATATAACCACTCTCTTACTTCGCTTACGATGAACGGCGCCGCAGTCAGCTTCACGAATGGAGCGGCCAAAACTGATGCGGAGTTCAGCGACAGTGAATATACGTTTGCGGCTACTACGAATGCCAAGGCTGCAAAAACGTTTATCGGCTATGATGCAGAGAATAACCGCGTGAACGTGTACGTGGTGGCAGACAACTATTCGCAAGCAGGAGCATACTCCGTATATACTCTTCAGATGGCAACACCCGTTCCGCCGGTTGTGGATACCGAATATGCGTATACGGCTACGACCTGCGACAACGAGCCCTATTCGGATGAACTCTTTACAAACCTGACCGAAGCGAAGACGTATACTACGACCATCCCGAATACGAAAGGCGGCGACTCGATTATCACGCTGACGCTGAATGTGTTGCCAACCTATACAACCCCTGCTGAGGCAACAATCAATATGGACGAGACCTATACATGGCAGGGAACGGAATATAAAGACTTGTTGCCGGGAGAATATAGCTATTCAGTGACGGAAAAAACCAATGCCGGTTGTGACTCTGTCCTTACGCTAAAGCTGACGGTTAAGCCGATCCCGTATTACTACGAAGAGGCGCAGAATGCATGTCAGAACGAGGAAACGGAATGGCATGGGAAAGTGCTTCCGACCGAGCAGGTAGGAACGTTTACCGTGTATGACTCGTTGATTTCGGTTTACGGCATGGATTCCGTCTATAAGTTTACTTATACAGTGAACCAGACCTATCACTACGAGCAGACCAAGTATGTCAATAACGCGGATTTCGTATGGCACGGACAGGTTATAAAGGACCTGCCGCAGGCTATGGAGCCCTATTACTATTACGACAGTTTGCAGACCATCTATGGTTGCGACTCGGTATATGTGTTGAAACTCTTCGTTTCCGATATCCCTGTAACTTACGGCGAATACGAGGTCTTCGTTTGCGATGGTGAACAAGTCAAGTTCGAGGGCGAGAAATACAGCGAAGCTTTTGACGGCGAGGTGCGTGTGTCACAACCGAATATCTACGGCGGCGACTCTATTGTCCGTCTGACGGTTACAGTTCTGCCGACCTATGTAGTAGATGAGTATCTGACCATGACAGTCGGCGATGAACAGTATTGGGAGGGCTGGAACCTGAGTTCGATGACGGAAGGCCAATATGAGATGGAGGCATCGTATTATACTATCAATGACTGCGATTCCACCATTGTGCTTCATCTCTCGGTAGAGCCGAAGCCGGTTTATACCGGTCTGTCAGAGACAGAGACGCAAAGCAGCCGTTCAGTACGCAAAGTTATTTACAACGGCCGACTCTACATCATCCGTGAGGACGAAAAGATATACGATATTTTAGGTAAAAAAATCAAATAAAATTCTACAACAATGAAAAAAATCTTTACAACTCTTTTTGCCGGACTGATGGTTTCGGCGCAAGTAATGGCAGTTTCCGTATTAGATGTATGCGGTCAGTATGAAGGTGATTTGCTGCTTGGCTCAGAAGACAAATATCCTGAGAGTCAAGTGTATCTTCTTCCGGGCGTAACGGACAACACGCTCACGTTCGTACTGCCGGATTTTAAGTTCAGCGGTGTAAGCCTGGGCAGTATCGTTCTGCCTAATATCGCCATCAGCGAGAATGGTCAGTTTACTATTGAGGAGACGACCCTCTACTTGGCAGATCCCCTGTATCTTCGTGCGACAATCAACATCTTGCCATCTTATGAGGTAGAAGGCGTGAAGTACACTTCGCAGGCTACGGAGAGTGAAGCAGGTATTGTATTGCAGATTGCGGAGCCTGAAACCCTTCCGGAACCGATTATCGTTTGTTTCGCAGGAGATGCTGTTCGCTCGAACAACTATGCTCTGCCGAACGGCGGTTTCGAAGGCGCTTGGACCAATAACGAGCCGCAAGGCTGGCACTCGTTCGTTTCGGCTACTGGAGAGTTTGTTGATTTTGTAAAGAACAATAAAGAACAGTTTGTTCAATCCAACCAAATTCGTCCGGGGTCTAATGGCGCTCATAGTGCGCTCCTTTCTACCAAGACCATATTGGGTGTGAATGCTAATGGTAACTGTACCAATGGTCAGATCAATGCCGGTTCTAAAACAGCCACTGAAGCAGAGAAAAACTATAACTTCTCCGATCCCGCCAACGAAGGTTTCAACACTCCGTTCCAGGGTCGTCCGGACTCGATGGTCTTCTGGGCAAAATATATCCCAGGTGACCGCGACGCTTCTAAGGATGCGAATCAAGCACGTATGAGTACCATCATTACGACCGATGCGCGCTATCAAGATCCAGAGACCGCTGACTACTCGGAGATCAAAATAGCTCAAGCAGCGATTAACTATTCGGCTACGGCTTCGCTGGGCTGGCAACGTATCTCCGTGCCGTTCAACTATGTAACTGAGAGCTCGGATAAAGAGCCGGCTTATATTCTCACGACCTTCACGACCAACAAACTGCAAGGTGGTGGTACTGCAAGCAAGACCCATCCTGATTCCGTTCTTTTGGACGATGTAGAGTTGGTTTACAACAACCGTATATCGCTTCTCGCACGTGGTGAAGAGACTCTCGAATTTAATGGCGAGGCATATCAAATTAACGATACCTACTGCGATTCCTGCGGCGAATTTACTTCGTTGAAGACTGGCATTTCCACCCAGGCATTCTATGCTTTCGATGCTATTCACAAATGCGTATTCGTGTATGTGATTGCAGACGATTATGCCCAAACGGGAAAATATAATATCTATCGTGTAGATTTCACGGATAGCGACACCGAGGGCACCTCCATCGACCCGAAGGAGCCGGATACTCAGGGAATCGAGGATGTATATTCCGGACAAACGCGTTTCGAGAAAGTGCTGATTAACGGTCAGCTCTTTATCCGCTCGAACGATGCGTGGTACAACGCATCCGGCATGCGTGTGAAATAATTCTTTTTTATGAAAACAAATTTTTTAAAACATTTTACGCTCTTGCTCATCGCTCTCGTAGCGATGGGCATGAACGGTAATGTATGGGCGCAGTCACATCTGCCTATCAGCAACGTGTCTTATACCATCGGTAAAAAAAATGCGACTACCGATTGGACCGATAGATACGAGACTCTCTCGTTCCAAGGTGTGCCAGACAAATTATCGTTCAATTATGCTTATATTTATCAAGTAGTTGCGAATATCGGCAACCCGACGCTGAGTTACGACCAATTGAGTGGTTTTGCGCAATGGATCTTAGGCACAGTTGATGATTCGAAAAGAGGTCATGGTAATACCCATATGCTCTATATAGAAGAGAGCGCGGATGGTAACACATGGACGACTATCTGGACGGATGATGATGCAACAAATATGGATACCCATTCGTCCGGCGATATCCAACTCTCCAAAGCGACGCGACATATTCGTTTCCACCACTCCTGCAACTTCTCTAACTCCTATACCAATATTAAGGTTACAGAGCTTAAGTATGTGGAGGATCCGGAACCTGCTACCCTTGATTTCGGTGCAGCGGTGATTAACTCCGGCGAGGTGACCAAGACTTCGCTCATTAACTGGTGCAATATTGCGCCGCTGAGCGTCACTTGCGACAACCCGCGTTTCACGGTAACTCCGACTTCGTTCGGCGGTATAGATACGTATGGTTCGCAGACCCTGACGGTAAGTTATACGCATACCGACGAGACAGGGCTTAACGAAGGCGATATTACCATCTTCAATGGTACGTATACCAAGACAATTCATGTCTCTGCGAATACGACTAAACGTGCGCAGACCATTGATTGGAACGCAAATCTGGTAGCTACCGGTTTTGCTATGAACACCGAGGAGCAGTACCCGGATGCGACAATAGCATCTATTGCAACGGCTACCAGTGGTAATCGTATTACCTTCACCTCCGATAAACCGGAAGTGATTGAGGTCATTGCGGATACCGCTCTCTTGGCCAAGGCGGTTGGAACGGTGAATATCACGGCGCACCAAGCCGGCGATGCGGAGTATAACGAGGTGAGTGATACCAAACTCTTTATCGTAACCGAGTTGCTCAAACAGTCCATCGTCTGGGATCAGTCTTTCTTAGGCTTGCTGACTACCAGCGGTTCTGTGGAACTCACAGCAACAGCTACCTCCGGAGGTCCTGTGACCTATACTTCTGCGGATAACTCCGTAGTCTCTGTGTCCGGAAATGTGCTTACGGTGGTAGGTGAAGGCGAAACTTATATCACGGCTGCGCAGGCCGGCGGCGAGATAGAAGGTCATGAGTATCTGGCAGTTTCGCAGAACAACTACATCATCGTACGTAACCCTGCTTCGCAATGCAATGGTATGGCGCTTGTGCAATCCTCCTTAACTCTGAACGGCAGTAAGAAACAGCAGGATTATAAGCTCTCCGGCATCCCTGCTGTGCTGACCTTTACGGCTCGTCACGGAGAGAAAAGTACCAGTACATGGGGTGGCACTTCATATTCGGCCCTTATTGTTGAGCAGTATATGTATGAGGACGGTCTTTGGGATTGGCACGAGGTATATAATCAGGTGGTGGGAACGAGCGATACGCAATCCGGTAATATTATGCTGAATGAATCCGCTACCAAACTGCGCATCCGCACGTTAGAGACAGGTACGGATCATACTATCACCAATATCCGTGTCACCAACGCTAAGTTCCTTCGCGCAAACTATACAGAGATTGATGATAATGCAGAGTTCAATACTACATGGTCGAAGAAGATTACCGTCTCTCATTCCAATATCGATTTGATGACCCTCTCTATGACGCAAGGTGTGTTCACGCTCAGCCAGAATACTATCGGAGAGGGCTGCGGCGATTTCGGAGACGATGAATTCACTATTAGCTTCACACCGCACGAGAAGAATGTAGATTTCAAAGATACGATTGTCATTACCGACAATAAGGAGAATCCTTCTACGCTCCGCATTCCGGTTCATATCTTCACAACCGGTCTCAACCAAACCATCCAAGGTTTTGAGTTGCCAGAGGCTGCATTGACGACCGAGGAGATCCCTGCTTTTGAAGCTACGACAACGAGTGGCTTAGAGGTGGTTTATCTCTCGTCAGACAGCGCTATTGCGTACGTGGAGAATAACCAATTGGTAGTTCTCTCTGCCGGAACGGTGGACATTACTGCTTATCAGGCCGGAGATGATCGCTACGATGCGGCAGCTGTCACAAAAACCATTACCCTCTCGCACACACCGGTGGAGATTATCATGGCTCCTACGGCTTCATGGATTGCGCTGGGAGAACCGCTCTCCGAGTCTGTACTCTCTAATGGCGAGGCATCTGTACCCGGCACATTCGCATGGCTGAATGCAGATTCTATTCCAGAGACCGCAGGTGAACAAGTGTTCAAGGTGCTTTTTGCACCGGAGAGAGAGACTATCTATGCCTCCGCTGAAATAGAGGTGACTGTTTCGGTTCGTACCGAACAACATCCTCAGTCAATCGAGTGGGTGCAAGAGATCCCTGAGTTGTATGTCAACTCGACATACCCTGTTTCTGCATCGGCAGGTTCGGAACTGGATGTCTATTTTGTCAGCTCAGACAGTACAATTGCGTACGTAGAAAACAACGTACTTATCGTGCAGGGTATTGTTGGCGAGGTAACGATCTCAGCCCGCCAGGATGGCAATGCTTTTTATCTTGCGGCAGAACCCGTTGCAAAAACTGTTACGATAATCCCTCGGCCTACTACCTACGGCGAATATGTAGCTACTTTCTGCGAAGGTGACTCCGTAGAGTTTGCCGCCCAATGGTATTATGAGGCCGGCTATGCAGAGGTGCTTCTTGACGAGAAGAATGTTTTAGGTGGTGACTCAATTGTTCGCTTGACACTCACTACTTATCCTGTTTATAATAAATATGAAGACAAAGAATTGCACGTTGGAATGCGCGATTATTGGCAGGGTATTGAATTGAAAGATCTGGTAGAAGGCGACACCTTGTTCACGGCAGAATATACTTCAGTTAATGGTTGTGACTCTGTCCATATGCTCCGTCTGCACGTACTCCCGATGATTATCACGTATGGTAACGACACACTGTGGGGGTGCGCAGGAGAGACTATGGAGTATAATGGTAAGACATACAAACGTTCCACTAAGGAGGATGTAATCCTTGCCGGTGCAAATATTTATGGTGGCGACTCGGTAGTCAGTCTGGTAGTGAACATGTTACCGGCAATGCGAGTGAAAAGCTCCAGAACCATTACCGAGGGCGATGAAGGATTCTGGCAGGATATTGACCTGAGTCTATTGCCTGCTGGAGACACCACGCTGACCGTTGTTTATACATCCGTCAATGGCTGCGACTCGGCCTATGTGCTGAACTTGCAAGTTCTCGGACGGATTACTACCGGTACTGATAATCTGGAAAACAATCAGCCCGCCGCAGAGAAATTCTTCCGCAACGGGCAGTTGTATATTCGCAAAAACAGGCAGATTTACAGCCTGCAAGGCGTCAAAGTAAAAACGGAGGATTAAACCTCGATAGCCGCGCACTTGCGCGCCAGGAACTTAGCCTCGTCTGCATTTAGCAGCGGGGCTATTTCTTTGTACACACGTACGTGATAAGCATTCAGCCAGTCTATTTCGTCTTCGCTCATAAGGGACATCTCGATGAGTGAAGTGTCGTAGAAACAAAGTGTCAGTGTTTCAAACTGCAGCCATTGGTCTTCTGTCGTAGTGGCGCGTGTTTGCTTGGCGGGAATGACGGTAATCAAGTTCTCCGTGCGGATTCCCCACTGGCCGGTGCGGTATATACCCGGTTCATCTGAGACAATATGCCCTACCTCCAATGGGGTGGGGTTGTTGTCGGTGCGAACGTTCTGCGGGCCTTCGTGGCAGCCGAGGAAATGGCCTACACCATGTCCCGTGCCGTGACCGAAGGTAATACCCGCCTGCCACATATATTGTTTTGCCAGTGCATCGAGTTGGTTGCCTCTTGTACCGCGTGGGAAACGTGCAGTTGCCAATGCGATATGCCCTTTTAGAACATAGGTGTAGTCCAGTTTTGCCTGCTCGGGCTTGCGGCCTCCCAGCCAAACGGTGCGGGTGATATCCGTGGTGCCGTCCAAGTATTGCCCTCCGCTATCCAATAGGAGCATTCCCTCGGGTTTAACCTCTGCACAGCGCTCTTTGGTCGCTGCATAATGGACAATTGCGCCATTACCACGGTAACCGGCTATTGTGCCGAACGACTCTTCCTCGAAGTTCTCGCCCATGGTGCGGAACTCGTGCAGTTTCTCCATGAGTGACCACTCGGTCTGTTTTTTTCCATCGGTGAAAGCTTCTTCCTCCAGCCATTTGAAAAACCGTGTGAGCGCCGCACCGTCTTGCCGCATAGCAATCCGTTCGCCTTCCAATTCTACGGCGTTTTTCTTCGCCTTGTCAACGAGTATAGGCGATTGCAAATCAATGGCCTTCGCATCGGAGGAAATTGCTTCATAGAGTGCCTCGTTTACCTTGGCGCCGTCGTAGAAGACAGAGCCTTGCAGATTACGTATGTAATCAAAGACGGCTTCATATGGCTGAACGTGTATGTCGTTGAAATCCAGGTAGTTTTGTGCCGCCGCATCGATCTTGGCTTGATTTACAAACAGACTACACTTGTCTGCTTCGAGTACGACATAACTGATTACCACGGGGTTGTATTCTACGTCATTTCCGCGGATATTGAGCAGCCATGCTATCTCGTCCAATGCACTGATTACCAAGGCCCATTTCCCATTCCCGTTTTTCAATCTGCCGTTCAGGACTTGCCGCATTCGCGCAAGTTTCGATTCCACTGTCTCTCCGGCATAATCGGCAGAGTAGGGGTAGAGTTTGTCCTGCGGTATAGCCGGACGACCTTCGGTCCAGATGTCTTTTATCAGGTCAATACTCTTTACGCTTATCCCAGCTTCGCATAGCTGTTTGCTGATTGCTGCAAACTCGTTCACGCTCCACATCTCGGGGTTAAGACCCACTGCTAATCCGCTTTTCACGTTTGTGATAAGCCATTCCCGAATCGACGGACAGTCCACATCGCTTTCGCGCATTAATTCTATTGTACTGTCTTTCAGTTCAATACCGGCTTGCAGGTAGTAACGGCTGTCGGTCCACAGTAATGCGCGATTTGTAGTAATCACCATCGTCCCGCTCTCGCCGTTAAAACCGCTAATCCATTGCATTTCGCACCAATGCGAAGCCATATATTCACTCGCGTGAGGGTCATTCCCGGGCACTACATATGCCTCAATACCTGCCTCACGCATCATGCGCCGCAATGCGGCTAATTTATCCAATGTTTTCATTTTTTTTGCAATTTTAATTCCGGTTGGTATCATCGCCGGCAATCAGTAGTATTATCCATGTCATCAGGGGGGATACGAAGAATGAAAGCAACACCCATCCCAGTGGGTCGCGATGCCTGTTCACGGCCATGCGGTAGGCGATGTAGAAGCGGATGAAAAAGGCTATCAGCAGTACCAGCAGACCCATCGCAAGTCCAATCATGCCGATTGCCAGCCCTGACATACCGGCAAACAAACCTATAAATAGGTCCTGAAGCGATGTGATTAATTCTTCCATATAAATTTATTCGTTTTTTTTAATGAAAGGTATAGTCTTTGACCTTTGCGCTTGCAAAGGTACAACAAAAATCGCAAATATGCAAATATTTTCGTTTTTTTTGTCGACTAGAGTTTGTGCATCCTTCTCGGTCCCAAGAGCCTTAATGAACATCCGGTGATGAGTGCCCGCACACCATTTGCAATGCCCTCCAAACTAAAAAACTGAGATTTTATTTGCATATGTCAAAAAAAAGCAGTACTTTTGTACGATTTTTTTGTTAGAATGGACCAGAGTGGACTCATATTCAGGTGTTTTGCAAGCGGTAGTAGTGGTAACTGCTACTATTTGGGAACGCGTCAGAGAGGAATTCTCATTGACGCGGGTATCTCTGCGCGCCAGATACAAAAATGTCTCCGCGAGATGGGACTGGATTTCCAGAATATTATGGGAGTGCTTGTGACGCACGACCACGCGGATCATATTCGCGCCGTAGGGACATTGGGAGAACGCGTGCACCTGCCGATATATACCACCGCACTGATACATGAGGGTATTGACCGCAACTATGGTGTGAGAGAGAAACTAAGAACAAGCCGGCGGTATTTTGAGAAAGGGCAGGAGTGGGAATTGTTCGGTATGAAGATCAATACATTTGGTATTGAGCACGACTCAACGGACTGTCTGGGGTACTCGATTGACTATTTGGGCCAACGGTTTGTTATTATCACTGACTGCGGCAGTGTTAATCCTGAGATGGAAGCGTATGTGCGGACGGCTAATCATTTGGTCATTGAGGCGAACCATGATGAACATATGCTGCTCAACGGACCATATCCGACCTATCTGAAAGAACGTATCCTCAGTCCGCGTGGACACCAGAGTAATGCTACTTGCGGAGAGGTGCTCGAACGCAATTACCACAAAGGATTGCGCAATATATGGCTCTGTCATCTCTCGTTGGAAAACAATGACCCGCAGGCCGCTTTTAATACAGTGAAATCCTACTTGGAGAAGATAGATGTATTGCCGGGAAAGGACATCTTCCTCCGTCCGCTGGAACGGACAGTGGCAGGACCGGTGTATCAACTGAACGATAATGTACTGCCAATGGAGGAAATCCCGGGGCAGGCGAACGAAATAGACGAACAATGGATCGATTAGTAATTATCCCTACCTACAACGAAAAGGAAAACATTGAGGCTATTATTTCAGCGGTGATGGAGTTGCCGTTGGACTTCGATGTGTTGGTTATAGATGACGGTTCGCCGGACGGCACTGCCGCCATAGTCAAACGCCTGATGGAAGACCGTTTCCAGGGGCGTGTACATCTGATTGAACGCGCCGGGAAACAAGGACTGGGAACCGCGTATATCGCCGGTTTCCAATGGGCCATCGAGCACAAGGCGGAGTATATCTTTGAGATGGATGCCGATTTCAGCCACAACCCGATGGATTTGATGAAGCTCTACGATGCTTGTGCGAACGGAGGAGCAGATCTGGCCATCGGCAGCCGGTATGTCACAGGAGTGAATGTGGTCAATTGGCCTATGGGACGCGTGTTGATGAGTTATTTTGCCAGCAAGTACGTTCGCTTTGTGCTGGGAGTCAATATCCACGATACTACCGCCGGATTTGTGTGCTATAAACGCCACACGCTGGAGACTATCGAACTGAACAAAATCCGATTCAAGGGATATGCTTTCCAGATAGAGATGAAATTCACTGCAGTCAAATGCGGTGCGAAAATCATTGAAGTGCCGATTGTCTTTGTCAACCGCGTATTGGGCACCAGCAAAATGAGCGGAGGCATATTCTCTGAAGCTCTACTCGGAGTGATTCGTCTCAAGGTATCCTCATGGTTCAGAAAATATCCCCAATTGTAAATGACCCAAGTGTATTGATTTTTTATGAGTTTGGAACAACAAATAACCACCCTTGCAAAGGCTGCCGTCAAAGACTTGTACAATATTGACGCTTCCGATGCACAGATACAATTACAGAAAACCCGGCCGGAGTTCGAGGGTAACATCACAATGGTGGTGTTCCCTTTTGTTAAGATGGCACGTAAAGCACCTGCGCAAATCGCTACGGAGATAGGCGAATGGATGCTAAATAACCAGATGGCAAATGGCCAAATCGTAAATAAATTTAATGCCGTCCAGGGCTTCCTCAATCTGACTATTTCCGACGCATTCTGGGTGGAGCAGTTGCAGGACATTGATGCGGATGACTTCTATGGACGTTTTAAATGCCCGAATGGTAAATGCGAAACGGACCAAATGCTGATGATGGTGGAATATTCCTCGCCGAATACCAACAAACCGCTCCATTTGGGCCACGTGCGGAATAACCTGCTGGGATACTCGATTGCCAAGATTCAGGAAGCCAACGGATGGAAGGTGATAAAAACCAATATCGTCAACGACCGTGGTATTCACATCTGTAAATCAATGCTTGCATGGCTGAAATACGGCAACGGAGAGACGCCTGAGTCTTCCGGTAAGAAGGGAGATCACCTCATCGGCGATTATTACGTACGCTTCGACAAGGAATACAAGGCGCAGATAGCCGAAATGATGGCTGCCGGCAAAGATGAAGAGACGGCTAAGCGCGAGGCCCCATTGATGCTCGAAGCGCAGGAAATGCTCCGCAAATGGGAAGCCGGAGACCCGGAAGTACGCGCTCTCTGGCAGAAAATGAACGGTTGGGTGTATGCCGGTTTTGACGAGACTTACAAACGAATGGGCGTTTCGTTCGACAAGATTTATTACGAGTCGAATACTTATCTGGAGGGCAAATCGGAAGTGGAAAAAGGACTGGCTTCCGGACAATTCTATCGTCGTGAAGATGGGTCCGTGTGGGCCGACTTGACGAAAGACGGACTGGACGAGAAGCTGTTGTTGCGTTCGGATGGAACCTCTGTCTATATGACACAAGATATCGGAACGGCCAAACTGCGTTTCCGCGACTATCCAATCGACAAGATGGTTTATGTGGTGGGCAACGAGCAGGAGTATCACTTCAAAGTGCTTTCTATCCTGTTGGACCGTCTCGGATTTCCATTCGGAAAAGAGCTCGTCCATTTCTCCTATGGAATGGTGGAACTTCCTAACGGCAAGATGAAAAGCCGTGAAGGTACGGTGGTGGATGCCGATGATCTGATGGATAAGATGATTGCCGATGCCAAAGAAATAAGCAAGGACAAGGTCAATACGCTCCAGGGAATCACGGAACAAGAGGCAGATGAAATCGCACGTAAAGTGGGACTGGGGGCTTTGAAATATTTCATATTGAAGGTAGACCCGCGCAAAAACATGCTTTTCAATCCCGCGGAGTCAATTGACTTTAACGGAAATACCGGACCTTTTATTCAATATACTTACGCGCGTATACAGTCTGTGCTGAGAAAAGCCGATAAAAATCTCGCACTGAATGGTGTGGAGCAGTTGCCTCTCGACCCTAAAGAACGGGCTTTGATACAACGCCTGCTTGAATATCCGGCCACAGTGCGTGCCGCGGGAGATGATTTCTCGCCGGCGCTGATATGCAACTATGCCTACGCATTGGCATGCGATTTCAACTCGTTCTATCATGACCTTTCTATATTGAACGAGCCGGACGCTCGGAAAAAAGCATTGCGTCTGCTCTTGGCCAAAACAGTGGCTAAGGTGTTGAATCGCGCGATGGAATTGTTGGGTATCGAGATGCCTGAACGGATGTGATTTCCGTTGGGCACCATTTTTTCGGCTTTTTATTGTCCGTTATTGAGTCCTCATCGTTCCGTCATCGTTTCATTGTTGTTCCGTTCTCGGTCCGTCATCGGGGATAAAGCGGAATGGTTTGGTGAAACACGGTTTGTTTGAACCTGCAGTAATAAAAATAGAGACATCCATTCGGGTGTCTCTATTTTTTGACGTTAACGCATTTGAGCGTTAACTTGTTCAACGCGGTTTACTCCTCGTCTTTCTTGGCTGCTTTCTTGGTAGTTTTCTTTGCCGGCTTCTCCTCTGCTTCCATCGAAGCTTTCAGGTCTGCCAGTACACTCAGGTCGCCCAGAGTGGTCTTCTCTACCTTCGGCATTTCAACCTGCGGTTCAGCGGCTTTCTTGGAGCGTGACTCTTTAGCCGGAGCCTCTTTGCGCTCCTCCCAAGTGCGGAGGTGGCTAACGAGGATACGTTTAGCGTCACGGTTGAACTCGATAACCTTGAACGGCAGTACGTCTCCGACAGCCACAGCGCTCTTGTCCTCTTTCTGGAGGTGACGTGTGGTGCAGAAGCCCTCTACGCCTTCCTCGAGGGAAACGACAGCGCCCTTGTCGGTCAGTTCTACTACTTTGCCTTCTACTACGGTGTCTACACCGAACTTAGCCTCCAACTCTTCCCAAGGATTCTCCTCAAGTTGCTTGTGACCAAGGCTCAGACGGCGGTTGGCAACATCGATGTCCAATACAACAACCTCGATCTGTGCACCGATTTGGGTGAACTCGTTCGGGTGTTTGATTTTCTTGGTCCAGCTCAGGTCGCTGATGTGAATCAGACCGTCTACGCCTTCCTCAATTTCTACAAAGACACCGAAGTTGGTGAAGTTGCGAACTTTTGCCCAGTGGCGGGTACCTACTGCATACTTGGTCTCTACGTTTGCCCAAGGATCTGCTTTCAACTGCTTGATACCCAAGCTCATCTTGCGCTCTGCACGGTCGAGAGTCAGGATGATTGCATCTACTTCGTCGCCTACTTTCAGGAAGTCGTTGGCGCTGCGCAGGTGCTGGCTCCAGCTCATCTCGCTTACGTGTACAAGACCCTCTACGCCATCGGCTATCTCAACAAATGCACCATAGTCGGCCATTACAACCACTTTGCCATGCACTTTGTCGCCTACCTTCAGGTTCGGATCCAATGCATCCCATGGATGCGGAGTCAATTGTTTCAGACCCAGAGCGATACGCTTCTTCTCCTCGTCGAAGTCCAGAATAACCACATTGATCTTCTGGTCCAACTGAACGATTTCTTTCGGATCGTTCACGCGGCCCCAGCTCAGGTCTGTGATGTGAATCAAACCGTCTACGCCACCAAGGTCGATGAATACACCGTAGTTGGTGATATTCTTAACGGTTCCTTCCAATACTTGACCTTTCTCGAGTTTGCCGACAATCTCAGCCTTTTGTGCCTCGAGTTCTGCCTCGATGAGGGCTTTGTGGCTTACCACTACATTGCGGAACTCAGGATTCAGTTTGACAATCTTGAACTCCATTGTTTTGCCTACGAGTATATCGTAGTCGCGTACGGGCTTCACATCAATCTGACTGCCCGGCAGGAAGGCTTCCATGCCAAGTACGTCTACAATCATACCGCCTTTCGAACGCCATTTGATGTAGCCGGTTACAATCTCGCCTGCGTTGTAAGCCTCATTTACGCGATCCCAAGCGCGTGCAGCACGAGCCTCCTTGTGCGAAAGCACCAACTGGCCCTTCTTGTCCTCCTGGCTCTGAATGTAAACTTCTACTTTGTCGCCTACTTTCAGGTCTGGATTGTAGCGGAATTCGGCAGCCGGTACGATACCGTCTGACTTGTAACCTACGTTCACTACTACTTCGCGTTTGTTAATGCTGATTACGGTTCCCTCTACTACCTCATTGTCTTTGATAGCATTCAGGGTCTCGTTATACTTTTGAATTTCTTCTTCGTTTTTTGTGCCTTGTTGTTGTGCTTCATAGGCATCCCAGTCGAAGTTCTGGAGAGAAAGATTTTCTGCCATAATTGGTAGATAATTGGTGGGCATGTTTTCTAAACGGGCAGATAAATTATGACTACTCGGTTAGAGTCCAAAATCCCTTTAAATGTGAAACAATCTATTAGCCTTTCTTCGCACCTCAGCGAAAAAAGCGTGCAAAGGTACGAAAATATTTTGATATGTGCAAAAAAAATTGTAACTTTGCAGCGTTTTTTTGAAATAAACTTAAAACTATAGATAGAATGAGCAAGTACAAATGGAGTTTTGCGAACGTAGGTGGATCGACACGCGTGCGCATACAGACTGCCGAAGATATCAAACATCTCGGCGAGTTGGACAAGAAAATGTGGACGGTACTGTCCTGCCCTGTAAACGGCTTGGAAATCAGTCCCGACTCACTTTTGCTAATGGATACAGATGGCGATGGACAACTGCGTTTGAAAGAGGTTGTGGCTACTTCTGAATGGCTCTGCGCTATGCTGAAAGACCCCAAAACACTCTTTGAACAGAAGGATACAATCGCCCTTGACAATATTGCCGACGAAGCGATTAAGAATGTAGCGGAGAAATTGGCAAAAGACAATGCAATCGCTCTGGCGGACGTACAGGCTGCTATCGATGGCGTGACTATTGAAGAGCAAGCCGTTCCGGCTGCACCGCTTGAGGCCGATGTTATCGCTGCTTACAAAGAGAAACAGGCTGAATATGCCGCCTATTTCGAACTGGAGAAACTCCAGAAACTCGGACTGGCTGTCATCGCTGAGGATGCTCCGAAACCCGGAATGACTGAGAAGAAATTCCTGGAGATGGGCGCACAGATAGCGGAATGGGAGGCTGCCAAAGCAGCTGCTGAAACCGCCAATGCGGATGCGCTTGCTGCTGCTAAAGCAGAGTTCATGCCGCTGCGTAAACTGCTCCTCCTCCATCGTGATTTCTATCGCCTGTTGCGCAACTTTGTCACACTGGAGGATTTCTACGACAACAACAAACAGACGATTGCTTCCTTCCAGGCTGGTACACTTATTATCGACCAGCGCGCGTGTCACCTTTGTATACGCGTGAATGATCCTGCCAAACACGACGCGCAAGCACCGCTGAGCGGAATGTATCTCCTCTATTGCAACTGTATTAACAAGAAAACAGGCAAAACGGCACAGATAGTAGCCGCCATGACGCAAGGTGAAATCAAGAACCTCAGTGTCGGCAAGAACGGTATCTTCTACGACAACGACGGCCTTGATTATGATGCTACTGTAACGAAGATTATAGACAACCCGATTTCTATCCGTCAGGCATTCTGGACTCCCTACCGCAAGTTTGCCAAGTGGATAGAGGAGAAAATCAACAAGTCTGCCGCTGAGAAGGACGCTAAAGCCTTTGATGACATGACAGCGAAAGCGGATGCTGCCAAGGTAGAAGGCGCTCCGGCTGAGGCTCAGAAACCGGCATTCGATATCGCTAAGTTCGCCGGTATCTTTGCTGCCATAGGCATGGCTTTAGGTATGATTGGTACGATGCTGGTTAGCGTAGCAAAAGGATGGGTGACCCTCAC
This sequence comes from Bacteroidales bacterium UBA3843, assembly GCA_002392745.1. Taxonomy (GTDB): domain Bacteria; phylum Bacteroidota; class Bacteroidia; order Bacteroidales; family Paludibacteraceae; genus Colicola. The sequence continues at coordinate 36,168 of DGHR01000013.1, read as the reverse complement.
CTGGTGGCAGCAGATTCTCGTCTTCTGCGGTATCCTGTTGCTCATCAGCGGTCCGAGTATGATTATGGCATGGCTCAAACTGCGCCGCCGCAACTTGGCTCCGGTACTGAATGCGAACGGATGGGCTGTCAACGCCGATGCTATTATCTCCGTTCCGTTTGGAAAGACGCTCACGGAGCAGGTGTCCTTCCCGCTGGTGAAAGCGCCTAAAGTGGGTATGAGCAGCGGAAAGAAATGGCTCATCGGTATTTGTGTAACACTCATTGCATTAGGTCTGATATGTCTCGTATTGCATCTCTGTGGATTCTGCTTCTGCTGTTTCTCCTTCCATTAAGAGCAGATAACACCTCCACGGAAGACCTCTCTCACAATCCGCCTCTGGACACACTGGCGGCGGATAGTGAAGGAGACGAACTGGAGGATATAGACGAACTGGATGCACGCTTGAACCAACTGCCGGAGTGTCTGGCGGGGCTTTTTAACCATGATACCCTTATCCTGGGGTGTGATATGGAGGTCTTGCCCAATAAGATTATTGTCCGCACAAAGGACGGAGATGTAGTCTATAAACTGGCACCGCAGTTCATGCTGGGAGACAGTACTCTTTTCACGCATCATCCGGCTGATAGTAGCTATCGTCATATCTGGACAGACGAGCGTGTTAACCCATATGGTACGCTTTTCGATAGTCTCAAAGAGGATGTTCATATCCCTATGGCGGGCTTTGTCCTGCCGGCTCCTGGCTACGTGACCAGTCCGTACGGCTGGCGCCGCTATCGGATGCATAAGGGTACGGATATCAAGGTTCAGATAGGTGATTCTATCCGCGCCGCATGGCCCGGGCAAATACGTATTGTTGGATGGGACCCGCGCGGGTACGGATATTATGTGGTGATTCGTCACGACAATGGACTGGAGACAATATACGGCCATTTAAGCCGTCCTTTGGTGGATGAGTATGAGAAAGTGCCGGCCGGATTCGTAATCGGTCTGGGCGGTAACACAGGACGTTCTACCGGCAGCCACCTGCATCTGGAAATACGCTATCTCGGTGAAGCGATGAACCCTGCTAACTTCATTGATTTCAATACGGGGAAACTGAAAAACGATCAGGAGTACGTGATAGGAATCAAGGCTATGAAGCAGGCACGCGCAGAGCAGGCCGCTATGAAATACCACAAGGTTCGCTCCGGCGACACCCTCTCCGGTATCGCACGTAAGTACGGCACAACGGTCCGTAAACTCTGTCAATTGAATAAGATGAAAGAAACCAAGATTCTTCAAATCGGACAGAAAATCCGGGTACGATAAAAGAAGGATGGTAAATAGAATAAACGCGGTCTTCAGCCGCGTTTATTCGTGATGGTAGGGTTCGTTCCTGAGAATGGTCATTGCGCGGTATATCTGCTCAATGGCCATTAATCGTATCATCTGATGGGAAAACGTCATTTGGCTGAGGCTTATTTTTCCGTTAGCCCGCGCATAAACGGCTTCGCTGAATCCGTATGCGCCGCCTATAATGAGCATCAAGTCCTTTCCTGCACTCATCTTCTTTTGCAGGTAATCCGCATATTCAATGGAACGGAACTCGCGACCGTGTTCGTCTAATAGCAAAACCTCTGTGGAGGGACTTAGAGACCGCAGGATAGCCTCGCCTTCTGCTGCTTTCAGCTGAACCGGTGTCAGTGATTTGGCATTCTTGATATCGGGAATAACAACGAACTCAAACGGCACATAATGTTTGAGCCGTTGCCGATACTCCTCAATGAGAGACTGTAGACGAGTATCGGCAGTCTTACCAACAACAAGAAGGGTGATTTTCATTCTCTTGGGAGGAGATTGATGATATTCGCTGAATCAGTGTCGCAGAAATAGTACTTACACGAATCGCCGGTCCACACAAAGCGATAAATAGTAGTCTGCTTGAAACTTCCATCATAGCCGCTTATGGCGGTGAAGTACGTATGTCCTTTTTGGAAAATCTCATTCGAATCAAAGCCGTCGTTCTTGACTGCATATACGCCATAATGTACTCCGGCTAATTCGGGTATTGAAAATCGTATTATGGACCATTGAACGAAATAGAGCACAACCATTTCTGTGAAAGTATAATCGGGCTTGCTGTCTTTTATGGCTATAAAATTAGAATCCATAACCAGCGTTATACTATCTCGTGTTGTGGCAATATAGGGGAATTGCTCATTTATTTTTCCCGTTGCATCTACAGGGTAGATATAGTCCCAATTTCCCTTGATTCGGTACTCGAAATGGATGTTCATATTGCTGTCTTCGAGCGTCTTTACAGGGATGAGGTTTAATGCACCGACAGGTTTCATCTTGATAGGATCTACGGGAAAACAGAAAACCCAATACTCCTTGTTGGGCAGCAGACCGGTGAAGAAATGTTTCTCGCTGCCGTATTGCAGGCTGTGGCTGGCGAAAGGAGCTACGTTAAACTCTTTCTTGCGCAGCAAATCGTTGCTCCATAATAGGTACTCGGCGTACGCGCTATCCAGCGCTAACTGCATGAACTGCTTGGAGTTAGCGGCAGGATTGAAATCCTCCCACGGCTCGCAGATTGCAATCAGGTAATAGGCGTCTTTGTTGGTGGAGAAATCGCACTCTATGAATCCCGCGGAGATATTTTTGATGTCCATCCGTACTTCAACGCCTTCTGTTTCATATTTGGCCTCCGCCCCGCAGGAACAGAGAAGGACGGCCGCGATGACCAATTGGTATATGACGACCCAATGGTAAATTTTAGTTCTCATATTTCTTCCTTTCTGCCTCTTCTTGGGCCAACAATTCTTGTACAGCGTTGATAAATCGGAGACAGGTCAATACATGTCCGCCATAGTGCCCGAAATTATAGGTGATATTTGCATTTCTCCATTGCGATCGGGCATGTGTGGCGTTGGTATATGGCACGGTCTCGTCGTCCATCGAGTGCATCATATAAACTGCTGCTTGGGGTGTCCAGTCATAGGAGATAATGGAGTTTATCGTCATGGCTTTGTATAGCTCTGCCACTTTCTCTGATTTCTGCGCCATCGCCTCTTCTGTCAGCAGTTCATGAGTTACCTTGGTGCCGATTAGTTTGTTGATTTGGGCGGATGTGTACGTTTTGCTATTGATCCAGTCATCCATATGCTCACACAGCCACGGTTGCATCATATCTTCTAATTGCATGTCCAGTTTGTTTCCCTTGATCATACCCTGCAGCACCAGCGGTACAGCTACAGGATAGCCCGCGGTGTCGGTGGTGACAAAGCGTTCGTAGGTGGCTTTTACGTCGTACGGACCGCCGCCGGCGAATACACGGTGGATAGGAATACGCTCCGTGTCATCTATATCGCTATACAGACTCTCAATCAGGAATTGTACCGCCATCGTTGTGGCGCCGCCTTGGCTGTATCCCATTAAATCCAGAGTCGTATCCTTCGGTGTGCGGCCCACAGCCTCTAACCATGGCCGGACGGCAAGGTACATATCTACTACGTTTTGTGCTGTCATGTCCATTACCAGGTACGGATGAACCTCATTTGCAGTAATACCGTAGCCCATATAGTCGGGAATAACCAGACCGTAGCCCGAGTTGACCAACACCCCCTCTAACGAGAAACTGTTACTGGGGGCTTCCATGTTGGAGCAAACCGTATAATGGCTGACCAAAATCATGCGTTTGGGGTTGCCGTGCTTGGGAAGCATCACTTTGCCGGACAAGATTATTTTATTGCCCTCGCTGTCTGTGCTGGGGTAGGTACCTACCACCTCTATAATCTTGTTCTGGTTGCCGTATTTCAGCAACTGTTGCAGGATATTCGCTCCCGTAGTGCTGTTTGTCGCTGGCTTACGCGCCGGTCCTACAGGATTGCTCCATTCATTCACAGAAGTGCCGTCCGGCATATAACAATTATCCGGCAGACCGTTGCTTAGGTCGGTCTCGCGCTGACTGATGACGCGGAAAGCTAAGTCGCCTGCGCCGGCGATGTCGGTAAAATCGACAATATAATCATCGCGGAAACGGCAACCGGAAAAGACGGTCACCGCAATGAGCAGAATGTATAGTTTGTAGTGTGCCATTAGTTCGTGATTCTTCAATTAAAATCTTGCACCCAGTCCCACATTGATTATACGGGACGAGGCCATAAAGATGGTATTGGCATCCTTCAGCGAGTACAAACCGCCAAAATCAACGGTCCAGAACCACCGTTGGTAGTTGGCGCTTACGCCGAAGACGGTAATGTTCACTGCGGCGCCTACGTCGGTGTGCCGCCCGTAGCCGTTTGTCTCCGAGCCGCCGTTGATTCCTAATCCTATGCCCAAACCGGAATAGAGGTTCACATACTCATGGTGGAAATAGGTGAAGCGGATGGTGGGCATTATTACAATGTTGTAGAAATAATGCCCTTTGTCGCGGGCTGTCTCCACACCCGCACCGTTGCGGGTGACCATGTCCCAATGCACTTCACTCAAGTCGATCATTCCGCCCAGCGAGAACCAGCTGCGGAAACGGTACTGGTATTCAAGCCATAAGTGTTGGTCATGGTGATAATTTTCGGCGTATGTCTGCGTATATGACACAGGCATCGTTTTCGTGATTTGAGTAGGATTATGCCAAATCAGACTCTCAAAGAGTTGGTCGCCCCAACCTACGCGTATCTCGCTGCGTTGGTTCAGGTATTCCCATTTGTTCTCGGCTGCGGTGCCCAGTGCCACGCAACAGAGCGCAAGAATGATGTAGAGTTTTCGCTTCACAATGTGAGTGATATACAAATTTCCGCCGCAAAGGTACGAATAAATTTCGGTATATGCAAATAAAAGTACTATAAAAATAATTGATTTTTTGCGTATGTCGGAAAAAAGCAGTACCTTTGCAGCGTGAATGTTTTTTTACAAAGAATGTTTTAAAATCAAGTAATAGAATGGACAAACAGGAGTTGCGCAAACTGATAGCCGTTTGGTTTGAAGAAGACATCCGCGATGGTGACCATACATCGCTGAGTTGTATACCGGCCACCCAGATGGGATGCCAGCAGTTAATTATCAAAGATACCGGTGTGCTTGCCGGCGTGGAGGTCGCCAAAGAGATAATCCGTTATTTCGACCCCGAATGCCGCGTAGAGCAGTTCTTGGAGGACGGCGCCTTGGTCAAACCGGGCGATGTGGCATTCAAGGTGTATGGCAAGGAACTGAGCCTGCTGCAGATTGAACGTACGATGCTGAATATCATGCAACGCATGTCGGGTGTGGCCACCACTGCCCATAAATACCAGAGCCTGATTGCCGATACGGGTTGCTACGTCTTGGACACCCGCAAGACCACACCGGGCCTGCGCTACTTGGAGAAAGAGGCGGTTAAAATCGGCGGCGGAATGAACCATCGTATCGGTCTGTTTGACATGATTTTGCTGAAAGACAATCACGTGGACTTCGCCGGAGGTATTACGAATGCGCTCACACGTGCACGCGAATACCTGAAAGAGAAAGCCGCTGCCGGAGACGCACAGCGGTTCAACACTATGAAAATAGAAATAGAAGTGCGCAATTTCGATGAGATACGAGAGGCGTTGGCTACAAACATTCCCGACCGTATCATGCTCGATAATTTTACGCCGGCGAAGACCAAAGAGGCGGTGGACCTTATCCGCGAATGGGAGCGCACCGCCGGACGGCATATGGAGATTGAGAGCAGCGGCGGAATTACGATTGATACGATCCGCGATTATGCAATCCAGGGTGTCGATTTCGTCTCTGTCGGCGCACTGACACATAGTGTCAAGAGCCTGGATATGAGTTTCAAAGCGGTGAAATAACGGATAGCAGGGCTCAGATTTGAGCCAGAAGAGCATCCGCCAATTCCGGAATAGAAGCAGTGCCATCATTGTTGACGATGATGGCATTCTTTTTTTTCTCCCCCTCTTGCGCACGCATACGCGCCCGTACTTTTTTTATATTCTCTGCAGAAGCATCTCCCCTATAGTCACGCGCAATCGTGCGTGCCAGCCGTACCTCTTCCGGGGCATCCACATAGAAAATCCGATGGCATAGTGCATCTAATCCGGCCTCATAGAGTATGGCAGACTCCACAAAAAGCGGTTCGTCCGTCCCTTTGCAGAGGCGTGTTATATCTGCTTTTACTGCTGGGTGTACAATCGTGTTGAGGCGTTCCAATAAATCCGGTTCGGCAAAGACACGCCGGGCTACATAGCCGGTGTTGTAGCTGTTGCTGACAAAAGATTCGTTGCCCAGCAACGCCTTTACTGCATCGCGGACTTGCGGTACGGTCTCTATGATCCGTTTGGCTTCCCGGTCGCAGTCATAGATGCGGTATCCGCGGCATGCTAGCTCATGGACCAGGGTGGATTTGCCGCTGCCGATTCCTCCTGTGATACCTATTATCTGCATAAGTTATGTTTTGCTCCGGTCCGGAACCGGTTAGAACTGGAAGTATATAAATGGTTGCATGTCCGCCGTGACGAACTGGTAAATGACATATATTGCGGCGGCTACAGCACATACAATCAGCCATGTTGGCATAGCGGCGAATAGTAGCCGGTAGCGGCGTTTCCAGTTGGTCGGCAGCCAGTGTATGACCATTCCGGCAACGAACATCGCCACCACCCAACGGTATTCCCATAGGAAATCCGGGATGATTGCATTGTTCCAGGCCCCGCCGATCTGGTTTACCATGTTCTTCGCTGTTGCCCATGCCACTTCGTTGGCTGTGGCAGGGTCCAGATTGCTGCTGGAGCGGAAGAACAGACGCGTGAATGTGATGAACGTGAAGGTCTGGGCGATGGCCCACGCGGTGCCTATGCCTTTCGTGAAACGATTGTCTGCACCTTCGCATAAATGATAGACATATCTTATGGCGGTTCCCACCCATATGATCGCCGTCCAAACGGCAAACAGGCGCCAGACGGGCAGGTTGTAGCTATAGTCGAGCAGACAGAGTGTGACGGTCAATGCGGTTATAGCGCCGAAACGGACATGCCAGTTCATTCCGCGCCAAATCTTCTCCACTATCATGCCTATGCCGTTAATTCCACCCCAGATGATGAAGTTCCAGCTGGCGCCGTGCCATAGACCGCCTAGCACTTGTGTAATAAACGAGTTGAGGTTCGAGTAGAGCAGTTTGAGAGAACCGGCTCCCAATTTTTCCCTGAAGAGAGAGGAGTTGATGACTGCCACAACGACCATGAATAGGGCGAAGGGGATGAGTATCCACCACCAGCCTGTGAGCGCCGAGGAAACCAAGGCGATGAGGGTCCACCAGAAATAAGTGCCGAAACCGATAGTGCGGTTGCCGCCCAGTGGGATATACAGATAGGTCTTCAGCCATCGTCCCAGCGACATGTGCCAGCGACGCCAGAACTCCTGCGGACTTTGGGACTTATAGGGCGAGTTGAAGTTTTGCGGCAGATAGAAACCCATCAGCATCGCAACGCCGATGGCGATGTCGGTATAGCCCGAGAAATCCGCATAGACCTGGAGCGAGTAGGCAAACAGCGCAAACAGGTTCTCGAATCCCGAGAACAGAAGCGGATTGTCAAACACACGGTCTATCAGGTTGACGGCCAGATAGTCGGACATAATGATTTTCTTGGCCAAACCGTTCAATATCCAGAATACCGCCATACCGAACAGCCGGCGGCTGAGGCGGAAGGGTTTATAGAGTTGCGGAATGAACTCTTCGGCACGGACGATAGGACCGGCTACCAACTGCGGGAAGAACGACACATAGAACCCGAAGTCCAGAATGTTCTTTACCGGTTGTATGCGCCCCCGATAGACGTCTGCCGTGTATGATATGACCTGGAAAATATAGAACGAGATTCCCACAGGCAGGACTATCGTGTCCACCGAGAAACGCCCTGCTTGGCTGAAACCGTTGCCGATATAAGCGAATATGTCAAACACGCGGAAATCTGTGCCGAACAGGTCATTGAGCATGTTCGTGAAGAAATACGCGTACTTAAAGTAAGCCAGCAATCCCAGGTCTATCGCCACGGACATGCACAGAAACACTTTCGCCAACCTGCGTCCCTCATACGCTTTCACGCGCCCTGCTATCAGCCAGTCGCTCAGCGTCACAAACGCCAGAATGAGCAGAAACAAACCGCTGGTCTTGTAATAGAAGAACCAGCTGACGAACAGCAGATAGACGTTGCGCAAGTGTAAACGGCCGTTGGCTTGGGCGGTTGACGGCCGGCATTCCATAATTAAAGCAAACAGCGCATACACCAATGCAAAGAAACCCCAGAAATAGAACTGGGTGAACAGCAACGGCGAGTTGGAGTCAAAAGCAAATATGTGATGAAGAAAATCCAATGCTCAATTTTCAATTTTCAATTTTCAATTTTCAATTCCTTCCAATATCCATTCCGCCACGGCGTTACCGGCTTTGCGTGCCCCGGCGCGGGTGAAATGTACTCCGTCGCTTCCGGCTAATCCTACCTCCTGCCAGCGGAGCATACTGCCGCTTCCTCCCATCCAGCGATAGAGGCTGAAATAGGCTATCTGTTCTTCCATTGCCATCTTGCGCAGCAACTTGTCCATGTACGGCACCATGGGGTATGTCTGCCATTCGCCGTCGGTCTGTGTGAGTATATCGCTCGGTCCGATGAAGAGGAACGAGGTGTTCGGAGCGCATGTGCGCAGGTATTGTACCTGTTCGCGCAGGCCGCTGACGATGGCTTGTATGGTGCCGGGGTTGTGGTTGGAAGGGATAGCGTTGCCTCCGAACTGCATAATGATGAGGGTCACATTCTCTTCGGCGTAGAAACGGCGGAGCTGTTCGGCGTTGATGCGTGTAAAGACGGTGCCGAGACATCCGCGCATGGCGATATTGTCCACGATGATGCCCGTTTCACTTTCCTGCGATAGTCCGTACACCTTCCCGTTTCCGCTCAACCGGACAGTGTCACCGCTGTGGGAATAGTGCACCGATGTGTCGGCAAAGACTTGCCACCGTGTGTATGCAGGGCGTCCGTCCAGCGGAGTGCAGACCGTCATTATATCTTCGCTGCCTTTCACCAGGCTGTCGTTCATCAGTGCTACTTGTCCCATCGGGCCGTACATGCCATCGGCGCGCTGGTCACGTTTGAAGCCATAGACGATGTATCTGCGCGGACCTTGCTGCGGCGATACGAGACGGTCGTTCATGTACAGGCGTTGCTGTACGCTGCGGCTGGGAATGGTCTGTGCCAGCGGCATCAGTCCCACGCCCCTGCCGCCGTAGCGGTCTTGCAGGTGTTCGCGGATCTGTACGGTCATGCGGTCTTCCTCAATCTGGCTGTCGCCGTAGTGTACCACACGTATTTTCCGGTTTGGGGCTTCCTGAAGCGAAGCGTAGAACGCCGCCAGAAACACACGGCTGTCGGTGGTGGAATCAACCTGTACATGGGGAATTGCGACAGGCGCAGCCTTTTCCTCCGGAGAGAGAGTCTGAACAGCGAGGGTGTCTGCGCCCTCTATGGTCTCTATGGCCTCAATAGTATCCGTGTCCATCACCTCTTCCCGCGAAGGAGAGGTTAACACTTCGGTCAGCGTAGGCCAACGCAGTGTGCGGCTGCCTACCTCAACACGATGCGGCAGCACCAGGCACATCCCGCCCAACGCGCACATGCATGCAACTATAAACAGAAGAACTTTATACGGTCTCACCTTTCACCTTTCACCTTTCACCTTTCACCAATCACCAATAACCAATAACCTATAACCTATAACCTATAACCTCTCACCTTTCACTTCTTCCACAGTGCACGGCTGAAGAGCAGCAGCACCGTGAAAATCTCCAGACGTCCGATGAGCATCACAAACGTAGCTACCCATTTGGCAACGGCAGGCATAGCGGCATAACATCCGCTGGAGCCCCATTGGCCGATGGAGACTCCGACATTACCTATCATGGAAACGGCAATACCGAGTGCTTCGTCAAACCCGATTCCGCACCCGCAGAAAGCCATTGAAGCCAAGACGATGATTGCCATGTAGAAGAACATGAATGCCATAACATTGGCGGTGGTTGCTTCGCGCACCGTATGGCCGTTGAACCGCACGGGAATGACGGCGTTGGGGTGAATGCGGCGTTTGATTTCCGCCATCGCGGATTTGGCAAAGATAGCCAGCCGCACCCATTTCATTCCTCCGGAGGTAGAGCCGCTGGCGCCGCCGGTGAACATCAGAAAGAACACCGTCATCCAAAGCAGCGGAGGCCATACCATATAGTCCGCGGCCACAAAACCGGTGCTGGTAATAGTGGCGATAGCGGTGAAGAAGCCCAGGCGGATACTCTCCCAGTATTGGTAATACACACCCAATCCGACAGCCAGTGCCAGTCCGGCAATCAGGCATGCACTCACATACCAGCGGGTCTCTTCGTCGTTCCATATACGCCGCGGTTTGCCGCGGAACAGATAAATCAGTTGGGTGAAATTGATACCGGACATGAGCATGAAAAACATGATAGTCCATTGTATCGCGGGATTGAAGCCCATGACACTGTCGTTGTGCGTGGCAAAACCACCGGTAGAGATTGTCGCCAGCGAATGGCATACAGCGTCGAACTTACCCATGCCGAAGAGCCATAGCAACAGTCCCTCGGCGATGGTCAGACCAATATAGGTGATCCACATATGTTTGGCTGTATCGGCGATGCGCGGGCTGAGTTTCTCGTAGCTGACACCGGTCACTTCGGCGCTGTAGAGCTGCATGCCTCCCAATCCGAACATAGGCAGTATGGCGACGGACAGGACGATGATACCCATACCTCCTATCCATTGTGTCATGGCGCGCCAGAGCAGGACGGAGTGGGTCTGCAGGGTAACGTCTGTAAAGACCGTGGAGCCGGTTGTGGTAAAGCCAGCCATGGTCTCGTACCATGCGTCGGTAAGGCTTGTCAATGCGCCGCTGAGCCAATAGGGGAGCAGGCCGAAGATGGAATAGACGAGCCAGACTGTGGCTACAATCACGTATCCCTCCCGTTCGCCTACGCGCTTCTCCGCCTTGCGGCCGGCGAGCAACATCCACCAGCTGCTGAACCAGGTGATGATGGACGAAACCAGCCATGCGCCCAGGTCCGCTTCGTGGTACCACCATGCAGTGAACGTAGGAATGAGCATGAACAGCGCCTCCAGCGTGGTCAGCGTGCCCATCGTCTTGAATACTATGCGCCAATTGAATGTTCTGGTCATTTGAAGAATCGCTCTAAGTTACGTATTACATGGTTCTTGCAGAACACCACAACCAGGTCTCCGGCAATGATTTGTGTCTCGCCGTTGACCAGAACCCCTTCTCCTGCGCGAACGATACCGCCGATGTTGGCGTCTTCGGGCAGGTTTACGTCCTTGACCTTGTGGCGGGTGATCGTACTGCCTTCTTTGGCGTAGAACTCCACGATCTCGGCATCCGCACTCGTCAGGTTGTGTACGCCGCGGACGGATGCGTCCAGCAGCATCTGGTAGATATAACTGGCGGCGATGGTTTTTTTGTTCAGCACCGCTCCGATATCCAACCCTTCCGCCATCGGTATATAATCAAGATTCTCTACTTCTGCGATGGTCTTGCGTACGCCGAACCGTTGTGCGGCCAGACAGGCGAAGATGTTCGCCTCGCTGCTGTCTGTGACGGCGACAAAGGCGTCTGCGTCCTGAATGCCTTCTTCTTTCAGCAGGTCCATGTCGCTGCCGTCGGCATTGATAATCAGTGCGTTAGGCACTTTCTCACTCAGTATGTTGCATAGTTCGCGGTCGCGCTCGATGATTTTGATGTTCATCTCCTCGTTCAGTTCGGTAGCGGCTTTGCGTGCGATACGTCCGCCTCCGAAGAAAATCACGTTCTTGATCTCGCGTTTCGACTTGCCCAGTTCTTCCCTCATGAACTCCATCTCTTCTTTCGGGCAGACGCAATAGACCATGTCGTTCTCTTCCACGGTGTCTTGTCCGCGCGGGATGATGGTCTCCTGTCCGCGTTTGATGGCGACGATACGGTATTTGCCGTGGTTGTATATGCCGGAAGAGAAGGGTTGTCCTGCCACCTTGGCTCCTGCACGCACCTTGACTACGCATAGTTCCAGCGCACCTTGTCCCAAATGGAGGTGATAGCGCATCCAGTTGGTCCGCAGGCTCTCTTCTATCTCGTTGGCGGCGAGCACCTCCGGATAAATCAGGTGGTTGAGACCCATCTGCTCGAAGAATTTCTTGTTCTCCGGCAGCAGGTATTCATAGTTGTCGATGCGCGCCAGTGTACGTTTGGCGCCTAATGAGTTGGCGATGAGACATGCTGTCATGTTCTCCGTCTCATGCGGCGTGACGGAGATGAAGAGGTCGCAGTCCTTCACACCTATCTCACGCAGGTCGTGGATAGAGGTGGGGTTGCCTACCTTGGTGAGCATGTCGTAGTTGGCGCTCAGGTCACCCAGTCGTTCCCGGCTCTCGTCCAACAGACTGATTTCCATGTCTTCGCGGCTAAGCAGTTTCGCCAAGTGCGTTCCTACTTCGCCTGCGCCTGCAATAACGATTCGCATAATCCCTCCTTATCTAATTTCAGTAAGTGGTATAGTTCTTTGGTAGAACCGTGTTCTACATATTGGTCGTTTACTCCGAGCCGGATGATGCGCGGTGTATAGCCGTGGTCGCTCATCCATTCCAGCACTGCGCTGCCCAGTCCGCCGGCAATCATGCCGTCCTCGGCGGTAACGATGGTCCGGAAGCGTTTGCCTACCTCGTGTAATATCTCTTCATCCAAAGGCTTCAACCACCGCATATCGTAATGTGCAAATTGTCTTTCGACTTTCGACTTTTGACTTTCGACTTCTTCAATCGCTTCGGCCATGGTGTTTCCGATGGCTCCGATGGTCAGTACGGCGATATCCTCTCCGTCCCGCAGTTTGATGCCCTTGCCGAACCTTACTCCCTCCCTTGAGCTGGTGAAGAGCTCTGCTCGATCGGACTGCCGGTGGCCGTCCGTAGAACTCCCTGGGGAGACGTTTGTCCTGCCTCTCGGATAGCGTATTGCCACGGGGCCTTCCAACTTGGCAGCCAGGTGCATCATCTCTACCAGGTCTTCTGCGGTGCGCGGTGCGCATATCTGCATGTTCGGAATGGGTCGCAGGTATGCCAGGTCGAGCAGGCCGTGGTGTGTAGCGCCGTCGTTGCCGACGATACCTGCGCGGTCTATACAGAGCACCACGTGCAGGTTCTGCAGCGCGACATCGTGGACGATATTGTCGTACGCCCGTTGCAGGAACGTGGAGTAGATGTTGCAATAGGGCAGCAATCCGCCTTTGGCGAGTCCGGCGCTGAAGGTGACGGCGTGGCCCTCGGCGATACCTACGTCAAAGACGCGTTCGGGCAACTCTTTCTGCATGATGCTCATTGAGCAGCCGCTGGGCATGGCGGGTGTGATGCCCACAATCTTCTCGTTCTGCTTTGCCATCTCCAGCAGCGTCTGGCCGAACACCTCCTGCCACAGCGGCGGAATCTGTTCTCCCTCTCCTTGGGAGAGGGTAGGGGAGAGGTTACGTTCCCCTGTCTCCACGTTGAACTCTCCCGGCGCATGCCATACGGTCTGGTCGTTCTCGGCAGGGGCATAGCCTTTGCCTTTTTTGGTGATGATATGCAGCACTTTCGGTCCGCGGTGGTTTTTTATCTCGCTCAGTATGCGCACCAGGCTCACCACGTCGTGTCCGTCGGTAGGTCCGAAATAGCGGATGTTGAGGCCGGTGAAGATGTTGCTCTTTTGTTTGCTGAGTGCGGCTTTCCAGTTGTTGTTGCGGCGGAGAATGCGCTGTTTCTTCTCCTCGTCAATCAGGTGCAGTCGCTGCGCCAGTTGGTATAGTTGCCATCTCCAGCGGTTGTAGGTTGAACTGGTCGTGATGTCCACCAGGTATTGTGTGAATCCGCCTTTGAGGGGGTCGATAGCCATGTGGTTGTCGTTCAGCACAATGAGCAGGTTGTTCTTGTCCATCGAGGTGTTGTTCAGTCCCTCGAACGCCAGTCCGCCGGTCATGGCTCCGTCTCCGATGATGGCTACCACGTTGTGTCTTACAGGCGCAGCCGGTCCTGCAGCGTTAGCGGTCTTACTGTCGCTCTGTGACGGTTCTACAGTGAAGCGGTCTGCAATATCAAGGCCCAATGCCGCAGATATGCTATTGGAAGCGTGTCCGGCGATGAAGGCGTCGTAGTCGCTTTCCGCAGGGTTGGTAAAGGGGCTTAGTCCCTTGAACTGGCGGTTGGTATGGAAACGGTCTCGCCGTCCGGTCAGGATCTTGTGCGCATAGGCTTGGTGTCCTACGTCCCACACCAGTTTGTCCTCCGGCGTATCGAAGACATAGTGCAGCGCCACAGTCAGTTCGATAGTGCCCAGCGAGGACCCGAGATGCCCCGGGTTCTTGCTCAGCGCCTCAATGATAAATTGTCTCAACTCAGCGCACACGGCGGGTAGCTCCTCTACGCGCAGCTTCTTCAGGTCCGCCGGTGAATCGATTTTGTTGATATATTGGTATTCCATGTATTATTTGTGATTGGTGATTGGTGAAAGGAGTCAAGAGTCAAGAGTCAAGAATCAAGATAAGTTACTATAGACGACACATTTTTGTCTTTATTCCTTATTCCTGACTCCTTAATCAATTTGGTTATTGGTTATTGGTGTATAGTATAGTGTATAGTGTATAGTGTATAGTGTATAGTGTATGTTTTTTCTAAATTCTCTTTTTTTCTCAAAAAAACACATCATCGCGCGTATGCGCACACTCGTCCAAATTAAATCGGCTACAAAGGTACGACAAAAATTGCACATACGCAAGTATATTAGCGAGATTTTTGAAAAAATAGAATAATTTATTCTATATTTTAATACGATTATCGGTCGGCTATGCTTGCATAAGACGGGTGATGATAGTAGTAAAATTAGGGCTTTGCCCTTTTCAAAAATCTCGCTAATATACTTAATCCGTTCCCATATCTTTTTCGGAGATGGAGAAGCCAATTGACTTTTGGCTTCGAAAAGGGAAGGCGGTCGGGGAGACCAAGCCGACCGAGACTGCACCCCCCGGAGGGGAAGGGGCGTGCCGAAAAATTGCAGGACACGTCTTGCGTATGCCCCGCAAGACGCGGAAGTAGCTACGGAGGGTCCCTTTAGGGGAGGGGCCGAAGTTACGACACTGCCCATAGGGCAGAAAAAGAAGAAACACCCCATAGGGGAAGGGGCGTGCCGAAAAATTGCTCTATGTCCAAACGTACGACACAGCCCACATGGCAGAAAAAAAGCGACCCTCGCGGACCGCTTCTTTATTCGTTTCGATGCAAATTCGTATGAATTTCGACACAAATACGCACTTTTGTTTGTGGTAAAGGGGGTGATTTCCGGGTGATTTCGGCGTGATTAGGGGGTGATAAGGGGGAGATTTCTCTTGCGTCACAGAACGTTTGACGCCGGATTTTGCGCTTTTTTAGAAACATTCCAAAATCCATTGCAAAGATACAACAAAAATCCCATATATGCAAATTTTTGAGTGATAATTTTGAGAAAAAATAGAATTTATTTTATTCTTCCATTCTTGTCTTCAAAACCGCCCCTTCTGCTTGCAAAATATAAATTGTGGAAAAATAGCTTTCCCACTGCCCCCAACCGAACTCGCTAAGAAAGGAGCAGGGAGGTTTAGTACTTGTAACTCAATACTTGTATGGTGGTGCGGTAGGCACGCCCTGCTTCGTCTGCTTTCCAGCGCTCAAAAGATTTGGAAAGCCCCGGTGCTATTGTTGCTCTTGGTGTTACATCCTCGTAGTGAATTTGCTCTCCGGCTTTGTTATAATAGAAAATACGAACCGTGATGTCTTTGACGTTTTTGTTGGTATTATTGCTCAATGAATATCTCACATAGAAGCCCTCTGTACTGGTTATTTTGGCGGTGATAGGCTCCTTTTGTTTTTCGGGGGGTGTAGCGGTTGTGTTTTGTTCCGATTTTGGTTTCTCAGGGGTTTGTGTCTGCTGTGTTTGTTGTTGGGTAGTAGTTGCGACCGGCACATTTTTTTGTGCATAATATTTCTCCATTTCTGGCAGCAGCACCCACACCGCTAACACAGAAAGCAAAACAGATAAGATAATCGTAATGAGATTTTTCATAGGGTATATGGTGTTTTGTCGATATAATTATATGTCATTTTAACATTATTCAATTCACTTCCTCACTTAACCTTTTTATAATGTCCTCTAGTGGTAAACTGTAAGAATCCTCTGTCACGCAATATTTGTAATTGCTGCCTAATTTTAGGTTGAACATTGTTATTATCAGGATGTTTTAGATGTAGCAATTTTGTGAACGAATACATTTCTTCCAAAGTAAACTCATCTCCCAATTTATCAACGCAATGCAATACATCCATCAACCAACTTCGGCTATCAAGCGAATTAGTTCGCAAACTCTCGACTTTTCGATAGGCATCAACAACCAAACTATGCTCTATCTCAATGGAATCTTGAACCACAAAAATCTTCCCATATTGAGGAATAGACGTGAGGTTAATGTTACATCCCGTCCAACCAGCACGTCTCGCGTTTTCTGATAGAGGTTTCCGTTTCTCTATTATACTTGGCACAAAAAAATAATTTGGAATCAGCACAAGATTCCGAACTCTGTTATTGTAATGTGTAAGGAAGAAGAAGTTCGGATTATTTAGTGCAGTTATTCTACTAATCATAGTGGAGTACTCACCATCAACAATTCTATCACCAATACCAGCGGATGATTTCTCTTTACTTTTTAATTCGTATTCAGATTTACAAACTTGGCAGTAAAAGTCCGCGACTGGTCGATTGGCTTCAAAGTGTGTTAGTACAGGTGTACCACAAATCGGGCAATACATATTTCTGCCTAACCAATCTTCTGTCAGCACACGCGCTTTTTGTGTCGCGCTGTGATAGTTCTCTATTAGCGATGTGTTGAAATCGAAAGTCATTATTCGTCAAATTTTGTATACTCCTCAATCTCAGCGCAAACTCGTTGACATTTGATGGTTGGTTCGCCAATAAAATCGTTATAATCCAAAACAATTTTCTCTTTACGGTATAAATCTTTCACTTTAGACTCGGCATCTGTCTCATCTTCTGCCTCTATAATAATCTCTCGAGATAAAATTTCTTCTACTTTTACCAAATACTTCATAACTAAATTTGTTTTTCGGGATTAAAAATAAACTTGTACCCCGCCGCTTCTACTTTGTCACAAAACTCTTTCAAACGCCGTTGCGCAAGGTCGTTAAATGCTTCTTTGGTGTAGTCATTGAAACTGCTGGTGTTATTGAGCGGACGATAGGGCGGGTCAAAATAAAATAGCGTCTTCCCTTTTGCCCTTTCTAATGTTTGCTGGTAATCGCCCGTAAGAATCTCCACATTTTGCAACAATTCACTATCCGCATAAATGGTGTTCGGATCACAAATCATCGGCGTTTCATAACGGCCAAACGGCACATTGAATAGTCCTGCTTTGTTCACACGATATAAACCATTAAAACAAGTACGATTCAGAAAGAAGAAAAGTGTTGTGTTTCGAATGGAGTCTAATGTTTTAGTGTTAAACTCTTCACGCTTTCGTAGGTAGAAATCCTTTCGTATTTCTTCATTCTCTAAAGAATAGTATTCTTCTTGAATTTTTTGCAATGAGTCAACCAAATCCGACGGATTATCACGCACTACTCTGTAGCACGTTGTAAGGTCTGGATTGATGTCGTTAATAATAGCTGATTTGATGTTAGAGTGTGTCTGCAACATATGGAAGAGCATAGCTCCTCCGCCGACAAACGGCTCAATGTAAGTGACATTCTCCCATTGGTCAAAGTCAGCGGGAAGCAGTGCTTCCAGTTGGTCAATGAGTTGCGTTTTACCGCCCACCCATTTGACAAATGGTTTCGCTTTCATTGTTATTAAAGTTAGAGCATTTTATGATACTAAACACAATTTGCGTGCAAAGATACTGCTTTTTTCTGACATATGCAAGTGGGAGGGTGATTTTTTGTGGGCAATGGATTACAGGTATGGTATATGACAAAAAAAGACGAGCCGGAGCCCGTCTTTGGAAAATTGTTCGTTTAGGTGCAAGGCAATGCGAGGTTATTCTTTGTCCGGTTGGTCGTTTTCGGACATGTTTTGGAAGAAGAGGTCGACCACGCGTTTGGTAACAACCGTTTTGCGTACGGCATGGCGCACCTTGTCAGCCGAGGACGGTCCTTCCTTCTTTGTCTCCGCTGCGGCCGTTTTCTCGGCTTCAGCCACTTGTTGCTCGCGTGCGTCAATCTTGGCTTTGAGTCGCGGCGAGGCATGGTTGTACAAGAATTGATAGCACGGCAGCGCCGCCTTCATGATATAAGGCGTGAGGAAAGTGGTGAGCACGGAAGCAGCGACGATAATGGGATAGATGACCGGGTCCGTGACGCCGAGTTTGGAGCCAAGGGCGGCGATGATGAACGAGAACTCTCCGATTTGCACGAAGGCGAAGCCGGTCTGCATAGCATCCTTGAGCGTCTCGCCTCCCCACCAGCAACCGAGAGTTCCGAAGAGAATCATACCGAAGATGATGACCAGTGCGACATAGAGGATAGAAGACCAGTAGGTAACGAGCGAAGCCGGGTTGATCATCATTCCCACCGAGACAAAGAAGATAGCGGCAAAGACATTCTTGAGCGGCGCCATGAGATGTTCGATACGGTGCGCCTCTTTGGTCTCGGCGAGAATCATACCCATGACGAACGCGCCGAGTGCGGAGCTGAATCCGGCTTCCTCGGCAGTCAGCACCATGCCGAGACACAGACCGAGCGAAAGGACAATGAGAATCTCGTCGTTGAGATAGGGCCGCACCCATCGGAAGAGAGTAGGGATAATCAGGATTCCGACAACGAACCAGACAACGAGCGTGACAGCCAGCACTCCGACCTTCTCCAGCAGAACGGAGCCCTCGAAACTATTCTTGACCGCTACGCTGGAGAGTAAGACCATGAGTACAACCGCCACAATATCCTCGAAGATAAGAATAGAGGTGGCTCCCTTGACAAACCGCGCTTTGGACAGTCCGGCTTCGTCCACGGCCTTCATAACAATAGTGGTAGAAGACATGCAGAGCATAGCGGCGAGGAAGAGCGAGTTCATCGTGTTCAGTTCGGCGGATTTGCCGACCCCGAAGCCCAGAAGCAACATGCCGATGACGATAGTAGCGACTCCGATGAGCGCGACCTTGCCGGACTCGAAGAGGTTTTTGAGACGGAATTCCAATCCGATACAGAAGAGCACGAAGAGGACACCGATGTTGCCCCATGTCTCGACATTCTCCATCTCGACGAATTTCTCGCCGAAGAGATGCGGTCCGACTAAAACTCCGGCTACAATGTAGCCTAAGACAACGGGTTGCTTGAGCAGCTTGAACAGCAGGGCTACAATACCTGCTGTAATCATCAAGATGTAAAGATCGTGTACCATAAGAATTGAGAATTGAGAATTGAGAATTGAAAATTAGAACGGGTAGCCGATGCCGAAGTTGAAACGGACGGCGTCAAGGGCAGAGGGTATGTTGTAATAGGTTTTGATGGGCTGGGTGGTGTCCGGTTCGCCCTGTTTGGTATATTTGAACGTCTGGTATGGCGCATGTATGGCGACTCCGATATCCAGTCGTACGACGAGTCCGTCTATATCCAGTCGCAATCCGGCTCCTGTGCCGAGCGCAATCTGGCGTGCGAAATCGGGATTGTTGAAAATACCGTCGTGCAGGTCCTCGGGAATCTGTAGGCGCGTGATATAGTCCTCGAGCCCGGCCGCCTTGTAGAGATCCACGGTGGAGTACCAGTTCCAGACGTTTCCTGCATCAAGGAACGCCGCACCGTATAGTTTCCATACGATAGGAAAGCGCAGTTCGAAGTTCGCCTCGAGTTTGATATCGCCGGCATGGAAGAAGTTCTGGTTGTATTTGGCGGAGTAGAAATTACCGGGTCCATACGCGTACGGCGAGGCGCCGCGCATACTGTTCGGTCCACCGGCATAGAAGGCCTCGGACAGCGGCGCGAACATCGAGTTGCCGACGGGGATATTGGCACCGGCGAAGAGTCGCGTAGCGATAGAGACCTGTTTCGTCAGGTTGAACTTGTTGCGCAGTTCGGCGGAGAGTTTGACGAACTGGTTGAAGGTGATTTTGCCGAGCATTTTGGGATCGTTCCATTTATAGCCGGCTATGCAATAGAGCGCATTGATGAGGTTTCCCGACTCTTTGATACCGAGGTCGAACATCGTGTTGACATGCCGTTTGGCGCGATAGTCGTTGTAGGTGAAGTTGTACCCGATAGATGGGACGAACTCGTCGCCGGCAATCACCTTGATGAGTTGCGGATATTCGGCGGCTTTGTCAAGCAGGTTCTCCGACTCCGCCTTCATCATGACGACGGAAAGTGAGAAAGGCGTGAAAGCATGGGTGATATAAGGGCTGTTCGCCGAGTGGATGAAATAGGTGAACGAGCCCGAGAGCTTGTGCACGCCATAGCCTCCGGCGATGTTCTCGTACTGATAGCCGAGCATGTATCGTGTGTCGCCTTCCGGGTTGTTCTCGCCGGCCCAATGCAGATAGGGGAAGATGAGCGAGGCGTTGAGTCCGAGTTTGTAGGTATCGGTTTTCTTGGGGTCTCCCGGATGCCGGTTTCTAAGCGCCCAGTAATAAGCGCCGTTGCCTTTGAGAGTAAAGGTCTCGCCATTGCCCAAGAGGTTGCGGATAGACGATTTCAGGGTAATATCCGGACCGATACTATTATTGGAACGGTATGCCACACCGGCGTCGGCCGTGAGATCGTAGGTGCGCGAGATAGAGTCTCCGCGGAAGAGTTCCCTCCGGCGCCAGTCCTTGGAGAAACGTATGCCAAGCCCGGATTTATTGAGTTCGCCCTCGAGAATATTGTTGTAGTCCCGTTGGGAGAAGAGCCGTAGCGATAGGGCGGCATTGGACTGTTTGGAGGTATTTTCTATTTGCGATTTCGGGAGGATGCGATAGTCGGCGGTGAGCGAGGAGAAGAGTCCGTTGGTCTTGTTCACCTCGGGATTGTCGGAGATAGTAGAGCCGATAGTGATGCGCAGGCGGTTCTTGAAAAACGACTTGCTGATGGCAATATTCATATCGTTGGATTTGCCGGCAGCGTGGCGTGTCTGTCCGCTGCTGATATCCACCTCCATGAATTTGCCGATTTTGGAGTTGGCCATGGCGGCATTGATACGGCTGTTGATGATGGACGAGAGCGCATATCCCTCCCGCTGCGCGGCGACATTGCTTTCACCGACATACATACCCGTAGCAAGGAGTGTAGCCGCCAGCCCCTCGCGTGTACCTTCGTCCAGGGAAGCGAGTTCGCGTGTGATAGTCTCGTCTTTGGGCGCTTCGAGGAAGAAATTGATGGACTCCAGCCCGAGCGAGTCGAGTTCGCCATTGACGCGCACACCGGTTCGGAAATCGACACGCCGTGTGTCCTCGTCCTCGGACTCGACATCGGCTTTGACCTGCTGCGACGCGGACACGTTGAGTTGTGTCTTGCCGATAGGTCCGTTGAAGGCGATATGGCTGCCCGAATCCACCTTGAAAGGCATGACGGGGTATATCTTAGGCGAATAGCGTACAGTGCCGTCATCGACATTGATTTGTCCGCCGAGGTTGAGCGCTCCTTCGGCTGTGCCGTACCGGATGTTGACGGCACCATGGGGTTTGACCTGCGCCAGGTTTTTCTTATCGATAGGATAGGTGATGTCGGTAGTAGGCAGGATGGTAACATCCACATCCGCGATGATGCTGTCCAGCGGTCCGGTGACCCGTCCGCGGATATCTGTAGCCAGTTCGCCATAGACAGGTATAGGTCCGCCTTTCGGCAGTTTGACCGGCGCAAAACTGTCCGCCGCCAGCGCAATATCCATCCGCATAGTGTTGAGGTCGAGTCCTCCGGTGAGCGCGATGAACGTGCTGTCCGCTCCATAGACCGGTAGTCCGTTCAGGTCCACATGGTTGTGCTCCATGATGATAGGTGTCTCGCCCAGACTGAGCCCCACGGCATAGGGTTTGTATTCGGCTGCCACGCCGATGGGCTTGACCTCGGCGGAGATATCTGTTTGCCGTGGCAGTCCGTCAATGGACGCCCGGGCTTTCACGGCGCCCTGCAGACTAATATCCGGCAGTTGCACGATACCGTCCACTATATCCAGCGGAATGTCATCCGCCTGTATGTCGGCTCTCAGGGCGTGGTTGTAATCCTGTGAAGACGCCAGGAAAATATCTACAGCGCGGTTGCCCAGATCCATCCGGTTGAAGGCAATACTGTCCAAAGTGAGCCGTCCTGTGCCGGTGAGTCTGTCGCCCCGGCGAAGCACATCCATCCGCAAGGCGGCATCGGTGCATAGACCGGAGAGACTCATCAGTCCGTCCGTGAGCCGTGTGCCGGCAAGGAGCGAGAGAGCCGTTTGTCCTTCGGTCATTTGCATATTGACAGACGCTTCCGCCGCCGGCAGCCGGAGCGCCGTAGAGTCTTCCGGACGGTCGATGACAGGAATGGAGGCAGTGAGCGCGAGGTCCGTTTGCAGTGTGTCGGACGCGAGCGACAGGTTGACAGCCTCTATATCCAGTCCCATCCGTTCGATGAGCGGCTGTGCGGGACTGCCGTGTGTCAGTCCGACCGAAGCGTTTATCTCGGGGATGAGCCGGCGGAGCGAGTCAAGCACCGTCAGGTCCTGCAGCGACGTCAGACCGGCTGATATCGCAGAGTCGCTGGCAGCTTGCAACAGCGGCTGTATTTTCTCCACCAGTCGCAATACGTGCATCGGCGTGCGGGCTGTCAGGTTCAGCCCCCGGGTGTTCAGGTCCAGGGCAGTGGTGCTATCCGTAGCAAAATCCAGAGTGAGCCGCTCTGCTGCAAAATCTTCGTCCGCTACGTGCGCCTGCACGTCCTGCATCTGCGTGTGGTAAACGATGTTCATGCGTTGTGGAACCATGAATTCCTCGACGTGGAATTGGTGTTCGGTCTGCGCCCGGATGCGCAACTTTTCCTGCCGCATGGCGAAAGGCAGATGCAGGTTCCCCTCCACCGTCCGGTTCTCCAGCTGCGCGTTCAGGCTAAGTCCCGAGGCGTTGATACCTCCGTACACAGCCTCGTCGAGCCGGAGCTTCAGTTTGCTCCTCATGGCGCGCGAGTTAGGATTTATACCTCGTCCGACGGCTTCCAAGTCTCCTGCCAGAATGACGGGCGTGGAGTCCTTGAGAAACGGCGCGAGGTTCACACGGTCGATATGCACGGTAGCGTCGTAGGCCTCGTCGTCGATGTCGTACGACGCCCGCAGTTGTGCTTTGGATCCCCGGAACTCCGCGTCGCCGGCAGCCTCCACACGCATGGTGTTCAGGTCCATCTCGGTGGTACGCAGGTCCGCCCTGGCTCCTATCTCGTCCGACCGTACGTGCAGTCCCCGGCTGGTGATAAGATTGCGGGCAATGTCTGCACATGCACCGCCGTAGATAGTGTCCGCGGGAATCCGCAGGTTACGCAGCGTGAAAGCGAAATCTCCCACGTTCAGCCGCCGCGCGTTGTAGCAGTTGGCACCTACATCCACTGTGGCGTCGGTGGAGAGCGAGCCGGTTTGGATGCCCATTCCCAGCGGCGTGAGGCGGAAATGGATGTTCCGCAGTTCGCCATCGGGCAGTTCGAACGCCAGACGGAGCGGTGTAGTGTCTTTGGGAAGCGTGTCCGGCTGATTGCTCGGGCGCAAGTCTATCCCTACGTCTGCATCGTGAATGCGCAATCCGTGCAAAGGGTAACGCCCCTCGGCTATAGAAATCTCAGGACTCGACACCGCCAGCAGTCCCACAATCACATCCACGCCAACGGTTTTGATAAGGCTGTCGGAATGGAATGTGGTATGGTCCAGAAGTAACGAATCCACCCGGATGGGAGGAAAGCGGAACCCTGTTCCCTCCCGAAACAGAGGGGTGTCTTTTGTCTTGAGAACTGCGGCAAGATGTAGCGCACGCGTATAGATTAAGGTGTCCGCACCGCGGTGACCCACAAAGAGGCTGTCTATCTCTACGCGTACCGGCAAGTCTTCCTCGCCTTTGTACGCGCGATAGAACCGAATCGGCGAATGATGAAAAGGCGAGAGATGGAGGTCTCCCAAGTCGATGTCGTAGCCGGTCTTTTCGTTGGCGACGGCGACACCTTTCTCCAGCGTCGCCTGACGTACGGATGGTACATACAGCACTACCGCTACTGCCGTCAGCAGCAACAATACGATGCCCAACACCACGCCAATCAGCGCCAGTGGTATTTTCCACAACAACGACTTCCTTTTCACAATCAACTCTCGACTTTTTCCAAAGTGCCCGTAAACACCTTTCTACTCTTAGAAACTTTTCTGCACGCCGAACCGTAAACCGTACAGACCCGGAGTGAATTGGTTGGACAGGAGGTTGCTCAGCTTGCCGGAAAAGATGATGACATCATTGGTGTATTCGCGGCGGTCGCCGTAGAAATACGCGGTGCCGCTGTAGCCCAGAGAGAGAATAGAGAAGAATATCTGGAACGTGCTCTTGCGGTTGAACTGGTACGTAATGACCGGCGATATCTGGAATCCGTAGGTGACGCTATGGTGCAATCCGTCATAATCAGTGTGCGCCGTGTTTCCCTCTGTCACGCGCGGAAAATTCATGCCGGTATAGAGGTGCGCCTCCAACCATATTCCCACCTTGTCGTTGAAGAGCGATTTCATCTTGTACCGCATGTACGGAGCCACCTCCCATGAACCTACGTGAATGCGCAAATCGGTATAATAGGTAGTGTCCAGTTCAGATACCATGAACGAACTTTTATAGTTGGCATAACTGCCGCCGAAACGCATACCCAGATGTATTTTCTCTGTCAGCCGCCAGCCTATTT
Organism: Bacteroidales bacterium UBA3843; assembly: GCA_002392745.1. Lineage (GTDB taxonomy): Bacteria > Bacteroidota > Bacteroidia > Bacteroidales > Paludibacteraceae > Colicola. The sequence goes on along the minus strand of DGHR01000013.1, from coordinate 11,239 downwards.
CCGGCGTCAGAGCGAACGACCAGCCGTTCTCTTTGCTCTCCCTTTTGGAGTCGTGGTGGAAATAGATGTCGAAATTGTAGCCGTAATACAATTTCTGCTTCCAGAGCGGAATCTCTGGGTTGACGGCAGAGGACTGAGTGCTTGCGACGGAGTCTTCTATTGTCCTGGTTTCTCCGGCGATGGCTGTTACGGAGGCGAGTCCGTCTGCGATATGGTCGTCTTTGGCCGGTTCGTTGGTTTGACTCATGGCGCCCATTGCTACGCTGCTCAATAGTAGCAAGGTCAACAATTTCTTTATCATATTCTGTGCGTGTTTGATGTTTTTCCAGTCTTTATTTCTTAATGTCTATCGGCTCGGCAGAGAGAAAACCTTTGCCGTGCAAAGGTACTGCTTTTTTTTTACATGTGCAAGGAAAATCGACGTTTTTGTTTGCATATGTCAAATTTTTGTTGTAATTTTGCACCGCAAATAAATCATTATTGCCATGTTACACCTGAATGAAGAGACCTCGCGCTGCCTGCTGTGCAGCGATGCGCCATGTGGTGCGAAGGTGGCACGGGCTATACGTGCCGCTCGTTTTGATAATTTATGGACCGCCGTTGAACTGTTCAACCAGTTGAGCGACGAAGAGCTTGCTCAAGCCGAGAAAGCCTGTATACATTACGACCGCCCCATCCGCATTGCAGAGTTAGCGAAAGAAGTAAAAAGTCAAAAGTCAAGTACCGAAACCGCATTGCCGTCACTGGAGATTAATTTCTGCGACATGGTGTGCGAGAACCCCTTCTTCCTTGCCAGTTCGGCAGTCTGCACGAACTATGAGATGGTGGCCCGTGCGATGGAAGCCGGTTGGGCAGGTGTGTTTTACAAGACAATCACCAAGGGCGAAATCCGCGAGGTGTCGCCGCGTTTTGATGCCGTACGCAAAGAGGGAACGCCCTTCGTCGGCTTCCGGAATATGGAGCAGTTGAGCGAGAACCCCTACACAGAGGATTTCGAGATTCTGCGCCGTCTCAAACAGAACTATCCGACCAAACGTATCATTGCATCCATCATGGGACGGACAGAAGATGAGTGGATTGAACTGGCAAAGATGGCAGAGGCGGCCGGATGCGATGCGGTGGAACTCAATTTCTCCTGCCCGCAGATGAAGATGGCGGGACTCGGGTCGGATATCGGACAGAACTCCGAGCTGGTGCTATACTACACCCATTTCGTAAGCGAGGCTGTCAAGATACCCGTCATTCCCAAGATGACACCGAACGTAAAGACGCTGACAACTCCGGCATTAGCGAGTTTCTTTGGCGGCGCCAAAGGTATCAGCGCCATCAATACCATCAAATCCATTACAATGAGCAATGACTCCGAGGTGAACGGCAAGAAAACCATCTCCGGCTATTCTGGCAAGGCTGTCAAACCCATCGCCCTGCGCATGATTTATGAGATGACAGGTAATCCCGTGCTTCATAGAGCCGGTATAGAGAAGCATATTGATATCAGCGGTATCGGCGGCATAGAGACCTGGCGTGACGCCTTGGAGTTTATCCAGTTGGGCAGCCGCAATGTGCAGGTCTGCACCGCGGTAATGCAATACGGCTATCGTATCATCGACGACCTGATTCTCGGTCTGCAACACTATATGGCGGAACGCGGAATTACGGAACTCAAGAAACTTGTCGGAGAGGAACTCGTGAACATCGAGATGCCTTCCGACCTTGACCGCGAGACGATTGTCTATCCTAAGTTTGACCGCGAAAAATGTATCGGTTGCGGTCGTTGCTATATTTCGTGTGCGGACGGCGGTCATCAGGCGATTACGTTCGGTGCAGACCGCCAGCCGCGTATCATCGGCACGAAATGTGTGGGATGTCACCTTTGCCGTCTGGTCTGCCCGACGGGAGCCATCGAAGCAGCCAAACGGGTGCACAAGACGAAATAAATCCTTATTCCATATCTTGCAGCAAGTGCTCAGCGCGGTGTAGAGCCACATGGATGTTCGGACATATGTTTTCCGGGTTCATCATCTGCTCTATTCCGCCCTTGAGCAATTGTTTGTGTACATGCTGGTTGACACCCGATAGGATGATGGTCATGCCTTCCCTGTGCGAGCGTTCGATGAGCATGGACAGGTTGTGCATGGCCGTTGAATCAACAAACGGCACCTTGCGCATACGGATGATACGTATCGGGTATTTCTCCGTGGATACGCGTCCCATGATATCATCAAAACGGTTGGCGATACCGAAGAAATATGGTCCGTCTATCTCGTACACCTCCACACGCTCCGGGATAGTCAGATGTTCCAGATTGGATTGCACATCTGTATCTTCGTTCGGGTCTATCTCGTGGTGGAACGTACGTATCTGCGTTTCCTCGCTGGTGCGCATGAGGAAGAGCACCAGTGCCAGCAATATGCCTATTTCTATTGCTACCGTCAGGTCGAAGATGACGGTCAGCAGGAATGTGATGACGAGAACGGCCAAGTCCCGGGTGGGGTGTTTGCACAGACCGGCTATTGTCCGCCAACCCGACATGCTATAGCTGACCATGATAAGTACGGCAGCCAGACAGGCCATGGGAATCATACCTACGAGCGAACCGAGGAAAAGCAGTACAAGCAACAGTACGATAGCATGGATGATACCGGCTACAGGCGTGCGGCCTCCGTTGTTGATGTTCGTCATCGTTCGCGCGATAGCACCTGTGGCGGGTATGCCGCCGAAGAATGGTACCACGATGTTCGCCACACCCTGGGCGATGAGTTCGGTGTTCGAGTTGTGTTTGTCGCCAATCACACCGTCTGCCACCATCGCGGACAGCAGACTCTCTATGGCGCCCAGCATGGCAATGGTAAACGCCGAGGGGAAGAGTTTCTGGATGAGCATAAAGACCGACTCGCCTTCCTCCAATTCTATCGACGGCAGGTGCGGGGCAGGAATGCCCTGCGGCAGAGCGTACAGGTCGCTGATGGTTTGCAACGACGCAACTCCCCAGCTCTCCGGCGCATAGGACTTGAGCAACCATACGCCAAGCGTAGCCAGTACAATTGCCGCCAGCGAACCCGGAATGCGTTTCGTGATATACGGCATGCCGATACAGACAGCCAGAGAGAAAAGACCGATGCCGAACGCCCACCAGTTAGGGTGGAAATGACCGGCGTAGAAAATCCATTTGTCTATGAAGTTCGCCGGCACGTCGCTCAGACCCAAACCGAAGAAATCGTTCATCTGGGTAGAGAAAATAGTGACCGCTATACCCGCCGTAAAACCGATGATAACGGGGTAGGGAACAAACTTGATGACTGACCCCAGGTGCGCTAATCCCATGAGAACGAGGATGATACCCGCCATGATGGTTGCAATTATCAGTCCCGACAGACCGTATTGCTGGATAATGCCATAGATAATGACGATGAATGCACCCGTGGGACCGCCAATCTGCACTTTGCTTCCTCCGAGCACAGAGATGATGAGACCGGCAATGATAGCCGTCACGAGACCCTCGGACGGACCGACTCCGGACGAGATACCAAAAGCGATTGCCAGCGGAATAGCAACTATACCGACTATGATACCTGCCAGACTGTCCTGAGCGAATTGCGCACGTGTGTAGTGCGCGAGCGTGCTAAATAATTTAGGAGAGAAAATGTCTTTAAGTGAGAATTTGTTTGTTCCTTTCAGAGAGGAAAATTGCATAATAATACTGTTGTGATTGATTTGTACCTTCTATAAACGGCTGCAAAATTACTGCTTTTTGGGGAGATAAACAAATAAAATGCTAAAAAAATGTAAAAAAATTTGGTCAATTCAAAAAAAAGCAGTATCTTTGCACGAAATTTTGTGTGGATAGGTGTGCCCTGTCCGCATTTTTAGGCTCAAAAAGTGCCGATAAAAGACACTGATTTTGGAGCCCTCAGGAGACGAAAAAAATATAAAATATATAATAAAATGTCAAAGATTTGTCAAATTACAGGCAAGAAAGCCATGGGCGGCTGCAATGTGTCGCACTCGAAGCGCCATACCAAGCGTAGCTTCGATGTGAACCTCTTCCGCCGTAAGTTCTACTGGGTAGAACAAGATGCATGGATCGAGCTGAACGTGAGTGCAGCCGGTCTTAGAACTATTAACAAAATCGGCCTCGACAACGCCCTCAAACAGGCGGCGCAGAAAGGCTATCTCTAACGAAAGGAGCTAAACAATGGCAAAGAAAAACAAAGAAGCGCGCGTTCAGGTAATCCTCGAATGCACCGAGCAGAAGGCCAGCGGAGTTCCGGGAATGAGCCGTTATATCACGACCAAGAACCGCAAGAACACTCCTGATCGTCTGGAGCTCATGAAGTACAATCCCTACTTGAAGAAATATACTCTTCACAAGGAGATTAAGTAATTAACCCGTATTTAGAAAGGCTTAGAACTATGGCAAAGAAAGCGGTCGCAACCCTTCAAACCGGAAACTCCGGACGTGCACACTCCAAGTGCATCAAGATGGTTAAGTCCCCTAAGACCGGTGCTTACATCTTTCAGGAAGAGATTGTTTTGAACGATAAGGTGAATGAATACTTCAAGTAATTCCATTCGCTACAAAGCGAAAAAAAATGACACATAATTTTGTATGTGTCATTTTTTTTTAGTATCTTTGCGGCAAATTTGCGAAAAATACCATGTTAGGAATAATCATCAATCCCAAATCGGGCAAGCGCGCCTTCCGCGCACAGCGTATTTATCTATGGAAACTGCTGCGCAAACGCCATCAGCCCTTCGCCTACCGCGTGACCAAGTATGCCGGACACACAATCGAGTTGGCGCGTGAGCTGGCGGAGAAGGGCTATGACGAGATACTGGTGCTCGGCGGCGACGGCACTCTCAGCGAAGCCGTGAACGGAATCATGCGCGCGGAGATAAGTGCGGAACAACGCGCACAGATACAGTTGGGACTGATGCCTCGCGGAACAGGAAACGACTGGGGGCGCTACTGGGGACTGAACAAGCAATTCAAGGAGAGCCTGCGCCGCTTCTTCGAGGGTGAAGGACACCCGATTGATATCGGATGCCTCACCTACTGGCGTAACGGCATCGCCCATCATCGCTATTTCATCAATTCCGTGGGATTCGGAGTGGACCCGTTGACCTGCAAGAAAGCCGAGACACTGAAATACTATATCGGCTCCCACCATGTGAACTACCTCTTCGGTCTGATTGCTGCTATCGTGGCGCATAAGAGCCAGCACATGGTATTGAATGTGGACGGGAAGGAGACAGTGAACGACCTGCTTTTCACCATGAATATCGGCAACGGTCCCTTCTCAGGAGGGGGAATCAAACAAAACCCCGATGCCAATCCGACCGACGGCGTCTTCCACGGCATGTTTGTCCGTAAACCCACCTTCCGACAGATTATCAATGCCCTACCCAAACTCTATAACGGCAAACTCACCGAACTGCCGTTTATATATTCTCTCCTTGGCAAAGAGATTGAAATCAACTGCCATCAGCATATGCTGATTGAGGCGGATGGTATACTGGAAAATTTCATCGGTCCCTGCCGGGTAACCTGTCTCCACAACGCCTTGCAGTTCAGAGTGTAAAGCCCTGCAATGCTTTTCTTTCCCGGAAGTTTCATGAGGTACAATCCCGCCCTTTCTCCACGGAATAGCGACGCAGTCTGAATTTTTCCCCAAAGGATAGAAAAACCACCGGAAAATGATGTACGCCCTTGTGTATGTCATTTTTTTTGTGTAATTTTGCAGCGCAAAATATAACCGCTGGTACCGACAGAGTAAAGAAGCGGTGAGATAGCAAGACATAAGACAAGCGCACCTCGGTACTATATAGGCAATACAAATAGTTCGCGCTCTTTTTGTTGCCTTTAGATAAGAGCAAAGACCAAATGCTTTTATCCATGGCAAAAAACGCGAATTTAGGAGCAGCGAAGAATGCTAAAAACGATGAGTTCTACACCCAGTATGCGGACATACAGAAAGAAGTAAACGCATACATTGAATACAACCCCGATGTCTTTCGGGACAAGACAATCTTGTTGCCTTGCGATGATCCGGAATGGAGCAACTTTACCAAGTTCTTTGCACAAAACTTTGAGTTCTTCGGTCTGAAGAAACTCATTTCCACTTCATACGCCATAGAAAGCAAAAAGTACAAGACCGATTGGCAACCGACACTCTTTGAAACGGAGAATCCGTTGTACAACGTAGAGAAAAGCCGTATTAAGGGCAAAATCTTCACACTTACGCACGATACCAACAACAGCGGCCGGATTGACATTGACGACCTGCAATGGAGTTACCTCGAAGGCGACGGAGACTTCCGTTCTGCCGAAGTAACAGCTCTGCGAGACGAAGCAGATATTATTATCACAAACCCGCCTTTCTCGCTGTTCCGCGAATTCCTTGCGTGGATCATGGAAGGAGGGAAGCAATTTTTAATAATTGGCAACATTAATGCCATCTCATACAAGGAAGTTTTTCCTTTGATAAGAGATAATATGATTTGGTTAGGTCCCAGTATAACAAGTGGCGATAGATTATTTATGATTCCTGACGATTTGTATAATGAAAGCAAAGTAGGAGCTCGTGATATTATAATTGAGGGTCAACATTATATAAGTGTTGTTGGAGTTCGCTGGTATACAAATATAGATCATGGGCGTCGCCATGAACCTCTACAATTGATGTCAATGGCAGATAACTTAAAATATAACAAGAAACTAAAAGGATTACAAAGATATATTCAGTATGAAAATTACGATGCAATTGAGGTTCCTTTTGTGGAGTTAATACCATCTGATTATAATGGAACAATCGGAGTTCCCCTTTCTTTTCTTGATAAATATTGTCCAGAACAATTTGTAATTATTGGTCAAACTCAAGGCGATTCTGGTAAAGAGTTAGGACTCGCTCCTTATCCGCGAGAATTGAAGAAACTGAATAAAAGTCTTCGAGATGGTCAATTATATTATATAGACGAGGATGGTATTCCACAAAAGCCATACGCACGTATACTAATCCGCAAAAAACAATAAATACCATGAAAGCAGAACGTAAGATATATACCGTTGAGGAAATCTGCAAAGGGTTTACTTACAACGAGGCAGAAGGCAAAGGTCTGTTTGGTCTTTCGGGCAAACTGACCATTCAGCCGGAGTATCAGCGTAATTATCTATATGCCGAACAAAACGGCGCGCGCGAGATAGCAGTCATTGAGTCCGTGCTCAAAGGCTATCCAATTGGTTTGCTGTACTTTAACCGAGTGGACGATAACCATTTGGAAGTACTGGACGGGCAGCAGCGAATCACCTCTTTGGGACGTTTCCTTACGCGCAAGTTCGCCATCCGCATTAACGGCATGGAGCAGTATTTTGATTACATGGCGGAAGATCTCAAAAAGAAGATTCTACAAACTGAACTGCTGGTCTATGAATGTGAAGGAACGGAAAGCGAAATCAAAGAATGGTTCAAGACCATCAATATCGTCGGGCTTCCTTTGGAGGAACAGGAGATTTTGAATGCTGTTTATTGCGGTCCGTTTGTCACAAAAGCCAAAGAGGTGTTCTCCAATTCACAAAACGCCAATATCAACAAATGGGCGGCTTTCCTGCGCGGAAACGTGAAACGCCAAGCGTACCTGCACACCGCATTGGAATGGGCCAGCCGTGGCGAGGTCAGCAAATATATGTCGCTCCACCGCAACGATGATAACATCCGCGAAATGGAGACCTATTTTAACAGCGTCATCGACTGGGCAAGCGGTGTGTTTACCAACATAGAAAAAGAGATGTGCGGTCTGCCATGGGGCGAACTCTATGAGAAATATCATAAGAATCCCTACGACCCTTCGGAAGTGGCAGCCAAACAGCGCGAACTATATGAAGACTACTACGTGAAGAACAAAAAAGGTATCTATGAATATATTCTCGGCGGTTGCCAAGACACCAAACTGTTGGAAGTGCGTTGTTTCGATGAGCCGACCAAGAAAAGCGTCTATGCCCGCCAGACGGAAGAAGCCAGGAAACATGAGGTTTCCAACTGTCCGTTGTGTGCCATCGGTCACGATGCCAATCGTACGCGTATATGGAAACTGACGGAAATGGATGCCGACCATGTTACCGCTTGGTCTAAAGGCGGTGCAACGGACATCTCCAACTGTCAAATGCTCTGCCAGACCCACAATCGGGCAAAGGGGAACAAGTAACCGTAAATCTTAATAATCGGAAATTCTTTTGGGACTAATGAGTAGGTGTTGCATAGCACTTGCCTCCGAGATTACTCCGAGATTAGTCCGAATTGCCTCCGATAACTGTTTTGCAAAACGCTAAAAATGAGATATTTAGAAACATTGCACAAATCAGTTTTATCTGGGGCTAATCTTACTATTTATGCATTTATTTGTGCGTGGTATTTGCTCGTCTCAAATATTTTTACTATCTTTGCAGCGAAATTGAAGCAACTATGGGAACAATTCTACAACAGGGAAGCAACCGCAAATACACCCGTGAGGCAGACGCGAAGGGACGAAGTGTCATCCGCGTGGAAGGAACCAACCGCGCCGAGAACCACGCGTTCGTCTATCTGGCACGGCATTTCCACCGGAAAGGGTTACCCGTGCCCGAGGTGCTATGGGTCAGCGAAGACGAGATGAGTTACACCCAGGAGGACCTGGGTGACACCTTGCTCTTCGATGCCATCAAGCATGGGCGCGAGACCGGATGTTTTCTGCCGGAAGAACGCGCGCTGCTGGAAAAAACCATCCGTGCACTCGCGCATATACAATATGAAGGTGCGGAAGGTCTGGACTGGAGCGTCTGTTTCCCCGTCCCCGCCATGGACGAGCGTTCCATCCGCTGGGATTTGAACTATTGGAAATACTGCTTCCTAAAGGGCACGAAGATAGAGTTTTCAGAACCGAAACTGGAGGACGATTTCGACAAGATGGTAGCAAAACTGCTGTCTCCTCAGGAGGGAGAAGCGGCGAAGGGCTGTTTCCTCTACCGCGATATGCAGAGCCGCAATGTGATGATAAAAGACGGGGAACCGTATTTCATTGATTTCCAGGGCGGCAGAAGAGGACCGACCCAGTATGATGTGGCTTCGTTCCTATGGCAAGCCAAGGCGAATATTCCCCAAAGCCTGCGTGAACAACTCATCGACGCCTATCTGGACGAGGCGGGAAAAATGAAGATTGGAAATTGGAAATTGGAGAAAGGAGAATGGAGAAAGGCGCTGCCGTATTTTGTGCTGTTCCGCACTCTCCAGGTGCTCGGAGCATACGGCTACAGAGGTTATTTCGAACGCAAACCCCATTTCCTGGAGTCCATCCCTAACGCCCTCAAGAACCTGCATGAACTATTCGTCATCTATAGCGAACTGGCCACAGCGTATCCGTATATCCATGAGTTGGCACAAAGCCTGTTCTCCGTTCTGACACCCTCGTTTGCGAAAGGGGCAGGGGAATGTGTTTCCGCTTCTTCGCGGCAGACTGACAGTCCGCAGAACGGTCTGACGGTCACGGTTTATTCCTTCTCCTTCAAGCGCGGTATTCCTGCAGACGGGTCCGGCAACGGCGGAGGGTATGTCTTCGACTGCCGCAGTACGCACAACCCCGGCAAGTACGATAAATACAAACAACTGACCGGACTGGACCGACCGGTGATTGATTTTCTGGAGAAAGACGGGGAAATACTGACGTTTCTGGAGAGTGTGTACAAGCTGGTGGACCACCATACGGAGCGTTTCCTCGAACGCGGCTTTGCGCACCTGCAAGTATGCTTCGGCTGTACGGGCGGGCAGCACCGCTCGGTCTATTGCGCCGAACATGTAGCCAAACATCTAAAAGAGAAATACCACGTACGGATACATCTCATTCACAGGGAACAAGGCATTGATAGAATGATGGATTGATGGATTGATGGATTGATGAATTGATGAATTGATGAATTCTTAGCCGCAAGGGCACGATTA
>DGHR01000013.1:0-1162 GCA_002392745.1 Bacteroidales bacterium UBA3843 | reverse complement strand
GGATTGATGGATTGATGAATTGATGAATGATGGATTGATGGATTGATGGATTGATGGATTGATGGATTGATGGATTGATGGATTCTTAGCCGCAAGGGCACGATTATTTTCAACAAGTGAAAATTTTGATGGATTGATGAATTGATGGATTGAATATGAAAGCAGTCATTTTTGCAGCGGGGTTGGGTACGAGGCTCAAACCGCTCACCGATACAATGCCCAAGGCGCTTGTTCCGCTTGCCGGCAAGCCGCTTTTGCAATGGCAGGTAGAGAAATTGTGCGACGCCGGTATCAGGGATATTGTGGTGAACGTACATCATTTTCCGGACATGATTATAGATGCTGTCCGTGCCAATGACGGATGGGGCGCTAATATCACTATCTCGGATGAGCGAGACCAATTGTTGGACACAGGAGGCGGTCTGAGAAAGGCTTGGAGAGAGGGACTGTTGGGGAAAGACAAACCGGTACTCGCCTGTAATGTGGATATTCTGAGCAATATAGACATTCGCGCGTTGATGGCAGCCTACAATCCATCAGATTTAGGTTTTCTTGTTGTATCCGAACGTCCCACCCAGCGCTATCTCTTCTTTGATGAATACCACCGCCTGCGTTGCTGGAGAAATATAGCTACGGGTGACTGCCGCCCGGGTATTATTGACGGAAAAAGTATCAATCTGCGTGAGGTGGATAACTGGCAGCGTCTAGCATTTTCAGGCATGCAGATACTCAGTCCCGCTTTCTTTCCGCTGCTGGAAGAAACAGCCTTGTTCTACGGGGACAAATTCTCGCTGATAGATTCCTATCTTGATGTCGTTGTAGCCAAACGAAAGGGAGAGTTGCTGTCGTACATTCCGCAGAACTACCGCATGATGGATGTCGGAAAAATAGACCAGATACAAGAGGCAGAACGCTTCGCCGAAGGGTTGTAACCGAGGACCAATCCCTCCTCTAAACCAATCCTCCACATAAATACGATAAAACTCCGATAAAACTCCGACAAGAGTCCGATAAAAGCCCGATCACACTTGTGCGTAATTGAGAGGGAGTACGGGACGGCAAATAAACGAAAAAAGACACCCGAAAGTGTCTTTTTTGTGTCCCCCGAGGGGCTCGAACCCTCGACCCACTGATTAAGAGTCAGTTGCTCTACCAACTGAGC